>NZ_JBLXHQ010000004.1:0-261592 GCF_048259445.1 Marinobacter sp. | reverse complement strand
GGTGATTCGGTTTAACGAAAAGGCGAGACCATGTATACAGAAATAATACTCGGCGTGGTCATGTTCACCGTTATCGTTCTGGCGCTTGTGGCGATCATCCTCGCGGCGAGATCCAAACTGGTAAGCACCGGTGAAGTGACCATCGAAATCAATGACGACCCGGAACACACCGTGAAAACGGAAGCCGGCGGCAAACTTCTGGGCACATTGGCTGGTAGTGGTATTTTCCTGTCTTCAGCTTGTGGTGGCGGCGGTACCTGCGCGCAGTGCAAGTGCAAGGTGCTTGAAGGCGGCGGCGCGATGCTGGCGACGGAAAAGACCCACTTCACGAATCGTGAAGAGAAGGAAGGCTGGCGCCTGTCGTGCCAGGTGCCGGTCAAGCAGGACATGAAGGTTGAGGTTCCTGAAGAGTTCTTTGGTGTTAAAAAGTGGGAGTGTGAGGTTGTCTCCAACCATAACGTGGCCACCTTTATCAAAGAGTTGGTGCTCAAACTGCCAGAGGGCGAGGAAGTAGATTTCCGCGCTGGTGGTTATGTCCAGCTTGAGTGCCCTCCGTATGAAATCGGCTTCAAGGATTTTGTCATTGAAGAAGAGTTTCACGGTGACTGGGACAAGCTCGACATCTGGCGCTACAAGGCCATCAACAAGGAAGAGACCATCCGCGCCTATTCCATGGCGAACTATCCGGAAGAGAAGGGTGTTCTCAAGTTCAATATCCGTATTGCTACACCGCCTCCGGGCACTGACCACTTGCCGGGCATTATGTCCAGCTATGTGTTCAACCTGAAGCCAGGTGACAAGGTTACGGTGATGGGGCCATTCGGTGAGTTCTTCGCCAAGAAGACCGAGGCCGAAATGGTGTTTATCGGCGGTGGTGCCGGTATGGCGCCCATGCGTTCCCATATCTTTGATCAGCTCAAGCGCCTGAATTCTAAGCGCAAGATCAGCTTCTGGTACGGTGCCCGAAGCGTCCGTGAGATGTTCTATGTGGAAGATTTTGACGGGCTTGCCGAAGAGAATGATAACTTCGAGTGGCACGTTGCCCTTTCTGACGCACAGCCGGAGGACAACTGGGAAGGCCCTACAGGCTTTATCCATAACGTACTCTACGAGAACTACCTGAAGGATCATCCTGCTCCTGAAGACTGTGAGTTCTACATGTGTGGCCCCCCTATCATGAACGCGTCGGTTATCAAGATGCTGAAGGATATGGGTGTTGAAGACGAGAACATCATGCTGGATGACTTCGGAGGTTAAACCTTTCAGATGACATTCCGCATGTTTCAACCCGCCAGGGCGGCCTCTGTCAGCATCTTTATGATGCTGGCACTGGTGGCCCTGGCGGGTTGCTCGTTTCAGCCAGACGAAGAAGTCTGGGAAATCTCAGGCCCGGTGTTCGGCACTACATACCATATCAGCGTTGTCGCTCCGACAGATCACGAGAAGCTGGAAACACTTGCAAACGGCATTGATGAAGCGCTGGAAGGCGTTGATGCTTCCATGTCGACCTGGCGGAAAGATTCAGAACTTTCAAAGCTGAACCGTCAAGAAGATCAGTCGGACTGGGTTTCGGTATCTGAAGGGCTTTATGAGGTGCTGGCTAAAGCCGATGAGATTTCGCGGCTGACAGCCGGTGCGTTCGACGTAACCATCGGGCCAGTAGTGAATCTCTGGGGCTTCGGGCCGGATGCAAGACCTGAACAGATCCCTTCAGAAGAAAGCCTGGCCCGAGTTCTGTCTTCAACGGGTTTCGAACAGCTTGCGCTCCGGGCTGATCCGCCCGCAGTAAAGGCAGCGTTGCCCCAGTACATTGACCTTTCTGCGATCGCAAAAGGTTACGGTGTAGACGTGGTGGCCCGTTATCTCGATAGTGAGGGAATAGAGTCGTATCTCGTAGAAATAGGTGGAGAAGTCCGCACCAGCGGGGTGAAGCCCGACGGTAGCGTGTGGAGGCTTGCTATCGAGCAGCCGGTGGAAGGTGCAGAGCATATGATCAACCTTATTGTTGCACTGCCTTCCCGCGCAATGGCCACTTCCGGAGACTATCGTAACTATTACGAATCGGAAGGGCGACGTTTCTCCCATACAATAGATCCTGAGACGGGAAAGCCGATAACGCATAATCTGGCTTCTGTAACGGTTATCGCAGATGACAGCATGAGTGCCGACGCACTGGCGACCGGTTTCACTGTAATGGGTTATGAGCGGGCGAGTGCGCTCGCAACGCGGGAGAATATTCCCGCCTATTTTATTATCCGGACAGAAAACGGTTTTGAGGGTCATCAGACTCCGGCGTTTTCGTCCTATGTTACTCAGTAAGGGGAGGGCAACATGGGTACCTTTCTTTTGGTTCTGTTGATTGTGGTTCTGCTGGTAGCCGGCATGTCTGTTGGCGTGATTTTCGGTCGTAAGCCGATCAGCGGCACCTGTGGCGGTATTGGTGCGCTTGGCATCAGCTCGTCCTGTGATATTTGTGGTGGTAACACCCAGAAGTGTGAAGAGGAGAACCAGCGCGTGGCTTCAGAGGCTCTAGCCCCAGAAGAACTGGCCTATGATGCGACCAGGGCTGGTCGCAAGCAGTAAACGCTGGCAGATTTCAAATAATCACAATTATTTTTTCATGACGTAAATAAGGAGTCACTGCGCGCATGGCAGAACATCATTACGACGTCGTCGTTATCGGTGCTGGTCCTTCCGGTGAAGGTGCGGCAATGAACGCGACGAAGCATGGCAAGCGTGTTGCTATCGTTGAAGACAAGCCGACAGTGGGAGGCAACTGCACCCATTGGGGCACGATTCCTTCCAAGGCTTTGCGTCACTCGGTCAAACAGATCATTACCTTCAACACCAATCAGATGTTCCGGGATATCGGCGAGCCGCGCTGGTTCTCGTTTCCCCGGGTGCTGCAAAACGCACAGAAGGTTATTGGCAAACAGGTAAAACTGAGAACCCAGTTCTATTCCCGCAACCGTGTAGATCTGATCAACGGGCGCGCGTCGTTTCTCGACAACAACCGGCTCGAAGTCCGCGGCAGCAAGTCTGTTGAGACACTGCACTTCAAACAGGTAGTGATTGCGACCGGCTCACGCCCGTACTTGCCGCCCGATGTGGATTTTCGTCATCATCGGATCTACAACTCGGATACGATTCTCAATCTATCTCACACACCTCGCACGCTGGTCATTTATGGTGCCGGCGTTATCGGTTCGGAATACGCATCTATCTTTGCCGGCCTGGGTGTGAAGGTTGATCTGATTAACCCGGGGAGCCGCCTGCTGTCATTCCTTGATGATGAAATCTCGGATGCTCTGAGCTACCACCTGCGCAACAATGGCGTGCTGGTACGCCACAACGAAGAATATGCGTCTGTGGACGGCGATGATCATGGCATCGTGCTTTCCCTGAAGTCTGGCAAGAAAATCCGGGCGGATGCATTTCTCTGGTGTAATGGTCGAACAGGGAACACGGATGGTCTGGCGCTTGAGAACGTAGGGCTGGTTGCCAACGGTCGTGGCCAGCTGGCGGTTGATGAACACTATCGCACAGAGGTGGAAAACATCTACGCAGCCGGTGATGTCATCGGCTGGCCAAGCCTTGCCAGTGCCGCGTATGACCAGGGGCGATCTGCGTCCTCGGCTATTGTCCAGGATGAACACTTCCGGTTTGTTTCAGACGTGCCGACCGGCATCTACACGATTCCCGAGATCAGTTCTGTTGGTAAAACCGAGCGTGAGCTGACAGAAGCCAAGGTGCCCTATGAAGTTGGTCAGGCCTTTTTCAAGGATCTTGCCCGGGCCCAGATTACCGGCGAGGCTGTTGGTATGCTGAAACTGCTCTTCCATCGTGAGACCAGAGAAATTCTCGGCATTCATTGCTTTGGGGACCAGGCAGCCGAGATTGTTCACATCGGCCAGGCCATCATGAACCAGAAGGGCGAAGCCAATTCTCTCGACTACTTTATCAACACTACCTTTAACTACCCGACCATGGCAGAAGCTTATCGGGTAGCTGCATTGAATGGCCTGAACCGGATCTTTTGAGCGGTTGGTGCTCAGTTGGCGGGTAATGCCTCATTACCCGCCGTTGTGTTCTCCTGGCGGTCAGGCAATGAAACGGCAGCACGTGAGCGGTTATCAAAGTACATACGCGTGCTTGTAGGGTAATCTGTAATGATACTGTCTACGCCCATGGCTTCCAGCTGAAGCATGTCCTGAATGCGATTAACCGTCCAGCAGGAAACATGCATTTCTCTTTTACGAGCAGTTTCAACCAGCTCTGGCGAACAAAGCTTCCAATTTATGCACAGGTAGTGGCAGCCTAGCCGCGTTGCTACGCCGAGCGGCCGTGGGAACCTACGCTCGGCTACCAGCCCGGTACGAATGCGCTTGTTTCTTCTTCGTATTTCTTTCAGAAACCAGGTGTCTGCCGACGTAATTGCCGCCGTCTTGTAGAGATTACGGTGTTGGATGATTTCCGTTAAACGATTGCAGAGAATGTTCAGTCTGGCACGAGAATCTTTTTTTACTTCCAGTTGGAAATGCTCGACATCACCAAACTGATCAAGCAGATCTTCCAGCGTAGGGATTCCGGTTCTTACCGGCCACGAGATTGTGTTGCGACGGGCGTCCATGGCCGCAAGTTCTGCTGCCGTATACTGGCTCACCTGGCCTTTCTGGCCTGTCGTGCGATCAGTGGTCAGATCGTGAACCAGCACGGGCTTGCCATCTTTCGATAGCACCAGATCCAGTTCAAAATGCCGAACACCCTGCCGGTAGGCATGGCTGAAACCAGCCAGGGTGTTCTCTGGGGCTTCACCTTTGGCGCCCCGGTGACCGTAGACGATCATTCCGATGCTTCACCTTTCAGACGTTGGTAAATGGCCTGGCGCTTTATCCAGGTGTCGTGGCAAAGCTGAATGTCTTCCAGGTAGGCCGGAAGTTCGTTCATAAGCAGCGCCTGAGGACCATCTACCAGAGCTTTTTCTGGTTTAGGGTGGAAATCCACGAGAACCATGTTGGCCCCTGCGATGACACCCTGAGCCGTTGCGTGCATAACATCCAGAATCCCGTCCGGCGACTTCTCACGGGTGCCTACCGAATGAGACGGATCGACGCAAACAGGCATACGGGTCAGCCGTTTAACCGCCGGCACGTGAGCAAAATCCACCATGTTACGATGCGGTTGGCCAGCTTCGGTTTTCATCCCGCGCAGGCAGAAAATGACGTTTGCATTGCCTTCGCTGGCAAGGTATTCCGCAGCATTAAGGGATTCGTTCAGGGTGATACCGAAGCCACGTTTGAGCAGAACCGGATAGGTACTCTGCCGGCCAATCGCTTTGAGCAGTTCAAAGTTCTGGGTGTTCCGGGTTCCTACCTGAAGCATGACACCGGTAGGGCGCCCGAGTTTTTCAAGGCAGGTATCGATTTCTTCAATGTGGCTTTCATGGGTTATTTCCATGGCGACCACTTTGATACCGTGCTTGCCTGCTTTTTCAAATACCCATGGTAGGCAGCCTTTGCCGTGACCCTGGAACGAATAGGGGTTTGTGCGAGGCTTGTAGGCACCCATGCGCGTGCAAACCTGACCGTTATCTTCAAGGGCCTTCAGCATCATTTCCACATGCTCGGGAACATCCACGGCGCAGAGCCCTGCGAAAATATTAAGGTTGGACTGGTTGAAATCCACACCGTTATAGCTGAAGCCTGTCTGACGGTTGTCATCTCTATGGCGCCCCAGAATCCGGTAGTCGTCGGATATCCGAATGGCTCGTTCTACTGCCGGCAGGGCTTCAATTTCTGCCATGTCGAGGGGCTTTGTATCGCCCAGCAGGTATATCTCTGTCAGCCGCTGGCTGACACCCTGAATCTCATGCACCCGCACCGATACGCCCGGCAGATTCTCCAGGAAGTGCATCGTCTGGCGGTAGGCTTCACTGTCCAGAGTTGTGTTTGGATGAAGAATGGCTAGCATGCGATTTCCTTTGTTATGTTCCGGTCAGGAGCGAGCGCTCTCTGCCTTGTGTCGCGCCTGTATGAATTCCCGATGGTTAAGATGCAGCAGGTCTGCCATACGGCGAATAAGGTGTTCTTCGTATTTATCGACGCGGTCATCCGCGAGCGCGACGTGCCAGATATTTTCCAGCAGCGACTGTTTGCCCTCCTGATCCAGATTTTCATTTATCTGCCCGGTAAATTCATAGAGTGAAGTGGCATCGTCAGCATGCGCCAGCGCATCACTGAGAATCTCTTCCGCTTCTTCCCGGGTTACCTGGTGGGCTTTAATCGCACATTCCACGATAGCCTGCAGTTCGCGCTCGTCTTCATTGTGATCTACCCGCGAAAGCTGCACCATTAAAGCGGTTGCAGCAACCGCAAGCTGATGGGCATCAAGTTTAGGATGCTCTGTTTGCGGTGCACTAAACAGTTTTTTCAGGCTCTCAATCATAATCGGATATGACCATTCAGGTGCATTGAAAATCAGGCCGCTTTACTGGCCAGCTGGCGAACCCGGTTCTCCAGCTCAATCTGGTCGCTGGTAAAGCGGCGAATACCGTCTGCCAGCTTTTCGGTGGCCATTGCGTCTTCATTGGATTCCCAACGAAACCGCTTTTCATCCAGAATTCCGAAGCCATCGGTTGAAGTGGCTCCAGAGGCCGAAAGCTTCTGCTCAAGATTACCGTTGTCGTCTTGCAGCTCCTGAAGTAATGCCGGGCTGATGGTAAGACGGTCACAGCCTGCCAGCATTTCAATTTCTCCGGTATTGCGGAAACTCGCACCCATAACCACTGTGCTGAAACCATTGGCCTTATAATAATTATAGATCCGGGCGACCGAGAGCACACCGGGGTCCTCGACGGGAGGAAAACTATCCCGGCCACTGCTGGCCAGGTGCCAGTCCAGTATGCGCCCGACGAAAGGCGAAATCAGGAATGCCCCTGCCTGAGCGCAAGCTGCAGCCTGCACAAATGAAAACAGAAGTGTGAGATTGCAGCGAATGCCCTCCTGTTCGAGTATCTCCGCCGCACGGATGCCTTCCCAGGTAGACGCAATCTTGATAAGAACCCTGCGGGTATCCACTCCCTGCTGGTCATAGAGCTCGACCAGACGACGGGCGCGCCTGAGCGTAGCCTCCGTATCAAATGACAACCGCGCATCAACTTCTGTCGAAACCACACCGGGTATCAGGCTCAGTATTTCCTGGCCCGCCAGAACCGCCAGCATATCGGTTGCCACAGTCAGCTGTTCGGTATCAGAGCCGCCTTGTTTGCGCGCCATCGCAACCGCTTTATCGAGCATAGGCCGATAGGCGTCGGAAGCGGCGGCCTTGAGTAGAAGTGATGGATTTGTTGTGGCGTCCTGTGGGCGCCACTGGGCAATGGCGCCAATATCACCGGTATCCGCCACTACCGTGGTCATGGTTTTCAGTTGGTCGAGCTTGTTGGCCATTCGTGCTGTCGTCCGAGTTATTTTTTTCAGCACATCCGAATCCCGGATGTGGGTTGTACATCTACAATAGCGGGCTGCCAAGACAGGAACAAGACAGCAAAAAGTAAGGTTCTGGTAATAATGCCAAAAGGTCGCGGTCAGGCGCTCTCTGTCGCCTCACTCACTACCTGCTGCACGGGCTCCCGAACTTTTTCCAGAGCGGTCTGGATTACTCCCAGATCTGCGCCGGGCTTATGAGCATTTTCGCTGATATAGCGACGGAACTGGCGCCCACCGGGTACGCCGTGGAAAAGCCCCAGCAGGTGTCGGGATATATGACCGAGGAAAACGCCGCGCTCCAGCTCGCTCTGAATAAACGGGTACATGGCTCTGAGAGCATCATGGCGTGAGCCAATGGGAGCCTCGGTACCAAAGAACTCAGGGTCTACGCCAGCGAGAAGCCAGGGGTTGTGATAGGCCTCGCGACCTAACATCACGCCATCAGTATGCTTCAAGTGCTCATGGCATTCTTCAAAGGTTTTGATACCGCCGTTGATAATGATCTCAAGGTGCGGATATTTTTGCTTCAGGCGGTATACCCAATCGTATTTCAATGGGGGAACATCCCGGTTTTCCTTGGGGCTCAGGCCTTCAAGCACGGCAATGCGGGCATGCACAATAAATGTCTGGCACCCGGCGTCGCTTACCTTGTCCACAAACTCGCAAAGATCTTCCCAGGATTCGCGGCCATTAATGCCGATACGATGCTTGACGGTAACCGGCAGCTGCGTGGCTTCAATCATCGCTTTGACGCCTTCTGCCACTTTATCCGGGTGCGCCATCAGGCATGCGCCGATCATGTTGTTCTGAACCCGGTCGCTGGGGCAGCCAACGTTCAGGTTTACCTCACTGAAGCCAAACTGCTCCGCCAACCTTGCACAATGCGCCAGCTCACCGGCATCACTGCCGCCAAGCTGAAGTGCTAACGGGTATTCGGCGGAATTGTGATGCAAAAACCGCTCAGTATCCCCGTGAATCAATGCGCCAGTAGTAACCATCTCTGTATAGAGCAGGGTGTGCCGGCTTAACTGGCGAGCGAGGTAGCGATAGTGTGGGGTGGTCCAATCCATCATCGGGGCCACGCAGAAGCGCCGGGAAGGCTCTATCCCTGTTCTATCAGGGGTTCCGGAGAGTTTTTGGGTGTCTTCTAAAGATTCGGATTTGATCATTTAATGCTCAATTCTGACCGTTTGTGTGTGGTCATAACTAAAAGCCAGGCGCAGAGCCTGAATGCTTCGCTAGAACGGATGTTTATTCAGGCAATTCTATCAGGAAATCCGATTCGTTGATTTATCGGGAGCGTTTTGCAGGGGACGCGCGTTGCCTTGAATATGTCAGCAGCATTAAAACCTGATGGTAAACGGCGTATCGGTAATCTCTTTTTCGATTGGAATGCTTTGCAACAGAACGGCCGACTGCTCAACGTTAAAGTCAGTAAAATCAAGTTGTACCAGCCGCACAGCGTGAGTGTTAAGCAGTTCTTCAGGGATGTCAGAAATATCGAATGTGAATGTTGCAGCTTCGCCCGCCGCCGTCTCCTTATTTCTGGATGTCGTGATGTTTTTCCCGTCAACAGCCAGCGTTGCCCTGGCTACTAACCAAATGGGTTCATTCACCACCACATTGACTCTCAGATGTATCCCGACGGTTTTACTCTTCTCTGATGACCGCATAAACGTAACGCCGGTTACTTTCAAAATCGGCGCCACCACTTCCAGGCTATTTCGTACCT
Source organism: Marinobacter sp. (assembly GCF_048259445.1). Classification (GTDB taxonomy): domain Bacteria; phylum Pseudomonadota; class Gammaproteobacteria; order Pseudomonadales; family Oleiphilaceae; genus Marinobacter. The sequence continues at coordinate 252,376 of NZ_JBLXHQ010000004.1, read as the reverse complement.
CTTTAACCGCAGGCTGATTGTCTATGCTCACAGGCAGCGCCGCTTTTAAGGTCATCGTCCCGATCGTTTCAGGCGTGTATATTGCCAAATAACTTGAGCCCGTTGAATTGATTCGAACGTTATCCGCACGTGTCAGGCGATTCGATACCCGCAACTCGTCTACCTTCTCGTCATACTCATTAAATACGTCTATTTGATGTCCTTCAATTGGTTCGGTTTTGCCGTGTGCCGACAAACGCATCTCGACCAGAATCGGCTGGCCCACCTGAACCCGGGTATTGTAGGGTTTGATGAATGCTGAGTATTTGGGCACCAGACCCATGCTGAGTTGCAAGGGTATTGCGCCCTTTGGTGCCTCGGTGCTTCTGGTGAATCTGACCGACCACATGCCCGACGTAGGGTTAACTATTTTCTTGAATCCCCAAGTGTTTTCGGGGTTGTTGGGGGAAAGATGTTTAGCCGGCATGAACCAGCCTTCTTCGGACAAGCTCGAAGCAATCAGCTTTTCATCAGGATCAAGCAACTCGATAGTTAATTCAGAGTGGGCAGAGTGAACTGCATAGGACAGTGCGCTTTCGTTAATACCCTCTGGTATCAGGAATGGAATTGTAACCTGAGAGTCCCCCCTGGGAATTTTCGTATCGATTATCTGATTAGTTCCGACTTGCAGAGCGAGCGTGTTTTCGTCACAGCCTGAAACGACACTGCAAATATAGAGAAGCAGCAAAAGACTAATCAGTTTACTCATGATTTTTCTCTCAATTTACTGAAAGGTCTGAATGGTCCAGCCTGGTGCAGATGCTCGAGCGAAACGTAAGGACTTCGTGCCAATTCAGGAAAGCCCCACAATCGCCTGAGGTGGTCGACAAACCGGAAGTCGGGCTGTAACCTGCCACGCGTCTATATCCAACTTAGCATTTCGCAACGCTCCGAATTCTTCAAGTGGTTGGGATTTGTTTAGAACAGTATACCCTCCTGGAGTTCGATCCCGGCCTCGAAAGAGAGTCTCCATCCCTGATTTCGGAACAGTCGCTTTACTCATGGAAAATGCCCCTTAAGGAACTTTGAAAGAATGAACCCACACATACTGGCGGCCGTGTTCGCTGCGGTTTTTATGGGCACAATTGGCGCAATTGCTGTTTATGCCGATGTCAGTGCCGAGACTGTTACCTTCTACCGCCTGTTCATTGGCGCTGTTCTGATGGGTTGTTTCCTGTTGTTTACAGGCCAGAAAGATAAAATAGTTATCTGGCCCGGCATTAAAGTTTTGGTGACCGGCGCGTTCCTCGCATCTTTTGTCGTCTTTTATGTAATGGCTTTGACTTACACCAGCATGGCGAACGCTGTGATGTTGTTGTATCTGGCCCCCGTAACAGCGTCCGTCGTGGCCCACTTCTTTATGGGTGAGCGGTTGTCCGGGCTAAGCGCTACATTGATAGGCGTGGCACTGTTTGGTTTTGCGATGATGATGGAGTTCAATTTTAACCTTACAGGGCGAAAGGAAGAATCGATCGGTCTCTTTTACGCGCTGTGCGCCATGATGTGTTACGCGGCTTTTATACTGACCAATCGATTAATTCACGACCGCGTGCATGTGCTGACTCGCAGTGGCTACCAGATGCTCGCTGGAGCCTTATGCGTATTGCCTTTCATGCTACAGCAAGGTGACAGCATAGGCGCTGAGCATTGGGGTTGGCTGGTGGCCGCCGGCGTTGTTCCGGGGTTTCTTGCGATCATGCTTGCGGTGGTTGCGCTGAAGGCCCTCCCGGCAGCGACCTTTGGTACTCTGGCTTATCTGGAGCCTATTACCGTAGTCGCTCTGGCGTGGTTCCTGTTTGATCAAAGCCTGAACACTTTGCAAATTTCTGGCAGTGCCTTGATTATCGTCGCGGGCATAATTCAGGCCGTGCTTTCGGCGCGAAGTTCACGTTACGCCGAAGCAGAGCAAGCACTGGGGGCTGGTTAAGCTCCGCTACTGACAAGACGGTTGACGGTCGTCTTACTATCGCTGATTCTGAGGGTTAACTCTCCCGCCCTCCAATTAAGAAAACACTATGGCTCTTGGATCAGCAACACTCACCATGACTGTTTTGATGACACCGGATAAAGCCAATTTTTCGGGCAACGTGCACGGTGGCACCCTGCTTAAATACCTTGATGAAGTAGCCTATGCGTGTGCCAGCCGTTATGCGGGCACTTATGTCGTTACACTGTCTGTTGACCAGGTAACCTTTCGCCAGCCCGTCCATGTCGGCGAGCTGGTGACTTTCCTCGCGAGCGTGAATTACACAGGAAAGACTTCAATGGAGGTGGGCATAAAGGTGATCACGGAAAACATCAGTGAAAAGCTGGTCAGACACACCAATAGCTGCTTTTTTACCATGGTGGCAGTTGATGATTCCGGGGCAACGGTCAAAGTACCCGAACTTGAACCGCACACTCCTGATGAAATAAGACGCTTCGCAAACGGCCAGCAACGCCGTGCTATTCGTGCGGAGTTGGCAGAGCGTTACAAGGCGCTTGAAGCGCGAAAGGCATGATCAGCCTGGGTTCTCTTCCAGATTCGCCACCCCGAACGGAATATGCACCATAGGAATATCTCCAGCTTCGGATTCCAGATGCGACCGCTGGTCATCAAAAAACATGTGGGGCTTGAGCACGTTCAGAATGCGATCTTTCTTCATCCCGCCCAGGAAGAAGACCTCGTTGGCGTCGACGCCCCAGTGCTCCAGCGTCGTAATCACCCGTTCATGGGAAGGCGCGTTGCGGGCGGTCACAATGGCGATTCTTAATACCCGCCGATAATCCGGATCTTCCATTACCGCCCGGTCCTCCAGTTTTTGCAGGTGCGAAAGTTTACGGAACAAATCTGCGAGGGGGCCAGGACTGTGGGGGATTTGCGAGCGGGACGTCTCATGCTCCTGAAAATCCTCCAGTGAGCCGGCTTTGAATACCCGCTCTGAGGCGTCATCTGCAATCACTCCATCAAAGTCGAAAGCAATGCGCAGTTCTGAATCACCCTCATCATCCACGACATGACTCGGCAGAACCGTACCCGCCGGGTGACCATAATCAATGGCTTGCGACACATCGTTGGCATTGGCAGAGAGAAACAGCGAGGCATTGAATGCGGGAATATAAGCGTAGGGCGATTTGCCCTCCAGAAATGCCGCCCGGATATTGTCCAGGCCGTGATGATGAATAGAGTGGAAAACCCGCTTACCGGTAATCACCGAGTTTCGTGACAGCAAAACCACTTCTACGGGGCACTGCTCCGGAAACTTCTGATTTACGCTCAGGAAGCGCTTTACGAAAGGGAAGGCAACGCCCTTGCGCAAGGGTTCATCGAGGTGAGCCTCCTGATATTTTCGATAGGCCTTTTCACCCTGTTCCCGAAATACCTGGTCCGACCCGGAAAGATCAAACAGAGCGCTGGATGCAACCGCAATAACGAGCTTGTCTTCGATGGGGTAGGGCATCGGCAGGGCTTTCCTTCTTTTCGCGTGTATCAAAGCTCAAATCGCGGAGGTTCGAACTGGGCATATTATGCAACACAGTCCGTCGTATGCGTGTTACTTCGTGATGATATCGACACATGGTGTATTGGTTAACTTTTGTAAGGTTCTGAAATAAAAGAATATATTACTAAGTTTAACATTATGCTTCTTTCTCTTTGCACCAGCTTGGGGCATCCTTTGTTTGCATTGAAAATGTAACTTATTAGAAAGCGACAGCGTATGCCGGCCCTCTGGCAGTCCTAGCCGTCTACAGAACTCGCTATCGAATGAAAACTGTGCAAAAAAAGGATGTATTCATGTTTAAAAGAGTAGCAATGGTTGCAGTACTGGCAGTTTCCTCCACCACTGTTTTTGCAGAAGAGATTAGCGAGGATAAAAGGTTTTCTGTTGGTATTGCATCATTTGCCACGGTTGTTCGCGCAGATGCTGGCTATGGCACCGAGACGGATGATTTCTCGGGCTTTGCTATATTCGGAACAGCTGCGGTGAATGACAACGTTGGATTTCGTCTGACTTACGCTGATCAAAGCAATGAGGATGATTCGAACCTCGATCTGACGGCAGTAGAAGGCAGTCTGATTGCAGGTACTGGCCTCGCAACCAATGGTTTCAAGGCATATGGCTCGGTCGGGTTCTTCAGTGAGACGCTTGAGTACAGCGGTTATGATGCAGAGTTTGACTTTAGTGGTCTGATGTTGGGTGGTGGAATTGGCTATAACTGGAACCCCGTTTCTCTTGAGTTCTGGGTAAACGTCCGTGATGCCAGTGATTATGAAGACTTCGGCGGCGGTGGCGTCGATGTCACTGCTGTTTCCGGAGGGTTGGGGCTCTCGGCGCGTTTCTGATTCAGAGAAAAATCGTCAAAAAAATGGACTCGAGCCCGGCGTACCAGGTGCGGCCTGATGTCGGCTCGAAGTGCCTGCCATTTCTGGCATTAATTCGAACATTGGCGAAATGATCCTGGTCGCCCAGGCTGTGAATTCCCGCAAAGCTGTTCAAAAGAAGATTTCCGCCGACGTATAGCCTGTTTCCGCTCCGCATATTTATCATTCAATGTCGGTACTCAGGCTAATTAATCTCACCAAGTTGGCCTGGGGTATCCGAGGTCATGTTACAGAGTTCCGCAAGCGTCAGGCGCAGCTCCCGTAGATCGACTGGTTTTGATAAGTATGCGTTGAAGGTTGCTGAGGCTCGGTCCATCATCGATATGCAAGGTTCCGGCGATCACAAAATCGAAGGCCTTAGCGTGGATAATGTTATCTCTACGACCAGTGGCCGTAGTCTTTTGAGGATTTTGGGCGATTCTGAAAAAGACAGTATCTCGCTGGATGCGACGAGTCGCTGGGAACTTCAGGCGGGGCAGGGGTTGCAGGCTACGACCGCTACACTGCCTCGATTGGTGGCAATGAGGCGACCTTGCATATTTAGCAGGGCGAAATGATCGTTGACTAGCGACCGGCAACGTCGAAACCTGGCAAAAACCTACGTTGGACGAGGCCTTTGTTTGAAGGAACAAAAGAAGTGTAAGATTGCGTAACTTGCTGGCTATGGTATTCCAATAACGAACGATTCAATATGGGTCCTAAGGATAGGCAAGACTCAGCCCATTAGCTCAGGAGGTTTTCACATGTCTACGCTTAACAAACTGCGCCGCGATCACGGCAACATGGCTCGGTTGCTGTATGTGCTCTCGCTCAGGCACACGACGCTGGAGGAGGGCGAGCGCCCGGACTTTCGTCAGATACGCGAGATCGTGGATTATATTCTTGATTATATGGATGGCTTCTTGAAGCCTCTGGAGCGTCTGTACAGTGAGAATCTGCTGTCCGGGAAACCCGATGGTGAGGCGCTGAGCCGCCGAATGACCGAAGACTATCAGGCTTTGCATAAGCGCTTGAAACTGCTTTCCGAGACGCTCGATATGATCCTGATGGATGCTGTGGTGCCTATGGAACGTTTTATTGACGATTTCAAAGCCTATCTGGATGCTCACCAGGCGTACCTGAAGGCAGAACGTGAGAAGCTGTTCCCGTTCCTTCGTTTATACTTGACTGATGCAGAGCAGCAGGAGTTATTGAAAATGCTGCCGGATAGTGCGCAGTCCAACCTGTCGAGGCTTCGTGAGGATTATCCTGAGCTTTATGCTGAATTCAAGGAAGCGCCTTCGCCGTTCGCCTGATTGCGTCGACCAGTGCGCTCAATCGCCTGTTGCCAGGTGGCTCCGAATCAGTTCGGCCAACTGTTTCACAGGCTCCGAAGGCCTGCCGGCTGGCCGGTGCAGAGCAATCTCAACGTACTGAAGTGCAGGCATGCCACTGCGCTCATCCAGTACTCTTAACTGGGGTGTCAGCATATTGCGGGTTATGACAGCCACCGCGAGCCCCGCTGCGACCACTGGCATCAGGCCGGTCATGGACTGGCTGGAATAGGCCATTCGCCAATCCCGCCCGGCGTTTTTTAATGCCTGCTCGGCGACGTCGCGGAATACGTCTGCTCCCGGTGAATAGAACGCGAGAGGTATCGGGTCGGTCAGCGATGGCTGGGCGTTGGCGCCAACAGCCCACATCAGAGGCTCGCGCCGGATAACTTCACCACCCGGTGAGCGTGCCTGCCGGGTCACCACGGCCAGATCCATGTTCCCTGCCTGCACCTGCTTTACCAACTCAACGCTCGATCTGCAGGTAACCTGCAGCTGCACCGCGGGAAACTGCCGGTTGAAGTGAGACAGTACCGAGGTCAGCAGGAATGCATAGTCCTCTGGAATCCCAAGGTTCAGTTCTCCGGAAACCTGGCGCTGCTGCACGTCATCAACGGCTTCGTTGTTGAGTTCCAGCATTTTTCTGGCATACCCCACCAGCTTCTGGCCTTCGGTTGTAAACCGGATGCGACGCCCGTCTTTTTCATGCAACGGGACGCCGAGTGCAGCTTCCAGACGGTTCAGCTGCATGCTCACGGTGGACTGTGTGTAAGCCAGCCTCTCAGCTGCGGCCGTCACTGTGCCGGTGTCTGCAATGGTCACCAGCGTCAGGAGCATATTCAGATCCAGTATCCGGTTTCTCAATGTATCAATCCTTGTGATGTGTACTATCAAAAACAATTGATTTTGTGATGATTGCCAAGTGTATAGCCTGTAGCTGTCGAATCCAATTCACCTACAGCAAGAGGAGTCATGACGGTGCGCACATTAACCAGCCCCTCCCGCCCACTTTTTATCAGTATCATTGCCGCACTTTTTGCCGTTGTGCTCTGGGCAGGTGCGCCCCTGCTGGTGGATTTAGCCAGTTCGGTACCGCCATTTCAGCTCACCACCATTGCGCTGATCAGTGGCGCCATAGTGGCCTTGCCGATGAGCATTCGTAGGCGGCGCAATCGCGGCGCGCAAGCAATTCAGGTTCCGGTTTCCCTGAAGTGGAGGCTGACGATTTATGGCCTGGTGCCGGCTCTGATACTTGGAGCTATCGGGGGCTATCTCACAGGTGTCGGGATGGCTCCGACCGCAGAAGCCGCGCTGATAACTTACACCTGGCCGGTCATGTTCATCGTTATCAGTCAGTGGCTTTTTCATCGCCGGCTTCCGCTTCCTGTTTTTGGTGGTGCACTCATCGCATTCTCTGGCGCTGCACTCTTACTTTCTCCAGAAGCGGGAGGTGAGGCGTTCACGCAATACATGGCAGGCTACGCTTTGGCTCTGATGGCAGGCTGCTGTTGGGCGCTGTATTCGTGGATCTGCCAGGCCGCGCCTGTCCCGATTGCACCTTTAATGCCCGGGCTTTTCCTGCTGGCGGCATTAGGCGCTGCAATCGCCGATGTGCTCTCGGGTAGCCCGTTCGGGTTGCCTTCGGGTCTCGCACTTATGGCCGGAGTTGCACTTGGTGTCGGGCCTTACGGGCTTGCCATGGTGGCCTGGGATCTGGCGCTTCGTACCGGGCCGGCAGCGCTGGTGGGCAGCCTGGCCTATGGCGTTCCCGTGCTGGCGGCCACGTTTCTGGTTATCGCTGGCGTTGCGGCTCCAGACTGGCGTTTGCCCCTTGCTGCAGTGTTGGTTGTTGCCGGATCGGTTGTGGCGACCATGAAGCGGAGCAACGACGCTCTGAAATATTGATCCAGAAGTAATAAACTTCGGGCTGGTGGATTCCTCACAGCTGCTGCCCGGTGACGTATTAAGCGACCAACCCTGAAAAACGCCCTGATGCGGCCGGCCGATGAAGCCGGCCAGAACTTCGTGGCTGTGTGTGTATCGCTCACATTCTGCTTCGTTGTCTACTCAATGCTGCTGGTAACCGTTCCGGTATACGGTCTGGAACTCGGTGCTTCACCCTTGATGCTGGGTGTCATTCTCAGCTCCCAGTACCTGCTTCCCTTTTTGTTGGCCATCCCCCTGGGCGGCGTGGTGGCGCGCCACGGAGGCCGCATAACACTGCTGGCCGGCGCGTTTGTGATGACTGCAGGCCTTTTGCTTATGCAGGGGGTGCCCGGTTATTACGGGCTTATTGGCGGCCAGCTGTTAATCGGGTTGGCGCACTTGCAGATGGTGCTGTCGGCCCAGACCATTATCTCGTCGTCGGCGACCGGGCCGAAACTGGAAAGCTATTTTGGCTGGTACGCCACTTGGCTGTCTGGCGGGCAGGTGGTTGGGCCTTTGCTTGCGGGCGGCTGGATTCATTGGGCTGGCGGCGTCGATAACCTGTTTCTGGTTATGGCCGCTATTGCTTTACTGGGCGGGCTGTCCGGGCTGGCGCTGACGGGCGATGCAACCGCGGGCATGTCGGTTACCCGCAAACAGACCGGCTTTCGTGCCCAGGCATCGCTGGTAAGAAGCAATACAGGCGTTCAGGTCTCCATCGCCATTACGGTGGCGGGCATGTTTGCCTTGGGTGTGTATGGCAGCTACCTCCCTGTTTACCTTGATAGCCTTGAAATGAGCGCGGTGATGATTGGCGTGCTGGTCAGCATCAGATCAGCTGTTTCCATGGTGATACGACCGTTTATTCCACGGATTATTCACGCTGCTGGCGGGCGTGAAAAGGCAACTATTCTGTCATTGTGCACTTTGTCTGCAGGCCTGGCCTGTATGGGGCTTGCGGGCAATGCCCCGGCTATAGCGCTCTTATCGGTTCTGGTGGGGTTGGGTGGAGGGCTCACGCAACCTCTGTCGATAGTGGTCCTGGCTGAGAGTGTCGCGCGGGAACAGAGATCCGGGGCCTTGGGTATGCGCCTGATGGCCAATCGGGCAGTTCACTTTATGGCCCCGCTGATGTTTGGCGCCATTCTCAGTGTGAGTGGCTTTGGTTTGTCGTTTGGGCTTTCGGGTGTGTTTATTGCCCTGGTTGCCGCTGTGCTGCTTTGGCTTCAGCGCCAACGCCGGCTTACGTAGCGCCTCCCAGCGGGATTGTCTGGGTATTTTTGATTTCTCGTAGCACGAAGTTGGAGTTCACCTGGGCGATGCCCTGCAGGGTGAATATCTTTTCGTTCAGAAAGCGATCATAGCTGGCCATGTCCGGTACGATCACCCGCAATACAAAATCGGCATTGCCGGTCACCGCGAAGCATTGCAGTACCTCCGGGTAGCTGCTTACCTGTTGTTCGATCTCCGCGGTGCTATCTATGGTGTGCCGTTGCAGGGACAGGTTGATCAATACGCACAGCCCCTGGCCGATACGTTCCGGGGCCAGGTGCGCGCTGTAGCTCGTAATAACGCCGCTTTCTTCAAGAGTCCTTACTCGTCGCCAGCAAGCCGCCGGAGACAGGCCTACGTCTTCTGCCAGTTGCTGGTTACTGATACGCCCATCCTGCTGCAGTATTGCAAGAATGCGTTGATCGAGTTTATCCAGCTCAACGTGTTTCATTTGGTAACACCTGATTTTTATCAAAGGATATTCGGTTCTATTGTCTTTGATCGAACATCCTTTCGCAAATTGAAAGAATTATCTCTCAATAAGCAAGCACCTTTTGCGAACTTCCCTCTAGAATTTTGATCATAAAACCGACAACAAGGAGGGCGCTATGTCCACCGACACCTTTCAGCTGGACAACTACACGCTTGAAGATCGCTATCTGCGGGATTCGGGCCGGGTATTCCTTACCGGAACCCAGGCGCTGGTACGCATTCCTTTGATGCAGGCCGCACTGGATCGAAAGCTGGGGCTAAAGACGGCTGGCATGGTGAGTGGCTATCGAGGTTCGCCTCTGGGCGCATACGATCAGGCCCTGTGGCAAGCACAAAAATATCTTGATGAAAACCGAATCGACTTTGTGCCGGCCATCAACGAAGACCTCGCGGCAACCATCATGCTGGGCACCCAGCAGGTAGAAACCGACGACGACCGCCAGGTGGATGGTGTCTTCGGGATCTGGTACGGCAAAGGTCCGGGGGTTGATCGTGCGGGCGATGCGCTGAAACACGGCACTACATACGGTAGTTCCCCTCACGGTGGCGTACTGGTTGTTGCTGGCGACGACCACGGCTGTGTGTCCTCCTCCATGCCGCATCAGTCCGATGTGGCGTTCATGAGCTTTTTCATGCCAACGATCAACCCGGCCAACATTGCCGAGTATCTGGATTTTGGCCTCTGGGGCATTGCCTTATCTCGTTACAGCGGTTGCTGGGTGGGTTTCAAAGCAGTGTCTGAAACCGTTGAAAGTGCTGCCTCTGTTGAGCTTCCGCCGCTGCCGGAGTTTGTGACCCCGGACGATTTCACTCCGCCTGAAACCGGCCTGCATTATCGCTGGCCAGACCTGCCGGGCCCCCAGTTGGAAACCCGCATTGAGCACAAGCTCGCGGCTGTGCAGGCGTTCGCTCGCGCAAACCCCATTGATCGCTGCCTGTTCAATAATGCCGAGGCGCGCTTCGGTATTGTGACCACCGGCAAAGGCCATCTGGACCTGTTGGAAGCGCTTGATCTGCTGGGCATTGATGAAGACCGTGCCCGTGAGATGGGCCTGGATATCTACAAAGTGGGCCTGGTGTGGCCGATTGAGCGCCGGGGTATGCTCAACTTTGTTCATAGCAAGGAAGAAGTGCTGGTTATCGAGGAAAAGCGGGGCATTATCGAGAGCCAGATCAAGGAGGCAATGTCCGAGCCGGATCGCCCCGGCGAGGTTCTGATTACCGGTAAACAGGATGAGCTGGGCCGGCCTTTGATTCCCTATGTCGGCGAGCTGAGCCCGAAACTGGTTGCCGGTTTCCTGGCGGCCCGCCTTGGTCGTTTCTTCGATGAGGACTACAACGAGCGCCTGATGGCGATCAACAGTATGAGCAACGCTCAGGATCCGGGTGGCGTTAAGCGCCTGCCGTATTTCTGTTCAGGCTGCCCTCACAATACGTCAACCAAAGTGCCGGAAGGCAGTAAGGCGCTTGCCGGGATTGGCTGTCACTTTATGGCGTCCTGGATGGGCCGTAACACCGAATCACTGATCCAGATGGGTGGTGAAGGGGTCAACTGGATCGGCAAGAGCCGTTACACCGGCAACCCCCATATATTCCAGAACCTGGGGGAGGGCACCTATTTCCATTCCGGCTCCATGGCGATTCGCCAGGCGGTCGCGGCCGGCATCAATATTACCTACAAGATCCTCTTTAATGATGCGGTGGCCATGACCGGCGGCCAGCCCGTAGACGGTCAGATTACCGTGCCCATGATTGCCCAGCAGGTCGCAGCGGAGGGCGTGCGCCGGGTTGTGGTGCTCAGTGATGAGCCGGAAAAGTACGATGGCCACAAGAAACTGTTCCCGGGTGACGTAACTTTCCACGATCGCACAGAGCTGGATAAGGTGCAGCGGGAGCTACGCGATATTCCCGGCTGCACGGTGCTGATTTACGACCAGACCTGTGCCGCCGAGAAGCGCCGCAGGCGCAAGCGTAACCTGTACCCGGATCCCGCCAAGCGAGCGTTTATCAACCATCACGTGTGTGAAGGTTGTGGCGATTGCTCCGTGCAGTCGAACTGCCTTTCTGTGGTGCCACGGCAGACCGAGCTGGGCCGCAAGCGCAAGATTGACCAGTCCTCCTGCAACAAGGATTTCTCCTGCGTTAATGGCTTCTGCCCGAGTTTTGTCACCATCGAAGGTGGCAAGCTGCGCAAGTCCCGGGGTATGGATACCGGCTCTGTGCTTACAGGCAAACTCACGGATATTCCGGAGCCAGCTCTGCCAGAACTCACAGGCTCGTTCGATGTGCTGGTGGGCGGCGTTGGAGGTACCGGTGTGGTAACCGTGGGTCAGCTGATTACCATGGCGGCACACCTTGAGGCTAAAGGTACGTCTGTACTGGATTTCACCGGCTTCGCCCAGAAGGGCGGTACGGTACTCAGTTATGTTCGCATGGCGCCGTCTCCGGACAAATTGCATCAGGTTCGTATCAGTAACGGCCAGGCAGATGCAGTGATCGCCTGCGATCTTGTGGTTGCGTCTTCGCAGAAGGCGTTGAGCGTTCTACGCCCGGATCACACCCGTGTGGTCGCCAACGAGGCCGAACTGCCCACTGGAGATTATGTGCTTTTCCGCGACGCAGACATGCAGTCTGAAAAGCGCCTTGATCTGATTCGCAATGCCGTTGGTGACACCAACTTTGCCCGCATGGATGCCAATGGCATTGCCGAGAAGCTGTTGGGCGACACAGTGTTTTCCAACGTGATGATGCTGGGCTTTGCCTGGCAGCGCGGGTTGTTGCCGCTATCGCAGGCTGCTTTGATGAAAGCCATTGAGTTGAATGGGGTTGCGGTCGAGCGCAACAAGGAAGCCTTTGGTTGGGGCCGGGTAGCAGCGACAGATGTGAAAGTTATCACCGACCTGCTCAATACCGGTGAGGCGCGGGTAGAGGAAGTGAAAGCGGAGCCGAGTCTGGATGAGTTGATCAGCATTCGCCATAAGCATCTGGTGGGCTATCAGAGCCGTCGCTGGGCTGACCGTTATACGGATATGGTCAAAAGGGTGCGTGAAGCAGAGAACAGTCTGGGCGAGACCAATCAGCTACTGACTCGCGCTGTGGCCCAGCAGCTGTACCGGTTTATGGCTTTCAAGGATGAATACGAAGTGGCTCGTCTGTTTGCAGAAACGGACTTCATGAAGGAAGTGAATAACACCTTTGAGGGCGACTTCAAGGTTCACTTTCATCTGGCGCCACCGATCATGAACCGGGGTACCGATGCCCAGGGCCGGCCCAAAAAGCGCCAGTTCGGCCCCTGGATGTTCCGGGTATTCAAGCTGCTGGCAAAATTCCGGGTGTTGCGTGGCACGCCTGTCGATCCGTTCAGCTACTCCGCCGACCGTAAGATGGACCGGGCGCAGCTGAAAGACTACCAGCAACTGGTGGAGCGGATTGTCAGTGAGCTGGATGCCAGCAATTACGATACCTTTCTGCAGCTGGCGGAACTTGGCAGTGAAGTTCGGGGATATGGCCCTGTGCGCGAACAGGCGGCAGAAGCTGTTCAGGAAAAACAGTCACAGCTGATCAAAGCTCTGGATACGGGGCGGCCGACACTGATTCGAACCAGTCAGGCAGACAACAAGGAAACAGATCATGTTTGAGGCCCTAAAACAGTTACCTCAGGACCCGATCCTGCAACTGATGCAGATGTTTCGCTACGACATCCGGTCCGACAAAGTCGATCTGGGAATCGGGGTATATAAGGACGACGAAGGCAATACGCCCATTATGACCGCGGTTCATGAAGCCGAGCGGCGCCTGCTGGAGGGTGAAACGACCAAAAGCTATGTGGGCCCGGCCGGAGCGGCAGGCTTCAACGATGCCATGGCTCGCCTTATTATGGGCGACAGCAACAGCCTGATACGCGATGGCCGCACCTCGGTCATTCAAACGCCGGGCGGTTGCGGAGCGCTGTCCATACGGTCGCGCTCTTGCCCTTCGTATATATGGCGTATCAGGGCCTCGGCGAAGGCCTCGAGGAAGATGCCGCCGGCACATGGTGCGGCCATCGTTGAAATCATTCTGGATGACAACGTATTGCGCGCCGAGTGGCAGCTTGAGTTGGGCGGCATGTGCGCGCGAATCCTCAGCCTGCGACATGCTTTCGCCGATTATCTCATGGCTCAGAAGGAGGCCCGATAAGATTCGTCGTGATCCGTATTCCACGAAACAAACGCCCATTTAAAGCCCTCTCCGCCGCGAAGAGCGCGCTCCGTATCTGCATGATACCAGTCCGACACACGCTCTTTTTCCGTGCTGGTTAACTTGCCCAGAGCAGATTCGGTTTTTGCCACGAACTCGTCGAAATTCGCAGCACCCGCAAGCCGTCCTCTGGCTTCAATATAATCCAGGCGGGGGTGGCGCCCCATCTGGTAGAGAATGTTCAGGATGTATATGTAATCCGGTATTGGGTGCACTTCCCGGCCGATGGTTTTGAGAAGGCTGCGATCGATGAATCTGCCGCCAACCAGATTGGTAAGGCAGACCCGTTTGCGGGCTGTTTGATCGAGTTTTTGCAGAGCATCCGCCATATCCATCACCGCCGTTGAGCGGGAGGCGATGACCAGATCGCACTGGGGGATGTTATCCCAGTTGTCTTCCCAGGCGCATTGAATGGTGCGGGTATTGCTGAGGCCGAGTTCGAGCGCATTGTCCTGAAAAGCCTGCAACATTCCGGCACTGTAATCCACGCCTGTAACCTGCTTCATTTGAGGTGCCAGTGCCAGCCCAATGGCCCCGGTACCGCAACCCATGTCCAACAGCGTGTCGCAACCGCGCAGATTCGTGAGGTCGATAAACGCCTGGCTGTAGGGGCTGTCGACGGGCGTTTTCGGCATTTTGGCCGCTTTGGTGTCCCATACGCTGGAGGGCTTTTCTCTGCCGCCGGCCTGTGCCATCTGGTCGCGGTATAACTGCCCGAAATCAATGTCGGCGATTGTCATGGAATATGGCTTTCCTGGTTCATAGATGCCGATACTGTAACTGTTTCAGTTATATCAACCAATGTACGGTAGGATTTACGTAAAACCGGCAACGCGTCAGGAGATAGCCCGCAATGCGCATTGCATGGAAACCAATTGGATGGGGACTGTTTACGGTCTTGGTGCTCTCCATACTGCTCGGCATCCTGGCTGTCCGGTATCTCTGGAGCGAGGTGCTGCAACAGAACGGAATAGAGACTCTGGAGTGGCAGGGGCTGGGAGTATCTTTCGATGGGGTGTCTGTACGTGAACTGAGGCTCACCCAGTCGTTGCCGACGCGAGAAATTGTGTTGCTGGGCAAGGAGCTTGAGTTGGAATGGCGGAGCCCTCAATGGGGCGAAGGTTGGTTGCCGAAGCTAACGTCGCTTTCGGCAAGATACCTGGAGCTGGATTGGTACACGAAACCCGGAGAACAGCCTTCAGGGGAGCAACCGCAAGCGAAACAGTGGCCGCCTGAAATACCCGCCTGGCTGCCTTCCGAAATGACTGTTCAGCAGTTTGAAGTGACCCTGCCATGTGAGGCGGTGCGCTGTCCTCTGACAGGAGCCCTGTCGATTGCCCGCCCGGAATCCGGTCTGGTTCCAATCACGGCCAATGTGCGGCTCGACCATGACGGCCACCAGATCGCTTTGCGGGCCACCCTCGGTGGTGCCTCGGATAAGGATCTGGATTTATCTGCAGAACTGACGATTGATGGCACTCGGTACCTGTCTGCTGAGTCGGGCTACCGCAAACAGGATGCGGGTGGCCTGGTGTCCTGGCGCGGTTCCGTGAAAATGCCCGATTTACCACAGACCGACTGGTTACTGGCCTGGCTGCAAACCTGGCAGAAAATTCCGGCAGACCAGTGGCCGGAACATCCGGAGACGGGATCCATGGAAGCCAGCTGGAATTTGCAGGGCCCGGGTAATGAGAATTTTCTGGCGCAGGCGGCGGGAAGCGTGAGCGCTCAGATGCGAGTGCCCCAGCCCTGGCCAGCGCCCGGGCTGGGAACGATCAGCGGTAATCTGGAGATCGCTCTGGAGGCAAATCAGGGCCAGTGGCAACCCGAAACCCTGCAGGCAGATCTGGAGCTCATCCAACCGGCAGCGTGGATCCGAAGGGTGCCGGAGCTGATTCGGCCAGACTCTCTCACGTTGTCTCTACGGCCCGCCCAGGCTTTGGCGCCTCCTTCTGCTAAAGCTTCTGCAGTTCTAGCCGGGTCTGCCGAAGCATTAATGCCGCTGAACGTCGAGCTGAGCAGCCGTGGCGGCGCAAATGTTTCTTTGCGCTCACATCTTGCAGTAACCACGAGAGCTCCATGGATGGTGCAATTAGGGGAAACCCGATTGGGAGCGGCTCTTCCAAACCTGGAGGCAGCTGGCTGGCGGCTGACCAAACCCCGATTACAAATTGCGCTGACCGGTTGGCTGGACACTACCACTGCGGCACTGAAATTTGGTGAACCTACAATTCTCGAAGTTGAAAGGTTAGAGCCGCTTCCTGGAACAGCGGTGACATCTGCGAATGAAACGCTGCTAACAGGCCTGCGAGCAGATCTCGGCAAAACAACGTTGAACGCAAACTACAGGATGGAACAGGGTGAACTCGATAAGCTGAGCCTCGAGGGGCGGGTCAGCGCGCAGGCAAAACAGGTCAGGCACCCGCAGTTGTTGCCGCAACCCTGGCAGTTCAGTGGCAGGGTGAACAGCGACCTGGCTCATGCCGATGTTTCAGGTGTTCTTACAGCCAGCACCGGAACAACGATGAACCTGGATCTGACGTTCCCATACCAGGGTCTTTTGAGGCTTGAGGGGAAGACACGGGTGAGTGGTGAGCGGGAAGCCGGGGCGCTGTCTCGTATTTTCTCAGCCTGGCCACCTTCGCTCACGGTGTCCGGCGGTACCGTCAGTGCCAATGCCACCTACCAGCAGCCGCAAAACGAGGCGGTTGGGGTGGAGGGCAAACTGGTGTTTTCCGACTGGAGTGGCACATACGATCGCACCGCATGGAGCAAGATGAATGGCTCCGCTGAATTCCGTCTTGCGCGCGATCGCATCAGGGTATCCACGCCGGAACTGACCGTGCAGGAAGTGAACTCCGGGTTGCCGATCGGGCCATTGCTCCTCGCCGGAACCTACGAAGCGCCTCTGGCGCAGCTGGCTTCCGGAAAGCTGACTCTCGAACAAGCCAGCTCCGATGCTCTCGGAGGCAAGATAAACATCCAGCCCGGAAGCTGGGATCTGGCGCAGGCGCCGGTGACGATTCCGGTTGAACTCAGACAGCTCAGCCTTGCATACCTTTTACAGTTGTATCCGACTGAGGGGCTTGCCGGCACCGGTATTCTCAGTGGCACCGTACCGGTGCTGTTCGACCCGGCGACCGGGATAAGAGTGGAACGCGGGCGCATTGATGCGCTCGAGCCCGGCGGGCGATTGCAGCTCACGGCCGAGCGGCTGAAGGCGCTGGCCAGCCAGAACGAGGCCATGAAGCTGGTTGCACAAGCGCTTGAGGATTTCCATTACTCGGTTCTGGGCAGTGGTATTGACTATGATGAGAACGGCACTCTGATACTGACGCTTCATCTGAAAGGCAGCAGCCCGAACGTTGGCGAAGGCCAGCCGGTGGTGTTGAATATCAATCTTGAGGAGAACATTCCGGCGCTGCTCAGGAGCCTGCAGCTGAGTGGCAAGGTGAGCGATGCCGTGACAGAGAGAGTCAAAGAGTTATTCAACAAGCGCGAGCAAAATCCTGACCACGGGTCAGGCGACCTGTTAGAGTGAAGGGTAACAAAGGAGTAAACCGATATGACGCAATCTGGTTCCAGGTTTTCCCGACATGTGTCCGCCCTGTGTATGGGCTTGGTGATGGGTGGCCTGCTGGTAGCTTGTACCCCGACCGTTCAGGTGGCTGCGCCCAAAGAGCCGATCACCGTGAACCTGAACGTGAAAATTCAGCATGAAATTTACGTGAAGGTTGATAAAGACGTAGACGAACTGTTCAGTGAAAAGGGCCTGTTCTGATTGCCTTGGTGTTTTGTATTTAGCGAATTATTAAGGAGTTGACCATGACATTATTTGCGCGATTCAGTGCCCTGATTCTAGCGTTCTGCCTGGCTCTGCCGGCAATGGCCATGAGCCTGGATGAAGCAAAGAATGCCCTCGAATCGGCCAAAAGCGATGGGCTGGTGGGTGAGACACCCACAGGTTACCTGGCTGCAGTAGGCTCCGACCAGCGGGCTAAAGAAATTGTGAGTGCGATCAACGATGCGCGTCGCGAAGCTTACAAAGCGATTGCAGAAAAGCATGGCATTGCAGTAACCAAGGTGGAAACAGTTGCAGGCCAGAAGGCGGTCGAGAAAACGCCGCCGGGGCAGTACATTCAGGTTGATGACCACTGGATAAAAAAATAGGGGTGAACCGGCAGCGGTTTGCTGAGTTATAACCAATCGATCTTAATGCCGGGCAAGGGTCTGCCGATAGCCATTACATATAATGCCTTTCAGAAGGAGAAGGTTATGGTAGCGCCAATCATTGGTCGCGGGCCGGATGTGACCGGTCGAGTGAATACGGGCCCAAACGAGGCGAAGCCGGCAGTCCAGGTAGCAGCTGAAGTGCGTACGGATAAACAGACTTCCATTCGTACACCGGCGGACGCCATCAATGTCATGCGCGCTCGCATGGAGCAGCGACTGCAGGAAGCCATGGGTGGCCAGAACAAGACCGTATCGGGCGCCGACAAATACGCTGCGCAGGCTCAGCCACCTTCAGCTTCTGATGTTGCCAGCGTGATTCTCGGGTTTGTGCAGAACCGTTTACAAACCGAAGCGGACGCTGGCGCAGATGTCGAGAAATTGGCAGGCCTGATGGAGCAGGCGAGGGCCGGCATTGAAAAAGGTTATGCGGAAGCCCGAGAACAGATTGTAGCCTTGGGTATGATGAACGAGACACTCAGTGCGGAAATCGACGAGGGTTTCGATCTTATTCAGGATGGCCTGCTGAATCTTGAGAGGCTGTTTTTAGGCGAAGAGCCAGCAGTCGATAGCCCGACCGAAACCGATTAGTCAGATCTCCGCTTCTGGCCACTGTCCATACTTCTGGTGCTGACGTGCATGCAGAAGTTGCAGCGGCTGTCAGTTTACCTTTTCAGACCTGAGCTCGAACCAGCATTGCCTTGATTCTGCCAATCGCCTTCATCGGATTGAGACCTTTCGGGCAATAGGCCGTGCAATTGCCGATCCCGCGGCAGCGGAACACGCTGAACGGGTCTTCCAGCTTTGCCAGTCGCTCTGTGGTCGCGGTGTCTCGCGAGTCGATCAGAAAACGGTAAGCCTGCAGCAGACCGGAGGGTCCCACGTATTTTTCCGGGTTCCACCACCAGGAGGGGCAGGCAGAAGAGCAGCAGGCGCACAGAATGCACTCATACAACCCGTCCAGCTTTGCGCGATCTTCGGGGCTTTGTAGCCTCTCGATGGCGGGTTTGGGGCTGTCATTGATCAACCAGGGCTGAATGCGTTTGTATTGCTTGAAGAAAAGAGTCTGATCGACGACCAGATCACGGATAACCGGCATACCGGGCAAGGGCCGGATCACCAGTGTGCCGGATTTGCCGAGAGCGTCATCGACGCGGGTTACACAGCCGAGTCCGTTGCGACCGTTGATATTCAAACCATCGGAGCCGCATACGCCCTCTCGGCAGGAACGCCGGAAGGACAGGGTAGGGTCAACTGTTTTCAGGTGTTCAAGAACATCCAGCACCATACGATTGCGAAAACTCGAATCTACCTGTACGTCTTGATCATAGGGTGCGTTGTCGGTTTCCGGGTTGTAGCGATAGAGTCGAACGGTAAATGAGTCCATGGCATAACCACCATCTTCGGGTCGTAGTCAGTTCCTGAATTTGTAGGCGAGACCCTTAAAAGAAGTTTTTAAAATAAATGTTCTTAAGAAAGTCTAGCCCATGCCTTTACGGCGTCAAGGCGACCACGCCAGAAATTGGTTAAACCCGATGTAAGGTGTACCTGCATAAGCTATGCTGTTGAAAATGCCTCTTTTGATCCTCGGGTCCACCCGCTATGCATGATAATGACACCACCGTTTTCGAAATATTCCCCTGGAACCGGAATTTCGAGACAGGTATCGAAAAAATTGACGAGCAGCACAAGGTTCTGGTCGAGATTCTGAACCGGCTCGCCTGGCATTTTGCATCAAGTACCTCAGAGCTCGAATGTGGCCATATTCTGGACGAACTGCTGTCATATGCCGCCTATCATTTCAGAGCCGAGGAAGAGATCTGGAAAGCGTCGATCGGTCATGAAGAAATGGTAAAAAACCACCACGACGGTCACCAGCTGTTTTTTGTGCAGATTCAGATGTATCGCTCCAGCGATGAGCCGGATGAGAAGATCATGGGAGAACTGTTCAACTATCTGACCCGATGGCTGGCGTTTCATATTCTGGAGTCCGATCGCAGAATGGCCCTGACGATCAAGGCGCTTGAGCGTGGTGTTTCCTTGTCAGAGGCGAAAAAAGAGGTCGACGGCCAACTGAGCGGTTCGGTTTCGGTAATGGTATCGGCACTTCTTGAGATATACGGCAAGCTGTCTGCCAGTACAATACAGCTGATGCGCGAGAAAATGGCGAGGCTCAAAGCCGAGGACGAACTGGCCCGATTGCAGAGCGAGAAACTTGATGCTGCGCTGGAGATGCAGGCCTCAGACCATGAGCGGCAACTCCAGTTTCTGGCCTACTCAGATCCGATTACCGGCCTGATGAACCGTAACGGAATTGTCCGGGAAATCCGGAGTGTCATCCAGCAAACACATCTGGCGGCGGAATCCGTCGCGCTGGTCCTTATTGATCTCGATAATTTTGGTAATGTGAATGCGCGCTTTGGCGAGGAATCCGCTGACCGGCTACTTGGTCTGCTCGGGAAGCGCTGGTCAGACGCCCTCGCACCAGGTGCGCATCTTGCTCGCATCAGCGGAGACGAGTTTGTGGTGTTGCTGCCGGATAGCAGGAAAGTCGACACCCAGCTCAACACCATGAGGCTGACTGCAGAGCAATCGTTCGCCTTGAACAGTGACAGCGTTTCAATGGGTTTCACGGCAGGGGTTGCCCTGTTTCCTCATGAGGGTGCTGACGATGCTGATACGGTGTTGCGGCAGGCCTACCATGCGCTGTTTCGGGCCAAACAGGAACAAAAGGGTGGTTGGTTGTTCGTGGATGCAAGTGCGCAGCGTCAGTCTGTCGAACGCCAGGAGCTTCTGGCTGACATTCGAACAGGCCTGGCTGAGAATCAGTTCCGGCTAGCGTATCAGCCCAAGGTGTGCATGCGCTCGGGCAAGGTTTTAGGCGCCGAGGCACTAATCCGTTGGGATCACCCTGTTAAGGGCAAGTTGAGCCCGATTCATTTTTTGCCGGCTCTGGAGCACCACCCGCTGATTATCGAGATTGGCGAGTGGGTTATTGAGCAGGCTTTGAGGCAGATCACGGTCTGGGACAGCGAGGGATTAAGCCTTGATGTTGGCGTTAACATTGCGGCAATGCATCTGCAACAACCGGGTTTTATCGAGAATATGAAGAAGATTCTCGCCCGCTATCCCCATGTGGCCCCGCAACGGCTTGATCTTGAAATACTCGAAACTGCAGCGCTCGGTGAGCTGGATAATGCAAGCGGCATTATCCGTAGCTGTGAGGGACTTGGGGTGACCTTTTCTCTCGATGATTTTGGCACGGGGTATTCGTCGTTGTCTTACCTCAAACAGTTGCCGGTAAAGACTTTGAAAATAGATCAGGGTTTTGTTCGAGGTGCACTCTCCAACGAGGACGATATTTCCATTCTCAAAGGCATCATAGGCCTCTCTGATGCATTTGACAGGAAGCTGGTTGCAGAGGGTGTAGAAACCCGGGAGCATGGCGAACTTCTGCTCAGCCTCGGTTGCCATTATGCGCAGGGATATGCCATTGCGAGGCCAATGAAACCAGAGAAAATGGGTGCCTGGAAAGATGAATGGAAAACCTACCCTGAGTGGTCCTCCGGAGAACAGGCTTTACAATGATTACACCTGCAAATACAACCGATAACCGTACACTTGCCAAAGCCCGGTTGCCCCGGATGATGTTCGACTACTTTGATGGCGGTGCTTTCTCCGAACAGACGCTCAGAGAGAACACGGCGGACTTCCAGAGCCTGCACTTTCGTCAGCGGGTCATGCGGGATGTTTCCAGCGCTTCCGCGGCAACGCAGATACTTGGCCAGAGTGCCTCACTGCCGCTTGTGCTCGCGCCTGTCGGCCTTGCCGGCATGCTTGCGCGGCGGGGTGAGGTTCAGGCGGCCCGGGCAGCGCAGAAAGGGGATGTGCCATTTTGCCTGAGTACCGTCTCGATCTGTTCGCTGGAAGAGGTTGCCGGGGCGGCAACCGGCGCGGCCAACTGGTTTCAACTTTATGTATTAAAAGACAGAAGCTACTCGGAAGCTCTGCTCAACCGGGCGCACAAAGCCGGTTACTCAACGCTGGTGTTTACGGTAGACCTCCCGAAGCTGGGTGTGCGCTACCGGGATGTCCGCAACGGCATGAACGGCGGCCTGTCGCCGTGGGGCAAAATACAAAAGCTGTCTGACCTCCTTTCCCATCCTCTCTGGCTCTGGGACGTTGCCATCAAGGGCAAACCTCTGACCTTTGGCAATCTCTCCGAGGCCGTTCCCTCGGGTCGCAATCCCGAAGATTTTAAAGCCTGGGTTGACCAGCAGTTTGATGCGTCTGTCACCTGGAAAGATCTCGACTGGGTACGGCAGCATTGGCCCGGCAAACTTGTGATCAAAGGGATTATGGACCCCGACGACGCCCGGTCTGCTGTGGATGTCGGGGCCGATGGCATTGTTGTCTCTAACCACGGTGGGCGACAGCTTGATGGTGCGCCTTCAACTATCTCGGCGCTACCGGGTATTGTCGAAGCTGTGTCAGGAAAAACCGAGATTCTGTTTGATGGCGGCGTGCAATCCGGCCAAGACGTTGTGCGGGCACTTTGTCTGGGTGCAAACGCCTGTCTGGTGGGCCGTGCATGGGCCTATGCGCTGGCGGCTGGTGGCGAAAAGGCCGTCTCCCGGATGCTGGAAAACTTCCGCTACGAGGTAGAGTTGACCCTTGCACTGTTAGGTAAAAATTCGGTAGAACAGTTGAACGCGGACGATCTTGTCTGAGCAAAAAACGGAGGCTTGATGATGGAAATTCGAATCAAAAGAGCTTACGAAGAATCTGCGCGTTCTGATGGGCCACGTATATTGGTAGATAGAATATGGCCCCGCGGTGTTGCCAAGGAAGATGCCGGACTCGAAAGCTGGCTGAAAGGGCTCGCCCCGTCTACTGATCTGCGCAAGTGGTTTGACCATGACGCTGAGAAATGGGACGAGTTCCGGCAGCGGTATCTGAAGGAGTTGAAAAAAACTGATGCGGCTGATGACCTGAAAGAGTTGCAGTCGATCTTGAACGAACACAAGCGAATAACGCTTGTGTTCGCTGCCAAGGATACCGAGCATAACAACGCGGCAGCCCTTCGCGACTTCCTCAACAACGGCGATTTATAACTGGCCCAGAGCCTGATTCAGGTCTGCAATCAGGTCTTTCGCATCTTCCAGCCCAATAGACAGTCGTAGCATTCCGTCGGTGATTCCGCGGCGCTCCCGTTCCTCCCGGCTGATGCCGTGGTGGCTGGTGGCACAGGGTTGGGACACCAGGCTTTCAACGCCCCCCAGGCTGGTGGCCAGCAGGAAAACCTTCAGGCTGTCAGCTACTTTAGCCGCTTTTTCCCGGCCTCCGTTGAGCTCCAGCGTCAGCACCCCGCCAAACCCTTCCATCTGTTGTGAGGCAAGGCTGTGGCCGGGAAAATCAGGTAATCCCGGGTAGAGTACCCGCTTGATTGCCGGGTGATTTTGCATCGCGCGGGCTACGGCCATTGCATTCTCATTATGCTGTCGCACTCGCACAGGCAGGGTTCTGAGGCTGCGTGAGAGCAGGGCGGCGGTTTCGGGTGCCAGTATCTGGCCGAGATTCTTGCGCCACTGTGCAATGGGTCTGATGTGGTCGGCGGAGGCCATGACAGCACCCGCGGTGAGGTCGCTGTGGCCCCCAAGGAACTTGGTAGCACTGTGTATACTGAAGTCGGCACCCAGCGCCAGCGGGCGCTGATTCACCGGCGAGGCAAATGTGTTATCCACTGCAAGAAGGGCATCCCCGGAGTGAGCCTGCTGCGCCAGCTTCCGGATATCCAGTATGCCCAGGGTCGGGTTGGCCGGGGTTTCACAGTACACCAGCATACCGGGCACGTTCAGTGCACTGGCCAGTTGTTCGCACTCATTCTGCAACAGGAAGGTAACAGGAATACCCAGAGGCTGAAGGTGCTTGGTCAGCAGTTCCTGAGTGCCGCCGTAAAGGTCACCGATGCAGACAATGCCGTTGCGGCCGTGAGCAAATAATGTCGCCGAAATGGCCGCCATGCCGGAGGCAAACGCCAGTGCATCGTCTGCGTCTTCAAGACTTGCCAGACCTTGCTCAAGCTCCCGGATGGTCGGGTTGCTGCCCCAGCGTGTGTATAGATTGCCCGGCATACGACCCTCAATCACATTTTGCAATGAAGCCGTGTCCGCAAAGCGGTAAGTGGTGGTGTTGTAGACCGGTGAATAGGGGCTGCCCAAGCTATCCTTGTGACGGCGGTTATGAATAATGCGGGTTGCTTTACCCGGTTCTGGATTGGGCTCGGACTCAGGCTGCATGGGCTCTTCCTGGCGCTGAATGAAAGGTTGAAACGCGATTTGTTGGCTTGATGTGAGTCATTCTGGCAGGCCAGGTTGCGCCTGACCACCGGGTGAGTTGATCACCGGCAAGGGGTGCGGCAACTGCTTCGGCCCGGAGACTGCCTGTTGGCCATCTGATATGCTTATCGGCTCAATGGTTTACGAACCAGAATAGTTACCCATTTTGAATCACAGATGCTGGAGTCTTTGGTATGCCGGTTATGGTCCAGGCGCTGGTGCCTGTTTTTGCGCTGATCGTACTGGGGCATCTTTTCAGGCGCTGGGCGTTTCCTTCGGTCGAGTTCTGGCCTCAGGCGGAGCGTTTCACTTACTACGTGCTCTTTCCCGCGATGTTGGTGTTCAAGCTGGGTCAGGCTCGTTTGCCAGCTTCGGCCTATGGCGATACCGCTTTGCTGATAGGCTGCATGCTTCTGGCGATGACCCTTCTGTTAGTTGCCGCGCAATTTTTCTGGCGCTGGAGCGGACCGATTTTTTCCTCTGTCTATCAGGGTGCTATTCGGTTTAACTCCTACGTGGGCCTTGCGGCGGGTGGAATGCTGCTGGGTGATGAAGGCTTGTCGCTGACTGCCATCGCTGTTGCCATCATGGTGCCGCTGATCAATTTACTGTGCATTCTCATGTTTTCTCTTGTGGCAACGGACGGGCCAGTGCGGGTCAGGCCGATGCTTCGTGCGATAGCATCAAATCCTTTGATTATCGGGTCGGTTCTCGGTGTTACCTGGAGCTTCTTCGAGATCGGCTTTCATCCGCTGCTTGCCGGCACGCTGGAGCCATTAAGCAACCTCGCGCTGCCTATGGGGTTGATGACAGTCGGCGCAGGGCTTCAGCTTAAAGCCCTGCGCGGCGGCTCCGTGCCGTTTATGGTGTCTTCGGTATTGAAGCTGTTGCTGTTTCCGCTGATGGCAGCCGGGCTGGCGATTTTATTGGGCCTTGAGGGCACCCTTGTGCAGGTGGCGATACTGATGGCCACGCTTCCGACGGCAACATCGGCTTATATACTGGCCCGCCAGTTAGGCGGTGATGCACCTCTGATGGCAGGCATAATCAGTGGCCAGACGCTTCTGGCCATGGTCTCCATTCCTTTAATGCTCAGTATTCTCTGGTAGGCATTTGAGCACGGCATCAGCGATGCTTTGCTGAAATGCTTCATAACCATTTTTAGTTGCTGCTATGTCGGTCGCCAGTGGATCCCAGGTGCTGAATGTTACATCCAGTCCTTCGGTGACTGAGTGCCACCACTGACGGTTAAATTGCGGCTCGGTCAGCAGGCATGGATGGTGTGCACTCCGTAGCTGGTCTTGAACCTCAGCAATGTGTCGTGCTCCCGGGGAAAGTTCCGGGTTGAGCGTCAAAACCCCTTCCACGTTCAGGTTGTAGTGTTCTCCGAAAGGAGTGAAGGCGCTGTGGTAGGCAAACAGGCTGATATCCTTCAAGGGTTCCAGTTGCTTCCGGATTTGCTTTTCTTTCTGCGCAACCGCGGCTTTGAAGCTTTCCAGGTTGCGATCCAGAGCCGGTTGGTCAACGTCGTCCAGTTGCACCAGAGCATCCCGGATACTTTCCGCCATGGTAATCGCTATTTGGGGGTCTACCCAGATATGCGGATCTTCTCCGTCTCCATGGTCATGCCCATGAGTATCGTGAGTTGCGTGTTCTTCATGCTCGTCATGCCCGTGAGTGTCGTGGGCTGCGCGTTCTTCGTGCTCGTCATGTTCGCTGTGTTCGCCATGCTCATCGTGGTCATCATGATGGGCATGGTCTTCGTCTTCTTGTTCAGAACTTTTGATGCCTGAGTTCATCAGTGCGACTGAGCGTTCAGCAAATTCACCGCCAGTTAAAAGTCGGGTCAGAAACGTCTCCATCTCCGGGCCAACCCAGAATATGATATCTGCGCTTTCCAGCGCCTGGCGCTTGGATGGTGCCATTGAATAGTTATGCGGGCTGGAACCAGGGGGTACCAACGTGGTCGTTTGCATGTCATCCGTTGCAATCGCGCGAACCAGAAGTTCCAGCGGCTTGATGGAGGTAAGTATCTGGGTATCTGCAAGCGTGTTACTTCCGTAAAGGAGGGCGCTGGCACTCAGAGTTATAGAAATAGCTGTTTTGACGATGCGCATGGCTATCTGAGTCCTGATATGTAGTTGAAACGTTATAATATAACACCAAACGTTCAGAACTCGCAAAACCTGTTCTGACTTGGCGGGTGGCTGTGCATTGATGCGTTGGGGCCATGCGAAATAATGCCCGGACCGGTATAATGCCTGGTTTATCACACGGCCATCGATTTTCAGGAAGGTTTCATGACTGTACGTACCCGAATTGCTCCATCACCCACCGGTGATCCACACGTGGGTACCGCCTACGTGGCCCTGTTCAATCTGTGTTTTGCCCGGCAGCACGGCGGACAGTTTATCCTGCGCATTGAAGATACCGATCAGGTACGCAGTACTGCGGAATCTGAGAAGGATATCCTCAAGGCGCTGCGTTGGCTTGGATTGAACTGGGATGAGGGGCCCGATGTAGGTGGGCCCCATGGGCCGTACCGTCAGTCTGAGCGCAAGCATTCTTACGGCCAGTACGCTGAAGACCTGGTTACCGCTGGCCATGCTTTTTATTGCTTCCGCACGCCGGAAGAGCTGGATGTGATTCGCGAGGAGCGAAAAGCGCAGGGTCTGAACCCCGGAATCAAAGGAAATCTGGAGCTTTCTCAGGAAGAGGTGAAGCGCCGCCTGGATGCGGGTGAGTCCTATGTTATTCGCATGAAGGTGCCCCATGAGGGTGTCTGTGAAATCGATGACATGCTGCGCGGTACCATTGAAATCGACTGGGCACAGGTAGATTGCCAGATTCTGCTGAAATCAGATGGTATGCCGACTTACCACCTTGCTAACGTGGTTGACGACCACCTGATGGAAATTACTCACGTGCTGCGCGGCGAAGAGTGGATCAATTCTGCGCCCAAGCATAAGTTGCTGTACCAGTATTTTGGCTGGCAAATGCCGGTGCTCTGCCATTTGCCATTGCTGCGCAACCCGGATAAGAGCAAGCTTTCCAAACGCAAGAACCCTACCAGCATCAATTTCTATGAGCGCATGGGTTTTTTGCCGGAAGCCGTTACCAACTATCTTGGCCGTATGGGCTGGTCCATGCCGGATGAGCGCGAAAAGTTCACTCTGGACGAAATGATTGCGAACTTCGACATTCAGCGTGTATCTCTTGGTGGCCCGGTCTTTGATGTTGATAAACTGCGCTGGCTCAACGGACAGTGGCTGCGTGACGAGCTCACGGAAGATCAGTTTATCGAGCGCATGCGCCAGTGGTGGTTCAACGAAGGCTCACTCAAGACACTGGTGCCGCATATCAAGGGCAGGGCTGAGGTGTTCTCGGATGTAGCGCCCATGGCGCAGTTCATGTTCTCTGGCATGCTTGACCTGAAGCCGGAAGACTTTGCGCACAACAAGCTTGAAGAAGGCACGATCAAGCGGGTACTCCAGTTCACTTTGTGGAAACTCGAAGCTCAGCGCCATTGGAGCAAGGAAACCATCTTTGCTGATATCAAATTCCTGGCCAAGGCCATGGATCTGAAAATGGGCGACTTCATGTTCTCTGTGTTCGTGGCAATTGCAGGCACACCGAACTCCTGGTCTGTTATGGATTCCATGGATGTGCTGGGCCCGGATATGACCCGTGCGCGGTTACGGCAGGCTCTTGAAGTGCTTGGTGGTTTTTCCAAGAAAGAAACGAAGAAAGTGGAAAAAGAGTACGCAGCATTGGGTGCTTAATAGCCACTTTGGTGAAGAAGTAAGCGGTCTGGACAAGGATGTTCAGAAAACTGGAAAAAAGTGGGGCGAAAGGTTGACGCCCATGGGGTGGATCCTTAATATACGCATCCGTTGAGGGGCCATAGCTCAGCTGGGAGAGCGCAACACTGGCAGTGTTGAGGTCGGCGGTTCGATCCCGCCTGGCTCCACCAATTTCTAGTCCCCTTCGTCTAGTGGCCTAGGACTCCGCCCTTTCACGGCGGCAACAGGGGTTCGAACCCCCTAGGGGACGCCAATACGGCTTGACGGTTTAGTCCACCGGATAGCCATCAAAAAAACCGCCTTCGGGCGGTTTTTTTGTGTCTGCATGAAAAAGGCAGTTTAGTTGAGTGCCGCGAACCGTGAGCAGGGCACCACCTCCCAAAACACGCCGTAAACCCATCCATGGGGGCTTGGTGTTGCCATCCCTGGCAACACACAGTTTTGGGAGGTGGTGCCCTGCTCACTTGGCTCTGGAGTGGCCGGCATTAACGCGAGGCTATGGCTCCTTTGCCAACACCCTCATAGGCTTTTACAAGAATCGTATCGGAAGGGAACTCTGTTTTAAGCTGATCGGCAATGTGCGCAGCAATCAATTCAACCGTGGTGTCAGTACCCATCATATAAACGTGCTTTTCCGGCAATGTCAGAGCAAACTCGCCCTGGTTGGCCTCGTACTCGAAGGTGATGTACGGAACGCCATCTTTCGCTACATGCCTGCGGACTACGTCTTCCTCAGAACCTACGTAGATATCCTGCCACAGCCTGGCCCAGGTGCGCTCCAGGTCATAATCTCTGCGCCCGTTACGATCAATGCGAATAGGTGAGCGGTGGCCGTGGGCTATGCGCTGGCAGTTCCCCAGATGCTTTTTCAGTCCGTGAACATAATGGTAGTACGCGCCTTCAATCTCTTCTTCCCGAAGATTGATTTCCACCGACGTTACGTTTGCCGGCAGTACCGCCATCAGCTCACGCTCAAGCAGGGCTGCTACCGCCGACGGGACAACCCGCTCTGCCGAAAGCCATACGATGGCTTCGTCCGGCGAGCGGTGCACTATTTGGCTGCCATCGGTCAGGGCCCAGGCAAAAGTATCGGGTGTATCCTGGCTCCACGAGAGGCCTTCGTAACCGCGGGGTATTACCAGTCGGTGATCCACACGTTCGTCAATGATGCGTTTGATAGTGCGCTTCACATTGCTGAAATCGAATACCATGCCCTGATCATCAAGCTCGCCTCCAAGCACAACGTCGGCAATCCAGCTTTCCCCAACTAATCCGCGGGAGGGATCCAGGTAAGCGAAATCAATAACGGTGAGATTGTCTACAAACAGGTGGTTCATTAAATTTCCGGGCGGGTAAGGTTGAATGATCTGGGGATTCTAGCAAAAATCCTGAAAGAGTGACCTGTCAGGCTGTTAGCCTGAGCCGATTCTTGCCACTATTTCCATTTGCATCTCTTCATAAGGAGCGAAATCATAACTGCCTCTTGCCACGACCGCGATCAGGAGTTTCCGGCACTTGTTCTTGCGGCGGGCGCTTCCCGTCGTTTTGGGCGTCCCAAGGCCATGCTGACCCTGGGTGGTGAGCACAGGCGCGGCCGCACGCTTCTGGATTGCGCCATTGGTCAGGGCAGGCTGCTCAGCCGGGATGTTCGTGTTGTGTGTGGCGCCTGGTACCCACTGATTCGCTTCCGTTGCCATGCGCAGGCGTCTCGCTGGGTGCACGTGGCGGACTGGCAAAGCGGTATGGCGGCTTCGCTGTCAGAAGGTATCCGCAGCCTGGGGCCGCATGCGAAAGGTGTATTTGTGCTGGTGGCAGATCAGCCGCTGCTGGACCCAGAGGCTCTTGCAGCGTTTGGCAAAATGGCGCGATGTTTTCCGGGCCAGGCTGTTGCCGCAGACTATGGTCGCCGGCCGGGCGTTCCGGCCTTCCTGCCTCGATGGCTATGGCCTGAAGTTCTGGCACTTGAGGGTGACCGAGGAGCAGGCCATTTGTTGGTTGAGGCAAATGCGACCAGACTGGCCATTCCGGGTGTCCATGACGACATAGACACGCCGGAAGATTGGCACAGGATTCGCGAATTGGTTACCCGAAAAGGCCTGCAAGCCAGGCGATTCCAAGACTGAATACCCCAAGGCTCAAGGCCAGGCCGACAGTATAGACTTTGGAGGAGGCAGATCGCTGCTGCGCGACAAACAGATCAATAGTGCGTTGGGCGATATCTTCAGCTGTCTCTCGGGAAATCTCGTGAGCCTGTTGAATGGCTTCAGACTGAAGCGTCTGCCAGAAGTCGGTGTCAATGGTCTGCACACTGGTAATGTGGTCCTTCAGCTCGGCCATATGATCACTGGTGAAGCCGGAATTATGTGAGAGCTCCTCTTTAAGATCTGCCAGTTCCCGGCCCAGGTTAAGGTTAACGTCAGCCGCAACCTTGTCTCGCAGGTTGCGGGTGCGTTCTTCCACCATCTCGCTCACTGCATTCAGGCGCGCTTCAATGTTGCTTTCCTGTTTGCTTCGCGATTCGTCCAGCGCCCGTTTCAGGTGGTCAAACTGCTCGTCAAACAAGGAGCTCAGTAATTCATGAAGGCGATTATTGATGTGTGTTTTGACGGCGGAGCGTGAAATCTGTTCGATCAGCTCGCTGGTCAGCGGAACAACGCCGGGCTGAGTGCTGCCATTACGGGCGGTTTCCTGTTCGGGCTGCTCTGCTGACATCTCCAGCTCGGCATTGTCTGGCACGTGGGCCAGGTATTCGTCGGTATCGGGCTCCGGCTCGATCCGGGGTGCCTCGGGAAGCGCGCCCTGCAGAACGTCACTTGCCAGCTGTTCCAACATCAGGCCCAGGCCATCAGGCTGCGTCGGTTTGGTCAGGATGTTGTAAACACCGAAGTTTCTGGCTTCTTTTGTGAATGATGAGGACTTCTGGGATGTGCACATTATGATTGGGATGCTGGCAGTATCCGGGTTGCCTTTGATGGCTTTGGTAGCCTCCACGCCGTTCATCCCCGGCATGAGATGGTCCATAAAGATGACATCGGGGTGTTCACGGTTATTGAGTAATTCCAGGGCCTCTTCGGCAGAGCCGGCCATGCTTACGTTCATGTCACGGCTTTCGAGCAGTTTGCTCAGGGCAAACCGGGCTACCTTGGAATCATCCACCAGAAGAGCATTCTTGATCGCCATCTAACTACCTCAAGCTGTTACTTCAATCGCGTTGGTTATCGGGCTGGTTTTACTATTGGAGCTACCAGCCTTCCAGTGTAGGGCATTGTGTCGCCCGGTAGCTTTTGTCCCGATAACATATGCCGGGTTCTGTGGTTCGAGCTGTGAATATTTCTCCAGCGGCTGTGGTCAGGCGAACCTGCCCGTAGGGCTCTCCGTGGAGAAACGTTGCCTCGATCGAACTGCCATTCGGGTTGCGCAGTAAACCGTTCCCGTGGAATTTGCCTTCGATGTACTCGCCTTCGTATTTCTTTCCGTTGGCGAAAATCTCCGAGCCGTTACCATGGAATGACCCATTGGAAAAATCGCCTTCGTAATGGCGGCCGTCAGGATAGGTGAGGACGCCGCGCCCGTGAAAGTCGCTGTTACGGAAGCTGCCGACATATAGCATGCCGTCGGCCGTGGCCAGAGAACCATGGCCGTTGAGCTGGTTCTGCGACCATTCCCCGGCGAGAATATCACCATTCTCAAGTGTCAGTGTGCCCTGGCCGTGAAATGCATCCGCCCTGAACTGGCCGGTATAGCTTGAGCCATCCGCATCGCGCCATATGCCTTCACCCGTACGTTTGCCGTTTTCCCAGTCGCCCTCGTAGCGGCTGCCATCTGCATACCAGGCGGTACCTGTGCCATGAAAAGTACCATCCACAAAGTGGCCTTTGTATCGGAGGTCGTCGCTATCGATATAGGCTCCGTCCCCCGTTTTTACATTACCCCGCCAGACGCCGTACTGATAATCGACGGTTGTGTAGGCTTCCAGTTTGCCCACCAGCGTCAGTTCACTGCCGGCGTCGATTGTGACGCTTTGCTGCCAGGGCCGGAAACCGGTTTTGCTTATGGTGATATCATATCTGCCCGGGGCCAGTTCAAGGTCCAGACGCGTTGCGCCATAGGCATTGCCATTAATTTCCACTCGATCATCTGCCACGTTTGAGCGCAGCGTCAGCATGCCTGTTTTCGGGGCGGGTTCGGGTTCGGGAATGTGAAATGGCTCAGTGTTTACCTCTGGCAGCGCGGGTGCCGTCTCAGGTTCGGCCGGAGCTTCTGAAACGGCTTCTATTATAGGTGTCGGTGCCTCTGAAGCATTTCCAACGGCAGGTGCAGCAGCTTCAACGACTTCAACAGCGGGTTGATCATTGCGAATCGAAGCAAAACCGGCTGTGACCAGAAGCATGAGAGCCAGAGCATTCAAAAACAGAAGTGGTCTGAAATCGACCATGATGGAACCTCTTGATCCAGCCTTCTACAAATTCGATTGTGGTTTTATCTTACCCAGCAAAAGCTGAGTTATGTAACTGAAAGCGCCTGAAGTTGGTGAGAATGCAGGCCAAATCACACTTTGGCTGGAAGTTGTTCATGATTGAGTTGTTCCCAAGCTCTCATGTATACATCGGCTTCGTATTCGTAAGGTGATTTGAAAGGGGTCAAGACAAAATCGAAGATCAGAAAGAAAAATCCGACCGATGCCCAGGCAATGGCAAACGTACTAAGCGTCGTTGC
This sequence comes from Marinobacter sp., assembly GCF_048259445.1. Taxonomy (GTDB): domain Bacteria; phylum Pseudomonadota; class Gammaproteobacteria; order Pseudomonadales; family Oleiphilaceae; genus Marinobacter. The sequence goes on along the minus strand of NZ_JBLXHQ010000004.1, from coordinate 219,645 downwards.
CTGTACTTCGGGGTTCGAGTTCACGAAATCCTGGAGCACGGGGATCAGGTCGGACGCCAGGACGACGGGGTTGAAGCTGGATAGCACCAATGGGACCCAGAAGGCCATGAATACGGGGAAGAAGCCAAACGACCAGAGCAGACGACGGGCCAGATAAATGGCAACTTCGCGCCAGTACTTTTGCCTCACTTCCGGAGATTTCCGTATGCGCTCGATGTATCGGCGACGCTCTGCCCAATAGGCTGCTACTTCGGGAGCCTGTGGGGCTTTTGCTTGGCCTGAAGGTGTGCTCATGGATCTGGGGGCTACCTTATCGCTGGGGGACTGGTGCATGATAATCGATACTACGTGTTACCCTGTAATTCTCCAATTGTTTAACGACAGGATAGTTTGAATGGCTGCAGTGATCGACAACGCAACCCATCCGGCTTTTGAGAAGCTTCGCAGTCACCGGATTGATACGCTTAATCTCGATGTTGAGGAGTATCGTCACAGGAAAACCGGTGCCCGCCATCTTCATCTTGCAGCGGATAACGACGAAAACGTGTTTTTTGTGGCGCTCAGAACCTTTCCGATGGATTCTACCGGCGTTGCCCATATTCTTGAACATACGGCGCTGTGTGGCAGTGAGCGTTACCCTGTTCGCGATCCGTTTTTCATGATGATTCGCCGTTCCCTTAATACGTTCATGAACGCGTTCACCAGCAGCGACTGGACCGCCTATCCTTTCGCGAGCATGAATCGCAAGGATTTTGATAACCTGTTGTCTGTTTATCTGGACTCGGTGTTTTTTTCAAAACTGGATAAACTCGACTTTGCCCAGGAAGGCCACAGGCTGGAGTTTGAAAAACCGGATGACCCTGACACCGATCTGGTATACCGGGGTGTTGTTTACAACGAGATGAAAGGTGCCATGAGCTCTGCTACTTCGCAGCTCTGGCAGAATTTGAGCAGCCACTTGTTCCCGACCACCACCTATCACTACAACAGTGGTGGTGAACCGGATCATATCGTTGATTTGAGCTATGACGATCTTATCCGGTTTTATCGGCATCACTATCATCCGAGTAATGCGATTTTTGCCACCTACGGCAACATACCGGCCTGCGAGCATCACGAACGGTTTGAAGAGCTTGTCCTGAAGCGTTTCGACAAACTTGATATTGAGCTGCCGGTACGGGATGAAAAGCGCATGTTCGCGCCGGTTCGCGTTGAGCAGGGCTATGGCGTAAACGAGGGCGAGGATATTGCCAATAAAACCCACATTGTTGTGGGATGGCTGCTGGGTCACAGTTTTGATCTGCAGGAAAACCTGGAAGGGCAGCTGTTGTCAGCCGTGTTACTGGAGAACAGCGCATCGCCGCTGATGCGGGCGCTGGAGACAACAGATATCGGACATGCGCCCTCGCCCATGTGCGGTCTGGAGGACTCCAACCGGGAAATGACTTTTATCTGCGGTATTGAAGGCAGCGAGCCAGAGAAACAAAAAGATCTGGAAGCCCTTGTTGAAAGCACGCTTCAGAAAGTGGTCGAAGAGGGCGTCAGTGAGGAGCGCCTGGAAGCCATTCTGCATCAGCTTGAACTGCACCAGCGCGAAATTGCCGGCGACAGTTTTCCTTATGGACTTCAGCTTATTATGAGTGCGATTGCGCCCATGGTTCACGGCGGCGACCCGGTTGAGCTGCTCGATCTGGACCCGGTTCTTGCAACCCTGCGTGAGAGAATCCGTGATCCGCAGTACGTTCCGGATCTTATTCGCCGCAAGCTGCTGGACAACCCGCACCGGGTTACGCTCACGCTGCGCCCGGATGACAAGCTGGATGCCCGGCGTCAGCAGGCCATTCGCGAAGCTCTGGCCAGGCGTAAAGCGGAGCTGACCAGCGAAGAAGTCACTCAGATCGTTGATCGTGCCAAAGCTCTGGAAGAGCGCCAGATGCGCAAGGATGACGATTCCATTTTGCCGAAAGTTGATCTGACCGATGTTCCCTTGCAAATGCCAGAGCCGGAAGCCCGCTTTGATGGTGATATTTCGGCAACCGTTTTTGCGCGAGGCACCAACGGGCTGATTTATGAACAGGTGGTGCTGCCACTGCCGGCGCTGACTGAAGACGAGTTGTTGCTGCTCCCCTATTACAGTGCGCTTATCTCGGAGGTCGGCTGCGGCGACCTGGACTACCTGCAGATGCAGGACAGGATCTCGGCAGAATCCGGCGGTATTGGCGCCTCATTCACCGCCAAAGGCCGCATTGATGATGTTCAGGATCTTTCTGGCTATATGATCTTTAGTGGTAAGGCTTTGGCTCGCAACAGAACGGCACTCACAAAGCTGCTCCGGGACGTATACACCAATGCGCGTTTCGATGAAAAAGATCGCATTCGGGAAATAATTGCCCAGATTCGCGCCCGCCGGGAACAGGCGGTCACAGGTAGTGGTCACGCGCTGGCCATGGGGGCCGCGGCACAGGGCGTGAGCCCGGGAGCCTGGTTGAACTTCCGCCTCGGTGGTCTCGCGGGCATTCGTGGCACCAAAGAGCTTGATCAGTCCCTCAAGGATCCGGCAGCGCTTGATAAGTTTTGTCAGCAACTTGCAGGCCTGCACGACAAAATTCGCAAGCAGGCACGAGAGTTCCTGATTATCGGTGAGGAGGAACAGCTACCGGCACTGATTGATGATCTCAAGTCCTGCTGGCAGGGTGATATAGGCGTTGAATCATCCAACTGGAAGATGGAGCCGGTGAGTTTCGTAACCCGCGAAGCCTGGCTGACGTCTACCCAAGTCAACTTCTGCGCTCGCGCATACAGCACTGTGCCGGTTGATCATCCTGACTCTGCCGCGCTCTCTGTGCTTGGTGGCTTTCTGCGTAATGGCTATCTGCACAGGGCCATTCGAGAAAAAGGCGGTGCCTACGGCGGCGGTGCGGCACAGGACAGTGTGAACGGTAACTTCCGCTTTTTCTCATACCGGGATCCTCGTCTGGCCGAAACCCTTGATGATTTTGACAAGGCGCTGGTGTGGCTTCAGGAAACTGATCATGAGTATCAGGAGCTGGAAGAGTCGATCCTTGGCGTTATCGGGCAGCTGGATCGACCGCGCTCACCGGCAGGTGCGGCTCGCCATGCCTTCCATAACAAGCTCTTCGGACGCAGCCCTGAGCAGCAGGCGCGATTCCGTGAGCGGGTTCTGTCGGTAACGCTGGAGGACCTCAAGCGGGTTGCTGCAACCTGGCTGGTGCCCGATAAAGCCAGTACTGCTGTTGTGACAGGCCCGGAGAATCGTGCGCTTGTTGAGGGCCTCGGTCTGAATATTCAGGAATTGTAAGATAAGAGCAGGCAGGCCATTGGAGGCCTGCCTGCATGTTCCTGGATGAGTTTTTCAGCGGTTCCGCTTCAAACCGGTGGCGACCATGATACGCGTCGAAATTTCTTCTACAGAATAGGCTGTCGTGTTCAGGAACGGGATGCGCTCCCTTCGATAAATCAGCTCAATCTCTTCGATTTCGTGCATGCACTGCTGAATGGACGAGTAGCGGGAGTTGGGGCGACGTTCATTACGGATCGTAGCCAGCCTCTCAGGCTCAATCGTCAGGCCAAAAATCTTTTCCTTGTGGGGCCTGAGCGCCTTGGGCATCTGCTGGTCTGTAAGATCTTCTTCTGTAATCGGGTAGTTGGCGGCTTTAACGCCATACTGAAGAGCGAGATACAGACACGTAGGGGTTTTGCCACTGCGGGAAGCGCCAATCAGAATCAGATCCGCTTCATCATAATGCCGCGTGCGCGCGCCATCGTCGTTGTCCAGCGCGAAGTTAACCGCGTGAATGCGGCGCTCGTAGACGCCTTCATTATTAATCGCGTGGGATTTGCCTACAGAATAGGATGATGACGATTGCAGTTCCTGCTCCAGAGGGTTCAGGAAGGTGCCGAAGATATCCACCATGAAGCCCTGAGCATCCGAGATGATTTCACGGATAGCGCCATCCAGAATAGTATCAAAGACCAGAGGACGAGCGCCGTCGGCTTCTGCCGCACTGTTAATGCGTTTGACCATGTCGCGGGCTTTTTCAACATCGTCAATATAGGGTACTGTAACCCGCTCAAATTCAATTTTTTCGAATTGAGCCAGAAGGCTGTGCCCAAGGGCTTCGGCGGTCAGGCCGGTGCCGTCGGAAATAAAGAAGGCTGTGCGTTTCATGGTGTTGGTCCGGCTCCCTAGGTAAAATCCGAAGGTTACAGTATCATACACGCCATGTTCGATACTCCGCAGTGGTTGTTATCCGCTTTTTACGCTTGATACCGCTGGCCCGGTTTAATTCTTAGCCTTACAGATTTAAGGGAGACACGCTTTGGAAGATTACATAATCTGGTTTGATCACCTGGGAATGTCCGATGTTGACCGGGTAGGTGGCAAAAACGCCTCCCTCGGTGAAATGATCAGTAATCTCGCCAATGCAGGTGTAACGGTTCCTGGTGGTTTTGCCACCACGGCCCACGCTTATCGTGAGTTCCTGGCCAAAGATGGTCTGAAGGGCAAGATCGATAATGTCCTCGACAGCCTCGATATAAACGATGTGAATGAGCTTGCCCGGGTAGGGGCGAAGATTCGTCAGTGGATTATCGACACCCCCTTTCCGGAGGCGTTGGAAGTCGCGCTCAAGGATGCCTACGCAAAAATACTCGATGGCAATGACGAAATGGCGGTGGCCGTGCGGTCGTCAGCAACTGCTGAAGATCTGCCGGATGCATCGTTTGCCGGCCAGCAGGAAACCTTTCTGAACGTGGTCGGGCTTGAACAGGTACGCACGTCTGTGAAGGAGGTGTTTGCCTCCCTGTTTAATGATCGGGCGATTTCCTACCGTGTCCACCATGGTTTTGACCACAAGCTTGTAGCCCTGTCTGCGGGTATTCAGAAGATGGTGCGCAGCGAAACCGCCTCAAGTGGCGTTATGTTTACGCTGGATACTGAATCAGGCTTTCGGGACGTTGTATTCATCACCGGCTCGTATGGCCTGGGTGAGACGGTTGTTCAGGGTGCTGTTAACCCGGACGAATTCTATGTTCACAAGCCCACCCTTGATGCGGGTCGTCCGGCCGTGTTGCGCCGGAATCTTGGCAGCAAAGCCATCAAGATGGTTTATCACTCAGAGCCCGGTGAAGGCCAGCTTGTTGAAACCGTTAAAGTGGATCCGGAAGAGCGTGGCCGGTTCTGTATTTCTGATGCCGAAGTGGAAGAGCTGGCCAGACAGGCCATGATCATCGAGAAGCACTATCAGCGTCCCATGGATATTGAATGGGCCAAAGATGGTGATGATGGAAAAATCTACATTGTGCAGGCCCGTCCGGAAACGGTTAAAAGCCGGGCGTCTGCCAATGTAATGGAACGTTATCTGCTGAACGAAACCGGCACAGTGCTGGTGGAAGGCCGCAGTATTGGTCACAAGATTGGTGCAGGCCCGGTCAAGATCATTACCAGCATTAAGGAAATGGATCGTGTGCAGGATGGCGATGTGCTGGTTACGGATATGACGGACCCGGACTGGGAGCCCGTTATGAAGCGTGCTTCTGCGATTGTTACAGACCGTGGCGGTCGTACCTGTCACGCAGCGATCATTGCCCGGGAACTGGGTATTCCGGCTGTTGTGGGCTGTGGTGACGCAACGGAAGTCCTGAAGGATGGGCAGGAAGTAACCGTCTCCTGTGCTGAAGGCGATACGGGGCTGATCTACGAAGGCGCACTGGATTTTGAACTGCGCGAAAATACCGTGGACTCCATGCCTAATATCCCGTTCAAGATCATGATGAACGTGGGTAACCCGGATCGTGCCTTTGACTTCCAGTCTTTGCCGAACGAAGGGGTTGGCCTGGCGCGTCTTGAATTCATTATTAACCGCATGATTGGTGTGCACCCGAAAGCCCTCCTGAATTTTGAAGGCCTGCCCCGGGATATCAAGCAGACGGTAGAGAAGCGTATCTCCGGTTACAGCTCACCGGTTGATTTCTACGTGGATAAACTGGTTGAAGGCATCTCTACTTTGGCCGCTGCGTTTTGGCCCAAAAAAGTCATCGTGCGTTTGTCTGATTTCAAATCCAATGAGTACGCCAATCTGATCGGCGGTACTTTGTATGAACCAGACGAAGAAAACCCGATGCTGGGCTTCCGTGGCGCGTCCCGTTATATCTCGGAAACCTTCCGTGACTGTTTTGAGCTGGAATGCCGTGCGCTCAAAAAAGTGCGCGATGTAATGGGCCTGACCAACGTAGAGGTTATGGTGCCTTTTGTACGCACCGTGGGCGAAGCAGAGCAGGTGGTCAGGTTGCTGGCTGAGAATGGCCTCAAGCGTGGTGAGAATGGCCTGCGCGTGATCATGATGTGTGAGCTGCCGGGCAATGCATTGCTGGCAGAGAAGTTCCTTGAGCACTTTGATGGCTTTTCCATCGGTTCGAACGACCTCACCCAACTGACTCTGGGCCTGGATCGCGACTCGGGCATTATCGCGCACCTTTTCGACGAGCGGGATGAGGCCGTTAAAATACTGCTTTCCAACGCCATTCAGGCATGCAAAAAGGCAGGTAAGTACATCGGTATATGCGGTCAGGGGCCATCTGACCATCCCGACCTTGCAAAGTGGTTGATGGATCAGGGTATTGATACAGTATCCCTTAACCCGGATTCGGTGCTGGATACCTGGTTCTTCCTGGCCGATGAAAAAATCGACTGATTTAACTCTGTGCGTAAGGAGAGCGATAAGGTGACAACGATTATTACCCCGGATTTGTGTGATGAGTTTCCGGAAGTTGAAGTGGTCGCACCCGGCTTTAATAACTATGGCGGAGTAAAAGCCTTCGGTGGCGAGATCGTCACCGTAAAGTGCTTTGAGGACAACTCTGTGGTGAAGGAGCAGGTTGGCCTGCCCGGAAAAGGTCGCGTGATGATAGTTGATGGTGGCGGTTCAATGCGCCACGCGCTGTTAGGCGACATGCTCGCTGAAAAAGCGGCAAGCAATGGTTGGGCGGGGTTGATCATCTATGGCTGCGTGCGGGATGTTGACGAGATCGGCAAAACGGATCTGGGAGTTCAGGCGCTGGCTACCTACCCTCGAAAAAGTGAAAAGCGCGGTCTGGGCGACCTGGATGTGCCTGTGACATTTCATGGTGTGACCTTCCGTCCGGGCCACTATGTATACGCCGACAACAACGGCATCATTGTGTCAGAAAAGCCGTTGGTCTAGTTGTTTCAATCCCTGGTTTGTCAGAGCCAGGGGCAGGAGTGAGGGTAGGTTAGCGGGTGACTTCGCTGATGTTGGTTCCCAGCAAAAAGCCCTCACCCTCCGGCTCGCACCGGATTACCTCGCAAATCGTCTCCAAGGGGGGGAACTGATCATTGCTCGGATGCAGCACCGTGATCAGTTCTTCTCCAACCATCACAGGGTTTCTTACAAGCAGCTGCATTCCTGTTGCACTGAGATCCTTGCAGGTACCAATAAATACATGCCCCTTGCTGTCGGTAATCTCGATTTCCGACTCAACCTGCATGCGATGAAAATCACGCTTTTCCGAATAATCCTTCATAACGTTTATGCCCAGTTATCGGTTTTTCTTGTGGGTTTGAGCATCGGAATAACCAAAGCGAGAAGTACTCCTCCCAGCACGAGGCCAGCGCCCACCAGCATGAAATCAGATTCTTTGCTGGCTTCCAGCCGTTCGTTCTCCGCGGTCAACACTTCCAGGTCGTTGCGCAGTTTCTGGTTCTCGCCCAGCAACTCACCGTTCCGACGCTTCAGGTTAATCGAATCTGAAGCGATGTTCTTTATACGCCTGAGTTCTTCCTGCAACTCCTCTGAGCGGGTAGATAATGTAGTTTCCGCGTTACTCAATGAGTCCCTTTCGCTGGAGACTTCTGATAACTGCGCTTTAAGAGAGGATAGCTCAGTCTGAGCCTGTTCAAGTTGCCGGCTTACAGTTTTCAGTCGGTCTGCGGCAATCGGGGTGTCGCTGAGGTACTGGCTTGAAACCCAGCCGTCATTGCCTTTCGGGGTGCGTACGCGAGTATAGCCGGAATCTGAAGTTTCAATAACTTCCAGTGCCGTTCCGCTGGGAACCGCGTTTTCAATGATGCGGTATTGAGAGCCGGCACCGGACCTGACGGGAAGATATAGCTGGTCATCGACCCAGGCGGTTTTTGCCTGAGCAGCAGCAATAGAAGACAGTATAAAAAGCGCACTGATGGCAAGGCGAAAAAGCGTCACTGGCAAGATTCCCAAGGTGTTCAAATTAAAAGGCGGTTTTGGAAGTAAGTTGCTATCAAAGCCGCAATTTTGTCACAGATTTCCGGCCATTCAAGCGAGCTGTCATTACAATAAGCTCATGGACCGAGTTGAATGGTGTCAGGGCAATACAACTTTAAACGGCTTGACTGTCACTTTCTGATAAACACCCGCATCCACATAAGGATCGCTGTCTGCCCAGGCCTGAGCTGCAGCCAGGGAATCGAACTCGGCAATAACGAGGCTGCCGGAGAAGCCTGCCTCTCCCGGGTCAGCCGTATCGACAACAGGGTGAGGCCCTGCTACCAGAAGCCGGCCTTCCGCCTTAAGTTGCTGCAGTCTCTCAACGTGAGCGGGCCTGGCTGTCTGACGCAGAGGCAGGCTGTTATCGACATCTTCACTGATAATGGCGTAGTACATACTGCTCTCCGGTTCCGTGACAGTTCGTGTTAAATAATGCATGCAGTGGAATGGCTGGTACACTGTGCTTCGTGATTAGCGCTGCCTGGTTCAGGCGCGCACTGCCACTCACTTCACTCTGGAATTTTTGTGACTATACCGCAAGACCCTGTTTTGTGCATTGATCTGCATTGTCATAGCACTGCGTCAGATGGTGCTCTCACGCCTACGGAGCTCTTGGTCCGTGCTGCGGATCAAAAGGTCACGCACCTTGCGCTCACCGACCACGATACGATTAACGGCCTTGAGGAGGCGCAGGCTGCCGCAAAAGCCAACGGTGTAATACTCATTCCGGGTATTGAGCTCTCCTGCTTGTGGCGGAGCCACACCATCCATATTGTCGGTCTTGACTTTGACATCGGAAACAGCGATTTCCGCGATGCACTGGAGCAGCAGAACCGCAATCGCTGGGCGAGGGCCGGCATGATTGCTGATCGCCTTGGCAAGCTTGCGATTCCTGATTTGCTTGATCGCGCCGTCGCAGAATCCGGCGGTGATGTTCCCGGGCGCCCGCACTTCGCGAAAGTGTTGGTTGAGGCGGGCATCGTGAAAAATTCTGCGCAGGCGTTCAAGCGTTACCTTGGCAGTGGAAAGGTAGGAGACGTCAAGGCTTACTGGCCGGAGTTGCAGGAGGTTGTGCAGTGGATTAACTCGGCCGGCGGGCTCGCTGTGCTGGCTCATCCCCGGAAGTATCAGCTTACTGCAACGAAACTCCGGGATCTTGTTGCCGATTTCCGAAGGGCTGGAGGGCAGGCTATTGAGGTGTCTACCTCTGGACAATCCAGCGGTGATCTCGGGTTTCTGACCGAACTGTGTATGCGGGAAAAGCTGTTGGCCTCCCAGGGCAGTGATTTTCACTTTCCGGGTGCGCCCTGGTGTGAGCTTGGGCGGATTATGAAAATGCCAGACGGGCTGGAGCCGGTCTGGCATCATTTCAGGCAGGTTCCTGACGTCAACGCGTCGGTTTAATCCGGCGCGTGGAACAGCAGGTACAAGTCAGTCAGGGAGTCGGGGATAGCGTCGGCCATCTGACGTGAGAGTTTTTCACTGTTGCGCACGTTCTGGAAGTCTTCGTCGTCAAAAAGACCCGACAAAGTCAGCATGGGCACCATCAAGTCGGCGGTTTCCTGCTCACTGGCAGCATCCAGCCACTCATCCTCGTGCTCCAGAAACGTGTCCACGAAGCCCGCACACCAGTTTTCCAGAGCGTTCATTGGATCGCCGTCTTCCGGTTCCGGCAGCTCTAAAGCCTGGCCCGTGTCCAGCGCCTGAACCATGCTCCCCGCCAGCCGTGTGACGCACTGGCGGAATGTTTCCGGAATTCCTCCGCCGGGTGTCTCATCGGCGCCTGTAACCAGGCGAAATACCGTTTCGACACTCAGCTTGGTCGGCCCTACGACGCTGGCACAAACCACGCCATGGAAGCCGAAAAAATCGAGGGCGTCATCCCCCCATGGTTCGGCAAAGAGGATGTCTTCCAGAGCTTCAACGTCGGAATCGGACAACATTTTTTAGTTACCCCCGGATTTTTTTGCTTCTTCAGCTGCTGCTCTCTGACGCTTACGAACCTCACGTGGGTCGTTGTACGCGCGCCCGGGCGTCACTGGAGCTGCCGTGTGTTCTGCGGGTTTTTCAGCAGTCTCGGCCACATCCTTGCTCGGCGCAGCTTCAGGCTTGTCTGCAGATGCTGTTTCTGCAGGCGCTACCTCTGGCTTATCCGCTGCGGGAGTCTTTTTCCGGCTTCTGGCGGGCGCAGACCTTTGCTTCTTAGCAGGAGCAGCTTTGCTTTCGTCTTCAGCGATGCTCGCTTCTGCGTCTGCAGGGGCGTTTTTGTCTTCTTTCGTCAAGTGTTTTTCGGGTGCCGGTTCTTGATCTGACTTAACGGCTGGTTTCTTATCAGTCTCGGCTGAGGGCTCTTTATCCTTGGCAGCGGGTGCGGGTTTGCTCGCCTCCGCTGATGGTTTGCTGGCCTCAGCGGTCTCGCTGGTTTTATTGGCAGGCTTCGGACCGGACTCCGCATTCGTTTCGGTTGCCGCAGCGGTTGTCTCGGGCGCAGATGTTTTGGCCGTGGGTTCTGTTTTCGGCCTGGATACCGGTGCTTCTGCCTGTGCAGGTGTTTCTGGCTGCACGGGTGTATCTATAGGAGCCTTGTCTGCGGGCTTCGGAGCCTTCGAGGCCTCTTGCTCTTCAGATTTAGGCGCCGAGGTCTGTTTCGGTTTGTCAGCCGTAGCATCGGCGGAGGCCGTTTCAGTGACGGTCTCTGTTTTTTGCGCGGGTTCAGACTCAGCGGCTACCTTCTGCTCCGGCTGCTTCTTTTCGCTTTGCGGCGCCGCTGGAGATTTGCTAATGGCCTGGTCTGCGCTCTTGTCCGTCACTGCAGTTGTTTTCACATCCGCATTGACGTCATCGCGGCTTCCTTCAGGCTGAGTGTCTTTCTGATGCTTCTCGTTACGAGCATTCTTGCGAGCTGCAGGGCTTGAAGCTGGAGTATCGGAAGATGAGCCGTCCCGGTTGCGTGGGCGGCGCGGCTTGCGACGGCTGTCATCGGAACCCGATTTTTCGGCCGCTGGCGCTTTTTGTGGTGCTTCCTGCTGATTCGCGTCTTTCTGATCGCCATTGCTTCTGGTGTCGCGCTGAGGCCGGTTACGGTTTTGGCCGCGGCTCTGGCTTTCTTTGCGGCCGTCCCGGCGATTATCGTCACCGCGGTTGTCGGAGCCTTTGTTCTCGGCGCCTTTATCGGCGTTCTGACGGCTCTGGTTGGGGCGGTTCTGATCATCATTGCGGTTGCGTCCCCGCGAACGATTATCGTCGCTGCGGTTTGGCTGGTTGTTGCCCTGGCGGCGCTCATTGGCATTGCGATTGTTGCTGCCGGCGCTTTGGCCATCACGCGCTACGCGGGTTTTGCGCCGATCCTGACGCACCTGGTTGCGCGGCTCTCCGCGGTTGGCTTCTGAGTTTTCGCGAGCCTTGGTCGGCTGCTCTTCCTCGTTGTTGAAGAAGCACGCAATTTTGCGACCAATTCGACGAAACAGTCCGTCGTCCTGCTCTGCGGGTACTTTGGCTTCTTCAGCTTTCGCGGTCGGTGCGGCGGCGCTCGGGCGAACAGCCCTGACTGCGGCTTGCTCGCGAACCGGCTTTTCAGCGGACGGAACTTCAAGCACCTCTTCCTCGCGCTCGCTGTATTCCTGCGCTACCTGGTGGCTCGAAATGTGTTCTGGCGTCGTTTCATCATCGCGCATACGCAGAATTTCGAAGTGTGGCGTTTCCATATGAGGAACCGGTACAACCACAACGCTGACTTCCTGGCGTGCTTCGATATCTGCCAGCTGTTTGCGCTTTTCGTTCAGCAGGAAAGTGGCTACGGACACTGGCACTATGGCCCGTACTTCGCCGGTCTTTTCCTTGGATGATTCTTCGTAGATCAGGCGCATGATGCTTAGCGCAAGAGATTCGATACCACGGATTGTGCCCTGGCCTTCACAGCGAGGGCAGACTTCGCTGCGGGTTTCACCCAGCGAAGGCCTTAGCCGCTGCCGGGACATTTCGAGCAGTCCGAAACGTGAGATCTTGCCTACCTGAACACGAGCCCGGTCGATTTCCAGCGCTTCGCGCATTTTCTGCTCAACTTCGCGCTGGTGTCTGGCGGGGGTCATGTCGATAAAATCGATCACAATAAGGCCGCCCATATCACGCAAGCGCAGCTGGCGGGCAATTTCTTCTGCCGCTTCCAGGTTAGTCTGGAAGGCAGTTTCTTCGATATCCTGACCTTTGGTGGCTCGGGATGAGTTGATGTCGATGGAGACCAGTGCCTCGGTAGGATCAATAACGATTGAACCACCAGAAGGCAGCCGGACTTCCCGCTGGAACGCAGTCTCGATCTGGCCTTCAATCTGGTAGCGGCTGAACAGGGGGATCTCGTCCTTGTACAGCTTGATCTTGTTCTCGAACGTAGGCATGACAGCGCGTACGAAGTTCAGTACGTCTTCATAAACGCTCTCCGAATCGATCAATACCTCTCCGATATCCTGGCGGAGGTAGTCGCGAACGGCACGGATTATAACGTTGCTTTCCTGGTGGATAAGGAAAGGCGCTTTGCGCTCGCCTGCTGCCTGGGTGATTGCCTCCCAGAATTGCACCAGGTAGTCGAGGTCCCACTGAAGCTCTTCGGATGTCCGGCCAATGCCGGCAGTGCGTACGATGATGCCCATGGATTTGGGCACCTGTACGTTGTTCATGGCTTCTTTGAGTTGGGCCCGTTCTTCTCCTTCAATGCGGCGTGAAATACCGCCTGCACGAGGATTGTTGGGCATAAGAACGAGATAGCGACCAGCAAGGGAAATAAAAGTGGTAAGGGCTGCGCCTTTGTTGCCACGCTCTTCCTTGTCGACCTGAACGATAACTTCCTGGCCTTCGGAAACCACTTCTTTGATGTTGACCTTGCCTTCGATCTGGCCCGGAGATTTTTTGAAGTAATCTCTGGAGATTTCCTTCAGGGGAAGGAAACCGTGGCGATCGGCGCCAAAATCAACAAAGGCGGCTTCCAGGCTTGGTTCTACACGGGTTATGCGCCCTTTGTAGACGTTAGCTTTTTTCTGCTCACGGGAGCTGGATTCGATATCAAGGTCAAACAGGCGCTGGCCGTCAACCAGGGCGACGCGCAACTCTTCTGGGTGAGTTGCATTGATAAGCATTCTTTTCATGGAAAGGGAATTTTCCTGTCGTTTGATTTTGACAGAAAACCGGAAGGCGTCGCATCTGCGAAGCAGGATGTGCGTGCCGCGGGCCTCGCTGAATCAGAGGCAAAGCGACGGACAGACGGATCACACCCTGTCGGGGTATGATCCTGTTGATCTGAGACCACCGCCGACATCCCGCATGCCTGCTGGCAGGGAAGTGTCGCGTAGGGTTCGTGTCTGTTGGCGCATATAATCCGTTTTCAGGTTCACACAAGTGCCTGGGTCTCACGTCTTATTCGTAAGCTGGACGGCCCGGCCTTGCGTGGCAGTGAATCTTCGCGATATCGCCCGGCGGTTTTCCGCGCGGTTACAGTTATTCCGGTGCCAGTTCGCCGTTTTTTTGAACGGGTTGTCTCTGGCGCTTCGGAAGCATTTCTTGCGCCGGGCCCGATAGTGATTGGGCGTTCGGCGTTCAAACTCTTGAATAGTGTCGGTATACTTCTGCCGCTCCGGCTTCTGACTCGAATTGGTCAGGCCGTAGACAAACGACAGATCACGCCGGAATATAACAGCATTCAGGGAGTCGTTCAATCCCGCTCGTATCACCAGCTACACCACCCGAGAAAGGAACCTTATGTCCCGCAAATCTGCTACCGGAAAACCAGCCAGTGCCAGGGCCAGAAAACCGGTGTCACGCCCGGTCAGCTCTGCGAATGCAAGGTCGGGAAGCGGCGGCCGGGAAGCGGTTCAGCAGGGGGTTCTGTGGGTCACTGTTGATGAGGACAACCACGGGCAGCGGCTGGACAATTTTCTGCTGGCCCAGCTTCGTGGTGTGCCCAGAAGCATCATTTACCGCATCGTCCGTAAGGGTGAAGTGCGGGTGAATAAAGGTAGGGTGAAGCCCGACACACGCCTTTCGACGGGTGACCAGGTGCGTATTCCGCCGGTTATCCGTAAGGAGAAGGTTCCGCAAACCGCACCTGGTAGTCGGGTTCAGGGTGTGGTCGAAGCTGCGGTCGTATTTGAAAATGATCAGATGCTGGTGGTTAACAAGCCTTCTGGTATTGCCGTGCATGGAGGAAGCGGCCTCAGCTTCGGCCTGATTGAAGTGCTGCGATCAGCCCGCCCGGAAGCACGGTTTCTTGAGCTGGTGCATCGCCTCGACCGAGATACCTCCGGGCTCGTGATGATCGCAAAAAAGCGATCAGCGCTTCGCTACCTGCAGGATGAACTCCGGCAGAGGCGGATTCGTAAACAGTATCACGCTCTGGTAGCCGGGAGTTGGCCTGACAAGCTTGGCCGGGTGGATGAGCCATTGCTTCGCTATGAGATGCCCAATGGCGAGCGCAGGGTGAGGGTGGATGAGGCCGGAAAGGCCTCGCTTACAACTTTTCGCTGTCTTGCGCGCTATGACGGTTACAGTCTGGTGGAGGCATCGCCGGTTACCGGCCGTACCCATCAGATTCGTGTTCATAGTGCCTGCGCCGGTCATCCGATAGCGGGTGATGATAAGTATATGGATGATGTTAGTCTGAAAGCATTCCGGTCCGTGGGTGGTCAGCGCCTGATGCTGCACGCCCGCGCTCTTGAGCTTTTGCTGCCGGTTACCGGGGAATCAGTCCGGTTCGAGGCGCCTTATGATGAAGTATTCAGTCACGTGCTGAACAAGCTCGAAGTGCGTGCAACGGGAGCAGGTTAATGGAAGTCAAAGTTGTAATTTTTGATTGGGATGGAACGCTTGTCGACTCAGTAGATCATATTGCGGACAGTCTGCATCAAGCTGCCACTGAGCTGGGATACCCTGCGCTGGAGAGGGAGGCCTACCGTGACATTATCGGCCTTGGCATGGTTGAGGCACTTGAACGGCTATACCCGGGTATCAGTCGCGAAGAAATGACGGCTATCCGCGAGGGATACGGAAATTATTTCTTCCGTAAGGTAACGACGCCTCAGAATTTATTTGAGGGTATGGCGGATGTTGTCGCCGACCTTCGTGGTGCCGGGCGCGGGTGTTCTGTTGCCACGGGTAAAAGCCGCAAAGGTCTGGAGTCAGCGCTTGTTTCCAGCGGGTTGGGAGCGCATTTTGATATTACCCGCTGTGCCGACGAAACCCGCTCCAAGCCAGATCCGCGAATGCTCGAAGAGATCCTTCTTTTTTACGGAATTGAGCCTTCCGAGGCAGTTATGATCGGCGATACCCGCTACGATCTCGAAATGGCTCAGCGCATTGGTATGCCCTCTATTGGTGTTGAGTGGGGCGTGCACAAGCGTGATGTGCTGGGTGGTTATGCTCCCCACGCTATCGTCGATTCTGTGCGGGACCTGCGCAGCGTGCTCGGCTTGTAAGTCAATTTTAGTGATTTTATTTCTGACAGGAAAAAATGCATGAGTGACTGGGATTCCGACAAACCGCCAGAGTGGGGTGACAAACCTGCAGAACCTCGTTCAGGGCGCAATCAACCGCGCTTGCCGCCGGAGTCGGGGCGTGACTGGCGATTGATTGAAAAGCTTGTGATGTCTCTGCAGTCTGAGCAGCGCCGGAGTCGCCGGTGGGGCATCTTTTTCAAATTTCTCACACTTGCCTATCTGTTTGCGCTGTTGGCCATCGTCTGGTCGCCATTTGGCGGCAGCCTGGACGCAACGGCCGGTAAGCACACGGCGGTGGTTGAAGTGAATGGCCCTATCGCTGCAGACGAGCTTGCCAGTGCGGACAACATTGTAGGCTCGCTCCGTTCAGCTTTCGAGCAAGAGGATGCGGTGGCGGTTATTCTGCGTATCAACAGCCCCGGCGGGAGCCCGGTTCAGTCCGGCTATGTTTACGATGAGATCAAACGACTGCGGGGCGAGTATCCGGATAAGAAGGTCTATGCAGTGATCTCGGATATCGGAGCGTCCGGTGCCTACTATATTGCAGCTGCAGCTGATGAGATTTATGCAAACCGGGCCAGCCTTGTGGGGTCTATTGGTGTTGTGGCAGGTGGTTTCGGGTTCACCGGTGCCATGGACAAGCTTGGAGTGGAGCGCCGGCTTTACACGGCAGGTGAAAACAAGGCCTTTCTGGATCCGTTCTCGCCCCAGCAGGAGCAGGAAGTGGATTTCTGGCAGAGCGTGCTGGAAAACACTCACCAGCAGTTTATAGCAGCAGTAAAAGAAGGTCGCGGTGACCGCCTCGCTGATGATGAGCGTTTGTTCAGCGGTCTGGTGTGGAGTGGCCAGCAGGCGATGGAGTTGGGGCTTGTTGATGGGCTTGGCAGTACCTCTTATGTCGCCAGACAGGTAATCGGCCAGGAAGACCTGGTTGATTACAGCCACCGGAAGGGAGCGTTGCGCGACCTTGTTGATCAGTTGGGAGTTTCTTTTGGTCAGGGCATTGTAGGGCAGTTGGTTGAGTCCCGACTGGAGCTGCGTTAGTGACAGGGGTCAGGCTCGTCGTTCAGGGCGAGTGCTAAGGTTCTAGCAGCGGGTTTCTGCCCCAGGCTCTCAGCATGTCAGTCAGGGCGATCAGAGGCAGGCCGATCAGGCTGTTCGGGTCCTGCCCCTCCAGTTGCCGGAACAGAGAGATGCCCAGACCTTCCATCTTGAAGCTGCCAGCACAATCGTACGGCTTCTCTTTACGAAGGTACTCATTGATTTCTTCGGCGGTCAGGTCCCGGAAGTGAGCGGTAAAGCGCTCGCAGGAACTTTGCAGCTTACCGGTACTTGCGTCCAGTAGAGCGAGTCCGGTCAGGAAATTAACGCTCCGGCCACTGCTTCGGCTAAGTTGTTCACAGGCATTCTCGTAGTTTCCGGGTTTGCTTAGCAGAGTGCCATCTGGCAGGGCGGCCACCTGGTCCGAACCAATAATCCAGTGCCCCGGGTAGGCTGAGGCAAGGGCTCTGGCTTTAGATGTGGCCAGGCGGATAGCGAGGTTCTCGGGCGCCTCTCCATCAAGGGGTGACTCATCAATGTCCGGACTGGCGCTGGAGAACGGCAACCCAAGCCTTGATAACAGTTCGTGGCGATATCGGGATGAGGATGCCAGTAGCAGAGGATTTTGGGGCATGAGGTTGTTCCTTTCGGGTTTTATGCGCCACTTTTAAGTGTGCTTATCGTAGAATACACCTACGGAAACCGGAACCCCCGATCAAAACCCGACGAAGTCTTTGACAGCAGCGAGCTTGGCCCCTAGAATTGCGCGCCTATGTCAAATGCGTCTAGTGCCGAGTTGCCGAAAATAGTCGACCCATACCGGTTGGCGGAGCATAACAGCGTGCTGGAGGGAGAAATTCCTGTCAGTGCATTGTCTCGTTTCCGTGAATCTGTTTTGGGGTTCGAAGACGGTGCTGTATGTCGTGTTAAACTGTCCTTTTATCAGGATGGTGAACGCCGTCGCATCGTCTCCGGTGAGCTGGAGGCTCCGGTTAAACTGGAGTGCCAGCGGTGCATGGAGTCCATGGATTCCTTGCTGTCCTCCAGGTTTACACTCGGGCTGGTGACCAGCGATGCGCAGGCAGAGCGGTTGCCAAAAGATCTGGAGCCGTTCCTGACGGACGATTTCAGTGCAGATCTCTGGTCTATGGTGGAGGACGAGTTGTTGCTGGTTCTGCCCCCATATCCTCTTCACGACCGGAATGAATGTCCGGCAAAAGAAGATCTGGAAGCTTACGAGCCGGACCATGCCTCGGCAGTGGCAGAGAAGAAGTCGGGCGATAACCCGTTCAGCGTGCTGGCGGGTCTCGGAAAAACAAAGCATTAATGCGGGCGTGGGCATCTTTACAGAAGCCGGCGCAATTAAACGAACACACGTTACTTGTAACGATATTCAAGCAAAGTTTACGTTAACAGGTCAGGAGTATAACCATGGCTGTACAGAAGAACCGCAAGACCCGTTCCAAGCGTGGCATGCGCCGTGCCCACGATGCTTTGAGCCCGGCAGCTCTGAGCACTGATTCAACAACTGGCGAAGTTCATCGTCGTCACCACGTGTCTCCGGACGGATTCTACCGTGGCAAGCAGGTAATTGAAGCCAGCGACGAGTAATCTCGTTGCATAGCCACATCAATCAATCGAATGGAAGAGCGGTGAAGCCGGTCACCATTGCGGTTGATGCGATGAGTGGCGATCGGGGGCCTGCAGTGGTGGTCGCCGCTGCCCTCGAAGCGGTGCGTGAAAATAAAGCCTTGAGTTTCATTCTGGTGGGAATCCGGAGTGAACTCGAGGCTTTTTTGCGTGAAGGACACCCGCGAATTCGTATCGTGGAGGCTGCGGATGTTGTCCGCATGAATGAACGACCCTCCCATGCGCTGCGTCACAAGAAAAACTCCTCCATGGCCATTGCTCTGGCCCTCGTTCGCGATGGTGAAGCCCAGGGTTGTGTCAGCGCGGGTAACACCGGGGCCCTTATGGCTTTTGGTCGATCTATTATCCGTATGTACCCGGGTATTGAGCGTCCGGCAATTGCAAAATTGATCCCTTCGCTTCGGGGGCGGTGTCATGTTCTGGATCTTGGCGCCAATGTGGATTCCAGCGCGGAAAACCTTTACCAGTACGCTCTGATGGGCTCACTCATGGCTTCAGCAATATGCAGCCAGGGTGAGCCGCGAGTTGCGTTGTTGAACGTTGGCGAAGAAGAAATAAAGGGCAATGAGCAGGTTCGCCTTGCCTCACACATGCTTGCCCAGTGCGATTCTGTTAACTATATCGGGTATGTTGAAGGTAGTGATCTGTTCCGGGATGTTGCCGATGTTGTGGTGTGCGATGGTTTTGTCGGCAATATTGCGCTGAAAACCGGCGAAGGAGTTGCAGGGTTGCTTATTGAGCTCATGGAGCAGGCTTTCACCCGCACGCTTTATGGCCGTTTTGTGGGCGTTCTGGCCCGCCCCATAATCGGGCGACTGCTTAGGCTGATGGATCCTTCACGCCATAACGGTGCCAGTTTGCTCGGGCTGCAGGGTGTGGTCATAAAAAGTCATGGAAATGCCAATGAGCGCGCCATGCTGGCTGCCATTCGCCAGGCCGTCCGTGAGGTTGAGCTGGAAGTGCCCAGGCGTATCAATGAGCGTCTTGACGACCTGATGCTGTGACAGCGTCAGACTAAAGTCGTTTTCGTTTTTACGGCTTACTCGCGCAAAATCATGCCAGCTTGTACTATTGGCTAATCTCCTGAAACTTCCATTGACGATAAGATCCCGCTTATGAAATCAGCGTTTATATTTCCCGGACAGGGCTCCCAGTCAGTTGGCATGCTTTCCGCGGCCGCTGGGTCTTGGCCCATGATCAATAAAACCTTTGCAGAAGCTTCTAATGTGCTTGGCTACGATCTCTGGCAGCTTTGCCAGAAAGGGCCGGCAGAAGAACTTAACCAGACAATGATCACCCAGCCAGCACTGCTGACGGCCAGTATTGCATTATGGCGACAGTGGTTAGTTGCAGGGGGGGTTAAACCCGATTTTCTGGCTGGACACAGCCTCGGTGAATACAGTGCGCTGGTTGCCGCTGAAAGCCTGGATTTCGTCGAAGCCGTCAAACTGGTGCGTTTGCGCGGTGAGCTGATGCAGGAAGCTGTGCCCTCTGGTGAGGGCAAAATGGCAGCGATTCTTGGTCTTGAAGATGCTGATGTTGTCGCAGCCTGTGAAGAAGCTGCTAATGGCGATGTTGTATCAGCGGTGAATTTTAATGCCCCGGGTCAGGTAGTGATTGCCGGCTCGGCCGCGGCCGTCGACCGGGCTATTGAAGCCTGCAAATCCAGGGGCGCTCGCAAAGCCATGCTTTTGCCCGTCAGTGTTCCCTCACATTGTGCTTTGATGAAAGGCGCTGCCGAGGAATTGGCTCAGGCCCTTGATGAGGTTCGCTTCAGCGATGCGGTCACGCCGGTTATACAGAATGTTAACGCGGCAGCCGTCACAGATTCGGCTACACTTAAGGCCAATCTTCTCAAGCAGCTCTATTCCCCGGTGCTATGGACCGATTCGGTGCGCGCTCTGGTGAATAGCGATGTTACTGTCGCTATTGAATGTGGCACCGGCAAAGTGCTTGCAGGGCTGGCCAAGCGAATTGACCGTGGGCTTGCTGTTCATGGGATCGAGGATCCTGATGCTCTGACAGCTGCACTTGCGGCATTTGAACCGTCTTGAAGAAAGGGAGTTGCGCATGTCTCTGGAAGGCAAAACAGCACTGGTAACAGGTGCTACCCGAGGAATTGGAAAAGCTATCGCTCTGGCACTTGGAAAGCAGGGTGCAGAAGTAGTTGGTACCGCGACCAGCGCCGATGGGGCAGCGTCGATTACGGATAGCCTTCAGGCTGCAGGCGTCAGCGGTTATGGCATCGTAATGAATGTCGCTGATCCCGAAAGTATTGAAGCGGGCCTGAAAGAGATTGCCGGTAAATCCGGTGCACCTCTGATTCTGGTCAACAACGCGGGTATAACCCGTGACAACCTGCTGATGCGTTTAAAAGATGACGATTGGGATTCGGTGCTCGAAACGAACCTCTCAAGCGTGTACCGTACCAGCAAAGCCGTATTGCGAGGCATGGCCAAGGCGCGCTGGGGCAGAATTATCAACGTCAGCTCCGTCGTAGCCAGCATGGGTAACCCCGGACAAGCCAATTATTGTGCCGCAAAGGCTGGCGTGGAAGGCTTTACTCGCAGTCTGGCGAAGGAAATGTCGAATCGTGGCATCACATCAAATTGTGTTGCGCCCGGATTTATCGATACAGATATGACAAAAAAACTGGACGACGGGCAGCGCGAAGCTATGCTGGGAATTATACCTGCGGGTCGTCTGGGGCAGCCTGAAGAAGTGGCGGCTATCGTTGCTTTTCTGGCCTCTGATATTGCTGGTTATGTGACTGGTGAAACCATTCATGTAAACGGCGGAATGTACATGGGATAAGCTCCGGTTTCGGAGCTCGTGCGCAACCCCTTGTCGCACAACATGTTTAACCGGATCCCTGCTTGTTTGCAGGTAGGGTTTACACTAAACTGGCAGCACTTGAGTTGCTTGGTTGATACACAAAGTGAGGACATTATGAGTACAGTTGAAGAGCGCGTGAAGAAGATTGTTTGTGAACAGTTGGGCGTTAAAGAGTCCGAAGTTCAGAACTCATCTTCTTTTGTAGAGGATCTTGGCGCTGACTCACTGGACACCGTTGAGCTGGTCATGGCACTGGAAGAGGAATTTGAAACCGAAATTCCGGATGAAGAAGCCGAGAAGCTTGCCAGTGTACAGGACGCGATCGACTACATCGTCGCGCACACCTGATACTCTGCATTCAAGTAAGCTAGGCACAAAGCCGTCCTTGTTATTCAGCGAGGGACGGCTTTTTTATTGCCTGAGAAATACCCATGCTTCGGGTGCATTAGGTAACAGCGCAAAGACGGAATAACAGGTGAACGGGTTATGAGTAAACGGCGGGTTGTAGTCACTGGCATGGGTATGTTGTCTCCTCTGGGGAACGATGTGACGTCTTCCTGGGAAGGTATCCGGGCAGGTCGTAGCGGAATCGGAAAGATCGATCGCTTTGATGCCTCTGAATACAATACCCGTATTGGTGGTGCGATCAGGGATCTTGATCTGGAACCCTACCTTTCTGCGAAAGAAGCCAGAAAGCTTGATGCGTTTATTCACTACGGTTTGGTTGCGGCTCAGCAAGCGGTGGATGACAGCGGGCTTGCAGAATACGACGAGCTGGATCGTGATCGCGTCGGTATAGCCATAGGCTCAGGTATTGGTGGGCTGGAATATATCGAGAAGAGCGTGTTGACGATGGAAAAGTCGGGTCCGCGCAAAGTATCACCGTTCTTTGTTCCGGCGTCAGTGATCAACATGATCTCCGGTAATGCCGCCATTCGATTCGGCTACCGGGGACCAAATATTGCCATTGTTACCGCCTGTACGACGGGTACCCACAATATAGGCTACGCCGCCCGAACCATTGCCTATGGCGATGCAGATGTGATGCTTGCCGGTGGCTCTGAAATGGCTACGACGCGCACAGGTATAGCCGCATTTTCGTCTGCTCGCGCCCTGTCTACCCGAAATGATGAACCTGAGAAAGCCAGCCGCCCATGGGATAGAGACAGGGATGGTTTTGTACTCAGTGACGGTGCAGGGGTGCTGGTGCTGGAAGAGCTGGAACATGCCAAAAGGCGTGGTGCAACCATCTACGGTGAGATGGTCGGTTTTGGAATGAGTGATGACGCACACCATATTACAGCGCCGCCAGAAGACGGAGAAGGCGCGGCACGTTCCATGAGTAATGCGCTCAGGGATGCCGGCCTGAAGCCTGAAAACGTCGATTACATCAACGCGCACGGAACCTCAACGCACGTGGGGGATCTAGCTGAAATTGCGGCGGTCAAGCGTGTGTTTGGTGACCACGCAAGCCGGGTGGCTATGAGCAGTACAAAATCCATGACCGGGCACCTGCTTGGTGCTGCGGGAGCCGTAGAGGCAATTTTTTCCCTGCTTGCCATACGCGATGGTGTATTGCCCCCAACGATCAATCTCGATAACCCCGCTGAGGGTTGCGATCTTGATCTTGTTCCCAATGTCTGCCGCAACGCCGATGTCCGCGTGGCTTTGTCCAATTCATTTGGCTTTGGCGGCACCAACGGTACCTTGATTGTCAGCCGATACGAAGGCTGATCCGGTATGTTCAATCTGCGCTGGGCTGAAGAAGGTGGCTTCCCGGCCAGCGATCGGGGTGCTGCTTATGGCGATGGCCTGTTCGAGACCATAAGAATGCACGGAAATCGGGGTGTGCTCCTTTCCCGTCACCTTGACCGGATGGTTCGTGATGCCGGGAGACTGGGTATCCCGGTTTCTCTGACCGATCTTCGAAAAGCCTGTACCGCCGCGATTAACCGTTACTATGACCGTTTTATAAACCAGCAGACGGACGGCGACTGGGTGCTCAAATTGACTCTCACCCGGGGCGAGGGCGGCCGGGGATATCGGCCGGGCCCGGGAGTCAGGCCAAATCTTATGGTGTCTGCCGGGCCTATGCCGGAAGCTCCTCCGGTTGCCTATGGTGTTGCGGTTGACCTGTCCCCGGTCCCTTTGATGGTGAATCCGCTGCTTGCGGGGATCAAGTCGCTCAACCGGCTGGAACAGGTTATGGCCGCTCGAGAGATTGAAGGTGATCTGTTTGAAGTGATCATGTCAGACAGCGCCGGTAATCTGGTTGAGGGTACTCGTACCAATCTGCTACTGAAAATGTCAGAAGGCTGGGTAACACCTCCAGCCAGGAATCTCGCGGTTGCCGGCGTGCTGCGCCAGTGGGTGCTCGAAAGGCTCAGAGCCAGGGGAGAGCTGGTCGTAGAGCGGGCTGTCAGTATCGGGGATGTATTGGGGGCTGATTGTCGAGGACTCTACCTGTTAAACAGCGTTATCGGAGTTGTACCTGCGCGAAGTCTTGCCGGGCAGGATTTGCCTGTAGATGATGGACTTGCGACAATCTTTAATCCTCTCGAGCTGCTGGAATAATTCGTTTGTTCAAAAAACTTTTGATTGCAGGAATTTGCGCTGCTGTGCTGGTTGGCGCAGGGACAGGTTTGTGGGTCTGGCAAGGGCTGGGCTCATTATCCAGGCCAGTGATCCTGGTTGAACCGGTGTTATTCAACGTGCCTGGAGGTACAGCGTTCAGCGAGGTTGCCAGGCAGCTGGAAACTCGTGGCCTGATTGAAAAGAGCTTTTGGGTGCGAGTATACGGTCGTTTGTTTCCTGATCAGGCAAGAATCAAAGCCGGAGAGTATGAATTTACTGACGGTATGACCGCTGAAACCATGCTCGAAAAAATGGTGGCAGGTGATACCAAACACTGGTCTGTGCAGTTTATTGAGGGCTGGACATTCAGCGATATGCGCGCGGCGCTTTCCGCAACGGATCGCCTTGAAGTGCTGACCTCCGAGTGGACGGATGCACAGATCATGAAGGCCGTAGGTGCGGAAGGTGAACACCCGGAGGGGCGCTTTTTTCCGGACACATACCTGTTTACCAGTAGCGAGTCTGATCTCGACCTGCTCCGGCGTTCTTTCCAGCGCATGGAAAGCGTCCTTTCGGAAGAGTGGGCGGGCCGGGAAGAGGGTCTGCCATACGACAATGCCTATGAGGCTCTGATAATGGCCTCCATTGTTGAGCGGGAAACCGGTGCTCCCCATGAGCGGGGGCAGGTTGCAGGAGTATTTGTACGCCGCCTGCAAAAAGGCATGCGCTTACAAACAGACCCCACTGTTATTTATGGCATGGGAGACAAGTACAAAGGAAAAATAGGTAGCCGGGATCTGCGCACTCACACTCCGTATAACACCTATCGTATCAACGGCCTTCCGCCCACACCAATAGCGTTGCCGGGGCGAGAGGCCATCCATGCCGCACTGCACCCGGACCCCGGCAAAACCCTCTACTTTGTAGCCCGGGGCGATGGTACCCATAAGTTTTCCAGCACATTGGCAGAACACCAGAAGGCGGTCCGGGCGTTTCAGCTGAACCGGCGGTCGGATTACCGGTCTTCACCTGCTCCCGAGAAGGAAGAAAAAGAATGACTGCCCGTGGCCGGTTTATTACTTTTGAGGGAACCGAGGGTGTTGGCAAATCCACCCAGATCGCGAATGCCGCTGAAACTCTGAAAGCGCTTGGCGTTGATTGTATTGTTACCCGTGAGCCTGGTGGCACGCCTGTGGCCGAGGCAATCCGGGAGCTGCTCCTGGCCCCACGGGATGAGCCTGTGAACGAGCTCACCGAATTGCTACTGATGTTCGCAGCCCGGGCACAGCACCTGCACACGCTTATCCTTCCCGCGCTTGAAAAAGGAAAGTGGGTGCTTTGTGATCGCTTTACCGATGCAACGTTTGCTTACCAGGGAGGAGGGCGCGGCGTTCCATACGAGCGCATTGCATTGCTCGAAAACCTGGTGCAAGGCGAGGTGCGCCC
This sequence comes from Marinobacter sp., assembly GCF_048259445.1. Classification (GTDB taxonomy): domain Bacteria; phylum Pseudomonadota; class Gammaproteobacteria; order Pseudomonadales; family Oleiphilaceae; genus Marinobacter. The sequence goes on along the minus strand of NZ_JBLXHQ010000004.1, from coordinate 194,339 downwards.
CGATCATGTGGTGTTGCTGGACGCGCCAGTCGAAACCGGCATGACCAGGGCGAGGCACCGGGGGCAGTTGGATCGCTTTGAGCAGGAAGCAGTGTCTTTTTTCCAACGTATTCGAGAAACCTATCTGGCTCGTGCTGCGAGTGAACCCGAGCGCTACAATATCGTGGACGCAGCTTCCCCATTGGAGGAAGTAAGCGCCCGAGTCCGCGAACTTATGTGCAAGTTCCAGCCAGATCTGCTTTAATTGAGCCATATTCTCAATTAAAGGTACCGGTCGCGTCTATGCTGGATGCCCGTTTACTCAAACTGCCAATTGCATCTCACCAGCACCGCCATGAGCATCATCAGATAGTGATTGGTGTTCAGGGCGAAGCGGATTTGAGCGTTGACGGAACCGGATCTCATCTTGATACCTGGAAGGCTTGCCTCGTACCAACAGATGCAAGGCACGACTATTGCGGTGATCATCAGAATCACGTGATGGTCATCAATCTGGATCCCTCAACTCCTGCTATTACGTCACCACACCACGCCGACTATGAGCGGATGGTGCGTGTCTTCGAAAAGCCACGGACGATTCATATGGACAGTCGTTTGCAGGGGCTGGTCCAGTTTGCAGCCGGTGAGTTTGATCGATCCCCCGGCAACCTCGGAATGCATGGCCATCTTGCTGCCAGTATCCTCTATTGTATGGCAGACAGGGTTGTTGACCCGAAGGTGAGCGCACCGAGCCGGCATAGCCTCAGTCCAGACGCCATGCAACATTATATTAGGGACAATCTCCATCGGAAAATTACGGTGCAGGAACTGGCCAGCGAGGCCTGTCTGAGCGTAAGCCGTTTCCATGAGGTATTCCGTGAAGTGGTTGGAACCACACCGCACCAGTTCTTGTTACAAGCCCGCCTTAATCAGGCCATAAAACTCCTGGCCTCGACGCCACTTTCTGTGTCGGAAATCAGTTATCGGGTAGGCTTTTCATCGCAGAGCGCTTTGACCAATGCTTTGCGTAAACACAAGGGAACGACCCCTACCAGGCTGCAAGCTCGCGACAACGTTGCCTGATCTGCTTGTCAATTACCTTACTCCCGTAGAATTCCATAAAAAAATCGTAGGATTTTGTAAGCCGATAATACGTAGTAATACTAGGCTTGTTGTGTCAAATCTCATCCTTTCGATCTGGTGGTCGTTGCGGTCGCAAATTGGCAATACTTAACTATAGTTAAGGTCGAGTGTGCGGTACGTTGCCTCGCTCAGATTCGAAAGGCATTCCAGTAAACAAGAAGAACGACACAGTAAGCTGACGTGCATGTCAGGCCTGTGCTTTGCGAGCGGATATTGTCCGCTCTTTAAACCGGAGGAACCCCATGGCTATTGGTGTCTGGATTAGTCTGATTGGTTATTTTGCGCTCATGATCGCTATTGGCGTTTATGCGATGCGCACATCTACGTCTTCATCCGAAGACTATATGCTTGGTGGCAGGGGGCTCAGTCCGAAAGTAGCGGCTTTGTCTGCTGGTGCTTCTGACATGAGTGGTTGGTTGCTTCTGGGCTTGCCGGGCGCCATGTATGTCTCGGGCCTGGCTTCGGCATGGATCGGCGTTGGTCTGTTTGTGGGTGCGTTCTTCAACTGGGTTCTTGTTGCTCCCAGGCTGCGTGCACAAACCGTTCATTACGGTAACGCCTTGACGATTCCGGCGTTTCTGGCGAACCGTTTTCCTACCCAGGCATTGCCACTGCGAACAGTATCGGCAATCGTTATCGTGGTGTTCTTCGCGGTTTATACAGCATCTGGCCTGGTAGCGGGCGGCAAGCTGTTTGAAAGTGCATTCGCAGGAATATTCAACTTCGGTGGTCTGAGTGACTACAGCGTTGGCATCGTTATAACACTTGGCGTTGTATTGGCCTACACGGTTGTTGGCGGATTTCTGGCCGTGAGCATGACGGACTTTGTTCAGGGTTGCATCATGATGGTGGCGCTCGTGCTGATGCCAGCGGTTGTTCTTTTCGGCGAAGGCGGCGGTGGTTTTGCGCAGGCAACTCAGACTCTGAACGAGGTTGATCCGAAACTGCTCTCCTGGACGCAAGGGTTGACCTTCATCGGCTGGCTATCAGCAGTAACCTGGGGTCTGGGCTATTTTGGCCAGCCGCATATCATTGTGCGCTTCATGGCAATCCGTTCGGTGAAAGAAGTTCCGGCTGCCAGAAACATTGGCATGTCGTGGATGGCTATCTCCCTGATCGGTGCAATTGGCCTGGGCGTCTTCGGCCGTGCTTATGCAGTGCGCAACGGCATGGATATTGAAGATCCGGAAACCATCTTTATCATTCTTGCGGACTTGCTGTTCCATCCGCTGATCACGGGCTTCCTTTATGCAGCTCTGTTAGCGGCGGTAATGAGCACCATTTCCAGCCAACTGCTGGTGTCTTCGTCCTCTCTGACGGAAGACTTCTATCGCTTGTTCCTGCGTAAGGAAGCTGGCGATAAAGAGTGCGTAAACGTTGGTCGTGTATGCGTAGTGCTTGTAGGCCTTGTTGCTTCTGTTATCGCCTCCGACCCCAACTCGCAGGTTCTGGCGCTGGTGGGTAATGCATGGGCAGGTTTTGGTTCTGCGTTTGGTCCGCTGATCATTCTGTCGTTGATGTGGTCGCGCACGAATGGCGCAGGTGCACTGGCGGGTCTGATTGTGGGTGCAGGTACCGCAATGATCTGGGTGTCTCTGGGTTGGAATGGCGAGTTCATGGGCGGCCCTGGCGTCTATGAGATCATTCCGGGCTTCATTGCCTCCTTCATTGCTATCATTGTGGTGAGTCTTGCCACTTCTGATGCCAATGAGTATCAGGCAGTCGACCATAGCTAAAGACAGAGCGTAAATCGCTTGAAATTGAAAAGGGCTCCTGCGGGAGCCCTTTTTCTGTCTGGGTGCCAGGTGTATGGCACACAACTGGTACATAGGGCGCTTGGCAGCTATCTTTACAGGGTTACACTGCAGGCTTGAACCAGAATAATGATAAAAAGGAACCACTTCATGAGTAAGAAAAGAACGCTGAAATACGCCTCGGGGCTGCTGGCAGCCGCCATGGTATCTCTTTCTGCCGGCGCCCAGGCGGAAGGTAATTATGTGATGGGCACTGCCACAACGGGAGGCACCTATTATCCTGTGGGTGTCGCTATTTCAACGCTGATCAAGGTTAAACTTGAGCCTTCTACCAATATATCGGTTTCGGCAATCAGTTCGGCCGGCTCTGGTGAGAATCTGAAGTTAATGGACGAAGACCAGATCCAGTTTGGCATTCTCCAGGGGCTTTATGGCGCCTATGCCTGGAATGGTTCCGGGCCAGTCCCCAAAGCCTACAAAAACCTGCGTTCGGTTTCCATGCTGTGGCAGAACGTTGAGCATTTCGTGGTTACCAGAAAAGTCACGAAAACCGGCACAATCGAAGACATGGCCAACCTCTATGGTGAGAGCTTTTCCATCGGAGCCAGAAATTCGGGCACAGAAGGCTCGGGCCGCTTTATTCTTGGTAAGGTCGGTATCGATCTGGAAAAGGTAAATCTTGCATACCAGGGCTATGGTCCAAGTGCTGATGCTCTGCAGAACGGAAATATTGATGGTATGAACATACCGGCGGGTGTTCCTGCTGCTGCGGTAACAAGAGCCTATGCCAACATGGGTGACAAGATTACCACTCTGAACTTCACCCCGGAGCAGGTTGCTCAGGTGAACAGTGATTTCGAGCTCTGGACGCCTTACACCATTCCGGCGGGTACCTATCCGCAGCAGGCTGAGGATATCAACACCATTGCGCAGCCCAATATCCTGGCCGTCCGTGACGATGTCCCGGAGAACGATGTTTACGAGATCACCAAAACAATCTACGAAAACCTCCCGTTCCTGAACAACATCCATCCTGCAACCAAAGCGATGGCGCTCGAGAAAGCAATTGCCGGTCTGCCAATGCCGCTTCATGCCGGAGCCGCGCGCTTCTATCAGGAGCAGGGGCTGACAATTCCTGACCGATTGATTGCAGAGTAATGGTGCCGGATAAAACAGAAAGCGAACCGGTTGTTACGGTTCGCGATGAGAGTGCCAGCGAGGCGAGCGAACGTCTGGAGCACCGGCTGATTGGGCCGGTGGTCTTCTGGCTCGCCGTCGGCACGGCGCTCGTTCATCTCTATTTCAATACTATCTCTACCCTGTCGGAGCTGTGGAGTTCTTCTCTGCACTTCGGCCTTTTCGGTTTGATCTGCACGCTTGCGACCCCGATGTTCAGAGCACGCTCTATCGGTGGCCAGAGGATTGTTCTGGGAGTTGATGTGGTACTGGGGTTCACCGCGCTTGCCTGTGCTTTTTACCTGATTTTCTTTGAAGATGATTTGTATCAACGTGGATTCAACTTTAATACGGGTGACTGGGTTGTCTCAATTGTGTCGGTAACTTTGGTGCTTGAGCTGGCCCGCCGCACGGTTGGTTGGTTTATTCCGGTGCTCTGTGTGGTTGCGCTGACGTACGTCGCCTGGTGGGGCCAGTATGTTGACGGCATTTTCAATTTCCCCGGTCTGTCCTGGGAGACGGTTCTTTATCGCTCTTATATCGGCGGCCAGGGGATGCTGGGGTCGATCGCCCGTATTTCCTGGACCTACGTGTTCATGTTTATCTTGTTCGGTGCCTTCCTGGTAAAGTCCGGGGCGGGGGACTTTATTATAGAGCTGGCGCGCTGCGCGGCAGGCCGGTTTGTGGGTGGTCCGGGATTTGTAGCGGTGTTCGCCTCCGGCCTTATGGGGTCAGTCTCGGGTTCCAGCGTTGCCAACACGGTTTCTACAGGTGTTATCACTATCCCGCTGATGCGCAAGGCGGGCTTTCCTGCGCGTTTTGCGGCGGGTGTAGAAGCTGCGGCATCAACGGGGGGCCAGCTGATGCCACCGGTGATGGGGGCGGGGGCGTTTATCATGGCCTCCTATACTCAGGTGTCCTACCTCACCATAATCAGCGTTGCCGCCCTGCCGGCTCTGCTTTACTTCATCTCGGTGGGAATGTTTGTGCGGATCGAGGCCAAGCGCAGCCACGCCGTTAAACTGGAAGACGATTCTGCTCCTTCGCTCAAGGAGGTCCTGAAAGGTGGCTGGCACTTTTTGTTGCCGCTGGTTGTTCTTGTTGCAGCGCTTGTATACGGATACACGCCAACCTATGCGGCGGGGATTGCTATTCTGTCGGTGGTGGTGGCGTCCTGGCTCTCAAAACATCCGATGGGGCCACGGGATATTCTGGATGCTCTGGCGATGGGTACGCGGAACATAACAACGACAGCGATTCTGCTGATTACAGTTGGTCTCATTGTAATGGTCGTATCCACTACCGGCATTGGTAATACATTCTCGCTGATGATTACTGACTGGGCAGGAGGAAGTTTACTGATTACGATTCTGCTGGTCGCTCTGGCCTCCCTGATTCTCGGGATGGGCTTACCTGTGACTGCAGCCTATATTGTACTTGCTACGCTTTCTGCACCTGCAATATACAACCTGATCGCGCAAAGCCAGTTGGTTGAGCTGATGGTAAGCGGCAACCTGCCAGAGCAGGCCAAAGCCATCTTCATGCTGGCGGCGCCTGACAAGCTGTCGCTGCTCGACGGGCCCATGGATGCTGCAACTGCTCAGCAGATGCTCGCTCTGGTGCCGGATACGTTCAGCAGCCAGCTTCTTGAGCAGGCGCTATCGATGGAAGCTCTTTCCATGCTGCTGGTGGCGGCCCATATGGTTATCTTCTGGCTGTCCCAGGATTCGAACGTGACACCGCCGGTCTGCCTCACCGCCTTTGCCGCCGCAGCGATCGCGGGAACACCCCAGATGCGTACGGGTTTTACCGCCTGGAAGCTGGCCAAAGGGCTTTATATTGTGCCTCTTCTTTTCGCGTACTCGCCTTTGATCACTGGAGACTTTACCGAAATGATCCGGGTATTCTGTTTTGCCCTGTTCGGTATTTACGCGATCATCGCAGGCCTTGAAGGTTATCTTGAACACAAACTCAACTGGCTTGTGCGGCTACTGATGTTTCCACTCGGCGCGCTGATGCTTTGGCCCCATGGACAGATTCTGGTCGACGGTGCGGGGCTGGTTATTTTTCTCATTGTTCTGGTCTGGAGTAGTCGTTGTGGAAAGCGTCTGGATGCTGACAAGGCGGGATTTTCGAGCGCCACATGACTGCAATTGAAGTAATAGCATTGCTGGCGCTGGGCGGTATTGCAGGATTTATAAACGTACTCTCGGCAGGTGGTTCGATGCTGACCCTGCCGCTTTTGATGTTTCTGGGGCTGCCGCCACAGGTCGCGAATGGTACCAACCGGGTTGCCATCATTCTGCAGAGCACAACCGCTGTAGCGGGCTTCAGGCGCATGGGGCACGGCAATCTCCGGGTCAGCTTGCATCTTGCGGTGCCTGCGGTTCTGGGGTCGCTGCTGGGCGCCTGGGTAGCAACCTGGGTCGCAGACGCCATATTCGAACTGGTGCTGATCACCGCCATGATCGGCGCTTCCGTGTTCATGCTGCTGCCTCAGCCCAGGCTGGATACCAATCCGCTGACGCCGGACCGGCTTGGCCCGGTGATCTATATCGCCATGTTTCTGATTGGTGTCTACGGAGGCTTTATTCAGGTAGGTGTAGGCGCACTGTTTATTGTCGTTTTGTACCGCATGCTGCGCATTGATCTGCGCCAGGTGAATGTGTTCAAAGTGTCGATCATTCTGCTTTATACCCTACCAGCGCTGCTGATTTTTGCCCTTAACGGGCAGGTGCGGTGGGGCATGGGGCTGGTGCTCGCAATCGGTAATATCACGGGCGCATTTGTTGCCGTGAAAGTGAATCTGAGTGAGAAGGGCGCCCACTGGGTAAAGTGGATTACCCTTGTAATGGCAGGTGCAATACTGATCCGGCTCGTGGTCTATTAATCGGGGAGTGGCGGCAAGCTGCAATTAAAGCGGCAAAAAAAACGCCAACCCGGAGGTTGGCGTTTTTCGTGGAGCTGAACCTTGAAGGTCAGCGCTTAAGCAACATCCGCCTCAGCCGCCTTCTTGGTGTAGTTCTCCATCTGGTCAAAGTTCAGATACTTGTAGATCTCTGCTGACATGCTGTTCAGATCCTTGGCGTACTCCATGTACTCCTGCGGAGTCGGGAGTTTTCCAAGTATCGCGCCCACAGCAGCCAGTTCCGCAGAGGTCAGGTACACATTGGCACCATCGCCCAGGCGGTTCGGGAAGTTACGGGTAGAGGTAGACAGCACAGTGCTCTTGGCTGCTACACGTGCCTGGTTACCCATGCACAATGAACAGCCCGGCATTTCCGTGCGCACACCAGCGGTGCCGTAGATGTTGAAGTAGCCTTCTTCCATCAGCTGTGCCTGATCCATCTTGGTAGGAGGAGACATCCACAGACGGGTCTTCAGAGGCGCCTTGTTCTGCTCCAGCAGTTTACCTGCGGCACGGAAGTGGCCAATGTTGGTCATGCAGGAGCCGATGAATACCTCGTCTACCTTGTCGCCAGCGACTTCTGAAAGGAAGCGGGCATCGTCTGGATCGTTCGGGCAGCAAACGATGGGCTCTTTGATATCTGCCAGATCGATCTCTACAACGTGGGAATACTCCGCGTCTTTATCGGCCCGCATCAGCTTGGGATCGGCAATCCATTCTTCCATCTGCTGGGCGCGACGCTCGAGAGTGCGCGCATCGCCGTAACCTTCGGCAATCATCCACCGCAGCATGGTGATGTTGGAGCGCAGGTACTCGGCTACTGACTCTTCAGACAGGTTGATGGTACAACCCGCTGCAGAGCGCTCAGCAGATGCGTCAGACAGTTCGAACGCCTGCTCAACGGTCAGCTGCTCAAGGCCTTCGATTTCCAGAATGCGGCCTGAGAATTCGTTGATCTTGCCTTTCTTCTCAACGGTCAGCATGCCTTGCTTGATGCCGTAAAGGGGGATGGCGTGTACCAGATCACGCAGAGTGATACCTGGCTGCATTTCGCCCTTGAAGCGAACCAGTACAGACTCTGGCATATCCAGCGGCATAACACCGGTAGCAGCAGCAAATGCAACCAGACCAGAGCCGGCCGGGAAGGAGATGCCCATCGGGAAACGGGTGTGAGAGTCACCACCGGTACCAACCGTATCTGGCAGCAGCATACGGTTCAGCCAGGAATGGATGATACCGTCGCCCGGACGCAGGGAAACACCGCCACGGTTACGAATGAAGTCTGGCATGGTGTGCTGCATTTCGACGTCAACCGGCTTCGGATAAGCCGCTGTGTGACAGAAAGATTGCATAACCAGGTCAGCCTGGAAGCCCAGGCAAGCCAGGTCTTTCAGCTCGTCACGGGTCATTGGGCCCGTAGTGTCCTGGGAACCAACGGTGGTCATGTGTGGCTCGCAGTAGGTGCCCGGACGAACGCCTTGGCCTTCTTCCAGTCCACAGGCTTTGCCAACCATTTTCTGGCCCAGGGTGAAGCCCTTGGTGCCGGCTTCGGGATCGTTCGGAAGACGGAACAGATCTGTTGCACCGAGGCCCAGAGCTGCACGAGCTTTCGCGGTCAAGCCACGACCGATGATCAAAGGAATACGGCCGCCAGCCTGAACTTCGTCCAGGATAACGTCAGACTTGAAGCCGAACTCGGAGATAACCTCACCAGCTTCGTTCAGAATCTTGCCTTCGTATGGGCGGATTTCAATCACGTCGCCCATGTTCATGTCGTCTACCGGTGCTTCGAATACCAGAGCGCCAGCGTCTTCCATGGTGTTGAAGAAGATCGGGGCAACCTTGTTGCCGATACAGACACCGCCTGCGCGCTTGTTCGGTACACCCGGGATGTCGTCACCGAAGAACCACAGAACAGAGTTGGTTGCAGACTTGCGTGAAGAACCAGTACCTACAACGTCACCTACAAAAACAACGGGCAGGCCTTTGGCTTTGATTTCATCAATCTGGCTCATGGGGCCAGTAACGCCTGGCTCTTCCGGCTTCAGACCATCGCGTTCCATTTTATAGGCTGCGCGGGCATGCAAGGGGATGTCCGGGCGGGACCAGGCATCCGGCGCGGGAGAAAGGTCGTCAGTGTTGGTTTCGCCGGTAACCTTGAAAACCACCATTTTGGTGCTTTCCGCAACCTTGTTCTTGTTGGTGAACCACTCGGCGTTAGCCCAGGATTCAACAACGGATTTAGCAACTGCGTTGCCAGCATCCATCTTTTCTTTGACGTCGTTGAATGCGTCAAACATAAGAAGGGTGTGCTTGAGTTCATTCCCCGCCAATTCAGCCAGTTCGGCGTTGTCCAGCAGATCAACCAACGTGGCGATGTTGTAGCCGCCCTGCATCATGCCCAACAACTGGACTGCTTTTTTGTTGTCGATCAGTGGGGATGAGGCCTCACCTTTGACAATAGCGCTCAGGAAGGCAGCTTTAACGTAGGCTGCTTCATCCACGCCTGGCGGAATACGGTTTTCCAGCAGATCAACAAGAGTTTCCTCTTCGCCGGCCGGCGGGTTCTTCAGCAGCTCAACCAGAGCGGCAGTCTGTTCAGCATTCAGCGGCTTCGGCGGAATATCCAGAGCCGCACGTTCTGCAACGTGTTCACGGTAGGCTTCTAACACGATATGGACCCTCATCAGTTGGTATGTCCCGCGCTCTGGCAATACGCCTGGCGGGAGTTTTTTGGCGGAAAGACCTTAAGTTGGCGCTGCATTCTATAGGAAACCCCTTATAAAGTTAAGTTGGACAGAGGTCGGAGAAGTCTGTTAGCTGGGTTATAATCGCGCACCCAATTTATTGACATAGTTACCCACCATGAACAGCAAAACCGACACCATGGCTCAGGCCTTGCAAGAGATTCACGACTTTTTGCCTTGCGCTACGCCCCGGCAGTGGATTGATGACGCGCTGGCCAATCAGGATCTGATGCTGATCGATCACGCCCATTGCGAGAAAAAGGCCGCATCTACCGCGCTCAGCCTTATGTACCGCTACGTGGATAACTCGGATCTGCTCAACAAAATGTCGCGCCTGGCACGGGAGGAACTGCGCCATTTCGAGCAGGTTCTGGCCATTATCAACAAGCGGGGGATATCCTATTGCCACCTGACTCCGGCGCGCTACGCGGCGGGGCTGCGCAAAGAAGTACGCACGGATGATCCGGGTCGTTTGGTCGATGTTATGGTGGTGGGAGCTATCATTGAGGCTCGTTCATGCGAACGCTTTGCTGCACTGGTTCCGTTCCTGGACGCAGAGCTGGCGGATTTCTATAGCAGTCTGCTCAAATCCGAAGCCCGTCATTACCGCGATTATCTGGCTCTGGCAGAGCAGGCCAACGGAGAATGTGTTGATGCCAGGGTCGCAGACTTTCTGGCTATTGAAAAAGAACTGATTCTCGAACCAGATAGCGAGTTCCGGTTTCACAGCGGCCCTCTTGGCTAAGAGCCGTCAGGCTAGCGCGCGGCAAAGGCCCATCCAGGCATCAATGCCAGCACTGCGGTATTTTTGCCTGTGCAGGATGAAATAGAACTGGCGTTCAAAGTTCCGGTTTTCCGGTGTTTTGAGTGGCATCAGGCTGCCACGTTTGAATGCATCGGCGAGAACAACTTCTGACAGGCATCCTATGCCGAGATCAGCTTCCACGGCACGTTTGATGGCTTCGGTATGTTCCAGTTCCAGAAGTACGTTCAGATCCGGAAGCAGGCCGTGCATACCCCGTTCGAAGGTTTGACGTGTTCCGGAGCCTTGCTCTCTCATAATCCAGGTGGCGCTCCGAAGGTCTTCATCCGAAACTTCCTCCTTTTCGGCGAGTGGGTGGCTAGGTGAGCAGAACACCACCAGTTTATCGCCGCGCCAGGGTAAAACCTCAAGTTCCGAAGATTGCAGTTCGCCCTCGATCAGGCCGATATCCAGTTCAAAATCTTTGACCCGGCGAGCGATGGTGCTCGTATTAGCTACCTCCAGCGAAACCCGTGGCTGAGTAGGGGTATTCATGTATTGGGCCATAACGCCTACGGCCAGATAGTTACCTATAGTCAAGGTGGCTCCGACTTTCAGGGCGCCTACTTCAGAATGTTTGCTGAAGGCCTGCTCGAGCTCGGCTGCCTGGGCAAGAACAGCTTCCACCTTGGGCCGGTAGAGTCGCCCGAGTTCATTCAGCTGGAGGCGTTTGCCAACACGATCAAATAGCTGGATGTCGAACTGGTTCTCCAGCTCTTTGAGCGCGCTGCTCGCGGCAGACTGGGACATGGCCAACGATTCCGCAGCACGGGTAATGTTCTGGAAGTGAGCGGCCGCCAGAAAGACTTCGAGTTGTCTGAAACTGTATTTCATAACAAAATGCTCTAAATCGATGTATCCGAATAAGGTTATGGGAATAACCCATTTCATCGATAGGTTAGAGATGGGATAGAATTAAGGCAATTCATATTTGCAACATTCGCCGCCGATAACAAACCGGACAGGCCAGAGGTTTAAATGAGTAACCTGATAAAAGAAACTGTAACCAGCGTGCATCACTGGAACGATACACTGTTCAGCTTCAAGACCAGTCGCGATCCGGGGTTCCGGTTCAAGAATGGCCACTTTGTGATGATTGGTCTTGAAACTGAAGGTAAGCCGCTGATGCGTGCCTACAGCATTGCCAGCGCCAATTATGAAGAGGAGCTGGAATTCTTCTCTATCAAAGTGCAAAACGGACCGCTCACGTCGCGCTTGCAGAAGATTCAGGTAGGGGATGAAATCCTCGTCAGCCGCAAGCCTACGGGTACGCTGATCCTGGATAACCTGCTACCCGGCAAGAATCTCTGGCTGATAAGCACTGGCACCGGCCTTGCGCCCTTTATGAGCATCATTAAAGACCCGGATGTATACGATGCCTTTGATAAGGTCATCCTGACTCACGGGGTGCGTTATATCTCGGAGCTTGCCTATCAGCATGAAATTGAAGAGTTGCCGGAAAACGAATTTTTCGGTGAGATGGTCAAGGGCAAGCTTGAGTACTATCCCACGGTAACCCGGGAGCCGTTCCGTAATGAAGGCAGACTGACCGCTGCAATGGAAAGTGGCAAGATAACCCGTGATATGGGCCTGCCGGATTTCGACCCGGAAAACGACCGGTTCATGATCTGCGGCAGCCCCAGTATGCTTAAGGATACCTGTGCGATCCTTAACAAAATGGGCTTCAAAGAAGCTCGCGGCGGCGACATGGGGCACTTTGTGATCGAAAGGGCTTTTGTGGAGCAGTAAACCCCACGCCTGCAGGCTTGAATCGTCAGATTCGAAACCCGGAGCGAAAGCTTCGGGTTTTTTTATGAAGTCGGGAACTAAGTGTATAGTATTTGGTTTTAACGATCAGGAAGAGTTGCATGTTTTATTATGAGCTTCAGCCCCGCTTCAGCGACACAGATGCCCTGGGCCACATCAGCAATACAACGCTGCCGGTATGGTTCGAGCAGGCCAGAATGCCTTTGTTCAGCATCTTCCATCCGACACTGGATGTGAAAACCTGGCCGCTGATTATTGCTCGCGTGGAAATCGATTTTGTCGCACAGAGCTTTTGGCACCTTCCGGTTGAGATTCGCACGGGCGTCGGGAAGATCGGCAACAGTTCGTTTCAGGCTGTTCAGGAAGCCTGGCAGGATGGTAAGCAGATTGCGCGGGGCCAGGCAGTTCTGATTCACTTTGATTATGAAACTGAAAAAGCAGTGCCTATACCTGATGAAATCCGCAATCAATTGGCTAAACACCGTATCGAGTGACTAATGGCATCTGACACTGATCCTTCTTTGAAGAGCATGGCGGACGAGGTGAACTCTGTTATCCGGGCTGAAAAGAACCGGGGGCGATTCTCGATTCTGGTCTGGGTTGCGCTTGGAGCGGCCCTTATTGCTGGATTGGCATGGTGGCTATGGCCTGAGGACTCCCGCATTCAGTGGCAGACGCACAAGCTGGACAGAGCCGACATGGTACTCACAGCCATGGCGACCGGGAATCTTCAGCCCAAGAGTGAAGTGTCGGTAGGCGCCGAAATTTCCGGTTTGGTGAGCGAGGTTCTGGTCTCGGAAAATGATGAAATTCAGCGGGGACAGGTTCTTGCGCTTTTCGATACGGAAGAGCTTGAAGTTGCTTTGTTGCAGGCAGCAGCGGGCCTTGAGCTGGCGCGCGCGTCTCTGGCCGAGGCCGCGGCTACTCTGGAAGAAGCCCTGGTAGACGAACGCAGAACGGAGTCTCTGGTGCAGCGGGGAACTTCGCCCCAGGCAACGCTGGATAAAGCCGTTGCTACCCGGAAGCGTGCTGAAGCGAGATCGGCCTATGCCCGGGCTACTGTGCGCCAGGCTGAAGCAACGGTTTCCCAGGCCCGAACCCGACTGGAGAAAGCTGTCATTACGTCGCCTATTGATGGCGTGGTACTTCAGCGCAGTATCGAACCAGGTGCAACAGTGGCCGCAAATTTCCAGACACCTGTGCTTTTTTTGCTGGCTGAAGATCTGGCGCAGATGGAGCTTCATGTCTCTATGGATGAAGCGGATGTGGGATTGGTGAAAGCCGGCCAGCCTGCGACGTTTACCGTGGATGCCTGGTCGGGCAGGGAGTTTGAGGCCGAGGTATTGAAGGTTTACCTTTACCCCACGGTTGAAAACAATGTTGTTACCTATACCACTGTGCTGGCGGTCGAAAATTCAGGGCATCTCCTTCAGCCCGGAATGACCGCCACTGCAACCATCAATACAGGGCAACGCGATCAGGCTTTGAGGGTTCCGAATATCGCTTTCCGTTTTACGCCGCCCGCAACCGATACAGAGGGCGGTGGCATGTTCAGCCACCCAGCGGACCGCTCAAGGGAGGGTTCGCTGGCATCCTCAAATACTCTCTGGGTGCTTGAGGATGATCAACCCCGCCGGGTACTTGTGCGCAGTGGCTATACAGATGGTCGATATACGGAAGTTCTGAGCGATGAGTTGTCCGAAGGCGATGAGGTACTGACCGGAATATTGCGAGGCTCCGTTGAGTAGCGGCGCTCAGCTTCGAAATAACCAACCGGATGTGCCTGATTTGCCACCGGCCATAATCCGAATGCGTAACATCTTCAAGATCTATGGCAGTGGATCTGCCGAGGTAAGAGCCCTGGATGGTGTTGACCTGACCATACGGGAAGGCGAATTTGTAGCCATTATGGGCCCCAGTGGATCAGGCAAGTCTACCTGTATGAACATGATTGGCTGTCTTGACGTGCCTTCGACCGGTGAATACCTGTTCCGTGGGGTAAATGTAGGCGGCCTGGATCGTGATGAGCTCGCCTTGTTACGCCGCCATTTTATGGGTTTTATTTTCCAGAGCTTCAACCTTCTGCCACGGGTTAATGCTCTTGCTAATGTAGAACTGCCTCTGATTTATGACGGCGTCCGGCGTTCAGAGCGCAAGACCCGGGCAAAAGAAGCTTTGCGAATTGTCGGGCTTTCCGGGCGCGAAGCCGCTACCCCCAATCAGCTTTCCGGTGGCCAACAGCAAAGGGTAGCCATTGCCCGGGCATTGGTCACTGAGCCGCCTGTCTTGTTGGCGGACGAGCCTACCGGCAACCTGGATACTGCCATGGCAGATAGCATTATGGCGCAACTGGCGCAGATCCGTGCTGAACGGGGTATCACCATTATCATGGTAACCCATGAGCCGGACATCGCCCGCTATGCCGACAGAGTGCTTTACTTTGTTGATGGAAAGCTGGTCAAGGATGGAACCCCGGAAGAGGTTTTGTCGTGAGGTGGCTGGACATCTTTGTCATGGCCTTCCAGGCGATTGTCAGGAACAAGCTACGTTCGTTTCTGACAACGCTGGGTATCATCATTGGTGTTGGCAGTGTGGTGGCCATGGTTCATCTTGGCCAGTCCGCTACCCGAAGCGTTACCGACGAGATTGCCAGCATCGGTTCTAACCTTCTGTTTGTTATTCCGGGAACCGCACAACGTGGCCCCGGAGGTGTGCGCACGTCCGCGGAGCCTTTTGATCTTGAAGACGTGGATGCCATGGCACAGGAAGTGCCGGAAGTCCTTGTTGCTCCGGCAATTACGGTCAATCCGACGGTGGTCATTGGCAACGCCAACGAAACGATTCCTGTCATTGGAACAAATAACAATTACTTTGCCGTGCGCAACCACGAGATCGCCTACGGCCGGGCTTTCGATCCGGACGAACTGAATGCCGGATCAGCTGTGTGCATTATCGGCACTACGTTAATTGATGAGATGTACCTTGGCCAGGAGCCCCTGGGAACAACTCTTCGTGTCGGGCGTACCGCTTGTCGGGTGATCGGTGTGCTTGAAGAGAAAGGGCAGTCCATGGGCCAGGACCGGGACAAGACTATTCTTATGCCGGTCAAGGCGGTGCAGCGAAGGTTGCTCGGCAGTCTGGATGTGCAGGTAGTCTATGTATCGGCGCTTATTGACGGCAGTACAGGCCGGGTGCAGAAGGACATCGAGTCGCTGCTTCGTCAGCGCCGGAATATTGCCTCCCCGAAAGATGATGATTTCTATGTCCGGGATACTCAGGACATCGCAAATGCCCTGGCCAGTACCACCAATACCATGACTATTTTGTTGGGTGCCATTGCCGCAGTCAGTCTTCTGGTGGGTGGTATAGGAATCATGAATATCATGCTGGTGTCCGTCACCGAACGAACCCGGGAAATAGGCATTCGCCTTGCTATAGGAGCCAGAACCCGTGATGTGCTGACACAGTTCCTCGTTGAATCGATTGCGCTGTCGACTCTGGGCGGGATTATCGGCCTGATTCTGGGGGTCGGAGGCACATGGCTTTTAACATCCCGGCTCGATATGCCGTTTTTGCTGGCGCCGGGGGTCATGCTGCTGGGTTTTTGCTTCTCGGTTGCGATCGGCGTCATTTTTGGATTTTTTCCTGCCCGTAAAGCTGCCCGGCTCAATCCTATTGATGCGCTACGCCATGAGTAGCTGCAAACGACGTTATTGATGAGGTGCTCAAGTGGTTTATAAAGCATTCCGGCTGACTGTTTTGTCTTGCGTTTTAATGCTTTCCGGTTGTGATTCCGAAAACAGTCCTGCTGATGCCGGAGCGGAAGCTGTTGCCCCGGAAGAGGCTTTTGGGGTTTCTGAGGAAACCTCAATCGATATATCCCTTGCCCTTGAGCCTGCCCAACTGGACTGGGTTGGCCAGAAGATATTCCAGAACGAATGCGCCGGCCAGTTCCAGTGTCTCGTACATTGGAACGATGGTGAGGCGTTTCCCTCGCTGGGTATTGGCCACTTTATCTGGTATCCGGAGGGCGTTAACGAGCGATTTATAGAAAGTTTTCCGGCGCTCGTTGAATACATGAAACAGCGGCAACTCAACATCCCCTCGTGGCTGAGGGAGCTTGAGCCGTTTGAAGCGCCCTGGCCAGATAAGGCTTCTTTTGAGGCGGTGGAAAATTCAGTCGATGTTGCCGAGCTAAGGGAATTTCTGGCTGGCACCCAGGGGGTTCAGGCAGAGTTTATTGTTCGGCGCACCAAAGCCTCGTTTGCCAAAATCCTCGAATCTGTGCCTGAAGACCGGAAAACCCGATTGAAAGCTGATCTGGAGGCCCTGAGTTCTACCCCGGGTGGAATCTATGCCTTGATAGATTATGTCAACTTCAAGGGCGAAGGCCTTTCAGACGCTGAGCGATATGAGGGCGAAGGTTGGGGGCTCCGGCACGTGCTTCTGGCTATGGAGACCAATCCTGAAATCACAACATTGGATAGGTTCCGGGAGGCGGCGGCAAAAGTCCTCACCAGAAGAGCTGAAAACGCAGTGAACCCGATCGAAAAAAGCCGCTGGCTGAAAGGTTGGCTGAAACGCCTCGAAACATACAGGCAGCCGGACGGCGCCACCGCATACATTCAGCCAGGCAAAGCCCTAGTGTCCCGTCAGGATGCTCTTGAATGGGGCTCCGGCAGGGTGCGCACGTGAATATCTCTCTGAGGGAAGGGAATGCTTATTCCGGCTTCCATCAAGGCTCTTGTGATGGATGCATGTATTTCATGGGATAGTGGCATGATGTCCAGCAAGTCTTTGACAAAAACCCGGACTTCGAAGTTGATGCTGCTGTCCGCGAGCCCGACACAGAAAACTGCAGGCGCAGGATCATCCACTACGCGTTCATTGCTGCGGGCCACCCGGGTGAGTATTTCCTGAACCTTGTCCACATCAGAACCATAAGCAACACCCACCCGAAGGATAACGCGGGTAATCGGGTCAGAGAGCGTCCAGTTGGTCAGATCCTGGGTAACGAAAGTTTTGTTGGGGATAATCTGTTCTTTCCTGTCCCAGTCGACCAGTGTTGTTGCACGAATACGTATGCGGGAAACCGTTCCGGTTATGCCATCAATGGTCACCGTGTCGCCCACCCGAATAGGGCGTTCAAACAGAAGAATGATACCGGATACGAAGTTGGCGACGATTTCCTGCAGCCCGAAGCCAAGCCCCACCCCGAGAGCTGCGATCAGCCACTGGAGTTTAGACCACTGAACACCGATTACGCCGAGACAGATCACTACACCCACGAGTACGAGAACGTAGGTTGTAATGGTTGTAATGGCGTAGCCTGTGCCCGGGGCCAGATTCATCCGGCTCAGTAAGATTACCTCCAGGGTTCCCGGAAGGTTTTTTGCCGCAAGCACCGTGCCGGCTGCAACAAGCAGAGCGAGGAGCATGTCTGCAAGCGTAATGGGTAGTGGGTCGCCGCCCTGCAGGTCAGTCGCAATCGTCCACAGAGTAATGTCGTTGAACAGTTGCAGTGCGGGGATAACGCTGGCCCACAGGAGCAGCAAGCCAGTGATAGCGAGAGCCGATACCAGAATCCTCAGTAGCGAAGAGCTTTGCTGGCTGATGTCCTTGAGGTTCATCTCTGGCATCTCAAGGTTCTGAATCACACCTTCACCGGTGTTGTCGGCGGCCTCCCTGGCTTCCGCTGCCCTGCGTTCAGCAGCACGTTGCTCCCTGAGACGTTCGAGGGTTAGCCTGCGTTCACGAACGGAAAGTGCTCTCAAACCTAAATAGTAAATCATAGTGTTAAAGGCCAGCCAGCAGATGGTGATGAACAGGTTGCGTTCAAGCTGCAAGGCTGTGTAGTGGTAGCCGATCAGGGATGCGACGGCCAGCACAAGAGGCGCCGATATAGCTGTCACATGAAGCAACAGCAAAGCACTACTGTCGGGTTTTCCAACCCGAACTGCTTTGATGATCCGGTGCGCGAAAACGGACAGTGCGATGGATACGAGAGTAAAAAGCAGACGGCCAAGGCTGTCATCAAACCGGGCGCCTTCGGGCGTTGAACTTGTTGACGTGGTGATGACGGCTACGGGAATAACAAACGCCATAAGCAGCGGCAACTCCCGCCGGATGACCAGCAGAGAATTGGTGTTCCAGTGAAAGTGGCTTTCTCCAAGCCCCTGCTTACGGGCCACGTTTCGGATAAACGCGAGCAAAAACATAATAAAGGCAGCCCCCGTAAAGCCTTTTGAAAGTGCAGAGTAAAAGGCGTTACCTTCCATCAGCAACAAAGCTGTCAGAGAAAATACAATAACTCCCGGCAATGCCAGCAGAATACTGTTGATCAGCGCTTGCAGGGTATAGGCGGTTCGGTCGTGACCGACGTTTCCAATGTGGCGGCTGTTGGCCAGGAGGTTGTTTTTGATCGTCTTGCGTTTTATCAGCAATACGATAAGGAGCAGCGCCACCAGACCTATGCGCGCTCCGCGCTCGCCTACAGATCGGGAAAGCGCTTCGCTCAGGGCATTGAAGCTTAGCTGCGAGATGAACCAACTGGCAGATTCGTATAGCTCCCCGGCGGTTTCCAGGTTGACGGCGGCCGCGCTGGGAAGCCAGAACAGTCTTTGCTGCAAAAGCTTCTGGTATTCCTGAACCTGGTCCTGAAGGGTCGTCACAGTACCGTAGTATTCATTGAGCACATCTATGTGTTCGGTAACGGCTCTGTGCAGTTCGCGCAGTAGTTGCGAGCGACGGCTGCGAAGCTGGTTGCGCGCATCGTCGCCAGGCTCGGCAATGGCTTCAAACTCTTCCAGTCGCAGCTGTGCCTCCCTTGCTACGGAGAGTTTGTCTTCAATTCCCTGAATAAGATCACTGGCAACGCTTTGCCTCTGCAGACGCTCAAGCCGCTGCTTTAACAGGTCAGCATAGCGGGCGGTCAGGTTGAGGCCCGCTTTCTCCAGCCTTAACTCAAAACTCTTATACTCATCCTGCAGGCGGGTCAGAATGGATTCGGCATAGGTCAATCGTTCGCGGGTGTCTTTGACGGCAGCCTGACGTTGTTCAAGTGCCGCCAGCAACGCAAGGACCTGATCCTGAATATCTGCGTTGACCGCGTCCGGCAGTTTGATTTCCGGAGGCGCTTCGTTGCTGGCCTCCAGTTCCGGCTTTACCGCCGGGCGAGCTTCCTCTGTTTGCTCCCGGGTATTCCCGGGCTCTTCGGCCAATGCAGATAAGGTAGGCATGCAGAGAAGAAGAACCCCGGCCAGCCATGTTGTCAGAACTGCATAACGGGTCGGGCGTTGCTTCATTTTTTTGCAGTCCTCGCGTTGGCGGCCCTGTGTTCTAACTGTAACTCTCAGGGAAGATAGCTTTTGGAAGCCTCAGAGTGGCGTTTTATTCAGCTCCGGCTTCTTGCCGGGCTCAACGTTCAGCCACCAAACGTACTGGTCCCAGTCGCCCAGCACAATCCGCTTTGCCGCTTTTCCGTTTACAGTCAGATCGTGCTCGGCCGGTCTGTGGGTGTGGCCATGGATCATCAGCGGTACATCAGAGATTTCCATAACACGCACCACTTCATCTGGCGTCACATCCATAATGTCTTCGGCTTTGCCCCGGTTTGTGGCCATGCTCATTTCCCGGAGTTGCCGGGCCATTTGCTGGCGGTCTTTGAGAGGGCGGGCCAGAATGAGTTTCTGCGTTTGAGGATTGCGCATGTTAGCGCGGAATTTCTGGTACTCGACATCCGCGGTGCAAAGGCTGTCACCGTGCATCAGCAGGGTAGGGGTGCCGTAAAGATCGATAAGCGTGGGGTCGTCCAGCAGTGTCGCGCCGACCCGGGCACAAAAATCCTCACCCAGCAAAAAGTCCCGGTTACCGTGCATCAGGAAGATGTCAGTGCCACTGTCGCTCAGCGCGCGCAGGGCGGCTGCAATCTGTTCTTGCAGCGGAGTGCGTTCATCATCACCGATCCAGGCTTCAAAAAAATCACCCAGAATGTATAACCGCTCTGCGCCGGGAGCTGTTTTATCCAGAAAGCCAAGAAACGCCCCGGTAATATCGGGGCGTGACTCTTCCAGATGTAAATCGGAAATGAACAGCGTATTCACGCTGCGTCTCCGTCCTCTAGAACAGTAGCTTTTACAATCACCACGTTTTCGTGAGGAACGTCCTGGTGGCCTGCGGCCATAGTGGTTCGTACAGCGCGGATGGCATCAACTGTCTCCATGCCTTCCACTACCTTGCCAAATACGCAGTAGCCCCAGCCTTCTGCATTTTTTGCGGTGTGGTCAAGAAAGCCATTGTTCTCAACGTTGATAAAGAACTGGGCAGAGGCCGAATGCGGATCCATTGTGCGGGCCATGGCGACGGTTCCTTTCATGTTACTCAGGCCGTTATCAGCTTCGTTCTTGATGGGTTCACGAGTTTTACGCGCGGTCATGCCGGGCTCAAAACCGCCGCCCTGCACCATGAAGTTGCTGATTACCCTGTGAAAAATCAGGCCGTCATAGAAACCGTCACGAACATACTGCTCAAAGTTCTTTGCGGTTTCCGGGGCTTTTTCGTAATCCAGTTCGAGCTTGATATCACCGTGATTGGTTGTCAGCAGAATCATCAGGTTTTCCTGTTCGTTGGGTTTAAATCAGTTAAAGCCGATATTGTACTCAAGAGTTTCCGGCGATGCATGAGTCCGGCACTGATTTATGAGTATAATAGCCGGTTTACGACCCACTTCTTTTAACAGAGATTGTATGAGCGCCGAGCCGAAGAAAGCCCATAACTTTATTCAGAGCCTGATTGAAGACGCCGTTAACAAAGGTGAGCACGTCGGTCAGGTGGTGACCCGTTTCCCACCTGAGCCCAACGGTTACCTGCACGTCGGTCATGCTAAATCTATTTGCCTGAATTTTGGCATTGCCGAGACATTTTCCGGTGAGTGCAATCTGCGCTTTGACGACACCAACCCGGAGAAGGAAAGCCAGGAGTATATTGACGCCATCAAGAAAGATGTTGAGTGGCTGGGTTACACCTGGGCTGGAGATGTGCATTATGCTTCTGACTATTTCGATGCCATATATCATTTTGCGGAAGAATTGATCGAAAACGGTAAGGCCTATGTCTGCGCGCTGACTGCGGATGAAATGGCGGAATACCGTGGGAGCCTTAAAGAGCCTGGCAGGAACAGCCCGCACCGTGACCGTCCGGCAGCGGAAAGCCTGGCGCTTTTTCGTGATATGCGTGATGGAAAGTATGAAAACGGCGAGTTGGTGCTGCGTGCAAAGATTGACATGGCCTCTCCCAACATGAACATGCGTGACCCCATTCTCTACCGCATTCGTTACGCCGAGCACCATCAGACGGGGAACAAATGGTGCATCTATCCGATGTACGATTTTACCCATCCCATTTCGGACGCACTGGAAGGGATCACCCATTCTCTGTGTACTCTGGAGTTTGAGGATCACCGTCCGCTTTACGACTGGGTTCTGGATAACATTACCGCTCCGTGCCAGCCTCGGCAGATCGAGTTCGCCCGGCTTAACCTGAACTACACCATTACCAGCAAGCGCAAACTGAAGCGCCTTGTAGATGAGCACCTGGTAGATGGCTGGGACGACCCGCGAATGCCTACCATTTCAGGCATGCGTCGCCGGGGCTATACCCCGGAATCCCTGCGCACTTTTTGTGACATGATTGGTGTAAATAAAGCCGGTGGCACCGTAGACATGGGCATGCTGGAGTTCGCTATCCGGGAAGATCTGAACGCCCGTTCGCCACGAGCCATGTGCGTGATGCGTCCGCTGAAGGTGACGCTCATTAATTACCCCGCCGACAAGACCGAAACACTGATATTGCCGGTACACCCGCAGAACCCGGACATGGGGCAGCGTGAAGTTACCTGGAGCCAGACCCTGTATATCGATCGGGAAGACTTCGTTGAAGAAGCACCGCGCAAGTGGAAGCGCCTGGCACCGGAGCAGGCTGTTCGTCTGCGCGGCGGCTATGTAATGACCTGCAAAGAAGTTGTGCGTGACGCCAGCGGCGAGATTGTGGAGCTGCGCTGCGAATACGATCCGGCCACTCTGGGCGTGAACCCCGAGGGTTACAAGCCTAATGGCGTCATCCACTGGGTGTCCGAGAGCATCAGTGTCGATTGCGACATCAACCTGTATGACCGTCTGTTCAATCACGAAGCCCCGGACAGCGATAAGGAGGGTGACCTTGTTGATCACGTTAATCCGCAATCGCTTGTGGTGCTTAAAAATGCGCGGGTCGAACAGAGCCTGGCAACACCTCTGACAGATCTGCCGTACCAGTTCGAGCGGGAAGGTTATTTCTTCTGTGATCAGGAGTTGACCGCCAAAGCCGGCAAGCCGGTATTCAATCGAACCGTTACCTTGCGGGATTCCTGGGCCAAATAAAGGGCAAGTAAGGGTAAGCATTCGGGAGACCAGCTGTGATCAGGATTTACAATACGCTCACCCAGCAAAAAGAAACCTTTACGCCCATTG
Organism: Marinobacter sp.; assembly: GCF_048259445.1. Taxonomy (GTDB): domain Bacteria; phylum Pseudomonadota; class Gammaproteobacteria; order Pseudomonadales; family Oleiphilaceae; genus Marinobacter. The sequence continues at coordinate 171,558 of NZ_JBLXHQ010000004.1, read as the reverse complement.
AGGCGGGAAAGGTTCGCATGTACGTTTGCGGAATGACGGTTTATGACTACTGCCACCTGGGCCATGCTCGGGTGTTGGTGGCTTTTGATGTGGTGACGCGTTACCTGCGTAACCGCGGTTATGATGTGACTTACGTGCGCAACATTACGGATATTGACGACAAAATTTTGCAGCGGGCTGAAGCGAACGGCGAGCCATTCTCTGAGCTGACAGAGCGCATGATTGCCGCGATGCATGAAGATGAAGCCAGGCTCGGTGTACTTTCACCCAGCGCAGAGCCCCGTGCAACGGATTACATTACTGAAATCATCGCTATGATCGGCACGCTGATTGAGTCTGATCATGCCTATGCCGCCGATAACGGTGATGTGTATTTTTCTGTTGAGTCTTTTAAAGACTACGGAAAGCTCAGCAAGAAAAAGCTTGAAGACCTGCTTGCCGGAGCGCGGATTGACGTTCAGGAAGCCAAGCGCAGCCCGGCTGATTTTGCATTGTGGAAAGCGGCAGGTGAGGGCGAAGTAAGCTGGCCGTCACCCTGGGGCAGTGGTCGACCCGGGTGGCATATTGAGTGTTCCGCCATGTCGACCCGTTGCTTGGGTGATACCTTCGATATTCATGGCGGTGGGCCGGACCTTCTTTTTCCACATCATGAAAACGAAATTGCACAATCCGAATGCGCCACAGGGCATACTTTCGTGAACACTTGGATGCATGCGGGCGCGATACGGGTGAACAAGGAGAAAATGTCCAAATCCCTGGGCAATTTTTTCACCATTCGGGAGATTCTGGAAACCTACCCGGCGGAAGTGGTGCGCTTCTTCCTGGTGTCGAGTCACTACCGTAGCCAGGTTGATTATTCCGAAGACAATCTGGCGGAAGCGGGGCGCTCTCTGGAGCGGCTTTACCACGCGCTGCGCGGAGTTGTGCCAAAGAGCTCCGGAGATGTGCCCGAGACAGAGCAGGATCAGCGTTTTGTTGAACTGATGAACGATGATTTCAACTGCCCCGGTGCCATCTCGGTTTTACATGCCCTCGCTAATGACATTAACCAGCACCGCCGCGAAGGTCGTCATGACGAGGCAAGTAGCGCGGCAACGGTCATGATCAGGCTTGGAGATGTGCTTGGGCTCTTGCAGCAGGATCCGGATGCTTTTTTCCAGGCCGAATCTGTTGGAGAGCTGACGGCGGAAGACATTGAAGCGAAAATCCGCGCCCGTGCCGATGCCCGTAAAGCCAAGGACTTTTCCGGTGCCGACCGCATCCGTGATGAGCTGGCAGCGCAGGGCGTTATTCTGGACGATTCCCGAGAGGGGACAAGCTGGCGGCGCAGCTGATACCGGCACCCGTCTGCATTTGATGTTTCGAGCCCGACAGTCAGGCGGCTGTTGGGGCAAGGCTAACCTATATGAGGCTAAGAACGATGACAGAGCGCGTACAACTCGGCGGCATTCAGGTCGCAAAGAATTTGTATGACTTCGTGAACAACGAAGCAATTCCGGGCACCGGAGTAGACGCAGAAAAATTCTGGGCGGAGTTTGACAAGATCGTAAACGATCTGGCGCCCCGTAATCGTGAATTACTGGCCAAGCGTGATGCGATCCAGGAAAAAATGGATAGCTGGAACCGCGACCATAAGGGCCAGAAGCTGGACATGGCGGCTTATAAGGCCTTCCTGAAGGATATCGGCTACCTGGTAGACGAGCCTGCGGATTTCCGTATTTCTACGGCCAATGTTGATCCTGAAGTTGCAGCCATGGCTGGCCCCCAGTTGGTGGTGCCGATCATGAACGCGCGCTTTGCACTGAACGCGGCAAACGCACGCTGGGGTAGTCTGTACGATGCACTTTATGGCACCGATGCCATTTCCGAAGATAATGGTGCTGAAAAAGGCCGTGGTTACAACCCGGTTCGTGGTGCCAAGGTTATTGAATTTGCTCGCAACCTGCTGGATAACTCCGCGCCACTGGCGGCTGGCAGTCACAAAGATGCCGCGTTGTATCAGGTTTCCGGCGGTAAGCTCGCTGTAAAACTTCAGAACGGTGAAATGACCGGTCTGAAAGACGAAGCCGGTTTTGTGGGTTACACCGGAGCTGCCGATGCGCCTACCGGCATCCTGCTGGTCAAAAATGGCATGCACTTCGAAATCCAGATCGACGCCAGTCACCCGATTGGCAAGGATGATGGAGCCCACGTTAAAGATGTGCTGATGGAGTCAGCACTGACCACCATCATGGATTGTGAGGACTCAGTTGCCGCAGTCGACGCCGACGATAAAACTCTGGCCTACAGCAACTGGCTCGGCCTGATGAAGGGCAACCTGGAAGAAACCTTTGAGAAGGGCGGAGAGCGTCTGACCCGCAAAATGAACGCGGATCGCGAGTACACCGCAGCCGATGGTAGCGAGCTGAAGCTGAAAGGTCGCAGCCTGATGTTTATCCGTAACGTTGGCCACCTGATGACCAACCCGGCTGTTCTCCTGAAGGATGGTACTGAGGTGCCTGAAGGCCTGATGGACGGCCTGCTTACCGGGCTGATTGCCATTCACGACCTCAAGGGAGGCGGTCGTTTCCAGAACAGCACTTCCGGTTCTGTGTACATTGTGAAGCCGAAGATGCACGGTCCTGAAGAAGTTGCGTTTACTAACGAGTTTTTCGGCCGCGTTGAGGATGCTCTTGGCCTGCCGCGTTTCACTCTCAAAGTCGGGATCATGGATGAGGAGCGCCGTACCACCGTGAACCTCAAAGCCTGCATCCACGCAGCCAAGGATCGTGCCGTATTTATCAACACCGGTTTCCTTGATCGCACCGGTGATGAAATGCACACCTCCATGGAGCTTGGGCCATTCATTCGCAAAGGCGAGATGAAGCAGGCTGCCTGGATTGGTGCATACGAGCAATGGAACGTTGATATTGGTCTGGAGACTGGCTTCCGTGGTGTTGCCCAGATCGGTAAGGGTATGTGGGCTATGCCGGATCTGATGGCCGATATGCTGGTGCAGAAAATCGGTCACCCGAAAGCGGGTGCCAACACTGCATGGGTACCTTCACCCACGGCTGCAACCCTGCACGCAACTCACTACCATCAGGTGTCTGTTGCAGATATTCAGAAAGAGCTTGAGAGTCGCACCCGTGCCAACCTGGATGATATTCTTACCGTACCGGTTATGGAGAATCCATCCAGTTGGACGGCGGCAGATATCCAACAGGAACTGGATAACAATGCCCAGGGTATCCTTGGATATGTTGTACGCTGGATTGACAGCGGCGTTGGCTGCTCCAAGGTTCCAGACATTAATGATGTCGGCCTGATGGAAGATCGCGCCACCCTGCGTATCTCATCGCAGCATCTGGCCAACTGGTTGTATCACGGTATTTGCACCGAGGCGCAGGTTGAAGAAACCATGAAGCGTATGGCGCAGGTTGTTGATAAACAGAACGCCAGTGATCCGACTTACCGGGCTATGGCGCCTGACTTTGCTGACAGCATTGCGTTCCAGGCCGCTATGGATCTGGTTCTTAAAGGTCGCGAGCAGCCAAGTGGCTACACTGAGCCGCTGCTGCATGCCTATCGCCTGAAGGCGAAAGAGAAGTTTGGTCAGTAATATCGACCTGAGTTAAAAAAACCCGCTTCGGCGGGTTTTTTTATGGCTGTTCCGTTAGCGTCCTAGGGGTTCGACTACTCGTCGTGAAGCTCGTTCGCGGCAAACAGGGTGTTTTGCAGGAGGGTTGCAATCGTCATCGGGCCAACGCCGCCGGGTACTGGCGTAATGTACGCAGCCCGCGCCGAGGCTGTTTCAAAATCTACATCCCCCTGCAGCTTACCGTTCTCCATCCGATTGATGCCTACGTCAATAACAGTGGCGCCGGGCTTGACCCACTCGCCTTTGATAAGGCCCGGCTTACCCACAGCAGCAATAAGAATGTCGGCTTCACGAACATATTTTTCCAGGTCGGGTGTGAAGCGGTGACACACAGTAGTCGTTGCGCCTTTGAGTAGTAGTTCCATCGTCATCGGGCGCCCCACAATGTTGGATGCCCCCACGATCACGGCATGCTGGCCTTTGTAAGGGGTGTTTATACTGTCCAGCAGGGTGATTACGCCAGCGGGCGTGCAGGGCCGGAGGGCGGGCTTGCGCTGCACCAGGCGACCGATATTGTACGGATGAAAGCCATCCACATCCTTGTCAGGCCGGATTTTCAGCAGAATAGGGTCTGCGTCCAGGTGCTGTGGCAGAGGAAGTTGCACCAGGATGCCGTCAACAACAGGGTTATCGTTAAGCTCATCAATCAGCGCTTCCAGGGCTTGCTGGGAGGTGTCTTCAGGCAGGTCATACGACAGCGAGAGAATGCCGGCAGCGTCGCAGGCTTTGCGTTTATTGCCAACATAAACTTCCGATGCAGGGTCATTTCCCACCAGCACTACGGCAAGACCAGGAGCGCGAAGTCCCCGGCGAGTGCGGGTTTCTACGCCGGATGCGACTTGTTGGCGGACTTCAGCAGCGATTTCTTTTCCGTTGATCAGTTTGGCGCTCATGATTCGTCTTGTTGGTTGGACATTGATAGACATAAGAGGGATCATATTGTCTCACGCCTGCAGCCTGACGCCAATCAATGAACTCTGGTGAATAATCGCGGTTTCGGGGTGGGTCAGACGTTAAAACAGCGGATTTGTAAGAGAATTTCATTTTCCCTGTTGACGGAAGCATTTGGCGCCAGTAATATCCGCACCAACTTTGCTGATGCACGTGTTGTTCAGTTCAGACGGGGTATAGCGCAGCCTGGTAGCGCGCCTGCTTTGGGAGCAGGATGTCGGGAGTTCGAATCTCTCTACCCCGACCATTTTCTGAATGTTCAGCTAGGCGAACGGTCAAGCGCCCGTAGCTCAGCTGGATAGAGCATCGGCCTTCTAAGCCGAGGGTCGCAGGTTCGAGTCCTGCCGGGCGCGCCATTACAGCCGCCGGCTTGATCGAAACCGCAGCCAGTAAAGTTGAAGAGTGGTGGTTTGTCGAATGTACCGCAAGGTATATCACGATGTGGTGGGCGTAGCTCAGTTGGTAGAGCTCAGGATTGTGACTCCTGCGGTCGAGGGTTCGATCCCCTTCGTCCACCCCAATTTCTTTAAGTGTTTTCCGTTTTAGCAGACAACACGATTGTCGCGGTCGACACTCTGCTTTTTGCCAGATTTTTCGCTCCGGTGGTGGAATTGGTAGACACGATAGGTTTAGGTCCTGTTGCCGCAAGGTGTGGGGGTTCAAGTCCCTCCCGGAGTACCATTTTAAAAGCCCTTAGAGTTGCTCTAAGGGCTTTTCTCGTTTTAGGAGGTCCTTAGGAATTCAAATTTCTTTATGGTGCACAAGTTTCCCCCTTTGTTTTTCTCTTTTTGCCCCCAACTCACTCCTTAAGTCGTCGATGTAGTCACGAACTCTGAAACTACGCGTTGCAGATGATTCTCTCGTCATGGCAAATCGTGATAAACTATCGGCTTTTAATTTTGGGTCTTTTCCGAGGAACCTGCTCAGGAAAGGACTTTTGGTTTTAATTTCATTCATATACCGAACCCGAAATTTGAGGATTTTCCATGCAAGTGTCTGTAGAAACGACCTCCAGCATTGAGCGTCGCATGACGATTGGTGTGCCCGCCCAGGAAATTGAACAGGCGGTTCAGAAACGCCTGCAGGAAACTGCGCGTACTGTGCGCCTTAATGGTTTCCGCCCAGGCAAGGTGCCCATGAGCGTGGTCAAGCGTCGTTTCGGTGACAGCGTGCGCCAGGAAATTGTCGGCGAGATCATGCGCGACAACTACATAAAGGCACTTCAGGAGCAGGATATTAACCCTGCGGGCTGGCCCAAACTTGAGCCGAAAACCATGGAAGCAGGCAAAGACCTTGAGTTCGTTGCCGTCTTTGAGGTTATGCCGGAAATTGAACTGGGCGACCTGAGCAAAGTTTCCATCGAGAAACTGACCTCTGAAATTACCGACAAGGATATCGATACGATGATCGATAACCTGCGTCGCCAGCAGGCCACGATGAAGTCGGTCAAGCGCAAGTCCAAGAACAAGGACGTGCTGACCATTGATTTCAAAGGTTCCATCGACGGTGAAGAGTTTGAGGGTGGTGCCGCTGAAGGCCATAAGCTGACCCTCGGTTCTGATCAGATGATCCCTGGCTTCGAGAAAGCCATCGTTGGCGGTAAAGCCGGCGAAGAGCTCGAGATTGAAGTAACCTTCCCTGAGGACTATCACAACGAAGAGCTGAAGGGTAAGCCTGCAAAGTTCGACATCAAGATTCATGAAGTGGAAGAGCCGCAGTTGCCTGAGCTGAACGCCGAATTCTTTACCAAGTTTGGTATCGAGGCAGAAGATGAAGCCGCCTTCCGCGATGAAGTGAAGAAGAACATGGAGCGAGAGCTGAAGCAGGCTGTGGCTAACAAGGTCAAGAACGACGTTGTAGACGGTCTTCTTGAAACAACAGAAATCGATATTCCCGCATCGTTGGCTGATCAGGAAATCGATCGTCTGCGCCAGGAAGCTGTTCAGCGTTTCGGTGGCCAGGTGGATTTCCAGCAGTTGCCGAAAGAGATCTTCCAGGAGCAGGCTGAGCGTCGTGTTAAAACCGGTCTATTGTTCCAGGAAGTTGTAAAGGCGAATGACCTGAAAGTAGATCCGGCCAAAGTTGATGAAAAGATCCAGGAGATCGCGTCAACGTATGAACAGCCAGAAGAAGTGATTGCGCACTTCAACGGTAACCCGGAGCAGAAAAATCAGATCGAATCTTCTGTGCTGGAAGACCAGGTTGTCGACTATGTGCTTTCTCAGGCTTCGGTTACGGAAAAGAAGGTCAAGTACGAAGAAGCCATTCAGGCTGGCCAGCCCCAGCGCTAAGTTTGCTGGCGTAATAGTGACGGGGCCGGATCAGTTTCTGGCTCCGCTGGCGGAACAGAGTTAACAGCCGGCATGACCGGCTGTTTTCATCTTGATCTTCTGCTGGCAAAGTACAAGATGCAAGAATAGTGAAGATGCCGTGGTTTAAAGCTACGTCCCATTTGTCCATAAGGAGTTCAGGCGTATCATGACGCAGAATCCAATTGATGGTCCCGCAATGGATGCCAGGTCTGCCCTGGTGCCTATGGTTATCGAGCAGACTGCCCGCGGGGAGCGATCTTTCGATATTTATTCCCGTTTGCTTAAGGAGCGGGTGATCTTCATGGTCGGGCAGGTGGAAGATCACATGGCCAATCTGATCGTGGCGCAGCTTCTGTTCCTGGAATCGGAAAATCCGGACAAAGACATTCATTTGTACATTAACAGCCCTGGCGGTTCTGTGACTGCGGGTATGTCGATTTACGATACTATGCAGTTCATCAAACCTGACGTATCAACGTTGTGCGTTGGTCAGGCTGCCAGTATGGGAGCTTTTCTGCTGGCTGGCGGTGCCGCAGGTAAACGTGCCTGCCTGCCTAATTCCCGCGTAATGATTCACCAGCCTCTGGGTGGTTATCAGGGCCAGGCAACCGATATTGAGATCCATACCCGCGAGATACTCAAAATCCGCCACACCCTGAACTCGATACTGGCGCATCACACCGGCCAGGATCTGGAAACCATCTCCAGGGATACGGATCGTGATAATTTCATGGATCCTACGCAGGCGAAAGAGTACGGGCTAATTGACTCGATACTTGATAAGCGCGTGCCGAATAAATAATACTGGAAGTAATTGCATCACCCCTGGCTGGCGCCCGGGTATCTGAAGCGCCGGCAAAACGAGATCAGAGGTATTTCAATGGCAGATGAAAGAAACGGCAGAGGCGACGATAACGGCAAGTTGCTGTACTGCTCGTTTTGCGGAAAGAGCCAGCATGAAGTCCGTAAGCTCATCGCAGGGCCCTCGGTTTTCATCTGCGACGAGTGCGTTGATCTGTGCAACGACATTATTCGTGAAGAGATTCAGGAGAATGCCCAGGAAGAAGCGAGTGATCGCCTTCCGGTTCCGGCAGAAATTCGTGACACTCTCAATGAGTATGTGATCGGCCAGGATCGCGCCAAGATTGTGCTGGCTGTTGCCGTCTACAACCACTACAAGCGCTTGCGCTACGGTGAAGGCAAGAGCGATGTTGAGCTGGGTAAAAGTAACATTCTGCTGATTGGTCCGACCGGTAGCGGTAAAACCTTGTTGGCTGAAACTTTGGCTCGCACGTTGAACGTGCCTTTCACTATTGCGGACGCAACCACGCTGACTGAAGCCGGTTACGTGGGTGAGGATGTTGAGAACATCATTCAGAAACTGTTGCAAAAGTGCGACTACGATGTAGAGAAGGCCCAGCGCGGTATTGTCTATATCGATGAAATCGACAAGATTTCGCGCAAGTCGGACAATCCGTCGATCACTCGCGATGTATCGGGTGAGGGCGTGCAGCAGGCTCTGCTGAAACTGATCGAAGGTACGGTTGCTTCTGTGCCTCCTCAGGGTGGCCGAAAGCATCCTCAGCAGGAGTTTCTGCAGGTGGACACCGGAAACATTCTGTTCATCTGTGGGGGTGCTTTTGCCGGATTGGAAAAGGTCATCCAGGAGCGTTCAGAGCGGAGCTCTATCGGTTTCTCGGCAACGGTAAAGAGTCAGGATGACAGCAAGAGTGCTGGCGATATCATTCAGGATGTAGAGACCGAAGATCTGGTCAAGTTCGGCCTGATTCCCGAGTTTGTAGGTCGTTTGCCGGTTGTGGCAACGCTGACCGAGCTGGACGAAGATGCGCTGGTGCAGATTCTGACCGAGCCGAAGAACGCCCTGACCAAGCAGTATCAGAAGCTGTTTGATCTTGAGGGCGTTGAGCTGGACTTCCGTGAAGATGCGCTACGTGCAGTCGCTCGCCAGGCTATGTCCCGGAAAACCGGTGCCCGAGGCCTGCGTTCCATCATGGAAGCGACCTTGCTGGATACCATGTATCAGATTCCGTCTGAAACCGATGTGTCCAAAGTGGTGGTCGATGAGAGTGTGATCAACGGTGAATCAGAGCCGTTCAAGATCTACGCGAACAGCGATCATGCAAAGGCAGCATCAGAAGACTGATCGTCTCGGCTAACGAGAGATCGGTTACCTGAAAAAGGGGCGTTCAACGCCCCTTTTTCATGGCTGCTGATAAAGTACCCGCCAAGAATTTTGCCCCGTAAAAAGATTGCAATTTTAGTCTGCGCCCCAATGATGGGTGGTATGCTGAATAAAATGTTTTCAGAGGATTCTCTATGACCCTTATATCCGAAGAAACCGTGCAAGAATACCCGCTGCTTCCGCTTCGCGATGTGGTGGTGTTTCCGCACATGGTGGTGCCACTGTTTGTAGGACGCGAGAAGTCCATTCAGGCACTCGAAGCCGCGATGGAGGGTAGCAAAGAGATTTTGCTGGTTGCGCAGAAAGATGCAGCCACAGACGAGCCAGGCGCCGCCGATGTGTTTGATATGGGTACTTTGGCTACCGTGTTGCAGATGCTGAGGTTGCCAGACGGCACCGTAAAGGTACTGGTAGAAGGTAATGCCCGTGCCAGTATTTCCGGTATTGAAGAAGGTGACTATCTCACTGCCGGCGCCGTGTTGATGGACGAAGATCAGTTGCCAGAGCGTGAGCAGGGCGTATTGATCAAAACCCTTCAGGAAGAGTTTGAAAAGTATGTAAAACTCTCCAAAAAGGTTCCGTCGGAAGTCTCTAATTCCCTTACCGGCATTAACGAGATCGATCGCTTGGTGGATACCATGGCGGCCCATCTTGATATGCAAATTCCGGAAAAGCAGGAGCTTCTTGAAGCACTGGATGTGCGCAAGCGGGTGGATCTGCTGCTGGGTAAGCTCGATAGCGAAACGGATTTGATCGAAGTTGAAAAACGTATCCGTGGCCGCGTCAAAAAGCAGATGGAGCGTAGCCAGCGTGAGTATTACCTGAACGAGCAAATGAAGGCTATCCAGAAAGAGATGGGCCAGCTCGGTGAGGGGAACAACGACTTCGAGGAGCTAGAGCAAAAACTGGAAGAAGCCGGACTGCCCGAAGAAGCCCGCAAGAAGACCGAAGCCGAGCTCAATAAATTGAAGATGATGTCGCCCATGTCTGCCGAAGCAACGGTTGTGCGCGGTTACATCGACTGGATGCTGGCGGTACCCTGGAAAAAACGTAGCCGGGTACGCCACGATCTCGAAAAGGCGCGTGAAATACTGGACAAGGATCATTACGGTCTGGACGAGGTCAAAAAGCGGATTCTCGAGTATTTGGCGGTTCAGAGCCGCGTGAAGAAGGTGAAGGGGCCAGTGCTTTGCCTGGTTGGGCCTCCCGGGGTGGGTAAGACTTCTCTTGGTCAATCAATTGCCAAGGCCACCAACCGCAAATACACCCGTATGGCGTTGGGCGGCGTTCGCGACGAAGCTGAAATTCGCGGTCACCGTAAAACCTATATCGGGGCGTTGCCGGGCAAGTTGCTGCAGAAATTGTCGAAGGTTGGCGTTAAAAACCCGCTGTTCCTGTTCGATGAAATCGACAAGATGGGTATGGACCACCGCGGTGATCCTGCTTCCGCTCTGTTGGAGGTACTGGATCCGGAGCAGAACCACACCTTTAACGACCATTACCTCGAGGTGGATTACGACCTCTCCGATGTGATGTTCGTGTGCACGTCGAACTCTATGGATATACCTCCCGCTTTACTGGACCGAATGGAAATCATTCGGATCCCGGGGTATACCGAGGATGAGAAGGTCAACATCGCGCTTAGATATCTGTTGCCCAAGCAAATTGTTGCAAACGGCCTGCGCAAGAACGAATTGCAAATACCGGAAGAAACCTTGCGGGATCTGATTCGCTATTACACCCGGGAAGCAGGTGTGCGTGGGTTGGAGCGTGAAATCGCCAAAATCTGCCGTAAGGTTGTGCGTGAACACGTAGAGAGCAGCGACAAGGCGTCAGTAACGATTACGCCGGAGATGCTGGAAGACTATTCGGGCGTTAAAAAGTTCAAGTACGGTCTTGCTGAAGAGAATAATCAGATTGGTCAGGTGACGGGCTTGGCCTGGACACAGGTTGGCGGCGAATTGCTGACGATTGAGTGTGCGTTAACGCCGGGTAAGGGTCGGGTTGTGAAGACCGGTTCTCTGGGTGATGTCATGCAAGAGTCGATTCAAACGGCTTTGACAGTGGTCAGAAGCCGGGCAACCGGGCTTGGTGTAGCCGACGATTTCCATGAAAAGCACGACTTACACGTGCACGTTCCGGAAGGTGCAACGCCAAAAGACGGTCCGAGTGCGGGTATCGGGATGTGCACAGCTCTCGTTTCTTCACTGACTAAAATCCCCGTCCGTGCGGACGTTGCGATGACGGGTGAGATCACTCTGCGAGGTCGTGTGCTGCCGATTGGCGGGCTGAAAGAGAAGCTTCTGGCGGCTCATCGCGGCGGTATAAAAACGGTGTTGATTCCTGACGAAAATGTTCGTGATCTCAAAGAGATACCGGAGAATATAAAGGAATCTCTCGAGATTAAACCGGTTAAGTGGATTGATGAAGTGCTCGACATTGCGCTGGCTTATCCACCCGAACCACGAGCGGAAAAGGATGACGACAAAGCGGCTTCGTCTAAAGGAAATGACGACTCCAATGATGCTGTAGAGCGCATAAATACACATTAAACACCGGATGAGTTGTTGACATGCCGGAGAGCCCATTGGTATAACTGTTTCGCCGTGAAGCAGCCAATACCAAGGGCTCCCGCGCAGTATGTGCCTATTCCGAACACCGGTTGCATACCGAAAGGAATAAGAAAACCGAAGAATGGAATTCTCCGACCGCTTGTGCGATAGTCGAGAACGTCCGAGAAAAAACAATCCGACCTAGAACATCTTCAACCTGAAAGCGAAGGGGTTTAGTGTGAACAAGTCCGAACTAATCGATGCAATTGCAGAATCAGCAGATATTTCCAAAGCCGCCGCTGGCCGTGCTCTGGACGCAATGACCAATTCTATCACCGGTGCCCTCAAAAAAGGCGATCAGGTTACTCTGATCGGTTTTGGTACTTTCTCTGTGAAAGATCGCGCTGCGCGCACTGGTCGCAACCCGCAAACTGGCGCCGAGATCAAGATCGCGGCATCAAAAGTGCCGGGGTTCAAAGCAGGTAAAGCTCTGAAAGACGCCGTTAAGTAACGGTTCTTTCTCCGGCGGCTCCCTTTAAACGGAGTCGCCAAGAAGAATTCAAGGCGCATTCCAACAGGGTGCGCCTTTTTACGTTGAGAGCACCAATAGAGGCTCGGGAGAAACATGCTTCAAGATATACGGGAAAATTCCCAAGGAACGATTGCCAAGATCATTATTGGTCTGTTGGTCGTGTCCCTCTCCATCTGGGGAATGGACGCCATTGTTGGTGGCTTCTCCGGCGAACCGGAGGTGGCAACAGTCAATGGTGAGGATATTACCGAGCGGGAGTTCCTGCGCGTGGTCCAGATGGAGAGCCAGCGTCGTCTTTCCGCTATGGAGCGTCCCGATCCCGCTATGCTGAATGAGGATCAGATTCGTAAGGATGTGCTGGACTCCCTGGTTCAGGAGCAGGTGCTTATTCAGGATGCCAGTGCTCAGGGGCTTGCGCTCAATGATGCGGATATTGATGCCCTGATTACCCAGATGCCGCAGTTTCAGGTTGATGGACAGTTTAATCGTGATCGCTTCGTGGCTTCCGTGCGCAACCTGGGTATGGGCGTGGGTGAGTTCCGTGAAGCCATGCGTAAACAATATGTGGTTAACCAGATTCGTGGTGGCATTATGCAAAGCGGCCTTGTTGCTGATGCAAATGCTGCACAACTTCTGCGAATCCAGAATCAGACCCGAAGCTTCCGTGTCGTTCAGATTCCCGCCAGTGCGGTTTCTGATGGAGTTGAGGTTACTGACGCGGAAATCGAGGCTTTTTACGAGGAAAACAAAAGTGCGTTCAGGCAGCCAGAGCAGGTAGATGCGGCATACATAACTCTATCCCTCGGTGCTTTGGCAGAAAAAATCGAGATCAGTCAGGAGGATCTTGAGGCCTATTATGCGCAGCGCGCTGGCGATCTGGCCCGTGAGGAACGTCGTGCATCTCACATTCTGATTGAAGATGGTGCAGATGCCGAACAGACCATAGCGTCTATTCAGGAGCGTCTGGAAGCTGGTGAAAGCTTTGAAGAGCTGGCGCAAGAGTTTTCTGTTGATACTGTGTCTGCAAAAGAGGGCGGTGATCTGGGCTATGCTGGCCGTGGTGTCTATGATGAAGCCTTTGAAGAGGCTTTGTTTGCACTGGAGGAAGGGGAGGTTTCCGGCTCGGTGAAGACCAGTTTTGGCATGCATCTGATTCGACTTGATGATATTCGGCGGTCAGAAGTTCCTGCTCTGGAAGAACTTGAGCAGCAACTGCGCACTGAACTCGCGCGCGAACGTGCTCAGGAAAAATATGCAGAAGTGCGTTCAGAGCTTGCTGACTCCGCTTATGCTGCAGATGACCTGGCGGGGCCAGCTAAAGAACTTGGTCTGGAAATTCGTGTGGCCGAGGGTGTCACCATAGAGGGTGGCCAGGCGCCATTCGACCACGCCGGGCTTGTTCGTCAGCTTTTCTCGGAAGACGTTCTTGAGAGCGGATATAACACCGAGCTGATCGACGTGGGTGATAATGTCTCTGTAGTTGCCCGCGCCCGCGAGTACCGCGAAGCTCAGCAACTGCCCCTTGCAGATGTGCGGGATATGATTCGTAGTAATCTGGAAGCCCGTAAAATCCGGGAGGTGCTGGATGAGCGGGCTCAGAGCATCGTTGCCAGCCTGGAGAAAGGTGAGTCTCTGGATACCCTGAACGCAGGTGATTGGGAAGGGTTTGAGGATCAGGCAAGAAACGCTGCGGATGTGGACCCACAGATTATGCAGACGGTGTTCGCACTTTCCCGCCCCAATGACAGCGGCGCGAGTTATGGCACTGCAATGACACGAAGCGGTGTTGCTGTTATTGCTCTGGACGCTGTAAACGAGGGTGATGCAGGAGACAACAGTGCAGACCTGGATCAGTTGCGTAAATTCATGGCTTCCCTTGAAGGACAGCGTGAATACGCAGCGTATCAGCAGTTCCTCAGGAACAGCGCTGAAGTATCTCGACCCTGAAAAAGATACTTCGTTAACAAAAAACCCGGGCAACTTTTGCTGCCCGGGTTTTTTGTTGCCTGCCGGAATTGCCCTCAGTCAGGTTTTGAAGGAATGCGGGTAGGCCGCAGGCTGTCTTTGATTTTTTTGAGATGCGCAAGAAAGTCCGTACCGCGCTTGAGCGTTACGCCGGTGGCGAGAATATCAATAACGGTCAGATGGATAATTCTGGACGACATTGGCATGTAAACCTCTATGTCTTCTGGTGCGGTAATCTCCAAAGCAACCGTACAGACGTCTGCTAGCGGTGAGTCCGGTGTTGTGATGCCAATAACGGTTGCGCCGTTGTCCCGGGCAATTCGGGCGATGTCGATGGTTTCTTTGGTACGTCCGGTATAGGAAATCATTACTATGACGTCCCCGACACTCGCACCAGCAGCTACCATGCGTTGCATGAGGGCGTCATCATAGGACATGACCGGAATGTTAAAACGGAAAAACTTGTGTTGTGCATCAAGCGCAACTGAGGCTGAGCCGCCCATGCCAAAAAAATTGATCTGTCTGGCCTGGATCAGATAGTCAATGGCGGTTGCCAGTGCTCGAGGGTCTAACGCCTGACGGGCTTTATCAAGGTTGGCGATGGTGCTCATCATGATCTTGTCAGCAAACTCTGCAACCGTATCATCCGGTTCGATGTTCTGGCCGATATAGGGTATGCCCGTCGCGATACTCTGTGCGAGCCGGATCTTGAAATCCGGAAAACCCGTGGCCGAAAACCCTCGGCAAAACCGATTCACGGTTGGTTCGCTGACGTTTGAAGCTCTGGCCAGAGCCGCAATACTGTAACGTGTGGCTGCACTGGGATCCCGCAAAATAGCCTCTGCTACCTTACGTTCCGACTTGTTAAGCGTGTCCAGCCGGGACTGGATGTCTTCCAGTAGATTCTCTTCACGATGCGCCTGGTTTACAGCCATCAAAGCTACTCCCTCAATCTTTGGTGGGATGGTTGTTCAATAGGACCGCATTATACCGGGATTTCAATACGTTTTGGGTAGTAAACGTATCAATAACCCGAGAATGCCCTTGGATTAATCCGGGGCCAATGTCATTATTTAGATAAAATTACTACATTTACGTGTGAGCACAGGTTTGTATTCTATGGCCTGATTTACTGGAGAGGCATGCCCGATGGTCAACAGTATTTCTAACCGCTGCGACATTATGTTGTTCGGGGCTCTGGGCGATCTCGCTCAGCGTAAGCTGTTTCCCGCGTTTTACCAGCTTGAGAGAGCGGGTTTGCTTGCGGATGGCAGCAGGATACTTGCACTTGCCCGCAGGGAACTCGATACCGCTTCGGTTCGCAAACAGTTGCTGGAACGGCTGGAACAGCACGTTAAGCCCGAGGAGTTTGATCGCTCAATAGCCGAGGCATTTTTGCAGAGGGTGGAGTATCAGGTTCTGGATTTCCACGACGAGAACGCTTACCGGGTGCTCAATGATTGGCGTGCAGAGGGAAGCAACGAGAGAAATAATGACAGAAGCAATGAGTTGATTGTTTATATGGCCAGCCCTCCCGCCATGTACGGCGTTATTGCACGCAACCTCCGTGCCGCCAGTTGCTGCACGGCAAAGACGCGGGTTGTTGTCGAGAAGCCCATTGGTCACGACCTTGAATCCTCTCGCGTAATCAATGACGAACTTGGTGAAGTGTATAAAGAAAGTCAGCTCTTCCGGATCGATCATTATCTGGGGAAGGAAACCGTCCAGAACCTGATTGCCTTGCGTTTTGCCAATAACCTGTTCGCATCCCAGTGGGATCAGAACCATATTTCTCACGTAGAAGTAACCGTTGCTGAAAGCGTGGGCATTGAGGGTAGGTGGGGCTATTTTGATAAGGCCGGGCAGATCCGCGACATGATCCAGAATCACATGCTTCAGTTGTTATGCCTGATTGCCATGGATCCTCCCTCTGACTTGTCTGCCGACAGTATCCGCGATGAAAAGGTTAAGGTGCTCAAAGCATTGCGCACGATAACTCCGGATATGATGGAAACATATGTCGTTCGTGGCCAGTATACGGCGGGCACCAGCGTTGGAAAGCCGGTTCCGGGATACTTGGAAGAAGAGGGGGCCATCAAGAGGAGCGAGACAGAAACTTTTGTGGCACTGAAAGTGGAAATTGATAACTGGCGCTGGTCTGGTGTGCCCTTTTATATCCGCACGGGCAAGCGTCTGCCCGAAAAGCTGTCTCAGATTATTATCCACTTCAAGCCAGCCCCGCATTATATTTTTGATCCCGATCAGAAACACCTGGCGAACAACAAGCTGATTATCCGGTTGCAGCCGGATGAAGGCATGTCACTTAAAATACTCACCAAAGATCAGGGCTTGCACAAAGGGATGCGTCTGCGTCAGGGGCCTCTTGAGCTGACTTTCTCTGAAGCCTTTGAGGTGGAGCGGATCCCCGATGCTTATGAGCGCCTTTTGTGGGAAATAATGAAAGGTAATCAGTACCTGTTTGTGCGCCGCGACGAGGTGGAGTATGCCTGGCGCTGGGTCGATCAGATTATCCAGAACTGGAGTGACGGCGGTGAACCACCGAAGCGATACGCCGCGGGGACCTGGGGGCCGGTAGCCTCGATAGCCATGATCACCCGTGACGGAAGGAGCTGGTATGAAGACGCCTGAGATTGCGCTTCCCTGTGGCATCGAGGCGCGCTTTTACGAAACCGCTGAGCAGACTGCTATTGAGCTTGCCAACGCGGTTGCCGGCTTTATTGAGGGCAGGCTTTTGAGTGCCCGACGCGCGAGTATTGCAGTTTCCGGTGGCTCTACGCCCTTACCATTTTTTGAGGCTTTGTCCCGCAAGAATCTGGACTGGGGCAGAGTGGATGTTGTACTGGCAGATGAGCGCTGGGTAGATGAAACCGGCACGGCCAGTAATACCAGGCTGGTAAAACAACATCTGCTCAGGAATAACGCAGCGGCAGCGACCTATTACTCCCTTAAACAAAAAGGAGATAGCCCTGGTGAAGGGCTGGATGCTGTCAAAACCGAGCTTGAAAGCCTGACGCGCCCGCTGGACGTGTTGATCCTGGGAATGGGGAACGATGGCCACACTGCGTCCCTCTTCCCGGATGCCCCGGAGATTGCTCATGCTATGGACGCTGAAAACCGGGAAGCTGTTGCTTCCATGTCTCCGCCGTCGCAGGAAGAGCAACGTATCACGCTGACGTACGCCTTTATGTGTGAGGCCCGCTTTACCGCACTGCACCTCAGGGGTGGTGACAAGCTGGACACGCTGAAACTGGCTCTGGGTCGGCCGGATGATCTTCTCACTATGCCGGTTCGCGGCTTTCTGAAACCCGGCTTACAGGTCTTCTGGAGCCCCTGAACGCTTTGGAGAAAATATGAGCCTATTATCCGGCTTTCACCGCGATCGTATCAGGTCTGTTTTGAAGGCGTCGCCGTTGATGCCTGTTATCACTGTAAACCATCCGGACGAGGCGGTCCCGCTTTGCCAGGCGCTCTTCGATGGCGGGATCTGCGTGATGGAAATAACGTTGCGCACGGAAAATGGGCTTAAAGCGATCGAGAGTGTGCGCGAAGCTTTACCGGACGTCTGGGTCGGCGCTGGCACGGTGACCAGCCTTGCCCAATATCGCCAGGCAGAAACGGCCGGGGCCCAGTTCATTGTCACTCCAGGCGTTACTGAAGCGCTCCTCGACTTCGCTTTAACCTCCGAGGCCCCGCTTTTGCCGGGCGTTTCAACAGCTTCTGAGTTGATGCTGGGCTACGGCCTGGGTTATCGCGAGTTCAAGTTTTTTCCTGCAGAAGTGGCTGGAGGGATCCCCGCTCTGAAAGCTTTCAGTGGACCATTCCCGGATGTCATTTTCTGTCCGACCGGCGGGATCCGACGCGACACGGCCAAAGGCTATCTGGCCTTGAGCAATGTGGAGACGGTCGGCGGCAGCTGGCTGATGCCAGCTGATGCTGTTGCGAAGAAAGACTGGGCGAGGATCACCGGAATTGCCCGTGGCAGTCTATCCGATATCAACTGATATCGGAGCCAACCCGCACAATCTTCATGGTGTTGGTTCCGCCCTGGGCGTTTACATAATCACCCTTGGTGATAACCACAAGATCGCCCTTGCTCACCACTTTCCGGTTAACCAGCTCTGATATGGCCAGCGCATTGGTTCTTTCGTTCGGAATCTTTGCTGAATCGAATGGAACCGTCTGGACGCCGCGATACATCGCAACCCGGTGTTGCGTGGAGTGGTGCCGGGAGTACGCAAAGATCGGCAAGCTGGACTTGATACGGGACATCAGCCGGGGCGTCGCGCCTGTTTCTGTCATGCAAATGATAGCCGTGACACCATTCAGGTGATTTGCGGCATACATGGCTGACAGAGCAATTGCTTCATCGACATGCTCCATGCTTTCGTGAATCCGGTGATTAGACTGGTGCATCGTTGGATGCTTTTCTGCGCCTATACATATGCGCACCATCGCTTCTACAGCTTCTACCGGGTAATCACCCACTGCCGTTTCTGCTGACAACATAACCGCATCGGTGTAGTCCATAACCGCGTTTGCCACATCAGATACTTCAGCGCGGGTTGGCATAGGGCTGGTGATCATGGACTCCATCATCTGGGTTGCTGTAATGACAGCGCGATCCAGTACCCGGGCACGGGCGATGATGTGCTTCTGAACACCCACAAGCTCTGCATCGCCGATCTCGACGGCGAGGTCGCCGCGGGCCACCATCACTACGTCGGAAGCCTCGATAACCGCGTCCAGTGCTGCCACGTCATGGGCAAGTTCCGCGCGCTCGATTTTTGCAACCAGGCCTGCATCTGAACCCGCTTCTTTAAGGAGCCGGCGAGCCGTATGCATATCCTCGGCCGTGCGGACAAAAGACACTGCAACATAGTCGGCTCCAAGGCGCGCAGCTGTAACAATATCCTGCTTGTCTTTATCGGTCAGGGCGTCGGCAGACAGCCCCCCGCCACGCTTGTTCAGGCCCTTGTTATTGGAGAGAGGGCCGCCAATCAGAACCAAAGATGTGATGCTGTGATCAGCAACAGATTGCACCTCCATTTCGATACGACCATCATCCAGCACAAGAACGTCGCCAGGTTTTACGTCATCAATCAGCTGTTCATAGTCGATACCCACACGTTCTTCCGTGCCGGCTTCTTTATCCATCGCGGCGTCGAGAACAAAGGTTTGTCCTGCTTTCAGAATGACCTTGTTTTCAGCGAAGCGGGCGATGCGGAGTTTCGGGCCTTGCAGATCTGCCAGCAAAGCAACGAAGCGGCCCTGAGCGGCAGCTGCTTCCCGAACCCTTTGTGCGCGCTTGATGTGTTCGTCTGCACTGCCGTGGGAAAAGTTGAGCCGGGTAACATCCACCCCGGCGCGGATTATGGCGGCCAGCGATTCGGGAGAATCCGTGGCGGGACCGAGGGTGGCGACAATCTTGGTACGCCTGAGCATATTTCGTGTCCTTTGGTTGTTCGGTTTAATCTCGTGCAGCCCTGTGATTAGCTACGAGTAGTTTCGGGTAAGCCGGATCTATTCACTGGCTGTCATCAGCGCGAGTGCATTATCCAGCATCCGGTTCGAGAATCCCCACTCATTATCGTACCAGCACATTACTTTTACATGACGGCCTATCACGCGAGTGTGATTAGCATCGAAAATGCTTGAGAGCGCGTTATGATTGAAGTCTACGCTCACCAGTTTTTCCACGCTGTAGCCCAGTACCGGATTTGATTCCGCAGCAGCTTTTACTGCTGCATTAACCTCTTCAACGGATGTCTCCCGGCAGGCAATAAAGCCGAAGTCGACCAATGACACATTGATCGTCGGGACGCGAACAGCCAGCCCGTCGAGCTTTCCGTCAAGCTCGGGAATAATCTTGCCGATGGCTGCTGCAGCACCGGTTTTGGTTGGAATCATTGACTGGGTTGCGGAACGGGCACGGTAAAGATCAGAGTGATATACATCACTTAAATTCTGATCATTGGTGTAGGAATGTATCGTGGTCATCAGACCGCTTTCTATGCCGATGGCTTTATGCAGCGCTTCAGCGACCGGAGCAAGACAGTTTGTGGTGCAGGATGCATTGGAAATAATATGGTGTTCTGACGTGAGAGCGTTGTGGTTAACGCCGTAAACAACCATGGTATCAGCATCCGGACTGGGCGCCGAGATAATGACTTTTCGGGCTCCGGCTCTGAGGTGAGCTTCGGCTTTGGCGCGTTTGGTAAATAGCCCTGTGCATTCAAAGACAACGTCGATATTCAGAGCTTTCCAGGGCAAATCTTCCGGGTTGCGAAGAGCCGTGATGGCAATCCGGTCGCCGTTTACGCTGAGAGATTCGGCATCGTGGCTGACATCTGCATTAAAGCGCCCGTGAACGCTGTCATACTTGAGGAGGTGGGCATTGGTTTCCGCGTCTCCCAGGTCATTAATGGCGACCACCTGCAGTTGCTCGCGGTAGTTGTTTTCATAAAGTGCGCGGAGTGTGTTGCGGCCAATCCGCCCAAAACCATTGATCGCGATACGAATTGTCATATTCTGATTCCTGATCTGGATAATTTTTGTTCGAATTCTGGTTGTAATGTAGTAAACATAACAAATTAATGAGCGAATTTGAATATTCAAGCGATCATAAACGAAAAAAGAAGGTAAAATTACGAATTATTAGATGCAATTGAACTTTCGGCAGGTACTGGAGCCCCACTATGCATCCGACTATCCACGCAGTTACCCAGCGAATTATCGATCGCAGTCGCTCGACCCGGCAGGATTATCTCGGCCGCATGAATGAGCTTAAAGCCCACTCGCCGCACAGGAGTTCGCTCTCCTGTGGAAATCTCGCCCATGGCTTTGCCGCCTGTAATCAGGATGACAAAGACACCCTCAAGCTGATGAACAAAGCCAATGTGGCCATAGTGTCGGCATACAATGACATGCTCTCGGCGCATCAACCCTATGCGGCCTTTCCAGACGTCATCCGCGAGGCTGCTCATGGCATGGGTTCCGTGGCGCAGTTTGCCGGGGGCACACCCGCCATGTGCGATGGAGTGACCCAGGGTCAGCCAGGGATGGAGCTCAGCCTGTTTTCACGTGACACCATTGCCATGAGCACGGCAGTTGCCCTGAGCCACAACATGTTTGATGCCACGTTGCTATTGGGGATCTGCGACAAGATCGTTCCGGGCCTGCTGATCGGCGCGCTCAGTTTCGGTTATCTGCCCACTATTCTGGTTCCCGCCGGCCCTATGCCATCGGGGTTGCCTAATAAGGAAAAGCAGCGCATCCGGCAGTTGTATGCAGAAGGAAAGATTGGCAAAGACGAATTGCTGGAAGCCGAGATCAAGTCTTATCACAGTCCTGGTACCTGTACCTTCTATGGCACGGCCAACAGTAACCAGTTGCTGGTGGAAGTTATGGGGCTGCATCTGCCGGGTGCAGCGTTTGTGAATCCGAACACGCCGTTGCGGGATAAGCTGACCCGCGCGGCAACGGAACAGGTTATCCGGTTGTCGAGACCCCAGGGCGGAGAGCTTGGCCTGGGCGATATGATTGACGAGAAGAGCATCGTTAATGCACTGGTGGCGCTTCTGGTTACCGGGGGATCCACTAACCACACACTGCACTGGGTTGCGATAGCCCGTGCGGCTGGCATTATTATTGACTGGAACGACTATGCTGAACTCTCATCTGTCGTGCCATCAATGACCCGCATTTACCCGAATGGTGAGGAAGATGTAAATGCGTTCCACGATGCCGGTGGAACGCCATACCTTATTCGTGAACTGCTGCAGAGCGGTTATCTGCACGACGATGTGGAGACGGTTGCCGGGCACGGGCTTGAGCGCTATACGCAGGCTCCGGCGCTCGACGGTGACAAGCTGGTCTGGCATCCCGCGCCTTTAAAGAGCCTGCGCCCGGAAGTCCTGAGCAGCGCAACCGAGCCTTTTGCACCTGACGGGGGGCTGAGGGTGCTGGATGGCAATCTTGGCAGGGGTGTTATCAAGGTTTCTTCGGTCGCCCCGGAACACTACAGGATTGAAGCTCCCGCAGTGGTTTTCAACGACCAGAACGAACTGAAGGCCGCCTTTGATGCGGGTGAACTGAACAAAGACTGTGTGGTTATTGTCCGTTTTCAGGGACCAAGATCCAACGGCATGCCTGAACTGCACAAGCTGACGCCGTATCTTGGCGTACTGCAGGATCGGGGGTTCAGGGTTGGTCTGGTTACGGATGGCCGGATGTCCGGTGCCTCTGGCAAGGTTCCGGCGGCTATTCACGTGTATCCTGAAGCTCTGGATGGTGGTCCCCTAGCAAGAGTTCAGGATGGTGATCTGATATGGCTGGATGCCGATAGCGGCGCCTTGTCGATTGTTGTGGATGAGGCAGAGTTTGCGAAGCGTGAGCCGGCCAGGCCGGATTTGTCGGAGTATCACAAGGGTTATGGCAGAGAGTTGTTTGGCTGGATGCGGCGAGCGACAGGTACGCCTGAAGAAGGCGCCAGCTTTTTCTGGAATCACGAGGCATGACAAAAGTCGTTTACTCTCTGGTCGGTGATATCGGCGGAACCAATGCCCGTTTTGCGCTGGTGGAGCAGGGCAGTGTTGAACTGCGGGCAATCGAGACGCTGGCTTGTGATGATTACGCCAGTCTGGATGATGCGCTGACGTATTATCTGGAAAAGTCCGGTGTCGACGGAGTCAGTGAGGCTTGCCTTGCGGTTGCTTCGCCGGTTCGCGGTGCCAGTGTGCAGATGACGAATAATCACTGGCGCTTTGATATCGACGAGATTCGCAGGCACTTTGGTTGGCAGACGTTCAAGGTTATCAACGATTTCACGGCCATGGCGCTGGGTGTGCTGCATGTTCCGGAAGAGAGTCTGGTGCATGTCTGCGGAGGCCCGGGTGACAGCCGCCGCCCCAGGTTGGTCATGGGCCCTGGTACAGGCCTTGGTGTATCCGCTCTGGTGCCGGTAAGAAGTGGCTGGACGGCGCTGACAACAGAGGGCGGGCATGTTGACTTTGCGCCCAGGGACGATACCGAGACAGCCATCCTCCGGGTGCTCCAGGCGAGGTTTGGGCGGGTGTCGGTGGAACGGATTCTGTGTGGTCAGGGGTTACTGAACCTTTATCAGGCCCATGCCGGGATTCGGGGCGTTGCGGCGCCACTGGACGCGCCTGAGAAAATAACCGCCGCTGCGCTGGAACAGAACGATCCTCTTGCGCGACACACCCTGCAACACTTCTGCGAATTGCTTGGCAGGACAGCGGGCGATGCCGTCCTGACATTGGGGAGTTCCGGTGGGGTCTATTTATGCGGTGGTATCTTGCCGCGTATTATTGATTTTTTTCTTGCAAGTCGATTCCAGCAGGGCTTTGAAGACAAGGGGCGCATGCGCCCCATACTGGAGTTTACGCCGGTTTACGTGGTAACTGAGCCCTACGCCGGGTTGTTGGGTGCCGCTGAAGCTCTGGGTAACCCCGAACTATAAGGCTGGGTCCCGGTGCGTTCACGGTTGAGAGCACGTTCAGGTATCAGCAATCACAGATAGTGGATCAGGGTTTCCTGGTCAAACCTGTACTGGCGGTTATACACGCCGTTTTCCGCTCGCCGGCCGGCTGCCAGAACCATGGTTACAAGCCCTTTGCGGGGCAGCTTCAAGAGCTTTCTTACCCGGCACTCGTCAAACCCTTCCATTGGGCAGGAGTCGAAACCGTGGGCGCGTAACGCCAGCATCAGGTTTTCTGCGGCCAGTGCCGTGGATTTTGTGGCCCAGACTTTCATTTCATTTACCGAATAGGGTCCTCGGGGAACCGGACGGGACAAGCCAACCACGAGTCCTGCCGTTTTCTTTGCGACGCCCAGAAGCCCCATAGGGCCCTGGTTATAATGAATGGGTGCGATCTTCTTGTAATACTTCTCAACAATAGAGGGCAGCTTTTCCTCTTTTGGCCAGTCTTCCAGCGCAAGGCGGGCATGTTTCCGCCAGGTGTCCGGGCGTGCAACAATCGCGATCAATACGGGAGCGGTAGTGGCCGCGTTCTGGCCCAGGCACGCCTCGGCGAGCTTACCTCTTAGTTCTGGTGTTCTGACCACGAAAAATTCCCAGGGCTGCAGGTTGCTGGAATTCGGGGCCAGTGTGGCCAGTTCCAGGCAGTCCTCAAGCACCGCGTCCGGAATGGGCTCGTCCGTGAAACGCCTGACTGATCGCCGGCTCCGAACGACCTTTCGGAATTCTTCAACATCAATCTCCGGCAGAGGAAGAGGGCCTGCTTTTGCGTTCATGATTATTCCTGGATATGCCTTGGTGGGTAATCAATGCGGCCAGTCTGGTGGCTTGCCGCATTGTGATCAGAGCTATAAGGTTACGGGAAAACTCTTCTTATGCAATCGCCCTGGTGACGTTTATCCCATGACCGATATTCTTGCTCAGCTGCCTTTTGATGAACTGGTTAGCCAGGTTCGTGCCTGCACGATTTGCGCAGAGAGTCTGCCCTATGGCCCACGACCGATTGTGCAGTTGTCACCGTCATCGCGAATTCTGGTGGTGGGGCAGGCCCCGGGAAGGCGGGTACATGAAACCGGGCTTCCGTTTAACGACCCCAGTGGTGACCGCCTCCGGCAGTGGATGGGCATAACGCGGGAGACATTTTATGATGAGCGCAAGCTGGCTATCCTTCCTATGGGGTTCTGTTACCCCGGCACTGGAAAGTCCGGTGACTTGCCGCCCCGGCCCGAATGTGCCCCGGCATGGCGGAATGCTTTGCTGGAGCGCTTATCCAATATCGGACTGACTCTGGCTATAGGCCAATATGCGCATGCGTGGCACCTTCCCGATGGCGAGAAATCCGTTACTGAGAACGTCAGAAACTGGCGCCAGTATTGGCCCAACCTGCTGCCGATGCCTCACCCCAGCCCGCGTAATAATCTTTGGCTACGTCGGAATCCCTGGTTTGAGACGGAGGTGATACCGGAGCTTCGGGACCGGGTTGCCTTCCTTCTCGAATCGCCTTAACCCCCGGCTGTATCCCAGCTTCTGATCAGATCTTCATAACGGATCGTTTCGCCTTCGGGCTTTTCGTTAGCGAGCTTTGGCTTGGGAGCGCCGGGCTGCGCCAGCCACCACTGCGCACCTTTAACTTCACTGTCCGGCGCAATGATCGGGCCACAGTTTGTGGTCAGGTAATTTCTCTGAACGACCGCCAGAGCGCGATCCTGGGCGGTAGCCAGATTGTCCAGTGCAGCCTTTGCGCTGATTTTGCCATCAACTGCATCTGCGATGTTCGGCCACCAGAGTTTTGCAAGTCGGGGGTAGTCCGGGATATTAAGGCCGGTTGGTGACCATTGCCGGCGCGCGGGGCTTCGATAAAACTCCACAAGACCACCCAGGGCGGGTGCCTGCTCTTGCATCTGTGGGGATTCCAGGTCGGATAATCTGATAGGTGTAAGGCCGTGAAGGGTTTTTTCCAGAGAGACGGTCTTTGCAACAGTAAATTGCGCATAGAGCCACGCTGCTTTCTGCTCTTGTTCACCCATAACGCGGGGGATGGTCCAGGCCCCTACATCCTGATAGCCCAGTTTCATACCGGTTTGCCAGTAAGAACCATGGGGTGACGGAGCCATGCGCCATTTCGGTGTCCCATCTTCATTGACCACGGGCAGGCCAGGTTTCGTCATGTCAGAAGTGAATGCGGTGTACCAGAAAATCTGCTGGGCAATGTGTCCACGTGCCGGTACTGGCCCCGCTTCGGTAAAGGTCATGTCGGCCGCCTCAGGCGGGGCAAACCGGTTCAACCAGTCAATGTATTTGTTCAGCGCGTAGACCGAAGCCGGGCTGTTTGTCGCGCCGCCCCTGCTCATGGAAGAACCAACGGGATGGCAGCCTTCCATGCGAACCCCCCATTCGTCCACCGGCAGGCCGTTGGGAGAACCTGTGTCGCCCGCACCTGCCATAGAGAACCAGGCATCTGTGAATCGCCATCCGAGAGAAGGGTCGCGTTTTCCATAATCCATGTGTCCGTAGACTCGCTCTCCATCGATTTCCTTCACATGGACTGAGAAGAATTCGGCAATATCTTCGTAGGCAGACCAGTTCACCGGCACCCCAAGCTCATAGCCGTAACGCTCGCGGAACTGTGACCTTAGTTCTGGCCTCTGAAACCAGTCGTAACGGAACCAATAGAGGTTAGCGAACTGCTGATCGGGTAGTTGATAGAGTTTTCCGTCAGATCCGGTTACAAAGTCCAGTCCAATAAAGTCTTCAAGGGCGAGACTGGGCAGGGTAAACGCTTTTCCCGCCCCCTCCATATAGTCACTAAGTGCCAGAGCCCAGCCGCTACGAGAGTGCGTGCCGATCATGTCCGAGTCATTTACAAACGCATCATAACGACCCTTGGCGGCCATAATTCGCTGCAAGTTGACTTCGCGGATAACGTCACCTTCGGGCTTCAGGTCGTGGGTAACCGGAACGCCAGTCAGGCGCGAGAAGGCAGGCGCAAGAATTTCCGACTCGTAGGAATGGGTGGCTAATTCTTCGGACAGCACAGAGATGGATGTTCCCGCCAGAGGAGCGGCCGCGTTTGCAAACCATGCGAGCTCCTCTGCCTGCTCGCTGGCGGTGAGCGTCGAAGATGGAAAGTGCTCATTGATCAAAGCCTTTATAAGCGTTTGCTTTTCAGCCGAAAGGGCATCGAAAAAAGGACCGGAAACCGCGAGTGGCGAATAGCAAAAAGCGCAGAAAAGGCTGACCAAAAACGCTGGTGATTTCATGATGATCTCTTGTTTTTGTTTGTTTGCGTATACATTTCGAGCTTAGGCATACGTCATAAGTTCGTCAACGAAAAAAATATAAAAAGACTGTTTTGAATATTATATTTAATTAAAACAGTTATTTATGGCTATAGCGGGTGTTATAAGCCTAAATTATCCGTAAGAAAACGAAAATTTGTTCGTGTGAATACTTTCCATTTCGTCATTCTGAGGTTAGATTTGTGTTGTTTCGAGCTTATTAGAGCTTTTGCGAAAGCTTTTTGGTTCGTTAACGAAGCAATCTGTTGTCGCTTTGCTCGAAGATTTGGCGTCTACAACGCAAGTGTGGCGAGTGCAGCAGTCTGATTTTCAGCGCTAACAAAAACAGGAAGCTAACATGATCGAAAACAACAATGTTCCAACAACCTCTGATACGTCGTCCTTTCGGAAGGCTCCTCTGGCAGCAGTACTTTCGCTGTTGGCGTTGGGAGTAGCTACTCCGGTAATGGCCGAAACTACGTTTGAGGCTGACAATGGCTGGAAAGTGGGCTTCAATGGCCACATTCCCGTTTTTGCGGTGGTCGGCGATTATGACGATCCAAAAGAAGATTCATTCAACATCACTACCGGTTTCAACCCGGCTACGCTTCAGACCAATATTTACGCGCCGATGCAGAACGGCATCCAGGTTTCCGGTCATTTCCAGATGAACGCCAATATCATCACTGGCGATGGTGATACCGACCCTGACTTCCGCAGCCGGGTCGCTGAGATCGCGGTTGCCGGCAATTTTGGTACGGTCAATATCGGTAAAGGTTTCGGTATCTACGGTACACCGGCAATCGATGACAACGGCAGCGGTTTGGGCGTTGGCTTGATCGGCGGCCCGGACGTTGATTCGGCGACAGCCGGCCGTATCGGCAACGGCTATTTCTACGCGGATTTCACCCCTCGGGTAATGTATACATCCAACAGCTTTGGCGGCCTCCAGTTCAAAGTGGGGGTTTTCTCGCCGAGGAAGCTGTCAGGCAATGGCGATGCTGAGTACAGCCTGCCGCGGTTCGAGGGCAATATCGTTTACTCGTCAGATATGTTCTCGCTCTGGTCTAGTGCGTTTACACAAGATGTAGACTCAAAAACGGGAACGTTTGATGACTACACCATGTCCGGCGTTGATTTTGGTGGTTCCGTATCCCTGGGAGGTTTGGGTGTTCGTGCTAACTATGCGATGACTTCAGGCACCGGTAATGCCATATACGCGGCTCGTCTGGACCCCAATGAAGAAGACGCCAGCCAATGGTATGTTGAAACAACTTACGATTTTGGCCGCACCACATTGGGTGCAAGCTATGGTGAGGGTGAAGACGATATCGGCACTGGCGACAACGATACTGATCTCACCATGATTTTTGCCCGCTACAAGGCCACAGATGCTCTGACGCTGATGGCCGAAGTTCAACAGTACGGCACACAGTCAGGCGCGGGTGAATACAACGCCTTTATCGTAGGTTCACAGCTTACTTTCTGAGGTTTAGGTAAGGAAAAACCTCAGCTTCGCTTCCCGGTGGAGCTGTGCTGAAGAAGAAACCAGGAATCCGAAAGGCTTCCTGGTTTTTTTCTGCTCGGCCCGCACCAGAACAGGGCCGTCAGCTTGAAGATTGTGGCGTGCGTCGGCAGGGTGCAGAAAATGGACCAAAAAAAGCTCCGGGCGGACTAATCCGGCCGGAGAAAGGTGCCTGAGAGAGCATCAGGCGCTGTGGTGGAGAGGGTTCCCGGGTAGTGGCGATGAAACTTTATCTGCAAGGTAGGCATCAAGTGCTTTAACATTGTCCTCCGACGCATAGAGACCCTGCTTGGTGCGGCGCCACAAGATGTCTTCGGACGTCATGGCCCATTCGTTTTTCATCAGGTACTGGACTTCTTTTTCATATAAAGTGCCAGTGAAATGAATACCAAGATCTTCCAGCGAAGCGGATCTGCTCAGGATGTCCCGGGCAGTCGTACCGTAGGTCCGGACATAGCGGCTCAGCACATCATCCGGTAGCCATGGGAATTCTTGTCTGAGCGTTGTTGTCAGGCCGGTGTGATTATCAAAATCGCCGCCTGGCAGGCTCGCTGACTTTGTCCAGTGACCACTTGCTTCAGGAAAGAACTGGCAAAGTTTGTCTGTAGCCACCTCGGCCAGTTTCCGGTAAGTGGTAATCTTGCCCCCGAACACGGAGATCAGAGGCGCTTTGCCTTTCTCCTGATTGATCTCAAATGCGTAATCACGCGACGCTTTCTGCGCGTTCTCTTCTTCGCCATCCATAAGCGGGCGCACTCCGGAGTAGGACCAAACTACATCGGAAGGTTTCAGCTGTCGGACAAAGTGCTCGTTTACAATATCCAGTAAGTAGTTAGTTTCCTCCGGCGAGATTTTGGCCTTCTTGGGGTCGCCCTCGTACTCAACATCTGTGGTGCCAATTAAAGAAAAATGATCCTCATAGGGAATCACGAACACAATGCGCTCGTCTTTGTTCTGCAGAATGTAGGCTTCCTGGTCCTGGTTGAGCCGAGGTACAACAATGTGGCTTCCTTTGACCATTCGAATCATTTTGGGGGCGGGCATGGAGAGTGTTTCGCCAAACAGCTTGCTTACCCATGGGCCAGAGGCGTTGACAATAACCTTGGCGGAAATGGTTGTTTCCTTTTCGCTTACCATGTCATGGAGCGTGACTGTCCAGTTCTTGTCACCGCGCTGAGCATTAACGCACTTGGTTCTGGTCATGATCTTTGCACCGAACTGCTGCGCCTTTTTTGCAGTGAGCACAACCAGCCTGGCGTCATCTACCCAACCGTCGGAATACTCAAAGCCTTTCTTGATATCCGGCTTTAAAGGTCCTGATTCATCAAATCGGATGGAGCGCGAGCCTGGAAGAATTTCACGTTTGGCCAGATGGTCATAAAGGAACAAGCCTGCGCGTATCATCCAGGCTGGCCGCAAGTGGGGCCGGTGGGGCAGGCGGAAGCGCATCGGCCACATAATGTGTGGTGAGTTTTTAAGCAGGGATTCGCGTTCGGCAAGGGCTTTCTGGACAAGCCGGAACTCATAATGCTCAAGGTAGCGAAGCCCACCATGAATGAGCTTGCTGCTACTTGAAGAAGTTGCAGATGCCAGATCGTTCATTTCACAGAGCAGCACCCTCAGGCCACGCCCGGCTGCATCCATCGCTATCCCGGTTCCGTTGACACCGCCGCCGACGACGACAACGTCATACTGTTCTTGCTCCATAGTCATTGTTGGTCATCTCCTGATGCCATTGGAAAAGACGCTTTTTTGTTGTGCGAACTTTTCAACGTTCAAATAGATTATTGGAACATTATGCGAAACACGTGGATATTCGTAAAGGAAAATATGGAAAACAAACGAAGATGTTTCGGGAAAGTATAAATGCAGGCCTTGATTTGCGAACACTGAGGCGGTTAAACGAGGTGGAGCTGGATGCTGTGTTCGTTCAGAAGCTGAGTGATTTCGGCAGGTGGTTGTTGGTCCGTAAACACATGATGTGCCTGTGTAATGCTGCCTAGCCTGACCATTGCGTTGCGACCGAATTTGGAGTGATCGGCGGCGAGTAATACCTTGTTGGAGTTGGCAATAATGGCCTGTGCCACGCGGACTTCGCGGTAGTCAAAGTCAAGCAGTGAGCCGTCATTGTGAATGCCGCTGATCCCGATGATGCCAAAGTCCATCTTGAACTGATTGATAAAATCGCGAGTGGCTTCGCCCACGATGCCCCCGTCGCGACTTCTTACTTCGCCGCCGGCGATGATCACGTGAAAGTCTTCCTTGGACGAGAGAATAGAGGCGACATGAAGGTTGTTGGTCACAATCTGCAAATTGCTTTTTTCGAGCAGGGCCTTGGCTATGGTTTCAGTGGTTGTGCCGATATTGATGAAAATTGAAGAATTGTCGGGTATCAGCGCAACCATGGCCTCCGCGATGCGCTCTTTGGCTTCCAGGTCCATGATTTTTCTGGCCTGGTAGGCAGTGTTTACTGTGCTTGAATCAATTCCGGCCCCGCCGTGGTGCCTGCGGAGTTTCTTCTCTTTTGCGAGTTCGTTCAGATCCCTGCGGATAGTCTGGGGGGTTACCTTGAATTGGTCTACTAGCTGCTCGGTCGTTACAAAACCGTTCTGCTGGATCAGTTCCATGATCAGATCCTGTCGCCGCCGCTGTGCCATTCAATAGCCCTCCGTTGTGTGTAGCGTTGTTCTTATTCGAAATAATGAGTGTGTGTAAGCGCTACAAAAATAAAGTTTAGCCTTTTTCGATGTTTTATGCAGCCTTTTGAGTAGGTTGGCTGTTTGCTGGCGGCTGTTGTCTTCGAAACTTCTTGGCATTCATGTTCAAAAAAGTAAAAATACGAACAAATAAGAAAGCGAGGACGAAAATAAAATGAGCCAGTACCTACTTTCCATTGACCAGGGCACAACGAGTTCCCGGGCCATACTTTTTGATTTACAAGGCAATATACACGCAGTTCGTCAGCAGGAATTTCCCCAGCATTTTCCGAACAGTGGCTGGGTGGAACATGATCCAGAGGATATCTGGTTGTCAGTGAAACAAACCTGCGACACGGTGATGTCGGAAGAGTGTGGAGAAGGCGATGAGGTTATTGCCGTGGGCATCACAAACCAACGCGAAACCACCATTGTCTGGGACAGGAACACTGGTAAGCCGGTTTATAATGCGATCGTCTGGCAGGATCGGCGGACAGCTTCTTACTGCAAATCACTCAAGAGCGCGAGCCATGAGCCAGGGGTTCACAGTAAAACCGGGTTGTTGATCGACCCTTACTTTTCTGCCACCAAAATCCGCTGGATTCTGGAAAATGTTCCGGGCACCCGTGAGCGAGCCGAACGCGGTGAGCTGGCTTTTGGAACGGTTGACAGCTTTCTGCTCTGGCACCTGACTGGTGGGCGTGAGCACAGAACCGACGCCACCAACGCAAGCAGGACGCTGCTGTTCAATATCCATACACAGCAGTGGGATCCGGAGTTGCTGGAGCTGTTCGATATTCCCGAATCACTATTGCCAGAGGTTATGGACTCTGCAGATGATTTCGGAGAAATCAGCGCTGGCGGAGCGCTCAACGGCGTATCTGTATACGGAGTGGCCGGCGATCAGCAGGCGGCTCTGTTTGGCCAGACCTGTTTTGAAGTCGGTATGGCCAAAAGTACATACGGTACCGGCTGTTTTCTGATGCTCAACACCGGCGACAAGGCGCTGCAATCGGAACACAGGTTGCTAACGACCGTTGCCTATCGCCTGAATGGCAAGCCTACCTATGCTATGGAGGGTAGTATCTTTATCGCCGGAGCGACCATTCAGTGGTTACGCGATGGTCTTCAATTGATTCAGAACGCCTGTGAGACAGAGCCGTTGGCAGAAGGAACGCCGATAGATCACGGAGTGTATCTGGTTCCTGCCTTCACAGGCCTTGGCGCTCCGTACTGGGATCCGAATGCGCGCGGTGCAATTTTTGGTCTGACCAGAGATACCGGCATAAAGGAAATTGTCACGGCGGGTTTGCAGTCCGTTTGCTATCAAACCAAAGATCTGCAAAAAGCGATGGAAAAGGACGGCATACGACCAATTAACCTTCGGGTTGATGGTGGCATGGTTGCGAATAACTGGGTTCTCCAGTTTCTTGCGGATATTCTGGGTGCACGAGTGGACCGGCCGTCTCTTGTAGAAACCACCGCCTTGGGTGTCGCTTATCTGGCCGGGCTTAAAGCCGGTGTATACGGATCACTGGATGAACTCGCGAGTTTGTGGCGGTGTGACCGGAGCTTTGAACCGGTAATGACAAAGAAAAAACGCGACGAGCTATATGACGGATGGATTCAGGCGGTTCATAAGCTCTGAGCAGCCCTTGCGATGTTCCCGGGCTCAGGTGGGGAAGAGGGGCGTGTCAGCGGACGCCCAGTTCCTTCAGTCGTTTGTATAGAGTATTCCGGCTGATCGACAACTCTTTGGCAGCGCTCGACACATTGCCGTTGCATCTGTGATAGACCCGCAGAGTATGAGCGTGGTTATCTTTTGCATCGTTTTCCTGTTGATCGCACTGTTTAGTTGGTTTCAGTGGTAAAGCATCCGGGAGATCTGTATTTCCGGTTTGAACCGGTGAGGCTTTGGCGTCGAATTCGGCCAGGAAATCCGCCGGTAGATGCCATATCTGTATGTCTTCACCGTCAGCAATGGCGATGGCCACCCTCAAAACATTCACCAGTTGGCGGATGTTGCCCGGCCAGGGATGGTTCTCCAGCGCAGACAGAACTTTCGGTGCCAGGGATTCGCTCTGGACCGGGTCGCGATGCTGGCGGTAGATGTTCTGAATGAGATTGCGTTTGTCTGTGCGGTTTCGAAGTGCTGGAAGCTCAATACATAGCCCGTTGATTCTGTAATAAAGGTCAGCCCGGAATTGTCCCGATTCAATGCTGGCCTGGGGGGAGCGGTTTGTTGCTGTGATCAACAGGATATCGACAGCCACGTTTTCGGTGGCCCCAACGGGCGTGACCACGCGTTCCTGTAGCACACGGAGCAGCCTCGATTGCGCGGACAACGGCATCTCGCCAATTTCATCAAGAAACAGTATGCCTTTGTGGGCCTTTCGGATAAAACCGAGAGAGCCTTGGGCCCGGGCACCCGTAAATGCACCCGCCTCGTAGCCGAATAATTCGGATTCCACCAGTTCTGGCGGGATAGCCGCGCAGTTCACTGCAACCAGGGGTTGATCCCTGCGATGAGTTGCCTTGTGCAGGGCGCTCACCAGTACTTCCTTGCCAACGCCGGTCTCACCGGTTATCAAAACCGGCACACCCCGTTCAAGAACTTTCAGGCTCTGCTCGGCGCAGCGACGAACCGATGCATCACCATATTCGAGGCTGGAAAAATCCGAAAGTTTGTTCCAGGCAGAGGGATTGTGTTGGGTGGGGGGTTCCGGAAGTTGCTTTCCTGTCTCCAGAAGCGGTTTTTTGATAGACGAAGGGCGCTTGAGGCGAGCGCTTAGCCGAACCTTACTTTTCGTTGTCAGTTGTATCGGGCTGTGTTCGGGATGTCCAAGGATATGGTTTCGATGAGTGGTAAAGAGATCATCGAGCCTGGCGTCTGTGGTTTGCGTACCCAGTAGCTGATCAGCTCTTTGGTTGCTGGCGACGATCAGGCCTGAGTCATCGCACACAAGTATACCCGACCAGGGGCTGTCGAAGTTGTCAGCAGTGGTGTTGAGCGTGATCTGAAAATGATCGGATTCGAATTGCCGGTTGAGCAGGCGGTTTTCCACAGACTGGGTAAGCAATCGCACCATGCCGAGTGTATGTGCTTGTGGCAGATAGGCATCGCTGAAAACACTCAACACGCCGGTAAGCTGTCTCCGGGCGTCAAATATAG
This sequence comes from Marinobacter sp., assembly GCF_048259445.1. GTDB lineage: Bacteria > Pseudomonadota > Gammaproteobacteria > Pseudomonadales > Oleiphilaceae > Marinobacter. Next base: position 137,215 of record NZ_JBLXHQ010000004.1, on the reverse strand, counting down.
GAGCGGCGGAGCCGATGATGCTCCTGTGGAGTTTGAGAAAATGTTCGTTCCTCTGTATCTGGACAGCTCTGCCAGTGGCAATTGCGGTGCCTATAGCATTGGTGCCGCACTGCTGTTCCTGCCAGTTTGAGCCTGCCTGAAACCAGGGCTTCAGACGGGTTTCGGTGATGCGCTGGTCGCCCCAGCTTTTAAGGACAGTGGCGTGATGGTTTGCCAGAAGAATCAGGCACCGGCTGTTGGAGAGCACGTTACGGTAATAGGGAAGCACCACTGCCTCTGTGCTCGAGAGCAGTTCATCGTAGCGGCGGCCTAAATCCTCCAGTCGAACAGAGTCGAGCTCTGGCGGGGTTGGTTCGTGCTCGTGGTCGAGGCCCCACGCGATACAACGTTCCCAGGATTTCGCGACGTCGCTTCGATCATCCAGGTGTTTGTTCTTCCTCATCAGGCTGCATCTCTATGTTCGTTTTTATATTTTTCAGAGTCGGCACCGGGAGACATTTGCTCAGGTCTGGCCCGGAAACTGTTCAATCATCTGTGTAAATGGTGTTCAGGTCAATGTTCAGTTTGAACAAAGTATTGTTAACCGAACATTTGTATTTTCGGTTTAGAAATGATCGCAAAATAAAAAATTGTTTAACATCAATGTTATAGAGGTTTGTACGTATGTCTGTAAAAGAACTGGTACAGGCTTTGCGTTAATAATTTCGAAATTGAATTTCCGGGTGTTTGTTTTCGTATCCGGATGCGTTTCCACAAGAACAACAAGGAATGCTTATGTCCTTAACACTGGAGAATATCTCCCGCACGGTCGACGGCGTCGATTATGTTCGGGACGCCAACCTCACTTTCGAGGCCGGCTCCTTCAATGTTCTGCTTGGCCGTACGCTGGCCGGTAAAACCTCAATGATGCGACTGATGGCAGGGCTTGATAAGCCGACACAAGGTCGCGTGCTCTATAAGGGCGAGGACGTTACCGGGCAAAGTGTGCAAAGCCGGAACATTTCGATGATCTATCAGCAGTTCATTAACTACCCCACGCTTTCCGTTTACGAAAATATTGCTTCACCGCTGCGCCTGGCCAAAATGGCAGAATCGGAAATTGATCGCCGGGTAAAAGAAACGGCGTCGATGCTGCAGATTGATCCCTTGCTTAAACGCTATCCGCTTGAGCTCTCCGGCGGCCAGCAGCAGCGCACTGCGATGGCGCGCGCGCTTGTGAAGGATGCAACCCTGGTGCTTTTCGACGAGCCGCTGGTGAATCTTGATTACAAACTGAGGGAAGAGCTTCGAGCGGAACTCAGGGATCTCTTTCGCGAGCGCCAGTGTATTGCAGTTTACGCAACAACAGAGGCGAATGAGGCTCTGGCGTTGGGTGGCACCACAACTCTGCTGCACGAAGGCGGCGTTGTTCAGACCGGACCGGTCATGGATGTCTATCGTGCCCCGGTAAATACCCTGGCCGCGCAGTTGTTCAGCGAGCCGCCCATGAATATGGTTCGCGGCAGGGTTACAGACACCGAAGTTACCTTTGATGAATATTCCCACCATGCACTGACCCAGGAGCTGGAAAAACTCACACCTGGCGACTATTGGTTCGGGATTCGCCCCAGCCATATCGCGTTGGTTCCCGCCAATGACGACGATCTTGAAATGTCCATGGAAGTAGCGCTCAGCGAAATCAGTGGTTCTGAAACCTTCATGCATGTCGAGAACAGTCATTTCGAGATGGTCATGCAGCTGATGGGGGTTCACCAGTACCACACCGGTGCGCCGGTCAAGGTCTACTTGCCGATCAATAAACTGTTCGTCTTCGATAACGATGAGCAACTGGTGCATACACCATCCCGGGTTTCAGGAGGGTCTGTCTGATGGCTGAAATTCAATTGAAAGCGTTGGCGCACAGTTACAGTGACACACCATCCGGGCCGGCTGATTACGCCATTCGCCAGCTTGATCATGTTTGGCATAAAGGAGGTGCATACGCATTGCTTGGACCTTCGGGGTGTGGCAAGAGCACAATGCTGAACATCATCTCGGGGCTGGTGCAGCCTTCCGAAGGCGAGGTACTTTTTGATGGAAAACGGGTAAACGAGCTGTCACCGCGGGACAGAAATATCGCACAGGTATTTCAGTTCCCTGTTATCTACGATTCGATGACGGTATACGATAACCTCGCTTTTCCACTCAAAAACAACAAGGTACCTGCCTCCAAAATCAAAGCGCGGGTCCACGAGATCGCAGCGGTCCTTGAGATTGAGGATAAGCTTTACAAGAAGGCAAAAAATCTGACGGCGGATGAAAAGCAGAAAGTTTCCATGGGCAGGGGCCTGGTTCGGGAAGACGTCTCGGCGATTCTCTTCGACGAACCCTTAACGGTTATCGACCCTCAGCTCAAATGGAAGCTGCGTCGGAAACTCAAGCAGATCCATGAGCAGTTTGACATCACCATGGTGTACGTCACACACGATCAGCTTGAAGCGTCTACTTTTGCTGACAAAATTGCCGTGATGTACGACGGCCAGGTAGTTCAGTTCGGCACGCCCACTGAGCTGTTCGAGGCACCCAACCACACGTTCGTTGGTTACTTTATCGGAAGCCCCGGTATGAATATCGTTGAGGTTGAGCGGTGTTCCGGTGGCGTATGTTTTGATTCTACCGTTCTGCCGCTTGAACTCTGGCAGGTCGATCTTCTCAAGCGCATGAGATCCGATAATCTCAAGATTGGCATCCGCCCCGAGTTTATCGAGATTTCGCCAATCCCCTCTGACGACACCTATGAAGCAGAAGTCCTGGATATAGAAGATCTTGGCACCTACAAGATCGTGACTGTCCAGCTTGGCGAGCAGGAGATGAAGGTGCGCCAGACCGAGGAATTTGATGCCAGCATTGGCAGCCGCATACACCTTTCATTCCCGAAACAGTGGTTGATGCTGTATGTGGATGAATTTCTGGTACAGGAGCAACAGTGATGGACAAGATCCCCGATAACCGCGCCTGGTGGCTCGTTCTGCCAGTATTCCTTCTGGTTGCCTTTTCGGCATTGATACCTCTGATGACCGTAGTCAACTATTCGGTTCAGGATATTTTTGGCCCTGGCCAGGCATTCTTCGTTGGTACCGAATGGTTCAAGGAAGTGCTGGCTGACGAACGCCTTCAGGATTCCCTCGTAAGGCAGTTTATCTTCTCCGGATTTGTGTTGTTGATTCAGATTCCGCTTGGCATTGGCGTGGCCCTGATGATGCCGAAATCCGGTATCAAAGGCTCTCTGTGCCTTATTCTGATTGCCATTCCGCTGCTTATACCCTGGAACGTAGTCGGCACTATCTGGCAAATCTTTGCCCGCGGCGATATTGGGTTGTTCGGCTGGGCTATTAATGAAATCGGCATTGATTACAACTACACGGGCGACACTCTGGATGCCTGGCTGACGGTTTTGCTTATGGACGTCTGGCACTGGACACCATTGGTTGCTTTGCTCTGCTACTCCGGTTTGCGTGCTATTCCGGAGGCCTTTTACCAGGCGGCAGAAATTGACCGGGCATCGAAGTGGGCAATATTCAGATACATCCAGCTCCCGCGTCTGAAAAGTGTTTTGATCATTGCAGTACTGTTGCGATTTATGGACAGCTTCATGATCTATATCGAGCCATTTGTTCTCACTGGCGGAGGACCGGGAAGCTCAACAACGTTCCTGAGTCAGACGCTGACAACCATGGCAATAGGGCAGTTCGACCTCGGGCGCGCAGCAGCATTCTCGTTGATCTACTTCCTGATTGTATTGCTGATTTCATGGTTGTTCTTCACTGCTATTACTCACGCCGATAAAGAAAAATAAGGAGAGTGTGATGAGACAGACACGTTCCAAGAATATCGGGATAACCGTTTTTATCCTGCTGCTTCTGACTCCTGTGTACTGGCTGCTGAACATGTCGTTCAAAACCAGTCAGGAAATTCTTGGTGGCCTCACGCTGTGGCCACAGAATTTTACGCTGGATAACTATGCGGTGATTTTTACGGATCCCAGTTGGTATAACGGCTACCTCAATTCAATGGCGTACGTATCGATAAACGTCGTTATAACCTTGTTGGTGGCGCTGCCTGCAGCCTATGCGTTCAGCCGATACAAGTTCCTCGGTGACAAGCATCTGTTCTTCTGGCTGCTGAGCAACCGGATGGCGCCGCCTGCGGTCTTCCTGCTGCCGTTCTTTCAGCTGTACTCGTCAATTGGTCTTTTTGACACCCACATTGCCGTCGCGCTGGCCCACTGCCTTTTCAACGTGCCACTGGCGGTCTGGATTCTTGAGGGCTTCATGAAGGGCGTTCCCCGTGAGTACGACGAGATGGCCTACATTGATGGATACAGCTTTCCCAGATTTTTTGTGAAAGTGTTTCTGCCGATGATCCGTTCGGGTATTGGCGTGACAGCATTCTTCGCCTTCATGTTCTCCTGGGTCGAACTGCTGCTGGCGAGAACCCTCACCTCGGTGGATGCTCAGCCTATCGGGGCGATCATGACCCGGACGATCGGCGCCAGTGGCATTGATTGGGGCGTTCTGGCTGCGGCCGGTGTACTGACAATTATCCCCGGACTGCTGGTTATCTGGTTCGTTCGCAACCACGTAGCCAAAGGCTTCGCTCTCGGACGAGTATAAGGAGGATTCCCATGATTGCCTGGATGAACTGGACACCTACTGTTGTTGTTTTCTTTGCGGTTATTGCAATGATACTTGCGGTAATGACCGTTTACGAAATTGTTTCCCCTTGTAGCGAGCGCAAAGGCTTTCTGCCGATCGAGACGACGCGCGGAGACCGTTTGTTCATCGGTTTGCTGTCTGCAGCGTACATTCACCTGACGTTCCTTGCCGTCAGCGACATTACGCTATGGGTGGCGCTGACGGTCTCGGTGATTTGGCTCTTGGTCTTGCTGCGCTGGGGCTGAACGATCAGGGTGATTGGCTGTATAAAAATACTTCTGAGAAAATTAAACGAAAAGGTTGTAAAGAATTCGAAAACGAACTATTTTCTTTTTAATGATCGAAAACGATCATTGGTGTTTCTCAAGCAGACACGTTTCATGGTTCAAGTGCTGTAACAAGCCCAAACGAAGCGCGGTTTTACTTCGCTTCATTCATAACAAAGCAAATGAGGTTGGATATGTTCAAAAACAACAAATATCCGAAGACCCTGCTACTGAGCGCCGCAATCGGCGCTGTCAGTATGGGGCTGAGCATGCATGCCAGTGCTGATCAGTACTCGGACGCAGCTGAGAAGTGGGTAAACGACTCTTTCAAAAAGTCTACCCTTACCAAAGAACAGCAAATGGAAGAGATGGCCTGGTTTACCAAAGCCGCGGAGCAGTTCCGGGGTATGGAAATCAATGTTGTATCTGAGACGATTGCCACTCACGAGTACGAATCCAGCGTGTTGGCCAAGGCATTCTCTGAAATTACCGGTATCAAGCTCACCCATACCCTGATCCAGGAAGGCGACGTTATCGAGAAGTTGCAGACCCAGATGCAGTCTGGCCGCAACATCTACGACGGTTACGTGAACGATTCCGACCTCATCGGCACGCATTTCCGCTACGGCAAAGTGGTGGCCGTTGAAGACATAATGAATGGTCCCGGCAAAGATCTTACGTTGCCGACCCTCGATCTTGAAGATTTTATCGGGCTTGATTTTACCACCGGGCCCGATGGCAAGCTTTACCAGCTGCCTACTCAGCAATTTGCCAACCTTTACTGGTTCCGTGCGGACTGGTTTGAGCGTGAGGATCTGAAGAAGCAGTTCAAGGAGCTGTACGGGTATGATCTCGGTGTTCCAGTGAATTGGTCAGCCTATGAGGACATCGCGGAGTTCTTCTCGGTTCACGTCAAGGAGATCGATGGCAAGAAAGTATACGGCCACATGGATTACGGCAAGAAGGATCCGTCTCTCGGATGGCGTTTTACTGACGCATGGTTCTCTATGGCGGGTGCCGGCGACAAGGGACTGCCGAATGGCTTGCCAGTTGACGAGTGGGGTATTCGCGTTGAGGACTGCCGCCCTGTAGGTTCAGACGTATCACGCGGTGGTGCTACGAACGGCCCGGCAGCTGTTTACGCGACTGAGAAGTATGTCGACTGGATGCAAAAGTACGCCCCGCCCGAAGCGACGGGAATGACTTTTTCGGAATCTGGCCCCGTGCCTGCTCAGGGCAATGTTGCTCAGCAGATTTTCTGGTACACAGCCTTTACGGCCAGCATGATCGAAGAGGGTCTGCCGGTAGTTAACGAAGACGGGACTCCGAAATGGCGTATGGCGCCTTCCCCACGTGGACCTTACTGGGAAGAAGGCATGAAGCTGGGTTATCAGGATGTAGGTTCCTGGACGTTCCTGGACTCGACTCCCGAGAAGCGCCGCCTCGCGGCCTGGTTGTACGCTCAGTTTACCGTTGCTAAAACCGTGTCTTTGGAAAAAACCATTGCGGGTCTGACTCCAATTCGCGAATCCGATATCAACTCGGATGCGATGTCGGAAATGGCACCAAAACTGGGTGGTCTTGTCGAGTTCTACCGCAGCCCGGCGCGGGTTCAGTGGTCACCTACTGGCACCAACGTACCGGATTATCCGAAACTGGCGCAGCTCTGGTGGCAGTATGTTGCTCAGGCTGCCAGCGGCGAAGCGACAGCGCAGGAAGCTCTTGATGGTCTGGCCAAGGCTCAGGACCGCGTTATGGAACGGCTTGAAAGAGCCAATGTTCTGGCTACCTGTGGTCCAAAGCTGAACGAGCCCCGCGATCCGCAGTACTGGTTCGATCAGCCTGGCGCACCCAAGCCCAAACTGGCAAATGAAAAAGTGCAGGGTAAAACTGTACCTTATAAGGAACTGCTGAAAACCTGGGAAGACGCTCGCGAGAGCTGATTTCTGAAGCGCAATGCCTGCCGCAATGGGACCCTGATGTTGCGGCAGGCAAAGCACCGTTGTCACGGTGGGTTTGGCCGGTTGCTTATCTTTCCCCACATTTAAAGCATTTCAAGGTAGCCCCTCCCGGGGTAAGCCCTGCCGGCCCTTTTTCTGCTGTTTCTCCCGTTATGTTCCGGGCAAGCGGTGAAGGTATCAAACATGCACAGAATTTCGATCATTCACCGGCTGTATGCCGGCTTCGGGTTCCTTTGTCTGATCATCGCCAGCTGGGGAGCTTTCAATATCCATATCATGTCCTCTTTTTCCGGGACGACCGATAAACTCACATCGGATTATTTCCCCCTTGGTGCATTGATTCAGGAGCTGGAGGCCAACCGTTCAGAGGCGGGAAAGCAGATGCTGTCATTGCTTTCCGCCACTGATCCGGAGCTGCTCACCATAAGACTTTCCGCTCTGAATGCGACTGTTGAAGATATGAGTAGAGGCGCAGCGACGGTTTCGTCGTTTCATAACCCAGAGACATTTCCAGCCGTCTATTCCGGTAGTCAACCTGTTATTGAGCGAGTGAAAAACCTTGGGTCATCAGCGGTAAAGCTTGGTGAATTCAAGTTGTCGGTACTTGAGGTATCCGAGGTAGTCAATGAGGGCCTGTCAGCGTTTCTGGCCAACAACGCAGAAATCAAACGTCTCCTTGTCAGAGAAGGTACGGAACCGGCAGGAGATGATATTTATATTCGTGATCTTTTTACCACGGTCATGGAGAACCTGGCGAATATCGAACTGTTGATTATGCAGATGGTCAGTACCGAAGATGCTCGTAGACTCGGAGATATCGTTGAAAATCTCAGGTTCAACACTCAGACCATTGAGCAGGACATCAATGCACTGGTTGCAGAAGTTCCAAGGCTCGAGGCTTTGCCGCCACTGATACAGACATTTTTGGCAGCGGTTAACCAGAGCGACGGAATTATCAGCCAGTATCTGATGTATCGGCAGGATCAACTCCGGCTTGAAGAAGCCGCAAGTTCAATTGAACGTGACCTGAATATTCTTGCTTCCAATCTGGATGAGATGAGGAGGGAGGTTTCAGATCATGCCACAGCGACAGTTTCTTCACTGGATGAGCTGGCGCGGTATTCAGAGCAGCTTGTTTATTGGCTGCTTCCATTGGTGATCCTTTTTGCGCTGGCCACTTCCTTGTGGCTTGCCGGAATGATCAGTCGACCGCTTAAAGCCACGCTTGCGCATCTGGCTGCCATGGCGAAAGGGGACTATTCACGTCGTCTCGAATTTAACGCCAGGGGCGAGTTTGTCGACCTCAAAGCATCCGTTAACCAATTGGCGGACGCCATGGCAACGGTCCTCGGGAGCTTGCAGCAGGCTGGTGCTGATATTGCGGTCATTGCATCCGGCAATGCCCGGTTTGCAAGAGACTTCAATGAACGAATCCGTGGGCAATCAGACGAGCTCGGAGCTATTGCAGCTGCAATGACCGAGATGGAGGCCTCCTCAAGAGAAGTTGCCGGCTCGGTGCGTGAAACTCATGATCTTGTAGGTCAGATCAATCTTCAGGTTGCGGGAAATCTTGAGGCAGCCGAGAGGGGAAGCCGCTGTGTTGCCGGCCTGGAAACTCAGGCTGAGCATACGGCGGGCAAGCTTTTGCAGCTTGAAAAGGCGTCACTTGATATCGAACGGATTACTGCAACGATAGACGGTATCGCTAACCAGACAAACTTGCTGGCACTCAATGCGGCCATTGAATCTGCGCGGGCAGGAGAGGCTGGTCGCGGGTTTGCCGTGGTTGCCGATGAGGTTCGAAGCCTTGCCCGAAAAACCACAGAAAGCACGGATACCATACGCTCTCTGGTGGAGCGTCTTCAATCCGAGGCTTCAGAATCCGTAAGCTCAATGAACGCCAGCTTCTCTGAGCTGGGTGCGGTCAGAACACTCATTGAGGGTGTATCCGAGGGTGCCGAAAAAATCCGTAACGCCATGGCACATATACATCGCGGAGCGGACCAGATCCGTCACGGTATGGATGAACAGGAAGGCGTAAGCCAGTCGGTTACGCGGCAAGTTAACGACATAAGCTGTTCCGCTACGGAAAGTCTGGATCAGATTGATGGGTTAGTGACGACCTGTGAACGGCTGGAGGCATCGGTGGCTGATATTGAAACTCTGGCGGGGCGTTTTCGAGTTAGTTAGACAGATCGAAGGTTGGCGTTTTCGTGTTTCCTTATAGAAAAATCGTCTTTCTTTCTGTTCTTTTTTGCTTGATTATGTTCGTTTTCAAACATTATTATAGATTTTGTGTTCGTAAAAAAAGATGTATTCGCAAACAAAAATAGTTAACAGGAACGACGGTATGGAACAGATCAAAGCAGTCATCGCCCGGGAAATTCTGGACTCTCGTGGTTTTCCTACAGTGGAAGTAGATGTAGTGCTGCGTAATGGCGTGGTCGGACAAGGCCGTGTTCCGTCCGGTGCTTCAACGGGGTCCCGTGAGGCGTTGGAGAAACGTGATGGTGATCCTTCAAGATACAACGGTAAGGGCGTGCTTGAAGCCGTTAAAGGCATCAATGATCGTATTGCACCGGCTTTGGAGGGTCGGGTGGTATCTGATCAACTCGCGATCGATCGGTTCATGTGTGAGTTGGATGGTACTCCCAACAAATCGGCACTTGGTGCCAACGCGATTCTCGCGGTATCTCTGGGCCTGGCCAATGCAGCAGCGGACTACAGGCAACAGCCTCTGTACCGTTACCTGGCTGAGCTTTATGGCTGTGACGGGCCAAGTGTTCTGCCGGTGCCCATGATGAACATCATTAATGGCGGAGCCCATGCCGACAATAACGTAGACATCCAGGAGTTCATGATTCAGCCAGTTGGCGCCCCAAGCTACAGCGAGGCGCTGAGAATGGGCGTTGAAACCTTTCACTCACTCAAATCCCTGCTGAAGCAAAAGGGCCTCTCTACCTCTGTGGGTGATGAAGGTGGCTTCGCACCGAACCTGCGCTCCAGTGAAGAGGCTCTCGACCTGATTCTGGAGGCAGTGGAAAAAGCGGGCTATCGCCCGGGATCCGATATTGTTCTGGCGCTTGATTGTGCCGCTTCCGAATTCTACTCCGACGGCTGTTACGACCTCAAAGGAGCAGGAAAGAAATTCAGTTCCGAAGAATTCGCAGATTATCTTTTATCGCTGGCCATGCATTACCCCATTGCCTCCATCGAGGATGGAATGGATGAGAACGACTGGCAAGGCTGGAAGCTCTTGACTGAGAAGCTTGGTGAGCGGGTGCAGCTGGTGGGTGATGATCTTTTCGTCACAAACACCGCGTTGATTGGCGAAGGCATCAGCAAAGGTATAGCCAATTCTGTACTCATCAAATTCAATCAGATCGGCACCTTGACGGAGACGCTGGACGCCATCGGTATGGCCCAGGATGCGGGTTATACCGCTGTGATATCCCACCGTAGTGGCGAGACCGAAGATACGTTTATTTCAGATCTGGCGGTGGCTACCCGGGCAGGGCAGATCAAAACCGGGTCACTGTGCCGCTCAGACCGGGTTGCCAAATACAACCGGCTGCTTTGGATTGAACAGGATCTTGGAGCCCATGCGTTCTATCCCGGCGTGGGTGCCATTCGTTGCGCGCTGGATAGCTGATCAACACTCTTTTCAGGAGAAAGATCATGAGAAAACCGGTATTGATTGGAAACTGGAAGATGAACGGCAGCCTTCAGGCCAATCAGGCATTGATGGTAAGGCTGCTGCCGCGACTTCGCATGTTCCGTAAATCCATGGATCTGGCTGTGTGTCCGCCGCTTCCGTATCTCTTCCAGGTGCGGGACCTGCTCGGCTATACGGGTATTGCGCTTGGCGCACAGAATGCCTCCGCTTTCGTATCCGGAGCCTACACCGGCGAGGTCAGCGCCACCATGCTTCAGGAAATGGGGTGTCGCTATGTGCTTGTTGGCCACTCTGAACGAAGAACGCTATACGGTGAAACAAACCAGGACGTCGCTGCCAGATTCCGGGCGGTGATGAGCGTGGGGCTGACTCCCGTGCTTTGTGTTGGCGAATCGCTGGAGGAACGGGAAGCCGACCAGACATCCACAGTGGTGGCAAACCAGATACAGGCTGTGATTGACGAGGTAGGCCTGTCGTCGCTGGCAAAAGGTGTTGTTGCTTACGAGCCTGTGTGGGCAATTGGCACAGGGAGAACAGCCACTCCTGAGCAAGTTTCAATGGTTCATCAGGATATCAGGAGCTTTGTCGGCCGTAACGCGTCGGAAGCTTCGCAGGATATCAGTGATGCTTTACGAATCATTTATGGCGGTAGCGTAAAGCCCGAAAACGCTTTTGATCTCTTTGGCCTGGCTGATGTTGATGGTGGCCTGATAGGCGGTGCCTCTCTGCATTCGGAAGATTTTGGAGCCATAGCCGGAGCTCTGGCCGAGGCCTCCGGGTTATTGACAGACGAATGCGAAACCAACTGACGGAGACAGTCATGCAATCAACAAAAACGGCGAGATCAGACAGTAACGAGCAAACGCAAAGCTGGGCCAGACCGGATTTTTTCCCGGACGAGAAAAGCATTCCGGAGAAGTTCAGGCGTGATGGCGGTCTATCAATTAGTCATACATTGATCGCAGGAGAGCTTAGGGAATGGCAAGGACCCTTTGCTGAGGTACGTAGCCCCGTTTGTATTAAGGCAGAAGATGGTTCTGAGCCGCGGCCGTTAGTCATTGGCAGAACACCGATGATGGATGGGCATGCTGCCCTTCAGGCTCTGGACGCGGCAGTAACTGCCTATGGTCAGGGCAGCGGCGAATGGCCCAGCCTCTCAGTGGCCCGGCGTATTGAACACGTAGAGCGGTTTCTGACGGAAATGCGTAGCCACCGCGAGGCCGTTGTTGAGCTGTTGATGTGGGAAATTGGCAAAACCTATACTGATGCCTGCAAAGAATTTGACAGAACCGCCGACTACATCAGCGATACTATCCATGAACTCAAGGTGCTCGACCGGCGTTCGTCGCGATTCGAAACGGTTGGTGGGGTTGTTGCCCAGACCCGCAGGTTGCCCGTTGGCGTGGCGCTTTGCATGGGACCCTATAACTACCCGTTGAATGAAACCTTCACCACGCTTATCCCCGCTTTGATTATGGGGAATACCGTGGTGTTCAAACCCGCCAAGTACGGTGTACTTCTGATAGGCCCATTGCTGGAAGCGTTTCAGAAGTCCTTTCCGCCTGGAGTTATCAACGTAATTTTTGGACGTGGCCGAGATACCGTAGGTCCGCTGATGAAAAGTGGTCACGTCGATATGTTTGCGTTTATTGGCACCCATAAAGGCGCCTCTGCGCTGAAACAGATGCACCCGAAGCCTCATCGGCTTAAAGCGGTACTTGGGCTCGATGCCAACAACCCTGCCATTGTGTTGCAGGATGCCGATCTGGATCTTGCCGTGAATGAGTGCGTCGCAGGGGCACTTTCCTTTAATGGACAGCGCTGCACTGCACTGAAACTGCTGCTGGTGCACGAATCCCTGGCCGAAGAGTTCGTATCGCGGTTTTCGGCAGCTGTAAACGATCTGGTTGCCGGAATGCCCTGGGACAAGAGCGTAGCACTGACGCCTTTGCCGGAGCCGGGCAAAGTAACCTACCTCCGTGAGTTGGTGAAGGACGCGGAGGCGAAGGGTGCTGCCATAGTCAACGAAGGCGGAGGGCAGGCAAATGGTACCTATTTCCATCCTGCGGTGCTTTACCCGGTAACCACAGACATGCGCATCTACAGTGAAGAACAGTTCGGGCCGGTTATTCCTGTGGTAGCGTTTAGTGATGAGTCGGAGGTTATCCGCCACGTAAGGGATTCCGAGTTTGGCCAACAGCTCAGTATTTTTGGCACCGACCCGGAGATTATGGGCGGCCTCATTGATGTTCTGGCGAATCAGGTAGGGCGGATCAATCTGAATGGCCAGTGTCAGCGAGGACCAGACACTTTGCCGTTCAACGGGCGGAAGGATTCTGCCGAAGGAACCCTCTCGGTTTCTGACGCCTTGAGGGTGTTTTCAATTCGAACAACGGTAGCGACCAAATCCAGTGAGCGGAACCGGGATCTCGTAACCGGTATTGTGCGCGGTCGCCACTCGCGCACTCTCACAACGGACTATCTGTTCTGATCATTGCATTGCAAGAGCGGGCAGGCTCACAAACTCAGAGGCTTGCCCGCCTCTCTGCGGCGGGCTTCCCACTCTTCACGGGTCTGGGCTGCAGTATCGCCAGACATTGAATCGATGATGCTGAAGTAATCCGAGCCGTACTGGTCTGCCATGATGGTTTCCCGCGGTTTGATTTTGACCACGTAAACGGACTGGATATTCTGGTGGTCAAAATCACGCCAGTACTGTTCATCTTTCAGAAAGGAGTATCTGTGCCCCTCGAGAGCGCGAATCAGCGCCCGGGTATTGGTGGTTCCGGCGCGCTCCACTGCACTTTTGTATTGATACACAATACTGTAAGCGGAGGCTGCAGCAGTGGATGGCCGCATTTCATAGCGTTGTGAGAAGGCTTCAACAAACTCCTTTCCGCGCGGATAGTTCAGCTCATAGGGCACATTCCATACCCAGGGGCTACCACCGACGATACCTTCCATAATGGTTGGGCCAACCTGCCGGGCCATGCCCAGCGTCAGGTTGGGAACAACAACCTGCATCTTTTGGGTCAGGCCCATTTCGTATGCTGTGTTGAGAGCACGAACCATGTCATCACCAAACAGTACCATCATCAACACTTTGGCACCGCTGGCGTCAGCCTGTTCCAGGGCACTCTGGAAGTCGCTCACCAGGGCACGGGGAAAGGGTGTTTTTACACCGGGGTGTCGTTTTGTGTCTTCGGTGTTGGAAAATTTGCGCACAGATTCTTCAACCGACCAACCCCAGGTGTAGTCTGCAGTGATGTAAAAATAATCTTCATCAGCGTGATTGCGCTTCAGATACTGGCTGAGAACCTTGGCGGTCATCCACGCATTGTAGGGTTCCCGGAACATATGGCTGTGCGCCTCGCTTCCTGTTGTGGCATTGGAGTAGGTGAGGGTGCCGAAGTAAAGTTTGTTGCGCTCGCGGGCAGCTTTACCTGAAGCTATGGCTACGGAGCTGGATACGCCACCGAAAACCATTTGAGCGCCTTCCTGATCAATCAGTTCAGCTGTATTCTCTGCGCCTTTTGAGGGATCCCCCCGGGTGTTCCGTATAACCAGTTCCAGCGGCTGCCCCAGAACACCGCCTGCCTTGTTGATTTCATCAACTGCCAGAAAAGCACCCAGCCTCTGTTGTAGACCCTGATCTTTGTAGCGGCCTGTCTGCGGATAGTTCAGGCCTATTTTGAGTGTTTCTGCCGCAACTGTGCTTGCGGCAAGCAGCAGCAGACAGGCGGTAAAGAGTGCGCTTACGGGTTTCATGAAGTCTCCAGTGGCAGGGCACGGCCAAGTGATTGGCACTCGGATGGGTACTCTGAATATTATTGATTGTTTATTGATCGGCAAGAGGGTTAGTTTCTTTGCCTGTGTCGAATCCGGCAATCAGACTAAAGTGGCAATTTGCGTAAAGTATTGTACGTTTGCACCCTCGCTGACATGAGTCATACTGCGAATGCATACCCAGAACGACCGGGAAACAGAGGAACCCAGGCACAGGAGCCTTTCATGGCGGGTTGTAATGCACAGGCTGAAACGATCACTTGGCAGACAGGCCACTGTTATCTCGGTGAAATTCTGGTCGCGAGCACGCAGAGCGGTGTTTGCGCCGTATTGCCGGGTGGGTCGCGTGACGAACTGGTAACGGAACTGGCTCGTCGTTTCCCGAATGCCACTCTCGAGCATGCAAATAATTCCAGGGCGGATTGGTTTGCCGGTGTCATGAACTATCTGGTTGACAGCCGCCGGCCGCTTGCTGTGCAACTTGACCTCCGCGGCACAGAGTTCCAGTGTAGAGTCTGGCGTGCGCTGCAGGAGATTCCGTCGGGAAGTTCGACAAGCTATGGTGAGATTGCTCAACGTATGGGGATACCCACCGCCTCAAGGGCAATAGCGGGAGCATGTGCCGCTAATTCCCTTGCTGTGGTTGTGCCTTGTCATCGGGTACTTCGTGGTGATGGCAGCCTTTCCGGATATCGCTGGGGTATCAAGCGCAAGCAGGCGTTACTGAGTCACGAGCAGGGGTTGTCTGAGCGCTGATGGTGAAAATCACATCTATAAACGTCCTGACGGGTTGTTTTTCAACCGGTTTTAGACGCCTCGCGTGGGTATTGATATTAGCTGTGTTACCGTCTGCGGTTCAGGCACAGTGGCACAGGTACACGGATACCGCGATGACAACACCCGTGGAGCTGGAATTCTGGTTCAGTGACCGGAGCGCTGCCGATGCTATTGCGGAGGATGTTCTTGCAGTGTTCCATCAGGTAGACCGGAACATGAGCCGATACCGGGACGACTCCGAACTCTCTGAACTTAACCGCCTTGCCGCAGACGCCCCGGTCAAAGTAAGCCCGGAGCTTTTCGAGGTCCTTAAAAAAGCGGGCGAGGTGGCTGAACTCAGCGATGGCGCTTTCGATATCAGCTTCGGATCCGTTGGCTTCCTTTACGATTACCGCGAGCGCCAACAGCCCTCCGAGGAAGATATCCGTTCAAGGCTTGGCCATATCAATTATCAGGATATTATTCTGGATGCAGCGGAGCGCACCGTATTCTATCGTCAGCAAGGCCTGCTGGTTGACCTGGGAGGCATTGCCAAAGGCTTCGCCGTTGATCTTGGCATTGAACGCCTTGTGCGGGCGGGTGTTTATCATGCCCGGCTGAGTGCCGGCGGTGACCTGCGGCTTTTAGGTGACAAGCGAGGAAGCCCCTGGCTTGTGGGTGTTCGCGACCCACGCTCCGAAGAACGTAATGCGGTTGTGCTGCCGTTAGCGAATGTTGCTATTTCCACTTCCGGTGATTACGAGCGTTTCTTTATCAATGACCAGGGCGAACGTGTTCATCACATCCTGTCGCCGGGTACCGGGAAATCGGTGCGCGGTGTTCAGAGTGTTACGATTATCGGAAACGATGCGCTGACAACGGACGGGCTTTCTACCGCGGTTTTTGTTCTCGGACCGGAAAAGGGACTTGAAATGATTGAAGGGTTGCCGGGCATCGATGCGATTATCATCGATGATCAGCGGATCATGCATTTTTCCGAGGGTTTGGCGCCCCCGGAATCGTGACGCTGATACCGGGAGCCAGTTCATCGGGATCCTGCCCTAGGGGGTAGTCGGTTTTGGTGGAATGGTACCATTGACCACATTTTCAAAAGCGATCAATCGATCCTGACTGTCGGGATTGCCGAGGCCATGGCCGAGAAACTTTGAGGCAAAGTCACCCTGTTCACCGTGAAGCGCCATATAGTTTAGCAAAACCGTTTGTACCAGCTGGTTTACATTATTTGCAGCCGGGCTGGAAGCGGTTTCCACCGAGGCATCTGCACGCATGAAACCGATCTGGTTACGGGTGGCGACCGGTCGCCCGTTCGGATTGTAAACCAGGAAAAAGGAAGCGGCCGTTTGTTGGTTATCGCCCGTCCACTCGCCTTTACCCCGTCCATCCTGAGAGTCATCCAGGCGGCCATTACTTGATACCGAGCCGTCACTGAAAACATAAAGCATCAGTGGCATTCCTACCTTTGCTGCGTATTCGAGGCAAGCGCCCATGCATCGGCCTGCAAGCTCATCCCGCCGCTCGCCGGTTGCACGCTCACCCGTATGATAGTCGTAGCCTCCCATGGTTACTGTGCCGGCACCCGCGTAGCCGTTCAGCACCAGTTTCATGACAGATGCGGTTTTGCGGAACTCACGGTTACCGTTGAATTCGTCCCTGGTAAATATACCCGTGGGGCCAACTATCTCAAGATCCAGTTCCGGATCCAGATCGGCCGGGTTGCCAAAGCGATCAGCAAGGTCAGCGCTCTTGATGTAGCCGCAGCGAACCAGCTCCTTCACGGCTTCGTCTGTGGTGATCTGAGTGTTCACCTTGTCCATTTTCTTGTCACTGATGCGCTGGATGGATTCCATAACCGCCACCGCATCTTTCTGGTCAAGAATGCCAATCAGGTCCCCAACATCCACCAGACCGGTTACATCGGATGGCCGATCAATCTTGGTGGGTCGTACCTGAGGGTCGATCAGGTTCATAGGTGCCAGAGAGTTTCCTCCGGAGTCTGTGCTTTGCGAGCCAACCAGAGAGAGTAGAGAGCCGTCTGCGCCCGCTTTGTGAATGCCGTACATGGGATTGTGCGGGTTGTTGCCCGTATCGTTCTCTGAACGGGCCGCGATGATCGCGCCGTTAGTTGCTGCGCGGGTGCCGGCGCTGGTGCTCTGTTGAATACCGCGAAGAAACGCGCTGTCAGAGTGAAACGCCAGCCCCAGATCTTCATTCACGAAAGAAGGATCGTTTGGCAGCATGTCACCGGGCAAACCCAGTTTGCTGTAGCCGGCGGTACTCAGAAAGTCCATCTGGCCGCCGGACTTGCCCATCAGCACATTGGAGCCGGCAATGTTCGCGCCGCCTGCCAGATCGAAACAGATAAATGGAATCTTGCCCGCGCCTTGAACCGCGATACCACACTGGGCCTTGAGGCTTTCCAGATCCGGGGAGAGCGCAGCTGCAGCCATTCTGGGGTTGGCAAACAGGCTGAACAGCGATGCGCCAAAAACGGTTGCGGTGCCTGCCATCATGCCCTGTGCAATGAACTCTCTGCGGGAGCGCGGCCGCGAGTGATCATCGTGGAAGAGGGGCTCGCCATTGGCCAGGGGCCGTTTACGGGATTTGCGAATAAACATGAGCGTTGTCCTCTACTGAACCAGGGTGGTGGCGCTGCCAAGAACAGCGGCACAGCTTGCTTTAACAATTGTTTCGGTGCGGTCTGCCGGGCAGTTGGAACCATCGCCGCCACATTTGGCCAGCTCGTCTATCAGGCTGCCAAGCTCCCCCTGAATATCCAGTGCGGCAGGTTGGGTAGACAGATTTTCACCAACGAACCGCGCTAACAGTGGTCCGGTAATCAGGCTTTTTCCGCTGTGATCAAAGGCCGCAGCGGGAGTTGCTGTGAAATCAAAGCCCGGGAAAAAATCGGCTCTCGCCTGGCCATTCTCGATGAGAACATCGCAATACTGAATCGCCATCTGGGTGACAGCCATCTGGTGGGATGACAAAAAGCCGCTGATATTTTCAATCGTTGGTAACTGTTGTTTGACTGTGTTGAAGGTGTTCAAGACAGCCGGCTGAGTTTTCGCAACGCCGGTCATGCGGGCCATAGACTCGTTGATCTCGTCAAAAGTCTTCAGGCCAATTTCCGACGAAGGAGGCAGGTCCGGGGGTGTTGCGATACTTGGAATAGCTGGCTCTGAGCGTGAATAGGTGGTGCCGCCCAGTTTGTCAAACGTGAGGAAGAATTCGTCGGTTTCGGGACCGTTTTCCAGTGCGATGATCGTGCCCAGCCGGGATAATGACTGGCCTGTGCCAGGCTCGTAGTCCGTGCTGTTCAGAACTACGTCAAGATTTGCCCAGGCCTGGCCCACGGTGGCCTCTTTGCCGTTGATACCTAAACGCATGCCCTGAAGCGGGATGTTCGAGGGCTCGACGGTTTCATCAAGGCTAATAAAGAACGGGCTGTTGAAGCTATAACTGAAGCTGTCGAACTGGCTGACTTCGAACACAATATAGCTTTCATTAAGACCAACCAGTTCAGATACGCTGAACAGGAGGAAAAACTTCTGGCCAACACCGACTTCAAAGTTAGCCTGTACCTGTTCCGGGGTCAGTGCCCGGTTATGAATGGCGACCATGCGGATGGCGCCCTGCCAGGCCGAGTTGCCGTCGGTTTCGTTGCCAAGAACCAGCGCAAAACTGTTGTCCCATTCAGACAGCAGGCCGGCATCATCCGGGTCCATATCGCCGGAGTATTGTCCGTTTACAAAAATCTGCCGTCCTGCACCCGGGGAGTAATTGACAACAACGTGTTGCAGCGTGGCCTGCAAAAGCTTGTCGCCATCTTGCGTCGCGAACGGCGTGTTTTCATCGCTGGTGGTGCTGCGATGCAACACTTCATAGCGCTGCAGAGACTGGCTTAATGTCATATTTCTCGTGGTGGACGAGCCGGAATAGGTAACAATTCGCGCGTCTTCCTGAGTGATATTGCCAGGAGCTACCCAGGCTTCGATCGCATACTCTCCGGACCCTGTCAGTAGTGTATGCAGCTTGCGGCTGTCAGCAGTTGAGGCCTGAGCTTTCCCCGCCGGTACCATACCTCCCTGTTCCGTCTGCACCGCTGGCCGCATGTCTATGCCCCAGCCGCCAACCCAGTCTACGTTTCCACTGAGCGTGAGATTCAGAGCAGGGGATACGCCGCTCGTATCGAATGCGGTCTGGCCTTCGCCGGCCTTGAATTCGTAAAGCGCGATGATGTTGTCTTCAAAGCGCCCGCCGGAATTGGCCAAAAGGCCATCGCTGTCCAGGACCAGCGCTTTGCTGGTGACCAGATCCGGGTCGACCGGCTGGAGTGTCTGAAGTAAGGCGAGATCCAGAATCGCTGTTTCCATTTCAGCGGCGGAGCTTTCGCAGTCGGTCGTCCAGCAGTTATGAGCGTCAAATCTCAGCCTTTCTACGAAGCGTGAGTTTGCCGGCGTAGTAAGGTTCATCCGGCTCTTGGACTGCTCGTAGGCCGTTCCGATATTGCCGCTGGCAATATAGGGTGTCTGGCCGCTGTCACCGTGGCAATCACTACAGTATTTCTTCAGTACCGGTGTGTATACGAGCCTCTCGAAATCATCGGTGCCAGAGGGGAAAGGTACCGTATTTCCCGGGTCCTTTATGGTAGGCGCACGAAGCTCTATGGTCTTGGCCGAGTTTGATGAACCACCAGCCCAGTTCGAAATGTAGGTGGTAAGGATGTCTGCGCAGACTGAATCGCTCGTTGTCCAGCAGTTGTGGCCGCCTGCAACCTTGGTAACCATAAGCGATTGGGAGGGGTCGCCCAGATTTACGATCGTATTGGCCTGGCTGTAGGCTGTATTGACGTTCTGGCTGTCAACGAATGTGGGCGACTGGCCTCCTGTTCCGTGGCAGGATCCGCAACGATTGTCCTGAACGAGGTTGTCCCAGACGCTGAGTTTGAAGTTCTGCACGTCTTCGCTCGCTGGCGCGGGCCCGGCATAGTTCACTGCGCCGGTGTTCGACGCTGTATTTGGCAATGCCTCCGTGGATTCACCGCCGCATGCGCTGAGCAGAGTTGTGGCCAGCACCAGCGTAGCGATAGTCGTTGCTGAACGCATACAGTTTTGTAGCTGAAGAATTATTGTTGTCATCGCGCTCTTACTCCCCGGCACAGTAGACGGCAGACTCGGCGAATACCTGCTTCAGGTCGAAACCTGTATTCTTGAAGCTGGTTACCATCGCTTTGACCTGGTTATGATCATCACTGTCGGAAGGCTGCCGAAGACACACATTCCTGAACACTTTTTTCACCTGGCATTCGGCAAAAGCTTCTGAGTGAGCCCACTCTCTACCCAAACTCTTGGCACCGTTTCCGGAGCCCGGCAGGTTTCCATCCCACCCAAGTCGCCGGTTTACGCCCTGCCGCCAGTAGTTATCCCAGCTATCATCCGGCGTTACATAGCCCGGTTCGAATGTGGTGGAGTTGATGAGATACTTGCCTTGAACGAGCGAGCCGGTTTCCGGGTCATTCACGGTGTTGTATACGAGTCTTCCAAGCGCACCATCCGGATCGCTGTCCGGGTTGTACTCATAATCGTAATAGGCAAAGGCCTGAGTCATAGGGTCCATGCCGGTATGGCAGCCCACACAGTTGTTCAGAAACACCCGGCTGTCGCCGCCGGGGCTGCGCGAGACATCCTGGCGAATCCGGTCTGGGGGCAGGGAAACGTCAGCAACCTGCTCAAGATCGCTGCACATGTGGTTGATCAAGGTAAAGCGGAACATCGCACGATTGGTTCCGGCGCTGAAAAACGCCCGTGCAGCTGCGCGGGAAGTGATTACGCCAGCGGTGGCACTGGCCGGTAGTCCGTTAACTGAAGATTGGGTTACCGGTCGAAGGCTGTCTTTAAGGGGCGCACCGCTTTCTTCCAGCTCTTCGTAATGGTTGTTGTTGGAAGTCGAGTATGCTGGCAGCCCGAGCCCGGAGTTGCCGACATAAAGCACATCGTCGTACAGGATTTTCCGAAAATCTTCGCCGTCTCTTACCATTCCGATCACGGTTGCGCTGTAATCGTTGAGTGGTACAAACGGCGTCATCGCCTCATTGGTCCATGGCGCTGCAAAATTCTTGAGGGTCGCATCGTAGAAGGCTGGATCATCCATCGCGAGCTCCGCGGCCCTGATAGCGTTTCCGTCAGTTATATGGCCTTCCATTGTGTCGAGGACAGAAGCAGACGGCGGCACACCCGCAATCCTGTCATGAATCCGTTTGGCCTGCTCTCGCGCTCCCGCGCTCGCAGTGGCAGCGTGCGTAGCGGTTAACAGAATCAGGAGTGACATACTGCATGCCTTGAATGCGCCAGGGCGCATTCTTTGTGGGGCTTTCATGTCGCTATCCTCGATGGCTTTGTTTTTGGCTTTGGCACAATAGGCCAATTTGACAATTGTTAATAGTTTATACTTGCAATTAACATGGAATTTGTGGGGTGCGCCACGTAATTACATTTACTTACGTAAAACCCGTAGAGCTGAAGGAAGGCACCGACTTAATTTATGTCATGAATTTCTGTGCCGTAGTGCAATTTTGCAGTCTTTACATTGGAGTCAGGGCGCGTGCCTTATAACCCTAACGAGTTCATCAGATCGCTGCTCTGCCTCGGTATGGCAGTTGCACTCTCGGGCTGTTTGTCCAGTACCGACAGTCAACAGGCCGATCCAGTTGTGGTTGAGAATCCGGTTGCCTACGTGAAGCGGCCTTTGTTGTTTGATGAGAACAGCGGGGCCCTGATTGAAGATAACCTGGCGGACCCTTCGGGTTTTCGCCCCGGAGCTCGCCTGTTTTTGAAATCCAGCGCATCAATTGACGCAAGCGCGATCGATGTCTCGTCCCGGGCATTTTCCGGGTCGGAGTTTCTGGATGATGACGGTCGGCTGCGTTACGACGTAAAAGATCTGCACGTTTCTCACGATGGTAATCGCCTTCTGTTCGCCATGCGCGCACCTGAAATCGAAGACGCCGATGAGGAAGACCAGCCCACCTGGAATATCTGGGAATACGACCGCGCCGCAGACCTGTTGCGCAGAATCATTACGTCGGATGTAACGGCTAAAGCTGGGCAGGATGTTGCGCCAGCTTATCTCCCCGATGGCAGGATTGTGTTTTCATCCACCCGTCAGCGTACGTCCAAAGCGATTTTGCTGGACGAAGGCAAAGGCCAGTATGCAGGTCTTGACGAAAACAGGGATGTCCCTGCATTCGTGCTCCACACCATGGATGAGGATGGCGATAACATCCTGCAGATTACGTTTAACCAGAGTCACGACCTTGATCCCCTGGTTACTGACGCAGGAGCCATCGTATTCAGCCGGTGGGACAATGCGGGTCAGACCCGTAATAATGGCGTTAACCTATACAAGGTCAATCCCGACGGAACCGGTCTCACGTATCTCTTCGGACGCAATTCCCACAACTCCGTGGAGGGCGCGCGCAACGTTCAGTATCTGAAGTCACGCACGACCGATTCCGGCGATCTGTTAGTGCAGCTGCGCCCTTTTGAAAGCGACGACTATGCTTCGGCCCCGGCCCTGGTAGATGTTGATAACTATGTCGAAGCAGGATTACGCATTGATGGCAGCGAGGGAACGGGTCAGAGGCCGTTGATCTCAGGTATTACGCTTGACGGTGAGCTTTCACTGCAAGGCCGTTATGGGTCTATATCACCCCTGATGGACGGCACTGGCCGATACCTTGTGAGCTGGACGCCGTGCAGGCTCACAGAGGTTTCATCAAGCCGGATTGTTAATTGCACGGAAGAGCGTCTGGTTTCTGCCGACTATGTTCCCGCGCCCCCGGTTTACGGTCTTTGGCTCCTGGACGTAGCAAGTGGCACCCAAAGGCCTGTGGTAGAGCCTTCAGAGGGTGAGCAGTTTGATGGGGCTCTGCTGATGCGCGAGCGCCCGCTAGAAGGCTTTATTCCCGAAGCCCAGACTACTGGAGAGGCCGCGCAGTTGGCGGACAGGGGCTACGGTATTCTACATATTCGTAGTGTTTATGACATCGACGGTGTAGATGCCGCGCCGAACGGTATCGCAGCAACTGCGGATCCCTCAATAACCTCTGCAGCTGATCGCCCGGCGAGATTTTTACGTCTGGAGAAGCCTGTGTCCATGCCCGGTGAGAACGTGCGGGATTTTGATAACAGCGCTTTTGGTCGCAGCCGGGCGCAACTGATGCGGGAAATACTGGGTTACGTGCCCGTGGAGCCCGACGGTTCGGTTAAAGTGGCTGTGCCGGCAAACGTGGCCTTTGCGGTCAGTGTAGTGGACTCTCAAGGGCGCAGAACCAGCGCTCGTCATCAGAACTGGTTGACGGTTCAGCCCGGTGAAACCCTGGAGTGCCAGGGTTGCCATGAGCCGAACTCAATGGTTCCCCATGGCCGGCCGGACGCGAGTCCTGCAGCGGTCTGGGCGGGCGCAAGCACAAACGGTATACCTTTTCCAAACACAGATACAACACTGTTCGCTGATATGGGCGAGACGATGGCTGAAGTCTATGCCCGTATAAAGGGTATCCGCGAGCCGTCGCCCGATCCGGTTTATTTTGCAGATGAATGGGTCGATTTTGCTAACAGCGTTGCGGACCTGTCTCTGACCTACGAAGAACTGGACACACCGAAGCCGATTTCCGGTGTGTGCGAAAACGACTGGGCCGCCAACTGTCGCACGGTTATCAACTATGAATCGCACATTCATCCGCTCTGGGGCTTGAATCGCGAAATTCTGGGTATGGTCGCCGGTCAGGAGGAAGTGATTGATGATTATACTTGCACTGGCTGCCATACCAACAGCGATGCGGCCGGAGCGCCATTTATTGCAGAGGCACAACTGGATCTCACGGACGGCCCTTCAGACGCCGAACCATTGCATTTCAAGGCTTATCGAGAGCTGCTGTTTCCGGATAACGAGCAGGAGCTCACTCCGGGTGGTGTGTTGGTGGACACAATGATTGATACGGGTGATGTCCTCAGGGATGAAAATGGAGACCCGATACTGGATGAAGTAACTGGCCTGCCAACGCCCATTCTTGCGCCGGTTGCGGTCAGAGAAAGTATGTCTGTTAACGGCGCCTTGGCCAGTACCCGGTTCCGGAATGTATTTGGCCCGGGCGGAGCACATGAAGATTTCCTGTCCGCGGCTGAACTCCGCCTGATATCTGAGTGGCTCGATATAGGCGCCCAATACTACAACAACCCCTTCGCCGCACCGGAAGACTGATCAGGACCGATACCAGAACCATGCCCATTGCCATTCTGATACTGATGCTCTGTTTACCTGTGACTGCCTGGGCGGGTTGGTTGTGGGGTGAGGATGAAGCCGATCCCATGGTTCAGGTTGTCGAGGCTTATGTTGTCTGGCGTACCGGCCCGGCGGTGGGGTATCCGGTTTTTCACAGCAGCGAAAAAGGCGAATGGCTGACGCTTCTGCAGCGCAAGACCGGATGGATGAAAGTGCGGGATGAGAAAGGTCGCGAAGGTTGGGTGGCTGTGGCTGCTATTGCACAAACCCGGGATGCTACGGGGGAGTTTGTTGATCTCAACGTACCGAATCTCGAGGCGTTCAGTGAGCGCACTATCGAAGCCGGAATCATGATGGGGGAATTTGAAGGTGCTCCGGTAACCTCTGGCTACGGAGGTTACTGGTTTACCCCCAACCTGGCAGCAGAACTCTGGGGTTCGCAGGTGCTGGGCAGCGCCTCGGAAATACTCATGGTGAATGCGAATATTGTGCACCAACCGTTTCCCCAATGGCGGGTTTCGCCGTTCTTCACCCTTGGCGTGGGCCATATATGGGTGGATCCGAAAGCGACACTTGCTCAGCCAGAAGAGCGTGATAACCCTATTGGCCACGCGGGCGTGGGCGTGCGTGTTTATATCACCGACCGTTATTTTATCCGGGCCGAGTTCAAGGACTACAAAGTCTTTACCAGCCGATCAACCAACGAAGAAGCGACAGAATGGAAAATCGGACTAAGTATCTTTTTCTGACCGGGCTCTGCCTGACACAAGTCATAGCGTTTGCGCCTCAGGTGTTAGCAGCTGAAGAAACTGAGCGGGACGATCGGCCTTTGATCGAGCCGGATGTAAAGCCGGTACCAGTTGATGAGGCGCTGATCGATACCGAGAACTTCGAGATCGGAGCTTTCGTGGGCGTGCTCAATATCGAAGATTTTGAATCATCAATGGTTTACGGCGGCAAGCTCACCTATCACCTGAGCGAATCGTTTTTCTTCGAGGCCGGAATAGGCTTTGCAGAGGGCGGTCAAACCAGTTTCGAGAATCTGGCTGGCAACGTTCAGGTATTGACTGACAGCGAGCGCGACTACAGCTATTACAACATCAACCTCGGTTATAACGTGTTGCCTGGTGAGGCATTTCTTACCGAAAACTACGCCTTCAATACCAACTTCTATCTGATTGCAGGTGCTGGTTCCACGGACTTTGCTGGTGATACGCGTTTCACCGTGAATGTCGGTGCTGGCTATCAGATTCTGCTGACAGACAGCGTTGCGATTCATCTGGGTGTGCGCCAGCACTATTACCGCATTGATGTAGTGGGTCCCGAGAAGACGTCCATAAATACCGAAATCAGTTCCGGATTGTCGGTCTTTTTCTGAGTACAGGAGCCTTTGAAATGAACAACCCGGTTACAGCCATCGCATTGGCACTTGCCCTTTCGGGCGCAGCAGTCACGGTACAAGCAGACGCTATCAATGTTCCGGCTCCGGATTTCACTCTTGAAAGCCGCGCCGGAGACAACATCCGGCTTGAAGATCATCGTGGTGAAGTGATCATGCTGAATTTCTGGGCGTCCTGGTGCGGCCCCTGCCGGCAGGAAATGCCCTTGATGGACGATATCTACAGTCGCTATCAGGATCTTGGTTTCACGATTCTTGCGGTGAATGTCGACGAGAACCGCGACGAGGCTCTGCGTTTTCTGGACAAGGTGCCGGTGAATTATCCGATTCTGTACGACCCGGAAAGTTCGGTAAGCGAGCTTTACGAAGTGCCGGCCATGCCAACAACCGTGATGATCGATCGCGATGGTAACGCCCGCTACATTCACTATGGCTACAAGCCCGGCTATGAAGTCGAGTATGAAGCTCAGATCAGAGAACTGGTGCGAGAGTGATATCAGTGCGGGTAAACGTTATGCGTAAATTTACGATCATCATGCCGTTGCTGCTGGCACTGCTGCTTTCGGCAACCGCTGGGTGCAGTTCTGTAAAACCCTGGGTAAAACCCTACGAGAGAGACCGACTGGCTGATCCGATCATGAGCTTGAGTCGTCACGGCAAGGCGGACTCCTATATGCATCACGTTTATCAGTCCCGGGAATCTGCCCGAGGAGCAGAAGGCGGAGCAGGGGGTGGTTGTGGATGTAATTGATCGAAACTTCCGGCTCCAGGCACTGTGGGCGTTTCTCGCAATGATGGTTTCTTGCTCGTTAACCCAGGCTGCAACCCTTCCGGTTGATAGCGTCGATATGCTCTACCACCGTTACGATGGTGGCGGCATGGTTATTGACGGACCGGTAATACTGGCCCGTAAGAGTGTCGGCCCCCAGGTGTCGGTGTCCGGGCAGTATTACGTGGATATGGTATCTGCTGCCTCTGTGGATGTACTTGCAACGGCAAGTGCCTATACAGAAGAACGCACTGAATACACCGTTGGTGTTGATTACCTCTACGATCGTTCGATTATGAGCCTGGGCTTTACCAACAGTTTCGAAAACGACTATGAAGCCAATACTGTTTACTTCACCGTCAGCCAGGAATTCTTTGGTGGTATGTCGACGGTTACCCTCGGCTACGCCGGCGGCTGGGATGAGGTTGGCAAGATAGGCAATGACAATTTCAGTGAAGACGCCGACCGACGCAATTTCCAGTTGGGCGTTAGCCAGGTGCTTACCCGCAATATGCTTGTGGGCCTTGATCTGGAAGTGGTCACGGATGAGGGCTTCCTGCAGAACCCGTATCGCCAGAATCGTTATCTCGACCCGAATGATGCAACGTCGTTTCTCTACCAGCCCGAGCGCTACCCGGAAACCCGGACCAGCACGTCTGTGGCCGCCAGAGCGATCTATCATTTGCCATACCGGGCGTCGATCCGCGGCGAATACCGGCATTTCAGTGATACCTGGGGCATCGGTGCACACACCCTGGAGCTGGGTTACGTTCACGCTTTGAACGAGCGCTGGACGCTCGAAGGCTCGGTCCGTTATTACAGCCAGAGTGAGGCAGATTTCTACAGCGACCTTTTTGCCTTCGAAAACTCACAGACGCACCTGGCACGAGACAAGGAAATGAGCTCCTTTTCAGGCACTACTCTTGGGGCCGGTGCAGTTTATGAGTGGAAACAGACATCCCTGCCCGGCATCAAACGGCTGCAGTTCAGCCTGTTGCTGGACTGGCTGAACTTTGACTATGACAACTTCCGGGATGTGACGGCTCCGGGCAACTATCTGCCGGGCGAAGAGCCTCTCTATTCATTTGATGCGCTGGTTACCAGAGCGTCAGTGATTCTCGAATACTGAGTTTGCAGGAGCCCTGATTATGATCGATTCGTTCAAAACCTTGTTGGCTGGCGCATTTGCAGCATTATTCCTTTTTTCGAGCGCTGCGGTGTACGCAGAGCCCGACGCTGCTCAGGACAGCCAGGCCGTTGCGGAGCGCGTTGAGAATCTTAAAAAGAAAGTTATCGGTCTTAACCGGGATCTTTTCATTCTGGAAGAAGATCTGCTGTTCCCTGCCAGCACGCAATTTGCTGTCTTCCTCAGCGTTGATGCGGGCGAATTTCTCAAGCTGGATGCGGTGAAGCTGAAGGTAAACGGCGATATTGTGGCTTCCCATCTTTATACAGATCGACAGGTCTCGGCCCTTGAGCGTGGTGGCATGCAACGCTTGTTTATTGGCAATCTGAAAACCGGTACTCATGAAGTAACAGCGTTTGTAGAAGGTATCGGGCCGGATAATCGCGCCTACAAGCAGGCGGCAAGCCTGGCTTTTGAAAAGGGCACTGAGACAGCTGCTCTGGAAATCCGCATTCAGGATCGTTCCTCGGATTATCAGCCCACGGTTTCCATTGTGGAGTGGGAGTGACACAACCAGTGGCATTTATTGCAAGGGCAATTCATTCCGGTTTGGCGGTGCGTCTGGCAGCCGCAGCTGCGCTCATGCTCGGTACGCCGGCATTGGCTGCCGACAAGGCTCCGGAAAGGGCTAGGGACCCGGAATACGGCTGGGTGCTATACAACTATTATCAGGGTGAGTCCTTTGATGCACTGACATTGCTCGATGTCGCCCGTGAGCGTGGTGGCATTGGTGGGCACGGTGCCTATCCTGAGCTGGTCGAGGGCGGGCTTATGCTTTCTTACGGCATGACCCGCGGAGCCCGCGACCTGTTCACCCGCTTGCTTGAAGAAGCGGGCACCGCCGAAAGCGATGACCCGGAGTATGGAGAGCCGGGTGTAACCCTGAAGCCCGATGTGCGGAGTCAGGCCTGGTTCTATCTGGGAAAAGTGTTCTATCTCGAAGGGGACTATGGACCGGCTTATGAGAACCTTCAGCGGGTAGACGCAGATGTTCTGGAAGAAAGCGATTCAGGGCTATACCCGGAATGGCTTTATCTGAGAGCCCGGCTGGCCATGACATCCGGCGCGTTCGGTGACAAAGCTCTGATTGAGGGCCTGCGGCAGCAGCTTGGGCAATCAGGCCCGTGGGCGCACTATCTTGGCTACAACCTGGCCATGGACGAGATCGCTGGCGGAGATTTCGCAGAAGCACAGCAAAGCCTTCGCACGCTCATTGCCGATATGGAAGACGAGGATCCAGAGGAAGAGGTGGTTTCCGAGCACCGTGCGTTACTGGATAAAAGCCGGTTATCTCTCGCCAGGCTTTACCTGAGAGATGCCCGGTTTGACGATGCTCTGACACTGTTAGGTGCCATGCCTCTGGATGGAGTTTTTTCTGACAGGGCCCTGTTTGATTATGCAGTCGCGGCCGCGGGTCAGGGCCAGATGCAGCGGGCTCTGGATGCACTTGATGCCCTGTCGCAGCGCACGTTGTTTTTAGCCTGGAGAGAGCAGGTTCCCTATGCCCGGGGTTATGTACTGGAACAGATGAATCAGCCGCGTAAGGCGCTTAACGCGTATACGCAGGCCGCTGAACATTACGAAAACCGGGGAGAGGAACTGATAACAGCCCGGCAGGCACTGACCGAAGAGAACCTGATGACCCGGTTGAGTTTTCTCCGCGACAGCGATGACATTATTACCGATGCCTATGGGCGCCTCCGGGTAACGCCTGCTGATTTCGGGCTTTCTGAGGTGTTGGCAACAGAACCTTTCCAGCAGGCTTTAGGGGAGCTCAACGAACTATACCGGATGCAGACTTTGTTGGTGCAGCGGGAAACGCAGCTTGGCACCTTTGAAGCCATGCTGGAAACACGAAAAATACAGCGCGAGCGCCGAAGCCGTGAGACACGTTATGAGCTCGAACGACAGCAGGCAGACAATTGGGCGGAAGCACTGGATTCATTCCGTACAGATATTGAATCCGCCCTTGCGAGAGAAGACGCTGAATTTTTCATGACCACTGAACAGAAAGACCTGAAGGCGCGTCTGAACAAGGTTGCGGCTACGCTCGCGCAGCTTCCGGTTGATCAGAGCACTGCCAGGCAGCGTGCGAGCTATGAGCGAATGCAGGCTTACTTTGACTGGACAGTGGCGAACGATTACGGCGTCAACCGTTGGGAAGCCCAGAAACAGCTGCGCGAGCTCGGTAGCGAAATGGCAAAGTTCCGAAGTCAGAGAGCCGGTATAGAGGCCCTGATGGCAGGGGATAGTGAACATAGTGAGTTGACCGGGCGGCTGGCCCGCAACGCTGCGGAGCTTCAGGAACTGAAAGCCCAGGTGCAAGATGCATTGCAGCAGGCGCGGGGCATTCTGATGAGCCGGTTGGATGAATCGCTTGAGCAACAGAGCAGTGAGCTGCGTCGGTACCTGGTTGCATCCCGTCATGCCCAGGCGCGGTTGGCGGATCAGCTGTTCCGTGAAGGCCAGAGCGCGGAGGCTGCCAATGATTAAAATGCCTCTTGAAACTCTACAGCAGGCCCGACGTTCTGGTTTTTGTCTGGCTAAAAGCCTGATGCCGGTGCTTTATGCGATGCTGGCTACAGGCTGTCAGGCACTGTGGTGGGGGCAGGGCGACGACGAAATGCCTGCCGTCCGGCCCGGAACTCTGGCGTCTTTAGGCACAGCAAGCGCGGCGAGAGAGGCAGATCTTGCTGTGGTGGAGGGCAAGCTCGATGAAAATCCGCAGGACGCCGTTTCTCTCGAATCAGTGATGCGCAGTTATCGGGATTTACTTCCGCTGGTGGACGATCCCGTCAAACAGGTCACCATCCGGCACCGGCTCGCCGATCTCGAATTCGCGCGGGCCGAGCGCATCATGACCGACACCGCACAAGATGATCTGTCCGGGGCGATTGCTGCATACACCAACCTGTTGGCGGAATACCCCGAGCGAGAGGGCAACGACCAGATTTACTATCAGTTGTCCAGAGCCTGGGAGTTACGTGGTATGACCGGCGAACAGCTGGTTGCGCTGGATACCCTGGTAACACGTTATCCGGATTCAGATTACTGGGTTGAAGCCCAGTTCCGGCGTGCAGATATTCTGTTTATCAATGGCCGGTACGCTGAGGCGGAACAGGCGTTTGATGAGGTTGCTCTCGCCGGTGGTGAACCCGGCAGTAGCAAAGAAAGCACCGATCCGACCTTTTTGATGAATGCCTATTACATGAAGGGGTGGAGCCAGTTCAAACAGGGCAATTATCAGCAGGCTCTGTTCAGCTACGTCGAAGTGCTGGATCTGATTATGCCGGATGCACAGGATGCAGAAGCGCCTGACCAGCGTTATCAGACGCTCACGGAAGACTTGTTCCGGGTTGTCGGTCTCTCACTGTCTTACCTTGACGGCGCAGAGACTTTGCAAGCCCTGTTCCGGCAGACGGGTAGCCGGCCTTATGAAGTTCTCGTTTACGACCGGTATAGCAAGTTGTTGATTGAGCGTGAGCGATACAGCGACGCCGTTGATGTGTTTGAAGCATACATTGACGAGCATCCGGAAAGCCGCTGGGCACCGCGTTATTTCATGCGGATAATCGATACCCTTGATCTGGCAGGCTTTGACAAAGCTATTCCGGATCGCAAGGCTGAGTTTATTAAACGTTACGGTATCTATGGTGACTATTGGCCGCAGACCGACCCCGAGACTCTGGTTTATATAGAAGACCAGCTCGAAATCCTGTTGCCGGAACTTGCAGATCGTCATTACCTGCTGGCCGGCGAAGCCAGAAAAGAGCAACTCACCCGGCAGAACCGGAATCGTCAACCTGACGATACCAGTAAGCCAGGCCCAGGGGTGGCTGAACACTATCGCCAGGCTGCCTCTTATTACGCGGAATTTGCAGCCACGTTCCCTGATCATCCCCGCACACCGGAGCGCCTGTTCCTGTTGGCAGAAACCTACATCGAGTTGCAGGAGTGGCCTGATGCCATCCAGGCATTTGAACGTGTAGCCTACGATTATCCCGCTGCCGGCAAGGTATCGGAGCGCGCCGCAGAAGCAGGGTATGCTTCAGTTCTGGCATTTCGCGAGTACTCGCAAACCTGGCTGAACGAAACAAGCGCTGATCTCTTCGCGCTGCAGGAAATCCAGCAACTTAATCGCCTGAGATTCGTGAACGCCTTCCCGCAGGATTCCCGAGCTCCGGGTGTGTATTACATAGCCTTGCAGCGGGAATTTGACCAGCAGAACCTCGAGGAAGTCATACCTATGGCAGCTCGCCTGGCAACCTGGCAGCCAGCTGCAGATCCTGCTTTGGTTACAGAGGCGCTGCTGATGGCCGGGCACAGCCAGTTCGAGCTTGCGCGTTATAGTGAAGCTGAACAATCTTACCGTGACGCTCTGGCCATGATGCCCGTTGATGATGAAAGGCGTCCGGGCATACAGGAAAACATGGCGGCGTCTGTATTCCGACAAGCAGAGCAATTGGCAGAGGCGGGCAATATTGACGCAGCCGTCAGCGAATATTTGCGGGTGGGGGCGGTAGCACCTGCGTCTGTGCTGAATGCCAATGCGCAATATGACGCGGCATCCCTGCTGGTGAGTGCAGCGAAATGGGATGAGGCCATAGGAGTGCTCACGGGCTTCCGTTCACGCTTCCCGGAACATGAGCTGGTTGATACGGTGCCGGCAAAGCTTGCCTTCGCCTATCGGGAAACCGGGCAGTGGGAGAAAGCCGGCGACGAGCTCAATATCATGGTTGCCATGGCGACTACGCCGGAAGAGCGACGGGAGAATTTGCAGATTGCAGCTGAACTCTACGATCAGGCCGGAAACGACGACAAGGCGATTGATACCTGGCGCCAATATGCCAACAGTCACCCGGAGCCGGCACCGGTTTACATGGAAGCGGCTAACCGGCTGGCTGAGCTTTACGAGTCCCGTGGCGATATTGAACGCCGTAATTTCTGGCTGAGCAGGCAGATGGAGAAAGTTGACCAGAACCCCGAGGCTGCGGATGATCGCATGCGTTACCTGGCGGCGTCTGCCTCTGCCATCTTCGCCCGGGAGGCGTTGGCTTACTATGACAGTATCCGCCTGACACTGCCGCTGAACGAAAGCATGGTGGCCAAAACAAATGCGCTGGAAGAGGCCGTGCAGGCTTATCAAACCACTGCAGGTTACGGGTTATCGTCTTTTTCAACCGAGGCAGGTTATCAGATTGCCCATATCTACAGCCGCCTTGGTGCCGACCTTATGGATTCCGAACGCCCGGATGGGCTCAGTGAACTCGAGCTTTCCCAGTACGAGTTGCTTCTGGAAGAGCAGGCCTATCCATTTGAAGACAGCGCCATTGATATTCACGAGCAGAATATCCGACGTGCCCGTGAAGGCATCTTCGATGAGTGGGTAAGGCGCAGTTATGAGTCGTTGCGTGGTTTGCTGCCCGGCCGCTATAACAAACCCGAAGTTACAGCCGGAGCGGTTCATGATCTGGGATAAAAAACGTAATGCGGTGGTTCTGAGCCTTTTGCTTTTGTCTGGTTGCGCGCTTGGGCCTGAGCGAACAGATACGCCAGATGATGCGGCTGCAGCAACGGAGGAATCAGAAGCGCTTCTGCAGGAAGCCTTTTCCGAAGCGGTTGTATTACTGGAAAACGGCGATACCGATGAGGCCAGAGGCCGCTTCGAGCAGATCGCGGCGCAGCATCCGCAACGCACTGGCCCGCTGATTAATCTGGGGGTGATCGCGTTTCAGGCGGGCGAAACCGAACTGGCTCAGGCGCGCTTCAAAGAGGTGCTGGTCCTGAACCCGACGCACCCGGTTGCGCTTAATCATCTGGGCGTTATTGCCCGCAACGCGGGCGATTTTCCAACTGCGGAGCAGCGCTACCGTGAGGCCCTTGCGGCAAACCCCGAATACTTGCCAGCATTGTTGAACCTGGCATTTTTGCTGGATATTTACCTTGGAGAACCAGAGCAGGCGCTACCACTTTACGAACAGTACAAAGCGCTTGCCGCCGAACCTGACCCAAGACTGGATGATTGGATATTTGATGCAAAAAACAGAATCTGATGTGAGGGGCAGATCATGAGACAACTGGGGAAACCGGCTCTGCTGGTTCTTGTTTCATTGGTTGGTCTCCAGGCTGCCCAAGCCCAGGAGTCAGGGATAGTTACCATTGAGGGCACCCGCATTCGGGGTGACCAGGAGGTACCTACGGTGATGTACATAGTGCCCTGGCAGCCACCGGAGGTAGACGAACTCCGGGCGCCAGACGAGCAATTGATGGTTGAACAAGCCTTTTCGCCTCTGGAGCGCTACGAATTTCAAAGGCTTGTCCGCTACCATGAGGCGTTCAGTAGCGAACCGGCTGCAGTGAAACAGGGTAATTAGTGAGACGTGCGTCACAGTGTTTCTGTGCCCGAGTGCAAACTACAACAAACCGCAACAAAGACTTCCGCTAACTTAACCCCTTTGGGGTAGAGCAGCGCTTAGACTGACTCAAAACCCGGACCATGGAGTGCCCAGAAAATGATCGATACCGCCGTTCGCTTCTTTCAGGAAGGTGGCTTTTTTATGTTTCCGATTGCCATTGTGCTGATTATCGGACTCATTGTAGCCATTGAGCGATATGTATACCTGTCTGCTCAGAAGATCACGAATCGCAGAGACTTCGACCGTCTGCATCAGATGATTGCAAAGCGTGATTTCAAAGGTGCACTCAATTACGCCCAGGAATCTGGCACTGCCATGTCGACAATGATCGGTTTCGGCCTGCAGCGGCTGGCCCGCCGACAAGGCCGTGAGGACATCGAGTATGCCATGGAAGAGGGTCTGCTCGATGTCATGCCACGCATTGAAAAGCGAACCCAGTACCTCGCAACGCTTGCCAACATTGCAACACTTTTGGGTCTTTTGGGTACAATCATCGGCCTGATTGCAGCATTTACCGCTGTTGCAGCAGCAGACCCAGCGCAAAAAGCCAGCCTGCTCTCCCAGAGTATTTCCGTGGCCATGAACACCACTGCGTTCGGTCTGATGTCGGCCATTCCCATGCTGTTGATCCATTCCGTTCTGCAAACCAAAACCAATGAGATTGTCGACAGCTTCGAAATGGCGGGTATCAAAGTACTCAACCTGCTCAGCGATGGTTCTGGCACTCGCTCCGGTTCTGCGCCTACAGGGCAGGCTGCATCGTTGTCTGCTTCGTCTGCAGCGCCGGCCGGCGCTCTCGCAGGCGCTACCGCCCGCACTCCGGCCTGATAATCAGCTGAAGGATTTCAGGCTATGAGACGGAAGCATCGTCGATTACAGAGCGAGCCGGATCTCGATATCACCCCCTTCATGAACCTCATGATTGTGCTGGTGCCGGTGCTGCTCCTGAATATGGTGTTTGCTCACACCAGCGTTCTGGAGCTCAATTTCCCGACGGGCGAAAGCCTCACGCCGGATAAGGTTGAGGAGCTGCAGATACAGGTGGTTATCCATTCAGACCGACTGGTAGTTGCGGACAACCAGGGTGGAGTCATCAAGGCCATTGCCCGGAACGACGGCGAGTACGATTTCGTTGTACTCAAAGACGTTATGAAAGAGATAAAAAGCCGGGTCCCTGACAAGAAAGACATTATTATCATGCCCTCGCAGGAAACGTCCTATCAGGCGCTGGTTTCCGTAATGGATACGGTTCGCTCCTATGATGCCGTGGTCGCCGGGAGCCTCGTGGAAGCGGAACTGTTCCCTGAAATCTCGCTGGGCGATGCGCCGACAGCAGAGGCTGGAGAAGCGGCGAAAGAAGGGGGGCAGTCATGAAAGAATCTGCAAAAGCCCGCCGCCTGAAGCGCCACCACAGACGAAACAAGAATCAGAGCAAGATGAACCTGGTGTCGCTGATGGACATCTTTACGATTCTTGTGTTCTTCCTGATGGTTAATTCTTCGTCTGACGTGCAGGTGCTCAACCAGAGCAGCACCATCAAGTTGCCAGACTCGTCAGCGGTACAGCCGCCTGGTGACGTGCTCGCGCTGACCGTAACCGATCAGGATATTCTGGTAAACGGACGTGTGGTCATCAAACGCGACGTACTGCAGACGCTGGACGGCCAGATAGAACCTGGTCTGAAACAGGAGCTGGACTACCAGGCCAGCCGGTCAGGTCAGCCCGAGCCCGAGGCGGGGCGGGCGATTACCATCCTTGCAGACCGTGAACTGCCCTACGATTTGCTCAAGAAAATTATGTCTACCTGTGTGGATGCTGGATACGCAAGTATATCTCTGGCGGTGAACCAGCGCGCCAAAGAGGGGGCCGGAGCATGACTCAGAGCGGGACAGAGTACCGGTATGGATTACCCTGGAGTCACGAGCGGGGCGAGCGCAGGCGCTTGCTGTCCGTGGCGTTGGTCGTTGCGCCTCTGTTTGTGATTTTTGCCGGATATATCAGTTGGATAGATTTGCCGGAACGGGATCGACAGGAGCGTGAGGCTTTGCCGCCACAGTTGGCCAAGCTGGTTATCGAGAAAAAAGAACCGCCTGAACCGGTGGTTATGCCCGAGCCGGAACCAGAGCCTGAGATAAAACCCGAAGAGAAACCGGTTGAACAGCCCAAGCCTGAACCGAAACCAGAGCCGAAGCCTGAACCAAAGCCCGAACCAAAACCAGAGCCACCGAAGCCCGAGGTGAAGGAAAAGCCCAAGCCCGAAGCCGTCGCCCAGGCCCGTGAAAAAGCAAAGAGCAGCGGCATTCTGGCAATGGGCAATGAACTGTCCAGGCTCAGCGACCTGGCCAGTTCGGTCAAGCTTGACGCGCCGGTTACGCGCACAGCCAAATCAATTACCCGCAAGACCACAGAAGACACGCTGGCGGCCCGCGCCACCACAAATGAGCGCAGTGCTGGTGTGAGTGACGCAGCACTTGAGCGTGAAAGCCGTCAGGTTGTTCTTGAAGAGCGTGAAAGAACGGAAGTTGCCGAGACTGAGCGTGTTGCCGAGGTTAAAGAGGCGGTTCGCCGCGAAAAGCAGGAAACCGCTTCGCGGACACGCAGCAAAGAAGAGTTGCGACGTACGATGGATGCCAATAAGTCGGCCATCTACAGTATTTACAATCGTGAGCTTCGTCGCAAACCATCGCTGCAGGGCAGCATTACGCCCGAGTTGGTAATCGAATCCAGTGGCGTTGTGTCTCAATGTTCTGTGGTTGAGTCAACGCTTGGCGAGCCTGGTCTGGAGAACAAGATCTGTAATCGCCTTCGGCTTGTGGACTTTGGCTCCCGGCCGGGAGTCGATCAGACGACGATTCGCTACCCGATTGAATTGCTGTCTGGCTGATGATTGCTGTCCGGCTAACGGCTCTTGATGTGGCCGTTGGCGCCGGACAGCACTTGTTTTCACCTGCAGTTTATTTGGCGGCTTCTGCCGCCGTTACCCGAACATAACTACCTGGAGCATCCTCCAGAACGGCAAGCTTGCCCTCTCCGGGTATTCTTGCGGCAACCTGCTCACCGGCATGTTGCTGAATCCACTCCAGCCAGTGTGGCCACCAGGACCCAGCGTGCTCATCTGCACTTTCGAGCCATTCATCGGCATCCGGGTTCATGGTGTCGTTTGTCCAATAGCCGTATTTTTCTTTGTACGGAGGATTTATGACGCCTGCGATATGGCCGGAACCAGACAATACGAAATGCACATCACCGCCATGAACCAGTGCACCCTTATAGGTGGATTTCCACTTGGCAATGTGATCCTGACGGGCTGAAAGAAAGAACGACGGCACCTCTATTTCAGCAAGGTTGATGCTTTCGCCAGCGAAGGTAAGAGAGTCGGGTTCTACCAGACGGTTATTCAGGTACATCTCCCGCAGATAAAAGCTGTGCATTTTTGCGGGCAGGTTGGTGCCATCGGTATTCCAGTACAACAGGTCAAATGCCGCGGGCTTCTTCCCTTTGAGGTAGCTGTTTGTCCAGAACGACCAGAACAGCTCGTTTTCCCGCAGCAGGTTGAACGTGAACGCCATGGCGCGACCGTCCAGATAGCCTTTTTTGTCCAGCATCCGCTCAATGCCACGAATTGAGTGCTCGTTGATGAACACGCCAATGCCACCCGGATCGGAGAAGTCCAACAGACTGGTCAGGTAAGTAGCGCTGACGACTGGGTCTCTCCCTTTTTTCTTAAGCCAGGCCAGAGTGGAGCCCAGGAGGGTGCCACCGATGCAGTAACCGAGGAGGTTCATCTGCTCTTCACCGGTGGCAGCGGTTACGGCGTCCATGGCGGCCAAAGGCCCTTCCAGCATATAGTCATCCCAGCCTTTGTCCCTCAACTCGGGCCCCGGGTTGCGCCAGGATATGATGAAGACCGTCTGCCCCTGGTCCACAAGCCATTTGATAAAAGAATTTTTGGCCGTCAGGTCAAGAATGTAAAACTTGTTGATCCAGGGCGGCACGATAAGCAACGGCCGTTTACTGACGGTTTCCGTGCTCGGTGTATACTGGATGAGCTGTATCAACTCGTTCTGGAAGACGACTTTGCCAGGTGTGGTCGCCAGGTTTTTGCCCACCTCGAATGCGGAGCGATCGGTCATGCCGACGTTGAAAAGTTTCGGATTCTGGCGAAAATCATCGATGAACTGTCGTCCGCCATCGACCAGATTCATACCCTTGCGTTCCCAGGTTATTTTCAGAGCTTCAGGGTTTGTTGCCAGGAAGTTGGAAGGTGCAAGCGCGCTCGTGAGCTGGCGCGCGTAGAAAAGCATCTGTTCCTTGCCTGCAGGCGGGACGCCTTGCATGTTCTCTACCCAGTCCAGAAACGCGCGGGAGTTGATCAGGTAGGCCTGGTGTAATACATCAAACGGCAGGTGTTTATGCCATTCTTCTGCGTTGAAACGCCGGTCATCGATATCCGGCGGTGCAACCGGGTCTTTCTCAACCCCGGTTAGCCGGGAGAAAGTGTAAGAACCGAGATCTGCTTGTTTGCGGGCCAGATCCAGCTCCGCTCCCACAAAGCGCCAAGGGTTCAGCAGAAGGTCTTTAGCCATGGTGCGATAGGCATCTGACATCTCTGATACTGTGGAGATTTTCGCGTGGTCCATAACGCCGGTATCTCCAAGCAACTTTTCCAGATGTTGCTGCCCATCGCGTACCTTCGTTTCAAATGTACTGACTAACTGCTTGGCAGTTTTTCCCAGCTTGTTCAGACCCAGCATTTGCAACTCCTTTGTTCAGATGACGGGTAAAGTACTATTCTCTCCCAGGTACATTGACACAATTGTGACGAACATCAATCCGGCAAAGGGCTTAGACGCTAATGTGGTCTGCAGGGAATCCGTAACCGGTCTGAAATACCAGGAGATGTGAAATGAGCAATCGCAAAGCCGAACTTGAAACCCTGAGAGCCGATCTTACAGCGCGGCTGGAACGCTATGAAGCACATCAGCAGCGTAAAGACGGTGCTTTGGACAAAGACTCCGAGGAGCGGGCTCAACAGACACAGAACGATGAAGTCGTTGATTCGCTTGAAGAAGAAACCCGGGCCGAATTGGGCCAGATAAAAACTGCTCTTGAACGCATTGAGCACGGCAAGGGTGACGAGTGTGAAGTCTGTGGTGAAGCTATTGATCCTCGACGGCTTCAGGTGCTGCCTTATACTACGGTTTGCGTTGCCTGCGCCGAAGGCTAAACTGCTTTTCAGTATAAAAACCAAGAATAAAAAAAGGAGTCCGGCACTGTGAGCCATTATGACACGCTGATTATCGGAGGCCGTTATTTCGACGGTACGGGTGCCGCCTCGCGCATTGCACATGTTGCAGTTCATGAAGGCAGAGTGGCGCGGGTATTTGAGGAGGAGCCGGACCCCGCCCTGGCAAGCAGGGTTATTGATGCAAGTGGCTGCTGGGTAACGCCGGGATTTCTGGATACCCATACACACTATGATGCCGAGTTGCTGGTATCTCCTGCGCTTTCGGAGTCTGTGCGGCACGGTGTAACAACGGTGCTGATAGGCAGCTGCTCGCTCAGTATGGTGTGTTCGGAGGCAGAGGATGCCTCGGATATCTTTACCCGGGTAGAAACAGTGCCGCGGGAGAAGGTGCTACCGATTCTGCAGGCTCACAAGAGCTGGAGCACGCCAAAGCAATGGGTTGATTTTATTCGGAATCACCCTCTGGGGCCCAACGTAATCAGTTTTCTTGGTCACAGTGACCTTCGGACAGCCGTGATGGGGTTGCACCGGGCAACAGACCGGGAGGTAAAACCCAGTGCACAGGAACAGCAGCAGATGGAAGATCTGCTGGAGGAAGCCCTGCAGGAAGGTTTTCTGGGCTTATCTACTATGTGCCTGAAGTGGGACAAGGTAGATGGAGACCGGGAGTGGTCCAAAAGCCTGCCCAGCACCTACGCCCGCTGGCACGAAGTCAGCCGGCTTAATCGCCTGCTGCGCCGGTATGACCGTGTGCACCAGGGCGCGCCCAATGCCGCCAATCCTCTACAAGTGACCCAGTATCTTCGGGAAACCCTGGGCTGGTTGCGCAAACCGCTGAAAACAACCCTTATTGCGATGATTGACCTTAAGGGCAACCCGACGGTCAGACCCATGGCCAGCCTGGTGAGCCGGATTGCAAACAGCTTCGGCGGAAATTTTCGTTGGCAACTGTTACCTACGCCCTTCACGGTCTACGCCGATGGCATGGACATTGTGTTGTTTGAGGAGTTCGGCGCTGGCGAGATGGCACTGGATCTTCGCGATCAGCTTGAACGGAATGAACTGCTGAAAGACGAAGCATACCGTCGCAAATTCCGTAAATTCTATCGGGAAAAGCTTTCGCCGCGGGTTTGGCAGCGGGATTTTGGCGATGCCATTATTCTTGATTGTCCGGATCAGTCTGTTGTCGGGAAAAACTTTGCCGAGCTGGCGCTGGAGCGAGGCATCCATGTGGTGGACTTCTTCCTAGACATGGTCGTATCCCACGGTCGGGCGCTACGCTGGTATACAGTTGTGGGCAACCATCGCAAGGATCGGTTGAGCAAAATGGTTGCCGATCCTGATGCGCTGATTACCTTTTCGGATGCCGGCGCGCACATTCGCAACATGGCTTTCTACAATTTACCCCTGAGATTTCTCAAGCTGGTTCTTGAAAGCCAGGAGCAGGGCGCACCGGTGATGTCTCTTGAAAGGGCGGTGCATCGCCTGACTGGCGAGCAGGCAGACTGGTTTGGTATCGAGGCCGGGCATATTCGCGAGGGCGACCGGGCAGATATTACGATTCTCGATCCCGAAGGCCTCAGTCAGAACCTGGAGAGTGTCGAATGGGCCGAAATGGAAAACTTTGGGCTTCAGCGGATGGTCAACCGGGTGCCCGGCTGCGTAAAACACGTGCTGATCAACGGTCGGCTTGCGGTGACTGACGGGAATCTTGCCGCTGACCTCGGCAAAAGTTCCGGTTTTGGCCGTTTTCTGCCTGCCGGATATCGCTCTGGTGATTGAGTTCAGGCATTATTCTGCCCCCATTGTTCCGAAGAGGAGTGGAGTGTTCGTATGTCTGAACAACGACAGATGCAGGAGGAGGCAGAAGGCTACTCCAAAAGCCGGCTGATTGGCCTGATTCTTGGCGCCGGATTTTTGCTGATGACGATAATTTTTCCGCCACCGGAATCCATGTCGGTGGAGGCCTGGTCGGCAATGGGTCTGATGCTTCTGATGGCAACCTGGTGGTCAACGGAAGCTATCCCGATTCCCGCAACTGCTCTGCTACCGATTGTGCTCGTGCCGGGGCTTGGCCTTGGGAGTATCTCTCAGGCGACCTCGCCTTATGCGCACCCGATTATCTTTCTGTTTCTGGGTGGCTTTACTCTGGGCCTGGCGATGCAGCGCTGGAATCTTCATCGCCGTATTGCCCTGATGACGCTGAAGGCGGTTGGAAATGAGCCAAAACGCCAGATTGCAGGTTTCATGCTGGCAACCGCTTTCCTGAGTATGTGGGTGAGCAATACCGCGACTGCAATCATGATGCTGCCCATCGGTTTGTCGGTGATTGGCATGATGGGCAATGGTCAGCCTGAGAATGTTCAGCGCTATGCCACGGCACTGCTATTGTCTATCGCGTACTCCGCCAGTATCGGCGGTATTGCAACGCTGATAGGGACTCCTCCTAATGCGCTGCTGGCAGCTTATCTCAATGAGACTCAGGGGGTTTCCGTCGGGTTTGCACAGTGGATGCTTCTCGGCGTACCAGTGGCAACCGTTATGCTGGGTATCGTGTGGTGGTGGCTGACACGCAAGGATTTTGGTCTGGAGGCGCAGCAAGGCGCCGGCGCGGCCATTCATGACGAACTTGCGGCTATGGGCCAGATGAGCCGTGGTGAAAAACTGGTTGCGGTAGTGTTTGTCCTGACAGCCAGCGCCTGGATTTTCCGACCCTTATTGTCGGCCAGCATTGCGCCCTGGTTGACTGACACCGGGATCGCAGTATCGGCTGCCATTGCCATGTTCATCATTCCGGTTAATGTGCGCCAGCAGAGTTTTGTGCTTGATTGGGA
Organism: Marinobacter sp.; assembly: GCF_048259445.1. GTDB lineage: Bacteria > Pseudomonadota > Gammaproteobacteria > Pseudomonadales > Oleiphilaceae > Marinobacter. Next base: position 94,921 of record NZ_JBLXHQ010000004.1, on the reverse strand, counting down.
CACGGCCAAAGGTATTCCCTGGGGCGTGCTTCTGCTGTTCGGTGGAGGCCTTGCCATGGCGGGAGTTATCAGCAGTTCCGGTTTGGCAGACTGGATTGCGGCTAGCATGGGTGTTGCAAGCGCTTTGCCTGTGATCATTATGGTCATGCTGGTTGTTACGGTGATTATTTTCCTCACAGAAGTGACCAGTAACACAGCCACTGCAGCGGCTTTTCTGCCACTACTCGGAGCGCTTGCGCTATCTCAGGGCGCATCGCCATTGCTGCTGACGGTCCCGGCTGCCATCGCGGCCAGTTGTGCCTTCATGATGCCGGTCGCGACGCCGCCCAATGCCATTGTGTTCTCCAGTGGGCACATGAAGATCGGCGATATGATTCGGGCAGGGTTCGCTCTGAACATCGCCGGCATCGTGGTGGTGACTCTTCTGTGCTACCTGCTTATGGATATGATTTTTACTATCTGACTGTCGGGCAGGCGCGAGATGTCTTGCGCCTGCTCTCCCGCACTTTCAATACCTGCGCTCTCAACCTCTGAATTCCCAACCCCTGAATTCTCAATCTCCGGACTTCCAACTTTTCCGCTCCACACGCTTTCGACGGGCACGATGGGCTGTGCGCTTTTGCACCGCCAGATTTGAGGCACAGTTATCTTTAAGGTCCCGGCTATTTCGGTATCTTACCGTAACAATATGTAACCCAATAAAAATCACACCTAATAAAAAAAGGGATTTCGTCCGACATGCTGCTGGTGCTCGCTGGATCCATTCTTACATTTGCCATAGTGCAGGAAGCCACTGTGGTAGAGCCCTACGAAAAGGGTGCCGTTGTTATCGAGCAGAAGGTCGATTCCAGCCCTGCAAAGCTGCAAACCGATTTTCGTATCGAGCCGCTGGTAGAGCAGAAATTTCGCAATATTGTCCGCCAGGCGTACGACTACAGCTGCGGTAGCGCAGCGCTGACAACCGTTCTGAATTTCTATCTTGGTCGCACTCTCTCGGAACGCCAGGTGATGGAAGGCCTGCTGCATTATGGCGAAAGTGAGCGCATCGTTTCGCGCCGGGCTTTTTCCATGCTTGATATGAAGCGCCTTGTTACCGCATTGGGTTATCCATCGGGTGGTTTTCGCGCGACGATCGATGACCTGATTGACCTTGACCATCCGGCTATCGTTCCTATCCAGCATGCAGGTTTCAAACACTTTGTTGTGCTCAGAACCATTCGGGATGGCCGTGTATACATGGCCGACCCAGCGGTGGGGAACCTGTCCTTCACGCTCGCCCAGTTTGAAGAAAAGTGGGACGACAATGTGCTTTTTATTGTTTTTCCGGGCAGCGATAAACCCCTGGATAACCTCGAACTCAAAGAAGAAGATCTGCGTTTTGTAGATGATCAGACCATGACACTGCTGGCCCTGGAGCGTATGCCAGCCTTCCACGAGTCCACTGCCCGGCGCGTTCAGAACCTGCTTGAACGCCAGAAGAACAACCCGGACGGCAGTGTTGAGAATACCCGAAAACAATTGCACTACCGTCGCAATTAACGATCTCCAGGCGGCTTGCCTGGTTCAGGATTATTACCAATAAAAAATAAGGGAGTCAGGATGAATCGTTGGTTTGTGCGAGGTCTTATCCTTGTTTCCGCGACAGGTTTGCTTCCGGGCATGGCCCTGGCGCAGGATGGAAATGTAGATCAGGCGAGGGACGCACTCGCAAAACAGGAGGGAGACAAAGACTCTTCGCGCCAGCTTGAGGAAGTGTTTCAGGCTGCCGAAAAGAACTATTCGCTTCAGAAAAAAGGCACTCACTCCCTCAACTATTCGTTTGATTACTCCTATACGGCAGATCAGCGACTGGATCTTGCCATCACCGACGGTTCGGTGCGCAACCTTGATGTGGTGCCTTCGGCAACCCACAACTTTACCAATTCATTCTCGTACGATTATGGCTTTCTGGACAACCTCACTGTTGGTGCCAGGATTCCTCTGGTCGTTAAGTACGATACTGAAGACGAACTCAATTTGTACGATTTTGGTGACATCTCCTTTACCGGGCGGTGGCAGCCTTTTGCCTATGTGCCGGGCAAGATGTCGACGACCCTGTTCGGGACGTTTACCACCAGGACTGGTGTAAGCCCCTACGAAATAGATATTACCGAACAGCTTTCAAGCGGTAGTGGGTATTACTCTCTCAGCGGTGGGTTGAGTCTGTCAAAGGTGCTTGATCCGGTCGTCATATTCGGTTCTGTGAGCGGGACCTACAACCTGCCTGCGGAAGATCTGCAGCAGGTTCGCGGTGCGCGTCTGCTGCAAGAGGTCGAACCCGGTTTTGGTATTTCAGGGTCTGCCGGATTTGCCTATTCACTTTCCTACGACATATCCCTGAGTATTTCAGCGCAGCTCAGCTACAGCGATGAAACTATCCTGACCTTCTCCAATGGCGAGCAGGCCATGGCACAGGATCAGATGACCGGTTTCCTGAGCATGTCTCTGGGAACCCGGGTCAGCGATACCACGATTGTGAACACCAGTCTTGGTATCGGCCTGACTGAGGATGCCCCGGATTTCTCCCTGGGTGTGTCCCTGCCCATTAATTTCTCCGGCCTCAAAGAGTGATTGGCGCCGCTGACGATTTAACGGGAAGGGAAAGATTTCATGGGACATAACAGCTACCAGCGGCAGCTTCTCGCGGCAATGGTCGCCACGACACTTTCGTGTGGAGCACAGGCTCAGCTCGCACAGAACCTGACCATTCACCCCAAGGCATTGGCTTTGGGGAATGCTGTCACAGCAGATCCCCCCGGGATTATGGCGATTCACTACAACCCGGCGGGCCTGACAAAACTTGATGGCCGTCAGTTCGAAGTGAACCTTATGAGCATCTATCTGGATATTGACGCCGATTTCACGGCTCCGGATGGGTACGAAATATTCGGCATTGATGGTCTGGAAACCGATCCGAACACAGGCAAACAACGGGACCCGGTAGCCAACTCCCATAGCCATACCAACAACGTTGCATTGTATATACCCGGTTTCGGGATTTTGCGCATGCCTCCCGGGCCGGCTATCGCGCCTTCTGCAGGTTTCAGTATTAATCCTCCCGGCTCCAAGCTGACCTTTGGTAACGCATTTTATCTGCCAATGGCGGCTGGCTTTTATCGCGATACAAATGATCCCGGCCGTTATCAGCCTCAGGCGGCTGCACTGCAGCGTACGACCTACCTTGCGCCAACTGTTGGCTACAAGATCAATGATGAGTGGTCTGTGGGTGCGGGAATCCATTTGTCCCACATGGGAATTGCTGCGGACCAATATATGCGGGCGCCTAACCTGTTGCTGGGTGTGGCAGAAATTCTTCAGGACGCATTCAACTGTGAAAGCGGTGATGAGCCATTGCAGCCCTGGCTCGCGCTTTGCGGGGGGAATGTGGGGCCCTGGGACGATATCGGTGCCTTGAGTATCAGTGTTCAGGAAACACTGTCGCCCACTTACACACTCGGGGTGATGTGGGATCCGGTGGACTGGTTTACCTGGGGGGCAAGCTATACCTCAGAAGCTGAAATGAATATGAAGGGGACCTTTGAAATCGAGTATACCGATGACTGGTCCGGGTTCTGGCAGAGTGTTAACGGATCGGTTCTGGGTGCTATTACCTCGGCCATTCTCAGCCTGCCATCGGGCGCACCTCGGGAGGCCGGCAACGTTAGTATGGACCTGGTCTACCCCCAGCATTTCCAGACGGGCATCAGTGTTGATGTGCACCCGAAACTGACGCTGAACGCCGACATCGGCTGGACAGATTATGAGCAATGGGATGCTTTTCTGTTCCGGTTTGACCGCAACCTCGAGTTTCTCAATGCAGCCCGTATTCTGTCTCCGGACAACGCCACCCCGAATACCCTCAAGCTTCCCCTGGGCTTCAAAAGCCAGTGGAACTGGGCGTTCGGTATGGAGTTTCATGCTTCATCCCGGCTTGATCTGAGGGCGGGTGTCGAGATCCGGGATTCGGTAATACCGGATGATCAGCGTTCGGTTATGGCGCCTTTTGGCGGCGCCAACCTATACAGTGTCGGAATGGGGTACAAGTGGGATAAAAATACTGAAATTGATATGAATCTCAGCTATTTGCATTCCGTTGAAAGCATCCCGGCAAATACCAGCTGCAATATCAACTGCGATAACATTACCAATATTATCTACAACCCCTATGCCGGGCTGGATGTTAAAACCTCGCTGCGAGTTGTTATGGCCGGTTTAAGTTTCAGGAAGAAATTCTGACGACACTCTGTGTCGCTTTTTAAAGGGCGTCTCTGTGACCAAACACAAACTATGGACAGCTGTTGCATGCGTCGCTTTAGGGGCTTTACTGGCAGGATGTCAGGTTGGTGGTTCGACGGTTTCAGACCGAGAAGGTTATTTTACCTGGGTAGATGAGCAAGGCCGGGTACGCTACTCCCCTACAGGCGAATCTGAGGGGAGTCCACCCGATGACGAATATACAGCTGAAAACTATCCGGATGCGGAAGAGCTCAGGCGTAAAGGGTACGTGCGTGAAGAAAACGGCCAGCCCTACTATACCTGGCGTGATGCCGAGGGTAACGCCAGAACCACTTACTATCAGCCGGATACTCGTACAGATGACGAAAAAGGGCTTGTTGAGTCGCCCGCCAGGATTACTCCCGCAACGGTCTATCGCGTGACCGACATGCTTTTGGCTCCCGAACCCGTGGTTGGGCGCGACCCGGATGCTTTCGCCATTCTGGGAATTGAAGAGGGCAGTGAAGGTTACCTTGAGCGCTTTTCCGGCACCTGCTGTAAGGCGCTGGATGCGCAAAATCATGAGCCATGGCAGGAAGGTCGTGAATTCGGTATCCATCTGAACGAACGCTCCCCGGTCCACCAATTTCTGACGGGGGAAAGCCCCTATCAACTGATTGCTCTGCCCCGAGAAGATAAACTCGAAGCGCAAATTTTGCGCTTGCGTTCCTACGCTGGTAACGGGGTTTTTGTGCCTTCTGTGGTTTTTCTGGACAGCGCTCTCAGGCCTGTTCGGTTGGTGACGGATCTGGTGTCGGGTTTTGAACCCGAAAACTGGCATCGGCGCGGCTACCTTGAAGCCCGGATTCCGATTCTGTTATCAAGCGAAGAGCGTTGGATGGTGCTCTTTACCCGCAGTCAGGATCTTGAAGGACAAACGGTTATCGAAACCCGTCGCGGCCCCCGCAAGATACCCCATGTCAGCACAGGCGAATTCGGGCTGATCATGGTAGACGCAGAGTAGTCGGTTCAGTCTTCCGGCTGGCTGAGGTCCAGCCACTGTTGTGACAGCCAGTAAAAGCTGCCGTCTCCAGCCGGGTGAGTACAGTTATAGCGGAACCGGCGGCTGTTGAAGGGTTCCGGAGCCTTGACGATGATTCCCTCGTCTGTGGTCTCAAACTCTATACGCCCCATGCCGGAGGCAAAACAGGTCAGCCTTTCAGGTTGAATCGCTGATGAAGGTGGCAATGTCAGTGTTGGCGGGTTGGTAGTCATAATGCCATCGGGCAGCTTGCTGGTATCTATGGGAAACGCTTTGCTGTTCAGCTTGTCTTCAAGCCCGTTAAGCTTTCCGTAAGCGTTGGCCATGGGGAACCTCGGTAGTCGAGTTTTGCCCGATAGCGGACCTATAGCTCCCGATTGTTGCCCGAATCCGAACCATCCACGGTCGGCTATCTCCGCTTCCAGTGCTTCATCAAATTCGCCGTACGGGTAGGCGAACAGGGGAAGGTTTGTTCCAAGCTGTTTTTCAAGGGTTGTCTGAGCGGAGTCCAGGCTATGGGTTACTCTCTGTTTCCAGTCTATTTTCGTCTCACCAGGCTTTCTCGCAAGGTGCCCATGCCCGGCGGTATGGTTGGCAATGGCAACGCCGTCTCGCTCAGCGAGTTCCCGCAACTGCTCCCAGGTCATATAACCGGGGCTACCGACCGCTTGAGTATCTACAAAGATGGTATAGGGCAGGGAGCTTTCATGGAGAATACCGGCTCCTTCGCTGTAAACCGATTCATACGCATCATCGAAGGTGATTGCGATGTGTTGGCCGGCGGGCGGGTTGCCGGAAAATATATTTTCCGTTGCGGCCGGCAGTTCAACAACGTCAATGCCAAGCTCCTTGATCAGATCAAGCTGGGCCCGGAACAGGGATACAGAAGTACTGGTGGATGGTGGGGTGGAATCGCTGATGTGATGATACTGAAGAACCACAAGGTCGGCTCTTGCGCAAAAACTCGCCAGCAAAAGCGACCACAGGGCTGCCGGTTTCCAGAGTTTTCGTAATCTCATGTCTGCTCCATCATCTGACTGAAATGTGCTTTCAGAACGGCGAAAGCCTCATTGAGTGCCTGGATTGCCTCCGTTTCTCCACCCCGGTCCGGATGTGCTTGCATCACGGCGCGCCGGAACGCCCGCTTTGTTGTCGAGAAACTGTCAGGAACCGCTTCGAATCCGAGTATGTTTGCCGCTGCCAGAGCTTCCGGCCCGGTGGGTCCTGAGTTTTGATGGCCTGCCCAGAATCTGTCCATCATCTGCGCAATGGAGGCCTCCGGAAGCTCGTATTGGGAAATATCCAGATAGAACGTCCGAAGATTATCGACGGCATCTGGCACACCGTTTCCACTCACAGTATTCTGGTAATCAATGCCGATTCGCATGGGCGAGATGGTCAGGCTTTCACCGGCCTCGGCCACAGTATCCCTGAGACGATACAGCACGTGAAAAAGCAGAAAGTGCACTGGATAGAGCTTACCGGGATCGTGAAACTCGAGGTCTCCGATCAGATTCCATGGCGCACGTTGCAGCCTCTTGATCAGATTGAGTTCGTCTATGCCGCCGGGCGACATGCGGAGTTCATGCTCAACAGCAACCAGCAGGTGCTGGATGTGCTGTTCGAGCATTTCGGCGGACTCATTAAGAGGAGCCGGGCGTGAGCGCTCAGGGGAGGTCGGGTTGCTCTTCACATTCCTGACTCTGGCCGCAGTACTGAAGTTAAGCATAGCTCTAATGTTAGGGCAGTGGCCGCCCACAGGGAAGAGCTGCCAGTCGGTCCAGGCCGCCGATAAACAGAGTTGTTGAAAAACAGGTCGCCATTTCAACTTCTTCGTCGCCCCGTTCCGGGTTCTGGTGCACCCGCTCTGCAAGCACCAGGCTGGCTTCATAGGCAACACCGAAGAAGGCTGTGCAAAGGTAATCAAGGTCTACGTCGGGAAGGATCTTCCTCTCAACTGCATCCCGAACATCATCCTCAAGAGAAATCATGATAAGTCTGAGGATACCGGAGCCGAACAGCTCATTGAGTGCTCGGTCGTTGCGATGAGCAAGCTCATAGACCAGGGGGTCCCGCGCAGTCGCGGTGTAGAGGGCCAGGTACGAGCGATGAACAAACTCTTCTGCGGTATTGGCTGTGCGGCGCGAGTGGATCAGGTGCTCATTCAAGCCACCCAGGAAGTCAGCCAGCAGCGCGGCAAAGATATCCCGCTTGCTTCGGAAGTAATTGTAAAAGGTGCCAGAGGCCAGATCTGTTTTCTTGATGAGATCGCGGATAGTGGTATTTTCGTACCCGCGCTCTTTAAAGCATGCCCTTGCAGCTGACAGAATAGCCTGCCGATTGCGCAAACTGTTCTGCTCCCTTTTTCCGATAACTTCTTTCTTTGAACTCAACATATCCATGGCTGCGTCCTGTCCATGAAATGATGTGATGCGTATAATCTCATGACCAATTTCCCGATGAACACGGTTGATATGCCCGAAACGATGACAGAAAGCTCGAACCAAGCCCCTGAAATTGAATACGAACGTTCCCGGAAAGTAGAGCAGAATAAGCTGCAGAAACGACTACGCCGGGAAGCTGGCCAGGCGATTGCTGACTTCTCGATGATCGAAGCAGGCGATAAGGTAATGTGTTGTCTGTCTGGTGGCAAGGACTCTTATGCCATGCTGGACATCCTGCTTAACCTCCAGAAAAGCGCGCCGGTTTCATTTGAGCTGATTGCTGTCAATCTGGATCAGAAGCAGCCGGGGTTTCCGGAAGAAATTCTGCCGGGCTACCTTGCTGATCTGGGCATTGAATATCACATCATCGAGAGGGATACCTACAGCATAGTCAAAGACAAGGTGCCTGAGGGCAAAACCACCTGCGGGCTATGTTCGCGGTTGCGCCGCGGTATTCTTTACAACTTTGCAGAAGAGCATGGCGTGACCAAGATCGCACTGGGACACCATCGCGACGATCTTCTGGAAACCCTGTTTCTGAATATGTTCTATGGCGGCAAACTTAAAACCATGCCGCCGGTGCTGCACAGTGATGATGGCCGGAATACGGTTATCCGCCCGCTCGCATACAGCCGTGAGAAAGATATTGCCCGTTATGCGGAGTTGAGACAGTTCCCTATTATTCCCTGCAATCTGTGCGGTTCTCAGGTAAACCTGCAACGCCAGGTTATCAAGGAGATGTTCCAGGAGTGGGATAAACAACACCCTGGGCGGCTTGAAAGCATGTTCGGAGCCTTACGCAATGTAGAGCCATCGCATCTCGCCGATACCAGCCTGTACGATTTCGGCGGGGGCAAGCGTCCGGCTGTTCAGACAGCCATACCGATGCAGGAGGCAGATCAGAATTTTGGTCGCCTGGATGTTCTGAATATCTGAGAATATCGCTGAGAGTCCGGCCAAGGGGCTCAGAGTCGGCTTAATGGGCGATTATAGCCATGACCGGGAGTGTCCAGAGTCCAAAAAGAATCAACAGGGCACCGGTAAATTTCCGAAATATCTGATTGCTTTTCAGACCACTGATCCAGCCTGCTGCGTAACCGGTCGCCAGCATGGAGGGCAGAGTTCCCAACCCGAAAAATACCATGGTAAGCGCAGCCGAGCCCACGGTCGGCTGTAAAGCCGCCCAGCCCAGCGTGCTGTATACGAGCCCACAAGGTAGCCACCCCCAAAGAGCCCCAAGGGCAAGCGCCTGACCTGCGTGATTGACGGGAAGGAAGCGGCGGGTAATCGGCGACAGCCGCTTCCAGAGCGGCGCACCGATACGCTCTACATATCGGATACCCTGCCACCATTGCCCCATGGATAGTCCCATGAAAATCAGCAGTAAGCCTGCGATTGTGCGCAGAGCGAGACCCAGTTCAGCCCATTGATTGGCGGCGGATGTGCTTAATATCGCCACGAGCGTTGCTATTAATGCGTAGCTTGCAATTCGTCCGGAATTAAAGGCAATAAGCAGCACGGACTGGCGCAGACGGAAACCCTTTCCGACCGGCAAAGCCATGGAAAGGGACGCACTGATTCCCCCGCACATGCCCAGGCAATGGGTGCTGCCTAACAGGCCGATAATAAATGCACTGGGGTAGCTGAGATACAGTTCCGGATTCATGAGCGGCCAGGTTTTTCCTCGGTACTGTTATCCTGTTCCCCGGTTTCTTGTGCGCTGGCGTCCTCATCGGCCGGCGCGTCAGCGTGTTCAGGTTTGTCCGTGCGCGCCTCGTCCGGGATCATGTCTTTATCGTCGTCGTACAAAATGCGGTGTGCCGGGCCTTCGAGGTCATCGTACTGGCCATTCTTGACTGCCCAGGAAAACAACAGCATGCCCATCACCACCAGGATCAGCATCACCGGGACCAGGAACATTACGATTTCCACGGGAAAAACCTCATTGTTAAATGACAGGAGTTTACGTTATCAGGGCGTAGCTTGTGCGCCAAGGCGCAAAGCATTAAGTACAACAATCAGTGAGCTGAGTGACATGCCAATTGCTGCCAGCCAGGGTGGAACCAGGCCGGCGGCTGCAAGCGGAAGAGCGCAGACGTTATACACGAGTGCCCATGTCATGTTCTGACGAATGATTTTCCGCGTCTGGCGGCTGGTATCCAGCGCTGCTACCAATTGCATCAGCTGGCCGTTCAGCAGAACCGCATCTGCCTTTAGCTGAGTGAGGTCCGCTGCCGATCCCATGGCGACAGAGATGCCAGCTCCTGCCATGGACGGGAGGTCGTTCAGGCCGTCTCCCACCATCATTACCTGGCGCCCCTCCGATCTCAGCGTGTTCAGAACGTCCAGTTTCTGTTCCGGCGAGGCCTGGCCAATCGCTTCGTTGATGCCCAGCATGTCAGCAATCTGGCGGACATGGCCGGATCGATCACCGCTAAGAAGAATCGTGCGAATCCCTGCGTCCTGCAGGGCTTTGATCGCTTGTGCGGCGTCTTCCCGAGGCTGGTCATCCAGCCGGAAACAGGCAAGCCACTCATCATCTGAAGCCAGCCAGATTTCCATGCCCGAATACGTGCCAGACTCAGGTTCCTGCGCACTCAAATGTTGCGCTACAAATTCCCTGTGGCCAATAAAGAACGACTGATTACCAGAGTGGCCTGAAAGCCCGCCGCCCAGATGGTTGCTCACATGATCGATAGTGGTAGCCGGGCGGTTGTGGAACACCCTCGCAATCGGATGCTCTGAATGGCGTTCGAGGCCGGCTGCCAATCGCAGGCAGGTCTCTTTGTCCTTGCTGCCGACAACACGAATATCAATAAGGCTCAGCTCGCCCCGGGTCAGAGTGCCGGTTTTATCGAAAACCACAGTATCGATAGTATTCATGGTCTCAAGTGCATGGCCCCGGGTGGGCAGAAACCCAAGGCGCCGTAATTTCACGGTAGCCGAGGTTATAGCGGTAGGCGTTGCGAGTGAGAGGGCGCAGGGGCAAGTCACTACCAGGACGGAAAGCGTTATATCGAACGCATTGTCTGCTCCCGCAAGCCACCAACCGATCCAGACTACGGGGGCAAGAATAAGCACACGCCCGACAAATTTTCCGGCAATGCGATCCGCCATACGGGCGACGGGAGGCTTTTCAGATTGCACGCGATCCAGTATCCGGAGGATGCCGGACAGGCGAGTCTGGGCTCCGGACTTTTCCACCTGAACGTCCAGCGAGTTTTCCCCGTTGATACTTCCGGCATGGACCGTATCTCCGGGTACGCGGGTTTCCGGGAGGTACTCGCCGGTCAGTGCGGATTCGTTGAGAGTGGATTGGCCCCGCAGAATAACACCATCTACCGGGAGGGTTTCGCCAGGCCTGATTCGAACCACGTCACCTGATTTTACCTGATGGGCGGGTATGATTTCCGTGTTTTCACCGTTCACCCGGGTTGCAACGGTAGGGTGAAACCCGGCCAAAGCGTTGCCTGTAAGCCCGGCACGGTATCTGGCTTGTACCTCAATGTAGCGGCCGAGCAACAGGAAGAACGTGAACATACAAACGGATTCAAAATAAACTTCTTCACCGCCCATAACGGTGACCCAGGCACTGGCAAGGTAGGCAAGACCGATCGCGATTGCTACAGGCACATCCATGGTCAGGTGCCGGGTTCTGATATCGCGCTTTGCATTGCGGAAAAAAGGTGCTGCGCTGTATAGCACAACCGGTGTCGCTACCAGCAGGCTGAACCAGCGGAAAAACGACACAAATTCCGGCGACAGACCACTGATCAGCTCAAAATAAAGAGGGAACGCCAGCATCATGCTCTGGAAGGTGCCAATACCGGCAATGGCCAGCCGGATCAGCATAGAGCGGTGTTCTGCTTTCAGTTGATCCTCAACTGCGTCTGACTGATAGGGGCGGGCGGTGTAGCCGAGCTCGTGAATAGCGATCAGCAAATCACTCAGGGAAGCTTTGTCCTGAGCCCATACGAGCCGTGCCCGTTGGGTAGTATGGTTTACAGAGAAGGAGAGTACGCCCGGTTGCTTTTTCATATGGCTTTCAAGCAACCATATACAGGCGGCACAGGTAATGCCCCCGATCAAAAGCTGAGCTTCCTGGCCGCCCTTAACCGGAGCAACGAAGGCCTGCTGCACAAGGGGATGATCCAGTTCCCTGAGCCGGTCCAGCTCGGAGTCTGTCAGCTGACGGGGCGTCACCGCTGTTTCAGTGCGAAGCTGATAAAAGCCGGTCAAACCTTCGTTATGAATGGTTTCACACACGGCTTTGCAGCCCTGACAGCAGAAAAAACGGGCCTGGCCATCAATCTGAAGCGTAATCGGCGGCTCACCGTCTGCCGGTTCGCCGCAATGGAAACAATCCAGGGGGGTCACCCTTTCGCGGAGCCTTCCGGACCCATATGAAGGTTGCCTTTGGCGGGCAGCCATGCTTCACCTTTCAGGCGCCATTGATTGTCCGGTCCACGAAGGTCGTAATACCAGCGGCCGTCGATATCCTGCAGCATGGTCCCGGTATAATGGCCGTTGCCGTCACTCCGGAACTGGATGGTTCGATCCTTCTGTGACAGCGTCGGATGAAACAGGTTAAGCACCAGATAGGGAAAATCCGCAGGCCCCTGCTGAGTCTTAACATTCAGCAGAATGCTGCGGTCCTCGAATACCATGTCTGCGCTCAGACCCATATCTTTGGCTGTCTGATCACGGGCTATTTCCAGGTTGATGCCCCGGCCTTCTTTTGAATAGTCGTCGGTTACCATCGTATCGTCCATGTTCGATGCTACGACCAGCATGAACATACTGAAGGTAATTGCCGACAGCGGTGCCACGGTCAGAAACCAGAACCAGGGCTGCCGATACCAGGGTGCTACGGGTACTTCTTGCTTCATAGTGCTCAGTCTCGTCTTTTACAGGTTACCAACGGTGACCCGAAGGATCATCTCGTTGGACCGACAAATCGGCTTTCGGTTTCCAGCTTCAGTGAAGCATCCGTTTCAGACTGTGCATGGAAGATTATTTCGTTGTTTGATTGTGGAATAGACTCCGGCGGGACATCCACAACGGTCGGCAGCGAGCGGTTTTCGCCGCTGTCTACCGTTACCTGCGTCTGAGTCAGAATGCGAATGCCATCCAGGCCATCTACAGAAAGCGTAAAGGTCTGCGGGACTTCTGACATGTTGGCAATTTTCAGGGTGTAGGAATTCTCAATGCGCCCTTCGCCATTAAAGCTGAAAAGTGTACCGCGATCTCTCAGTGCATCCATCTGCGCCGGCACACGTGTAGCGATCACAAATATGATCGCAGTGACCATCGCCGTCAAAACTGCACCATAACCAAATGTACGGGGCCGAAGCAGTTTCGACTGTTTGCCTTCGAGTTCATTTTCGGTGGTGTAACGAATCAACCCGCGTGGGTAGTCCATTTTATCCATGATTTCGTCACAGGCATCAATGCACAGGGCACAACCGATGCACTCATACTGAAGGCCGTCACGAATATCGATACCGGTAGGGCATACATGTACGCACTGCCCGCAGTCGATGCAGTCACCAAGACCAACTTCTTCTGGTTTGACCTCTTTGCGACGACCACCGCGCGGCTCTCCGCGGTTAGGATCATAGGAGACAATACGGGTGTTCGGATCGAACATTACAGATTGGAAGCGGGCATAAGGGCACATGTACAGGCAAACCTGCTCGCGCATCCATCCGGCGTTGAGGTAGGTAGCTACAGTGAAAAAAGCAACCCAGAAATAGGCCCAGCCGTTGGCCTCGAAAGTGAAAATATCGGCGATCAACTCACGAATCGGGTAGAAGTATCCGACAAACGTCAGCCCGGTCATTAATGCTATGAACAGCCATATTGCATGCTTGGCTGATTTTTTGACCAGCTTTTCTCTGGAGTTAGGTGCTTTATCCAGTTTCATGCGCTTGTTACGGCTGCCTTCAATGCGCTCTTCAACCCACATGAAAATGAATGTCCACACCGTTTGTGGGCAGGTATAACCACACCATACTCTGCCGAACAAGGTGGTGATAAAAAACAGGCCAAAGGCGCAGATGATCAGCATGCCTGAAAGCAGGAAAAAATCTTTCGGGTAGAAGGTAACCCCGTACAGGTGGAACTCCCGGGCCGGCAAATCGAAATGAATCAGCGGGTTTCCGTCCAGAGTGAGCCAGACGAACAGGAAGTACATGCTCATGAGCAGCAGCAGGCTGATCGTTCGGATACGCTGGAACAGGCCTTTAACTTCCTTGACGTAGATCTTCTTGCGGCTGGCGTATAGCTCTACGGTTTCTTCCGGCTTTTTTTTGCCCGAGGGCTCCGAGGAGGGATCAACCTGTTTGACCGGGATTTCATTGCTCATGGGTATCTCCAGATGGAGTCTTGATTCGGGCGCAGGTGCCTTTGCAGGCTGGTGCTGATCTTTTCAAGCCTGTGCCCGCACGCAGACACAGGGTTGAACAGACCAGGCCGGGCTCAACGCCCGGCAGGAAAGTCAGTTAGAGAGGCTGTAAACGTACGCAGCCAGAATCTGGATTTGATCGCCGGACAGACGACCGCCCTGTGCAGGCATTTCGTTCTGGCGACCGTGTAAAACTGTCTCTTTGATCCATTCGTAGTTGGAGCCGTACAGCCAGACGTTATCCGTCAGGTTGGGTGCACCCAGTGCTTCCATTCCCTTACCTTCCGGGCCGTGACAGGCGACACAGCCTTGTGCAAATACGGCTTCACCGGCCGCAGCTGCAGCTGCATCCTTTTCCCGACCACTGAAACTGAGAACGTAGTTGACCACCTGGTCGACCTGTTCATTGGTCATGTTGGGCATTACACCTTTTGCGGGCATATTGCCCATTCGACCGTTGTGCAGGGTTTCCAGAATAGCCTCGGGTGAACCGCCCCACAGCCAGTCATCATCGGTCAGGTTCGGAAAGCCAACCTGGCCACGAGCGGCTGAGCCATGGCAGACAGCACAGTTGTTGGCAAACAGGCGCTGACCGATCTTCAGTGCATCCCCGTTCTTTGCAAGCTCCACGACCGGAGTCTGACCATATTGCGCAAAGATTGGACCATATTTCTCTTCAGCGTCGGCTACTTCTGCTTCCCACTGATTGGTTGATGTCCAGTTCAGGAGGCCCTTGTAGTTACCCAGACCCGGGTAAAGAGCCAGGTAGCCAAGGGCGAAGATGCAGGTAGCTGCGAACAGATAGAACCACCACTTGGGCAGTGGATTATCGTATTCTTCGATGCCATCGAAGGAGTGACCCATAGTGCGGTCGGTTTCTACATCGGTGGTCTGGCTCTTGCGAGTGGCAAACAATAGCCACCAGCAGCCAAAGACGGTACCGAGCACGATCACACTGACCCAGATGCTCCAGAAGGTACTCATTGTTTTTTCTCCGTTTTTTCCTGTTCAAGAGTACGCTTTTCCAATTCGTCATCATCGAATGGAAGGTGGGCTGCTTCTTCATTGGCCTTTTTACGATGGGCGCTGAACGCCCACCAGATGATGCCGATAAAAACCGCCATCACTAAAAGGGTATGCACGCCGCGTAACTCGTTAATGTCCATCAAATCACCGTTTTTCTGAAAGTACGGTGCCCAGCTGTTGCAGATATGCGACCAGGGCCTCGATTTCAAACTTGCCTTCCAGTTGACCTGCTGCTGCGGCGATCTGCTCGTCAGTGTAGGGCACGCCCAGTGTCTGCAGGGCAGAAAGCTTGGCTGCGGTGCCGTTGTGATCTACTACATCTTCAAACAGCCACGGGAAAGCAGGCATGTTGGATTCAGGAACCACGCTGCGAGGGTTATACAGGTGCTGGCGCTGCCAGGCATCCGAATAACGACCGCCAACACGGGCCAGATCAGGCCCCGTACGCTTGGAGCCCCACAGGAACGGACGCTCGTAGACGAACTCGCCCGCAACGGAGTAGTGCCCGTAGCGCTCGGTCTCCGCCCGGAACGGACGGATTTGCTGGGTGTGGCAAACGTGACAGCCTTCGCGGATGTAGATGTCACGGCCTTCCAGTTCCAGCGCTGACAGCGGCTCAAGACCTTCGATGGGTTCATTGACGCTTTTCAGGAAGAACAGAGGGACTACTTCCGCCAGGAAGCCTCCACTGATGGTCAGGATGATAAAGACAATCATCAGGCCAATATTCTTTTCTACAATTTCGTGTTTCATCTGGTCTCTCTCCGTTACGCCGCCTGAACTACGGCGTTGTCCTGGGCAGCTGCTTCTTTCTGGCGCACGGTCATGTAGACGTTATAAGCCATGAACAGCATGCCGGCGAGGAAGATGACACCGCCGAGGAAGCGCACAAAGTAGCCTGGGTAGGAAGCTTCAAGGCTCTCCACAAAGCTGTAGGTGAGGGTGCCGTCATCATTGACTGCACGCCACATCAGGCCTTGCATGATGCCATTAACCCACATTGCGACGATGTACAGAACAGTGCCGACCGTTGCCAGCCAGAAGTGCACGTTGATCAGGCTTGTGCTGTACATTTCCTTGAGACCCCAGAGCTTGGGAATCAGGTGATAGATTGCACCGATACTGATCATTGCAACCCAGCCCAGAGCGCCGGAATGCACGTGGCCTATGGTCCAGTCTGTGTTGTGAGACAGTGCGTTAACTGTCTTGATGGACATCATCGGGCCTTCAAAGGTGGACATGCCGTAGAACGACAGGGAAACCACAAGGAAGCGCAGGATGGGGTCGGTGCGCAGTTTGTGCCATGCTCCGGAGAGGGTCATCATACCGTTGATCATGCCACCCCACGACGGAGCGAGCAGGATCAGGGACATGATCATGCTGGCGGTCTGGGCCCAGTCTGGCAGAGCAGAGTAGTGCAGGTGGTGGCCACCGGCCCACACGTACGTGGCGATCAGTGCCCAGAAGTGAACAATCGACAAGCGGTACGAGTAGACAGGGCGTCCGGCCTGCTTGGGAACGAAGTAGTACATCATGCCCAGGAAGCCAGCAGTGAGGAAGAAGCCTACGGCGTTATGGCCGTACCACCACTGCATCATTGCGTCGGTTACACCGGCATAAGCAGAGTAGGACTTGAAAGCACTGACCGGCAATGCCAGGTTGTTACCAATGTGCAGTACTGCAATGGTAATGATGAAAGCGCCATAGAACCAATTGGCCACATAAATGTGGGGAGTGCTGCGTTTGGTAATGGTGCCGAAGAACACCAGAGCATAGACAACCCAGACCACGGCAATGGCAATATCAATCGGCCACTCCAGTTCTGCGTATTCTTTGGTACTGGTCAAACCCATTGGCAGGGTAATTGCCGCAGACACAATGATCGCAGTCCAGCCCCAGAAGGTGAAGGCTGCAAGTTTGTCAGAAATCAGGCGTGTCTGGCAGGTGCGCTGAACCACATAATATGATGTCGCAAACAGGGCACTACCACCAAAGCCAAAGATAACAGCGTTGGTATGCAACGGTCTGAGGCGACCGAAATGGGTAAACGGCAGATCGAGGTTGAGGGATGGCCAGACCAGTTGTGCTGCAATCAACACGCCCAGCGCCATGCCAACAATACCCCATACCACTGTCATGATGGCGAACTGTCTCACCACCTTGTAGTTATATGTCAGGTTCGGATTTTGTGTGCTCATAGCCTTACCAATGGGTTCAGAGTGGGGAATTATGCGGGCGCAAGTATGGAGAAACCATTAGCTGTTTGCAATGATGCGGATCAACTCCTGACATCCATCAAATGCGCCCGAATCAGTAGCATGGCGTTGTTCCCTAACGCTTTGCGAGCTGAGGCTCTATCATAGCCCCGGAGGCGTGCAAGTTGAACTTGGTAAAATTGATTAAGAACAAAAAACGCAGCATTGAGCAGGGAGAAACCGCTTTATTTTCCAGCTATAACAGTTTGATTGCGCCCTCGGGCCTTCGCTTAGTGCAGGACGTTATCGGCAAGCCCGAAAAGCTCTTGCTGGTGCTCATCGGGTCGCTGCACTATGGGCCGGTACTGGTCAAACACCGCTTTGTTGAAGCACCGTTATGGTTTCGTCCTTGTCCATCATCGGCACCAGCTCTATCATCAGATTGCGACGATCGGGAGATTGGTACCAGCGGTTCCAGTCCGCTTCGGAGCGCCAGTTGGCCAGAGTGATGCGGTGATTGGCATCGTGGCTGTCAACCAGTGTTTCGCCGGAAATAAATCCCGGGGCTGCAACTGCCTGTTGCAGAACTCTGCGCGAGCGTTCCTCGTAAGCAGTTTCGAGTGATTCGGCTATATGGCGTTCAATCAGAACCCGGATCATGCAAACCTCCAGATGTTTTAATGGTATAAACAGTAATTTAGCACGTATTTCTTGAAAAACAGACGACCATAGAAGGAGAGGTATTGTGACCGCTGCCGAGTATGATGCCGAGCTGGATGCATGCGGGCTGTTTTGCCCCGAGCCCGTTATGATGCTTCACAATCGCATCAAGGATGTGGCACCGGGGGAAATTCTCAGAGTCACTGCAACAGATCCTTCAACAACCCGCGATGTGCCGAGATTCTGCCAGTTTCTGGGGCATGAATTGATTGACCACGCAGAGCAGGGCGACCGGTTTGTTTATTACATACGTCGCGGTGCCTGAACCGGTTTCCCGGGGTTTGCAGGTTTTCAGATAGCAGGGCTCAGGCCATTGATGTGATTCATGAACTGGTCCCGGTCCATTTCTCCCAGAACCCGTTGCTGTGTCATTTCTTCACCAGTGTTGTCATAGAACAGAATGGCCGGTGGCCCGAATAATCCCAGGCTGTCCAGCATTGCCTGCTGGGCTGGCGTGTTGTCTGTCATATCAATCTGTAGCAGCGTGAACGGGCTGAGCGCGCGAACCACATTGGCATCACTGAATACGTTACGTTCCATGACTTTGCAGGAAATGCACCAGTCTGCATAGAAGTCCAGCACAACCGGCTGGCCCTGTTGTCTGGCCTGTAACAGCATTGCCTCAATTTCTGAAGGGCTCTCTACCCGGGCAAAATCTGCGTGGCTGTTATCAGAGGGAATAGCCGAGCCTGATGGTCCGGACGTGCTGGCTTTTGCGATAAAGGGATCCAGCGGGGCCAGAGGGTCGTTTGCCCCGCCAATTGCCCCCGCCAGCAGAGCGAGGCCGTAGGCGAAAAAGATCAGGCCAACGCCTTTTCGGGTGCGTTCCCAGCCAGCTTTGGCTGCGTCGAAAGCTCCCAGTTGAACGCCGGTTATGGCAAGCAGTCCGCCCCAGAGTGTCAGCCCTAGCCAGCCCGGGACCAGACGCTCAATCAACCAGATGGCTACGGCAATCAGCATAACGCCATAGAAGTGTTTGACGGTGGTCATCCAGTGCCCTGTCGTTGGCAAAAGAGTGCGCCCACCCACGGCCACCAGAATAAGCGGGATGCCCATGCCGAGCCCGAGAGAAAAAAGCGCAATGCCGCCAATGACGGCATCCTGCGTTGTGGATATATAAAGCAGGCTGCCGGCAAGTGGAGCAGATACGCAGGGCGATACGATCAGTGCGGATAGGGCGCCGATGCCAAATATACTGACAACCCGGCCGCCAGTGAGTCGTTGGCTTGCGTCATTCAGCGGCTGGCTGATAAAGCGCGGGAGCTGAATCTCGAACAGGTCGAACATTGACAGGGCAAACACCACAAACATCAACGCGAAAATGCTGAGTACCCAGGGTGACTGAAGCTGGGCCTGCAGATTGAAGCTTGCTCCGAGTAGCCCGGTGAGCACGCCGGCTCCTGCATACGTCAGGGCCATCCCTAGCACATAGCTGCCAGAGAGTAACAGCGCATGCCCGGTTGTCCGTGTGTTCTGACCGGATACCAGTGATGAGATGATCGGCACCATAGGTAACACGCAGGGTGTAAACGTCAGCCCCAGGCCCAAAAGAAGGAAAACGCCGGCAATTACGAGCGTCGACTGCTCTGAAAGGAAGCCTGCAAGCCCGGTTGCAGAGCTGGTGTCTGTTCGTGGGGGCAGGCTGCTTTGCCCGGATTGCTGCAAACCAGAACCGGCATCCTGGCTCTGGTAGTAGAGCACTTCACGGGTTTGGGGCGGGTAGCAAAGGCCGGCCTTTGCGCAGCCCTGATAGGTTACCTCGAATCGGGCTTCGCGGATATTCTCAGGCAGCGTTACCGGAACCCTGGCTTCAACAGGGTCAAAGAAAACAGTGGTTTTTCCAAAGTAATCGTCTTCAGTTTCAGTTCCCGGGCTTGAGAATTCTATGGCGCCAGTGCCGATGCGCTCATCCAGGGCTTTGATGCTGATACGATCCCGGTAAAGGTAATGTTCGGGTGTTATGTCCCAAAACAGCACCACAGCATTGCCATCAGTCGTGTGGTTGAATGGGAGTGCCTCGTCTACCGGGAGAAACTGGTTGCCCTGGCCGCCGAAAAGGGAGTTGTTGCTGCCAAGCGCCCAGGATGTATTGGTGGTTGTCAGCAGCAGTACCAACAGGAGTACAAGGCTGAATGGCCCCGAGAGGCGGTGGATACTGTCGGACGTGGTGGATAGAACTCTCATTGAATGCACAGTTTCCCGGTTTGTTCATGTAAAAAAGAACAGATGGCTTTGTTAGGCGAGCCGCCTGCCCGGCAATGTTCAGGAAGCCAGTGGACACAGTGGCCCGGCGAAAGTTCCCTCTGGCAATAGGCGCGTTAAAGTCGCACAATAGCTTCCCAATGAATCACAGTACAAACGATCTTATCATGCTGTTTAATGACCTGTTCCGGGAAGATTTCCGGACAACTCTGGTCCGAGGCGGCGAAGAACCTGAATACCTGCCTGCAGGAAGTGCCACAGAACCGGCACGGGTTGTTTTTGCCCATGGCTATTATGCCAGTGCTTTGCATGAAATAAGTCATTGGTGTATTGCAGGTGAGCACAGGCGCACACTTCACGATTATGGTTACTGGTACTGTCCGGACGGCCGGACAGCCACGCAGCAGCGTTATTTTGAGCAAGTAGAGATAAAGCCACAGGCCATAGAGTGGTTGTTTTCAGTAGCCGCCGGCTCGTGCTTTCACATCAGCGTGGATAACCTGTCCGGAGATGGTGCGTGTGATGACAGCAGCTTCCGGAGCGGGGTGCTGGATCAGGCAGAAGACTATCTAGCCAACGGCCTTCCTGAGCGGGCGCAGTCCTTTTTTGATACGCTGAAATCGTTTTATGGAACCGGTAATACTTTCAAGGCAGCCTGGCGTGATGATGTCGGGCGTGTGGTTCCCTTATATTCCGCAAAAGAACATTACGAGGCAAACTGAGACTCCATGACATCTGACCCAAAGCACACCGGCGATCTGAGATTCAGCGACCTGAATCTGGACAAGCGCCTTCTGGACGCCATTGCTGCCATAGGTTTTGAATACTGCACACCGATACAGGCGGAGACTCTGCCCTGGACGCTGGCATGTCAGGACCTGATCGGTCAGGCCCAGACCGGAACCGGTAAAACGGCGGCGTTTCTCATTACCGCCATCCAGAGCCTTCTGGAGACCCCGATACCTGAAAACGACCGTTTTGCTTCCGAGCCCCGTGTGCTTGCGCTGGCTCCGACCCGCGAGCTTGCCATGCAGATCGCCAAAGACGCCGAGGAGCTGTGCAAGCATACCGGCCACAAGGTCGTTACGGTTGTTGGCGGCATGCATTACGACAAACAACGCGAACAACTTCACAACGGTGTTGTGGATATTCTGGTGGCCACCCCTGGCCGTCTGATCGACTTCCTTGGTTCACAGGATGTATTTCTTGACCAGATCGATATTCTGATCCTTGATGAAGCAGACCGGATGCTTGATATGGGGTTCATTCCTGATGTGAAGCGCATTATCCGAAAATGCACTCCCAAGGATGAACGCCAGACGTTGCTGTTCAGTGCGACGTTCAATCAGGACGTTCTGAACCTTGCTTCTATGTGGACTAATAACGCGGAATTTGTGGAAATCGAGCCGGAGCAGAAAACGGCTGAGCGGGTTGAGCAAACGGTTTACATGGTGGGTGACGACGAGAAATTACCAGTGCTCGTGAATTACCTCAAGCGGCCGGAAGTAGACAAGGCGCTGGTATTTGCCAATCGACGGGACCAATGCCGGGATCTTGAAGAGGATCTGCGCAACCAGGGCGTTAAAGTAGCCCTTATGTCCGGCGAGATTGCCCAGGCCAAACGCCTGAAAACCCTGGATCAGTTCAAGGCAGGCAGCATTCAGGTGCTGGTGGCTACCGATGTCGCCGGGCGTGGTATCCATGTGGACGGTGTTACCCACGTTTTCAATTATAACCTGCCAGACAGCGCTGAAGATTATGTGCATCGCATAGGGCGCACGGGCCGGGCAGGAAAAACCGGCGTATCCGTCAGCTTTGCGGGCGAGGACGATTCATTTGGTCTTCCGGCGATTGAGAAGTACATCGGCCAGAAGCTTAAAACAACCGTTCCGGAAGAAGAGTTGATGGCCGAAATGGATAATCCGCCCATTACCCGCAAGCGCGGCCGCCGCCCCTCCCAGGGGCAGGGTGGACGGGGCCCCGGTGGGCGCAGCCCGCGGCCACGCAGGAACTGATTCGACGGGAATTCAATATGTTGATCGTCGCAGATGAGAACATCCCGCTGCTGGAAGCCTTTTTTGGCGATATCGGTGAAGTCCGTCGTGTCTCCGGCCGGACGATGAGCGCTGCGGATGTCCGCGACGCCGATATACTTCTGGTGCGCTCCGTTACCCGTGTAAACCGGGCATTGCTTGAAGGCAGTGCCGTGCGCTTCGTCGGAACCACGACCATCGGAACCGATCACGTAGATCTGGGCTGGCTTGAGGAAAACGGCATCCGCTTTTCGGCGGCTCCCGGTTGCAATGCCAATAGTGTTGCCGAGTATGTGCTGGCAGTTTTGTCTCTTTATGCAGAGCGTCGTGGTCTGGAAGACTGGTCGCGGCTCACAGTAGGCATTGTCGGGGTCGGGAATGTGGGGGGTGAGCTGGCGGATAAGCTCAATCGCCTTGGTTTCAGCGTCAAGCTCTGCGATCCGCCCCGCGCTGAACGTGAACCGGAAGGTGATCATTCCTTTGTCGATCTGGGCGAGGCGCTTGCGTGCGATGTGGTTTCAGTGCACACCCCCCTGACCCGTGATTCTGACCACGCCACGTTCCACATGATCGGCGAACAGGAGCTGGCCGGGCTGACGTCTGAACAGCTACTGATCAATGCCGGGCGAGGTGAGGTTATTGATAATGCGGCACTGTGCGAGAGGTTGGGGCGCGCTAACGCCCCGCTGCTGGCTCTTGATGTTTGGGAACATGAACCGAAGATCAACCCGGAACTGGTAGAAAAGGTATGGATGGCTACGCCCCACATCGCAGGCTATAGCCTTGAAGGCAAGGTTCAGGGAACAGAAATGATATACCAGGCGATGAGCAGGTTTCTTGGGCTGCCGACGCGCAAACAGGCAGGCCAGTTTTTGCCTGAGCCTGCCCTCAGCAAAGTCTCGTTTACCAGCGCGGCGGATGAGTGTGCAGCCATCCGGATAGCGTTGCGAGCCTGCTATGATCCACGACAGGACGATGCCCGTTTGCGACAGATCATGAAAGCTCCGGAAGACGAGCGCGGTGCTGCGTTTGATCGTCTGCGGCGGGATTATCCGGTACGCAGGGAGTGTTCCAGCCTGAAAGTTCAGCTCAAAGGCACGAGTAGATCCTTGCAGGACAGCTTCCGCGCCATCGGCTTCAAGCTGAAAATCTGAAAAAACTACGCAAGGTTTGATTGCTGTAGTGCTGTAATTCTCTCTTCAAGAGGGGGGTGCGTCATGAACAGTGCGCTCAAACCACTGCGAGCGCCCCTGTTAATGCCGAAAGCCTGGAGGCTGTCGGGCATTTGATCCGGCACTTCGCTCTCTTGTTTCAAGCGTGCGAGAGCGCTGATCATGGCCGCGCGACCAGCCAACTGAGCGCCGGCTATATCTGCCCGGAACTCACGCCTGCGAGAGAACCAGAAAACGATGGTGCTGGCCAGAATGCCAAGCACCAGTTCCGCCGCAATACTCACCACGAAAAAAGCGATACCGTGTCCACTTTCATTTTTGAAGACGACACGGTCAACGAACGAGCCGATCACTCGTGATGCAAAGATCACAAAGGTATTCACAACACCTTGAATGAGCGCGAGCGTTATCATATCGCCGTTGGCAACGTGCCCGATTTCATGGCCCAGAACCGCACGTATTTCATCCTTACTGAACCTGTGCAAGAGGCCTTCGCTGACGGCAACCAATGCGTTGTTCTTGTTCCAGCCCGTGGCAAAAGCATTGGACTGGCTGGCGGGGAATATGGCGACTTCCGGCATGCCAATGCCAGCTGTTTTTGCCATTTGGGCTACTGTCTCAAGGAGCCAGCGCTCAGCGGGTGTGCGAGGAGAATCGATCACCCGGGCTTTGGTGCTCCACTTTGCAACAGGTTTTGATATAAGCAGGGAGACAATGGCGCCTGCAAATCCGAACACTGCAGCAAACGCCAACAGGGAGCCGTATTCAATTCCGTTCTGGGCCAGGTAGCTGTCCACGCCCAGAAGTTTCAGTGTAAAACTGGCGACAAGAATAACGGCAAGGTTGGTTGCCAGAAACAGCAGAATACGCATGTTGGTTTCCTGATCCGTTCAAAGTGAAAAGCCGGGTTTCAGACCGGTAAATAGGGTCAGGGTTCAGCGCTTCAATGATGTTACCGGGATTTAATGGTTTGGCCTGGCCGAAAAAAGTGTGGCCCGCACTATGTGGCCGATACGCACGGAATGGCCGCTTTTAAGCGCGGTGCGTACCAGATGGATGTAGCTGGAGAGGTCTTCCTGTAAAGAGGGGGGTAGCGGTGTTTTCGGGGCACCCTCTGGCCCCATGAGCGACTCCAGGAGAGATTCAGGTGCCGGAGAGCTTAAACGAATAAATGCGTCCCGGGAGAGCACTGCCTGATCCAGAGCATCTTGTCGGATGGTATCCACGTAGCGCAAAAACCCCTCTTCGGCCAGCCAGAGCAGAGCACCAAAGCACGCCATATGACGTTTGCTGTGCAGACCGAATTCGTCTGTTTCGTCCGGGCCGGCAATATCTTCTACAAACAGGTCTATACGTCTGGGGAAGGCGCTGTATAGCTGAGCCAGTGCGATCGCTGCGTCTTTGTAGAACTCTTCAACGTGGATGTCAGCCATGCGCAGGGTCCTTTACTGCCAGTACTTTCATTGTTTGTATTTTGTCAGGAAGTTACCCAGGCGGCCCATGGCATCTTCCAGCACGTCTTTACGGGGCAGGAACACAACCCGGAGATGCTGTTTGTCGTCAATATTGAAAGCAGAACCCTGAACCAGCAGGATTTTCTCCTGAAGCAGAAGATCCAGAACCAGCTTTTCATCATTAACGATGGGGAATCTTTTCGGATCCAGCCGCGGGAAAAGGTAGAGGGCGCCCTGTGGCTTCACACAGCTTACCCCGGGAATATCGTTCAGCATTCGCCAGGCGGTTTCGCGCTGTTCGTAAAGCCGTCCGCCCGGCGCAACCAGATCGTTGATTGACTGGTAGCCGCCCAGTGCTGTCTGTATGGCCAGCTGCGCTGGAACATTGGCACAAAGGCGCATATTGGAGAGCATGTCGATGCCCTCAATCAGGTCTTTGGCCAGATGTTTGGCGCCACTGATGATCATCCAGCCGGATCGGTAGCCGGCGGCGCGGTAATTCTTGGAAAGACCGTTATAGGTGAAGAACAGCACATCATCGGCCAGCGAGGCCGTGGATACGTGCCGGGTTCCATCGAAAAGGATCTTGTCGTAGATCTCATCGGAGAGCACGATCAGGTTGTGCTTACGGGCCAGCTCAATGACCTGTTCCAGCAAGTCCTGGCTGTACACGGCCCCAGTTGGATTGTTGGGGTTGATCAGCACAATGGCGCGGGTGCGACGGGTGATCTTTTTACGGATGTCGTCTATGTCCGGAAACCAGTTCTGCTCTTCATCACAGCGGTAGTGCACGGGCTTGCCGCTTGAAAGCGTGACAGCTGCTGTCCACAGAGGGTAGTCAGGCGCCGGAATAAGCACTTCATCACCGGTGTTGAGCATGGCCTGCATGGTCATGACTATCAGTTCGCTGACGCCGTTGCCCAGAAAGATGTCATCAATATCGACCTTGTCGATGCCTCTCTGCTGGCAATAGTGCATTACCGCTTTACGAGCGGAAAACAGGCCTTTTGATTCAACATAGCCCTGTGCCTGTTGCATGTTGTAGATCACGTCCTGCTGTATTTCTTCAGGAACGTCGAGCTCAAAAGCAGCAGGGTTGCCAATATTGAGTTTGAGTACCCGGTGACCTTCCTCTTCCAGGCGTCGTGCCTCCCGCATTACGACGCCACGGATTTCATAACACACGTTATCCAGCTTGGCGGATTTGTAGTGGTTCTGCATAAGACACGGGCTTCCTCAGTCAGTAGACGTAAAACAGACACCTGCCGTTCAGGCAAACCACTATTCTAGCGGAGGCAGTGCCAACGGCAACAGTGTAATTGTGATCAATTATGGCAGGGCAGCTTTATATTCCATAAATTAATACCCGATAAAACAATTGCATGTGCAGATTTCCATGTATAGTGCTTAAATACATTGTGTGCAATTTAAATGTGCAAGATTATAATCGTGTCTGGTCGAAACAGGCATTCACATTTTGCCGAGGAGAAATTTGTGGCTGGTAATTCGGTTTATGACTTTACGGTTCGAGATATCAAGGGTAACGAAAAGAAGATGGCCGACTACCAGGGCAAGGTATTGCTGGTCGTAAATACAGCCAGCAAATGTGGTTTTACTCCCCAGTTTGAGGGGCTGCAGGCATTGCACGAAGAGCTGGGGGAGCAGGGGCTGGAAGTTCTCGGGTTTCCCTGCAACCAGTTCATGAATCAGGATCCTGCTGATGATGATGCCATCAGCCAGTTTTGCAGCCTGAACTACGGCGTTGACTTTCCTATGTTCTCAAAAGTCGATGTTAACGGAGACAATGCCCACCCTTTGTTCAAGTTTCTTAAGGCTGAGGCTAAAGGGCTTTTGGGTTCAGAGAAGGTAAAATGGAATTTCACCAAATTTCTGATAGGCCGCGATGGCAAAGTAGTGCGTCGGTATCCGCCAACGACAAAGCCTGAAAGTATCAAGACAGATATTGAAAAGCTTCTCTCGAGCTGACCTGTGGACGACTTACTCGCGCTGGATAACCAGATCTGTTTCAGCCTGTACGCGGCCAACAGGGCGATCACTGCCCGGTATCGCCCGCTGCTGGCGGAGCTGGAACTGACATACCCGCAGTATCTTGTAATGCTTGTGCTCTGGGAGCGAGCCCGGACCGGGCAGGCAACCCGGGTTTCTGATCTTGGGGCACGGCTGCGGCTGGATTCGGGTACGCTTACCCCGCTGCTGAAACGCCTGGCTTTGCGGGGGCTCATCCTCAGGGAACGCGGCGTCGATGACGAGCGGGTGGTGACTATATCGTTAACCGGGCATGGCGCTGATCTGAAGGCTAAGGCTTTGCAGGTGCCACAGAAGCTTCTGTGCGGTCTGGACGTTGCTCCTGAGCGGTTGCTGGCGCTGAAGGCTGAGCTGAATGCAGTGCTAAGGGCTATTGAGACTCAGGAGAAGGTGCCCAGCGCATAATGACGGCGTTCAGCTGACTGCGGTTGTATGGCTTGGTGATGTAGTCGTCCATTCCGCAGGCAAGGCAGTCATCCCTGTCGCCCTGCATCACATTGGCGGTAACGGCTATCACAGGCAGTTCGCGCCACTCCGGATTCTTGCGGATCTCTCGCGTTGTTACAAAGCCGTCCATTACCGGCATCTGGCAATCCATTAGCACCAGATCGTAATGGCTCTGTTCCAGTGCATCAATTGCCAACTTCCCGTTATCCGCCAAGTCCACAAGGTGCCCCATTTTTTTCAGCAAACTGCTCGCCACCATCTGGTTTACTTCGTTGTCTTCGACCAGCAGTATTTTGAGCGAACGCTGTGGTGAGGCTGCTTGCATTTCGCTGCTTTCGGACAGTTCAGCCAGCCCGGAGCGCCGTTGATAGTTCGATAAATGGCTTGAGAGCTGGTTCGGTAGATAGTCTGTTTGGAAATGCTCCTGGGAAGCTACGGTGGTCAAATTGCTGTGGACCGGCAGGGGCAGGGTGACGGTAAACCGGGTTCCCTGCTGTTCCTTTGATTCCACATTTATTTCACCGTGCATGCGTTCAATAAGCTGGCGGCAGAGCGTCAGGCCCAATCCTGTGCCGCCATACAGGCGAGTGGTTTGCGTGTCGGCCTGGGCAAAG
Source organism: Marinobacter sp. (assembly GCF_048259445.1). Classification (GTDB taxonomy): domain Bacteria; phylum Pseudomonadota; class Gammaproteobacteria; order Pseudomonadales; family Oleiphilaceae; genus Marinobacter. Next base: position 66,866 of record NZ_JBLXHQ010000004.1, on the reverse strand, counting down.
GGAGAGAATATCCGGCGCAGGCCTTCTTTGCTCATACCGATTCCGGTATCGCTCACTTCGAGGGTCAGAATGCCTGCGGAATAGCGAACATTGATGCGTACGCTGCCTGAGTCAGTGAATTTGATGGCATTGCTCAGCAGGTTGTTCAGTATCTGGCGAATCCGGGTCGGGTCTCCCAGAAACCCATCCGGAAAACCCGGTTCTGTTTCTGCAATCAGGTCTATATTTTTTTTGCCGGCCTGCTGAGAATGCAGCATCGCGCATTCTTCGATCAGCCCATGCATATCGAAGGGAATGTTCTCCAGATTGAGCTTTCCGGCTTCAACTTTGGAAATGTCCAGAATGTCGTTGAGTATACCGAGAAGACTTTCGCCGGCTGACATAGCGATCTGAAGGCGGTGGCGCTTGGCGGAATCCTGCTCGCTCTCCATAACAAGCCCCAGCATGCCAAGTACTCCGTTCAGAGGCGTACGTATTTCATGGCTCATGCTGGCCAGAAAGTTAGCCCGGGCTCTGGCTCTGCGCATGGCGTCTTCTTTGGCTTTTATCAGAGCTCTGTTGCCCCGTTGCAGAGCCTGGTTTTTTTCCGAAATTTCCCGGGTTCGACTCTCGACTTCATGCTCCAGCTCGCTGGAGTAGTTTTTCATGGCAGTTTCTGCCATGCGCAGCTGGGCCAGAGTGAAGTCTACGGTTTCCAGATGCTGATTGATGATTTCCACCATCGTCCCTATTTCATCCTGCTTATGGCCCGCAGGAATGGGCAGGCGGATCTTCTCCGGGGATCTGGCTTTGACCTCTTTCAGTGCCCCGATAACACTGAGCATCGGCCGCGTGAGGATGAGATAGAAAATACCCAGTAGCGAGGCAGAAAGAATGAGGCTCTTCAGGAATCCGCTGATAAGCGTGTAAGTCGCGCGTTCCAGAAACTGCAGGCCGTAGTGGAAGGTGTCAATTGTTACCACCAGCTGACCCAGAGGCAGATTGTTGAGCTGGGAAACACGAAGCTCCCGGCTGAAAACCCTGCTTGAGCCAAACAGTCTGTCACTGACCCAGCGATAGGGTGAACCGGGGCTGCTCTTGCTGGCCGCTGCCATAGTGCTGTTTTCACTATCGACAATTCTGGCGTCAATGGTAGCAGGGTGCCTGAGAAGGCCGTCGAGCAGCTCTTCAGCGAGGCGCACATCAATGTTGTAGGCGATCTGGGAGGCAGGGCTGTGGCTGATTTCAATCAGTGCCTGGATGTCCGCTTCCATGGAGTCGCGGGCACCAAAATAGTCCAGAGTGATCTGTATGACGTTGAGTACCAGCCCTAAAAGCATCGCGATCAGAACGGTATCGCGAGTGAGACGATAGGAAAGCCGGTGTTTGAAGCCTCTGGTCACGGGTGTCACTGTCCCTGTATGCGGGCAGCCGATCTGCCCGGCTCACGAATTCAGTCGTCGTAGTCGGCTTTTTTCTTCCATTCTTCGTCGTGCAGAAAACTGTCCCACTGCTTATCCATGCTGGACTGAGATTCCGCAGGGTTGTTGGTGTTGCCACCTGTACCCGCGGCTTCAAGCTCCTTTATACGTGTTCGGAAACTCTTGACAGCTTTCATGGCAAGGGGGTTGTCGCGGGACTTACCCATTTCTGTACTGGCCAGATGGTATGAGTGGATGGCCTTTCGTATCTGATTCTGACGAATATGGTCGCGGGCCTGGAAAACATGAAGATCCGCGTGGGTTTTGTGGACCAGAAACAGAACATATTTCAGATTTTTCTTGGCAGTTGCGCCATCTATCCGGCCACTTTTGTGCATGGCTTCGATCATCTTGAACAGATTTTGCAGAAGCTCTTTGACGTACGCGGATTTTTCGGGTGAGTCGATCTTGACCGGCGGTACGTCATCCCGGTTTTCCCGAATCCGGACTTTTCGCTGTGCTGCGGCCTCGCGCCATTGCTCAACCGGTAGCCCGGATTTCAGCCCTGCAAGGTCATTGCAGACATCTTCCATGCGCTTGAGCAGTAACAGCTTCAGGTCCGGTGTGAGATATTGCCCGGGCAGCTCAGAGAGCAGGCGATTGCATCTCTTATAGCTGTCCTCAAGCGCAGTGGTTTTTCGAATACGTTCGATTTTGGCCTTCTCGCGCATTTGGCTGACCACAATAACGACGATCGAAATCACAACGATGGCCGCCAGGGCAAAAACAATGGTAATGGCGTTCATGTTTGGGTAATGGCTCCGGCTTTTAGACGAGTCATGCCTTGATCAGGGCTCCGGCCTGATATGCCGATATATCCGGCAACTGTCCGAAAGATTAGCAGAAATTCGACATTGAATCCGAAATCAAATGTGAAAGATCGACTTCGCGTATTCATTTCGTGAATTATTTTTATTGTGTATATTGCTTCAGTGAATGGGTCGCTCGAATTACGCCCGTCTGATTGCTTTTATCCTGCTTCGGAGTTGTTTATGGATATTTCCCGCATCGACCTCAACCTTCTTGTTTACCTGGATGTGTTGCTCAGAGAGCGCAATGTCACCAAAGCAGCAAACCATCTTGGCATTACCCAGCCGGCTATGAGTAACAGCTTGCGCCGTTTGCGGGATCTGTTCAGTGATCCTCTACTGGTACGGACGAGTGAGGGCATGACAGCGACAGAACGTGCGCGGGAGCTGCAGCCACTGGTCAGGAGTATTCTCTCGGATATTGAACAGGCTGTGCAGGAAAAGACGCCATTTGCGGCACTGGAGAGCCAGCGGGTATTTCGCATCATGGCCAGTGATTATGCAGAATCCTGTCTTATGCCCAGAGTTTTAAGGCGGATTCGCCAGGAGGCGCCACACGTAACGCTGGATGTACTGACTCCGAGCGATGTGAGCTTTCTGGACGTGGAGCAGGGGCGCCTTGATATGGCGATTAACCGGTTCGACAAGATTCCTCAGTCGTTCCACCAGAAAACTCTCTGGATAGAATATTTTGCCTGCCTGATGAACGCCCGAAACCCGATACTGAGTGAGCCTTTCACACTGGATACCTACCTTGACGCTAGCCATATCTGGGTCAGTAAAACCGGATTTGGCGTAGGTGTCGGAGTAAATCCGAAGGACGTACAGCGCCTCGGCTGGGTGGATGAAGCTTTGTCGAGAATGGGGAGAAAACGGCAGATCTCGGTGTTTACCCGGCATTATCAGTCGGCCATGTTGCTTGCGGAGCAGCACGATCTGATTGCGACGCTTCCGTCGCGGGCGGCCTGGCTGCAAAAAGATAACGCAAATCTGGTGGTGAAAATTCCACCCTTCGATATCCCGCCTTTTGAGCTTAAAATGGCTTGGAGCCCGCTGTTACAGCACAACTCGGATCACCAGTGGCTTCGCAGGCTGATTTCAGATGTCGCGGAAGAAGTAGATGAGGAATTCGCACCCTTTGGCGCCCGTTTCGAATCTGTGGATACGCCTCTGGCGCAGGGTTCAGATCGGTAACTCGCGCAGTTCAAGCGATGGGCGCCCTGCGTCCCACATGCGCTGGAAGTTGTCGGACAGCAGCCTGACACGGCCGCTTTCCGCGAAGCCTGCAAACCCGGAGGGCTGTGTGAAGTCATGCCGGTACACTACGCCTTCGCGGTCTGCGAGGATGAATGGCTGGTCTTCGTGGGGATAATCCTTGTTGACCAGTCTCAGCTGGATACGGCTGGGGAGCCTTCGCATTAGCTCAACCAACTGGTGCCGGCGCTTGATAAGTGGCTGGTCATCATGGATTAACAGACGTATCTCGCTGAGCCGGTGACGACGTGCAAGACTGGATACCAGCTCCCTGAATCTGTGTCGATCGTAACGCTCATGGCTCAGTATCCGGTCGTACAGCCACAAGCGCTGGCTTGCCTGTCCGACCATGGAGTCCATCAGATCATGCAGGCTGCTTTCGTTGTCGAAGAGCCAGGATTGCGAGTCTGCGCCCAGTTGCAGTGGGCGGGGTCTCCCGGAGCCGGTCTCCGCTTGAAGCAGACCCGGAGCAAGACAGCGCATATCGAGATGGGGTATGCCGGCATCGTCATAAGGCTCGGAGCAAACATGAAAGCCCGCGCGCTGGTAGAAGGCTACGGCATGTTGTTGGGCAGAGAGCTTCAGCTCCTGGTACTGCCCGGCGGATTCGGTGATCAGGTGCCGGAGCAGAGCCTCACCTATGCCCCGGCCACGGAATTCCGGCAATATGGCCATACGTCCGATATGGCCGGTTTCGCCCAGGGTGGAGAATAATCGGGCCACGCCCGCAGGCGTGTTGTCGGGCAGGACCGCGAGATAATGATCGGCGATTTCGTCGGTGTCGTCCCATTCCAGCTCAGGTGGAACCTGCTGTTCTTCAACAAATACGGCCTGACGAATTTCCCGGATGTGCCCCGGGGCAAGCTGCCAGCTGTATTTTCGAATCCTGACCGTCATAGCATCACTCGAAATACACTGAACCCTGGTTATAGAGATTTGTCAGAAGGCCAAGCAGGGCCGGGTCTCCGGCAAACTGAGCCAGGGCACTCATGTCAATGCGAGCTCCTGCACACAACAGGGGTGCCAATGGGCGGGCATCACCTTTGAGTAGAAATTGCTCGCCGTCTGCAAACAGGGCGGTTTCATCGTTTTGTTCATGGAAGGCAAAGCGGGAGCCTTCGTTCCAGCGCAGTTGTTCGCCGGCGCGAATAGCGGCAGCAAAGTCTTCCTCCGAGGCAGGTTCTTCCGCAGGCACCACAACATCCATGTTTTTAGGTGCTGTCGCATACTGACCAAACCACAGCGCCAACTGGCGCTTGTCTTCAAGCTTTTCTGTCAGAATCGCTTGCAGCCGGTCAATAACGCCCGGCGCAATGGTGCCCGGATTGTCCTGAACCTGAAGATCCGGGTCATTCATGTGATCGGAGGCATCTGACTGGTTGCACAGGAAGTCGGTAAACCCGGTGAGCAGATCCTCAATCGTTGGTGCCCGAAAGCCCACCGAGAGTGTAATGCAATCATCTTCGGCTATACCGTGGTGGCCAATACCCGGAGGCAGATACAGCATATCGCCCGGCTCAAGAGTAACGGTTTCTTCGCCTTCCCAGTTGCTGAGAATGCGCAGCGGCGTGCCTTCCACACGGGGCGAGGTTTGATCGCAGCGGCCACCAAACGTCCAGCGCCTGTGTCCCTGAGCCTGAAGCAGAAACACATCATACTGGTCGTAATGGGGGCCTACGCTGCCGCCCTTGGGTGCGTAGCTCGCCATGATGTCGTCAAGGCGCCAGTTGGGCACAAAGCGGAAGTGTTCGAGTAGGTCAGCGACCTCTGGAACCCAGTGATCAAGGCCCTGTACCAGTAAGGTCCAGTCCTTGTCGGGTAGCTGGCTGAAGCGTTCCTCCGAGAAGGGGCCATTGTGCAACTGCCAGGGCTTGCCGTCATCGTTTTCGATGACGATGCGTGATTCCACGCCTTCTTCACAAGCGAGGCCGGCCAGTTCGTCAGCGTCGACAGGGCACTGAAAGCCGGGAAATGCCTGGCGGATGACAAAGGGTTTCTTTTGCCAGTAGTCCCTCAGAAATTCAGAAGGCGAAAGTCCACCAAGCATATCCATTGTTGTACTCCTTCGGTTCAGATGTTGCGGGCCTGATCGATGGCGTTACCGATGTAATTGCCCGGTGTCAGGGCCATTAGTTCCGCTTTCGCGCTATCGGGCATGTCCAGACTTTCAACAAAACTCCTGATAACTTCAGGGGTCATGGCCTTGCCGCGTGTCAGCGCCTTTAGCTTCTCATAGGGCTTCTCGATGTTGTATCTGCGCATCACAGTCTGGATCGGCTCTGCAAGAACTTCCCATGCTTTGTCGAGATCCTCGTTCAGGCGTGCCGGGTTGATCTCCAGCTTGCCCAATCCCTTCAGGGTGGCTTCATAGGCAATCAGGCTGTGAGCAAAGCCCACACCCAGGTTGCGCAGTACTGTGGAGTCTGTGAGGTCGCGCTGCCAGCGTGAAATCGGCAACTTGGAAGACAGATGGCCGAGCAGAGCATTGGCAATGCCCAGGTTGCCCTCGGAGTTTTCGAAATCGATCGGATTGACTTTGTGGGGCATGGTCGAAGAGCCTACTTCGCCTTCAACAGTCTTCTGCTTGAAATAGCCCAGCGAGATGTAGCCCCATACGTCCCGGTTGAGATCGATAAGGATAGTGTTAAAACGCGCGACCGCATCGAAAAGCTCAGCGATGTAGTCATGAGGCTCAATCTGTGTGGTGTAAGGGTTGAAGTCCAGGCCCAGGCCTTCGATAAATGCCTGGGCGTTAGCTGCCCAGTCCAAAGCCGGATAAGCAGAGATGTGGGCGTTATAGTTGCCAACCGCGCCGTTGATCTTGCCCAGAACCTCAATATCCCGGATTTGCTTCATTTGTCGACGCAGGCGATAAACAACGTTGGCGAGTTCTTTGCCGACGGTTGTTGGCGATGCTGTCTGGCCGTGTGTGCGGGAAAGCATTGGTTGTTCAGCATGCTCCTGAGCGAGTTCGCCCAGCTTCTCGATAACCCGGCTCATTGCGGGCAGCAGGCCATTATCGAGACCCTCGCGAAGCATCAGGGCGTGAGAGAGGTTGTTAATGTCCTCAGAGGTGCAGGCAAAGTGAACAAACTCGGTGACCGCGTGCAGCTCGGGAACGTCGGCGATTTTTTCCTTGATAAAGTACTCGACCGCTTTTACGTCATGGTTTGTGGTGCGCTCGATTTCCTTGATGCGCTCAGCATCCTGCAGGCTGAATCCACTGATCAACTGATCCAGAAAAGTGTTGGCTTTTGCAGTGAATGTTGGCACCTCAATGATTTCGGGATGTGCCGCCAACTGCTGCAGCCAGCGGATTTCGACCGTCACGCGGTTCCTGATCAGGCCATATTCACTGAAAATGTCACGGAAAACGCTGACTTTACTGCCATAGCGTCCATCGACCGGAGAAATGGCGGTCAGGGCGTTGAGTTCCATCGAAAACCTCGCAAATAATCAAAGAATCGGTTCAGAAAAAAGGATGCAACATAATACACCAGCGCAGCCGATGAATCAGTGGCCAGGGGTCACTTATCAAGTGCGCGGTTCGCTTGCTCCGCAAGTTCCCGCGCATGTTGAATTACCTTGCGGCGTGACAAAACCAGCTGCCAGCGGCGGCCTCCGGTCTGTCTCCAGAGCACCGCCGAACGAATACCTGCGAGCAGGAGCGCCCTGACTTTTGCAGCATTCTCGTCTCGTTGCAGCAGCGAGGGGTTGCCGCTCACCTGAATGCGCAAGCGAAAGGTGCTGATGGTATCGGTGTAAATAGAGGCCAGGTTGCTGATCAGGTTTGTATGGATATAGCCGAAGTGGCTGGCAGTATGCCGGGCCTGTTCGATACGGCTGCCGATTACGTCGATCATGTCACTCTGCCGGTTGAGCTTTGATTCCAGATGAATGAGGTTGAGTACATAACGCAGAACCTCGACATCCTGCTGTTTGCTCTGTTCGCTCATAACCGTTGAGAGCGTAACCAGCCCCTCACGTACATCGGTCAGTTCGCCGCCGTAGACATCGAGCGTGGTTGCGGGATTTGTTGCAAACAGCGAGCGCAGGCATGCCTCCAGGCTGGTTTCGTTGCAATGTCCGTTGTTGGCGATTTGCTGAACCAGATTGGCAGCCTGGAATACGCCTGCCAAAGCCAGTGTCTGATCGTGAAGCGACCGGCTCATTGTATTGCTTCCTGATTTGGATCAGTGGGAGAGAGGCGCTCCGGGAGGGGTTCGCCGTCACGCCAGGTCTCTGTGATCACACCGCCTCCGAGACAATTGTCGTCATTGTAGAAAACCACAGACTGCCCGGGTGTGACGGCTCTCTGGGCTTCATCAAACACCACCTTTACGCCGCCATCAATTACCGTCACCTCGCAGTCCTGGTCAGGCTGGCGATAGCGGGTTTTCGCTTTGCAGCGGAACGATTGCGCCGGCGGCCCGCCCGCGACCCAGTCGATCGGATCGGACAGCAAGCCCCGGGAGAATAATAACGGGTGATGCTTGCCCTGAACGGCTGTCAGCACATTGCGCTTCAGATCTTTTCCGGCCACGTACCAGGGGTCGTCGCCAAAGTCGCTGAGTCCACCAATACCGAGGCCCTGACGTTGGCCAATGGTGTGATACATCAAGCCCTGGTGCCGACCAATCTTTTTGCCCTCTGGAGTTTCGATATCACCAGGCTGTGCCGGCAGGTATTGTTTCAGGAAGTCGCTGAACTTTCGCTCACCGATAAAACAGATACCGGTAGAGTCCTTCTTGTCATGGGTGATGAACCCTTGCTGCTCGGCAATCCTGCGAACTTCCGGTTTTTCCAGCTCGCCAACCGGGAACAAGGTGCGTGCGATCCGGTCACCGGACACAGCGTGAAGGAAGTAGCTCTGATCTTTGTTGGCATCAAGACCTTTCAATAAAAGCGCTTTGCCTGACCCGTCGTTGAGCAGCCGCTGCCGGGTGTAGTGGCCCGTGGCTATGTAATCCGCTCCAAGTGTGATTGCATAATCCAGAAAGGCCCGGAACTTGACCTCTTTATTGCAAAGAATATCGGGGTTCGGGGTGCGGCCAGCCTGGTACTCGGAGAGGAAATGTTCGAAAACGCGATCCCAGTACTCGGCTGCGAAGCTCGCGGTGTGGAGCTTGATCCCGATAGCGTCTGCGACCGCCTGAGCATCTGCCAGATCGGTCATGGCGGTACAGTACTCTGTACCATCATCCTCGTCCCAGTTTTTCATGAACAGGCCTTCGACCTGGTAACCCTGGTCTTTGAGTAACCAGGCCGCGACCGAGGAATCGACACCACCAGACATGCCGACGATGACGCGTGTGTCTTCCGGGGAGCGAGCTTCGGGGGTTGGATTTGTCATGACAGTTCCGGGCACCGGTGAAAAACGCGGGAGTTTACCATTTTGTACCGGTTACGTCTGCGTGTTTGCAATCACGTCCAGCGGATAGCAGCGACCTCTTCGGTAATCCTCTATGCTCTTTATAACCAGCGGGCTGCGGAGTTTCTTGCCTAGCTGGCGTATGTCTTCCAGCGACATCCAGTGGGCTGCGATTATGCCAGCGTCCAGTTGTTCCGTTACCTGTTTGCGAGCTTTACCTATGAAGCAGAAACGATAGTAGGTTACGCCGTTCGCCGGTGCCTTGTAGGTGTAGAGCCCCAGAAAGTGTTCAGGTTCAATGTCCCAGCCGGTTTCTTCGAGTGCCTCCCGTCGCACTGCGTCGATGATGTCTTCGTCTTCCTCGACATGCCCGGCCGGTTGGTTGAACACAACCCGCCCGCTGCTGTGCTCTTCAACCATCAAGAAGCGGCCATGTTCATCTTCAACAACCACGGCTACTGTGGCGTGGGGTGTCCATGTCATGATCGTCGGGTCCTCCGTGGCGCCTTCGCAGGTCGGGCACGCATCGGGCGCTTTGCGGGCTGAGATGCTGCAGGCAGATTGATGGTGATCTTCTGGTATTTGCCCGGCTCAAGCCCATCCAGAGTCCAGTCGCCAATACGATAGCGGATCAGCCGCAACGTTGGAAACCCGACTGCGGCGGTCATCCGCCGCACTTGTCTGTTCCGGCCCTCGGCGATGGTCAGCTCCAGCCAGCTGGTTGGTATGGTATCTCGCTGGCGTACGGGGGGAACTCTGGGCCACAGGTCCGGCTCTTCTATTTTGCGGGCCTGTGCCGGCCGGGTGCGACCATCTTTGAGCGTAACTCCAGTCGAGAGCTCTTTTATTGCACCTGCGGTAATCTCGCCTTCGACCTGTACCCAGTATGTTTTCGGCATTTTAAGAGCTGGTGAAGAAATACGATGCTGCAAGGCGCCGTCACTCGTGAGCAGAAGAAGCCCTTCGGAGTCGTAATCCAGCCGTCCGGCCGGATAGACGCCCGGAATGCTGATCCAGTCAGCCAGGGTTTTGCGAGGCTCCTGCCCGGCGGATATGGGCTCATCCGTAAACTGGCAAAGTACCTGGAAGGGTTTGTTAAAAAGGACGAGTTCAGCCATGGAGATGTCTCCCGGGCGGGCAGATTAAAAGAAAATCAGTCAGAAGGGTACGTAGAAAAGCCTGTGTTTGAAAGTGCAAGGCAAACGCTGCACTGCGCCCTCAGGGCTCAAGGGCGAGACCCCGCCGGCTCTATCCGACAGGATTGCTCGGTAGCGGAAAAACCAGCCCGGTGTGTGGGTCAGGCGTTTGCCGCGCGGGAAGGGTAGTCGCCGCTATCCGCATCAGCGGCTCCGGGCGCCTGCTCCGGGGCATCCGACATGTCCGCCCGGGTCGGCGCGCCGGCCTGTTCCTCTGGCACAATGTTGACAGCGTGCACACCCTTATCGCTGGGCTTCTTGTCGAAATTGACTGCCTGACCTGCTTTTAACGTCTTGTAACCATCCATCTGAATCGACGAAAAGTGGGCAAACAGGTCGTCACTGCAGCCATCTTCTATGATGAAACCGTACCCTTTGGCATTGTTGAACCACTTTACTTTGCCTTTTGGCATGATGAACTCCCCTGTTCTTTTGCTGTCACTTGTTGTTGTCACATTGGATATTCCGCGTGCTGACCAGTCCTGGAATCGCACATCTGACGATCTTGTTACATGAATCTCTCATGTATTTACATTATTTAACACTATAGGCTAACTGTCGGCGAAACCCGGAGTCGAGTCAATAGCTTCTATTGCTGTAATGTGTGGTTGAACGCAGTCCGGAAGCGGTATCATGAACGTATAGGTAATTATCTCATCCCCGGGCAGGGATCTGACTTGAAAACCCGGGGCCGGACAACCACATTGATATAAGGTACCGATAAGCGGTAAAGAATGATGCGGACTATCGAAAATTCTCTACTAGTATTAAACCAGGGGGAGGATGAACAGCCGGGGCGTCACGATGACCTCAGCGTTGCTCCCGAAAAGCCTGCGCTGAAGCGTCCATCTCAGTACAAGGTGATGCTTCTGAACGATGATTACACACCCATGGATTTTGTTGTGGATGTGCTGACAACATTCTTCGGGATGAATGAAGAAAAGGCGACACAGGTGATGCTGCTCGTCCATACGCAGGGAAAGGCAGTATGCGGGGTGTATACCCGGGACATCGCGGAAACAAAGGCGGCACAGGTGAACCAGTATTCCTCGGAATGCGACCATCCGCTCCTTTGCGAGATTGAATGTGCGGACTGATAGACGGCGGGGTGGCCCATGCTGAGCAAAGATCTTGAAATTACGCTGAATACGGCCTTCAAAAGTGCCCGCGACAAGCGTCATGAGTTTATGACCGTGGAGCATTTGATGCTGGCTTTGCTGGACAACGAATCGGCGGTGGGTGTTCTCAAAGCCTGTGGGGCAGATCTCAAGCAGCTTCATGATGAGCTGGTCGAATTTGTGGACTCCACAACGCCACTGATCCCGAGCAGCGACGACGAGCGCGAGACTCAGCCAACGCTTGGCTTTCAGCGAGTGTTGCAGCGCGCAGTTTTCCATGTGCAATCCTCCGGTAAAAAAGAGGTTACCGGTGCCAATGTTCTGGTTGCCATTTTCAGTGAGCAGGAAAGCCAGGCTGTGTACGTGCTCAAGAAACAGAGTGTTGCTCGCATTGATGTTGTGAACTTTGTATCCCACGGAATTTCCCGGGTGCAGAGAGCGGAAGATCAGGATGGGCATGAGCAGATCTCTCACGATGAGGCAGGTGAAGAAGGTGGCCAGTCCAAGCCACTGGAAAATTATGCAACCAACCTGAATGAGCAGGCTCGCCAGGGTCGTATTGATCCTCTGATTGGCCGAGAGCATGAGGTCGAGCGAGTGGTGCAGATTCTGGTGCGCCGCCGCAAGAACAATCCGTTGCTGGTCGGTGAGGCCGGTGTCGGTAAAACTGCGATTGCAGAAGGCCTGGCCAAGCGCATTGTTGATGGGCAGGTACCAGATATCATCGCTGATGGCGTTGTGTACTCTCTGGATCTTGGTGCTCTGCTTGCCGGAACCAAGTACCGTGGCGATTTCGAGAAGCGCCTCAAGGGGCTGCTCGCGGATCTGAAAAAAGAAAAGCACGCGATACTGTTCATTGACGAAATCCACACCATTATCGGTGCGGGATCCGCGTCTGGCGGAGTCATGGATGCTTCGAACCTGCTCAAACCTATGCTGAGTTCAGGAGAAATCCGCTGCATCGGTTCCACCACATACCAGGAGTTCCGGGGCATTTTCGAGAAGGACAGTGCGCTGGCCCGTCGTTTTCAGAAAATTGATGTGAACGAGCCCAGCGTTGAAGATACCTATCAGATACTGAAAGGCCTGAAGCCGAACTTTGAAAAGCACCACGACCTGAAATATACAGACCAGGCGCTTCGCGTGGCGGCGGAGCTTGCGGATCGTTACATCACCGACCGTCACTTGCCGGATAAAGCCATCGACGTGATCGATGAGGCCGGCGCACGCCAGCGCCTGATGCCCGAGGAGAAACGCCTGAAAACGGTTGATGTGTCGGAAATCGAGGAAGTTGTTGCCAAGATTGCTCGTATTCCGCCCAAGAACGTGTCTACCAGCGACAAGGATCTGTTACGGAATCTGGAGCGGGATCTCAAGATGGTGGTCTTCGGGCAGGATCCGGCTATTGAATCCCTGACAATGGCAATCAAGCTGGCGCGTGCCGGCCTGAAAGCGCCGGAGAAGCCGGAAGGTTCTTTCCTGTTTGCCGGTCCTACGGGTGTTGGTAAAACGGAGGTGACCAAGCAGCTTGCGAAAGCGCTCGGTGTCGAGCTGGTTCGATTCGATATGTCCGAGTATATGGAGCGCCACACGGTTTCCCGTTTGATTGGCGCGCCTCCGGGGTACGTTGGTTATGATCAGGGTGGCCTGTTAACAGAAGCCGTCAACAAGCATCCTCACTGTGTTTTGCTGCTGGATGAAATCGAGAAGGCGCACCCCGAGGTGTTCAATCTGCTTCTGCAGGTGATGGATCACGGGACCCTGACCGATAATAACGGGCGCAAAGCGGATTTCCGCCACGTGATTCTCGTAATGACCACTAACGCCGGTGCTGAGAGTATGGCACGCCGTTCGATGGGCTTCAGCGAGCAGGATCACAGCAGTGATGGCATGGAAATTATCAGCAAGACCTTCACGCCGGAGTTCCGTAACCGCCTGGATAGCATTATTCAGTTCGGTGACTTGCAGAGGAACACTATCACACATGTTGTGGACAAGTTCCTGACCGAGTTGCAGGCACAGCTGGATGAAAAGCACGTTGTGCTTCATGTGGATGATGCCGCGAAGTTCTGGCTGGCGGACAAAGGCTATGATGTCACGATGGGAGCCCGCCCGATGTCGCGTCTGATTCAGGACAAGATCAAGCGTCCGCTTGCGGAGCAAATCCTGTTTGGCCGTTTATCCGAGAAGGGTGGCGATGTGTTTATCCACCTCAAGGATGATGAGCTGGTATTCGAGTATGAGGCCGAGCCAGCGGAAGCCGTCTGAGTCGGTTGCCGGTTCGGCTTTTAAACCGTCCACAAAAAAACCGCTGCATTAACGCAGCGGTTTTTTTTATGCTTTCTGGGCGTCGCTGAGATCTTAGCGGGCGCGGTACACAATCCGGCCTTTACTCAGATCGTAAGGCGTCAACTCAACCTTGACCTTGTCGCCGGTCAGGATGCGGATATAGTTTTTACGCATCTTGCCAGAAATGTGAGCGGTAACAACATGACCATTGCTCAGCTCAACCCGAAACATGGTGTTGGGAAGGGTATCAAGAATAACACCTTCCATTTCAATAGCATCTGACTTCGCCATTCAGTAGAAACCTCTGTTGGGAATACTTTCCGTAATTTTAAATTGCGCAATTCTGCCTGATTTGTAAGCGTTTGGCAAAGTGAGTTGGTTGGCTGCTCAGGAAAAAGGCGCTCAGGCGCCGGTTTTCAGGCTATTTTCAACCAAAAGCTGACACTAAGCGACATCTATAGTTCTCCAATGGCCATTCTGCAGAGCCTCTATAGGCCTGAAGCGGGTTTTGTAGTTCATCTTCCTGCACTGCTTTATCCAGTAGCCGAGGTATAGGTGAGGCAGATTGCGCCGCTGGGTCTCTTCGATTTGCCATAGCACAGCAAAGGTTCCCAGGCTTCGGTGTTCAAAAGCCGGGTCGAACACGGTGTAAATGGCCGAGAGCCCGTCATCCAGCGCGTCCACTGCCGCAAGGGCGACCAGTTCTCCGTCTATGCGCATCTCCAGAAACCAGGAATCTGTAGAGCCTTCCACAAGAAAAGAAGTGAACTGTTCTCGCGAGGGTGGATACATGTCGCCGTCTTTGTGCCTCAGCTCAACATAGTTGGCGTAAAGCTTGTAGTAGCTTTCACTGAAAGCCGCGGGTACAAGTTTGCACTCCAGGTCACTGTTCTTTTTAAGAACACGGCGCTGGCTGCGGTCCGGGCGGAATTCGTTTACGTTCAGCCGAACCGGGATACATGCGTTGCAGAGTTCGCAATGAGGGCGGTAATAATGAGAGCCGCTACGCCGGAAGCCCAGTGACGTAAGTTGGCTGTATAGCTTTTTGTCGATGTGAGCCCGTGGATCGACGAACATGGTAGTTGCTTCGCGATCGGGTAGATAGCTGCAATCGTGGGCAGGTGTTGCAAAGAATACCAGGGTTCTGAGACTACTCATTCATGCCTCCGGCCCGCGCCATTGCCAGTTGAATGTCCAGTCGGGCTGATCCGGTTTTCGATCTGCGTATGCACCGATTATAGATAAAAACTCGCTTCTGGGTATGGTGCGGGCGCCCATGGTAATCAGGTGGTCGCTTTCCACCTGGCAGTCCATTACTCGATAGCCCCAGTCTTGCAGTTGGTGGGCCAGGTGAACCATCAGCACTTTGGATGCATTTGTTTCCAGGGAAAACATGGATTCGCCGAAGAAGCATTGCCCTATTGCTATCCCGTACATACCGCCGGCCAGTTCACCGTTCCGGTTCCACACCTCGATGGAGTGGGCAACGCCCTGGCGGTGCAGGCTGGAATAGCTGGCTATCATGTCGTCGGTTATCCATGTGCCTTCACTGCGGGTGGAAGCGCACAGGCGGATAATGCGACCAAAGGCCTGATCAGCGGTGACGTGAAAGCGACGTTGGTTGAGGGTTCTGCGAAGGCTGCGGGATATGTGGATGTCTTCGGGGAAGAGGACGCAGCGGGGGTCTGGAGACCACCAGAGTATGGGCTGCTCCTCGCTGTACCAGGGGAAGATGCCGCTTCGGTACGCGAGGATCAGCCGCTCTGTGGAGAGGTCGCCTCCCAGCGCGAGGAGGCCATCGGGGTCGTCGAGGGCTTCTTCGGCTGGGGGGAACCACAGTTGGTCGGGGTCTAGCCAGGGTAGTGAGGTCATTCTCTATAACTTGGAGGTGTCGGCAGGTGGGGGCCGGCTCTCTGAAACACGCTGTGAATACGTCCGTGTACGCTTGGCTCCGCCATCCATGGCTCCGCACAGTTTCAGAAAGCCGGCCCCCACCTGCCTTATCGGCGAAAGAGTTACCTTCGTTCAGTGTAGCTCAGTCCGGACTAATCCTGCTGATCCAGAAACTTCTCAGCATCAAGTGCCGCCATGCAACCGAAGCCTGCGGAAGTCACAGCCTGGCGGTAAACGTGGTCGGCTACGTCGCCGGCGGCAAATACGCCCGGGATGCTGCTTTGGGTGGCCATGCCTTCCAGACCTGAGCGGATTTTGATGTAGCCGTTTTCCATGTCGAGTTGGCCTTCGAACAAGCCGGTGTTGGGCTTGTGTCCGATGGCGATGAAGACGCCGGCCAGGTCCAGATCCTGTTTGGAGTCGTCTTTCATGCTTCTGATGCGCATGCCGGTTACGCCGGTGCCGTCGCCCAGGACTTCGTCGAGGGTGTGATCCCAGACGATGTTAACGTTGCCGTTTTCGGCTTTTTCAAAAAGTTTGTCCTGCAGGATTTTCTCGGCGCGCAGGCTGTCACGGCGATGAACCAGTGTGACTTCTGCGGCGATGTTGGAGAGGTACAGGGCTTCTTCAACGGCGGTGTTGCCGCCGCCGATAACAGCAACTTTCTGTTTTTTGTAGAAGAATCCGTCGCAGGTGGCGCAGGCAGATACGCCCTGGCCTTTGAATTTTTCTTCGGATTCCAGGCCCAGGTACATAGCGGATGCACCGGTGGCGATGATAAGGGCGTCGCAGGTGTATTCGCCGCTGTCGCCTTTAAGGCGGAAAGGGCGGCTCTGCAGGTCGGCTTCGCTGATGGTGTCGTAAACGATGCTGGTTTCGAAGCGCTCGGCGTGTTTGAGCATACGCTGCATGAGTTCCGGGCCCTGTACGCCATCATTGTCGCCGGGCCAGTTGTCGACGTCGGTGGTGGTGGTGAGCTGGCCGCCGACTTCAATACCGGTGATCAGGGTCGGGTTCAGGTTCGCCCTGGCTGCATAGACGGCAGCGGTGTATCCGGCAGGGCCGGAGCCGAGGATGATCAGCCGGGAATGCTTGGTTTCGCTCATGGATGTCTCTCACTGATTTGGTACGTGTCAGGCTTTTTCAGAGCCAGTATTACGAGGAAGGCCAAAAGGCTATCACGAAAGCAGCGGGCTGCCATTTGTTTTGGCCAATTCTGCTGATAAAGCTTAGCTATTCACTCCAGTACGGATACTGTAGTCAGCAGTTGTCGTACGCGTTCGGCGCTTTTGCCGGATTCACCTTGCTCGAGACGGTGCTCGGCAACCGACGGGAAGACAGCCTGAATATCATCTGGCAGAACGTGTTGGCGGCCTTCCATCAGGGCCCAGGCTTTTGAGGCCCTGAGCAATCCCAGCCCGGCTCTCGGTGACAAGCCATAAAGCACTCCGGGCATCCGGCGACTCTGTTCGAGAAGGCGCTGAATATAGTCCAGCAGTGCCGGGCTTGCAGTCACGCGGGCTACTTCGTCCTGGAGTTTTGCGAGATCTGCTTCGGAGAGCAGTGTGTCGAGCCGATCGGTCATAACCCGGCGATCTTCACCTTCCAGAAGTTCCCGCTCGGCTCTGGGGTCGGGGTAGCCAAGACGTATCCGCATCAGGAAGCGGTCGAGCTGTGATTCCGGTAGCGGATAGGTACCGCCTTGCTCCGTCGGATTCTGGGTTGCGATAACGAAGAACGGATGCGGCAGCGGGCGGGTTTCGCCTTCGATGGAAACCTGGCGCTCCTCCATGGCTTCCAGTAAAGCACTCTGTGTTCGTGGAGAGGCCCGGTTGATCTCATCTGCCAGCACAACCTGAGCAAAAATGGGTCCGGGATGGAATACCAGGCTGCCGGCCTGTTTGTCGTACATGGAGTAGCCCAGTACGTCTGCGGGAAGCAGGTCGTTAGTGAACTGGATACGCTGGTAGCTGAGCCCCATGACTTTGGCCAGAGCGTGGGACAGAGTTGTTTTTCCCATTCCGGGGATGTCTTCAATCAGTAAGTGGCCCCGGCCCAGCAGGCCGCAGAGGGCAAGGCGAACCTGGCGCTCCTTGCCAAGCAGAATCTGATTCAGTTCCGTAACAACGGTGTCTACCAGGTTTTTCATGCCGCTTTCAGTCCCTCACTCTTTTGAGAATGTCGCCATAGGCGTCGATACGTCGGTCTCTGAAATACGGCCAGATGCGTCGAATCGATTCACTGCGGTTGCGATCAAGTGTGACGCTCAGGATGCACTCGGTGCTGTCATCAGCCCGGGCCAGAAACTCTCCCTGGGGGCCGCAGATAAAACTGTTACCCCAGAAGCGGATACCATCGGAGTGTCCGGTGGGGTCCGGTTCGGTACCAACCCGGTTGGGCGCGACCACTGGAAGATTATTGGCCACAGCATGACCGCGCTGAACGGTTACCCAGGCCTCCAGCTGGCGGGCCTGTTCGTCCGGGTCATCGGTGATGTCCCAGCCTATGGCAGTGGGGTAAATGAGTATCTCTGCACCTGCAAGAGCCATCAGGCGGGCGGCTTCGGGATACCACTGATCCCAGCATACGAGAACGCCCAGCTTGCCCACTGAGGTCTCTATGGGTGAAAAGCCGTTTCGGCCATCGTTGAACTGTGCATCACCAGGTGTGAAATAGAACTTCTCATAAAACCCGGGATCGTCCGGAATGTGCATTTTTCGATACAGGCCGGCGATGGAGCCATCGGTTTCGATGACGACTGCGGTGTTGTGGTAAACGCCATTCATGCGCCGCTCAAAAACAGAACCGACGAGAACAATACCCAGTTCCCGTGCAAGATCCGAAAGCCGTTCGGTGGTGGGGCCGGGGATGGGCTCGGCCAGGTCGAATATGCTGGTATCCTCAGACTGGCAAAAGTACTGAGTTGCGTGAAGTTCCTGCAGGATAATCAGCTGGGCCCCGCCTGTTGCCGCCTCACGAACCAGCATTTCAGTTGTTGCCAGACTGGCAGCCTTGTCTTTACTGCATGCCTGCTGAACGGCGGCAATTGCGAGTGGGCCAGGGCGCGAACGCATTTGTGGGTTACGGCTCATAAAGTAACGACTCCCTCCGGAATCTGCATGGTGACACAATGCAAGCTACCGTGTTGTTTCACCAGCGTCCGGCAGTTTATGGGAATGATTTCCCGGCCAGAGAAAATCCGACCGATGATACGGATGGCTTCGTCATCCTGAGGCACACCATAGACTGGCAGAAGAACGGCGCCATTTATGATCAAAAAGTTGGCATAAGTAGCGGGAAGACGTTCATTGTCATCGCCAAATACCGGGTCCGGCCATGGCAGTGCAGTCAGCTTGTATGGCGTGCCATCGCGCTGTCGGAATTCCTGAAGGTCTTCTTCCATTGCAGCCAGCGCGCTGTAATGTTCATCGGCCACATCCGGGCAGGTGACATAGCAGATATGGTCCGGCGCACAAAAACGGGCCAGTGTGTCTATGTGGCTATCGGTATCATCCCCCGCCAGATAGCCATGGTTAAGCCACAGAATGCGCTCCGCCCCCAGCATCTCGGACAGCAACTGCTCAATGGCGCCTCGATCCATAGAGCCGTTGCGCGAAGGTGTCAGAAGGCATTCGCTGGTCGTCAGCAGGGTACCTTCGCCATCTGATTCGATGGAGCCGCCTTCAAGAACAAAATCCACCGCTTGCATGGGTGTAGCTTTGAATACTCCGAAATTGGCGAGATGACGGTTGAGAGCATCGTCTTTTTCCCAGGGGAATTTGCCGCCCCAGGCGTTAAAGCGAAAATCCAGCAAGGCGGGCTTTTTATCCGTGAGCACGGTGATCGGGCCATGGTCGCGGGCCCAGGTGTCGTTCGCCGGTGCCGGCACGGCAAACACTCGCCCCGGCAGACCTTGCTGGTCGGCCCAGGTGTTGAGCTCGCGCTCAAGATCCTGCAGTCGAATGACGTGTTCACAGCTGATGACCAGGTGTTCAAAGCGAAGAACCGAACGGGCAATTTCAAGAAATACCGGTTCAGCCTCATCAAGCATCCCTGCCCAGTCAGTACCTGGGTGGGGCCAGGTAAGCACAACGGCGCTTTGGGGCGCCCACTCAGCGGGCAACACGCGTAAGGATGTCACTTTACAGTCACCTTAAAATTGCAAAAGCCGCCATTCTATAGAAACGGCGGCATATCGTCAGGGTATGTGCCCGGAGTGGCGGGCGGGAAAAACGCTATGCTTGATAATATCAGCGCTGGGGTGTCAGTACGGAGTGTATAACGCGGTCATTTTCGAAATAGACCACAAATTTACCGTAATGCCACTGGCTGATCGGAGGTTGCCCGACAGGGCCTTCAACGTTCGCCGGCTCGCCCCAGGAAGCTTTCACTGAAGCTTGTGTCATTCCCGTCCGGGGTACACTTTGCTGGCTTCTGTCCGCCTGACTGCCAACGGGTACGCGAAGCTCTTCGGCAAACGCGCCGGAAACCGGTGCCAGAGTGAGTAGTATTGCCGTTGCCAGTGTGCCAGTCAGGGCTCGCTTTACTGTCATTGATGGTTCTCCACTAATACTGGGGTCGCCGGCACATGCTCCGGTGACATGGATAAAACGTAATATCCGAGAAATTCGGGTAAAAGTCACATGTTTTCGCCAGTCTACTCTTTTTGCCGCTGGCGAATCTGCCACCGCATCACATGTCGGGCTATTTGCTGGCGATCGCTGTCCTGAATCCGGATAAAACCGGTATGAACCCTTACGCTGCCTGTTTCATCAGCCTGTATATCCAGAACCTGTGCGATCGCACGGGGCTGGGAAAGTTCGGGCGGCAAGGTCATACGAACGGCAAGCCTGTCGCCAGTTTGCCATGCCTGCGGGCTTGCGCAAAACGCCAGGCCTCCTTCGCTCAGCGTAACGTCCTGCCAGTCCCCAGGTTGCAAGGGATTTTGCTGAAAGGCCATAATGCGCGCAAGCGTGTCCAGCTTGCCATTCAGGGACTTTATCAGCCCTGTGAGCAAGCGATCCTGATCCGCAAGGCTGGCAAGCTGGGATTTGATGTCCTGATCAAGGCGCCTGAACTCCGCCTCCAGGATTTCGAGATGATCGACGTTAAAAACATTTTCGTCGAGCCCGGCCGAAGGCGCCAGTTTATTGAGTTCCAGGCCAATCCGGTCTTCGATGCGGTAGAATTCCCGACGCTCAGGCACGTAGCCTGCCGGTTCGGACGGTGTGTCTCGGGTGTGCATTCAGGGCTCCGGGATCAAGAATGATAGCCAATAGTAAAAGTTTAGCAGTTTCCCGTCGTGCTGAAAGGCCGCCGGGAATTCCAGACCACGATTGACCCGAAGGTAGCGACAGGCACCTCCTCATGTTCAGACCCTTATCGTTTTATATCGGCTTGCGCTATACCGCGGCCAAACGGCGTAACCACTTTATCTCGTTCATCTCGCTTACATCCATGATCGGTCTGATGCTTGGTGTTGCCGTATTGATCATCGTGTTGTCCGTGATGAACGGATTCGACCGTGAGCTCAAACAGAGGATCCTCGGCATGGTCCCTCATGCCATTATTCAGGGCAGTGGGCCTCTGGACGACTGGGAGACAGTGGATGCCCAGGTGCAGCAGCACCCCAGGGTTCTTGCTGCGGCTCCGTTTATTCAGGGCCAGGGCATGGTTACCGGTGGTGGCGATGTACGTGGAGTCATGCTCAATGGCGTTTTGCCGGAGGAGGAGCGCACGGTTTCAATCATCGAGAACCACATGATTGAGGGCAAGCTGGATGATCTGGTTTCGGGCGAATTCGGGATTATCGTAGGTCGCAGCATGGCGGCCAGCCTGCGCTTGCAGTTGGGTGACAAAGTAACCGTGGTGCTACCTGAAGCCTCGGTAACACCTGCCGGTGTGTTGCCGCGCTTAAAGCGCTTTACGGTTAAGGGCGTTTTCAGTGTTGGCGCCGAACTGGATGGCAATTACACGCTTATCCACATGGATGATGCAGCAAAGCTGATGCGAACCGGCGGTAAAGCTCAAGGCGTGCGGCTACTTGTTGATGACCTGTTTGCTGCGCCGAGAGTCGCGGAAGAGGCGGCGAGAGAGCTTTCTGGTCGGTACTATATTTCAGACTGGACCCGAACCCACGGCAACCTGTTCCAGGCCATCCGCATGGAGAAAACCATGATCGGGCTGTTGCTGATGTTTATTGTGGCGGTTGCGGCGTTCAACATTGTGTCGACATTGGTCATGGTGGTGACCGACAAAACAGCAGACATCGCTATTCTCCGTACCATGGGAGCAACACCGGGTCGTATCATGAGGATCTTTATCGTTCAGGGGGCCGTTATCGGAATTTTCGGCACGCTGATTGGTACTTCGCTCGGTATTCTGGGTGCGCTGAACATCAGTGCGTTTATTTCCTGGCTGGAAGGCGTTCTGGGGCACGAGTTCCTGAGTGCAGACGTGTACTTCATCAGTTATCTGCCCTCCCAGTTGCAATGGCAGGATGTGGCGGTTATCAGCGGCGCCGGTCTTGCCATGAGCTTGCTGGCAACCATTTATCCGGCGTGGAGAGCGTCGCGGATAGATCCTGCAGAGGCTCTGCGTTATGAATAAGGAAAACGGTGACATGAAGGATGTCCCTCTGGTGATCGACTGCCGTCAGGTAACCCGGACCTACACTCAGGGCCCGGAAAAACTGACCATCTTTTCTGATATCTCACTGGAAGTCACGGCAGGTGAAACCGTTGCGATCGTGGGAAGCAGCGGTGCCGGAAAAACAACCCTGCTGAACCTCCTGGGCGGGCTGGATAAGCCGTCGTCCGGGGAAATCTCAATCTGTGGCAAGCACATTCACCGGTTGTCCGAGGCCGGGCGGGCGCGCTTTCGCAATCGTCACCTGGGCTTCGTTTACCAGTTCCATCATCTGTTGCCGGAATTTACAGCGCTTGAGAACGTCATGATGCCTTGTGCCCTGGGGGGAACGGCCATTAGCGATGCACGTTCGCGCGCACAATCAATTTTGCAAAGGGTCGGGCTTGCTGAGCGTCTGGAGCATAAGCCTGGTGAGCTTTCCGGTGGCGAGCGCCAACGTGTTGCGATTGCCCGAGCTCTGGTCAATGAGCCGGATTGTGTGCTGATGGACGAGCCTACGGGTAATCTTGATGAGCACACGGGTGAAGGTGTGCGGGAGCTCATAGAGTCTCTGCGGGATCAGTTCGGGATTGCTTTTGTTATGGTCACCCACGATATGAAGATGGCCAGAAGTCTCGGGCGGGTTCTGAGGCTGGAGCAGGGCAGGCTGGTTCAGGAGGCCTGATCGCGCGATGCGCGCCGGAGCTCTTGACGGGCGCTGCGGCGCAGCTGCCAATCGGTGCGGATTTTCCGGCGCCAGATAAACTGTATTGCGAGGTACGCCAGGCAAGCTGAAATCGTGGCTATGATCAACGAGCCCAGATACAGCGGAATGCCGATGTCCAGCAAGCGCTCGCTGATCCACGGCCATGAAAGCTGAAAATCGAAGCTCAAAACCGGTCGGTTAAGTGCCCAGGCGCCTACTTTGTAATTGAAGTAAAACATGGGCGGCATGGTAATGGGGTTACTGATCCATACCAGCACTACAGATAAAGGCAGGTTGGCGTTAAACCAGATGGCAAAGAAGCCTGCTGCAAGCATCTGGAACGGCATGGGAATAAAGCAGAAAAATATACCGATCAGAAACGCCCGGGCAACGCTGTGACGGTTGATATGCCAGAGGTTGGGTTCATTCAGGATATCGCCAAGAAATCCAAGCGACTGCATCGCTTGCACCTTTTCAGGTGATGGCAGATATCGTTTGATGAACTTCTTCGGCATTGGGGAACTCTACCTTAAAGTAGAATGAAATTCCGGCGCCAAGGATGTCGCCGACGGATAACATCATCGGGAGGACAAGGATTGTCCGGAAGCTCTTTCAATGGCTCTGGTTTGTCTGGTTCGCAGGGCTCTGCGTTTCCTGCAGTACTGTGCGTCTTCGCCTTTTCCTGCGGCGTCATCTTACTTTATAGATTGACGGTGTTGCCACCATCAGTGTGGCTGCTCGGGTGCACACTTCCAACTTTATTATGGTTTTTACCGAAACATCTGCGGCCATTCCCGCTCGTACGGGCCTTTTTGTTCGGTTTTGTTCTGGGTGTTGCATGGGCGGGCTTGTGGGCACATGAACGCCTCGAACAGCGGCTTCCCTCGGGTCTTGAGGGCGAAAAAACTGTTATTTCCGGCTACGTTTGTAATCTTCCCCAGGCCGGCAGCTTTGAAAGCATTCGTTTCAGCTTCTGCGTAACCCGGTGGTACGGGCATTCACGGATCCCGGAGCGTCACAGCACTCTGCCAAAAAGGTTGCGTCTGGCCTGGTATGGTAAGCCTGCGGATGCTCTTCCGGATCACCGCTTGCGTCTGGAGGTTGTGCTTAAAAAGCCCCATGGCGCCCTGAATCCTGTTGGTTTTCGCTACGAGGACTGGCTGTTTCGTAAAGGCTACCGGGCAACCGGCAGTGTGCGCAGTGCTGAGCCGGATCCTTCTGTCGTCTGTTCAATCAGATGTCAGTATCACCGTTTTCATATCGGGCTGGCGCAATGGGTTGATACGCAATTCGCGGATGCCCGACACCACCCATTGATTGCGTCGCTGCTGATCGGTAACCGTGGACACCTTTCCTCCCGGCATTGGGAGGTGTTGAAAGCAACCGGCACCATCCATCTTGTAGCTATCTCGGGCCTTCATCTGGGGTTGGTAGCGCTGGGTGCGGGCTTTGTGGCGCGTAGGCTTCTGCTGGCAATATCCACTTACCGCATGAGCGAAGACTCCGTGCGCTTCGGGGTCTTCCTTGCGGTTGTTCTGTGTTGCACGCTCTATGCGCTCGCTGCCGGTTTTACAGTACCCACCCGAAGGGCGCTTGTTATGGTGACGGTCGGTGGCTGGTTGCTGTTGATGGCGAGGCAGGTGTCCGCCGGGCATTCCATCGTTATTGCGCTCGGGCTGGTTCTTCTGCTGGATCCGTTTGCCCCGCTGGACCAGGGTTTCTGGCTGTCCTTTGGGGCAGTTTCCGTTCTTATTTGTGTCTTTGCCGGCCGTTTGGGTGGAACCGGTTGGCTCGCCGGCCTCGTCCTCGCCCAGGGTGCGGTGTTCGCCGGGCTCTGGCCGATTCTTGAAGTGACGGGGCAGGGGCAGCCAGTGGCCGGGTTGCTTGCCAATGTTCTCGCAATTCCCTGGGTCTCGCTGGTGGTGATGCCCGCATTGATTGCGGGTGGGCTTGCAGTAGCCCTTTTCCCCGGCATATCGAGCCTGGTTGTTCCGGCAATGGACTCGGTACTTGGGGTGATGTGGACCTTTCTTGAGTGGTTTGCAGGCATGAACTGGCTAAATGTTGAAGGAACCCTTCCGGAGATTGCCTTTCTGGGTTTGCTGGTGATGCTCATTATCACAGTTCCGATCAGGCTGTTTCGCACTACCGGGACTTTTTTTGTGTTGGCGTGGGTAATTGCGGCCAGCGCCCCAACGGATACTGGCAACCCGCGGATTGCGAGTCCGGAAGTGCGGGTGTGGGATGTCGGCCAGGGGCTCTCAGCGATGCTTCGGGCCGGAGACAAAGTATTGCTATACGACACAGGGCCGGAAGTGAAAGGTGTTTTCTCGGCTGCAGAGTCGGTACTTCTGCCCAATCTTCGGGCGCTGGGTATAAGAAGGATTGATACGTTGGTGATAAGCCATGCCGATAGCGATCACGCCGGCGGTATCGGGCTGCTTATTGATGAATTTGAAATAGGCCGAATCCTGACTGGTGAGCCTGAGGCTGTTCGAGAAAAATTAGATCGGCGCTCTGAGGGCCGAGAACCCTTAAAGGTTCAGGTCCACAGCTGCGCTGGCGAAGAGAATCTGACAAACGAATTGTCGCTTTCCTTCTGGCAAGCAAATGGCAGGTTAAACGGGAACGATGCGTCCTGTGTTCTGATTGCCCGGGATAAGAAGTCCGGCATTGAATGGATTTTCCCGGGCGATATCAGCACTGCTACCGAGTCCCTTTATCTGCGCGCAAGTGAGAAAAAATTAGCCGCGAATCCTCCGGCGGAACTCGTACTGATTGCACCTCATCACGGCAGCAAAACATCATCTTCCACTGCCTGGATCAGTGCGCTCAGCCCGGACACGGTGATCTATACTGCCGGTTACCGGCATCGATACGGGCACCCTCACCGGGACATAACGGCTCGTTACCGGGAAGCGGGCGTCGAGGCATTCAACACAGCCTGTTCGGGCGCGCTTGTTATGACGATTTCGGGCGACGCCGTTAAAATTCAGGAATCCCGACATCAGGGCCCCTTCTGGATCAGTGGCCCTGGCCTGACCAGAGACCAGTGTAAAATACTGTGACATTCCGGGTGTGGCCTCGGCAGGCAGCTATGCTAAAGTAGCGCGGCTTGTAAACAATCAGGGAGATCAAGCGTGTTCGAGCTGTTGAAAGCTGGTGGCATTCTGATGGTGCCAATCGTTGCCTGTTCCATTCTGGCGCTTGCGATTATTCTGGAGCGATTCTGGACACTGAGAGCATCCCGGGTCGCACCGCCTCAGACGATTAACGAACTGTGGCGCTGGATCAAGAAAAAAGAACTTAATGGTCGTAAGCTGAAAGCGCTGCAAAGCTCTTCACCGATGGGCCGTGTTCTCGCTGGCGGACTGATCAATGCCAAGCATGGCCGTGAGATCATGAAGGAAAGCATTGAGCACGAAGCCAGCCAGGTGATACACGACCTGGAGCGATTCCTGAACCCTCTGGGTACCGTTGCAACCATCACCCCTCTGCTTGGCCTTTTGGGTACCGTGATCGGCATGATCAAGGTGTTTGCTGAAATTCAGCTTGCAGGTGTAGGCAACGCCGGAAACCTCGCAGGTGGCATTTCCGAGGCTTTGATCACTACGGCAGCTGGCCTTACTGTTGCTATCCCGGCACTGATCTGTCACCGGTATTTCATCCGGCGGGTAGACGAGCTTGTTGTTGGCATGGAGCAGGAAGCCATCAAACTTGTTGAAGTTGTTCATGGTGATCGCGAAATCGACGTGGAAGGGGCCTGAGCACTGTGAAGTTCACACGCCAGAGAAGTCAGGAAGTCGGAGTAGATCTGACGCCGCTGATCGATGTGGTTTTCCTGCTGCTGATTTTCTTTATGGTCTCTACGACGTTCACCCGGGAAAGTCATTTGCAGGTGGAATTGCCCGAAGCCAGTGGCGAGCCTGCTTCGCCCGCGGAGTTGAAGCAAATCGACGTCGTGATCAACGCAGAGGGGCAGTACGTTCTTAACAACAAGGCCCTGGTCAATAACCGCCGTGAGACGTTGGAGCGGGGAGTGAGTGAGTTGGCCGAAGGCGAAACCGGCCTGCCGTTTATTATCACTGCGGATGCCCGCACTCCCCATGAGTATGTTGTCCGGGCAATGGACGTGGCAGGTCGCCTGGGCTTCTCCAGGCTGAGCATTACCACTGAGCGTGAGGCAGACAGTCAGTGAGTCTTGCTGAGCCGCTACCTGATCCAAAAAGCGTCAAGGCTGGCGAAAGCTGGCCGACCTACAAGCGACTGCTGACTTACGTAAAGCCCTTCTGGCTGGCATTTTCTCTGGCTGTAGTTGGCAATGTAATTTATGCCGCGGCCTCCACTGGAATGGCAGCCGCCATGGAGTATGTCATTGCTGCCATTGAAAATCCGACGCAGCAGAATCGGTTGCTACTGACGTTTCTGATTGTCGGGGTGTTTTCTTTCCGTGGTGTTGGAACCTTCATGAGCCAGTATTTCATCAGTTACGTGGGGCGGCAGGTTATCAATGCGCTCCGGAATGACGTGTTCAACCGTCTGATGACGCTCCCATCCCGGTATTTTGATGAAAACGCCGCCGGAAGGCTGGTGTCAAAGCTCACTTTTAACGTCGAGCAAGTGGCGGAAGCCGCAACCAACGCCATAACCATAACCCTGAGGGAAGGCCTGACAATTGTGGGTCTGCTCGGGTTCATGCTCTATACAAACTGGAAACTGACGCTGGTGTTTCTCGCCGTCGGCCCGCTGATCGCAGCAGTCGTCAGCTATGCGAGCAAGCGCTTTCGCAAGATCAGTCAGCGCATTCAAGGCTCCATGGGGGACATCACCCACGTGGCGTCGGAGTCGATTGCCGGTTACCGGGTCGTTCGTACTTTTGGTGGAACAGAGTATGAAAAGCAACGTTTTCAGAAAGTTAATGATAATAACTTAAAGCAAAGTCTAAAGATGGCGTCTACCCAGGCTATCAGTGTTCCCGTTATCCAGACACTGGTAGCAATTGCCATTGCCGCGCTCGTGTGGACCATGCTTGCACCAGAGATACGCGGCGAGATGACAACAGGCCAGTTGGTGGCGTTTATTACAGCCGCCACAACCATGGCCAAGCCAATCCGCCAGGTTACCTCGGTTCATGCCAAGATCCAGAAAGGCGTAGCAGCTGCCTACGATGTATTTGAAACGATTGATGAGGTTCCGGAGCAGGATCCCGGTTCCTATGCGCCCGAACGCGTCGAAGGGGTTATTGAGTTTGACAACGTTTCCTTCCGCTACCGGGACCAGCTCGACGATGTGCTGAAAGGTATTTCCGTTGAAATTCCGGCAGGGAAGAGTGTAGCGCTGGTGGGGCGTTCAGGTAGCGGAAAGTCAACAATGGTGAGCCTGCTGCCAAGATTCTACGAGTATACCGATGGTGATATCCGGATTGACGGGCATTCCCTGAAAGACTTTTCTCTCAAGGCACTACGATCCCAGATTGCCCTGGTTACTCAGAACGTTGTGCTTTTTAACGATTCTATCGCAGCCAACATAGCTTACGGTGCACTCCGGAACTGCTCCAGAGAAGAAATCCGCGAAGCCGCTGAGAAAGCTCATGCACTGGAATTTATCGATCGCATGCCGGATGGCCTCGATACCATGATCGGAGACAACGGCGTAATGCTCTCTGGCGGACAGCGACAACGCCTGGCAATTGCCAGAGCATTGCTTAAGGACGCGCCCATCCTGATTCTCGACGAGGCGACATCAGCACTGGACAGCGAATCGGAACGTCATATTCAGGAAGCGCTGGAAATGGTTATCCAGGGCAGGACTACGTTGGTAATTGCCCACAGGCTTTCGACAATTGAGAAGGCAGACCGGATTCTCGTTATGGAAAACGGTCGTATTATTGAATCTGGTGCCCATGACGAGCTGCTTGCCCGTAGCGGTGCCTACGCTCAGCTACATCAGATGCAGTTCAGTGAGCAGTCATGACTTCCCTCATAGAGCGCCTTTGGTACGGTAAGGGTCGCCCACTCCTTATTCTGTCGCCGTTTTCCTGGATTTACCGGGCGGTCTCTGATGCGCGGCGGCAAAAAGCCCATGATGCCTATGTCCAGAAACTTCCTGTGCCCGTAGTGGTTGTGGGTAACATCACCGCCGGTGGTACAGGAAAATCTCCATTAACGGCCTGGCTTGTCGATGAAATCCGGTCTGCCGGTTGGCGGCCGGTTATTCTTAGCCGAGGTTATGGCGGCAAATCGGCCGGGTACCCGCTTCTGGTGACCGAAGACACCCTGCCGGCGCTTGCAGGGGACGAACCTGTAATGCTGGCCCAGGCAACCAGCGTGCCGGTTGTGGTTGATCCGGATCGGCGCCGGGGTGCAGCATTTGCGTTGGATAATGCCCTGGGCGACGTCCTCATCAGTGATGACGGGCTTCAGCATTATCGGTTGCCGAGGGATATCGAACTGGCTGTGTTTGATGGCGCCCGCGGCATTGGTAATGGTGCCTTGATTCCGGTCGGGCCCCTGCGTGAACCTGTAAGCCGTCTGAACAGCGTGGATTTTGTTGTTGTTAACGGCACCGATACGGCCGACGAGAACGGCCTTGTACCATTGCACTCGTTCGCGGGCATTGCGCATCCCCAAATGTATGCCATGCGCCTGAAGCCAACGCGCCTGGTCAATCTGAAAACAGGTGAGACCCGATCACCCGAAAGCCTTCAGGGCCAGAAAATCCGTGCAATCGCCGGTATCGGAAACCCGACACGCTTTTTTGATACCCTGAAGGCGCTGGGCGCAAAATTAATTGCCGTGCCTTTTCCCGACCATCATCGTTTCCGCCCTGAAGATCTCGGCACCGAATCCGGTCACATGCTCGTAATGACGGCTAAAGACGGGGTCAAATGCCGTGGTTTCGCCCCGGATAACGCCTGGGTACTCTATGTTGAAGCGGAGCTGCCCAAGGCGTTTTCAGAGGCTGTGCTTGCGAAACTGCGGGCGTGCAGCGGGCCATCGACTTCTTAACTGTCAGTGAGACTGAATTATGGATAAAAAACTTTTGGCCTTGTTGGCCTGTCCTGTCTGTAAAGGTGATCTGAAACTCAATGAGGCCAGAACTGAACTGGTTTGCTATCAGGACGCCATGGCATTCCCTATACGCGAAGGTATTCCTGTCATGCTGGCCGCCGAGGCCCGCACACTTTCCACTGATGAGCGCCTTCACAAAAACTGAGCCATCTCTCTGCAGGATCGAAGCCCCATGTCGTTTACGGTTGTGATTCCGGCCCGCTATGCCTCTACACGATTGCCCGGTAAGCCGCTGCTGGATATCGCCGGCAAACCCATGATCCAGCACGTTTGTGAGCGCGCATCCGAGAGCCGGGCAGGCCGCGTTGTCGTTGCAACGGACGACTCCCGTATCCAGGTTGCCTGCGAGGCGTTTGGTGCCGAAGTTGTGATGACATCACCCAATCATGTCAGCGGTACCGATCGTCTGGAAGAAGTTGTGCGCAAACTCGGGCTCGATGCGGACCACCGCGTTGTTAATGTTCAGGGCGATGAGCCCTTGATCCCGCCACGGTTGATAGACCAGGTTGCCGACAACCTCGAACGCTACCCGGAGGCTGCCATCGCGACACTCTGTGAGCGGCTCCACGACATTGAGCAGGTGTTCAACCCCAATGTTGTAAAAGTGGTTTTTGATCTGGAGGGTATGGCGCATTACTTCAGCCGGGCACCCATTCCCTGGGCACGGGACCATTGGAGCGATATGCGCGAGGGCAACCTTTCGGGCCCGAATGCGGGATCTGCGCTGAGGGACGGTGCCGGGTATTTTCGGCATATAGGCATTTATGGATACCGCGCCAGTGTACTCAGTCGCTTTGTCAGCTGGGCACCGGCGCCTGCTGAGCAGGCTGAGTCACTGGAACAGCTCCGTGCACTTTATAACGGTGCACGGATTCACGTTGAGGTAGCGGCCGGTACGCCACCGCCAGGCGTTGATACCGAAGCAGACCTGCAGCGGGTCAGAGCCTGGATGACCAAATCTGATGAAAAAGGAGTAAAGGGGGTATGAGCAAGCCCGCCAGTGTGCTTTTTGTGTGTCTGGGTAATATCTGTCGTTCACCGACTGCAGAAGGCGTTTTTCGCAAACTGGTAGAGCAGGCCGGATTGCAAGACCGGGTACACATCGATTCCTGTGGCACCAGCAACTGGCACATAGGAAAGGGGCCTGATCTGCGATCACAGGAAGCTGCGGTGAAGCGGGGCGTTGATATAAGCATGCTCAAGGCTCGTCAATTTACCGAAAAAGATCTGGATACCTTCGACT
Source organism: Marinobacter sp. (assembly GCF_048259445.1). Taxonomy (GTDB): domain Bacteria; phylum Pseudomonadota; class Gammaproteobacteria; order Pseudomonadales; family Oleiphilaceae; genus Marinobacter. Next base: position 35,830 of record NZ_JBLXHQ010000004.1, on the reverse strand, counting down.
ACGTGGTTGTGATGGATCGCCAGAATCTGGCTGATGTAAAAGATATCTGGCACCAGAATGGGGGTACACAACCCACACTGTTTCTGGAATACGGTCGCTCCAGTCTGGCTGAGGTGCCAGATCCCTATTTCGGTGGCGAGGACGGATTCGAAGAGGTGCTTGACCTGATTGAAGAGGCAGGCGAGGGCTTGCTCGTCGATATTAAGGAGCGTTTCGCGTGAAAACGTGTGCGGAACTGCAGAAAAATGTCGGGCTTACCGAGCTCAATACTCTGCGCGTATCCGCAACTGCAAGATACTACATGGATGTTGTGAGCCTGGATGATGTGCGTCGGGCACTGGCGTGGGCTGAAAAGAATGAGGTCCGGACACTGGTACTTGGCAGTGGCAGTAACCTGGTTTTTGCCGGAGACTTCAGCGGCCTCGTTATCCGCATGCAGATAGCTGCGCGTCACTGGGAACAGGTGGACGACACGGGGGCGACACTTGTGTTGGGTGCTGGTGAAAGCTGGCATGAGGCGGTGTTGTATGCCGCCGGGTCAGGGTACAGGGGTATTGAAAACCTTGCGTTGATACCCGGAACCGCCGGCGCAGCGCCGGTTCAGAACATAGGCGCCTATGGTGTTGAACTTTGCGATACGCTGGTTTCAGTAACTGCGTTGGATCGTAAACTCAACGAGGTTGTATGCCTGGATAACGCGCAATGCGGTTTTGCCTACCGCGACAGTTTGTTCAAGCGCTCGCCCGGCCGTTACATCATCACCGAGATCCGGTTGCGCCTGTCCCGCGAGAAGCCTTTGCAACTTGGCTACAAAGACCTTCAGGAGTATCTGGGGGAAACGGTTTCTCAGGATCTCGATGTGCTGGCAGTCGCCGAGGCCGTGATGGCGATCCGTCGCCGCAAGTTGCCGGACCCGGACATTATTCCGAACGTTGGCAGTTTTTTCAAAAACCCTGTGGTCTCTGCCGAACAGTTCAGCAGGTTGCAGGCCGAACATCCGGACGTCGTCGGCTATCTGCAGAAAGATACGGTCAAGCTGGCAGCAGCCTGGTTGATAGATCAGTGTGGATGGAAAGGTTATCGGAATGCCCGCGTTGGCGTTCACAACCGTCAGGCACTGGTGTTGATCAACCATTCGGGTGGGGCGGGCCAGGATGTGCTTGAGTTGGCCTCGGATATTCGCCAGTCGGTAAAGAAACGCTTTGATGTAGATCTGGAAATGGAGCCGGGCATCGTAGGCGGCTGAATGTCCATATCTGAACACTCAGCCGCCAGCCTGCCGGAGCCTGATGTTATTTAACAGGCGATGCCTTGATAAGGAGCCCGAGTGCGTCCTCGATTGCGATATCCTGCTTTTCAGTGTCTCTGCGCCCTTTGTACTCAAGAGTGCCAGCGGTAAGCCCACGATCGGAAATAACGAAACGATGAGGAATGCCGATCAACTCCATGTCGGCGAACTTCACGCCGGGGCGCTCCTTGCGGTCGTCCAGCAGGACATCATAGCCAGCCTGCGTTAACTGCTCGTAGAGTTTCTCACCGGCTTCGGCCACGATAGGCGTTTTATGGGCATTGAGCGTAACAATAGCCACCTGGAACGGGGCAATGGCATCAGGCCAGATAATGCCTTTGTCATCGTGGTTCTGTTCGATTGAGGCAGCAACGATGCGAGAAACACCAATACCGTAGCAGCCCATGTCCATAATCACGGTTTTTCCATTTTCATCAAGTACCGTGGCGTTCATGGCGGTGCTGTATTTGTTGCCCAGTTTGAAAATATGGCCGACTTCAATGCCTCTGCGTATCTCCAGCGTACCCTTGCCATCAGGGCTGGCGTCGCCTTCTACAACGTTGCGGATATCTTCAACCCGGCCAAGCGGCAGATCCCGCTCCCAGTTAACGCCGGTCAGGTGGTAGCCTTCCCTGTTAGCGCCGCATACAAAATCGGCCAGATGAGCTGCGCTGCGATCCACAATAACCGGCACCTGCAGGTTTACCGGGCCAATTGAGCCCGCTTTGCAACCGATTGCCGCTTCGATCTCTTCGTCGGTTGCCATGGTCAGAGGTTCGGCCACACCTTCCAGGTTCTCTGCCTTGATTTCGTTCAGTGTATGATCGCCACGCAATATCAAGGCGATGAGGCCCGCATTACCTTCATCGTCTGCTTCGGCTTTAACCAGTAAGGTCTTTACCGTGCGGGTGGCGTCAATACTGAGAAATTGCGAGATAGCCTCAATGGTACGCTGGTCCGGCGTTGCTACTTCTTGCAAGTCTTCTGCCGGCGCTGAGCGATCGCCGGATGGAGCAACGGCTTCAGCCTTCTCAATGTTGGCAGCGTAATCGCTGTCTGTGCTGAATACGATGTCGTCCTCGCCAGACGAAGCGAGAACGTGGAATTCGTGGGATGCACTGCCGCCAATAGCCCCGGAGTCTGCCTGTACCGGGCGGTAATCCAGACCCAGGCGATCAAAAATGGCGCAGTAGGTGCGGTGCATAATCTGGTAGGTTTCATCCAGAGATTCCGCGCTCACATGAAAGGAGTAGGCATCTTTCATGATGAACTCCCGGGCGCGCATGACACCGAAACGTGGACGACGTTCGTCGCGGAACTTGGTTTGGATCTGATAGAAGTTTGCGGGCAACTCCTTGTAGCTTTTCAGCTCATTGCGGATCAGATCGGTAATAACTTCTTCGTGGGTGGGCCCGAAGCAGAATTCACGGCCATGGCGGTCGTTCATTCGCAGCAGTTCGCCACCGTATTGCTCCCAGCGACCGGATTCCTGCCACAGTTCCGCAGGCTGGACTGCGGGCATAAGAACTTCCTGCGCACCGCTCTTGTCCATTTCTTCCCGAACAATTCGCTCAACCTTGCGCAGGGTTCTCAGGCCCATTGGCATCCAGGTATAAAGGCCAGCCGCCAGTTTCCGGATCAGACCGGCACGCAGCATCAATTGGTGGCTGATAACCTCCGCGTCAGAGGGTGTCTCTTTCTGGGTTGCAATCAGGTAACGGCTTGCTCGCATTGTGGTTTCCGTTCATTGGAGTTGCGTAGATTGGTACTTGGTAAAGTGATGGTTATTGTACGGAGCCTGTCGCACAAGGTACAGATGGCGAATGAGGTTATCCGGTGAGGGAGCGCGGTATCAGGATAAGTACCCCAGAGGCAGAGCTGTGCTGTCGATAACACGCTTCAGTACGAAGCTTGAATGAACGCCGCTCACGCCCTGAATTCGGGTAATCCTGTTGAGCAGAAAATGATGGTAGTGCTCCATATCCGGTACCACCACTTTCAACATGTAGTCTGCGTCGTGGCCGGTAACCAGATAGCATTCCAGAACCTCAGGGTATTCGCCGACCTGTTCTTCAAACGCTGCGAAGCGTTCAGGCGTGTGCCTGTCCATTCCAATCAGAATAATGGCGGTCAGCGAAAGGCCCAGTTTCTTGTGATCAAGAACCGTCACCGTGCGCACAATGATGCCCGCATCCTCCAGCGCCCGCACCCGCCTCAGACATGGGGAGGGCGATAGCCCCACTTTTTCCGCAAGCTGCTGGTTGGTGAGGGAAGCATCTTTCTGGATCTGGGCCAGAATGCGCCGGTCGGTTTTATCAATTGGTACGAGTGTTTCGGATTTTATGGGCATAAAATTGCCTCTATATAAGTATAATTAAAATATATGACCCTTAAATTACGCTTTTGCCCTCGAGTTAGCAATCACATGCTTCAGAGAACAGGTTAAGCTAGATGGTATTGATGCAAACCCGAGAAACGTAACGGAGAACCACCGACATGGCTTTTGATCATCGCAAATACGCGGCCTTCCGGCCGGTAGCAAAAACAGATCGCCGCTGGCCTGATAAGGTCATCGAAAAGGCACCGACCTGGTGTGCTGTGGATCTTCGCGATGGCAACCAGGCTCTGGTAAAGCCCATGAATGTTGCCCAGAAACAACGCATGTTCGATTTGCTTGTGAAGCTGGGGTTCAAGGAAATCGAGATCGGTTTTCCGGCGGCCAGCCAGCCGGATTTCGATTTCTGTCGCAAGCTGATTGAAGAAAACCGCATTCCTGACGATGTGAAAATTCAGGCGCTGACCCAGGCCCGGCCCGAGTTGATCGAGCGCACTTATGAGGCGTTGCGGGGCGCTCGCAGCGCCATTGTTCACGTTTATAACTCTACATCGACGGTACAGCGGGAACAGGTGTTCGGGCTGGATCGTGCGGGAATCTGTGATATCGCGGTTAACGGTGCTCAGCTGGTCAAGGATTTTGCGGCGCGCTACCCGGACACCGAGTGGACATTTCAGTACTCCCCGGAGAGCTTCACCGGCACCGAGCTGGACTTTGCGGTCGAAGTCATTGATGCGGTAACCGGGGTTTGGCGCCCGGACGAGGGGCAGCCGGTTATCATCAACCTGCCCGCCACCGTTGAAATGGCGACGCCAAATGTGTTTGCCGACCAGATCGAATGGGTTTGTGACAAAATCCGCCGGCGCGAGCATGTCAGCATCAGTGTTCACACGCACAACGACAGAGGGTGTGGTGTGGCAGCGGCAGAACTCGCTGTTATGGCCGGTGCAGATCGTGTTGAAGGAACCTTGATGGGTAACGGAGAGCGCACAGGCAATATGGACCTGGTGACCATGGCCATGAACCTGTATTCCCAGGGCATTGATCCGGAGCTGGATTTGTCCGGCATGGCGGAGATTACCGAGGTTGTTGAAGCCTGCACTGAAATCTCAACCCATCCGCGCCACCCTTACGCGGGCGAACTGGTTTTTACGGCATTCTCAGGAAGCCATCAGGACGCGATTCGCAAATGCCTGGCGCTCAGGAAAGATGGAGACGCCTGGAATGTGGCCTATTTACCCATAGATCCGTTCGACCTGGGGCGTCGATATGAAGAGGTTGTGCGCATCAACAGCCAATCGGGCAAGGGTGGAGTTGCCTACGTTCTTGAGCGGGATTACAACATCAGCCTGCCGCGCTGGTTACAAATTGAATTCAGCAAGGTTGTTCAGAAGGCTGCAGAGACTAACGGGGGTGAGATTGACTCAATGTCCATCCACAGCCTGTTCGAGCGGCGTTATCTGAAGGTTCATGACGAATGGGCCTTGCGTGCCTATGATCTGCACAGAGACGATCAGGGTGTGTTTGCCGAAGTAACCTTTGGTCAGGAGTCGGATCCTGTGCGCCTTGAAGGTCGCGGCCTTGGTGCGGTGGAAGCGGTTTCTGCAGCGCTGGAGAAGCGTTTCGGGTTTAAAATAGCGGTAGAAGCCTATGACGAATTTGCGTTGGGAGAGGGCACGCGTGCCAATGCTCTGGCCTGCATCCGTCTGACTGCAGGCGGAAAGCATTGCAGTGCTGCTGCGCTGGCTGAGGACACCACCTCCGCAACTTTGCAGGCGCTGTTTTCAGCTGTTGCCCAGGCTGCAGGTGAGGTTGCAGAGACGGGAAATAGCCAGGGAGATACCACGGAGCGCGCGATAAGCGCTTGACCAGCACACAAAAACGCCGGCACGAGTGCCGGCGTTTTTGTATTTCTCATGCCCGTGAGGGGTAGAGGGCGAGCAAGGGCCTCAGACCGGGGTCACGTTTTCCGCCTGGGGGCCTTTGGGGCCCTGTGTGACGGTGAACTGCACTTGCTGACCTTCTGTCAGAGTGCGGAAGCCGCTCGAGGTAATGGCGCTGTAATGTACGAAGACGTCACTGCCACCATCCTGAGCTATAAAACCGAAGCCCTTGGACTCGTTAAACCACTTTACTGTGCCTGTTTTTGTATCGGACATTGATCTTTCCTGTATTTCTGAGATTTCCCCCACGGGGCACTGAAGATTTTCCACAGCATTTTCAGTATAGACCGAGTTTGGAGGTCGTCAATGTTTTTTGAGTGCTTTTAAATCATTCAAAAACAACATGTTAGGTTTTTTTGAATGAACTGTGACCGAACTGCTCGCTGATCTCTTCGAGAATCGCCGGATCATCAATGGTGCTGGGAACGGCATATTCTTCGCCATCAGCAATCTGACGGATAACCCGCCGCAGGATTTTACCGGAGCGGGTCTTTGGCAGGCGGTCTACCACTAAAGCCCTGCGAAAACAGGCAATAGCCCCGATTTTATCCCGCACCATCTCGACAAGCTCTTCCTCAAGCTCGTCATGATCAATGGTGGCGCCATCTTTGATAAGCACCAGGCCGAGTGGGATCTGGCCTTTCATATCGTCGTGTGCACCCACCACACAGCATTCGGCGACAGCCGGGTGTGAGGCAACCACTTCTTCCATCTCACCGGTAGAGAGACGATGTCCTGCGACGTTAATCACATCATCGGTACGGCCCATTACGAAAACATAGCCATCCTCGTCTATAAAGCCGCCGTCGCCAGAGCTGTAAAAGCCGGGAATAGAGTTGAGATAACTGTCCTGGAATCGCTGGTCATCGCCCCAGACAGTGATCAGGCAGCCGGGCGGAAGTGGCAGTTTCACCGCAATCTGGCCTTGCTCTCCCGCTGGCATCTGGCTGCCATCGGGGCTCACAACCTGAACGTTATAGCCCGGGGAAGGAACGGTTGCGGAGCCCGGTTTGGTGACCATGGTTTCGATCCCGACAGGGTTGCAGCAAATTGCCCATCCGGTTTCTGTTTGCCACCAATGATCCAGTATCGGCAGCTGTGTGTGTTCCCGGAGCCACTCATAAGTCGGGGGGTCCAGGCGTTCACCGGCAAGGAAAATACGGCGCAATGAGCTGATGTCATAACGGGAAAGCTGGTCAGCTTCCGGGTCTTCCTTGCGCACTGCGCGAAAAGCGGTAGGGGCAGTGAACAGAAGGTTGACGCCGTGGTCCTGAACTACCCGCCAGAAAGCACCTGCATCAGGCGTTCTGACCGGCTTGCCTTCATAAAGTATGGTTGTGCAACCAGCGAATAGCGGGGCATACACAATATAACTGTGGCCTACCACCCAGCCCACATCCGAAGCCGCCCAGAAAATGTCGCCTGGTTTGGCGTCATACACCAGGTTCATGCTGTACTTGAGGGCGACGGCATGGCCGCCGTTGTCTCTTACCACCCCCTTTGGTTTGCCTGTAGTGCCGGAGGTGTAGAGCACGTAAAGCGGGTCTGTCGCCTTCACTGGCACGGGCTCTGCCGGCTCGGCACTGGCCATCAGATCACTCCAGTCATGATCTCGCCCATCCTGCATCCGGGCGTTAGCCTGCGGGCGCTGATAAACAATGCAGAAGTCAGGCTTGTGTGAGGCCTGTTCAATGGCTTTGTCTACCAGAGGCTTGTACTCGATTACTTTCGTGACCTCTATGCCGCAGGACGCCGTAATGACTGCTTTGGGTTGGGCATCTTCAATTCGCACCGCGAGCTCGTGGGCTGCAAAGCCGCCAAAAACCACTGAATGAACAGCGCCAATACGGGCACAGCCCAACATCGCAATGGCAGCTTCCGGAATCATCGGCATATAGATGATTACCACGTCGCCCTTTTTGATCCCCTGCGCCTTCAAGGCCCCGGCAAAACGGGCAACCTCGTCGGTAAGCTCGCTATATGTATAGCTGAGTTTGGCGCCCGTAACCGGCGAATCATATATGAGGGCTTTCTGATCGCCACGGCCAGCACGGACATTTGCATCCAGGGCTATATCGGACGTATTAAGCATGCCGTCAGGAAACCATTGGCCATGGCCGTTGTCTGTGGCTTGCCAGATGGTCCCGGGTGGCTTTATCCAGTCAATGCTCGCTGCCTGTTCACGCCAGAACTCTTCCGGCTTGTCAATCGATCTCCGGAATTCTGAGTGGTAGTCCATACCTTTCTACCTCATTGTGCCTGTTGTTATTCTGTTGTCAGTATCTCCAACTTTAGGCGCTTTGAGATAGTGATCCAGTAGACCATAGGATTAGTCTCCGGCGTTTTGAGGTTACCGGTTATCCGGGTTTGCAGACTTTACTTCGGCCGTGACGGTTCCGATTGCCAGGCGCGCGGAAATCCGGTCCCCCACAGCTACATTGCCCGCGTTGCGGATGATGTTGCCATGTTCATCGCGAACGATGGCATACCCGCGCCCCAGTGTGGCCAGAGGGCTTACCACGTTCAGGGTTGCTGCAGTGTGCTCCAGCCGGTCCTGTAGTCTCGCGAGGATTCGTTGTAGGGCTTTATCCAGTTGTGAGGCAGATCGTTCGAGGGCTTCGCGACTGTTTGCCAGCTGCTTGCCGGGAGATTGCATCGCCAATCGTTGAGCCAGGTGAGTTCTGCGCACCTGTGAACGGTCCAGACGTTGCTCCATGGCTTTGCCTAACCGAAGTTCGAGGTCATCCAGGCGCTGAGCCTTTTCCAGAAGTTCTCTTCGCGGATCGCGTAAGCGCGCTGCAAGGTGCTCGAGCTTGGTGTTCAGTCGTTGAAGCGCTCTCCGGGCAGCGTTTGCCAAACGGAATTCCCGGTCATTGATCTGCCGGAGCATGTCTCGTTGGTCGGGCGATACTTTTTCCGCGGCGGCGGAGGGCGTGGGTGCCCGAAGGTCTGCTACGAAGTCAGCGATGGTAACGTCAGTTTCATGGCCAACAGCGCTGACGGTAGGGATGGTGCAGGTTGCGATTGCGCGTGCCACCGTTTCTTCGTTAAAGCACCAGAGATCCTCCAGCGAGCCACCGCCACGCCCGATGATCAGCACGTCGGCTACGCCGTGAGCCTGTGCCAGTTCAATGGCCCGGACAATTTCTGCCGTAGCCGGCTTGCCCTGCACGGTTGTCGGGTAGAGCGTAACCGGAATGGCACGGCAGCGCCGGGCCAGAACCGTAAGAATATCGTGTATGGCAGCGCCAGTTGGCGAGGTAATAACACCAATGTGTGCGGGCAGGGTGGGGATCGGTTTTTTTCGGCCTGCTTCAAACAGGCCGTCTGTTTGAAGCTTGCGCTTTAATTCCTCAAAGGCCTGCTGCAGCGCGCCAAGGCCTGCAGGCTCAATGTGCTCGACAATAATCTGAAAGTCACCCCGGTTTTCGTAGAGGGTCACCTTGCCGCGAATGCGAACCTGGTCACCTTCTTTCGGTATGTCGCGAATGCGCTGGTTCAGCCCGCGGAACATGGCGCAGCGAATCTGGCACTTCCGGTCTTTCAGGGAAAAATACCAGTGGCCGGACGAAGGCCGTGAAAAACCTGATAACTCGCCTTCAACCCAGACCTGCATAAAGCTGGATTCCAGCAAGTGCCTGGCCTGATGGTTCAGTTCGCTGACGCTCAACGCTCTGGGCCGGGTATCCTGAAACACGTTGTTCACCAAAAACTCCTGACCGGCTTATACGCAATAGCCGAAAAATATGAATGTAAAGTGCTGGAATTTCAAGCGCATGCGGTTTGTGACGATGAACTGCGCAGTTTACTGACCTGCGACACCTCTTTATAATAGGTCGATTACGCGTTTTACTTTGCGGCTGCACCCTCTTTATCCAGAGGTGCCGCACGGAAGGTTTAAATTTAGCACGTTCAAAAGGCCTATCCCAATGCTGCGAATTGCCGAAGAAGCTCTCACATTTGATGACGTTCTGCTGGTACCCGGTTATTCCGAGGTGTTGCCCCATCAGGCGGATCTGCGCACCAGACTGACCCGGAACATTACGCTGAACATACCGCTGGTCTCTGCGGCCATGGACACGGTAACCGACGCAGAATTGGCGATTGCCATGGCGCAGGAAGGCGGCATTGGCATTATGCACAAGAACATGAACCCTGATCAGCAGGCTGCTGAAGTGCGCAGGGTGAAAAAGTTCGAAAGTGGCGTGGTAAAAGACCCGATTACTGTAAGCCCGAAAAACACCGTTCGTGAGCTGGTGGAAATCACCATGGCGAACAACATTTCCGGATTGCCCGTCGTTGACGGAACCGAGCTGGTTGGCATCGTTACCGGCCGTGACATTCGTTTCGAAAGCAGTATGGATACACCGGTGCATCAGATAATGACACCGAAAGAGAAGCTGGTTACGGTAAACGAGGGCGCGAGCCTGGACGAAGTGAAAGAGCTGCTGCATCGCCACCGCATCGAAAAAGTTCTGGTGGTGAATCACGATTTCCAGCTCCGGGGTCTTATCACCGCGAAAGACATCCAGAAATCCAAAGATTACCCTCTGGCATGTAAAGACAGCCAGGGGCGTTTGCGAGTAGGTGCTGCAGTTGGTACCGGAGGTGATACCGAAGCGCGGGTTGTTGCACTGGCAGATGCCGGCGTCGACGTGATCGTTGTCGATACCGCCCACGGCCACTCTCGCGGCGTGATTGAACGGGTTCGCTGGATCAAGGAAAACTACCCTGACGTACAGGTAATCGGTGGCAACATTGCTACTGCTGAAGCTGCTCTAGCTCTGGCCGATGCCGGTGCAGATGCTGTTAAAGTGGGCATCGGCCCCGGTTCTATCTGCACCACTCGCATTGTGGCTGGCGTGGGCGTGCCGCAGATTTCGGCAGTGTCCAGTGTCGCTGAAGCACTGAAAGACCGTGACATTCCACTGATTGCTGATGGTGGTGTGCGCTTTTCCGGCGATATTTCCAAGGCTATCGTTGCCGGCGCTCACTGCGTCATGATCGGCAGCCTGCTTGCCGGTACTGATGAAGCTCCCGGTGAAATCGAGCTTTATCAGGGGCGCAGCTACAAGGCTTACCGCGGCATGGGTTCGCTGGGTGCCATGGGGCAGGGCTCCAGTGACCGGTACTTCCAGGATGCCAGTAAAGGTATTGAGAAGCTTGTGCCGGAAGGCATTGAAGGCCGTGTTGCCTGCAAAGGGCCTATGCGCAATATCATCCATCAGTTAATCGGTGGCCTGCGCGCGTCTATGGGCTATACCGGAAGTGCAGACATGACAGAGATGCGCACCAAGCCCCGTTTTGTGCGCATTACTGGCGCCGGTATGCGTGAAAGCCATGTACACGACGTAACCATCACCAAAGAAGCGCCAAACTACCGCGTCAGCTAAGAGCAGACAGCCCGGGTGCGGCTCTGACCGGAGCCGCACAGCTTATTTTCTTCGAGGATTCTATGGCCCACAACATTCACGACCACCGTATCCTGATTCTGGATTTTGGTTCCCAATACACTCAGCTGATTGCCCGCCGCGTACGTGAAATCGGTGTGTATTGTGAGGTTCGCGCTTTCGATATCACTGAAGAAGAACTGCAGGCGTTCAACCCTAAAGGCATTCTGCTGGCGGGTGGGCCGGAATCGGTCACTGAACTGGGTGGCCCACGCGCCCCTGAGGGGCTGTTTGATCTTGGTATTCCGGTGCTGGGTATTTGCTATGGCATGCAAACCATGGCCGAGCAGATGGGCGGCCGGGTAGCCAGCTCCGAAAAGCGCGAGTTCGGTTATGCTCAGGTAAAAGTGCGTGCCAAAGGGCCGTTGCTTCAGGACATCACTGACCACCTGACAGTAACAGGTGAGTCGCTGCTGGACGTGTGGATGAGCCATGGTGACAAAGTTGTGGCTATGCCCGAGGGCTTCGAATTGCTGGCTTCTACAGAGAGCGCGCCTATCGCAGCGATGCAGGATCTGTCGCGTAACCTTTACGGCCTGCAATTCCACCCGGAAGTGACGCATACCCTGCAGGGCAAGCGCATTCTCGAGCACTTCGTAATGAACATCTGTGGCTGTGAGGCTTTATGGACTCCTGCCAAGATTGTTGACGACGCAGTGGAAAAGATCCGCGAACAGGTAGGCTCTGACAAAGTGTTGCTGGGCTTGTCTGGCGGGGTGGATTCGTCTGTAACGGCAGCGCTTCTGCATAAGGCCATTGGCGACCAGCTTACCTGTGTGTTTGTCGACAACGGCCTGCTGCGCCTGAACGAAGGCGATCAGGTGATGGATATGTTTGGCAGCAGCATGGGCGTAAAGGTTATTCGCGCTGATGCGGAAGAACGCTTTCTGACAAACCTCAAGGGCGTTAGCGATCCGGAACAAAAGCGCAAGGTGATTGGTAATACCTTCATTGATGTATTCGATGAAGAGGCCACGCGCATTAAAGATGTGAACTGGCTGGCCCAGGGCACTATCTATCCGGATGTGATCGAGTCTGCCGCTTCTAAAACCGGCAAGGCCCATGTGATCAAATCCCACCACAACGTGGGTGGCCTGCCAGAAACCATGAAGCTGAAGCTGGTAGAGCCCCTGCGTGAGCTGTTCAAAGACGAAGTGCGTCGCATTGGGCTGGAACTGGGCCTGCCGTACGATATGGTATACCGCCACCCATTCCCGGGGCCGGGCTTAGGTGTGCGTATTCTGGGTGAGGTGAAGAAAGACTACGCCGATATCCTGCGCCGAGCCGATGCCATCTTCCTGGAAGAGTTGCACCGGGCTGATCTTTACCACAAAACCAGCCAGGCATTTGCCGTATTTCTGCCGGTAAAGTCAGTTGGTGTGGTAGGCGATGCCCGTCGCTACGAGTGGGTGATCGCACTGCGCGCTGTTGAAACTATCGATTTCATGACAGCCCGCTGGGCCCACCTGCCGTATCAACTCCTGGAAACAGTGTCCAACCGCATTATCAATGAAATCAGCGGTGTATCACGGGTGACTTACGACGTGTCTTCAAAACCGCCGGCAACAATCGAGTGGGAGTGATTTCCCGCACGACACTGTCGCGCAGTTAGTGTAACGAAGCCAGAATGAAAAGCCTCCTTAACAGGGGGTTTTTTTATGCAGGGAAAAAAGAAGCATCATAGGTGCAGAAGCTCTGTTGCGCTGGCAGATCGTAACCTGGTAACTGCAACAATAGCGATGGCCCATAGCCTGGGGCTGCGTGTTGTTGCTGAAGGCGTTGAAACCCGCGAGCAACTCGGTCTTTTAGAGGAACTTGGGTGTGACATTGCACAAGGTTTTTACTTCAGTAAACCCATACCGGCCAAAGAGCTGGCCAGTTTCAAGTACACAGAAAATCCATGATAGTGCTGAATGGTTGAATTAAGCCATTGAAATGTCGATCTTCACCTTCAGTTAATTAATCCGGGCCACCAAGTGGCCCGAAAAACCAACGGTTCAGCTCAAGATGTTGGCCTATGCAGTTGGCGAGGAGTCGTCATACCGTTTGCACGGCTAACCGGCAACTACCTCAGATTTATAACTGTACCGTCTTCTTTGGTAATACTACGGGCGTATACTTCCGGGCGGAAGGCATTGATCAGGTCGTTATCAACCATACCCTCAACCGTAACTGTATCCCCCGTACTCACACTCATCGGATTCCTCCAGCCAATGTACACCAGCACGGAACCCGTATCATCTTGCAACCGGAACTCGTCTTCGTCGGTAATTCGAATAACCTCTCCCTTAATGGTAACGGAAATTCCGCGTTCAATAGCAGAAATAGGAGTAACGGAATCGGCCACAGCGTGGCTGGCAGGGAAGGCAAACATCAACGCGATCGGCAATATGGCATGGCGTATTTTCATAATTCACCTCGGGCGATTAAAGTGTACTTACACTCTATTGACTCAGCCCTTAACAGGCAGTTCCCGAAACCGCTTTACATTGAAAATATGTAACCTTTCAAATCATGCGCACTTGCAACCAGATCGTTGCTCACCGCTGCCAGACCGCCCCTGTTGCGTCTGCGTGTTCCAGGAATTCATAACGGCCAACTATCGCCTCAATTCGATGCGGCATTGTTTTTAGGGAGACTTATTCAGAGTCTCCCTAAAGACCGCTATTGTTATTCGGCAGTCAGCAGCATCTTGATAGCTTTCTCCTTCGCTGCTTCGCTGAATATATCGTAGGCTTTTTCGATTTCGTCGAGTTTGAAGCGGTGAGTGACCAGGTCCTCGGGCTTCACGCCGCCACTCTCGACCACTTTCATCAGCACCGGAATGGTGTCTGTGTTCACCAGGCCAGTGCGTAGAGTGATGTTCTTGATCCACAAATCCTGCAGTTTGAACTCAACGCTCTTGCCGTGTACGCCTATGTTGGCCACGTGGCCGCCTGCGCGCACAATACTCTGGCAGATATCAAAGGTTTCGGGAATACCTACTGCCTCCATGGCCACGTCTACGCCTTCGCCATTGGTCATCTTTTTGATAGCTTCAACTGGATCCCGGGCAATGGTGTCTGTGGCGCCGAGCATTTTGGCCATAGCCAGGCGATTCTCGTCCGGGTCGATCATGATGATCCGGGCTGGAGAATAGAAACGCGAGGTCATCAATGCCGCCAGTCCGATAGGGCCCGCGCCGACGATGGCCACCGTATCACCAAGTTTCACCTCTCCGTTCAGGGCGCCAATTTCGTGCCCTGTCGGTAAGATATCGCTGAGCATTACAGCCGCGGCGCGGTCCATCTCATCGGGAAGCAGGTACAGACTGTTATCTGCATGGGGGATGCGCACGTACTCCGCCTGGGTTCCGTCAATCAGGTGACCGAGTATCCAGCCACCGTCACGGCAATGGGCATAAATGCCGCGTTTGCAATAGTCGCAGCGACCGCAGGAAGTGACACAGGAAATCAGCACTTCATCGCCAACCTTGATGTTGCTTACGCCGTCACCTACCTCTTCCACAACCCCCAGGCCTTCGTGCCCCAGAATGCGACCCGGTGTTACCGCAGGCACATCGCCTTTCAATATGTGCAGATCGGTGCCGCAAATGGTTGTATGCGTTATGCGAACCACCGCATCCGTGGATTTCTCGATTGCCGGTTTGGGTTTGTCTTCCCAGCTGCGTTTGCCGGGACCGTGAAATACCAATGCTTTCATGACACTTCCTCCGTTGACGGTTCAAAACTGCCAATATCAGGTACTGCTCCTTCAAGAATGCACGGGCTGCATTCAGCGTCCTTGATTCACGTCAATATCGTGTTCGTTGGGTCTTCGGGCTCAAAATGAGGTTCATCATTCATTCGTTGCAAAAAAGATAGTGACTAATTACTATCTAATTCAGATATTCTTTTAAGAGAAAACCTCATGGCTCTGCGGCAGTTCAGTAACAGAAAGTTGTTGGCGTTGGTCGGCTTTGTTGGCGGGATTTTGCTGATTGTGCTTCTTGTTTTTTTGCGTGAGAGGCCAGCGCACAATGAGTCGAATACTGCACCTATGCCGCTGACCGTTATTGAAGTTCAGCCCATGCCTTTTGTCCTCACCGCGCGGGGTTTTGGAATTACGCGCCCGGTACAAACCTGGCAGGCTGTGGCCAACGTTGCCGGCCGGGTTGTTGAGCGCCATCCAGAGCTGAACAGCGGAACTTTGCTGCCAGCAGGTGCCTTGCTGATCGCGCTGGATCCGGGGCGTTACCAGTTGGCGATTGCCGAGACGGAAGCCGAACTGGCTTCTCTGGCGGCTGAGCAAGCTCAGCTTGATGCAGAAACACAAAATACCCGCCAGCTGCTGCAGCTGGAAAGCGAACGGCTAGAGTTGTCTGAAGGCGAGTTGGGTCGTATCGAGCGTCTTCTGAAAACCGGTGCTGTATCTCGTTCACGGCTTGATGAGCAGCGACGCGCAACGCTGTCGCAGCGCCAACTTGTGCAGTCGTTGGAGAATCAGCTCTCGTTGTTGCCTTCAAAACAGCAATATCTTGACGCCCAGATACAGCGCGCTCATACGCGCCTTGAGCAGGGGCGCCAGGATCTCGAAGATACCCGGTTTATTGCCCCCTATGATCTGCGTATCCGTACTGTTGATGTAGAAGAACATCAATACGCAGCCTTGGGGCAACCGCTGTTTCTTGCGGACGGAATCGAGCAGGCCGAAGTAGAAGCTCAGGTGCCATTGTCCATGTTGCGCAGGCTTATGACAGCGGTTTCGAGGCCAGTTGATTCGCAGTCAGGTGCACTGGATATTACCGAGAGGTTTGATTTTTCAGCGATCCGAAGTGAAGTGGAGCTAACCGGTTTCCCATCCGTGCGCTGGCCTGCAAGCGTCAGCAGGGTGGCTAGTGGTCTGGATCCTGGCACACGCAGCGGGCGAGTAATTGTTACAGTTGAAAAGCCATACAGTCTTGCAAGCGTTCCTGAACGTCCTGCATTTCAACGCGATATGCATGTGCAGGTCAGGTTTTTCGCCCCGAGCCCGAGGCCCTTGCTGGCTGTGCCGGCTTCGGCAGTGCATCAGGGCGAAGTATATCTGCTGGGCAATGATAACTTACTCCAGCGGCGCCCCGTTGTTGTGGTTTTTGAGCAGAATGGCCTTGCAGTAATTGAAAGTGGACTGGCGACCGGCGAGCTGTTAATCACGGATGACCCTGTGCCTGCGATCGCAGGCATGAAAGTTGTGCCACATCGTGATGCGGTTCTCGAGCAACACCTGCAACAACTTGCGCTGGGTGCTGCGCAATGATCCGCTGGTTTGCAGGCCACCCGACAGCGGCAAACCTGCTGCTGATATTATTATTGGCGGCGGGGTTATTTGCTGCACCGAATCTGAAGCGTGAAACCTTTCCGGATTATCGCCCTGTTGAAATAAGTATCGACGTTGTCTATCGCGGTGCCAGTGCTGCCGACGTGGAAGATGCAGTCTGTCGGCGTTTATACGATGCCGTCAAAGGTGTTGATTACCTCGACGAGATAGAGTGCGTTGCGCAGGACAATCTTGCCCGCGCTACTGTCTCTATGGAAGCTGCCGGGGATTCCATTCGTTTTCTGAGTGATATCGATACTGAGGTTAATGCGCTCACCGACCTGCCGGCGCGAGCAGAAAGACCGGTGGTGCGGGAACTGCACCGAAGCGATCTGGTAGCGGCGGTGGCCGTGCATGGCGATTTGGCACCGAACCGCCTTGAAGACTATGCGTTGCAGCTGGAAGAACGCATCATGGCGCTGCCCGGTGTTGCTCAGGTAACTCTGCAAGGACTTTCACAACGCCAGTGGCAGGTGGAGATACCGCGGGCATCGCTGGCTCAGTATCAATTGTCTGCCAGTGATCTGGCGATACGGCTAAGGCAGCAGAGCATTGATGTTCCCCTGGGGACTCTGGAGACTCCTGATCGCGACATCTTGCTGCGCTTTACCGACCAGAGGCGAAGCTTGCAGGAGCTGGCGGATCTGGTGGTGGTATCAGGAAGCGGCGGGGGCGAGCTTACTCTCGGCCAGATCGCAACGCTGCGGGAAACCGGAGAACAGCCCGAGGCGCTGGTCTATTTCAACGACCAGCGAGCGGTCGTCCTGGAGGTCAGCAAAACGCTCCGTGATGATTCATTGAATGTGCTGGAGGAGCTTACAGCGTTAGTAAATGCCGAGCGTCAGCGTATCGATGGGCCACTGCAGCTGACTATGACCCAGAATATGACCAGCATCGTTCGCGATCGCCTGCAAATGCTGGTAAGTAACGGTATAGCGGGATTGGCTTTGCTGATCGTGGTGATGGGATTGTTCTTCCGTCCACGCCTTGCTCTTTGGGCTGTACTCGGCTTGCCCATAGCGTTTGCAGGCGCCTTTTTCGTGATGAGCCTGAGCGGATTGTCGTTAAACATGATCACCCTGGTTGCCTTGTTGATGGCGATTGGCATCGTTATGGATGATGCCGTGGTGATAGCCGATAACATTGCAGTACAGGCCCGTGGTGGTGCTTCGCCGCTGGAAGCCGTAGTGGAGGGCACTCGGCAGGTCTTACCCGGAGTTGTGTCGTCTTTCCTGACAACTGTGTGGGTATTTGCGCCGCTGGCCTTTCTTGTTGGCGAGTTGGGGGCGGTTCTTAAAGTGTTGCCGGTGGTGTTGATTGCTGCTTTGTTCGCGAGTCTTATCGAGGCACTCTGGATTTTGCCGCACCATCTCAAGGGCAGTGTTTTGTCGTTGCAGGCGAGCACTCAATCCCGTTTTCGCACAGCCTTTGACCACCACTTCGGTCTCTTTCAGGAGCGCGTCGGCAGGCTCGCCGACAAAGCGGTGCGCTGGCGTTATGGGGTGTTGGGTGGAGTGTTATTCATTTTGCTGGGTACAGCTGGTTTTATGGCTGGAGGCCATGTAAGCACAGAAGCCATGCCTGATCTTGACGGCGATACATTGGAGGCCCGGATTCTGTTGCCTCAGGGTACGCCCCTGGCACACACAGAGCGCGCTGCCGGGCAGGTTTCGGATGCCATGTGGCATCTGAACGAAATCTTTACGCCGGATCAGCCCGATGAGGCGCCTCTGGTTGATGCTATCCAGGTGCGCTTTAACTACAACCCCAGTGCACGTGAGGCAGGCGCTCATGTTGCTACAGTGATGGTCGATCTGTTGAGCGCAGAGCTCCGGACCATGAACCTGGATGAGCTTACGGTTGCCTGGCGCAACGAGATAGGCGATATCCCGGGGCTTTCAAGCCTGATTATTCAGGAGCCTGGCTTCGGTCCGGCGGGCATACCCATTGAGGTTCGGCTACAGGGTCCGGATCTGGCTGACCTCAAGGCTGCCTCGCTGGACGTAAGCGATTACCTGGCGGGTTATGAGGCCGTCTACAACATTATCGACGATTTACGCCCTGGCAAACCTCAGCGAACCTTTACGCTGACAGACGGTGCGCTGGCCGCAGGATTAACCGCTGAAATGGTCGCCTCGCAGTTGCGCGCGGCATTTCTCGGGGAAGTTGTCGATACGCAGCGAATTGGCCGGCGCGATGTGGATATTCTGGTGCGTCAATCTCAAGGCGATAGAGACGGCCTGGACGACCTTGCAGACCAGACAATCCTGATGCCTGATGGGCGCCAGATGCCTTTGGAAGTTGTAGTCGATATTCACGACCAGCGCGACTGGGCCATGATCACTCGCGTTGGTGGCCAGCGTACGGTTACGGTTCAGGCCAATGTGAATGCAAGTAAGGCGAGCGCTCAGGCGGTTGTTAATGATATGCGCGGCCAATGGCTGGCAGGATTAGAGCAACGCCACCCGAATGTTGCCATCACCTTTGAGGGCCAGGTGGCGCGTTCTGCAGAAACCGGCGGGTCCATTGCTCGAGGGCTGATGATTGGTTTGCTTGGTGTATTTGTGATTCTGTCTTTCCAGTTCCGAAGCTATTCCGAGCCACTTATCGTTATGCTGGCTATTCCGTTGGCTTTTGTCGGCGCGCTTTGGGGGCACGTTTTGCTGGGCTGGTACATCTCCATGCCGTCTATGATCGGTGCCGCCTCTCTGGCCGGCATAGTGGTAAACGATTCCATACTGCTGGTTCAGTTCATCAAGGAAAACCGACGCAAAGGTTTGAGCGCAATCGTTGCAGCTGGGCAGGCCAGTCGTGACCGGCTACGTGCCATCCTGATTACATCCACTACTACCATAGCCGGGTTACTGCCCTTGCTGGCAGAAACCAGCGTGCAGTCTGCGGCCATCAAGCCTCTGGTGATTTCCGTGGTATTTGGCCTGTTGGCGACGACCGTACTGGTGCTGGTCATGATCCCGGCGGTCTATGTGTTGTTCGATGATTGGGGCTGGACCGCCAACGAGCCTGCAGAAACCGAATAGTCTGTAATGTTTATGAGAGGGTGTGATGGAAAAGACAAGACAAAAGAACCTTCCAGCCGATGAGCGCCGCAACGTTACCGTTGAGGCAGTGATTGATCTCGCCGCGACGACCAACCCTGGTGACATAACGACGGCGGCAATCGCCAAACATATGAAGTTGACGCAGGGAGCTCTGTTCCGGCATTTCCCGAATAAAGAGGCCATCTGGCAGGCGGTCATGAAATGGGTTGCCGAACGCCTGATGTCAAGGATCGAGAAAGCTGCGGACGGAGTGGATTCGCCCCTTGAAGCAATGGAAGCCATGTTTATGGCCCACATTGCGTTTGTCTCTGAGCACCCAGGGGCGCCTCGTATGCTGTTTGGTGAGCTTCAGGGCGCCAAGGCAACACCGGCGAAACGTCTGGCTCATGCGTTGCTTAAACAGTATGCAGAACGCCTGAATACGTTAATAGAAACAGCGAAATCCCGCAGTGAGTTGCCCGCGAATCTGGATAACCACGCCGCGGCCATACTGTTTATTGGCACCATCCAAGGATTGATCATGCAGTCGCTGATTTCGGGCGATATGGAGCAGATGCGCCGGGACGCCCCGGGTGTATTTGCCATATACCGGCGCGGAATTACCTGTGCGGATCCGGAAAAACGAGGAGAGCTCTGAAGCGAGGAGAGCAATCATGTCGCGTAAAATTTCCACTGCTATTGTTCTGGCCGTTCTGGCGGTATTTCTGGGTTACGCTATCTGGAAGGTGCTACTGGCATCGGACAACCTGCCACCCGATGGTTTTGCCCGCGGTAATGGGCGGATTGAAGCAGACCTGATTGACGTTTCCACTCGCCTGGCAGCCCGGGTTTCGGACATTGCAGTGCGTGAGGGTGATCTGGTCCGGCCAGGCGACCTTTTGGCCGTAATGGATACTAACGAACTCGTAGCGCAGCAAAAACGGGCGCAGGCTGCGGTGGCCAGCGCCGAGGCCGCTGTGGATGTGGCGAACGCCGGAATCACTCAGGCTAAAGCCAAGCTGGCTTTGGCGCAAAGCAATCTGGCTCGAGCGGAAACCTTGAGCAAACGCGGTGTCGTAACCCGTGAAGAACTGGATATCCGGCGGATGGAAGCCAAGGTGGCCGAGTCCGTATTGGTTGCAGGGGATGCTGAAGCGGTTGCGAAACAGCGGGCGGTTGATGCGGAAAATGCCGCTTTGCAGGAAATTGAGGCTCGCATTGCCGACAGCACGCTTTATTCAACGCAGGCGGGGCGGGTGCTCTATCGTCTTGCCCAGCCCGGAGAAGTATTGGGTAGCGGTGGCAAGGTGCTGACGCTGGTCAGCCTTGGCGACGTCTATATGGAGTTTTTCTTGCCTGCCAATGCAGCGCCAAAAGTACGATTGGGGGATGAGGCCCGGATTGTGGCTGACATCATGCCGGATATGGCGATACCGGCGGTGGTGAGCTTTGTCGCGCCACAGGCGCAGTTCACGCCAAAACAGGTTGAGACTCTGGATGAGCGGGAGAGCCTGATGTTCCGCGTCCGTGTGCGCATTCCTCCTGAGATGGTTGCTGTCCGGCTTGCACAGGTAAAAACCGGTGTGCGCGGCGAGGCCTGGGTTCGGTTAGTGCAAGCGGATGGAACCTTGCCTGACTGGCCGGAAGGGTTGACGCCACCCGTGGCTAACGTTCTGCCTGCACCAAACAGCCCGGCGGGCACGATCGGCGAGGTACCTGGGGACTCTGAAAAATGATTGTCACAGACCGGTCTCATACGCCGGTTGCACGCGTGGCTGACGTGAGTCATCACTATGGCAAGGTGTGTGCGCTCAATGATGTAACCCTGGAGTTGCCCGCCGGGCGTATGGTCGGTTTGATCGGGCCGGATGGCGTGGGTAAATCCACCCTGATGGGGTTGATCGCCGGTGCCAAACGCCTGCAGACCGGGCACATTGAAGCACTGGGCGGCGATATGGCGAAAAAACGCCATCGGACCGATGCCGGGAGTCGGATCGCTTTTATGCCCCAGGGGCTCGGGCGCAATCTGTATCATGATCTTACCCTGCAAGAGAATCTCGATTTCTTCGGCAAACTGTTCGGGCTGAACAAATCCGAGCGGAAGGCGCGGATTGCGCGGTTGACGCAGGCAACAGGCCTGGACCCGTTTATGAACCGCCCCGCTGGAAAGCTCTCGGGTGGTATGAAGCAGAAGCTGGGACTCTGCGCAGCGCTGATTCACGATCCGGATTTCCTGTTGCTCGACGAACCGACAACCGGGGTGGACCCGCTGTCACGAAGTCAGTTCTGGGATCTGATCGATACCATCCGCGCCGATCGTCCGCAGATGAGTGTTCTTGTCTCAACCGCCTATATGGAAGAGGCCGCACGTTTTGAGCATCTGGTCGCGATGAACGACGGGCGTATCCTGGCCGCTGGAAGCCCGGAAGAGTTGCTGGCCCAGACTGGCACAGAGACGGTCGAAGCGGCCTATGTGACACTGCTGGGCGGCAAGCCTGCGACGATTCCTGAGAGTTACGAGGCTACCGACGCGCCAGTTGCAACCAAAGGAAAGGCAGAACCGCCGGCCATCAGGGCCCATAACCTGACCAAGCGATTCGGCGATTTTACGGCTGTGGACTCCGTAAGTTTCGAGATCGCGCGGGGTGAGATTTTCGGGTTCCTCGGGTCGAACGGTTGCGGCAAAACCACCACCATGAAAATGCTGACCGGTCTTACACCGGCAACCGGGGGTGAAGCCTGGATTTTCGGTGAGCCGGTGGATGCGCAGAATCTCGACGCACGTCGGCAGGTTGGTTTTATGTCCCAGTCGTTTTCCCTTTATGGCGAACTTACGGTGCGTGAGAACTTGCTTTTGCACGCGCGTCTGTTTCACCTGGGCCGAGCTCTGACCGCTGAGCGGATGGAGGAGCTGGTTCCACGTTTCGGGCTCGAATCCTATCTTGATCAGGGGGCCGCATCATTGCCCCTGGGTGTGCGGCAACGCCTTTCTCTGGCGGTGGCGGTTATTCATGCCCCTGCGATTCTGATTCTGGACGAACCAACCTCCGGCGTTGATCCGCAGGCACGGGATGTGTTCTGGGACATGTTGCTGGAGCTTGCGCATCGGGATGGAGTCACGATTTTTATCTCGACCCATTTTATGGACGAGGGCATGCGTTGTGACCGGATTTCATTGATGCACGCGGGCAAGGTGCTGGTGTCGGATGCACCCGCAGCGCTGATCGAGGCACGGGGCGCTGAAACACTGGAAGAGGCCTTCATAGCGTATATGCTTGATGCCTCGTTGCCAACGCAGCCGGCTCAGCTGCAGGCGGTAACTGAAGACGAACACTTGCTTGGCAGGAATGATGTGGATGAGCCGGACCCAATCGCGTCACGCTTCAGCTTGCAACGCATGTTGGCCTTCACCACACGAGAGGCGATGCAGGTAAGGCGGGACCCTGTGCGGCTGGTATTCTCGTTCGTTGGCAGCGCTCTGCTTTTGCTTATTATGTCTTTTGGTATTTCACAGGAAGTGCGCAATATTCCGTTCGCCGTGTTGGATCTGGACCAAAGCCCGGAAAGCCGGGCCTATCTTTCAGGATTTGAGGATTCTCAATGGTTTCTGAAACGACCGGCTATCAGCAGTGTGGAAGAGCTCGAGCAGCGTCTTAAAAGCGGTGAGCTGGCATTGGCAATCCAGATACCGCCAGATTTTGGAAGATCGGTGCGTGGAACCGGAATAAACGAAATAGCCGCGCTGATTGACGGCGCAGATACCAACCGGGCGGGCACCGTGGAAAGCTACGTGAAGGGCGCTCACGCTCACATAATGGGTATTGACGCGCAATCTGCACTGGCGCTGGAAGACCTGATGACACCCCGATCACCGGATGCGGCCGCGCCGGCAACCCTGGTTCCGCGATTTCACTACAATCCTGCGATGGAAAGCCTGCCTTCCATCGGCCCGTCAATCCCACCACTTTTGTTGTTACTTTTCCCGGCAATCCTGATGGCGGTCAGCGTGGCACGGGAAAAAGAAATCGGCACAATCACCAATTTTTACGTTACACCCACCAGCCGCGCCGAATTCCTGATCGGAAAACAACTGGTTTATATCGTCATCACGCTTTTGAACTTTGTGATCCTGACGGCGTTGCTGGTAACGGTTCTGGGCATTCCGCTCAAGGGCGCTCCGCTTGCATTGGTGCTGGGCGCCTTGCTTTACGCTGTTGCCGCAACAGGGTACGGCCTGATCGTATCGATGATCGCTAAAACCCAGGTGACGGCCGTCTTTGCGGCAGCCATTCTTTCGGTTATGCCGACCCTGCAGTTTTCCGGAATGATAGCCCCGGTGTCCTCGCTGGAGGGGGCGGCGCAGGTTGTCGGCACCTTCTGGCCAACAACCTGGTACATGGGGGTCAGTGTGGGCACCTTTACCAAGGGGCTGGGCCTGTCGGAGCTGTCAGGGCACCTCTGGCGTCTCGCCGCTTTCGGACCGGTTCTGACCGGGCTGGCCGTGCTCGCTTTGCGTAAGCAGGAGAAGTAAGCATGAAGCGTCTTGCCAATACCTTCTGGCTAGCAGGCAAGGAACTGAAAAGCGTTCTTGGCGACCCGGTGATGGTTATCCTGATTCTGTGGTCTTTCGTGATCGCTGTCATTCTTGAGGCCAGTGGGGCGGGCGATACGGTCTACAATGCGGCGATTGCCATTGTCGATGAAGATCAATCGTCGCTTAGCCGGCAAGTAACGGATGCTTTGGGACCGCCCTGGTTTCAGCCTCCCGTTACTATTTCAGCGGATCAGGTGGCAGCAGAGATGGATGCCGGGCGTATCATGTTTGTGCTCAGCTTTCCGCCGCAATTTGAAGCCGACGTAATCGCGGGCCTGGCGCCCGCCGCGCAGCTTGAGGTAGACGCAACGGCCGTTTCACAAGCTCAGCTCGGCACGGATTACATTTCCAATATTCTGATTTCCGAAAGCCGTGCCTTTCTGTCAGGTACTCCTGAGACTCCTGAGCCCGCACTGAAGCTTGAGTTACGCCGGGCTTTCAACCCCAATGGAAATCCTGTCTGGTTCAAGGCAGTGTCTTCGTTGCTTAATCAATTGTCGCTTCTGACCATCGCTTTGACGGGCGCGGCGATGCTGCGTGAGCGAGAGCAGGGCACCATCGAGCATCTGATGGTCATGCCACTCACGCCGCTCGAAATTGCACTTTCCAAAGTTCTGGCCAACGTTGTTGTGGTGCTGGGAGCATTCACCTTGTCGCTTGTTTTGGTCGTGCAAGAGATTCTGCATGTGCCTGTGGCCGGATCTATACCATTGTTGCTGGCGGGCACGACCGTGTATTTGGCTGCCGCTGCTGCCATCGGAATGTTCCTCGGCACTATGGCGCGCAGCATGGCTCAATTTGCACTGTTAGTGATCATGGTGATCATCCCCATTATCATGCTTTCCGGTGGTATGGGGGCGATCGAAAGCCAGCCTGATATTGTCCAGCGTTTAACGCTGGCACTGCCTTCGCGACACTTTCTCGCGTTTGCCAAAGCCGTGGTGTTCCGCGGTGCTGGCCCCGACAACGTATGGTTCGAGTTGTCGATGATGGCCGGGTTGGGCATCGGATTTTTCGCAGCGAGTCTGGCGCTGTTCCGCAGGTCCATGAGCCTTTCCGGTTAGCAAGAGGCTCGCCCGGCGCCCAGGAAAACTATTCAGTGGAGTGACCCCATTCCTGAGGAACTGACTGCTCTTTCAGACCCTCGAATCGATCCGTCACATAGCGGCTGTGGCAAGCTACACAGGATTCGGTCATACGATTGAAGGTTTCGGCCTGGGCCTGGGTATCCTGCTGCTTCCCCGCCTCAGCCAGCTCCGCTGCCAACTGGTGGAAATACTGGTCCATCTGCAGAAATTCCTTTGGCACCGCCGATTTCAGATCTTGCTTGTCCTGCTTGGTAAGGGACTGTTTGAGGATGAAGCTGTCGTGGATGGCTTGTCCTTTCTGCGCTACCTCATCATGCCTGCCCTGGATGATGGCGCTGTAGGTCGCCTTCATCGCTGTCTCAATCTCGATCATCTCCTTTGCCAACAGTCCCCGTAGTTTCTCCGTCAGATCGGGTCCCACGGGTTCTGCAGCAATGACGGCTCCATTAAGTACCAGACTGCCCAGCAGAGCAGCGGCTGCGACCATTCTAAATTGTCTTCCACGGCTTCGTAACGGGGCGCTCATCAAGGTATTGCTGATCGCTATCGCATGTTTACTCATGTTTGTACTCCTCGCTTTCCGGTTGAGATGTCTTCTTCAACGTCGCTCATAAAAATGCTTGATGAAGGGTTCACGGAAATTCTGGTGACATCTCAGACAGCTTAGCTGCAAATTTCAAAGCGCAGTGCGATCGAACGCCAAGGCGTGATGGCCGAGGTGTTCGTCAAACTGCTCCACGCCAGCCGGAACGAACCACCGCGCCCGTGTATGCAACACGACCGAGATTTCCGGCGTTCCTGAGATCGGCTGCTTGGTAAAAAAAGCGAACAATGGTATTTTCGTGGCGCTTCTTGGTGTACCCAGTGTCGTATTTGTATAGGGCGCTATCAGCAGAGCCGCGTTTATGCCGGATATACAGAACATTGACGATTACTGGATGGCCCGGGCACTCACACTGGCCGCTCGTGGCGCTTCTGTGGATGAGGTTCCGGTTGGTGCCGTTGTAGTTCGTGATGGCAAAGAGCTGGGTACAGGCTTTAATGTGCCAATTACCGGGTGTGACCCCACCGCCCACGCTGAAATATGCGCACTGCGTGATGCGGCAGCGAGGGCAGGTAATTACCGGCTTACCGGAGCGACCCTTTACGTAACCCTCGAACCCTGCACAATGTGCGTTGGCGCAATTGTGCACAGCCGTATCAGCCGACTGGTTTACGGTGCCCGTGAGCCCAAGGCGGGTGCCATTGAATCGGCCCGTCGCACACTGGATGAGCCCCACCTTAATTGGCAAGTAGACGTGGTGGGTGGCATCCTGCAGGATGACTGCAGCCAGATCATCAGTAATTTTTTCAGCCGCCGACGGGCAGAAATCCGGCAGCGGCGCAAACAGAATTCAGGGAAGGAGTAGTTCTGCATGAAAGTACTAGTGACCGGCGGGGCCGGGTACATTGGCAGCCATGTAGTGCGCCAGTTGGCAGCGGCCGGGCACGATATCGTTGTATTCGATAATCTTTCGACCGGTTATCGTTGGGCTGTAACCGCCGGTGAGCTGGTTATCGGCGATCTGGCGAACGAAGCCGAGATTGATCAGGTTTTCTCAAATCATCAGTTTGAGGCGGTATTGCACTTTGCGGCCAATATCGTGGTGCCGGAATCTGTTACCAACCCTCTAAAGTACTACAGCAATAACACCCGTAATACGCTGAACCTGCTCAAAGCTGTCGACAGGTACAAGGTCCCGTATATGGTTTTTTCATCAACCGCTGCGGTTTATGGAATGCCGGAGCAGACGGTTCTCACCGAAGACCTTCCTCTTGCGCCAATTAATCCTTACGGTGCATCCAAGATGATGAGCGAGCGCATGATCACGGATCTCGCCGCAGCTTCCGGTCTCAATTATGTTGTGCTGCGTTATTTCAATGTGGCTGGGGCTAACCCGGATGGTTTGCTTGGGCAGGCGACGCCGGAAGCGACGCACCTTATCAAGGTGGCCTGTGAGTGCGTAACCGGGCAGCGCGACGGCATGAGTATATTCGGTACGGATTACGACACCAGCGACGGCACCTGTGTGCGCGATTATATTCATGTGGAAGATCTCGCCAGTGCCCACGTTATGGCGCTTGAATATATGGCCAATGGCGGTGAATCCAGAATCATGAACTGCGGCTATGGTCGTGGCTTCACTGTGCGTGAAGTGATCGACGTTGTGCGCAAACAATCCGGTGTCGACTTCCCGGTGACTGAAGTAGGCCGCCGCGCTGGTGATCCGGCTGCGCTCATGGCAGATAATGCTCTCATTAAAAAGACCCTGGGCTGGCAGCCTGCCTATGACGATCTCGAAACGATTGTCGGCACCGCGTTGGCCTGGGAAGCAATCTGGCAAAAGAAGAAAGCTGAAGCTGGCCAGTAAGACTTAATTTTAAACCTATGATATGTCGGGATTTAACGGATGAAAATTACGATTTTTGGTACCGGTTATGTTGGGCTTGTTACCGGAGCCTGCCTGGCCGATGTTGGGCATGACGTACTCTGCATGGACGTTGATCAGGCAAAGATCGACAAACTGAAAAATGGTCATATCCCTATTTATGAGCCAGGGCTTGAGGATATCGTAAAACACACCGTTGAGGCCGGGCGCCTGGCATTTACCACGGATGCGCAGGAAGCGGTAAAGCACGGCACACTCCAGTTCATCGCAGTGGGCACGCCGCCGGACGAAGACGGCTCTGCAGATTTGCAGTATGTCACCGCCGTAGCCAGGTCTATCGGGCAGTACATGGACGACTATAAAGTCGTCGTGGACAAGTCCACCGTGCCGGTTGGTACAGGTGACAAGGTCAAAGCTGCCGTTCGGGCCCAGCTCGACAGCCGTGGTCTGGAACTTGAGTTTGATGTGGTCTCCAACCCGGAATTTTTGAAAGAAGGGGCGGCGATCAACGATTTCATGAAGCCGGATCGCATCATTATCGGTACCGACAGCGATAAAGCGGCAGATGTGCTTCGCGAAGTTTACTACCCGTTCAACCGCAACCACGATCGTATGATCTTTATGGATATCCGGTCTGCGGAGCTGACCAAGTACGCGGCCAACTCCATGCTGGCGACTAAAATCAGTTTCATGAATGAGATTGCCAACCTGTCTGAGCGACTGGGTGCCGATATTGAAGCGGTGCGCCGCGGCATGGGTTCGGATCCGCGTATTGGTTATCACTTTATATACCCGGGGTGCGGTTACGGCGGTTCCTGCTTCCCGAAAGACGTGCAGGCTTTGGCACGCACGGCGGCCGACTGCGGTTACGATGCGCGTTTGTTGAATGCCGTAGAAGCTGTCAACTACGCTCAGAAGCACGTTCTATTTGACAAGATCAGCCACTATTTTGGCGGTGATCTGAAGGGCAAGGTCGTAGCAATCTGGGGGCTGGCGTTCAAGCCAAATACCGATGACATGCGCGAAGCTTCAGCGCGCACATTGATGGAAGATCTCTGGAAAGCCGGCGCTACCGTTCAGGCTTTTGATCCGGAAGCCATGGAAGAGACTCAGCGTATATACGGCGACCACGAAGGCCTGGCGCTGTGTGGCACCAAAGAGCAGGCGCTTCGGGGCGCAGATGTGCTGGCGATCTGTACTGAGTGGAAAGAGTTCCGCTCACCGGATTTTGCAGCGATCGCGTCAGCATTACGCGAGCCTGTTGTGTTCGATGGCCGTAACCTTTACGAACCTGAAATGCTGGAGCGTCACGAGCTGATTTACTACGCCATCGGGCGTGGCCGTAACCAGTTTCATTCCTTATAAATCAGGGCAGGGCGCGACGATGACTCAAGGGCAGGAATACACACTTCACGAGCGGCTAGCGGCAGATACCATCAGCCTTGGCCGCAGCAGCCTGTGTGAAATCCGGCTGATGAACGATCAGACCTGGCCTTGGGTGTTGCTGGTGCCGGCACTTGCCGGCATTCGCGAAATCTACGAGTTAAGCCCGGAGCAGCAACATCGGTTGATGCAGGAATCCTCTGCGCTCAGTCGTGGCATGATGGAAGTATTCGGTGGCGACAAGATGAACGTCGCGGCGCTCGGAAACATGGTGCCCCAGTTGCACCTGCATCACATTGTCCGTTTCGAGGGTGATCCGGCCTGGCCTGGCCCTGTGTGGGGTAAGCAGCCACCCGTTCCTTATGATGAAAATCGGCTGGCGGAGGTCAGGGGGTCTCTGGTGCCGGTGCTTTCAGAGCTGGGTGTTTGCTGAGTAATTAAGCCCGCTGATGCCGGTTACCGAATCGATGCGTGCTTGGCCATCATCTGGGAGCCGATCAGAATCATCCGGAGCTCGGTTTTCAGTTTGGCTTTCAGCTCATCCCGTTCTTTTGGTGTGGCATCCAGTGCTTCCGCCCCCTGGTTGAATACCAGCGTGACCATCGCTTCGGCTACCACCCGCGCATCAGACAAAGGCTTATGCTGCTCCTCGGCGAAACGCCTCAGGTCATCAGCAAGCTCTGTTACGAAATGATCAATTTCAGCTTTGATGGCCGTTCTGAAGGGTTTGGAGCCGCCGGTACGTTCCCGGAGCATCAGGCGGAATACGTTGGCGTTGTTGCCAAGATACTCCATGAAAGTCTCTACTGAGGTGGAGATGGCGCTGCCATCCCGTGCAATCCTTTTGCGTGCCTGGCGCATCAGTTGCCGCAGGGCGACGCCGCCTTCGTCGACCAGCACCAGTCCCAGCTCATCAAGATCTGCAAAATGACGATAAAACGACGTTGGCGCGATTCCAGCCTCTCGCGCAACCTCGCGCAGGCTCAGGCTCCCGAAACCACGATCCGCGCTTAGCTGACCGAGTGCTGCGTCCATCAGTGTGCGCCGGGTGATGAGTTTCTGCTCGGCTCTGGTTGACAAGGTAGCGGCTCCAATGACAAATGAATGCAGCATTCTATCGATCTGCTTACTGCTAGTCACCAGAGCCCTTTTACTCCGGGCCAAACACGCCTGATTTCCGGCGCCAATATGTTTATAATGATGGGCTTTTCCAGTATGGTTCCTTCCATATTTGGCGGGCAAGAACAAAGTTAACGGCAAGCGGGCGTATGGCCTTCCGAAACCGTGCGGAGCCATGGATGGCGGAGCCGAGCGTACACGGACGTATTCACAGCGCGTTTCGGAAGGCCATACGCCCGCTTGCCTGGCAGACTTATCAGACAATTACGTAAACATCAGACACTACGGGAACCGGTATGCGCAGTCATTATTGCGGTGGGATCAACGAATCTCACATTGATCAGGAAGTTACACTTTGCGGATGGGTACACCGCCGCCGTGACCATGGTGGGGTTATCTTCCTGGATCTGCGCGATCGGGACGGTATTGCGCAAGTCGTGGTAGACCCGGACACCGAGGAGAGCTTTGCGCTGGCAGAGAAAGTACGCAGCGAGTATGTGGTGAAAGTCACTGGCCTTGTGCGTCGTCGTCCTGCCGGTACAGAGAATAACAACATGTCCACAGGGCAGGTTGAACTGCTCGGTAAAGAAGTCACCATCCTGAACGCCGCCGCTACACCTCCGTTCCCGTTGGATGAACATGTAGATGTAGGTGAAGATGTTCGCCTGCGCTACCGCTTTGTCGATCTTCGTCGCCCGGAAATGCTGAACCGTTTGCGCTTCCGCTCGCGTGTGACCAGCTACATCCGCAATTACCTGGACGGCAACGGTTTCATGGATGTGGAAACACCCATTCTGACCCGTGCGACGCCTGAAGGTGCGCGGGACTATCTGGTGCCAAGCCGTACCCATGAGGGCTCTTTCTTCGCGCTTCCGCAATCGCCCCAGCTGTTCAAGCAAATGCTGATGGTGTCGGGCGTGGATCGTTACTACCAGATTGCCAAGTGCTTCCGTGATGAAGACTTGCGAGCGGATCGCCAGCCTGAATTTACCCAGGTGGATATCGAGGCGTCGTTCATTAATGAAGAAGACCTGATGAGCCTGAATGAGGACATGATTCGTTCTCTGTTCAAGGATGTCATGGATGTCGAGCTGCCCGCATTTCCGCGCATGCCTTATTCCGAGGCCATGGATCGCTTCGGCAGTGATAAGCCGGATCTGCGTATTCCTCTGGAGCTTCAGGACGTGGGTGATCTGGTCGCCGGCGTGGATTTCAAAGTGTTTGCCGGGCCAGCCAGGGATCCCAAAGGCCGCGTAGCAGCGCTGTGTGTACCCCAGGGTGGCACGCTCAGCCGCAAGCAGATTGATGAGTACACAAAGTTTGTGGGTATCTACGGAGCTAAAGGTCTGGCCTACATCAAGGTAAATGACCTTGCCAAAGGCGTTGAAGGTTTGCAGTCGCCCATCGTCAAGTTTCTGGGTGATGACGTCGCCATGGCCGTTATCGAGCGCACCGGAGCAAAGGACGGTGATATCGTATTCTTTGGCGCCGACAAGACCACGGTCGTCAACGAAGCCCTGGGCGCATTGCGTATCAAGGTCGGCCACGACCTGAACCTGCTGACCTGCGACTGGGCTCCGATGTGGGTTGTTGATTTCCCAATGTTTGAAGAACTGCCAGACGGCGGCCTTACCGCGATTCATCACCCGTTCACTGCACCGAGTTGCAGCCCGGAAGAGCTGGCGGCCAACCCGGCAACGGCCTTGTCCCGAGCTTACGACATGGTCCTGAACGGCACCGAGCTGGGTGGCGGCTCCATTCGTATTCACAGCGATAAAATGCAGCAGGAAGTGTTCCGCATTCTGGGTATCGGTGAGGAAGAGTCCCGTGCCAAGTTCGGGTTCCTGCTCGATGCGCTCAAGTTCGGTTGCCCGCCCCACGGGGGTCTGGCATTCGGCCTGGATCGCCTGATTATGCTGATGACCGGCTCCAGCTCGATTCGCGATGTGATTGCTTTCCCGAAAACCCAGAGTGCTACCTGTCTGATGACTCAGGCGCCGGGTGAAGTGGATGAGAAGCAGCTGCGTGAACTGCACATCCGCCTTCGCAAGTCAGCCAAAGCGGTTGAAGGTAACTCGTCGGCTGCTGGCGAACAATAAGCGGGGCGCTGACAGGTCAATAAAAGGGCACTGATGTGGCGATTATTCTGGGTGTCGATCCCGGCTCAAGGATCACCGGTTACGGTATTGTCCGTGTTGAGGGCAGGCACATAGAATATATCGATAGCGGGTGCATCCGCGTGGGCGAAAAACCCATGGCGGAGCGCCTGCGAATCATTTTTCAGAGCCTGGTAAGCCTGATCGGCGAATACCGGCCCCAGGAATTTGCCATTGAGCAGGTTTTTATGGCGCGCAACCCCGATTCAGCACTCAAGCTCGGGCAGGCTCGTGGTGCCGCCATCGTTGGTGCTGCCACCAGCGGGCTTGAGGTGTATGAGTACTCCGCACGGCAGGTCAAGCAGGCCGTGGTAGGCAAAGGCAGTGCCGACAAATCTCAGGTACAGCACATGGTTCAGGTGTTGCTGTCACTCTCCCGAAAACCCCAGGCTGACGCCGCTGATGCCCTGGCAATTGCGTTGTGTCATGCGCACATGAATCAAAGCATCCTGAGAGTAGCCGGTGTTGCGGGCAAGGCACGCAGCGGGCGTGTGCGACAACAATAAACTGCTCTGCGGAGCGGCAGGAGGCAATCCTTGATAGGTCGTATCCGAGGCATTCTGGTCGAAAAAACACCCGGGCAGGCGCTGGTTGAATGCAGCGGCCTGGGTTACGAAGTAGAAATCCCGTACACCACGTTTTTTCACCTGCCAGAACCCGGGCAGGAGGTTACCCTTCATACACATTTTGTGGTTCGCGAAGATGCCCAGAGCCTTTTCGGCTTTGCCTCGCGTCTTGATCGCGACCTTTTCCGGTTGCTGATAAAAGTAAATGGCGTGGGCCCCAAGCTGGCCGCCGGCATTCTGTCCGGCCTGGATGCCCAGCAGTTTATTCGCTGTGTCGAAGGGCGTGATATCAACTCTCTGGTCAAACTCCCGGGTGTCGGCAAGAAGACAGCCGAGCGTTTACTGATTGAGATGGCAGACCGCATCAAGCAGCTGGAAGGCCATTTTGCACCTGTGCCTGCTGGCACGGCCGGCTCGATCACGGATTCCCCTCAGCTGGCAATGGCCTCCCACAACCCGGAAGACGAAGCAGAGGCTGCGCTCATAGCACTTGGTTACAAACCCCAGGAGGCTGCGCGGGCAATCAGCAAGGTGGCAGAAGAGGGCATGTCCAGCGAAGCTCTGATTCGTCTTGCACTGAGAAACATGATCCCTGCATGATGACATGACTTTAATGTGTCGCTTATGTAGCGCCAAACCTGTAGAGAGCGTAACGTGACACGCGCAGGGCTGTTTGTACAATTGGTGCACTTCTGGCTTTAAGTGGCAATCTATTGATTCCCGATAAACGGAAAAGTAAATGATTGAATCCGACCGACTGATCTCAGCCCGGGCCGGTGACAACGAAGAGGTTCAGGATCGCGCTATCCGGCCCGCGTTGCTCTCCGAGTATGTGGGACAGCCTGCGGTGCGGGAGCAGATGGACATCTTTATTTCAGCAGCCCGGGGTCGCCGGGAAGCGCTGGATCATGTCCTTATTTTCGGGCCGCCCGGGCTTGGTAAAACCACGCTTGCCAATATCATTGCCAATGAAATGGGTGTGGCGATAAAGACCACTTCCGGCCCGGTTCTCGAGAAAGCCGGTGATCTGGCCGCAATGCTCACTAATCTTGAAGAGAACGACGTTCTTTTTATTGATGAAATACACCGGCTCAGCGCCGTGGTAGAAGAAATACTGTACCCGGCGATGGAAGACTATCAGCTGGATATCATGATCGGCGAAGGTCCGGCAGCACGTTCGATCAAGCTGGACTTACCACCTTTTACCCTGGTCGGAGCAACCACACGGGCAGGTTTGCTTACGTCTCCACTGCGGGATCGCTTTGGCATCGTGCAGCGCCTGGAATTCTACAACACGGCGGATCTCACCCATATCATCGCACGTTCCGCACGGCTTTCAGGTGTCGATATTGATGAAGAGGGCGCTTATGAGATAGCGCGTCGCTCACGCGGGACGCCCCGGATAGCCAACCGCCTGTTACGTCGCGTAAGAGACTATGCGGAAGTGCGGGCCGACGGGCACATCAGCGCAGGTATTGCGGATCAGGCTCTGAACATGCTGAAGGTGGACAGCGAGGGTTTTGACCACATGGACAGGCGCATGCTGTTGGCGATGATTGAGAAGTTTGATGGCGGTCCGGTTGGCGTTGAAAGCCTGGCAGCGGCAATCAGCGAGGAGCGCGGCACCATTGAAGATGTCCTTGAACCTTTTCTGATTCAGCAGGGATTCATGATGCGCACACCCCGCGGTCGTATGGTGACCTCTCACGCTTATCAGCATTTTGGTATTGTGAGGGAGAGTACAAACGCAGAAGGAGGTCCTGTTGATCAATCGTGAAGAGTCAGCAGCGTTTGGCTGGCCCGTCCGGGTTTATATTGAAGATACAGACGCCGGTGGTATTGTTTTTCATGCCCGCTATCTGCACTACATGGAACGTGCCCGCACAGAGTGGGTTCGCAGTTGCGGAATCGGGCTCAGGGCAGGTTTGGCGGACAACATAAGTTATGTTGTACAACGTTTGTCGATTCAT
This sequence comes from Marinobacter sp., assembly GCF_048259445.1. Classification (GTDB taxonomy): domain Bacteria; phylum Pseudomonadota; class Gammaproteobacteria; order Pseudomonadales; family Oleiphilaceae; genus Marinobacter. Next base: position 1,134 of record NZ_JBLXHQ010000004.1, on the reverse strand, counting down.
TATGTCGCGCCGGCAAAGCTTGATGATGAGCTAGTCGTAACGGCGGAACCTGTGGCCTTTGGCCGGGTCTGGATGGAATTCAGGCAAAGGGTCTTGCGGGTGCATGATCAGAAAATGTTGTGCGAAGCGGATGTAAAAGTAGCGTGTATAGCCCTCGACAGCGGGCGGCCAATGCGTCTACCTGAAAATATGCGGGGTTTGCTCGAGCAGAGCAGGCCGCACCCTGAAACGGAACACCAAACAAGCCAGGAGTAAGCGGTGGATTCGGAATTATCAGTCTGGAGTCTGATCTCAAACGCCGGTGTGTTGGTACAGCTGGTCATGTTGTTGCTCGCAGCCGCATCGGTGGTGTCATGGGCGCTGATTTTTCAGCGCTATCAGGTATTTCGCAAAGCCCGACAGGCGCAGCTTGCGTTTGAGGAGCGCTTTTGGTCCGGTATGGACCTGGGGCAACTCTACCGGGAGGTGAATGCCGAACCGACACCCTTCTCTGGTATGGAATCGTTGTTCCGTGCGGGCTTCAAAGAGTTTTCCAGGCTGCGGCAGCAAAGCCGGGATGCCGATGCCGTTATGGAAGGCACCCAGCGAGCCATGCGTGTCGCATTTTCCCGCGAGCAGGAACGTCTGGAAGCCCATTTGCCGTTTCTGGCTACTGTGGGCTCGACCAGTCCGTATGTCGGCCTGTTTGGTACTGTCTGGGGCATCATGAATTCGTTTCGGGGGTTGGCACAGGTACAGCAGGCGACCCTGGCTACGGTGGCTCCAGGTATTTCAGAAGCGTTGATAGCAACCGCCATGGGTTTGTTCGCAGCGATTCCAGCAGTTATTGCCTATAACCGCTTCTCTACCAAGTCGGACGCACTTCTGAAGAACTACGAAACCTTTGCCGACGAGTTTTCCAGCATTCTGCATCGTCGTGTCCACAGCGCCGATAGGGGCGCACAGCAGTGAAGAGAGCAGTGACGAGAGCAATCATGCCAACCGTTAACAGCCGGAGTGCAGCGCTATGAAAGGTATGGGGATGATGCCCGAAAATCGGAAGAAGCCGATGTCGGAAATCAACGTCGTTCCATACATCGACGTGATGCTGGTGCTGTTGATTATTTTCATGGTCACGGCGCCCATGCTGACTCA
>NZ_JBLXHQ010000003.1:0-277660 GCF_048259445.1 Marinobacter sp. | reverse complement strand
CTCGATTCCATCGAGAAACTGTCTGATAGCCATCGTATTAGCCCTCGATCTCGATTCGGGTCAGGTTCTCGCGGAGAATCGGACCGTATTCATATTTACCCGGGCACACGAAGGTGCACAGCGCCAGATCTTCTTCATCCAGTTCCAGAGCGCCGAGCTTCTGAGCCATTTCGGTATCACCGACAATCAGGGCACGCAGCAACTGGGTAGGCAGGATGTCCAGAGGCATCACTTTCTCATAGGCACCGACAGGCACCATCGCTCTTTCACTACCGTTGGTGGTGGTCGTGAAGTTGAACAGTTTGCTGCCGGAAAGCTTGGACAGATAAATGTTCAGAACAGAGAATTTGTTGATACCTGGCGACAGCCAACCCATAAAGTGGCGCTTGTTGCCCTCTTCGAGCAAAGACACCTGATTGGCAAAACGTCCGAGATAGGCGCAGGGGCCCTCGCCACGGCGACCGCCAAATACAGAACCTGAAATCGCCCGTACATCACAATCTGTGGCGACTTCGCCGTCGAGGAGCTCGGCCAGGCTTGCGCCCAGGCGGGTGCGGACCAGACGCGGCTTCAGAGCCTTCGGGCCACCAAGCGCAACAATCCGACCAACATTCAGCTCGCCGGTTGTAAACAGCTGCCCTATATCAATCACGTCCTGGTAGTTGATCGTCCAGACGCTCTTTGAGACAGATACCGGATCAAGATGATGGATGTGCGTGCCAACGTTTCCGGCGGGATGCAAGCCATCAAACTGCTGAACTTCGATATTATCGGCTTTCGGAACGGACACGTTCGAGCCAGGCCGACCGGTTACGAAGACCTTGCCAGCTGTGAGCCGGCCAAGAATGGTCAGGCCGTTCTCGAACGCTACTGCGTTCTCAGCAATCACCAGAGTGGGATCAGCTGCCAGCGGGTTGGTATCCATAACGGAAACAAAAATGGAATGCGGAGCCGAGTCGATTGCCGGGGTTTTGCTGTAAGGGCGGGTCTTGAGAGCCGTCCAAAGACCAGACTCAACCAGGTTATCAACCACCTGTTGACGCTCCAGACCAGCAAGGTCTGACTCATTGAAGCGGGCGAAGGTCTCAGCGTCATCACCATCGATTTCGATGACGATTGACTGGAAAACCCGACGCTCACCGCGGTTAATTTCTTTCACCACGCCAGCGGCAGGTGATGTAAAACGAACGCCTTCGGTCTTCTTGTCCGTGAACAGCAGCGTACCGCGCTTGACACGGTCCCCTTCTTTTACAGCCATCGTCGGCTTCATGCCGATGTAGTCAAAACCGATTAACGCCACGTGGCGAACCGGCTTGCCGTCTGTGATGGTCTGTTCAGGAGCGCCGCTGATGGGAAGATCCAGGCCTTTTTTGATCTTGATCATTAGCCTCATCCAATCATCAGAAACTATTCTATGCATTTGTATCGCCCGCCCCCTGCGGCCCAGAAACAGTCGAGAAACGGGGGGACAGACATACCCAAAATCGCGCCAATTATAGTGTCTAAGGCAAGCTATTTCCACCTGAAACGAGAACAGGTTTGTACCGGAACGTAATCCCGCAGCGGCCTGCCACTGTCAACAAAAAACCCGACGCCTTCCAGCGCCGGGTTTCTGGAGTTGCCCGCGCCAGTTCTGGCGCATCAATCTCAGTCGCGTGCGCGTTTCGGGAAGACGGGGTAGTTGATACCAGCCATCTGATTTACAACGCGAATTACCTGCGCGCTGTACCCGAACTCGTTGTCGTACCACACGTAAAGAATCAGGCGCTTGCCCGCAGCAATTGTCGCCTGGGCGTCAACAATGCCGGCATGACGGGAGCCTACAAAATCTGTAGACACCACCTCTGGAGAGTTCACGAAATCGATCTGCTTCTGCAACTCCGAGTGCAACGCCATCTCGCGCAGGTAGTCATTGACGCTTTCTACATCAACCTCTTTCTTCAGGTTGAGGTTCAGAATCGCCATTGAAACGTTCGGAGTAGGCACCCGGATAGCATTCCCGGTAAGCTTGCCCTTCAGCTCGGGCAGAGCCTTGGAAACGGCCTTGGCTGCCCCCGTCTCGGTAATTACCATGTTAAGCGCGGCGCTTCGGCCACGACGGCTGCCCTTGTGGTAGTTGTCGATCAGGTTCTGGTCGTTAGTGTAAGAGTGCACTGTTTCAACGTGGCCGTCTTCAATACCGTACTCGTCGTAAATCGCCTTGAGCACCGGTGTAATGGCGTTGGTAGTACAGGAAGCCGCCGACAGAATTCTGTCTGCATCCGTAATCCAGTCGTTGTTGATACCGTAAACAATATTTTTGATATCACCCTTGCCCGGTGCTGTAAGCAGGACCCGGCTGACACCCTTGGATTTAAGATGCAGGCCCAGGCCCTCTTCGTCACGCCATTTACCCGTATTGTCGATCACAATAGCGTTGTCGATGCCGTACTGGGTGTAATCTACCTTGTCGGGACCGTCTGAGTAGATCACCTTGATGAAGTTGCCGTTGGCAATCAGCGCCGACTCTTTCTCGTCTACGCGAATGGTGCCGTCGAAAGGGCCATGCACCGAATCACGACGCAGCAGGCTGGCACGCTTTTCCAGATCGCTTTCTGCGCCACCGTGACGAACCACAATGGCCCGCAAGCGGAGATTATTGCCACCACCTGCCTTTTCAATCAGGATACGCGCCAGCAGGCGCCCGATGCGTCCAAAGCCATAGAGCACGACATCTTTGGTACCGTTGCTGGCGTCTTCTTCTGACTGGGAAGAATACTGGCCAACCACCGGTCCGATTTCTCCATTGAGAAACTCCGTCAGATCACCGCCTTCTTCCTTGAATTTTACCGCCAGCTTCCCGATGTCAACGTGGGCACGCCCAAGGTCCATCTTGTCCATAGCCTGCAGAATCGGCAGGGTATCGTGAACGGACAACTCACTGTGCTCCACCTGACGCACAAATCTGTGGGCGCGGATAATGTCGATAACCGACTGGTTGATGATCGCGCGGCCGTACACGGAAGTAACAACGTTATTTTTCCGGTAAAGACGGCCGATCAGCGGAATCATAGCCTCCGCAGTGGATTCTCTGTCCATCCAGTTGGACAGGCACTGGTTCATCTGTTCGTGACTCACGGTAGGGACCCCTGTGTTTCGCACGTGGAATAATTAAGGTGGAGCATTATCCAACTTAAACCGGCTTACGGCAAATACGAACTGGCACGGACGTCGTACATTTGCCGCCATGACACCGCCATCTGTGGGCGTTAGAATAGCGGCCTCACCGGCTCCCACAAACTCGCCAAGACCCACTGCTGGAGAAAACAACTGCCCATGAATCAAGGTGCCCCGACTTCCGCTTCATTGCAAACGCTGATTGCGCCGCAATTTCCTGCGAAACAGGCCGATCACCGTACCTGGGGGCAATTGCATGGCAGCAGTGATGCTCTGGCCATCTGTGAAAGCGCCCGGGCCCACAAAGGGCTGACTCTGGTGATTACCCGCAGTACTGCCGACGCAATACGGCTGGAGCAGTCCATGCGTTTTTTCCTTGGCCTGCCACCAGAAGAAGATGGTGCCACGACCGCGGAGGGCGGCCTGGAGTTACTGTCACTGCCAGATTGGGAAACACTGCCCTACGATTTGTTTTCACCGCATCAGGATATAACCTCAAGGCGTATTCGTACCTTGCATCGCCTGCCCGGCATCCGCCATGGCGTGATCGTCGTCCCTGCCCGTACTCTGATGCACCGGCTTCCCCCGGTAAACTACCTTCAAGGCAACACTCTGCTGCTGGAAACCGGTCAGTCTCTGGACATCGACAACTGGCGCATGCAGCTGGCAACCGCAGGTTACCGTCACGCTGAAAACGTTTATGAACACGGCGAGTACGCCGTTCGCGGCTCCATACTCGACATATTCCCCATGGGCTCCAACCTGCCCTACCGGATCGACCTGTTTGATAACGAAGTTGAAACACTGCGCACTTTCGATCCGGAAACCCAACGCTCCATCGACCGGATTGAGCGCATTGAACTTCTCCCTGCGTATGAATTCCCATGGCACAAGGAGGCTCGCTCGGGCTTCCGGGGCCGCTGGTTCGAGCAGTTTCCAAACGCGGATAAAGATGCGCCCATCTATCAGGACGTCACCCAGGGGATTACGCCGCCTGGCATCGAATATTATCTGCCACTGTTCTTCGACCAGACCGCAACCCTGTTTGATTATCTGCCGGACACCACTCACGTCTTTACTGCCGAAGGCCTGAACGAGGCGGTCAGCCACTTCGATGTAGAAACCCGTAACCGCCACGAAGACCGTCGGCACGACAGGATGCGGCCGATTCTTCCACCCGCAAGCCTTTTTTTGCAGCAGGATGAGCTTTTTGGCCACCTCAAGGCCTTCCCCCGGGTAACCACAACGCCCGGGCCGGCAGAAGGCGCCGGCACGGTGAACTGCGCCAGTGAAGCGCTGCCGGATATCGCAATGAACGCAAGGGCCGCCGACCCTGCGGGCCAGCTGAAGCGCTTCATAACGACGTTTGACGGGCGGATACTGATTTGCGCCGAATCCTCGGGTCGGCGCGAAGCCCTGATCGAAAATCTGGGGGAGCACCAGCTACAGCTGCGGGGTTTCGAAAACTGGAACGACTTTCTGGCCGATGACAGCTGCACTCTGGGTATCACCATCGCGCCCATGGAACAGGGACTGGTGCTGCCAGAGCACAACCTGGCCCTGATTACTGAAACCGCCCTGTTTGGCGAACGGGTACTGCAGCGACGCCGGCGTGAGAAACCCACCGAAGCAAATGATGACGGTTATCGCGACCTGTCCGAGCTGCGAATCGGCGCACCTGTTGTGCATATCGACCACGGCGTCGGGCGCTATCTCGGTCTGGAAACCATTACCGTTGAAGGCGAATCCAGTGAATTCCTGATGCTCGAATACGCCGGTGGTTCAAAACTGTATGTGCCAGTCTCCAGCCTGCACCTGATTTCGCGCTACGCCGGCACAGATGCAGAGCATGCGCCACTGCACAAGCTGGGCACCGAGCGCTGGAGCAACGCCAAGCAAAAAGCCCTGGAAAAGATTCGCGATACTGCGGCCGAACTGCTTGATGTCTACGCCCGCCGCGAGGCTCGCAAAGGATTTGCCTTTGAAGACCCGAAAGAAGCCTACCGGGCCTTTGCTGCCGGATTCCCGTTTGAGGAGACGCCGGACCAGCAAATTGCTATTCAGGCCGTTTTCGAAGACATGACCAACGAGAAGCCCATGGACAGGCTGGTATGCGGCGATGTCGGCTTCGGCAAGACCGAAGTTGCCATGCGCGCGGCCTTCCTGGCAACCTGGTCAGGAAAGCAGGTTGCGGTGCTTGTGCCAACAACGCTTCTGGCGCAGCAACACTATGAATCCTTCCGCGATCGCTTCTCGGATACGCCGGTAAATATCGAGCTGCTCAGCCGTTTTCGTAGCTCAAGCCAGACCTCTAAAGCAATGGAGGCCATTGGAAGCGGTAAAGCCGATATCGTCATTGGCACCCACAAGCTGCTTCAGGGCGATATCCGGTTCAAAAACCTGGGGCTTGTCATCATCGATGAGGAGCACCGATTCGGTGTCGGGCAGAAGGAAAAACTCAAGGCCTTGCGCGCTGAAGTAGACATGCTGAACCTGACAGCGACCCCCATTCCAAGAACCCTCAACATGGCCATGGGACACCTGAGAGATCTGTCCATCATTGCCACTCCCCCTGCCCGACGCCTATCGGTGAAAACCTTTGTGCGGCAGCGCGACGATGCGATGGTAAAAGAAGCCATCCTGCGTGAGGTTTTGCGTGGCGGCCAGGTGTATGTCCTGCACAACGATGTGGCGAGCATCGAAAAAACTGCCGAGGATCTGCGGCGTCTGGTCCCGGAAGCTCGTGTGGGCGTAGCTCATGGTCAGATGCGTGAGAGACAGCTCGAACAGATCATGTCGGATTTCTACCACAAGCGTTTCAACGTGCTGGTGTGCACCACCATCATCGAAACCGGCATCGATATCCCGAGCGCCAACACCATCATTATTGAACGCGCTGACAAATTCGGCCTGGCCCAGTTGCATCAGCTGCGCGGCCGCGTTGGCCGCTCACACCACCAGGCCTACGCATACCTGCTGACACCGCCACCGAAAGCCATTTCTGCGGATGCCAAAAAACGACTCGAAGCCATTTCCGAAGCCCAGGAACTCGGTGCCGGCTTTATGCTGGCAACCCACGACCTTGAGATTCGCGGTGCCGGCGAGTTGCTGGGCGACGAACAGAGCGGCCAGATAGAAAGCATCGGCTTTACTCTGTATATGCAATTACTCGATGAAGCGGTCAAAGCCATTCGCGAAGGTCGTACACCCAATGCAGAGCTGCCCCTCAGCCATGGCACAGAAATGAACCTTCGGATACCGGCACTGATTCCAGAAGATTATCTGCCAGACGTTCACAACCGGCTGATGCTTTATAAGCGCATTGCCAGCGTCAGCAACCGCGAGGCATTAAAAGAACTTCAGGTTGAGATGATTGATCGCTTCGGATTATTACCGGAGCCGGCAAAAAACCTGGTTCGACAGACCGAGCTCCGGCTCAAGGCAGAAGCCCTGGGCATAGTAAAAGTAGACGCTGGCAAGGAATGGGCTCGTCTTGAGTTCGGCAGCTCCACACCGGTAGATCCACTGATACTGGTTAAGAAAATGCAATCTTCACCAGACACATACCGGCTTGAGGGTGCAAACAGCTTTCGTTTTCGGCTGAAGGACAGCTCAACCAATGGTAAACTCGACAGCATTTCCGGAATGCTGGGCGAACTGGTGCCTGCACCAAGTGCCGCTACCGCCTGAGAAAGGGCTTGAATTAACTGGAGCAACCTCTTGCAGACTGATGGTAATCGCTTGTGCCGGCTATTGGCACGCACACTACTGACGGCTTTTTTGCTCACAACCGCCATGGCGGGCCATGCGCAACAAACGCCCGAAGACTATTACCGGGCGGAGTTCGTGATTCTGGAGCGCATAATAGATCCGGGCGCAGTTAATGAGCGGATGGTTAACCGTAAAGTGTCAGCGCCGGCAGAGACCAGCAAGGATCTTTACAGTGTAACCGGTGACGGCAACGTGATTTCATCGCTTAAACTCGCACCTCGCAACGAGCTTCACCTGGGGAGTGCGGCAAACCGCCTTGAAGCAAGCGGACGTTATCGAGTGCTTATGTCCGCAGGCTGGTACGAAGCTTTCCCGCCTGACTACAAGGGGCAGCCGCTGCGCGTCGAAATCGGAGACTGGCTGGCGCAGACAGGCCAGAGAGAGATTGAAGGAAATATCACTATTGATCGGCAACGCTACCTGCATGTCGCCGTCCATCTCAATCATTGGCAGGAAGCAAAAGTTACGGCTTCGCCGACAACTCAGGGCGACGCTGGTCAGGCGCCGGGAACCACTTCTGCCACTACCCCGGCAACAGGCGCAGAGTTGACGCTTCAGCCCGAGGTACCGCTGGAGCTACTCACCTGGATCCGCGAAACCCGCAGGATGCGGAGCGAGGAAATTCACTTTCTGGATTCCCCCACCATCGGCGTTCTTGTGTTCTTCAGGAAGGTTGAGGCAAATCAGTAAGGGCTCCCAAACCGGCCATCGAGACTTCAAGGATTCGTCTCACACCAGACATTCCCTGCTCGATGGCCAATTCGATTTCTTCCATGGTAATTATATGGTCTGACTTCCCGGCAGCACGGTTCACCACCAGGCCAAGGCACACGTACCGCATGCCCAGCTCAGCAGCCAAAGCAGCCTCCGGCATTCCGGTCATCCCCACCAGATCACAGCCGTCCCGCTCCATACGTCGTATTTCCGCCGCTGTTTCCAGTCTCGGGCCCTGGGTTGCGCCATAAACTCCAAACCCGGCAAACGCGACCTTTTGATCTGCTGCGGCCTGCACCAGAATGTGCCGGGCTTCCTGGTCGTAAGGCCAGGTAAAATCAATGTGGGTCACCTTTTCCAACTCGCCTTCAAAAAAAGTAGCCGCCCGCCCCCAAGTGTAATCAATAATCTGATCCGGGACCACAACGCAGGCGGGCCCCATATCCGGATGTATCCCGCCCACCGCATTCACGCCGATTACCGTGCGCACGCCAGCGTCGTAAAGCGCCTTGATGTTCGCCCGATAGTTCACCTCATGAGGCGGTATTCTATGGGGGTTGCCATGCCGGGACAGGAATATAACAGGCTGGCCATCGAGGCGCCCTTCAGTCAACTCGGACGACGGAGCACCCCATGGCGTCTCCAGGGTTCGCTTTCCTGAAATCTCCAGGCCCGAGAGAGTCGTCAGGCCTGTACCACCAATAATTCCAACGGCACCGCTGGTCTCAGACATCAATCTCCATCCTCTTCTCCATATCCCGCGTCGAGGGACTGCTCACCTTCGTCACCCGCCTGGGTGTCATGACGGCGGCTACGTTGGCGTTTGGCCGCGCCGTCTTTGCTGCGCGACGCCTGCTTTTTATCACCTTCCTTTTCATCTCCGGCTTGCTTGCCGCGCGTGTTTTCCCGCTCGGGAAGCTGGCTATCATCGCTGATATGCAAGGTTTGTGTCGGGAAGGCTACCTCGCCGCCGTGGCCGACAATAACGTCGCTGATTTTCAGAAGCACATCCTGCTTCACCTCGTGAAACCGAACCCACTGGGTGGTCTTGGTGAACGCGTAAACCATGATATCCAGCGATGAGTGATTGAAGGCCAGAAAATTCACAATCAGCGTCTGATTGCTATCAATATCCTCGTGCTTTTCAAGCATTGAGCGGATGTCTGCAACAATGGTTGCCATCTCACTGACATCCGCGTAACGGATGCCGATGGTCTCGGAGATGCGCCGGTTGGTCATGCGCGAAGGGTTTTCTACTGCGATGGTTGTAAACGTGGCATTGGGAACATAGAGAGGGCGCTTATCAAACGTCCGGATAGTCGTAAGCCTCCATCCAATCTGCTCCACGGTTCCCTCAATATTGCGATCTGGTGAGCGGATCCAGTCCCCGACTTTGAACGGCCGATCCAGATGAATAATAAAGCCACCGAAAAAGTTGGCCAGCAGGTCCTTGGCCGCAAAACCCACAGCGATACCACCCACACCACCAAAGGCAAGCACGCCCGAAAGACTATAACCCAGCGACTGCAAGCTGATCAGCACGGCCGTAATAAGCACCACCGCTCTGGAAAGTTTGCTGATAGCATTGACGGTGGTGTAATCCATCGGCTTTTTCATTTTTACGGGGGAGACGAGAATACTCTCCACTTCTTTGATCATCCTGAGCACGGCCCAGACAAAGATAAAAATGAAACCTACCTGAAGCACCGTCTCGTTAGCTTTGAAGATCTCTGCCGATGAATAATGGTGCGCGACTTCAGCGGCCCAATAAACCCCCTGAAGCCAGACAAACGCCACAACCGGAGCACGGGTGGCATGAAGCAGCGAGTCATCCCAGATGTTGCTGGTTTTCGAAAACTTACGCTCCAGAGCGCCGATAACATGGCTGGCAATGTAGGCTATCGTAGCAGTGCCGAACACCAACGCGAATACCACGATACTCACGCGCCAGGCCTCAGAAAGCACCCCAAAGTTCTCGATCCAGCCGTTCAGCGTGGACATCATTTCGCCAATCATCGGAATCCTCTAATCACTGTTATCAATCTGGTTTCAACGGATCATAACCGGCATACCCGACCGGACGCACTTGAACAGCTCTATCACATCGGCATTACGCATACGAATGCACCCATGCGAAAGGGCCAGCCCCATGGGTTCTGTATCAGGAGTACCATGTATATATATGAAACGACGGAAGGTATCGACACCCGCGCCACGATTTTTCCCCGATTCCAGACCGCAAAGCCAGAGGATGCGACTCAGGATCCAGTCGCGGCCGGGGTGCCTGGCCGCAAGTTCCGGACTGTAGATCTCGCCGGTGGGACGGCGAGCACGAAAAACGGTATTGGCTGGGAGCCCGGAACCCACCATGGCGCGGATGTAGTGTTCACCTCTGGGTGTACAACCACTGCCATCCAGCTCACCCGCGCCATTAAGCGCAGTAGACACTGGATAGCGCACAATGACGCCCCCGCTGACATCGAGCACAGACAGGCTCTGGTCATCCAGGCTGATGTCGATTGAACAGGCACTGCGGTTGCGTTGGTTCAAAACGGGTCGGGCTCCCTCCGGGACAGAGGGGGAAGCCTAACCGAGAGGGTGCAAGTCAGGCAACCGGGATCTTGATGGGTGCGGAAGGAACAAGCATTGCATCCTGCGCCTGCATGCCGGCTGCAAGGAAGGGCACTAGCCGAGCGGCAATTTCCTGCACCGTGGTTTCTACGCCCAGTTTATTACGCAGAATATCCTGCAGGGCATCGCTGCTGGACATGGTGAACGCCGTAGCGCCCAGCATGAACTGAATGCGCCAGTAACGATCTACGGCAGAAAGCTGTGGCGTGGCTCCCTTCAAAAGCCGCATGAAGCGACTGAAAGGCTGGCTGTACTCCTGCTCGAGAAACTTGCGTAAATGCCCTTGTGACTGGGTGTATGCCAGCCCAAGCAGCCGCATAAAAATCGAAATACCCTTTTCATTTCGCTGAGGCATGCGAACGGCACTCTCAGTGAGAGCCCACAGAGTCTGGTTCAATGTTGGGGGTGTGCCTTCACAACGAGCTTCCAGCTCATCAAATGCGTTTTCAAGCGTCGCTGAAAACGGCGTCAGAAAACGGCCGAAGACCGCATGGATCAGGGCGTTTTTGGAACCAAAGTGGTAATTAACGGCGGCCAGGTTTACTCTGGCCTTGCTGGTAATCATCCGCAATGAAGTCTCTGAAAAACCACGCTCAGCGAACAATTCTTCTGCGGCATCAAGAATTCTGTCAACAGTATCTGACTGGGCCATTTTATTTTCAGTGCCTCTAGCAAACGTCTGTTTGAAACATACGTTTGAAGCACATTTATGTCAAGTTCTCTCCTCCGGCTCCGCAACCGCCTTCTGCCAGCCGCGGTCGATGGCATTCTGATTACCTTCGAAAAAAGCTGCCTGAACCCGACCATAGGCCTTTTCCGCTTCAAGAAGATAAATCAGATAAACCCTGACATGCTCACGCCGGGACAGCGCACGGGGTAAAGCTTTCTGCTCGGACAAACGCAAAAGCCTGCTGAACCGGGTATTTTTCAGGGCGGGATTAAAGTCTGCCATGCGGGCACACTGCCAGATCAGCCCCTCTTTACCCTCCAGGTGCTCAGCGTGTTTCCGGGCATCACGCATCATACGCTGTCGCCTGATCAGTAAATCAAGATAGGACGGCTCCGACGTGTAAATCCGACGAACGGCAGGAACACCCAGCAACAGGATAATGACAAAGGCACCAAACCCGCCTCCCGCAACCCAGGCAGGCACAAAACCTGTCAGCCCGCTCAGAAATATAATGGCAGCCACCAGCGCACTGAATATCAACAGGTCGCGACTTCGCCGGGCAGATGCAACGCTGAAGTTATCGGGCCAGTCGTTCATTGCCAGCAAGTCAAAATCCATCAGCAACACGCGATCACACTGACGCAGCATCAGCCTCAGCGTTCGCTGGCGGGATTCGGCCTGAACCGGATCGGCGCTCTGTGCTTCAACCTCCCCGGCCAATCTGCTTCCTGTATTCGCAGGCACCTCTGTTTGCGGGGCGGGGGCCGGGGCAATCGTGTTTTCCTGATTTCCATCTGGCTTTGCACCGGCAGGGACAGGGTCAGCCGACCGCCCGGGGCGCAATACAGCACCCTGCGCGGCACCCGTTAGAGTTTCTGCAGCATTCTGATTCTGAGCCATGACGGAATATCCAGTGCGTTATGGAATCTCTATAAAAGAATCTGTTAAGAAATGTATCGGCAGGCTTGCCAGGATCTTGAATTATGATCTTTCCGTTTGCATTTCCCGCAGCCGAACTTGGCAACGGCAACCTTGCTCGTTATCCTTTCCATCCGTTTTTTCCCGCTATAGAGGCCACCTTATGTTCACCGGTATTGTTCAGGGTATTGCCGTTGTTGAAGATGTTACCGCTGCAACCGGATTGAGTACGTTTGCAATCCGCTTGCCGGATAACAACGCAGAAGGCGTGAACATTGGCGCATCGGTAGCGATCAATGGCACCTGCCTTACCGTTACCCGCCAAACCGGCAACACACTGTTTTTCGATGCCATGCAGGAAACCTTGAGGCTGACAACGCTTGGCGCCCTGGAGTCCGGACACAACATCAATTTTGAACGGGCAGCGCGGATTGGCGATGAAATTGGTGGCCATTTGCTGTCGGGACACATTCACACAACCGCAACCGTGGTTGAAATACTGCGGCCCGAAAACAATGTGACTATATGGTTTGAAGTGCCAGGCGACTGGGCTCGCTACATCTTTGCCAAAGGCTACATTGCGATCAATGGAGCGAGCCTGACGATTGGTGAAGTGGATGGTAACCGGTTCAACGTTCACCTGATCCCAGAAACGTTGAGAGCCACCACCTTTGGTGCAATTGAAGAGGGTATGAAGGTTAATATCGAAATCGACAGCCAGACGCAAACCATCGTGGATACGCTGGCGCGACTGGGTTATGACAGCCAGGCTTCGAAGACGACAAACCTGGGATCAGAGTCCAGCTGACGGACGTGCGGAAAGAAACGCCGCAAGCTTCGGTGATAACCAAGATGCCGGTTGCCCACCATAACCAGGCGACCGGTCTCAGTCAGATTCTGCGACGCCTGCTCAAACAGCCGCAGAGCGATATGGTCACCTACCACACCCCCTTCGTGGAACGGTGGATTTAACAGTATTCGGTCAAACGGCCCATTGCCTGCGGCAATCCCGTCCGCATGCAGGAACAAGGCCCTGGCACCGGGAAACGCTGCCTCAGTGTTGCTGCGGGCACTCAGAACAGCCTGGCTGGACACATCGCTGAAAATCACCTCAATATCGGGCCGCATTGCCAAAGCGCTCAAACCAAGCACACCGTTGCCGCAAGCCAAATCCAGCACCCGGGCACCCGCATGGCAGGGCTTCAGGGTGGGCTTCAGGTGCGGCAGCATCAACCGGGTGCCGATATCCAGCTTTTCCCGCGCAAACACTGCGGGCATGGCGGCGACGCGAAGCTCTCCGCCTTTTAGTCTGCTTTCCAGTTCGTAGCCCTTCCACGTGCCGGCCCAGCCTTTAAGCGTCGCCTCACCGCGGCCACAGGTCATCATGCGAGCCTTTTTTACGGCGCGGCTCACGCTCTGAACCTCCAAAGCTGCGGCAAAAACGTCCACACTGCGATCTGGCAGGTGTTTGATCATCCCTGCCGCCAGTATTGTCCCACCGGGCTTGATCGCACCATTAGCCCAGCGCAGGAGCCACGCAAGATAGTCGGCTTCGCGAGGAATTTTCAGGAGAATCAGATCATAAGACTTGTCAGGCGGCTGCAGCCAACTGTATACCTGCTCTGGTGCCGCACAGCCCGGGTTCTGCCGCGCATTCACTATCAGTGCACCGCTTAGCTGAGCTCCATCAGCGACCACATCCGGTGCAAACCGGGACAACGCCAGCGTCAATGCGCCGTACTGGTCATCCACAACCAGTACCCGGGCGTCTGGCGCCGCTTTCAGACGGCTACATGCATCCTGCAAGATCAGTTCGTCCGCAGCATTCCAGGCACGCAAGCTCGGATCGTCTGTACCGGGACGGCTAAGAACAAGGCTACCACAGGGAAAATCCAGCACAGCGGTTGTCATATCGGGCATCCAGAGGGGATTTCACTTTAAAGATGCCATTTTAGGCTGATTACTCTAAAAAATAACCCTATCGTTAACCCTGTTCACTTTAAGAAGGTCTTCTTGAGGAGGGCTGTTCTTAAACACTTTCGCGGTTAGCTCCGTTTTTTCCGGAAGCGAACCTTTTGCCCCTCTACCCCAGGGGCTTTTTTCGTTATTGGCCTCTGAATGAGCGGTAAACAGTAAAACGCCCGTCTTCTCTAACACGCTCAACGCGCCCTATGTAGCGTTTGATCAGAGCCTCATAAGGCAGAAAACTGTTTGCCACTAATCGCAACTCGCCACCCGGCTGCAAATGGCGCTTCACGTCCTGAAGAAACTGCTCCGTCATGGATGTATCGGTTTTCACACCGGTATGAAAGGGGGGATTGCTGATAATTGCTGGCCAGGAGCCGTCAATACCAGCGAGGCCGTCAGACGCGAAAATCGTTCCGGCTGAGTTCGCACGCCGGTAGGTTTCCCGCGCACAGATAACCGCCTGAGACTGGACATCCACACCGTCAACGCTGGCAACGGGCTTTTCCTGCGCGCGCTGGTGCGCCTGAATCCAGGCACCGATAACGCCCGCACCACAGGCAAAATCCAGCAACCGGTCAGCGCGAACCGGTTGCTCTGCAAGAGTTTCCAGCAACATCCGGGTTCCATTGTCCAGGCCATCCTGGCTGAAGATGCCCGGCAGGCCGGCAACGTCGACGGATATCCCCGAACACTCGATTCTGCTCCAGCCCAGCCAGGCCTCAACCCGGAACCCGGGTGCAGGCTCAATCGCTTCTGCACACCAGACCTGGCAATGGCGTGCGCTGTCGACCTTGAAGGCCTGCGGGGCAACCGATCTAAGCTGTTTGATGGCGCCCGCAATACCTTCCTTTTTTTCGCCGACCAGCACCAATCGGGCACCCTCAGACGCCAGCGAGAGCGCCAGTGCCAGGCGCATTTCCAGCTCGGCGCGGGCTTTGGGCAAAAATACCACCACGCTGTCGAAGCTGTTATCAGCCAGCACCGGGTCATCATAACCAAAGCAGGCCTGCCACTTTTCATGCTGAGCCAACGCACGAAAAACACCCGCGTGCTCACTCATGGCAAGGCCGCTAAAAGGAAGTTCTGGCAGCAGGTACGCCGATGCGACACCCAACAAAGCCAGCCGGCCGGACAACAGGTGCTGGTTTCTAAGCAGCGCCTGATGGGAATTAGGTAAGCCGGAGCCAGTTATACTCTGCATGGATTGGCCAGATAACACCTGTAAGGATTGGAAAGCGCCGTATTGCGGTGAAGACTAGACTTTTTTCTGACGACCAGAACGAACAGGGCGCAATACCAGCTCATCCAGACTGTTCTGCTTGATCTGCTCCCAGTCTTCAGCTCCGGAAACCGACAAGCCCATGTCCCGGAGTATGCCGTCTGCCAGGTCATATACGAAACCGTGAACATTCAAGCGCTGGCCACGCTTCCATGCTTCCTGAACAATGCTGTTCTGACACACATGCCCCACCTGCTCAATAACATTCAGCTCGCAAAGCCGATCAGCCTTGTCAAGTTCATTGTTACAGACACTCAGCACGGACTGATGGCGATCCCGAACATCCTGTACATGCCTCAGCCAGTTACTGATCAGGCCAAAACCCTCATTGCGCAGAGCAGTTCTGATACCACCGCAGCCATAATGACCAACAACAAGAACATGCTTGACTTTCAGCACCTCGATGGCGAATTGCAAAACGGACAGGCAGTTGAAATCTGTGTGAACCACTACGTTAGCAACGTTACGGTGCACAAAGAGCTCGCCCGGGGGCATATCCACAATCTGGTTCGCCGGCACACGGCTGTCCGCACAGCCAATCCAGAGGTATTCCGGCGCTTGCTGATTAGACAGGCGATGAAAAAACTGCGGATCCTCGGCCTTGATACCCTCAGCCCAGGCCCTGTTTTTTTCAAGAAGATGGTCAAGTTGACCCATTAAAAGTCTCCAATTCGTGATTCCCGGTCACGATTGAACGGGAATCACGGCGTTAACGCAATACTCAGTTTGTCTGAATCAGGTCATGAAGACGTTTCAGACGGGCTGTCACTGTGGGGTTGATGCAGCGTACTCTGCGCCAGATCCAGCAGCTCCCGTAATGCAACCGAGAACATGGCGTATTCCGGTTCTCTTACACTCTTGAGCTCGAGCAGCATGGTTTTCCAACGTTCGATCATGTGATCGTGACGCTGCAGCCACCCCTCGACGCAGGCCGGCACATCTTCTGGCTTCGTGGCCAGATTGAGTACGCCGCTGGTCAGAGCGCGTTGTTGCCAGTCCAGATCCTCACGGAAGCTCTCCCGCGCCAGAGCCTGCCAATGCGATGCTGGCGTAAGCCTGGCAATCGCGGAGGCAAACCAGTTCAGATCAAGACGGTCACCGAGCTCATAATAAAGATTGGCTACGGTTTTCAGCGGCATGCCCGAAGCTTCCTGAGCTTCAATAATACCCAGCGACGAATACAGATATCCTGTCCCGGACGCAACAGAGGCCAGCTCCGCCGGCAGCCCGACTCCAGTCAGCGCTTCATTGCGTTTTTCCCAATCAGTGCGGGCCTGGTCACCCAAATACTCCCGCAAGCCTGAGGTGATCGCCCAGACACTGTCAGCAAAACGCTCCATATGGCTCTGAATGCTCAGCTCTGCCCGGCGATTACGCAGCAACCACCGCACAGAGCGGCGCATCAGGCGCATAAGGTCTCGCATCAACTCCATCTGCAGCTGCGCCGGAATATGGAAGTCGAGATCTTCAATCTTGTCCCACCAGTTATCAATCCGGAAGACATCCCGTGTGATCAGCCAGGCCAGCGCAATAGATGCGGCATCTGCACCTGTGGACTGGTGCAGTCGCTCCACAAAGGTAATGCCCATATGGTTAACCATATCGTTGGCAATCTGCGTGGCAATAATCTCCCTCCGCAGCTGATGCTCACCGAGCTCTTTCGAGAACTTCTGAGTCAGATCACGAGGGAACACTTTGTACATTTCACGGGCAAGCAGTGGATTGTCCGGCAGGCTGCTGTCGATCAGAGTCTGTTTAAGGTCGCCTTTGACATAGGAAATGAGAACCGACAGCTCAGGCCGGGTCAGCCCTTTCTTGTTCAACTTGCGCTCAGACAAGGTTTCATCATCCGGCAGGAATTCCAGAGACCTGTTTAGCTTGCCTTCGCTTTCAAAGGTATTCATCAGTCTGCGATATTCCTCAAGGCGCGTTGCGGCATCCTCGTTGGCAATACTGATGGCCTGGGTTTGACGGTAGTTGTTCTTGAGCACAAGCGCAGCCACGTCATCTGTCATTTCTTCCAACATGACATTGCGTTGCTTGGAGGTCAGATCTCCCATTGCAACCGCGCGATTGAGCAGAATCTTCATATTGACTTCATGGTCCGAGCAATCAACACCGCCAGAGTTGTCAATGAAGTCGGTATTCAACCGTCCGCCCTTCAGGGCATAGTCAATGCGCCCCAACTGGGTCATACCCAGATTACCGCCCTCACCTACAATCTTGCAGCGCAGCTCTCCGCCATTGATGCGCAGACCATCGTTGGCCTTGTCTCCCACATCACTGTGGGATTCGCTGCTGCCTTTGATGTATGTGCCGATACCGCCAATCCAGAGCAGATCAACCTGAGCTTTCAGGATGTGCGAAATCAGCATGTTCGGAGGTACCCGGTCAGAATTGATACCCAGCAACTTCTTGATTTCCGGGCTCACCGGTATGGATTTCGTGTTACGGTTGAATACGCCGCCGCCTTTGGATATCAGCTTGGTATCGTAATCGGTCCAGGCCGAGCGAGGCTTCTCGAACAGCCGTTTGCGTTCCTTGTAGCTCCTGGCCGCATCCGGTGATGGGTCCACAAAGATGTGGATGTGATTGAACGCTGCCACCAGGCGGGTTTTCTCAGAGCTCAGCAGGCCGTTCCCGAACACGTCCCCTGCCATATCGCCAATGCCGATAGCCGTAAACTCGTCCTCCGCCGGGTTAACACCCAACTCACGGAAGTGTCGCTCAACAGAGACCCAGGCGCCCCGTGCAGTAATGCCCATCTTTTTGTGGTCGTAGCCATTACTGCCGCCGGAGGCAAAAGCGTCGCCCATCCAGAAGTTGTATTCTGCTGCCAAACCATTGGCGATATCCGAAAATGTCGCCGTGCCTTTATCTGCCGCAACAACCAGATAGTGATCATCCGAATCATGGCGAACAACACGCTCGGGCGGCTGAATGCCGGCATCTACCAGGTTATCGGTAATGTCGAGCAGGCCCCGGATAAACGTCTTGTAGGCGGCGATGCCTTCAGCCTGAAACGCTTCGCGGTCTGAGGAGTCCGGCAGTCGTTTGGCAACAAAGCCACCTTTTGCCCCGACAGGAACGATTACCGCGTTCTTGACCTGCTGGGCCTTCACAAGGCCCAGAACCTCGGTGCGATAGTCCTCAAAGCGATCTGACCAACGCAGGCCGCCCCGGGCAACCTTGCCACCCCGCAGATGAACACCCTCAACACGGGGCGAATACACAAATATTTCGTATACCGGCAGCGGCAGCGGCATATCCGGAATTCCGGAAGGATCAAACTTCACGCTGATATAAGGTTTGGGTCCGCCAGCTTCATCGTGCTGATAGTAGTTAGTGCGCAGAGTAGCCTGCATCAATTCCAGGTAGAGGCGAAGCACACGGTCTTCACTGAGGTTTTCCACCTCTTCCAGCCCCGCATTGAATTCGATTTCCAGTTTCTGCTGGGCGGCCTGGCTTTTGCCAGCACTCTGAAAACGGTCCGGATTGAAACGTACCTCAAAGTACTCCAGCAAAATCCTGGTGAGCTCAACGTGATTCACCAGAGTATTGGAGATAAATGTCTGGCTGTTGGAAAAGCGAATCTGACGCATATAGCGGGCATAGGTCCGTAACAGCGCAATTTCCCGCCAGCTCATGTAGGAAGTAACCAGCATGCGGTTAAAGGCGTCATTTTCCGCTTCGCCGTACCACACCCGATGGAACAGCTCCTCGAAAATCGGCCGGATCTGGTGGATATCCACGACCTTGCCGCTGTAGGCGTAGAGGGTGAAATCATGTATCCAAACGGTTTTGTTGTTGCGGTCGGTTACTTCAAACGGATGTTCCCCCAGAACGCGGAAACCGAGATTGTCAAAGATAGGCATCACATCAGAGAGCGGCAACTGCCCATCGGGATAGAACAATTTGAAATGCAACGTGCTTTCATCTTCTTCCAACGCCCGGTAGAAGCTCATTGTCAGGTCTTGGCGAGTCGAAGCCGCCGAAATGTGCTCGAGATCAATAGCCGCCCGGCGCGCAGAGAACATCTCTGTGTAGCTCGCAGGGAAACCTGCGGCCCAGAGCCGATAAAGCTCATTACCTTCCTCTTCACCGTAGGTCTCGCTCAGGGCGCTGGCAAGACCGTCGCGCCACGACTGAGCCATCTCGATGACTTTTTCCCGGATTTCAGCAATCGGCAACTTGCGGTTTTCAACCTGGCGTACACGGATGGTGAACTGGACCCGGGCCAGTACAGACTCCGAAAAATGTGTAACAAACTCGATATCTTCAGCTTCCAGCCGGTCCAGAAGCACTTGCTCCACCTTTAAACGAAGCTCGGTGTTGTAGATATCCCTCGGGAAAAACGCGAGACAGGTAACAAACTGGCCGTAAACATCTTCGCGCATAAACAGCTCAATGCGGCGTCGCTCCTGTATGTACAGGATACTTTTCGCCACATCCAGCAACTCATCATCGGCGATCTGGAACAGTTCGTCGCGGGGGTAAAGCGTGAGAATCTGTTCCAGCTCCTTGCCCGCGTAATCCGCACGCAGAAAGCCGGAGCTTTTCATGACTTTCTGGAACTTGCGCTTGAGCAGTGGAATCTCGTCGGGGCGCTCATTGTAGGCCCGAGCCGTGTACAGGCCGAGGAAACGGCGTTCACCAACCACTTCGCCCTTCTTGTTGAACTTCTTGACGGCAATGTAATCCGGGTATGCAGGGCGATGAACCCGGGAACGCTGTGCAGATTTGGCGAAAATGAAAATATCATCAACCCGCGTCATCTCCTGACGTGTGCGCTGTGGCAGCTCATTAAGGCGCACCCGGTCTGGCCGTTCATTGTTTACGCGGAGAATGCCCAGCTCGGAATTTTCCACACGGCGAACCACCATGCCCGACTTGTCGCTGGCAAAGTCGTACTCGTCGTAGCCGAGAAAGGTGAAATGATCCTGCAGCAGCCAGCTCAGGAAGGCCTGCGCCTCTTCCTTTTGCTCGCTGCTGATCCCGGCAGTGGTGTTATCCAGTTCTTTGATGATTTCACTGACTTTATCGGTAACAACCGGGAAATCCGAAACTGCGATGCGCACCTCGTGCAAAACGGTTTGCAACGCCTGCTCCAGATCTTTCAGATCCTCCGGGCTGCTGTGCCTGTCGATTTCCAGAACAATGAAGGCTTCATAGGCAGAGGCAGAATCGCTTTTTTTGGTCGCCAGCAGTTTTTTGAGCTTACCGGTATTGTCACGCTCTACCTGAAGTATTGAGTGCTGGATCGAGTGCGTTCCGATTTCCCGCTGGTTAACAGCGATGCGCAGAGAATCAATCAGAAAAGGAATGTTCGGGTGCAAAATGAAGACCACGGTATGCGTGGACTGCCAGCCATCGCTCTCCAGGTCCGGGTTGAACACGGCAACAGGTGTTTCCTCGGCGCTGCGTTTCTGCAGAAACTGCCAGGCTGCAAGTGCTGCACCGTAGGTATCAGAAAGCCGTCGACTGATGAGTTCGTCAAGAGGAATGTGGGCATAATGCTGCTTTACAAACTCGCTGATTTTCCGGGCTTCGGCCTTGGCGATTTTCCTGGAAAACTCTTCAGCCAAAAGTTCAAAAAACTGATCTTTGCTGGCCACAGTCAGCGCATTCATGGGCGACCTCAAATAGTGTGAAATAAACGTAATAGGGATATCGTGAGATAAGCATAGTCAAACCCTTGATTTTTGCCGGCCAGACACCAAAACTGCGGCAACTACTTACCCACGAGAGCAATCGTTTCCAATGTCTTTACAGCATACGTTTGGTGAGTTACGAACACAGTTAGCGAAAAGGATTATCGGGCAGGAGAGACTGGTTGACCGTCTTCTCATTGCACTACTTGCCGATGGACACCTATTGGTGGAAGGTGCACCGGGACTGGCCAAAACCACAGCCATAAAGGCCCTGGCCGATCATCTGACCGGTGATTTTCATCGAATCCAGTTCACTCCCGATTTGCTGCCATCAGACGTAACCGGCAGTGAAATTTACCGCGCCGAGACAGGGCTGTTCGAATTCCAGCGCGGGCCGATTTTCCACAACCTGGTGCTGGCAGACGAAATCAACCGGGCACCGGCCAAGGTGCAATCTGCCCTGCTGGAGGCCATGGGTGAGCGCCAGGTCAGCGTAGGCATGCGCACCTTCCCGCTTGATCGTCTGTTCATGGTGATGGCTACCCAGAACCCTATTGAACAGGAAGGAACTTACCCTCTTCCCGAGGCCCAGCTTGATCGCTTCCTGATGCATGTGGTGATCGGTTATCCATCTGCGCAGGCCGAGCAGGCCATTCTTCACCTCGCCCGAAGCGATTATCGTCAGGGCCAGCCTGCCACTGATGTTCGCCTGACTGCCGATCAGGTATTTGAAGCCAGGACAGAAGTTGCGGACATTTTCATGGCCGAGCCCGTTGAGCAGTATCTGCTGGCCCTGGTGCTGGCAACAAGGGATCCGGGCGCTCTCGACCCCGAGCTGGCACGCTGGACGGCTTTTGGTGCCAGTCCGCGAGGCACCATTGCCCTTGATCGCTGTGCCCGCGCTATTGCCTGGCTTGACGGTCGGGACTATGTAACGCCCGATGATGTGCGCGCGGTAGCCTTCGATGTACTGCGGCACCGTATCCTGCTTACCTTTGAAGCCGAGGCTGAAGGCGTGACAGCCGACACTGTTATCGAGCGCCTGATTGCCCGTGTGCCAGTGAGCGCCTGAGGCTGGCTATGGACGTAACCGCCAGCGATGCAATAACCCGCATCAGCCTGCAGTCACTCATTCGCCTGCAGGCTGATGCAAGGGCGTTGAAACTGCCATCGGCACGCCCGACACGAGCGCGGCAGGCCGGGCTTCAGCACTCATCGCAGCGCGGGCGAGGCATGGCATTTGCGGAAGTGCGGCTTTACCAACCCGGAGATGACATCCGCAGCATAGACTGGCGCGTAACAGCCCGGCGCCAGGCACCCCACACCAAACTCTACGAAGAAGAACGGGAACGCCCGGTACTGCTGCTATGCGATCTTGGCCCCACCCTCTTCTTTGCCAGCACCGGTGCCTTCAAGCAGGTGCGCAGCGCTCAGCTTGCCGCCATTCTCGCCTGGCTCGCACTTTCAGTAGGCGATCAGGTTGGCGGCATTGTTTTTAACGGCGACACCCTGACCGTTCAACGCCCGGCACGGCGCAAAAAATCCGTGCTGCGGCTGCTGGATACGCTTGCCAGCCAGCAACACTCTTCTCTGGATGGCTCTGCGCCCGACATCACCCTTGATACCGCCCTTGCCGAAGCCCGCAGGGTCGCCCATACCGGCAGCCGGATCTTTGTCATCAGCGACTTTCTGAATATCTCCGAGAACACCACCTCTCTGCTTGGTGCGCTGGCCCGCCATAACAGCGTAAGTGCACTGCGGGTTGTCGATCCGCTGGAGCAGGAGTTGCCGCAAAGTGGCCGCTTTGCCATTGCGGGAGCCGAAGGCCCGGTCTGGTTTGATGCGTCCAACAAAAGCTTTCAACAGGCCTGGCAAGAAAAGATCACCCGCCATAAAGCAACACTTGCAGAGTGCTTCCGTTTATCCGGTGTGCGGGCAACCGATGTTTCAACTCGCGAGGCACCCGCTGTAAGTCTTCAATCCATACTTGGGCCCGGAGGGCGGATCGGATGATGCCAGACGATCCCCTTAGCCAACTCCGGGATATTCACCTGCCCCAAACCGGAGGTTTCTGGCCGCCGGCGCCGGGCTGGTGGATTCTGGCTTTTGCACTCCTTATCGCAATCGCGGTTCTGGCGTGGCTGGTGCGTCGACATTACCGCCGAAATCGCTGGCTGAGGCTTGCGAGGGCCGAGCTGGCCAGTCTTGAACGCACTGCATCAAAGGAATCACAGTGGTTTACTCAGCTGAACACGCTACTCAAACGATCCGCAAGAGAACGTTACCCGGAGGAGCATCCTGAAGCCCTTTCTGGCGAACAGTGGGCTGCCTGCCTGTTACGCCACCTCCCTGATGACCAGGTTTCACATCAGTTCATTGTCAAAGCCTTGGTAAACAGCCCCTGGCAGCAAGAACCAACGGCCGAACCTGATCAGGCTCTTGCCTTCGCCCGAACCTGGCTGGAGGCTCAAAAATGCTGAATCTTGCCTACCCATGGCTCCTGCTGCTGATTCTCGCGCCGGTACTTCTGCAGTGGCGAAAGCCGGCCGCACACACTGTGGATGCTCCGGTATTCCCTGTTGGTCACTGGCTCTCGGACCTGCCCGGTGTTACCCGCCAGGGCAATGCCGTGCCTCGCTGGCAAACCCTGGTCCTGCTACTTGCCTGGTCTTTACTCGTGCTGGCACTGGCAAGACCACAATATGTTGGTGAGCAGGTGCAGATGCCCGTAACCGGGCGCGACCTGATGTTGGTTGTAGACATCTCACCCAGCATGGAAGAGCAGGATATGATTATTCAGGGCCGCAGCATTAACCGTCTCCAGGCCGTCAAAAAAGTACTGAACGAATTCATAGCCCGCCGGCAAGGCGACCGGCTCGGCCTGATATTGTTCGGCACAGAGCCCTACGTCCAGGCGCCTCTTACATTTGATCTCGCCACACTTGAAACGCTTTTACAGGAGTCAGGCATTGGTATGGCCGGGCGAGCAACCGCCATTGGCGATGCCGTGGGCCTTGCCACCAAGCGCTTGAGAGACCGCCCCCAACAGCAACGCGTAGTTATTTTGCTTACGGATGGGGCCAACACCGCTGGTGAAATATCGCCCGACAAAGCCACTGAGATAGCCGCTGCCGCCAGCATTCGCCTCTACACTATCGGCATTGGAGCCGACTCCATGATCCAGCGAGGGCTCCTCGGCTCACGCCGGGTAAACCCCTCCAGAGACCTCGACGAAAACCTGCTGATCCGAATGGCACAACAAACCGGTGGGGAGTATTTTCGCGCCCGCAGCCTGCCAGAACTGGAGCTGATCTACGAAACCATCGACCAGCTGGAGCCCATCGAGCTGGAGGGCAAATTCTACCGACCGGTTACCGATCTGTTTTTCTGGCCTGCGGGCATTGCTGCGGCGCTGTGGCTGAGCCTTTTTCTTTTCCGACGCATCGCCGGCCGGCTGGCTGGAGTTCCCCAACCGGCAGACGGGAGCGTGAACCATGGCTGATTTTCACTTCCTTCGGCCATTCTGGCTCCTGCTGTTGCTGGCTGTGCCTGTGCTTTATCTGGTATTGAAAAGGAAGAACTCCGGCGACAGCGGTTGGTCCGGCCTTATCCCCGAGCAGTTTTTATCTCCAGTGATCCGACGCTACGGCGGCGCTGCAGACAAACGTGGATCAGCCCTTGTGCCCGCAATCAGCGCAGTGATTATCCTGGCTGTTGCACTCGCAGGGCCAGCATGGCGGGAAGCGCCCACACCCCTGAAAAAACCGGGGGACAGTCTGGTGATCGTGCTCGATCTCTCTCTTTCCATGCTGGCCACAGATATAGAACCTGACCGGCTTACCCGTGCAAAACGCAAGATCCGAGATATTCTGGCGATCCGTGATGGCAGCCTCACCGGGCTGGTGGTGTATTCAGGGGATGCACATGTAGTAGCGCCCCTGACTGACGACAGTAATACACTCACCGGCATGCTCAATGTACTCGACCCGATCATCATGCCGGTTCAGGGCAATCGTGCCGATCTTGCGGTTGCCAGAGCCAGGGCGCTTCTGGAGCATGGCGCGCAGGGCAAAGGCCGTATTCTGTTAATTACCGATGACGTGTCCGAACGCTACCGTGCCTCCATCAGCAACACCCTGGCTGGCACAGGATTCACCCTGAACACTTTGGCGGCTGGCACCCGGGACGGCGGCCCTATTCCCCTCGCCCGGCGTGGCTTTATCCGCGACAATGGCAACATTGTCATAACACGAACCGACCCGGATATGCTGGCGGAACTTGCCCGCAGTAGCGGCGGCGCAAGCCATGAAATGACGCTGGATGACAGCGATATAGCTGCCCTGAACCTCAGCCCCGAAGAGTCAGACGAATGGCAGGACACAAACTCCGGGCTCGCCATAGACCGCTGGAAAGACGACGGTTACTGGCTGCTATGGCTGGCACTGCCTTTGTTATTGCTGGGCTGGCGCCGCAGCGCCTTTACCGCGATGGCCCTGCTACTCCTTCCGGCGATACCACAACCCGCAGCAGCCCTGGACTGGGGTGGCCTCTGGCAACGGGAGGATCAAAGAGCAGCAGAACTGATCAGTGAAGATCCTGGAACAGCCGCGAACATGCTTGAATCACCCGAATGGCGAGGTTCTGCGCTTTACCGGGCTGAACGCTACGATGAAGCAGTGGAAGCTTTCTCGGGCGCAGACACCCCCCTCGCGCACTACAATCGCGGCAATGCCCTCGCCCGGGCGGGCAAGCTGGAGGAAGCCCTCGAAGCCTATGACAAAGCCATCGATCGCAACCCGGAAATGGAAGATGCCCATGTAAACCGGCAGCTTGTGGAAAATCTGCTCGAACAACAGGAGCAGAATTCGGAACAGGATCAGAACAGCAGCGATCAAAATTCTTCGGATTCCAACGAGGGAGAAGGCCAGCAACAGGAGCCCAACTCTGGTTCACCCGGCGACAGTCAGAACCAGGATCAGAACACGCCTCATAGTTCTGACGAAGAGCCTGGACAGGCCCCGAGTAGTGACCAGTCCCGGGAGCAAAACGCCGAGCAGAAAGAATCCGGCGAACATGAGCCGGCCTCCGAAAAGGAAAGTAATCAGGCAAGCGGAGGCGCAGAAGCCGGAAAAGAAGAAGCTCAGGCACCGCCACCCATATCCGAAACACCTCTGACCCAGAGCCAGGAGCAATCGCTGCGAAGGGTGCCAGATAATCCGGGCGGCCTTCTACAGCGGAAATTTCTGCAGCAGTATCAGGAACGCCAGACACCATCTGATGAGGGCGATACACCATGGTAAAACGATTCATCATTCCAACAATCTGGCTGACATTAATGATGGTGCTTGGATTGACAGCACATGCGGGTGAACTCACTGCCGAAACAGACCGAACCCGGCTTTACGAGGGTGAAGTGCTGACACTGACGGTAAAGGGCACCACAAAAATCGATATCAACCTGAGTAACCTTTTTGATTTTGATATCTCGAGCCTGCCCTCACCGGATATTGAAAAAGTGTCTCCGGACTTTGAAATACTTGCCCGCAATCAGCAGTACAGCATTCGCACAGTAAACGGCGATATGGTGGGAGAAATCACCTGGACATACCAGCTTGCACCCAGATCAACCGGGGAGATAACCATCCCGGCGCTTACCTTCAAGGATTCCGTATCCCGCCCGGTAACCATAGAAGTAGTCGACGGCAACCCTCCAGGCCAGCCCAGCGCCAATCGTGACATTTTCATAGAACTAACTGCAGACAAGGCGGAAGTCTACGTTCAGGAGCAACTTATACTGACAGTGAGGCTATTCTTCCGGGGCAATCTTATCCGCGGCGAGCTGTCTGACCCCCAGCACCCCAATGCAATCATAGAAAGCCTGGGTAAGCAGCGCGAGTTTTCCAGTGATCGCGATGGTGCCCGGTACAGGGTGGTGGAACGACACTATGCGCTGTTTCCGCAAAAACCCGGGGTTCTGAACCTGCCTGCCATTCGTTTTGAAGGCCAGACCAGAGATCCCGATGGTTCACTCAGGTTCTTGCGAGACAGCGCCGAGTTGTTTGAGGTACCCGTTAAAGATGTGCCAGCAGAGTTCAGCGGCTCCACCTGGCTTCCGGCTACCAGCCTCAGCCTTGCAGAAGCCGGCATGCCGTCAACCCTGGACCTGACAACCGGGGACAACCTCACTCGCACACTCAGCCTGCAGGCAATCGGCCTACCTTCGGAGGCTCTGCCTCCCTTGCCAGACTCTGTGCCGGACGGACTGCGCAGCTATCCAGAGGAACCCCAACGCAACACCAGCGTCGGCCCGGATGGCATTACCTCATCCCTAACGCAAACCCGGGCCCTGGTTCCCGTTCAGGCTGGCAAGCTCATACTACCGACAATTCGTATTCCCTGGTGGGATACAGAATCCGACAGCGAAAAGGTCGCCGTAATTCCAGCCCAAACCCTGAATGTAACGTCAGCAGATGGTGCGGCCATGCCGCCCTCACCCATCACTGACAGCCAGGGAACGGCGACGGAAATCAGCAGCGAACAGGAGGCTCCAGAAATAAACGCTGTACCGGACAACAGCAGGTTCTGGCAATGGGTAAGCATCGTGCTGGCCGGAATCTGGGTTGTGACCATGCTGGCATGGTGGCGGAGTCGCAAAATCGTACCCCGGGTACCCGACAACAATGACTCTGCAGGTGCCAGAAACGAAGGAGTCTTGTTTGAGCAACTGCTGGATGCTGCAAGGGCAGGCAATGCTTCAACACCCGGGCTGCTGGTAGGCTGGGCAAACGAGCGTTGGCCCGGGCACAATTTGCGCTCCGCAAAGGATGTTTTTGCAGTTTGCCCGGCCGCTGATCTGGAACAGGAGTTCGACCGGTTACAGGCGCATCTTTTCAGTCGGAATCATTCAGGCGGCGAGATAAGCAATAAGACGTGGAATGGTAGCGCCCTGACAGACGCACTCAACAAGGCGAGGAGAAAGGCGAAAACGGGCGCTACCGCCTCAAAAACCGGTTTGCCGCCGCTCTACCCCGACAACCTTTCGGTGTAGGGTAAGGCCTGGCGGCAATTACAAGCGCCCGTGAAGCTCTATGAGCCGGTACCCGCTGGCTCAGTTAATCAGCTGCTGATCAATAACCAGCTCTATCGGTGAACCCGGAGCCCCGGAAACTGCAACAGGAGAGTCTGTAGTGCCCTGCCAGTCGCCGGGCTGTGCGTTAATATCGCCGGAGCGGGTCAGGCGAGCGGTAACAACCACTTCCTCTACGCCCGATATAACCGACTGTGGCGCCATCGCATGACGGTCATCCAGACGTATCTCTAAAGGCAATGCGCCCGCCGTTAATCTCACAACAGCCAAAGGCGGTCCGCTTTGGGTATTGGCAGCGCGGGCGAAGAGAAACAGCGTGGTATCTTCCGGGATGTCCTGCTTGAATGCGTCATCAAGCGTTACCCGCACGGTTACGCCTACGCTCTCCTGTTCAGTGTCATCGGATGGTGAGAGTGCGGAACGTTCAGCCGGTGGCTGTTCACCCAGGCGCGTGTATGCCTCCCTTATACCACCCTGAATAGAAGCCAGCTGCGGATGATCAGGAGCCACCGCCTGGATACGCTCCCAGTAACCGATTGCTTCACGATAATTACCCTGGCTGAATGAATGGATTCCCAAAAGCCCAAGCGAGTTAACTTCATCCGGGTTAAGCGCCCTCGCCTCTTCAATCGCCGACGTTACCGCATCGGTCATGGCACCCTGGCTGCGGAAAAACTGTGCCTGAGCCGCAAGGCCCAGAGCGACAGCCCGGGACCCGTCATCAGAGCTGACGCTATCAGCCAGCTGCCGGAATGCCCAGGCCGCGTCTTCATGCCGTTCGAGACGCATGTAGGTCTGGCCCAGCATGGCCCAGCCGTCCGGGTTATCTGGGCTGGCTTCAAGCCGCGCGCGCAATTGCTGCGTAAGCTCATTCATTTGCGCAGCACGCGCATCATCCGAATTGCCCAGTTCCTGCATGGCAACAAAGGCTTCAACTCTGTCCATTGCGCCCCACTCTTCATAAAGCAGAACTGTGGCCGCAGGAATCAGGAGTATTGAGAACAAAGCAACTGCCATGGCAGCCTTACGGCCAGGTACTGATTTGGCAGGGGCTTCGTTTTCCGGAACATCGTCCAGCATTGCGCCGGCAAGTTCGTCCCGAAGTTGTCCATAGGTTTCTTTATCGACAATGCCTGACTGATGTTCTTTTTCCAGCTCCTCCATCCGGCTGCGATACGCCATCAGGTTCTGGTTTCTTAGATCCGTCTGCTGCCGGGCGTCCCGGCGATGGAACATTACGGGATAAAGCACAAACGCCAGGGCAAAAATGATCAGTACCGTTGCGGCAATCCAGAAAGTTTCGGTCATGGAGATATCGTCACAAGTTCAAAATGAATAAAGCGGTGTAGTGGCTGTGAAGTCAGGCGTTGCCGCCCTGGTTCCGTTCCGCGAGCATTATATCAATCCTCGCTTGCTCCTCATTGCTCAGTGTCGGCGCTGCCGTACCGGCCTTTCGGGAGCGGACAACGACTCCTGCCACCACAAGAAGGCCGCCCAGAACCGCAATCGCCGGCGTTGCCCAGAGCACGAACGTGCGGCTGTCCAGATCAGGGTTATATTTAACGAACTCACCAAACCGGCCTACCAGAGATTCGACTATTTCCTCGTTACTGGCACCCTCCAGCATCATCTGGTAAACGGCATTTCTCATATCCTTGGAAATAGGAGAATTCGAATCCGCAATGTTCTGGTTCTGGCACTTGGGGCACCGCAGTTCCGCAATCAGGTTCTGATAACGCTGTTCTTCGCTACGGCTATCAAAATCGTAGACCGCAGCCACATCCGCGGCCGTCATACCGGAACCCATTGCCATCACAAGAAAACAGATAATACGGAGCATCAGCCGTTCTCCCGGGCTTCGTTGATCACTGGCAACAGAACCTGTTCCCATACCTCGCCGTTCACCACGCCCACATGGCGATAACGCACAACGCCGGAGGCATCAATTACAAAGGTTTCCGGTGCGCCATAAACGCCCAGATCAAAACCCAGCGTGCCTTTGGGGTCGTAGATAATCGAGCGGTATGGATCGCCCAGCTTGTCCAGCCAGACCAGCGCATCATCGCGACTGTCCTTATAGTTCAATCCGATGATCGCAACCTTCTTTTCCCGGGCAAGCCACATGAGGTCGTCGTGTTCGTCGCGACAGGAGGGACACCAGGTACCCCAGACATTCAGCAGTGTAATCTCGCCCCTGAAAAGTTTTTCGTCCAGAGTACGGGAGGGGGTTTTCAGATCCTTGAGACTGAATGCAGGAACCGGCTTCCCGACCAGCGCAGATTCAAGCTTGGTAGGATCTTTACCAATACCGGCAAACAGAACAACACCCACTACGAGCGCCACCAACAAGGGAAGGAATAGCATCAGCCGCTTCATGAAACAGCTCCAGCCGTAGCTTGAGGGTCTGACTGCGCAGGCGCCGACGCGGTTGCGCGCTCGCTGTCCCGCTCACGAATACGATAGCGGCGGTCCGAAA
Source organism: Marinobacter sp. (assembly GCF_048259445.1). GTDB lineage: Bacteria > Pseudomonadota > Gammaproteobacteria > Pseudomonadales > Oleiphilaceae > Marinobacter. The sequence continues at coordinate 247,339 of NZ_JBLXHQ010000003.1, read as the reverse complement.
CCGCCAGGAAACCACCGGCGGCCATGAACAGCGCCCCCAGCCAAAGCCATCTGATAAGCGGCTTGTACTGGAGCCGGATGGCCCAGGCGTTATCCGAAATTCGCTCGCCCACGGCGACAAAGATATCCCGGAACAGGCCGGCATCAATATCGGCCTCGGTCATAACGCTCATGCCAACCGCATATTGGCGCTTTTCGGGGTGCAATTCGGCAATACGCTTGCCGTCCAGTATGACTTCAAACGTGCCGTACTGAGCGGTGAAGTTCTGCCCGCGCCGCTCGCCAATATCGACAAAGCGAAACTGATAGTCACCAACCTCGGCTACGTCGCCGGGCACCATTCTCACGTCGCGCTCAATGCCATAATTCGAAACAACCGTGGCTCCGGCCATGGTGATAGCCAGACCAAGATGCCCCAGCACCATGCCGTAGTAACTGCGAGACTGGCGCTTGAGACCGTGGATACGCCCCTTTCTGGAGGAGGATTTGTCCCACAGATCCCAGAACGTTGCCGTAGTTACCCAGACGGCGGTAAATACACCCAGGAAGGCCCAGGGGGCGAACCCGCCATACCCGACCATAACAGCCGTACTCAACAGCACACTGACTGCCAGCGGCCACAACAGTTTGCGCCCAAGCCAGCCAGCGTCCGTTTTCTTCCAGCGGGAAAAAGTGCCGACACCCAGCAGAAGGCCTGCCGCCACGGCCAGAGGGCTGAAGGTGAGATTAAAGAACGGCTCACCAATGGAAATTTTTCCCAGGTCAAAGAAATCAAGAACCAGCGGATACAAGGTACCAACTGCCACCAACAGCGTTGCCGCAACCAGTAACACGTTGTTCAGCAGCAGGAAAATCTCCCGCGACAGGGATCCATAACGGGAGCGCACATGAACGACAGGCGCTCTGAATGCATAAAGCATGAGGCTCGCAAGAACAGTGATCGCGAGCAGAACCAGAAGGAAGGTACCGCGTTCAGGGTCGGATGCAAAAGCATGAACCGAGGTGAGTACGCCCGAACGAACCAGGAAGGTACCCAGCAGGCTCAGCGCAAAGGTGACAATCGCCAGCAATACCGTCCAGCTTTTGAAAACTCCACGTTTCTCGGTTACTGCAAGCGAGTGCATCAGGGCTGTGCCGGACAACCACGGCAGCAGGGAAGCATTCTCAACGGGGTCCCAGAACCACCAGCCGCCCCAGCCAAGTTCGTAATAGGCCCACCAGCTTCCGAGGGCAATACCGATGGACAGAAATGCCCAGGCAACGGTTGTCCAGGGCCGTGACCATCTGGCCCAGGCGGCGTCCAGGCGACCGTTGATCAAAGCCGCAATGGCAAACGCAAACGCCACCGCAAAACCGACATAACCCATGTAGAGCATAGGCGGGTGCACAATCAGCCCGAAGTCCTGCAATAGCGGATTCAGATCGGCGCCGTCGGCTGGCACATTGGGCAGCAAACGGTCAAAGGGGTTTGATGTAACAACAATGAAGAGCATGAACCCGACACTCACCATGCCGAGAACCGACAAAACCTGTGAAATCATAACGGACGGCAAGCGACGGCTGAAAATGGCGACCGCCAGAGTCCACCCGGTCAGCATCAATATCCAAAGCAGAAGTGAGCCCTCATGGCCGCCCCACACTGCGCTGAACTTGTAGTACCAGGGCAGCATGCTGTTGCTGTTGTTGGCAACATAGGCAACCGAGAAGTCGTCTGTTAAAAAGGCATGGGTAAGCACGGCGAAAGCCAGCCCGACAAACACGAACATACCCGCCGCCAGAGGTCTGGCAAACGCCTGAAGGTTGTCCCGGCCGGTGAGTGAGCCGGCAAGGGGTACAACCGAAAGTAGCACCGCCAGCAGCAGCGAAAGTATCAGTGCAAGCTGTCCGAGTTCGGGATACATCAAAGCTCTCCAGGAATCAGGCTGTTGGTTGTGATTTGCTTAGTAGGATGCCGGTTGGGCGCCGGCAGGCATCGATGTGCCCCCATTTTTTGAAGCCTTTTCCAGGGCATCAGCAACTTCCGGCGGCATGTAGTTTTCATCATGTTTGGCCAGAACCTGATCGGCGACAAAGCGGCCTTCGCTATTCAGCCTGCCCATGGCAACAATGCCCTGACCTTCAGCAAACAGGTCCGGCAAGATCCCCACGTATTCAATGGGCACAGATGCATTGAAATCGGTTACGTGGAATTCCACTTTAAGGCTGTCCGGATCCCGTACAACGGAACCTTCCTCTACCATACCACCGGCACGAATCCGCACATCCATCGGTGCTTCACCCGCTGAAATCTGGGTGGGATCGTAGAACAGGTTAATGTTCTGACGCAGCGCATAAGTGGTCAGCGCTACCGCGACGGAGAGCCCTGCAAGAAGAAACAGAACAATGGTCAGCCGTTTTTTACGGATCGGATGCATTTAGATACCTGTCAGTCAGTCTTGGGAAACGTTTACACGCGCGAAGGACGCCGAGGGTGGCGATGACGCCTCAACTTTACTCTTGTCAGCCTGAAACTCATAACCGCGACGGCAGGCGTCTATAATGGTATTTCTGCTCCGGACCGACCCGATCATCATCCATAGCATCAGCACGAAAAACACAGCGTAACAGGCCCACACATAAGGGCCGTGGCCTTCCATCGCGACAAAGGCAGAAAAGGAATCAAATGCCATTGGTCAGACCCTTCCTTTCATTACGAATTCTTTTACCCAGCGGGTTCGTTGTTCCCGGGACAGAATCTCTGTCTGCATACGGATACAGGCCAGCCAGCCAAAAATCAGATACAGACCCAGCACGGACAGCAACAGCGGCACCCACATTTCCGCCGGCATCGAAGGCTTTTCCGTGAGCTTGAATGTCGCGGGCTGGTGTAGTGTATTCCACCATTCCACGGAGTATTTGATAATGGGGATATTCACTACCCCGACCAATACCAGCACCGCAACCGCCCTGGCGGCAGACTTCTCATCATTGATGGCACGATCCAAAGCTATAACACCGCCATACAAAAACAACAGTATCAGCATGGAAGTGAGCCGCGCATCCCAGATCCACCAGGTGCCCCATGTCGGCTTGCCCCAGACTGCGCCGGTAAAAAGCGCCAGAAACGTGAGAACCAGTCCCACCGGTGCAACCGCCTTGACGAAAACATCGGCAAGCTTCATGCGCCAGACCAGCGTTACAAGGGCCGCTGACGCCATCATGATGTAAACCGACTGCGCCATAAATGCGGTCGGAACATGAATGAAAATGATCCGGTAGCTATTACCCTGAAGGTAATCCTTGGGCGCGAAGGCCAGCCCCCAGACCACCCCGGCCATAAGCAGAATTACGCCGCCTGCCAACAGCCAGGGCATGAACCGGCCGGATATCCCGAAAAACCACTTTGGGGAACCCAGTTTGTGAAAAAATTGCCACATCAGATGGTCACCGTCCTAACGTTTACCTTGTTTTACCCGTTCGACAAGCTGATTTTGAGGGCTGCTGCCGCTGCAAACGGTGCCAGTGTCAGCGCCAGCATCAAAAAAGCGCCCATCAGAGCCAGGTAGGCCCCCACAGCCGCGCCCTCCGCTGCTGCCGCAACGGTACCCGTGCCGAAAATCAGCACGGGAATGTACAGTGGAATGATCAGCAGAGACAAGAGCACACCTGCCGAACGCAATCCAAGAGTCAGCGCGGCGCCAATAGCGCCAATCAGACTAAGTACCGGTGTACCAATCAGCAGCGTTAGACACAAAATACCGATGGAGTTCCCGTCGAGATGCATCATTACGCCAAGAACGGGTGTCAAAATGACCAGAGGGAGACCTGTGAGCATCCAGTGCGCCATGGTTTTTGCCAGAATCAGCAGAAATAGCGGCTGCGGCTGGAGCACAAGCTGTTCCAGGGTGCCATCGTCAAAATCATGGCGGAACAGATGATCCAGCGACAATAATACGGACAGCAGCGCGGCTACCCAAAGAATACCAGCTCCCGCTTCACGCAAAAATGACACTTCCGGACTGACTCCAAGTGGAAAAAGAGTAACAACCATAACGAAAAAAAGCAGCGGATTGAGCAGGTCCTGGCGCTGCCGGAACGCCACCTTCATATCCCGTGCAAACACGCCTTTCATTGCAGCCAGCGCACCAACACTATTACCGGCAAGACAAACCACCGGGCGGGCTTCAGCATTCATCCGGCAAGCCTCCCGCGCCAAGGATCAGTCTTTTCATGCCCGGCAATGCCAGATCATGGTGAGTCGTAACCAGCACGGCGCCACCTTCAGCTGCACGCTGTTGCAACAATGCCTCAAGCGCTTTTACGCCCTCCGCGTCGATAGCCGTAAACACCTCATCAAGCAGCCACAGGGGTTCATCAGCAATCAACAGGCGTGCCAGAGCCACTCTGCGTTGCTGACCCGCAGACAGATTACGGCAGGGTACATCTTCATAGCCTCTCAGGCCGGTACCTTGCAGAGCCTGTCTTAGTGCCGCGTCGGACACCGGGCTGCGACCGGCCATCAGGGCGCGTAGATTTTCCATCGGAGTCAGCAGAGGTTTGATTCCCGGGCGGTGCCCGAGATAGAGCATGTTCCGGAGAAATGTTTCCCTCTGGCTGGGCAGCGGCGACCCGCACCATCTGAGCTCACCTGTCCACGCATCGTTCAGGCCCGCCAGTATTCTCAGCAAGGTTGTCTTGCCGGAGCCATTCGGCCCCTCGACACGGGTTACCGTACCGGGCAGTATGGAAAAGGATAACTCACGGAAAAGTATCCGCTTGTCCCGTTCACACTGCAGATTGACAGCCTGTAATAACGGCTCGGACATCGGGGCCCCGTAATCAGGACGATGCACAGATTGCATCGAGTGTATTCATGACTGACACAGCGGGTGCAGACACTATTTAAAGCAGTATTCACGGCAATAGGTGCCGGCGCGGCGTATTATAACGAAAGCGTTAACAGAATACTCTTGTCCGGTATCAAGTCAGCAGCGATGAAACTACCCAGCAGTCAACAGCCCCCTACTACTCCGGCACCGGCAACCTCGAGACCGGCGCAAACCAGCAACGCCGGGCAGCCGGGCCGTGAAACAACAGTTTTGTCTGCGCGACAGCAACTGGACCAACTTCAGCTCGCGAACCGGGCAACCATACTGGCCCGTGTGGCAGAAATCATCAACCGCCAGGGCAGCGCTAACGCAGATATATTGCTGGATGTGCGAGGCAAGCCGCTTCAGGTAAACGCAGCCATTGGTGCAACTGAGTTGACGCCGGGTGACTGGGTAAAAGTGATGCGTGCCGGTAACGAACTGCAATTGATGGGAAAGCTGGCTGCGGCTCCGGAAGCCACCATTACCCGGGCCCTTGCACAACGCATGCCGTGGCAGCAAAGTCTGGACAGTGGCCTGGCAAAATTGATGACAGCACTAAACCGCGGCGTGATCCCCGAGCTTACGCCCGGTCAGCTACCCGCCGCCCGCAGCCCGCGGCCGCTGCCAGAGGCAGCCAGGCAGGCTATCGAAACGTTGATTGCAAGACTGCCCGTCAGTAACACACTGGCGCCGGGTGCGGGCAACCAGAACAACACCGTGCAGCAAGTACGGCAGTGGATAGCGGAGAGCGGGCTGTTTGCGGAGTCCCGCCTGAGCCAGGCACCCTCTCCGACCTTGCCCGATCTTAAACTTGCCATCGGCCGCATGATTACCGCTCTGCTGGCCGAACAAACCGGCGATGCCGCAACGTTGTTCAACCGCCTCACACCACTGGCCAGCCCCGGGCTGGTTCAGGCACCGCTGCAATTCCCACAGGCAATGGCATCACCGGCACCTGCTAGCAGCTCCGAGCCCACATCGGTGGGCCAGACACTGCGAATGCTGGCCGGCATGCTGAATCGGATAACGGTTAACCAGCTGCACAGCCAGATCCTGACCGCGCGAGGCGGGGTTGATGCACCGGCGCCAACATCAACCATGCTGATGGATTTGCCCTGGGTGACGCCTCAGAACGAACCCAGGGTGGCACAATTGCGCATAGAGCAGCACAAGGACGAAACGTCATCAAAGGATCGCGGCAGCAAGCGCACAGCCATCAGCGAATGGCGCCTCAATCTGGCCATTGACCTGGAGCAGGCAGGTGCACTGAATTTCGAAGTTTCCCTTCGCCAGCAGGAAGTCAGCGCACGTGTATGGGCGGAAAAACAGGACACATTGCGACAGGTTAACGAAGAGCTGCCGCTGTTGCGGCGCAGCCTTAAGGAGCTGGGACTGGAAGTAACCGATCTTGAGTGTCGCCGCGGCCATCCCTCTTATCCGGCCACAAAACTGGAGCACAGACTGGTGGATACACGAGCATGAAACACGAGAACGAACGCCATCCATCCAGCGCTGCCGTTGCACTTAAATACGACGGCGAGAAAGCCCCGACTATAACGGCCACGGGAACCTATGAACTGGCCGATGAGATCATCAGAATCGCCAGAGAACACAACGTGCCCCTGTATGAAAATGCAGAGCTGGCCGGAATTCTCGCGCGCTTGTCCCTGAACGACGAAATTCCCGAAAACCTATACCGGGTTATTGCCGAAATTCTGGCGTTCGCCTTTCATATCCGGGGCCGGACGCCCGAAGACGCCGGCCGGGATAATCCCGCGCCTTCATCATCACCCCTAGTGGATGAGTGAACGCAGCGCCCATACCTGAGCCCAGACTTCACCCTTGCGGGGTGCAATTGCGGTCTCGAAATAGTGCTTGAGGCGCCGGCGGTCGTCCGGGTGATCCTTCAAAGCCGAGCCGATTATGTGGTGCATCAGCTGCTCCACAGTCATGCTGCCGCCACCGTAATACCACGCATTGAGGCTCGCCGCGTGAGCAACTGATACAGCCTCAGCCGTTGATAGCGCTGCGCCCGCCAGCCGGTCAGTACTTCGACCGTCTATTGTCTGTCCATTACGCAGTTCATGGAACATGGTCACCAAAAACTCGATGACCTCTGCATCCAGATCCACACTGATACCCGCGCGTTCGTTGGCCTTACGCACCTCTCGCAGAACCACACCTATCTCATCCGGCAGGCTCTTGATCGGCCTGATTTCCTCGAAGTCCATCCGGCGCTTGAGAGCCGCGCTCATCTCGTGAACGCCTGCATCCACGCTGTTGGATGTGGCTACCAGGTTGAAGCCTTCCCGGGCCAGTATCACGCCGTCATCGCCGGGAATTTCCGGAACCACCAGAACCCTGTCAGAGAGCACCGACAAGAGCGCATCCTGTAACGCCTGCGGGCAGCGGGCAATTTCCTCAAACCGTACCAGCCGACCCTCCATCATCCCCCGCATAAGCGGGCTGGGGACCAGGGCCTCCAGACAGGGCCCTTTGGCAGAGAGAACTGCCTCGTTCCAGCCATAAAGAAGCTGCCTGACCTGGGTTATGGCGCCGCCCTGCAGAGCAAGAGTCGAGTTACCGGAAATGGCTGCCGTAAGCAGTTCAGAAAGCCAGGACTTGGCAGTACCTGGCTCGCCAACCAGTAAACAACCCCGGTTAGTGCACAAGGAAATGATAATACGGATAACCATAGCGCGATCCGCAACAAACTTGCGCTCAATCCCCAGTTTGTCATCGCCCAGAATAAACTTCTCAACCGCCCTCGGTGACATCTGCCAGCCCGGTGGCACAGGCCCGGGATCCATTGCGGCGAGCTTTTCCAGCTCATCCCTGAAAACCACTTCCGCGGGCTGCCGCTGTGCGGCTTTTTTCTGCTGATTTGCTGCGCTCATAACGAACTCCTGCGGCCACCACGAACCTCCGGCGCCATGCGCTCCCGGGGCAGAATACGCGGCAATTCAGACATAGGAATAATACCCTCGATCACATGGTCCAATGCACTGTCCCGCATGGTGATCAGGCCGGAATCCAGCGCACGCCAGCGCAACTCTCCGATGGGGGGCTGGCTGGAGATGGCATTCCGGATATCGGAATCCACCTCCATATATTCCACAATGGCCACCCTGCCGTGAGTTCCCCGGCCGTTACACTTGTCACACCCTGCCCCCTCAAAGCAGCGGAAATTATCCGGCGCGCCGTTGGGAAACACCTCCTCAAGAATAACGGGGTCCGGTGTTGCAGGCTGCCGGCAGTGTTTACAGATTCGCTTGGCAAGACGTTGGGCGATTACGGCCAGCAATTCGCCGGCGATGGAGTTCGGGTGAATACCGAGATCGTACAAGCGCTGCAGAGAATCAACCGCGTCGTTGCAGTGCAGTGTTGAAAGTACAACGTGCCCCGTCTGGGATGCACGCACCGCCTCCAGAGCGGTTTCATGGTCGCGGATTTCACCCACCAGAATCACGTCCGGATCCTCGCGCACAAACGCCCGCATGGCGTCAGCGAAATTAAAGCCGATATCGCTCCGAACACGGGTTTGCTGGATATTATCGATGGAGTACTCAATAGGGTCCTCCACCGTAATAACTTTTCTGCGGCCATCGTCTGCCAGCGTTTGCAGGCCCGCATAAAGTGTTGTGGACTTGCCGGAACCGGTTGGCCCGACAACCAGAACCAGGCCGGCGGGGTTATCAAGCAGACGCGTATAATGGGAGCCAATCATTGGCGACATGCCCAGTTCGGCAATGGTCATGGCCCGGCCGGTCTGCGGTAGTAACCGGATAACCGCATGCTCACCATGAAGCGATGGCTGGGTCTGTACCCTCAGATCATAGGCCATGTCCCCCAGCTGCAAGCGGGAACGCCCGCCTTGCGGCAGGCGCCGCTCGGCAATATTCAGCTCTGCCCGCAACTTGATGACGTTGATGACGCCCTTTATTTCCCGGGGCGTAAGTTGGTACTGGCCCAGGTCGCGGAGATCGCCATCTACCCGCAAACGGATTCTTACCCGCTCACCGTACTGTTCAATGTGAATATCGCTGGCTTTTTCGCTGACGGCATCCAGCAGAATCGCCTCATATACCGATACCAGATAGGGGCTGACATGATCACTACCCGCTTCACGACCCAAAGGTTTGTCGCGTTGACGGCTTGCCCCTGGTCCGGCAGTCGATAACACCGCCTCGTCGGCAGCAAATCTGTTGCCCTTGGCTGACAAATCCAATGACGACCAGATTCTTCGGAAATCCGTAGGCGTAACCAGCCAGAGCTCTATGGCACGGCCCGGGCTCATACGCTCCAGCTGATCGGTACGCGCATCCGGATCATCTGTTACAAACGAGACTTTTCCACTGTTCTGCGTTACGGGGATAATCCGGGATAAATCCAGGAAAGTGCGGGAAAACTTCCGGAAAAGCTCAACTTTCAGCGATGGTAAAAGCTCATCGGCGTCAGCAAACGTCATGCCTCTTTGCTGGGCCAGCGAGCGGTAGAGGTCGATTTCTTCGATATTCAGATTCCGACGCAAGACATCGAGTACACGGCAGTTATCCGCTGCCGCCTCGGACTTCGCCTTCGCCAGCACGCCTTCATCGATCATGCCCAGGTCAATCAGAATCTGTTCCGAGTTCCGGTTGAAATCCACCCAGCCAAGCGTACGGACACGCTCAAGCTTGTCTGCACGCTTTACAAACATAGCCATACTGGGAACTGGCCCGGCCTTACCCTCGAGGCAAACCAGATTGCCTCCCTCACGGAGATAGCTCGACAGAACATCACGATCTGGCATGAAAGTAGTGCACAGCACCAGATCACAGGGTTGATCGAGTTCAAACCCGCTTTCAGCAGGCTGCGCCAGAACATCTACGTTATGCATGCCCAGACGAAAAAACCTTGCCCTCGCGGCTTCCGCAACATCCGGGTTTTTTTCAATATAGATAACACGATGGGCCAGACGGGATAACACAGCAGCAAGATAACCGGAACCCCCTCCCACATGAATCACATCATCGGCCGGGGTAACCTCCGGCATGATCGACAGGATATGACTGACAGTTTCTTCACGGGGAATGGAGTGCCCGGTTATGGAAGGAATCAGGTCCGAGCCGGTGACAAAATCATGACGGGATACAGAAAGAAGGGCCTCACGGGCCCTTTGATAAACTTTCTTCATTCAACAACGTCCATAGCAGCATAATTTTCAGGCCGCCTGACGTTTTCTCAACGCTGACACCAGCTCGGCCTCGGGACGGGATATCCCACACGTATTCATAAGATCGTCGATATCCGCTCCCAGATCAACAAGCCGTGAAGCTTCATCGTAGGAAATACGCAGCGGGTCGTTCTGACGCATCTCATCCAAGGTTGAGCGCAGCTCGTGCAATTGTCGTTCGCATACCACGAGACGCTGGCCCACACCCATGCTTCCGCTCGCTGTCGCATGCAACTCCCGACCAAGCGTATCGCAGCGCTCCTTGAGCATGGCTTTCAGTTGTCTGTTCTGGCGCCCGAGCATCACGCCCTGCACAAAAACCAGAGCGAGCGCGATTGAAGTCAGCACCCAGGGAACATAAGAAGGTATTTCAGCAAACATGATGGACGTCTCCGGTTTATTTGCCACGGAAGGCGTCCATCACCAGGTCTGACCGGTACAGCTCCGGTTCACAGCCCTGAGATTTCAGCCCATTCGTGGTCTGACAGCATTTTGTCGAACTCGACCAATATGATCAGTTCACCATCTTTGTTACACACACCCTGGATAAACCTGGCACTTTCTTCGTTACCCACATTCGGTGCAGTCTCGATTTCACTGGCTTTCAGGTACACGACCTCGGCCACAGAATCCACCAGAATACCCATCACCTGATCGGCCGATTCCATTACCACTATCCGGGTCGCATCTGTAATATCCGCATCCGCCAACCCGAAACGACGACGGGTGTCGATAACCGTCACCACGTTGCCCCGCAGGTTGATGATACCGAGCACGTAGTCCGGAGCACCCGGCACCGGTGCAATTTCCGTGTATCTCAGCACTTCCTGGATCTGCATAACGTTCAGACCATAGGTCTCGTTATCCAGCCGGAAAGTCACATACTGCAGTACCTGATCGTCCTGGGACTGACTTTGCTGTCCGCTCGGGGATGCCATAACCTGTCTCTCCTGTTCGGCTGCCCAGCGGGCAACCTGATCGTCAAAAAAACATCATCAGTGCCCAATACTATAGTTAAGGGCACAAACCGTGCCAGCACGGCACCGTTTCATTCAGTAACTGGCCAGACGGGACACCGCGGTCAGCTCAGATCAAGATGCTGCTCACGCTCGGCACGCACCAGCATGTTCGCCATGGTGCGCACATCAACCAGAGCACACATCTGCTCGATAACCGTTCCCGCAAGCCAGGGCCGCTTACTGCGGGCCGTCCGCCAGCGCACATCGTCAGGGCTAAGGGTGAACGACTGGGCTACGTCGTCGCAAGCCAGCCCCCACTCGCTGTTATCAAGGCGGATCACAAACTGGTAGTTGTCCCGGGCATTGGCTGGCACTCTTCCGGCCATAATCCACTCTGCCGTATCCACAACTCTCAGATTCTGATGCGAGCTCGGCCGAATCCCCATATACCAGCGCGGGCTGCCGGGAATTGGTCGGATATCCTCTTCAATACGGTGAATAGCGCCCAGAAGAACAAGAGGAACCGCAAGCTGCAGGCCGGCAACGGTAAAAATCAGGCATTCAAACGGACGCTCCGACCACTCAGGACGCAATACCGGGACTTCCGGTGCAGGCTCTGGTATCGGTTCCGGTGCAGGCTCCTTGGCGGCGACAACCTCTCGCACGCGCGCAGGTTGCTGCTGCGTTTCCACTCTGGGCGCCGGTTCGGATCTCGACTCCGGCTTCGACACTGACGCAGGCTTCCGCTCGGGCTTCAATTCGGGCGCGGGCTCCGGATCACTAATTTCTTCGTGCAAAGCGGTGTCTGTTGCCACGTGCAGCAATTCATCCAGATAACTGGCGATTGCGCTGGTCGGATCCGCCAGCTTCGTCAATTTTTCGTCAGCCATGCTGACGTACCTTCAATGAGCCGGTTCTTGCCAGCAAATCATCCAGCAGGTGCCGGTATGCTCTGACACCGTGAGTCTGCGCGTCCAGTTTCGACGGCACAATACCTGCCTGACTGGCATCGCGGAATTTCGTGTCAACCGGCACCGCAAACTTCCACAAGTTGTCCTGGTAGGTTCTGCGCAGCTGGTTCAGGCTCTTTACCGAAGCCTGAGTGCGCCGATCAAACATTGTGGGGGCGATGGTATAAGGCAGTTGGTTTTTCTGGGAGCGCATGATCATCTGCAGTGTATGCAGCATACGCTCAAGACCTTTAATGGCGAGGAACTCGGTTTGCACCGGAATAACCAGGTGCTGCGCAGCCGCCAGTGCGTTGACCATGAGTACGCCCAGCGATGGCGTGTTATCAAGGATGACGTAGTCAAAATCGTCCCACAACTGGGCAAGAGCCCGGGAAACGATCAACCCCATGCCTTCCACACCAACCATTCGGCGTTCCAGCGTAGCCAGTGCAGTGCTCGCCGGTAACAGCGCCAGGCCGGGGCAACTGGTTTCCGTAATGAGCTGAGCCGGAAGGCCTTCCGGTACCTTGCCCTGATGCTGAAACAGATCAAAAACGCTGTGCGGGATTGTATCAGGATCGTAGCCGAACCAACTGGTCAGAGAACCATGGGGGTCCAGATCCACAACCAGAACGCGTTTCCCACGCTCCGCCAGCAGGCCACCCAAAGTCACTACCGAGGTGGTTTTACCCACACCACCTTTCTGATTGGCTACTGCCCAGATTCGCACGTTTTCTCTCCGGAAAATACGTTATTGCAAACAACTGAAACCCGCTGTACTCCGATTTAACGGCCAGCGGCTGAACAACTTGAACGGAGCCGGAACTCTAGCGCATGACACCCCGAATGCTGGCATCGCGAGAAATAAGAAGCACCACGCGCCGGTTACGCCGCCGCCCTTCTTCGGTGTCGTTGCGCGCTAAAGGCTGGTGCTGTCCGTAGCCGACCGCCGCCAGCCGCTCAGGCTCAATGCCCTCCATACCCAACATGCGCACAACGGCTGCCGCACGTGCCGCCGAAAGCTCCCAGTTTGAAGGAAAGCGGGCCGTGCGAATGGGCTGGTTGTCAGTAAAACCTTCAACTTTTACAGCGTTATCCCGATCTCTCAGAACCCTGGCTATCTTTTCGACTACCTCAAACGAATCGTAGTGCGGCTCTGCATCACCACTGCCAAAAAGCAAACTGTCGGGCAAGTTCAGTGCCAGCCAGCGCTCATTCGTTTCGAGAGTAACCACCCCCCGATTGATCAGATCATCAAATTCCAGTGCAAGCTGATCTGCCATGTTACGCAGGGCTTCTGAACGCTCCCGGGTATCCTGTTCCGGATTGCGGGGAGCTTCGGTTACCGCAGGGGGAATAACATCTTCTGATTCAGTCACCACAGAGCGCTGCGGCTGGTCGCCTACCTCGATAGGTTGAAAGGACCGCTGAGGCGCGTTAAAAACGCCCGTGAGCGTTTCAGAAAGCACCTTGTATTTGCCCTCATTCACCGACGACACCGAGTACATCACCACAAAAAAAGCGAAGAGCAAAGTGATGAAATCAGCGTAGGAAATCAGCCAACGCTCTTTGTTGTGCAAATCGTCCTGTGGTTGCCTGCGACGCCGCATAATAGGGACCGGGGTTGATTACTGCAGGAAGCCCCGCAGACGCAATTCAATGGATTTAGGGTTCTCACCTTCGGCGATGGCGATAATGCCGTCGATCATCATGTCTTCGTACCTGGAACGCTCCTTGACCAGCCCTCTTAACTTGTTGGCAATCGGGAAAAACAACAGATTCGCCAGAGCTACGCCGTAGATGGTCGCCACAAACGCGGTGGCAATGCCGCTCCCGAGCGACTGTGGATCTTCTAGGTTGGTCATTACCTGAATCAGTCCCATGACGGCACCGATTATCCCAATCGTCGGAGAGTAGCCGCCCATGGCTTCAAACACCCTGGAAGATTCCAGATCCCGTTGCTCCCGACAATCCAGATCAATTTCCATGATGCTTCGGATGGTTTCGGTTTCAGCCCCGTCCACCAACAACTGCAGGCCTTTACGGGCAAAGTTTTCCGGCTCTTTTTCGGCCAGCCCCTCAAGCCCGAGCAGGCCCTGTTTGCGGGCCTTCACGCTCCAGTCAATCACCTTGCCAATGCCATCTTCAATACTGATATAGGGCGGAACAAATACCCATCGAGCCTGTGCAGAGGCCCGCTTCAATGTCGGCCAGGAGGTCTGAAGAATTGTCGCGGCAAGAGTACCGCCAATAACGATAACGGCAGCAGGGGCGTTGAAGAGCGAGCTGAGAGCTCCTCCTTCGAGCAGGTTGCCACCAAGGATGGCGGCGAATGCCAGAACAACGCCAAGCAGGCTGAGAACATCCATCAGCAGACGCCCTCCACCAGTCGCGGACCTACGTCATCGAGAGACAGAACTTCATCGCTCAGGCCTGCCTTGGCAACCGCCATGGGCATACCGTAGATCACCGATGATTTTTCATCCTGCGACCAGATTGGCGACCCGCTCTGTTTCATCATGCGGCAGCCTTCCCTGCCGTCTGATCCCATTCCGGTAAGGATCACACCAAGAGTTTTTCCGGGAAACGAACGGGCCAGGGAGCCAAAGGTAACATCCACACAGGGCCGGTAATTCAGGCGCTCGTCTCCCGGCAAAATACGCACCCTGGGCTGACCTCCCCGGTTCTCAACCATCATCTGTTTGCCACCCGGTGCGAGCAATGCGAGCCCGGGGCGAAGAATGTCTCCGTCCTCAGCCTGGCGCACTTCTATCTTGCAAAGTTTATTAAGCCGCTCGGCAAACGCCGGAGTAAAACTCGCCGGCATATGTTGGACAAGTACAATGGGCGCAGGGAAGGACGCCGGCAATGCCGCCAGTACACGCTGGAGCGCAACCGGCCCACCGGTAGAGGTGCCGATACCGACAACGGCATAGTGCCTTGCCGGGCTCTTTCGGGAGGCGCGGCCGGGCTGCGTACTTTGCTGCCCGGAAGCAAGCTGGCGTGGCTCCGGGCGACCCGAAACAGCAGGTCTGGGCGCCGCCGTGGCAGCCGGCCGAGGAGATTGCGGTGCAACATCCGCTTGTGCATGCGCTGAAGATTGCGATGGAGAATGCTGTGTGCGACTGGCCGGCCGGCTGCGGGCGACATCCAGCACGCGCTCTATCAGAATTTTCTGCAACTGGCTGCCATCCCGGGCAATTTCTTCGAAGTTTTTGGGCAAAAAATCCACCGCCCCGGCCTCGAGTGCATCCAGCGTAATTCTGGCCCCCTCATAGGTAAGAGAAGAAAACATCAACACCGGCACAGGATGCCTCTTCATGATCTCGCGCACGGCCGAAATGCCGTCCATGATCGGCATTTCGTAATCCATGGTAATAACATCCGGGCGCAGTGATTCAGCCAGTTCTACGCCCTCGCGGCCGTTTGCAGCAACACCCACCACCCGGATTTGCCCGGACGCAGTCAGTATCTCCGTCAGCCGTTTGCGGAAGAACCCTGAATCGTCTACGACCAGGACAGAAACTGTCATCCGTTTCTCCTACCAAAAATACCTTGTCCCACAGAGCCTTCAGCTTTTATGCGCAACGCTCAACTGTAATGCTGAAGCAGGCTGGGAACGTCAATAATGAGCGCGATACGGCCATCACCGGTGATTGTTGCACCAGCCATGCCCGGCGTGCCCTGCAGGCCACGTCCGAGCGGCTTGATAACCACCTCTTCCTGGCCCACCAACTGATCAACAACAAAACCAACCTGTCGCGTGCCCATGGCCACGATTACAACATGACCGTTTTCGCGATCGGCAGTACCGGAGGAACCTTTAACCAGCCAGCGTTTTATATGAAACAGAGGGAACACCTTGTCGCGCACAACAATGCATTCCCGGCCGTCGACAATGTTGGTGCGACTCAGGTTCAAGTGGAAAATTTCCACTACGTTCACCAGCGGTAGCGCAAACGACTGATCACCCAGCACGATCATCAGTGTTGGCATGATTGCCAGTGTCAGGGGCACCTTGATGATAATTCGTGAGCCCTTGCCCAATTCGGAAACAATGCTGAGCTGGCCGTTAAGCTGGCCAATTTTGGTCTTGACCACGTCCATACCTACGCCGCGGCCAGAGACGTCAGAAATCTGCTCTTTGGTGGAGAAGCCGGCGGCAAAGATCAGGTTGAAACACTCCGTATCTGTCAGACGATCGGCAGCGTCCTGGTCGTAAATTCCTTTCTCTACCGCTTTGCGTCGGAGTACTTCCGGATCCATGCCGGCGCCATCGTCATCAATGGACAGAAGAATATGATCTCCTTCCTGCTCTGCAGACAGGGTAACTGTCCCCTGCCGCGGCTTGCCGGCTTTTTCCCGCACATCCGGCGCCTCAATACCGTGGTCAACCGAGTTACGCACCAGATGGACAAGCGGGTCCGAGAGGGCCTCAACGAGGTTTTTGTCGAGATCCGTGTCTTCACCGTGCATGACCAGGTTCACTTCTTTTTTCATGCTCCTGGCAAGATCGCGAACAACGCGCGGAAAACGACCGAATACTTTCTTGATTGGCTGCATCCGGGTTTGCATGACAGCCGTCTGCAAATCGGTAGTCACGACATCAAGGCTGGAGACCGCCTTGTGCATGTGCTCGTCTTCACTTGCGGAACCCAGCCGCTGCAACCGGTTACGGACCAGTACCAACTCACCCACCATGTTCATGATATCGTCCAGGCGCTTGGTATCGACGCGGACGGTGGTTTCTGCCACCGGAGCCTGTTCTCTGGCAGCTGGTGCCGGGGCAGGATTTTTGGCCGGCGCTTTGGCAACCGGCTGCGCATTGGCCTTGTTTTTCTGTTGTCCGGGTTTGGCGGTTTCAGCTTGTTCCTGCTGAGGCTCTGCTGGCTTGTGAACAGCATCGCCGGTTGTCGGGCTTCCGCCCTTGCCGTGTAGCTCATCCAGCAGCTTTTCAAATTCGTCGTCGCTGATCAGCTCAGCATCATTGCCCGCGACCGGGCCAGCTGCAGCCTTGGCTCCGGCACCTGCGCCCGGAGCCTCTTGGGCCGCAAATTTACCTTTGCCGTGAAGTTCATCCAGCAAGGCTTCAAATTCGTCATCGGTGATGTCATCGCCCGAACCGCCATGTCCTGCGGCTGGCTGCTCCTGAGTCGGACTGGTATCTGCTTTAGCCGCAGGGGCTTCGCCATGAAGGGCATCCAGCAGTTGCTCGAACTCGTCATCGGTAATGTCACCGTCTTCCAGGCCGGCTTCTGAAGGCTTCTCGAGGGGGGCGGCTGCCGCCGAAGGAGCGGCATCCTGAGGCAGAGCCAGCGCATCCAGTGCAGCAATAAGTTCATCAGGCGCAGGGGTCAACTCTTCGCGATTGCGTACCTGCTCGAACATGGCATTGACATGGTCCAGAACCTCGAGGACAACGTCCATGAGCTCAGAATCCACCCTGCGCTTATGGTTACGCAGGATGTCGAAAACGTTTTCTGCTGAGTGGCAGCAATTAACAAGAGCGTCCAGCTGCAGGAAGCCCGCGCCACCTTTAACGGTATGAAATCCACGGAATATGGCGTTAAGCAGATTGCTGTCGTCAGGGTGTTGTTCAAGATCGACAAGTTGCTCAGACAGCTTTTCGAGAATCTCTCCGGCCTCTACAAGAAAGTCCTGAAGGATCTCATCATCGGCATCAAACGCCATGGGTTAACCTCTTATATTCAGAAACCGAGACTGGACAACAGGTCGTCAACGTCGTTTTGTCCCGAAACTACATCTTCACGCTCTTCAGGCTTCATCTGAGGCCCCACTCCCTGTTCAGCAGATACTTCCTCGCCGTCAATGTGATGAACCGTGCCGGTGAGCTGGTCAACATGGCTGGCCATGACAACAAGGCTGAGCATCTGCTCCTCGACATCCTTGACCAACGTCGTAACGCGCTGAATTACCTGGCCGGTCAGGTCTTGGAAATCCTGTGCCAAAAGAATCTCGGAGAGGCTGCTGTATATGGTATCGGCGTCCTGGGTCAGGCCCACAAAAAAGTTATCGATACGGCCGTACAGCTCACGAAATTCCGCAGGTTGCATTTCACGGCGGCGCAAACGCTGCCACTCATCACGCAAGGCGGACGCTTCATCGCGCATTGCATTGGCCACGGGCATGCTCTCTTCAACCAGGTCCATGGTGCGATTGGCAGCCTGGCCTGTCATCTGCACCACGTAGGCAAGCCGATCTGAGGCATCTGTCATCATCGACAGAACTTCCTTCTGTTCGGGGCTGCGCGGATCTATCTGAAAATTCCGGATTGATTCGTGGAGCGTTCGAGTCAGCCGACCGACTTCACGATACAAGCTCTGATCCCGGACCTCACCCAGCTCGTTGATCAGGGCCATAGCGCGGACATGATCTCCGCGTTCAACGCATTGATTGAGTTCTGCTGCCTGGCGCCTTAGCTTCTCGGTTACTTCCGGCTCGAGACCCCGGTGGATCTTCTCGTTATCGTTCATACGATCCATCCAATCTCTGCTTACTGGATTCGTTCAAAAATTTTCTCAATTTTTTCCTTGAGAACGGCAGCAGTGAAAGGCTTGACCACATACCCGTTCACACCGGCTTGAGCAGCCGCAACAATCTGGTCGCGCTTGGCTTCGGCCGTAACCATCAAAACCGGTAGAGTTTTCAGGTTGTCATCGGCCCGTACCGCTTTGAGCAGATCAAAGCCTGACATTCCGGGCATGTTCCAGTCTGTCACCAGGAAATCGTATTTGCCGCTTTTCAGCATGGGCAGAGCCGTGTTGCCGTCATCCGCTTCATCAGTATTTGTGAAGCCCAGATCACGGAGCAGGTTCTTGATAATCCGTCTCATTGTGGAAAAGTCATCCACAATGAGAATTTTCATGTTCTTGTCCAAAGGGACCTCCAGTTAATAAGACCCGGAATTCGTTTGACCTTTGCGCTCAAATTTTGGCAGGCCGCTGATTTAAGCGCTTATTGTCTGATCTTTATGACGGTTGTAAAGCATCGGTTACCAAATACTACACTCCAGTACGATCCGGAAACCTGATACAGGCCTACTGACCATCCTCGTGGCGCCATTCCGACAGCCTGCCTCGCAGCCGCAGCGCCGCCTGGCTGTGAATCTGGCTGACTCTGCTTTCGCTCACGCCCAGCACTGCGCCAATTTCCTTGAGGTTCAATTCCTCCTGGTAATACAGGCTCAGTACCAGCTTTTCCCGCTCGGGCAGCTGTTCTATCGCAGCTACCAGATTGCTCCGAAAGGAATCCGAAGCCAGTCCGTCCAGTGGGTTATCACTGGTCTCTGTCTCTTCTATCGGCAGCTCTCCGGATTCATTGAGCTCATCAAGGCTAAAAAGTCGCCCACTGTTGGAATCAGACAGAGTTGCGTGGTACTCGGAAAGCCCCATACCGAGCTCTTCGGCAACTTCCGCATCCTGGGCTTCACGCCCCAATCGATTTTCAACAGCCTTGATCGCCTGGGCAACCCTGCGACCGTTCCGGTGAACGGAGCGCGGCACCCAGTCGCCTTTGCGGATTTCATCCACCATGGCACCCCGGATGCGGATACCGGCATAGGTTTCGAAGGTTGCGCCTTTGGTTGAGCTATAGCGTTGGGCAGCTTCCAGCAATCCAATCATGCCGGCCTGCATAAGATCGTCCAGCTGCACAGAGGCTGGCAGCCGGGCCAAAAGATGAAGAGCAATTTTCTTGACCAGAGGCGCGTGCGTCTCAATCAGTTCTGAGGAACTTTGTACGCCAGCTTGGTGATAGATTCCCAGATTTTTCGTCAATGTCGTGTATCCGGTATTGTTTGACGGGATCCGTTTCAGACTTCGACGAGCCGCTCCACAAAAAACTCCAGATGTCCGCGGGGAGATGACGGCAACGGCCAGCTCTCTACCTTATCAGCCAGTGCCTTGATCGCGAGCGAGGCTTTGGCCCGGGGATAGGCGTCCAGCACAGCTTTCTGACGCTGAACGGCTTTCTTCACGGCTTCGTCGTAAGGCACCATACCAACATATTGTAGTGCTACATCCAGAAAGCGTTCAGTAACCCGGGTCAGTTTTTCGAACAGATGACGGCCCTCCTGCTCGCTACCTACCTGATTGGCAAGAATACGGAAGCGGTTGGTGCCGTAGTCGCGATTCATCAACTTGATCAGGGCGTAAGCATCGGTAATCGATGTCGGTTCATCACAGACCACCAGAAGCAATTCCTGGGAAGCTCTGAGAAAACTCACAACTGACTCCGAAATACCTGCAGCTGTGTCCACAATAAGTACATCAATCTGATCGCCCAGCTCACTGAAAGCGTTGATCAGGCCCGCGTGTTCCATAGCGCTGAGCTGAGTCATGCGCTGGGTGCCGGAAGACGCCGGCACAATCTTGATACCACCAGGGCCGTTGACCAGAACGTCTCTGAGATCACACTCCCCTGCTAACACATCCTTCAACGTGCGGTTGGCGGTAATGCCGAGAAGCACATCTATGTTGCCCAGACCGAGATCTGCATCAAGCAAAACCACACGCCTGCCCTTCTGCGCCAGAGCAATACCGAGATTGACCGACACATTACTCTTGCCGACACCACCCTTGCCGCCGGAAACTGCGATCACCTGTACCGGATGTGCTTTGCTCATACTGTTTATTATCTCTCGCAACGTTTAGCCGGATATGGTTCATGGCTGAAACAAATCAGATTTTCAGGGCCTCATGCCATTTCGCGGGGGCGTTCTTCACCCGATAACCGCTCTGCAGTAGCCTGCTGCTGAAGCGTTTTAAGGCGCTCGACAGCCAAACGTACCAGCGGAACTGCTTCGGCGTGGTAAAGATCTCCGGGAATCTTTTGCCCATCTGTGTAATAGGCCACCGGCAATCCGGTTTCCATCACAAAGCCCAGAGATTCGCCCAGAGTCAGCGCCTCGTCGATCTTTGTCATCACGCAGCCCGTGAGACCTGCCATCTTATAGCAATGCCATACAGATTTCATAATACGCGGCTGGCTGGTTGCCGAAACAACCAGGTGGGTCCGAACGTTATGATGACTGCGGGCCAGCTCTGCAAGTTGCTCCTGATAGCCTTTCTCTGAGCTGGTCAGCCCTGCGGTATCAATAAGCACCAGATGACGATCCGACAGTTCGTCAAGGATGTCGTCCAGAGTGTGGCTTTCGTCCACTACCCGAACCGGCACATTAAGAATACGGCCGAACACGAAAAGCTGTTCATGCGCCGCAACCCGATAGCGATCTGTGGTAACCAGCGCCAGAGAATCGGCACCATGTTTCAGCACATAGCGAGCCGCCAGTTTGCCAATCGTGGTGGTCTTGCCAGAGCCGGTGGGGCCAACCAGCGCATATACGCCGCCCTCATCAAGCCACTCCTGGCGGGCTGTACGCACTCCGGTAACAAGCATTTTCAAAGCCTGCTTCCAGCCGTCCTCGAGTTTTCCGTTTTTGTGCCGGCGAGACAGCGAACCTGCCAGATCCTGGCTCAGGCCAAATTCCTGCAACCGCTCTGCAAGCCGTTGCTGAATCGCGTTGGAGCCGGGCTTTTCCGGCTCACCGCGCTGGCTGCTCATGAGATCACGCAAAGAGCTGATTTCTGCACGCATGCTGGCCAACTCGTCGGAATAGCCTGCATTGCTGGTGACGTTTGCAGTGACAGGCTCGTCAAAACTCTCACTCGCGGCGTCATGAAGCTCCGCGAATGACGCTTCGGCATAGCCGTGGGGCCGCGCTGCCCGGTTTTCACGAACATCGCGGATACGTGAGCGGGACCGGCTCAGCTCGTCTTCCAGCCGGCGGTGATGCTCTGCCTGCATTTCACCAAGCCGGGCGCCGTTTGTTGCCTCGCTGGCTTTTTCGCCAAGACTCTGGCGCGCCATATTTTCGTCGTAATCCAGCGCCGCGACGATTTCAACGCCACCATCTGCCCGCCGGTTGGAAAGGATGACAGCATCGGGCCCCAACTGCTCACTGATCTGCTTCAGCGCTTCGGCCATGCTTTTGGCAAAAAATCGTTTAACTTTCATGTTATTGCATCCTCCACCGGCAACGCTGCATTGACGTTGTCCGTTCTTTCATCCGCATGCTTACTGGCCTACGGACGCCACGATCGTAATCTGTTTGTTATCCGGTATTTCCTGGTACGAAAGCACATGCAAGCGCTCCACACCGTAACTCGCAAACTTTGCCAACACCGGCCTCAACGGTCCGGATACCAGCAAGATAGCGGGCTTACCCAGCATTTCCTGGCGCTGCACACTGTCTTGCAAAGAGCGCTGCAGCTTTTCCACCATATTTGGCTCCAGAACCATACCTATGTCTTCCTGGCCGCCAGATTGTTGACTCTGCTGAACAGACTTCAGCAATAACTGTTCCAGATCCGGATCCAGAGTGATAACGGGTATCTCCGAATCATTTCCACAAATACTCTGAACGATCATCCGACGCAGCGCCTGACGCGCCACCGTAGTCAGCAATCTGGGGTCCTGGCTCTTCGGATGCACATTCACCATGGCTTCTGCAATTGAGCGCATATCACGAATGGGTACTTCTTCTTTGAGCAGATTCTGGAGCACCTTCAGCAGAAGGCTGATAGACACAGTGGTCGGCACCAGCTCTTCAGCCAGCTTCGGCGAGACTTTTTCGAGCTGATCCAGCCATTTCTGTACTTCTTCATGGCCCAGCAGTTCGTGGGCGTGCTTTTGCAGAACCTGGTTCAGGTGCGTGGCAACAACGGTGCTGGCATCAACCACGGTATACCCTAGGGTCTGAGCCTGGTCTTTCTTTTCCGGTTCAATCCAGCTCGCATCAAGACCAAAAGCGGGGTCCTTGCCTTCTATACCTTCTATTTTGCCGAATACCTGGCCGGGGTCGATTGCCAGTTCCCGGTCAGGGTGTATTTCCGCTTCTGCGATCGTCACTCCCATCAGCGTGATGCGGTAAACATTGGGCATGAGATCCAGGTTGTCGCGAATATGTACAGACGGCATCAGAAAGCCCATGTCCTGCGACAGCTTTTTACGGACACCCTTGATGCGGCTCAATAGCTGGCCGCCCTGAGACTTATCGACCAACGGAATCAAGCGATAACCAACTTCCAGCCCGACAATATCCACCGTTGCCACGTCGTCCCAGCCAAGCTCACGGGTTTCCCCCGGCGCAGGTAACTGGCGGCCCGGGTCGCCACCCGCGTCGCCCGTCAACGGTATATCGCGCCCGCCTGAGCCAGGCGCCACAGCGGCGCCGCCCCGGCCCGGAAACATGCCACCCTCTTCCACCGTTTGCTGGTCTTTTTTCCAGATAAACCAGGCGCCCGCAGCCGCAAGACTGCCCAGCCCCAAAAACGCCACGTGGGGCATTCCGGGGATCAAGCCCAAAAGCAGGAGAATGCCAGCGGCTATCGCCAGAGCCTTGGGCGCGTTGAACATCTGCTGAAGAATCTGCCCACCCATATCCTGGCTGGAGGTAACCCGGGTAACCATGATGGCGGCGGAGGTAGACAGCAGCAGTGACGGAATCTGGGCAACCAGACCATCACCAATGGTCAGCAGCGCATAGCGCTCCATGGCGAGCCCGAAATCCAGGCCATGCTGGACCATACCGATGGCAACACCGCCAATAATGTTGATGGCCAGAATCAGCAGGCCAGCGACCGCATCACCTTTTACGAACTTGGACGCACCATCCATGGAGCCGTAAAAATCCGCCTCCTGCGCTATCTCTGCACGCCGGTGCTTGGCTTCTTCCTGGTTAACAAGGCCGGCATTCAGATCGGCATCAATAGCCATCTGCTTTCCGGGCATGGCATCAAGCGTAAAGCGCGCGCTGACCTCCGAAACCCGGCCGGCACCCTTGGTAACAACCAGAAAGTTGATAATCATAAGAATGGCGAAGACCACAAGGCCAACCGCATAGTTGCCGCCGATCAGCACCGCACCAAAGGACTCGATGACCTTACCTGCGGCATCGCCGCCTTCATGCCCTTCCAGTAACACGATCCGGGTGGAGGCCACGTTCAACGCCAGGCGCAGCAGGGTTGCTACCAGCAATACCGTCGGGAAGGAGGCAAACTCCATGGGCCGAAGCGCGTACACGCAGACCAGAAGAATGACAATCGAGAGTGTGATATTGAACGTGAAGAATACGTCCAGCAAAAACGCAGGCATGGGCAGAATCATCATGCCCAGCAACCCCATGAGCATCACGGGTACGCCGAGGTTTCCCCGCGTCAGGGATTTGACGTTACTAAGGACTAAAGCTCTGTCCATGCCGGAAGCATCTCCGATTCACTGTTTCTGAGGGCGTTTTCAGGGTCGAGTTTCTGACGCTGGAGCGTCTTTTACAGTGTTACCGCAAGATCCATACCATCGCGTTTGTTTTTTCGTTCGTAAGCTGCCTTTACCTGCCTGACTCACATTCCAAGATGCGGTATCCTTGCGCCACTAAAACGCAACACTGAACTTTTAACTACACATTCGCAGACACACAAAGCAGGTGAGCCCATGCCAGTCCACGAGGTTAGACACCCCCTGATCAGACACAAACTCGGCCTGATGCGGCGCTCGGAGATCAGCACCAAGAATTTTCGTGAACTGGCACAGGAAGTGGGTGCGTTGCTGACCTATGAAGCCACCAAAGATTTCAGCTTGCAGCAAAAAACCATTGAAGGCTGGGCAGGCCCGGTTGAGGTGGAGCAGATTCACGGTAAGAAAATCACGGTCGTGCCGATTCTGCGCGCAGGGCTCGGGATGCTGGATGGCGTTCTAAGCCTGATTCCGGTAGCCCGGGTAAGCGTAGTAGGCCAGATCCGGAATGAAGAAACTCTGGAAGCCGACACCTATCTGGAGAAACTCGTTGGCGAACTGGATCAGCGCATGGCACTGATTGTTGACCCCATGCTGGCAACCGGGGGCTCCATGATTTCCACCATTGATTTGCTCAAAAAGGCTGGCAGCACTGAAATCCGCGCCCTGGTTCTGGTGGCGGCTCCGGAAGGTGTAAAAAAAGTTCTGGATAAACACCCGGATGTGTCCATTTACACAGCGTCGGTGGACGATTGCCTGAATGAAAAAGGCTATATCCTGCCAGGGCTTGGCGATGCCGGTGACAAAATTTTCGGCACCAAGCAGAAGGACGTCTGATCATGGAAGACCACACAAAGGATCCTGTCTGGAAGCAGGCGATTGCCGGCTCCCAGATGTTGCTGGTAGCCTTCGGCGCACTGGTGCTGATGCCCCTGATCACTGGCCTCGACCCCAACGTTGCGCTGTTTACTGCGGGCCTGGGCACACTGATATTCCATATTGTGACCGGTGGCCAGATCCCGATTTTCCTGGCCTCATCTTTTGCATTTATAGCACCGGTTATCGCCTCAAAGGGCAAGTTCGGCCTTGAAGAAACCCTGGGCGGCCTGATGGCGGCGGGTATTCTCTATATCCTGCTCAGCGGTGCAATACGCATGCGCGGAACCGGATTCGTAACCCGCCTTCTGCCTCCGGTGGTTATCGGGCCTGTCATCATGGTGATCGGTCTTGGGCTGGCACCCGTCGCGGTCCACATGGCCTCTGGCCGCACCGGCGACGGCGCTGTTCAGCTTATTCCGCAGGATACAGCACTGTGGATTGCAATGATTTCGCTGGCGGTGACCATTGTTGCATCGGTCTGGTCGAAGGGTATCTTTCGCCTGATTCCGATCATGTTTGGTGTGGTTGTCGGTTATATCCTGTCTGCTTTCGCAGGCATTGTTGATACCACGCCCATCCAGCAAGCAGCCTGGCTTGCGGTTCCCAATTTTGTAGCGCCAGCGTTCAGCTGGGGCGCTATCCTGTTCATGATTCCGGTTGCCATTGCGCCAGCCATTGAGCACATCGGCGATATTCTGGCAATTGGTAACGTTACCCGCAAAAATTACCTGGAAAAACCCGGCCTGCACCGCACTCTGCTGGGCGACGGCCTTGCTACCAGCGCTGCTGCTTTGCTGGGCGGGCCACCAAACACGACCTATTCAGAGGTAACCGGCGCAGTGATGCTGACCCGCAACTTTAACCCGAAGGTTATGTGGTGGGCAGCATGTACGGCGATCGTCCTGGCCTTTGTGGGCAAATTCGGCGCAGTTCTTCAGACAATCCCTGTTCCGGTTATGGGTGGCATTCTGTGCTTGCTGTTCGGCTCCATTGCCGTTGTAGGCATGAGCACGCTGATTCGCCATCAGGTGGATCTTTCTCAGGCGCGGAATCTGGTTATCGTGGGTGTGACTCTGGTGTTCGGCATCGGCGGCATGGTTCTGGGCCACCTTGAGGGTATCGCCCTGTGTGCGGTAGCGGCGATCATTCTGAACCTGATACTTCCGGGCAGCCGCGAGGCCTGGGGTAAGGCTATTTACGAGCACAAAGAAGACTGACATCCGCACAACCCTGCAGGCAGCCTTTGACTTTGGTGCCTGCAGGCGAGATATCGTGAGGTCTAACGAGGGGTGGTGGGTGACCTTTTCAGAACTGTCGGTGGCCTAGGACGGCCACCGTCAAGCGCCCATGGATGGGCTCGTAGCGTGTCCTGAAAAGGCCACCCACCATCACTCCTCCCCCAAACCAGAAGGCTAGGGACCAAACTAAATATCCCGCCGCAGGTCAGAAGGAATCGGTAAATCAGGCATCCCGGGCTTTGGCCCACGCCCCTTGCGGAACTGCCGAAGCTGGAACACGTAAGCCAGCACCTGAGCAATGGCCATATACAGACCATCCGGGATTTCTTCGCCTATATCACTGTTGTGGTAAATCGCACGGGTAAGGGGCGGAGTGCGAAGAATCTCGACTTTATGCTCACGGGCAATTTCCATGATTTTGAAAGCCGTTTCATCATTGCCCTTGGCAACGACCACAGGCGCGGCCATGGAGTTGGAATCATACTTGAGCGCCACGGCGTAGTGAGTCGGGTTGGTGATGACTACGTCTGCCGTGGGCACATCCTGCATCATGCGGCGCTGGGCCATTTCGCGCTGGAGCTGGCGAATCTTGCCTTTTACCTCCGGCTTGCCTTCCGTGTCTTTGTATTCGTCTTTGACTTCCTGCTTGCTCATTCGCAGCTTTTTCTGATGATCGAAAATCTGAAACGGCACGTCGATGACGGCAATAATTATGGTGGCGCACGAGAGTAGAAAGAAGCTCCAGCCAAGCGTCCAGAGCACGTGCTCCATGGCCGGCACTGCGGGTTCGTCGGCGATGGCAAGCAGGTCTTCGGTGCGAACGTCCAGTATGAGAATCGCGAGGGCCATAACCAACCCGACTTTGGCGATGGCTTTGACCAGTTCGATCAGGGAGCGCGCGGAAAACATTCTGCCCAGACCTTTTATAGGGTCCATGCGATTGAGCTTGGGAGCGATAGCTTTACCGCTGAAGAGTAACCCTCCAATGCCTATGGACCCGGCGATAGCAGCGATGAGCAAAAGCACGAGAATGGGTGCCAGGGCCCAGGCGGCCTCTTTGGCAGAGGACATCAGCTGAATGCTCATGTGTCGGGTATCGAATATGGCCGAGCGTTCCAGAGTAAAGGCATCACGCATGATGGCCTCCATTGAGGCTCCCAGCTGAGCACCAAAGATCAACAAACCACCTGCGCCGGCGATCAGTACCGCCATGGTGGCCAGTTCTTTTGATCGGGCTGTCTGGCCATCCTCTTTGGCTTTTTCGAGCCTTCGGGGGGTGGCCTCTTCGGTTTTTTCCTGACTATTGTCGTTATCTTCTGCCATGCTCTGACTCTTTAGGTGTCGCCAGGGACACTAGGGCTGCCCCTGAAGGTTTCGCATAAACTCAAAAGTCTGCCGTGTGTAATCTTCAAAGTGCGGCAGAAAATTGGCATGCAGCACCCATATAGCAAATAATCCAAAAATCAGGCCAATCGGGAAACCGAGGGCGAAGATGTTCATCTGGGGCGCTGCCCGGGTCATTACGCCAAAGGAAATGCTCACGATGAGCACGGCAGTCACGGCCGGCAATGCCAGCAACATGGCGGAGGCGAACATCCAGCTAATGCGGTGCGCGAGCTCCCACACTCCGGTCTGGCCGAGGCCTTCCATTCCGATAGGTAAGGATCGGAAACTTTCAATGAACACTTCAAATGCGACCAGGTGGCCATTCATGGCAAGAAACAGCAAGGTGACGGTGATGGTGTAGATCTGGGAAAGCACAGGTACGTTAACGCCGTTAGCTGGATCTACCATGGACGCAAAGCCCAGCCCCATTTGCATCGCGATCATCTGACCAGCAACGACAAACAACTGCCAAAGGGCTGTCAACGCAAAGCCCATCCCGACACCAATCAGAATCTGCTGCAAAGTAATGAGCACCGCATCGGCACTCAGGGCTTCAACCTGCGGCACTTCCGGGATCATAGGCACAATCAGGATAGTCATTAACAAGGCCAATCCGAGGCGTACCCTGGCGGGCACAAGCTGAGTACCGAAAATTGGAATGACCATCAGAAAGCTGGCCAGACGAAACAGCGGCCAGAGGTGTTGCCCAACCCATTGGCCGAGCATGTCTGCGTTGAGTTCCATGGGGGTCATGGATCAACCGATCAGGAAAGGGATGCTGGAGATCAGCCGGTGAGCATGATCCAGAAGCTTGGTAAGCAACCAGGGACCCAGAACAATGATAACGATGAGTGTTATCAACAGACGCGGCAGGAAACTGAGTGTTTGTTCGTTGATCTGGGTGGCGGCCTGAAAAGTACTCACGATCAGGCCGATAACCAGCCCCGGACCGATAATCACGGATGAAAAAAGCACGATCATCCAAAGAGCCTCCCGCAGGATGTCGATAACGGTTTCGGGAGTCATGTGCCTCTCCTGTTTTCCATCGTCGGGCTATATCCCATAACTGGCAGCCAGCGTGCCCATAATCAGGGCCCATCCATCCACCAGAACAAACAGCATGATCTTGAATGGCAGCGAGATAATAATGGGCGACAACATCATCATACCCATGGCCATCAGTACGCTGGCGACCACCATGTCAATTATCAGAAATGGAATAAACAGAATAAACCCTATCTGGAACGCTGTTTTAAGTTCGCTGGTCACGAACGCAGGCATAAGAATCCAGAAGGAAACATCCTGTGCTGTATCGTACTGAACGTCAGCGATGCGCATGAACAGCGCCAAGTCGTCTTCCCGGGTCTGTTCCAGCATGAATTTCTTGAAGGGCTGGCTGGCCAGTTCAACCGCTTCCAGCGATGTCACTTCTTCCTGAAGATACGGCTGCAACCCGACTCGATTGGCTTCTTCGAGAACCGGTTTCATAATAAAAATACTGAGAAACAGGGCCAGGCCGAGCAGTATCTGGTTTGAAGGCGTTGCCTGCAGGCCCAGCGCCTGGCGCAGGATCGCAAACACCACGATGATGCGGGTGAAGGATGTCATCATCATCATCATGGCCGGCAGAAACGTCAGCGCAGTCATCAGCGCCAGAATCTGCAGGGTTACCGAGTATTCCTGAATGCCCTCGCCTTCGCCTGGCTGCACTGTAAAGGCGGGAATACCTGGCAGGTCTGCAAGTGCCAGCGGTGCCCAGAACAGGCCGCCGAGCAGAACAGACAGCGGGATGAGTCGTCTAAGCGTTGCCACCATCATGGGCCTGTTCATTCCTTGTTCGGGGCTGTCCAGGGTTTACCGATCATTCCTTGCAGACGTCGGGCAAAGTCCCCGGAATTCGGGTTACTCGCATCCACAACCGGCTCGTCAAAGACCTGTAACGTTCGAATAGCCGACGGGGTGATGCCCAGGAGGATCTGCTGTCCACCCACTTCTATCAGTGCGATACGTTCGCGGGCACCGATAGCCATTACGGACACGACCTTGATTGCATTGTTGTTCATACCCGTCATGCCGTTCATCCGACGGATAATCCAGGCACAACCGTATATCACGGCGATCACAGCAACCAGGCCAGCACCAAGGCTGAACAGCGTACCGAGTGTGTCAGGTGCCCGCCCCGGGCTACCCTCTACTGCCCTGGCAGTTTCTTCGGCAAGCACCGGCATGGCTGTAAGCACAAGTAACAGGCCCGCAGTTCTCTTCCACATTCTATTTCTGCAGCCGTTTGATGCGTTCGCCCGGGCTGATGACGTCGGTCAGGCGGATACCGAACTTTTCATTAACCATAACAACCTCGCCATGAGCGATAAGCGTGCCGTTGACCAGAACATCCAGTGGCTCGCCCGCCAGCCGATCCAGCTCGATAACCGAGCCCTGGTTCAACTGCAGAAGATTACGAATGGGAATCTGGGTATTGCCCACCTCCATGGAAATACTGACCGGAATGTCCAGAATGACATCAAGGTCCGGTGGCGGTCCACTGCCCTGATTCGACGTGGAACCCTCGTCAAACTCTTCCATAGGGGCGGCGCGCACACTGCTTTTAGCACCGGCGCCTTTCTCTCCGGCCTCTTCCATGGCTTCCGCCCACTCGTCATCCCGGGATTCCTCTGCCCCTTCTTCACCGGTCTCTTCCATGGCTGCCTCCCATTCGGCTGCCAGCTTTTCGTCCTCGCTCAGCTCCTGACCGTCTTTGTTGTCGTCAGCCATTGC
This sequence comes from Marinobacter sp., assembly GCF_048259445.1. GTDB lineage: Bacteria > Pseudomonadota > Gammaproteobacteria > Pseudomonadales > Oleiphilaceae > Marinobacter. Next base: position 216,776 of record NZ_JBLXHQ010000003.1, on the reverse strand, counting down.
GTCCTACCTTCGGTTGTTTTTTTAACTTGGGCCGTGTCGCCCGCTCATGAATTCTAAGCGCCAGTTTTCCGTCCCGGGTTCCCATGGTGGCCTTGTATATGGGAATACCATTGGCCGTTACTGTCAGATATTCAGGCACCTCTACGGGAATGATGTCGCCGGCTTTCAGTTTGGCGATCTCCCTCAGGGAAATCCTGCGACGACAAACGGTCGTGTTGACAGGAACGTCCACTTCCTTGATGTCCTCCTGCAACGCATTGACCCAACGCTCGTCTACATCGTCAACATCACTTTGTACGCCAGAATCAAGGACATCCCGGATTGGCTCGATCATTGAATAGGGCAAGGCAAAATGCAACTCACCACCACCGCCATCCAATTCGATGTGGAAGGTGCTGACCACCACCACTTCGCTGGGGCTGACAATGTTCGCCATGGCCGGATTTACCTCAGAACTGAGGTAATCAAAATCCACATTGATGACTGCTTGCCAGGCTTCCTGCATGTCCTTGAAGACCTGGTTAAGCACCATCTGAACAATGCGATTTTCCGTGGGAGTGAACTCCCGGCCCTCGATTTTGGCATGCCGCCCTTCACCCCCGAAAAAGTTGTCTACCAGTTTGAACACCAGCTTGGCATCCAGAACAAACAGCGACGTCCCCCGCAACGGGCGAACCTTGCAGAGATTCAGACTGGTAGGAACATAGAGAGTGTGAATGTACTCGCCGAATTTCATGATCTGGACGCCACCGGTGGAGACATCCGCATTGCGGCGCAGAAGATTGAACAGGCTGATCCGGGTATACCGCGCGAAGCGCTCGTTAATCATCTCCAGCGTCGGCATCCTGCCACGGACGATGCGATCCTGGCTGGCGAGATCGTAGTTTTTTACACCGGTTTCGTCAGCTTCTTCATAAGTATCAATGTCACCGTCATCCACGCCGTGGAGGAGCGCATCAATTTCGTCCTGTGACAGTAAATCCTGCATACTTTGTCCTGCCGCTGAAAAGCCTTGCCCGAATCAGGGCTCTGTTGCACCCGTAATCGCATTCTCTATTGAACTACAAAATTCCTGAACAACACCTGGTTGACGCCGGGCTCGCCTTCCTGCTCCAGCACCTGGTTAACCGTTGCCAGCATGTTTTCCGCGAGGCCTTGCCGTCCCTCGGGCGTCTGCAATTCAGTAAAACCGCTGCTACCGAGCACCATAACCAACTGGCTTCGAATCAGGGGCATATGCAGTTTGGCTGCGGTCAGCGCCTGCGGGTCTGTTGCTGCCAGAGCCACGTAAGCCTGTGCATAGCGCTGACGGCCTTCACCTTGTACCGTTGTCACCAGGGCTTTTTCGATATCCAGATATACGGTTGGCAGGAAGGTTTCTACCGCCACATCTTCCACGGTTTCTGTGTCGTCGCCCATCCCGGGCAATCCGTCACCAAGAAACCACAAGGTTCCCGCAACCGACAGGGCAATTGCCAGTATCAACCCCACTACAATGAGGATGATCAGCTTGAGTTTACCTTTCTTGGCTGGTGTAGCCTCGGGTGCGCTATTTTCTGCCATAGTGTTTTTCGCCAGAAATTTGTCAGTGGAAATACTTTTCCATGACTGTTACCGATTGACTGCAAAGAGCGGGCCAAAGACCCAACCCTCCCGCTAAGAACCGCAGTTTAGCGTTGCATGAAGGGATGGGCAAAGCAGATTAGCGAGGATTGCTGAGCAGGATAGCGCGGCTGATCAGGCAAAAATGTCAACGGCGCCGTTCCAGCTCAGATCAAGACTGCCTCCCTGAGTGTCCATGTCACTTCCTTCTGCAGCCGCGAGCTCAGTGCCCGAACCAGAGGACGAACCTTCTCCGTCACCCGCGCCCTGCTCTCCGCGCTGGTTCTGTGAGTTATCAGAGACGTCGAACTGAGCCAGTGAAAGACCTTGTTCACCCAGCATGTCACGCAGCCGGTGCGAATGCAGTTCAAGTTGATCCCGCACCACAGGATTGGCCGCATGAACAGTAATATTGGCCTGATCATTTTGAACGCGAACCCGCACTTCCATAGGCCCCATATCAGGCGGGGTAAGATGAATCTCGGCCATTGACAGGTTTTTGGCTGTCAGCCAGCTGAGTTTCCCCATCAGCTTGTCGCCCCACTCTGCATGGTTCACCGGTACATCAACGGATGTCGCGTAGCTCCTCAGAGGCACCTGAGCGTCTGCAGCAAGTTTGCCAGCGGAACTGTGGGTGCTTTGCTGAGAAACCAGCTCCATGGCGGCTTCAAGGCGAGTACCTGTCAACAGGCCGGAGGGGTCAGCAACTCTGGTATTTTTTCCGGCGGCCGGCATAAGGGCTTCGGTCATTTGTAGCCCGGCCATCAGCCCACCATTGCCGCCACTGCCGGCATTCACAACCTGACCAGGCTGCCCGGGTTTACCCCCGGCAAGCCCGGCAAAAAGTTCAGTCCCCTGGATGATTGCCGGGCTTTCTACGGCAGGGCTTGCGGCAACGCCAGCCACCCCAGCCTGCCCGGTAGCGGGCAATAACAGCGCCTGTAGTTCCGCAAAGGTAAGAGGAGCCATGAGGGCTTCCATTTCAGAGGCTGGCTCTGCGATCTTTACAGCCTCTGTTTTTTCAGCCGATGTGTCTTCACCGGCTAAAACCGTCTTACCGGACTTTTCCGTTTCATCGGTTTTGCTGGCCGGCTCGGCTTGAGTTGCCGATTGCGAGCCTTCTTCTTTTTCAGAGCTTCTGGCGTCAGCTTGCCGGCTGTCGAGACGTTTCTGCTCCGCACGGGAGACGGATTCATACCGGCTTTCATCGGCGCCGTTATCTCGAGCGGAACCGGGCTTCGGTGCGCCGGCATCTTTCTGGATCCCGGGCGCTGGAGTCTGGGGAAGAACCATCTGTGTCATGGCAACCTCTTGCCGCTTTTGATCGGAAGTCGCGCTGTTCAGTCTGTTTCAGAGCTGATTTCAGGCTGTTTCCCAAACAGCTGCAAAAGCAATGCCAGCCGCACTCTTTCCCCGACCAACCTCTGCTGTTGCTCAACACGCCTATCCTGTTCCGCGCTCCATCAGAGCACCAAAAGCCTCAGTAACCCGTTGAAATTCTTCGTCAATTTCTTCAAGGACGGGTGGCGCTTCGGCCAGGCTCTCGTTCTGCCCGACTTTTTCCGCTTTCCGGCAAAGTTCCCCAAGGCGCGGAGCTCCGATATTGATGCAGCTGCCCTTGAAACTGTGGGCGGTCTTGATAAAGGCGTCTGAGTCCCCAGCCATCACAGCTCCCTTCAAGCTGTCAATTCGCTCTTTCGAATCGCCAAGATAGGTCTGGATCAGCATCTCGAATTCATCTTCCATCACGTCTCGAAGCTCTGCCAAAGCTTCTTCATCAAGGTGTGGTTTATCAACCATGACCAACTCCCTTGTTCCTGTGTAAATGCCGATTAAAGGTACCAATCATAAATAATATCCACCCGGCTCCCGTGTTCCTGGAACTTGATGGATTCTGCCAACCGCTTTAGCAGAATCAATCCGCGCCCCGCATACCGGGGCCCGCTCTGCTCCATCTCCGTGGATTGCAGAACCGGATGATTCTCAAAGTCAAACCCTTGACCGCTATCCTCGCACACAATCCTCAGACGCCCACCCCACGGCCTGGGCTCATGGTGAAAACTGAATCTGATGTAGTGGCCACTCACCCTGTTCAGGCGTGCGGTGCGCTCAGAATAATACCGGCCAAATCCCTCCGGCGTGTATTTCCACTCAGAAGGCAGCTCAAGTACACCATGTTCAAGAGCGTTATTGTACAGCTCTGAGAGCAGGGTATAAATTTCTCCGCTTTTTCGCCGTAGCCCGGGCACCTCCATGCAGATATGCAACAGCAGTGGCAAGGGGCTGAACTCCCCCAATGTGCGCTCCCGGATTTCATACACGCATTTCCACTCGGCCGGCCCGGCGAGCGTAGAAGGCGCAACCCCCTCAGGCAACGCAGAAAGCCCCTCCTGATCAACCATTTCCAGGCAACAAAGCGTGAGGTCGTCACCAAATTTCTGGCGCCCGGTGAAACGCTGTATTCCGCTCATAAGAGCATCAAACGGGTGCTGCCCGGACGCGGCACTCTCGACTGCGAGCCGAACCCCCCTCTCACCGAAGAGCTGACCTTCTTCGTTGTTGCACTCGAGCACGCCATCGGTCATCAGTATCAGCCGATCTCCGGGCAGGGTTCTGATGATTTCCATGTCAGCGTTGAACTGGTCAGCGTTAAGGATACCCAACGGCAGGTGGCGGGATGGCAAACTGAACCGCTCTTCGGAGGCGCGCACCAGCCATCCATCGGGCAGACCACCGTTCCAGACCTTAAGTTGATTGAGTGCAAAGTCCGCCTCAACCATCGTACCGCAGCAGAACATATCTTTCGGCAGAATGCGCACGAGCTTCTGATTGATTTCACGGAGGATGTCAGAGCCATCAAAGCCCTTGCTTGCCATGCCGTAAAAGGTCTCTGCAACGGGCATGGCGCCAATAGCCGCTGGCAACCCATGGCCGGTAAAATCACCAGTAAAAACAAGCATTCCGCCGGCCGGGCGGGGTGAAGCGAAGAGCACATCACCACTGAAAACCGAAAAAGGAGACACGTGATAGCGAATGTTGGGCGCATCCAGACAGCCGGTATGTGCGACGTTATCAAAGACCCGCCGCGCCACATGTTGCTCTTCAAGCAGTTGCCGGTTGCGCTCATGCATCAGATCTCTCTGATCCGACAAAGCCTGGTGCATCAGGCGCATCCGGTTAAACGCGCTGATCTTGGCTTTGATCATTACCCGGTTATAGGGTTTGCTGAGAAAGCCGTCGCCGCCCGCCTCGAGACATCGCGCCAGATCTTCCGCGTCCGAGAGGGAGGTAATGAAAATCAACGGCACCATGCGCTCGCCGGCAAGCCGTTTGATTTCTCTGGCTGCCTCCATGCCGTCCATTGCGGGCATCAACGCGTCCAGAAGAACGATATCCGGCGCGCCCGAGCGAAAAAGCGCAACAGCTTCCTCACCATTCGCGGCATCCAGCACAAGGTGGCCAAGGCGTCGTAGCAATGTTTTCAGTATCAGCCGATCGCTGTCGCTATCATCGGCAATGAGGATTTTCAGCAGGCCACTCTCTACAGCAGGCTCATCCATGAAAGGTTCCGGCGGCCTGAGCAGTCACCGTATGGTGAACAATTGCTCAAAGTTCGAAATGGTAAGAATCTTGCGGACATCGTTATTGCAATTTTCAATAGCAATACTGGCATTATCGCCTCCGGCATAGTCCCTCAATAGAAGGAGCATGCCCAGGGCTGAGCTGTCGAGATAGGTTGCTTCGGACAAATCCACGACGTAGTTGCGGACATCCGTTCCGCCATGCTCGTAAGCATCGCGAAAGGCTTGATGGGTACTGAAATCGAAGCGCCCTTCGATTCTGATAATCAGGGCCTGACCGTCGTGACTGCGGCGGGTATGGATGGGCATCCGCAAAACCTCCGGTGGTATTCACTGAAACATTCAGCCACCCTGTTTAAAGCGGCCTGTTTTCTTACAAGGATAGCTCAGCGCACTCAATTTGCATGGGATCGCGATTGATTCAGCACAAGTTCAGCGGCGACGCCTCGCAAAAGCCCGGCCTGCGGCTTCATCAGACAGCTTCTGCTCTTGCACGTCCTGTGCAACCTGCTCTTGTTTCCGACAGGTTTCAATGTATTTTTCCATGCCTCGCCGACGTTCCCAGGCTTGTTGCCACTCCCGCCGGCGGGCCTCGAAAACGGCTTCAGCCTGGTCCAGCTGTTTTTTTTGCTGCAGGATAACCTGGTCAAGCTGGGCTATAAACGCCTGCCAGGCTTGTAAACGACTGACCTGCACCACGCCGTGCTGGCTGTTGCGAATCTGATCCCGATATTCCTGCTGATAGCCATTGAGGTTTTCTACCTGACTCTTATGCTGCTCCATCAGTTCGCGGGCTTTACCCATCTGTTCCAGTGCCGCCTGCTCCTTGCGCTCCTCGAGCGTAAGCACCACGGCCAGACGTTGAGAACGCAACATCAACCGGCACCCCTACTGGTACTGACCGCGGAGGGATCTGGCACTGCAGACTTGCGACGCTCCGGCGAGCGACGCTCGGGAACCACCGCCAGCAGCCCATCGATGCTTTCGGCCAACGAGGCACGCTCGTTCAGCCCCTGCTGCAGGAACTGGCGCATATTCCCGATATGAGTAATGGCAAAGTCAGTTTCCGGGTCGGAGCCCTTCACATAGGCGCCTACGCTGATCAGATCCCGGGCCTGCTGGTAGCGCGAGTAGACCTGCTTGAAACGCTGGGATCGGGCAAAGTGCTCGGTTTCAGTTACCTGTGGCATAACCCGGCTGATAGAGGCTTCAACGTCGATAGCCGGGTAATGTCCTTCTTCTGCAAGTCTGCGTGAAAGCACAATATGACCATCAAGGATCGCCCTGGCAGCGTCCGCAATCGGGTCCTGCTGATCATCACCTTCGGTGAGCACGGTATAGAACGCTGTAATCGAGCCACCGCCGGGCAAACCATTGCCGGTGCGCTCCACCAGCTGCGGAAGCTTGGCAAATACGGAAGGTGGGTAACCTTTGGTGGCCGGTGGCTCACCAACCGCCAGCGCAATTTCACGCTGGGCCTGGGCGTATCGGGTAAGCGAATCCATGAGCAGAAGAACACGCTTGCCCTTATCCCGGTAATACTCGGCAATCCGGGTAGTAAGCATGGCCGCTCGCAAACGCATCAGCGGAGAATCATCCGCCGGCGCGGCAACTACCACGGCTCTGGCCAACCCCTCCTCGCCCAGAATGTCTTCTATAAATTCTTTGACCTCCCGGCCCCGTTCACCAATCAGTCCTACCACAATCACATCGGCGTCCGTGAACCGGGTCATCATGCCCAGCAACATACTCTTGCCAACGCCACTGCCGGCAAAAAGACCGAGACGCTGTCCCTGGCCAACCGTCAGCAAGGCATTAATAGCACGGATACCCACATCCATGGACTGTCTCACCGGAGCACGGTTGAGCGGGTTGATAATCTCACCGGTAAGCGGAACTCTGGCTTCGGCCTGAAGCGGGCCTTTTCCATCAAGAGGTTCGCCACTGCCATCTACCACCCGGCCCAGCATAAGCGGGCCAACAGGAACACGGCTTGCAGCAGATAAAGGAACCACCCGGGCGCCCGGCTTGAGACCTTCGATAGCGGTAAGGGGCATGAGGTAAACCTTGTCATCCTCAAAGCCCACAACTTCAGCTTCAACAGTGCCGGTACCCTGGCCTTTGATCACACAGCGATCACCCACCACCATGGGGCATCCAACGCATTCCAGCGTCAGCCCTACCATTCTGGTCAGGCGCCCGGACAACTCTGGCTCAGGATCCGCCTGCATATACGCCTTGTATCGATCCAGGCGGTCAGCCAGGGAAGATGTCATCACGCTCGCCTTCGGTGGGATTGTCTTCGTCGGGATCTTTGTCGGTATTTTCGCCAGGATCTTCTTTCGGGGTCTTATCAGGTGTGCTTAATACATCCGTCTGGAAGTCCGTCAGGTCATCCATAATGGCGTTCAGCTCTTCAGGCTCACCGTTTTCACGGCCATCTGTCTGCTGCTCCAGCATACTCTGAACGGCGCGCTGAAAACGCTTTTCAACCGTAAAGTCGACAAGACTGTTGCGGGTTTCAACCCGGCAACCACCAGGCAAAATGCTGGCATCCTCTGCCACGGAAGCAGCTGCCTCAAAGCGTTCCGCCACCTCACGAACTGTGCTGTAGTCATCCGGATGAACATGAATGCGGACGTTCTCTGCCGTTGACGGCAGAGCCTCCACCGCCCGTCGCACCACCTGGCGGATCTGTGAGGAATCAATTGTCAGCTCACGGTAAACAACGGCCCGGGCAAGCACCATCGTAAGATTGAGCAGCGAGGTTTCAAGTTCGTCCTGATGCTGACGGATTGGCAACAACAGCTCCCCGAGCATCGGCTCAAGCCGGTCCAGGCCTGCGCTTACTTCTGCCCGGGTTTCATCGTAGCCTTCCTTCTCTCCACGCTCCCTGCCCTCGGTCAGCCCGGCTTCAAGCCCTTCCTTATGGCCCGTTTCGTAACCTTCAGTACGGCCTTCTTTCAGGCCCTGTTCCCGGCCTTCATTGAAGCCATCTTCCCGGGCAGCCTGACGAATATCGGCAAGGTCGCCCGCCGTCAGAGGTTTGACATCCCGCTCCTCTTCGCGCGCGACCTCATTGCCACTGGCATCCAGCAGCGGCAGTTCCCAGCGCTCATAGGCAGTCAACTGCTCCTTGGGAATACGGCTGGTGTCTCTGGAAGAATCTTTGGAGGAGTCTTTCATCACATCATTTCTTCACCGGCACCACCGAGCGTGATTTCTCCCGCTTCAGCCATGCGACGGGCGATGGTAATAATGTCTTTCTGGGCAGATTCCACGTCACTGACCTTCACCGGGCCTTTGGCCTCCAGGTCATCCTGCAGCAACTCGGCAGCGCGCTTGGACATGTTCTTGAAAATCTTTTCCTGAACTGCATCATCGGCACCCTTCAGGGCGACCACCAGCACTTCCGAAGAAACCTCACGCAGCAATGCCTGAATCCCCCTGTCATCAATATCCTTGAGGTTATCAAATACGAACATAAGGTCTTCGATAGTGGTGGCCAGATCAGGATCCATGTCCTTGATCGAATCCAGCAGAGTGCCTTCGATGCTGCGGTCCATAAAGTTCATGATGTCCGCAGCACGCCTCACACCGCCTATCCGACTGGTCTGGGCCGAGGCTCCTCCGGAGAACTGCTTCTCCAGAATGTCGTTCAGTTCCTGCAGAGCCTGGGGCTGAATGCTTTCCAGCGAGGCAACCCGCATCATGACATCGAGGCGCACCTTCTCATCCAGCGTTGCCAGAATTTCAGCTGCCTGATCGGGATCAAGGTAGGAGATAACAATGGCCTGAATCTGCGGGTGTTCGTAGCGGATTATGTCGCCAACTGCTCGCGGCTCCATCCATTTGAGCGTATCCAGCCCGGTGGTATTACCACCAATAAGTATGCGGTCGATCAGGCTGGCAGCCTTGTCGTCACCCAGAGCCTGAGTGAGCATGGCGCGGATATAGTCATCATTGCCAACGCCCAGCCCGGTCTGACCGCCCACGGCGTCCACGAACTGATTCAGTACATATGATACGTCATCTTTGCTGATGTCTTTCATCTGGGCCATGGCAACGCCCACACGCTGCACTTCTTTCGGGCCCATATGCTTGAGCACTTCGGCGGCATCCGCCTCGCCCAGAGACATCAGCAGGATCGCGGCCTGCTCCACCCGCGGAATCTTCCTCTGCGGTTTTTGGGGCGCATCACCGCCCGACGGTCTGGATTGTTCAGTCATCAACATTCACCCACTGGCGCATCACCTGTGAAACCCTCGCCGGGTCTTCGGCAATCAAACCTTTAAGAGCATTCAATTGCCTATCATAACTGTCTGTAGCGCCCGGCAAAAGCAGGTCGTCCTGAGACGACATGGCCTGGCGCAGAGCATCGTTGCCGCCAGCATCGTCATACCCGCCATAACCACCGGAGCCAGCTTCATCGTCGCGCTCACGACGCCCGCCGCCGGAGAGGCTTTTCAGCGTAGGACGCAGCAAGCCAAGCACAAGCACCAGAATAACCAGCCCGGCCAATACCTGCTTCATGAGATCCCAGAACCAGGGCTGCTCCCAGAATCCGAGTGTTTCAAACTCGAACGCCTCTTCCGGGGCAAACGCTGTGTTCATTACGGTTACGCTGTCACCGCGGGCAGCGGAATAGCCTACGGCATCGCGCACCAGCATACTCAAGCGCTGTAACTCCTGCTCAGGCCAGGGTTCATAGGTTACAGCACCGGTTTCCGCATTCACCACTTTCATATCATCGACCGCAAGCGCAACGGTAACCCGTCTCACACGCCCTAACTCCTGCCGGGTATAACTGACTGTGCGGTCCATCTCATAGTTGCGGGTAGACTCGGTGCGCACGTTGACTGGCGGTGCCTGCGCTCCACCTTCCGCATCGCCCGCTGCTGCCTGCTCGGGCACTGTAGCGTTAGCGGGAGGTTGATTGGACAAGGCTCCGGGAATGCCGCCATTGAAACCGGCAACCCGCTGCTCCGACAGATCACGCTCACTGCGAATCGCCTGCTGATCAGGATTGAACAACTCCTCGGCCTGTTCCACAGACGAGAAATCCAGATCTGCAGACACTTCTGCCCGGTACCGGCCTTCGCCCACAATAGGAGCGATCAAAGAGGAAACGCGGCGGGTCAGCCCCTCTTCCAGGCGCGAGGTGTAATCGTACTGATCCTGCATACGCTCGCCATCACCCCGGTTTTCTTTGCCGGTCAGCAGGTTCCCGTTCTGATCAACAACCGTTACGTGATCCTTGTTCATCATCGGAATACTGCCGGCAACCAGATTCACAATCGCTGCAATCTGCTCCTGCTCGGGGCGCCTGCCGGCAAAGACCTCAAGAAAAACCGAGGCCGTCGGATCACGGGCATCCCGCACAAATACGGAGCGCTCAGGAATGGCCAGGTGCACTCGGGCACCACGAACACCACGCATGCTGCTGATGGTTCGAGCCAGTTCGCCCTCGAGACCACGGCGATAGCTTACGGTTTCCATGAACTGGGATGTACCCAGGCCACGGTCCTTGTCCAGAAGCTCGTAGCCCATTGTTTTCTGGTCTGTTACGCCTTCAGCAGCCAGCTTGAGTCGCGCATTGTAGACCTGATCGGAAGGCACTAATAAAGCGCCTGAACGCGTATCCATTTTGTAATCGATGCCGTTACTGTCGAGGATGGTTGTCACGTCCTGGGGGTTATACGCCGACAAGTCTCCCACTACGGGCTGGTAATTGGGTTCCTGAGCCCAGAGCACTACCGCAACACCCAGGGCAACGCTGGCGGCGAGGCCAACCATCAGGCCAACCTGGCGCAGAAGGTTTAACCGGTTAAATCCCAGAAACAGATCGCTGTTGCTGTCGGAGCCACCGCCACCCTGTGCGGCTGGCATATTTGAGGCAGTTTCTGCGGGAACGTTGGCCATGTCTGTGCTCCGTTATCAGATCGGCATGTTCATAATGTCTTCATAGGCCCGGACCACTCGGTTACGCACCTGAGTCAAAGCTTCAAAAGACACAGAAGACTTCTGGGCTGCGATCATCACCCGGGTGATGTCTACATTTGGATCGCCCATATCATATGCCGTCCTCAGATCGCCGGCGTGTTGCTGAACTTCGTTAACACTGTTGACGGCCTTACCGAGCATATCGCCAAAATTCGACGTCTCCCGGGTCTGATCAACCTGGCGCGGGCCGTCAATGCGGCCGCGCACCGACTGATCCTGTTCAACTCGCTGGTTCTGATTCATTTGCGAACGCAGTGAACGGATATCGGACAGAACGCTGTTGATGTCGGCACGCTGAACCATAACTTTCTCCTGACACCGCCCCTGCAGGGGCAGGATTGCTGGTCTGACTATAATAGTTAAGGCCAAGCAATGGTCAGGCCACATTTATTTTTATTATTATTAACAGACAGTTAAGGTAAATTCCGATACAGAAAAAATTACTATCGACGAGGTTTTGACAGAGACAGGGATGCCCATCGTGCTACAGGACAAAAAAAGGCACCCGTAAAGGATGCCGCAATGAAGGGGTACTACAATAAAGGACTACAATAAAGGACTACAACAACGAAAAAGAAATGAAAAAATACTCACGCGATTGCCAACTCCGCATCCAGATCGATGCCGGCTTCACGCATCTGAGCCAGTTTATATCTCAGGGTCCTAGGGCTTATGCCCAATTGCTCTGCGGCTCTGTTGCGACGCCCGCGCTCACTTCTGAGTGTCTGAATGATTATACGGAACTCCTGCTGGCGTAGATCATCACCGAGCGATCCAGCTTCGATCGATACCGGGCCGGGGAAGTCCGCTGCACACACCGCAACTTGCTCAGAGGGTTTCGAATTCGCTTCGTTAACAGGCTCAGAAATACGAGGCGATGCTACAGGCGCCTCAGCAAGACCGTCGAAACGTCCGCTGGTGCCAATATCAAGGCACAGATCGTCGGCGTGAATCACATTGCCCTGATGCAGAACCAATGACCGCTGGATGGCATTATCCAACTCACGCACGTTACCGGGCCAGGGGTGTTGCATCAGCGCAGTGCGGGCATCGGCAGCAAAGCTGATGCCCGTCAGCTTCATTTTGCGACAGTGCTTTTTGAGCAGTGACGTTGCCATCGGCAGGATATCCAGCGGGCGCTCTCGCAGCGGCTGCCAGTGCATTGGAAATACGCTGAGCCGGTAGTAGAGATCTTCCCGGAACCGCCCTTCCCGCACGAAATCTGCCAGATCCCGGTTAGTGGTGGCAATCACACGAACATCCAGCGCGATGGTTTTGCGACCACCTACCCGTTCAACTTCCCGTTCCTGCAAAACACGGAGCAACTTGGATTGCAGTGCCGGATCCATTTCTGAAACTTCGTCCAGAAGAATCGTTCCACCGTTAGCCTGCTCGAACTTCCCCGGCGCGGATGCAACGGCGCCGGTGAAGGCGCCTTTCTCATGGCCGAACAGAATCGCCTCCAGCATATTCTCGGGAATGGCTGCACAGTTAATGGCAACAAACGGCTGATCTGCCCGGGGCGACTGCTGGTGAATATACCGTGCCAGAACCTCTTTGCCTGTGCCACTTTCCCCGGAGATCATCACGGTAGAATCACTGCCAGCCACTTTGGCGGCAAGCTGGAAAATACGTTTACTGGCCGGGTCTTCAGCCACGGGCTCATCGCCGGATTTCTGACGACTACCCCCCACTATCTTAGACACTGCATCAACCAGCACCTTCGGCTCGAACGGTTTAACCAGATAATCCACCGCACCGGACTGCATGGCAGAGACAGCATGACTGATCTGCCCGTACGCTGTGATCAGCATCATCGGCAAACCCGGATACAGGCGCTGCACCTCGCCCAGCAACTCATGGCCGGAAAGCCCGGGCATGTTGACATCGCTGACCACCATATCGACCGGAGCTTCTGCAAGCCGCGCAAGCGCCTCATGGGCGTTCGAAGCCTCGCGCACGCGAAACTTCGCAAGTTCAAGGGTAGTTACCAGCGCCTCGCGCAGGTCACGATCATCTTCAACAATCAGAATCTGTGCCTTGGCCATGGTTGCCTCCGATCAGACTTTATTATGCAACAGCGGCAGACGCAGAGTTGCGACGGCGCCACCCTGCTCTGGCGACTCAATAGAAAACTTACCCTGGTGGGCCTTAACAACCGCCTGCACGACCGCCAGGCCAAGCCCGGTACCGTGGGATTTAGTGGTGTAAAAAGCCTCAGCCAGCCGGCTTGCTTCCGCCTTGCCAAACCCCGGGCCGTTATCCATAACCCGAACCAGCAGCTCACCTGCTTCTGATACAACCTGAACGGCAACAGCTGTAGCGCCTGCTTCAAGACTGTTGTTCACAAGATTGGTACAGGCTCCGACCAGCGCATCCCGGTTACATAACAGGCGGCAATCCTCAGGCAGATCGCCTCTCAAAATCACATCCGAACCGCCAGCGGGCTTAATCCCTTCCAGCGCAGATTCCAGGGCAGAAACCAGCGTTGCTGCAGACAGCTCCTCCGCCAGACGGGTCTCGCCCCGGGCAAAAATCAGCATATCCCGTACCTGCTGCTCAAGGTGCTTCAACCGGGACATCAGGCGAGAAGCACAGCGCTGACGCATCTCTTCATCCAGATCATCCTGGGTCAAATGCCCGCCATAAAGAATGGCTGCAGACAAAGGCGTACGAATCTGGTGCGCAAGAGAAGCCACCATCTTGCCCATGGCCGAAAGTCGCTGGGCATGAGCTAGCTGCGATTGCAGGTGACGGGTTTCCGTCAGGTCGGTAAGCAGAATCAATTGCCCAGGCTGGCTATCCATGGTGCGAATCTCGATACTCACACGCCGCCCATCCTTCAGCGACACCTCATGACCATCATCCCGACGTGGAGAGAAACAGCGGCGAATCACATCCACCCAGCGTTCACCGTCCAGCGGTTCACCCAACAACGCGATCGCCGCAGGATTGCTCTGCGACACCACACCCTGACTGTCCAGAACCACCACACCCGCCGGCAGAGCTTTCAAAAGAGTAGAGAGCCGATCAGCCAGCTGCTCCTTCTCCTCCAACTCCTGCTGACGCTGCAAAGACTCCTGGCTCAGCTCACCGGACAACTGATTAACCCGCGACTCCAGCGTGCGATAGGAATCGGTAATCTGCCTGGACATCTGGTTGAACATTTCCAGCGCAGAACCCACCGCCTCATCATCCTGCTGCGGAAACAACGCCCTGACCTTATCGTTGGCATCCGCCGCCGCATTGGCCTGCGCCTCATGCTCCGCTGATGGAATGACAAACTGTGCCTGACTCATAACCTGACTCCCGATTAGCCCGTTGCACCGGACCACACCCTTCGGATGATTCGTTTTCAAGTCACTAAGCCAGCTCCGTGCCAACTAGGATTTTTCTATTAATATCAATAGGTAAAAAAATCAATAGAAAGCTAAACGACAGTTTTACGTCGCCCGGAACGAGAAAAACGCCAAAGGCTACAAACCCTTGACGTCTTATTGTCACTCAAAAAAATGGGAAAAATAAATACCGCGGAAACAAGGAACATTGTTCAGGCGGGATTGGGGAGGTCTTTTTAAAAAGGACCGCGTGTCTGAGCGAAGCGAGTTGTGCGGCACTTTTTAAAAAGACCTGCCCAGTCCCGCACCACCGCGGTCGCACCCGCGCCAAAGTCTGGCCGATCAGGATTCCTCAGACTCCTCCTCCCGAAGCCCATACTTCCGAACCTTCTCCACCAGAGTAGTCCGCCGAATCCGCAGTTTCTCCGCCGCCCGTGCAACCACACCCCCGGCCTCGTCCAAAGCCTGCTGAATCAACTGCCGCTCGAGGTTCGACAGATAATCCTTCAGATCAATACCATTCACAGGCAACAGAGCCGGAGCATCCAGCCCCACAAGGCCGGGAATACCAGAAGGCATCCCCGAATCCTCAACCGGTCGATTCTCATCGAAATCGTCCACGTACCTGAACTTCTTTGGTAACTCCTGAACCCCGATTACCGAGTAAGGATGCATAATCGCCAGCCGCTCAACCAGGTTCGCCAACTCACGAACATTACCCGGCCAGTCATGCCGGCACAGGCTCATGATCGCCGCCGAATTCATCCGCAAGGAGCCACGTTTTTCCTTCTCCATGCGGGAAATCAGCTCATTGATCAGCAATGGAATATCTTCCACCCTGTCTCGCAATGACGGCACCTCAATAGGAAAGACGTTCAACCGGTAATAGAGATCTTCCCGAAAATCACCCGATTCAATCATGTCCTCGAGGTGCTTGTGAGTCGCTGCGATAACACGCACATCCGCAGAAATCGTCCGGTTGCTGCCTACTCGCTCAAATGTCCGCTCTTGCAGCACGCGAAGTATTTTTACCTGCATGCTAAGCGGCATATCGCCGATCTCATCCAGGAACAGAGTGCCCCCCTCCGCCATTTCAAAACGTCCGACTCGCGCGGTAATTGCGCCAGTGAAGGCGCCCTTCTCATGACCGAAAAGCTCGCTCTCAAGCAGCTCCGCTGGAATGGCACCGCAGTTTACGGGAACGAACGGCTTGTCACGGCGTGAGGAATGATAATGAAGATTTCGTGCAACTACTTCTTTACCCGTGCCAGACGGCCCGGTGACCAGCACACTCACATCTTTATCAGCAACCTGTTCCATAAGTTGGCGAACTTGCTGAACTTTGCGACTGGTGCCGACCAGGCTGCGAAACAACTGCAGACCACGTTGCTGTCCCCGCTCCTTTGAACGCCGGAACTGATCAGCATAAATCTGGGCGCGATATAGTGAATCTACAAACTTTGTGTAATGCAGTGGCCATTCCATGCGGGCGATTATGCGGGCCGAATCCGACTCTGCCAGGCCGTTCAGTTCGGGATCGCCTACCAACAGCAACGGAACACCCTGGACGGCTCTGCACACGGATTCAATCGTCTTTTCGATTCCTGAATCAGCGCCGTTTACGATGGCAACGGAAATGTCCGCCAGATTCCCTTCATCTCCAGATTCGAGGAGTGCCCGGGCTTCATCACCCGCAATCACCTGCTCTTCGCCGATGAATTCCAGAATCGTCGCCATGTCGTGAAGCCTCGATTCATCCTCACTCAGCACCAGAACCTTGTTATTTTTGGACATTCACAAGAATCTCTTTGGGGATTTGTGCGGTATTTAAGACGGTAAAGCCAGAAGAGTCAATTTTATGACGCTATTTAGATCGGGGCGTTGAAATATTCTGGTAAGCCTTGGCCGCACTGCGGTTTCGATTCACGCCTTTCAAAGCCTGTTCCGCTTCAGCTTTGGCCCGGGCGGCACCTTCGCCAGCTGCGTCCAGAAACTGACGCAACTCTTCAATCCGCGTCCGGACCGGCTCCGGTTCAACCAGCCCGGCCTCAAGCGCGGCCATCATCGGCTCTATGGCGGCCTTTACACCGGCATTGAGGCTAACGAGAGCGTCCCAGTCCTGATCGGCCAGAGCGTTGCCCAGATTGGTCATCAGCTGATCAAAATTCGCCAGACAGGGCTGGGCTTCAGAATGGAAAGTATCTTGAGAGTCGGCCATGACGTTTTCTCCTTGCATAAAGAGGTGAAGAACGAACGACCCGGAGGAGACGCAAGCGATTGCCAGCGCCCCACACCGTTAAACTTCAATCAGCGGCGAGCAGCCCTTCGCGCAGAGGAGGCAGTAAACTCACTGCCGCGAAATCCGGGGTTGTAATCGTAGGCCGGATAACTGTTATCCAGGCCATCAATGTAATAACGCTTCGCCTTGAGGTCGTAAGTCATCTCCATGGTAGTCCAGAACACCGGCTCTTGGTAATAGCTTATGTTGTGGGCTTCAGAAACCCTCCACAGGTCGCCGGCCTCGTCATATTCTTCCGACATGAGTATTTGCCAACTGTCCTCATCGACATAGAAAACACGGCGGTCGTAAATGTGCTTGATTCCGGTACGACGTTTTGCCTCAACCACCCACACACGATGCAGTTCATAGCGCGTGAGTTCCTGATTAATATGGCCGGCACGAATAACATCATCCGGGCGGACGGCCTCATCGTGTAACTTGTAAGCGTTGTAGGGAACAAAGAGCTCACGCTTGCCTTTCAAAACCCAGTCATACTGGTTGGGAGCACCGTTATACATATCTTTCTGGTCAACAGAACGCAGAGACGACGAATTCGGCAAATCTGTCTCGTAGGCCAGATTCGGAGAGCGTCTCAGGCGCCTGGAGCCCGAATCATAACGCCAGGCCAAACGCGGCGAGCGGACCTGATCCAGTGTTTCGTGAACCAGTGTGATGGTACCCGCCAACGTTGAAGGCGAGATCGTATCGGTCTTGAGGTAGAAAATTTTGTTATCGATATCAGCAAGTTCCGTATTTTTCTTGCTGTAGGCAAAATAGTAATCGTATTGATTTACGACCGGGTTAAAGGAACCGTCCACCTGAGGCGTGGCTGAACCGCTGCGGAACGACACCTCTTCACCACGGTAACGCAAGATATGATTCCATATAACTTCGAGCCCGTTTTTGGGAATCGGAAACGGACTGGTCATGATGGTATTACGAACACCATTTCCGTTATCCAGTACTTCAGCGCTCAGTGCGTTTTCATAGGACTTTTCATACACATGATCCGGAAACGCGGCGGTACGGCGAGTCTGGTAAACAGGCATGAAAAAATCCGGACCATACTGGCTGAGCATCCGGAGCGAGCCGTCAGAGAGTTTATCCTTGTATAGATGCATGTTGTTCGATGTGATTACGAACAGCGTCTCATCCTGAGGAAATGGATCTACCTCAACCTGGCCTTCACGCCAGGCAGCAGGTGCTTCCGTAAGCCCCCCGGTCCACTCGGGAATACTGCCGGACACATTGGCTCGACGCTCGGCACCAACCGGCGTCAGATCCTGCTTAAGTCGTTCCGCTTCGGCTAACGATACTCCTGATACCGCCTGCCCGGAAAACCCGAACGAAAGCACTGCAATACATGCGACCACTTGGCTTCGCATTCTTAACTCCTCCAGACGATCGAGAACCCAAAATCAGGGGTGCTTTTTGCCAAATTCAAACGACCGTTTCAAGTGAATGTTTGTGTTTTATTGTCACCTGCGGTCTGGAACGAAGGGTTAAAGAAATCTGCGCGCTGAAATGCTACAATGGTCAGCTGTTTTATTCGCGGGTGTTCCGGGCACAGAAATCTCCGCGGCGGAGAGCGCACGAAACGTTCGCAAAATGCATGGCAGACTCTATCAATGGCATCTCAATGGTATTCGCTGGTTTCTCAAAAACTGTTTCTTGCAAGAACGCTTCTTGAAATACCGGAGCAGTCTTCCGGTAACGGCAACGCGGTTCATACTCCTGTGCAAAAATTACAGCATGAGGCGGTTATCCAGGGTTCTATCGAGCTCCTGCTGAGGGCAAGACGACTGCTACTTGTCATGATTACCAGGCTCTACCAGAAGCGGTCGGAGGAGCCTTCATCTTTGGCGGAGCTGGCAAGTGTGATCGGTGAGCAGGCCACTGAAGTTGGCCAATTAAGAGCTCTTGAGCAGGAGACGGGTAGTTGGTGGAACTATCTTGACCAGCTGGAAACCGCTCAGAGCAGGCCACCCGCAGCGCGTAAAACGGTTAATGCAGAAAATATCATTGCCGTATCTGCCGTGGCCGGGCCAGACCGCTCCGCCCAAGCGCTCCTGAAGACTATGAACGCCATAAAACAGTTTACCGACAACCTGGAAGAACAACACGGCGAGTGGTAATTACCCTCGATCACTGCGGCAACCACCGCAGCAATCACTGTTGCTTCCGGTTCTCACAACGATAAAGGTTAATGAAATGTCACCATCGTTTTTCGAAATTGTACAATTAAGCAACGGCGACTACGCCCTGCGACGCATCGACGACGACAGTGAGCCACTGGTCAGAATTTCGTTTTCAGATGAAGCTCGCGAGATGATGCAAGATCGGGATATGTCTGTTGCCAAAGCGATGATTGCTGCGGGAATAGAAGTTGCTGGAAATGTCACTCACGACATCGACTGGGAAGACGACGAGCTGGACATTTCAGACGCCCAGCCCGCATATACCCTGCATTAAAGACGAGGCTTACCGCTGCCTCAGTACGACACCGTGGCTGTTGCCTTCCGCCGCAGCTTTCTGCAAAGAGTCAAAGGCTGTCTTCCCCAGTTTGCGGGTCCACATCACAACCGCATGGCATGTACCTGCGCTCAGGGCTCTCTCCGCAAGCTGACGCGCCGGGTACTCTGCGGTAGAGCGCAGAACCAAAAGCTCTCCAGCAACAATACCGTGCATTTTCTGCCACTTGCTTACCAGCGCCTGGGGCGGATCGATCCAGGCCAACCAGCGTTTTTCCTGGTTAAGCTGAGTCAGCATCGGAAGTAGAAGCTGAAAGTTCTCCACCTGCCCTTCTGGCAAAATGATTTCCGTAACGTTGCCCGCAGGAGTGGAATCCTTGATATCCGGTTTATGCCGGGCTCGAATGACTGTGCGCTGCTTCCGGGCGGTATACTCCGGCACTGGGCAAGGTAAGATACCCTGCTGCCACGCCATGTTCTGATTAAAGCTTAGCTGTTCCATAATTCACCCGTTTTTCAATGCGTCTGTGATTTATACCAGCCCGATCAGTGCAGATCAGAGCGCCGGATAACACCTACACCCAGCCCTTCAATGAATAGCTCCTGCTCCGTAAGATCGACTTCTATCGGCGCAAACTCTTCATTTTCGGCAATCAGATAGACCTTCGAGCCCTCTTTCCGAAAGCGCTTTACAGTGACTTCTTCACCTACTCTGGCCACAACAATCTGCCCGTTGTGTACATCCTGAGTGCTGTGAACTGCCAGAAGATCGCCGTCCAGAATCCCGATGTCCTTCATACTCATTCCCCTGACCCGCAGGAGGTAATCAGCCGAAGGCGAGAAAAACTCCGGCTTCAACGTGCAATGATCTTCAATATGTTCCTGGGCCAGAATCGGACTGCCTGCCGCTACCTGACCAATAACCGGTAGCCCCGGATCTTCAGCGACTTCTGGCAGACGGATACCCCGGCTTGCACCCGGCACCATTTCAATAGCGCCCTTTCGTGCCAATGCTCGCAAATGTTCCTCAGCGGCATTAGCCGAGCGGAATCCAAGCTCTGCAGCTATCTCTGCGCGAGTGGGCGGGTAACCGGTTTCATCCACGGATCGGCGAATGATTTCCAGTACCTGAGTCTGTCTTGCTGTCAGCTTCATTGTTGCGCTGCTCCGCTTGCTGCATGCAGGGCTCATACATGCTGGGCCTGATATCTGCTGGCTGAGACGGTTCGCCAGCAATCCTGTCTGTTTATACAGTGTTTTGACTATATACAGTGTTTTATCCAGTGTAAAGCCAGCTGAACTATTTTCTTGCAACCCCTTAACCGACGCCGCTAAACGAGTGTGATATGGTAAAAAGATCGTAAATTCCCGTAAGCGAGTCCTATCAGTGAGTCCTATGAGCAAAGCTAACTCCTGCAAAATGCCAGACATACTGAAAACAACCGATGGAAATGAACGCCGTGTCGGTGTCGAAATTGAACTTTCCGGGCTCGGATACGAGCAACTTGTCAGCATTGTTGCGGATCTTCTCGGTGGAACCCCGACCCTGGAATCCCGCTACGTGAGCAAGCTTCAGACACCGCTGGGTGATTTCGTTATTGAACTTGATTCGGAACAGGTGAAAGAATTCGATCTCACGGATGACAGGGTTCCAGAGGTACTGCGTGAACTTGGCGGGCAAGCCATGGAGGTTATCGATGCGGCAGCGGAGCGCATTGTTCCGCTCGAGATTGTGAGCCCGCCTTTGCCGTTTTCCGAAATGCAGCAGATGGAAGTCCTGGTCAAGGAGCTGCGCGAAGCCGGCGCACTGGGTAGCCGGGAGGCTATCTATTTTGCATTCGGTTTACAGCTGAACCCGGAACTGCCAGACCTGAAACCGGCAACACTGGTTCGCTATTTCCAGGCCTTTGCCGTGCTTTATGACTGGCTCAAAGCTCACCATCAGCTGGATATCAGCAGAAAGTTCACGCCCTACATCGAACCCTGGAGCAGCCGCTATACAGACCTTCTGATGACTGAGGATTATGCCCCAGACCAACACCAGATGATGGTCGATTACCTGAAATCCAACCCTACGCGCAACCGTGCTCTGGACCTTTTGCCTTTGTTTGCCCATTTGGACAAACCCCTTCTCGATCAGTACGTCAAAGACCCACGCATTAAAAGCAGACCCACACTTCACTACCGGTTACCGGACTGCGATATCGACAATCCGGAGTGGAACTTCTCCAATGTGTGGAACGACTGGGTCGTTGTCGAGCAAATCGCCAATAACGCAGACGATCTGGCCGAGCTCAGGGCTTTGTTTCGGGAAAGCCGGAAAATCAGCCTGCACAACCTGACGAACAGTTGGCAGGAAACTTCAGCAAAGTGGCTGCAAAGTAAAGGCTATGTCTGAACAGAGCCCGACAGAAGACAACCTGCCAGGCCTGACAATTGGCATCAGCGGCCCCGCCCGCAAGCGCGTTGCGCAGCGGCTGATCAGCTTTGGCCTCAGATTGCAGGGCGTGCGCCCCTATTACATTCGGCCCGGCACCCGGGTAGACGTTTCGATGCTGGACGGCCTGGTGCTATCAGGTGGCACCCACGTTCACCCGGGTCGTTACGGGCAAGAACCCCAGGTGAGTGCTCATTATGACCAGGCCCGGGATACAACCGATTATCGCTTGCTGAAACAAGCTGAGTCTGTAGGCATTCCGGTGCTGGGTATTTGCAGGGGTGCTCAGTTTATCAACATATTTCACGGTGGCTCACTGTGCCAGAACGTAACGCCCCTCAGGGTGAACACCCGCCACAGGCCACTTTTGCTGCCTATACAGACCGTACGGCTTGTAACAACCAGCCGGCTGGGCCGGCTTATGCGAGCCCCGGTAATTGGCGCCAACCGGATACACAGCCAGGCCATAAAGCGGCTGGGAAAAAATCTGCGGGTAACTGCCGTAGACAATGATCTTTTCGTCCAGGCCATAGAAAGCACGCGCGGCCAATGGCTTATGGGGCTGCAGTGGCATCCCGAGTACCTGCTTTATCACAGCGGGCACCGGCGGATTTTCAGCGAGTTTGTGCAAGCAGCTCTGTCATTCAAACTGGCCCGACTGGAGCCTGCCCGTCAGTAAGTGCGCCGCTCGTGCTGCACTGAACTCAGAAGTCCCGGGTATAGAAGATATCCAGAGATGATGCCAACCCGCTGGCAGCTTCAAGGTAAAAGTACTTGCCCAAGTCATAACGTAGCGCCACAGTGCTGATGGGTTGAAAAATGCCCACCCCGTAACGAATGCTCAGGTCGTCAGTCAGGTAGCCACTCGCTACAACCGATGTCTGGTCGCCGCTGCCCTCGGCCTCCAGCGTTAACTCGCGAATACCGAAATCTTCTCCAATCTGGCCGGTTACCTTGTTCACCTGGGTCAGCCCCAGCGAGATGGCTGCCCGCCCCATCTGACCGTCATCAGTCTGCCCTCCCGGTGGCCGCCCAAGAATCACATAAGACAAAGCATCGGCCTGCGGCATATCCGGGCTGGAGAATACTTCAGTGGTAGGTGACTGAACCGGACCACTCAGGCGAATCCCGGCCAGAACAGTGTCCACTTGCCTTACGGCCTCAATATCCAGATAAGGCTGAACCAGGCTACCGACGAACAGCAACCGCGCCCGTCGTATTTCAAGCTCCTGGCCATAGGCTTCGTATTGCCCGTCAACCAGTTGCAGGGTACCCCGGGTGTCCATATCGTTACCGATCCGAAGTGTGCCCTCCAGATCGCCGGTCACGCCAAATGCGACAAAGCTCACCCGGTCTTCACCCACAACGACCGTAACATCCATATTCATTGACCGGATAAGTGGTTGTTCCCGCTCCACTCCGACAATGACTTCATCTTCGGATACAGAAACAGCCTGCGCCGGCAGCCCCTCTATTACAATGTCACCCCGAGGCACTTCAATACGACCTTCCACTCGCAGCGCACCATCACGGAATGCAAGGGTCAGATCCGGCGCCACTTCCAGATGGGCGTATGGTTCGAGGCTGAAAGGCAACCTTTTGCCGGTAATGCGTATCTCACCACCTGGTGTATCCTGCCAGTCAATCTCGCCCCGGATAATGGCCTCGCTTCGAGCGTTGCTGCTTACCCGGCCCCGAATATCCGCAGAATAACCCTCAAGCTCAACACTGATAACCACCTCCTCCATGGGAAGAGGCAAGCGCGGATCCACCACACGGCCATTGGTTAATGCCACTTCTCCACGCACTGCCGGCTTCATCAGCGGGCCGGAAATGGTGCCTTCACCGTTAATTTCTCCAGCTACTTCTTCTAGGCCGGTAAACAGACCGGCGAGAGCGATATCGAGACCACTCAGCTTGAACGATCCTTCAACCGGGCGGCCCTCAGCCATCGGGTCCAGGCTCATATCCACAGAGAGCTTGCCAAGCTCAGGGCCAGACAATCGCACCGCGAGATCCGCCTCATCCGGTTTGAGATCCAGCTCCGTTGTGAGGGTCTCGTAACTCAGGCTTTCCCACTCGCCATCCAGAAGCAGCTCAAACCTGCCTTCACCGGCATCCAGCGCTATACGGCCATCGGGGCCGTTATCGGTTAACGTAAAATCAATTTCGCCATTGATGCTGGAATACCACCGCAGCGTCTCTGGCAGAACAGGAGCCAAAGCTGCGGCAGGAAAATTGGTAATTCGATAGGCAATTTCGGGTACCGGTAACAGGGTCTGGTCGTCTGCGCAAACAGAACTTTGCTGCCAGCGCCAGCAGTGGGCTGCAAAGCTGAGTTCGCCGTCATCTCCGTATTCCAGCCCTGCAGGGGACTCCAGCACCCAGCTCTGCTCCTGCCCGGGCACCTCAATCACGCCCCGTGCGAGCTCGCCTTGCCAAGTCGTCCAGTTTTCACCCGCAGAACCCTTAAAGTCCAGTTGCAATCCTGCCTCTTCTTGCCTGGCATCAATGGCCACTTCGTGATTGCCCTGGGTGCCCTGGACCTTGACCGCCAGCGACTCGATATTTTGTCCGGAAACCGTAACCCCCTTACTCTGCAATTCGGTGTTGAGACGGAACCCGGATTCCAGCCGGGCATCGAGACTCAACGCATCAACCACCAGAAGGTCCTGCCAGCGCAGTTCGGTTGCACTCGCGGTTAATACCCCAAGGGGATCATCAGACGTACCGGCAAGCTCGAGCTGAAGCTCGACTTCGCCGCCAAGGCCCGGCAGAATTTTCCCCGGATCTGGCAATTTCAGGTCCAGGTCAGCTTGCAATTGCTGGCCCCATTGACCGCTGCCTTCGAGGCGATTGTCGCCAATAACCAGCTTCAGTTGCGACACGACCCAGTCACCGGTTGAGGTATCGAGCCGGCCCGCCGCAACAGTGGGGCTGGAGCGCCATTGACCCTCCAGATCCCAGCTGGCTTCCATTGTGGGTACCGGTCTATCAGTAAGCTGCCCTTCTGTGGTGACCTGACCACTGAGGCTGGCTTCAAGAACCGGCACCCAGTAGCCGGGATTAAAATCTTGCAGCTGCAGAGCCGCCCGCCAGCTCAGGGGGCCGGAAAAATCAACTGCGCCCTCACCCGTGAGAGAGCCTGCACCAGTCACTGCAGAGAGCTCCGTCAACCGCGCCTGGCTGGTATTGCCTTCGATAGCTGTTGCCACGTCCGCAAGGCCCTGAGGGCCATCTACTTCGGCCGTCAGGTTCGCCTCGTAGCGGCCATCACGCCAGGAAGCACTTCCGTCCAGTTTGTGAAGGGCAACAAGCGGCTCATCCAGGCCGGGTAGCAGCGAATACCAGGGGAACTTCCTTAGCTGAATATCCGCCTGCGCACTGAGGCCATTCTGCCACCGAGTGTTGCCCGTGAGCATCAGCGTTTGAGGCGATTTATCTGCCTTATCCTGCGTGGAAAGTTGTAACCGGATGTCCCGTGCCTCTGCGGTTGTCACCAGGCCGGAAAGTGTCAGATCAATCGGTCCTTCTGTACCCGGAAGAGTGGCCCGCCCTTGCGTCTTGAATCCGCCCTGCAGGCTGCCTTCGGCCTCAACAAACCAGTTGTTCAGAACCAGGGTTTCCGGCAAGGCTTCGGCTGGCCGGAACATTTTTGAGGCAACCCGCAGGCGCGCCGGCAGGCTCGACGCCAGCGGCTGGACTTTACCCTCCAGTGTTGCATCGAGGTAACCGCGACTCTTACCCGCAATCGCAAGATCCCGAACGCTGCCAGAAAGCGCCAGATCAATTGTCCAGGTATCGCCAAAGGGCGGTGGCAGAGTTGCGCTCACCTCAAGACTGACCGGCCAGTCCCGCCGCGTCTCCACGCGGCCAGACGCCATCAGGGTGTAGTCATCAAGCTGGTAGTAGACCCGCTCAAGTTTCCAGTCGGCTCCCGAACCTCCGGCCGCAAGCTCAAACCTGTCCCACACCTTGCTGCCATTAAAGGTAAAAGTGCCCACGCTTACATTGTTGACTCTCAGCCCCAGCGGCAACTCGAGCCCGGGCAGGCTGATATCCCCGCCCTTGCCCTGCTCTGTTTCGGACGGCTGCAGGCGAACGTCCAACTGTTCTATCTGAAGAGTTTCTAGACAGAGCTGCAGATCAAAAAGGCAGGAAGGCGACCAGTCTATGAAAGGGGAATCAACCGCCACATCAACACCGTATCCCTGCCACTGGAGGCGATCTGCCTGCCAGATTCCAAACAAGGAACCATGGTCATTAACCGCTTCAAGCCCGGGTATCTGATCGATAACCCAGGCGGTGCCCGCCTCAGAACGCAACGCCAGCAGGATTGCCGAAACCAGTAAAACCGGCAAAAGCACCAACAACCCAAGCAGCAACAGCAGCCAGAACCGGATACGACCTCGAGGCTTGCGCTGAGGCTTCTGAACGCTATCCGGGTTCTCATGGTCTTTAAGAGCTTCGGTCACAATTCCGGCCCCATCGAGAAGTGGATTCGCCACCCACCACCAAGCTCGGGGTTCAGACCCTTTGCAATATCCAGCCGCAGGGGGCCAAGGGGGCTAAGCCAGCGGATGCCGACACCGGCGCCGGTCGCAAGGGGGTCAAGCAGGTCATTGATGGCGTTACCATGGTCAACAAACAGCGCTGTACGCCATTTGTCTGCAAACTGATACTGATATTCGGCACTACCAACCAGAATGTAACGGCCACCAACTTTTACGCCGTTTTCATTCTCCGGCGACAAACTCTCATAGGCGTAACCGCGCACACTCTGGTCGCCACCAGCAAAGAAACGCAGCGACGGTGGCACATCCTCAAAACTGTTAGTCGCAACACCCCCGAACTGGAAACGGGAGAGAAAGCGGTGCTTACCGGCCAGAGTGAAAAGGCCCTTGGCAATGGCGTTCACATGCAAGATATCCACGCTGGAAAGAACTGCCCTGTGGGAGCCGCTCACATCAGCCTGCAACCGATAACCTCTGGTCGGATCAAGCGGCGAGTCGACATGCAGCTTGGAGTAACCGACTCCCGGTAACAACAGCGAACTTGTCCCTTTTTCATCATCGCCAATATTAAAGCGTTCGCCCTCCCAGCGAATGGATAAAACCTGCAGCCAACCATGATCGAGCTGGTGTTGCCATTGCTGCCCGAATGTCAGCAGCTCCGACTCAACGTTCTCGATGTCTTCGCGCTGATAACCTGCGGTAAGCCGGATCAGGTCCGTCATCGGAGGGTCCAGCGGCAGTTCATACCAGGTACTCAGGTTCTGTCTTGGTTCGGACAGCTCCGTTTCAGCGCCGCGCCGATGCCCCATCGGGTTGATCCAGTGCTCCCGCCAGGTGCCCCGAAAACGAGGCCCTACATCTGTGGAAAATCCGAGGCCGGTGGCCAGGGATCGGGGGTCCCTTCGGGTCAGATCGATTCGCACTGGAATCACACCATCCTCAGCGCTCCCGGGTGTCGCATCGATATCAACACCCGAGAAATAACCGCTGCCGAGAAGGTCACTGTTGAGCTTTGCGATTTCATCCGCGTGATAGGCAATGCCCGGCTCGAACGTAACAAAATCGTCAAGAAGCTCAATTTCAAACCAGTGCCCTTCGCCATACGTAACGTCACCAAGTCGATAGCGCTCACCGCTTTCGAACACAATCGCAATGTCGGCGACCCCGGCTTCCGGATCAACCTCCAGGGTGCGGGTAACAAAGCGGCCATCAAAGTACCCGCGGCGCCGGGCCCGCGTCTGAAGCGTGTTACGGAGGTTGGTGTATTCGCCATGGTCAAGAATATCGCCTTCGGCAGGATGCACAGGCAAGTTATCAGTGAAGCGTTCGTCAGAAGCGCCCGCACCTCTGATCTCAACCACTCGGGAGTTGATGCGCACCGGTTCCCCGGGCGTAATATCCAGAATCAACCGGGCAAGCTCTTCTGAATCGCCCTCTTCTACTTTCCAGTTCACCGTCGGGCTGTAATAGCCCAGGGCGCGCAAGGCTTTACTGGCCTGTTTCACTGCCGTCGACGCATAGCGGCGCAGATTATCGGCACTTCGGCCCTCCACCTCACCAATGAACGCTTCGGCATTTTTTTCGAGCCCCGGATAGTCACCCTTAACGCTAACTTCAACTTGCTGAGCCTGGCCCAGAGACGACAAAAGGAAAAGCAGCAAACCCAGAAGCCGGATTCGGACCGTTTTCAAATTATGATCAGGTGATAGCATCCGGCTGTTTCAGTATTGGTCGTGATAGAGATGATGAAAGTGATTATCGCTCAAGCGTGAGAGTTTAATGCCAGACGGTCAAGTTAATCCGCACCCGGACAAGTCGTCCGCCGGGTTCAAATACGCTAACCTGTCAAAAGATCTGTAAAAGCTATTACACCATAGAGGACGGATACCAGCGAATGCTGAAAATTAACCGCGAGAACCTGAAGTCCAGCCATCAACTTACCTGGTTCATTATCGACTTCCTGATGCTGGGACTGCTCATCATCAACCTCGCGTTCATTATCTGGGACTCAGTCTATAACTTCATTGCCATCCAGAACGCGTTAAAAGAACACCTTCCGGCATTCCAGGCCGCCTACCACCCGATACACGAAAATTTCATCCTCTACGACGCAATGTTCGTCGCGGTCTTCCTGAGCGAATTTTTCGTGCGTTGGGGCTATGCAGTCAGGGCCAAAGTATACGACCGCTGGTACTTCTATCCCTTTATCCACTGGTATGATGTGGTTGGTTGTATACCCGTAGGAAGCCTGAGGTTCTTGCGGATTCTGCGGGTTATTTCCATTATCTACCGCCTGCATCAATACAAGATAATCGATGTTACCAGCACCGGAATTTTCCGCTTTGTAAATTTCTACTACGAAGCCTTTATGGAAGAGCTTTCCGATCGCATCGTAACCAAGGTATTGAGCGGCGTTCAGCACGAAATAAAACTGGGTTCGCCCCTTTTCGAGAAAGTCCAGAACGATATCCTGTATCCGCGGCGAGAGATGCTGTCTGGATGGATCTCCCAACGCGTGGCTCAGGCCGCAAAGGAAGGTTATGTCCCCAACCGCGGTGCACTTAGAACCTATCTCGAGGACAGAGTTGATCATGCGCTGAAACAGAACGTGGAACTTTCGCGCCTGAAATACTTGCCGGTTGTGGGAACAACTATCAAGGAAACCCTTGAGGATGCCGTGGGCGATATTGTCGCAAACGTTATACAGCAGATTCTGGAAGATCTGGCATCTTCTTCGAACCATGCGTTTATCGAAGACATCGTAAACGCGTTCATTCGCGGCCCGGGGGAACCGAATACCGAAGAAGCCCGCAACGAGGCACTGATTGCCCTGATCATCGAAGTTATTGATGCCATCAAGGGCCAGGTCAAGGTAAAGCGTTGGCGGGAGCAGCTTCCATAGGCCAACTACCCGAGGGCACCTCTGGCCAGAAATTACAAAAACAAAACCAAAGAGACATCAAATGGATGAACTGCACTACCAGCCAGCCCACAAGCTACTTGCACAACTCGAAGCCGGCACACTGACCAGCAAAGCCCTGGTAACCGCCCTGCTCGCAAGAATCCGCGAACATAACCCGGCGGTAAATGCCATTGTTACCCTTGATGAAACTCGCGCCCTTGAGCAGGCACAGGAGGCCGATACAAAGCGCGCTTCCGGCGCCGAAACCGGTCCTCTTCACGGCTTGCCTCTCACTCTGAAAGACACCTGGGAAGTCGCGGGGATGACCTGTACCGCTGGCGCCACCGCATTACGAGAACACAGGCCCGAACACCATGCTGATGTAGTACAACGTCTGGAAGACGCGGGGGCTATTATTCTGGGCAAAACCAACGTGCCGGTTTATGCCACCGACCTGCAGAGCTATAACAAACTGTTTGGTGTAACCAACAACCCTCACAACTCTGATCACACACCGGGTGGCTCATCCGGAGGCGCTGCTGCGGCCCTCGCGGCAGGCATGACACCTCTGGAAGTAGGCAGCGATCTGGCGGGCTCTATTCGAATCCCGGCCCACTTCTGCGGGGTTTTCGGGCACAAACCGTCCCGGACACTGGTGTCTTTTCGTGGCCACATTCCCGGGCCGCCAGGCACACAATCTCAACCGGATCTGGCGGAAGGCGGCCCTCTGGCCCGGAACGCGACGGATCTGGAACTTCTGATGAACGTTATTGCCGGGCCAAAACCTGTTGACAGCCGTTGCTGGCAACTGGAAATGACACCCTCGAAGCTCGAGAGCCTCAAACAGGCGCGAGTCGGGCTGTGGCTGGAAGACGCGCTGTGCCCGGTGGAAAAAGAACTGACCGACGGTTATCGGGAACTGGGAAATCAGCTCGCTGACCGGGGTGCTCTTATATCCGATGCCAGCCACCCTCTTTTGAACCTGAAGCACATACTGCCTGTGTACTTCAATCTGCTGGGCAGTCTGCTGAGCACCTCCCTTACGCCAGCTCAACGCCGCCAGTTGAAGTGGATCGCCCGGCTGGAAAAATGGCTGACCTTTTTCGGCCCCATGACGCCGTTCATTGGCGAATACGGCCGCGGTGCAAACCAGCCTACCTACGAATGGATGGCCATGAGCGAGATGCGGGAAAAAATGCGCGCAGAAATCGAAACCCTGTTCAAGGGTATAGATGTGCTGCTCACGCCGATCACCCCCACAGCCGCTATCCGGCACGATCATTCGCAACCGGTGTTCAAACGTCGCATCACTGTAGCTGGGCAACCTCGCGCCTACATGGACCAGTTCTGCTGGATTGCCTTCGCAACCCTGCTCGGCTTACCGGCCACCTCGGTACCCATCGGACGCACCAGGGAAGGACTGCCTTTTAACGTGCAGGTAATTGGAGCGCCGGGAATGGACTTGACTACGATAGGCTTTGCCAGATTGCTTGAAGATGCAGGCTTGGCGAAGTTTCAGATTCCAAAGGGGTTTGGCAGCTGAACAGGCGGGCAATCAACTCACGGATTACCGCACCTCCAGCCGGCCACATGGCCGGCTGGAGGTAATCGGACAAATAGATGCACTAGTCAGTCGGCGCAGTCAGTTGTGCGCTCCAAGGCCTCGATTGTATAAACAATGAGCCCCAACTCCGGCCGGTAGCCATGAATTTCCTTGACGTCCAGCGCCTGCAAAAAGTGCAAAATTTCTTCACTGATAACCTGCCCCGGCACCAGCACCGGGAAGCCAGGTGGATAGGGAATCACAAAACTGGCTGAAACGACATCCCGCCCCGCGGCCATCTGCTTCTGAAGCTCATTATTATCGAAACGTAGGTACTCGGTATTTTCTTCGTCATAACTGAGGAAGTAGGCCCGGCGAATATCACCCTCCGGGCTACCCGGGGTAGGCCGGAAAGCATTGTGGAAGCTGCTGAAATCCGGCAGAGGCGGTAACTCCTCGGTCAGGGATTTTACCTTGTGTTCAATAATCTTCCGTTCCGGGCGGCTGCTCTCCTCCCAACGTCGGTCAAAGCCCTTGGCGAGTTTGATCAGCACATCCAGCAAGTAGGCTATAGAGCCGCGCGTCGTTCCGATGTTGGTCATGAACAGCACGGTATTACGGGACGTTTTATTGATCTGAATCCCGAACTGGTTCATCAGATATTCGTTCTTGAAAGTGTCGCCATCAATGCCGGATTTTCCGATGGCCATGGTAATTCTGCTGGGATCGACCACAAATTCGTCATGGGCCCAGGCCTCTTCCATCTTGTTCCAGCCACTGACGGGATCATAAAAGGTGTCGACACCGGACTGGCGGTATTCCAGAGGAATCATGTCCTTGTTTACCAAAACCTGGAAATATTTCTTCAGCAATGGGGTGGTGTAGAGCTGTTCACGCAGGGTCAGTGCAGCCTCAATCTGGGCGTGGACCAGCTCAAAACCTTCCATTTCCGCCTGCATTCGCCCCACATCCAGAGACGCAACAATCTGGTAATTGGGCGAAGTGGAGGTATGAGTCATATAGGCTTCGTGAAACGAGGACTCCACCTTCTGGCGATAATCCTGATCATAGATATGGATCATCGACCCCTGTCGCAGTGATGTCAGGGTTTTGTGGGTTGAGTGGGTCGCATATGCCCGGACACGTACTGTTTCGGGATCCGGCATCAGGTGATTGTCCAGCCACGTGGCGTCATCGTCCGGGTCAAGCTTGTCGAATTCTGTTTTCCAGGCATCGTACTCTGCCTGATATTCTTCGCTGCGATAGCGGTCCCGCAACGTGCGGGCAGCATGCATGGCTGTGCGTGGACGGTATGTCGGATTGAAAGTGGCAAAGGCAAACCAGGCCTCATCCCAAAGGAAGACCAGATCCGGCTTGATGGCCAGACACTCCTCCATCACCCGGCGCACGTTGTAGACCACGCCATCGAAAGTACAGTTGGTCAAAAGTAACATCTTGACCTTGCTGAGCTGCCCGTTGCGCTTGAGGTTGAGAAGTGTTTTCTTCATTTCCCGCAAGGGCACGGCACCGTACATGGAGTAGTCGTTAAGCGGATAAGAATCCAGATACGCAACGTGCGCGCCGGCCAACACCATGCCGTAGTGATGGGATTTATGGCAATCACGGTCAATAAGCACGATATCCCGTGGCTTCACCAGCGCCTGAACAACGATCTTGTTTGCGGTTGATGTGCCGTTTGTCACAAAGAAACTCTGGCGGGACCCAAAAGCCCGGGCGGCATATTCCTGGGCTTTCTTGATAGGGCCATAGGGCTGCAAAAGCGAATCAAGGCCCCCGGACGTAGCGGACGTTTCGGCCAGGAAAATGTTAATACCGTAAAAATCGATCATCTGACCGGCCCAGTGGGACCGGGTAACCGACTTGCCGCGGGAGATCGGCATGGCATGGAATACGCCAGTAGGCTTTCGGCTGTATTCACGCAGCGCATCAAAGAACGGCGTGCGGTAACGGTCATCGATCGCCCGCAAAATCGTGTGATGTTGCTCGATGTAGTCCGTTTCGCGATAAAAAATACGCTTGAAATGCCGGATATCGGCACTGGCAGTCACTTCGACATCACCGCTGGTTACAAGAAACTGATCAATCTCCGGGCGAATCTCGCCAATCATTGAACCTAACAGGAGGCTGCGCTCGGCCTCGGTCTTACTTTCCAGTTCCTTTTCTGAAATGCCCTCGAGATAATTACGAAGTGCGCTGAGGTTGTACTTCGACTTATAGGGAAATTCGTAGCGGATCATGCAGGCCTGGATATTGGGATTCACCAGGATCGCAATCAGCGCATCTTCGAAGCTTCGGACAGTAACTGTGTCATAGATGAACTTGTCTTCCGGGCGGCGCAGATTATGAAAGGCCTCACGGACTACATCCTCCTCCTGCAGCGACATTGCATCAACAATGAGGACTTCGAAATAGGGCTGCGCCGAGCTATTAGAGGCTGGGTGGCCGCGCCGCAACTGTGCCAGGGCATCCAGTGCCTCGAGGCCTTCGGAGTCTGAATCGCTTTCACTGAGGTCGACGTGGCGGCGGCGGTAGGACTCACTGATCAATGTCCGCACCAGGCGCTTGACCACCTTCTCCAGTTGAACAAAATCCTCCCGACCAAAGAGGGCCCACAAGTGCCCGAAATCTTCCTTTGAGGGGAACGCGTGGTAGTCTTCGATGATCTCCAGACGAGTAAGCTTGATGTCAATCGACTTGGCCAGCTGCCGCTCTTCCGCCGCATCGTTAAGCCTGACAATACGCCCGAGATCACGCTTCAACGCGTTCCAGGTATCGGCTCGCAACTGGCTGATCTTGTGATAAAAACCCAAGGCCGTGTAAGCGGTTTCTGTCTCTCTTGTTATTTCGCTCATGGTTTTACCTTCAGTCCATAAGTTCTCAGACGGCTATCCCGGAACGCTGGCACGAACGTTGTAGCGGATATCCACGAATGTCTCTTCAAAATCGTCAAAAGACAGGTCAATTGATTTGCCCGGCCAATGGTACTGGGCGACTCCTTCGTTGGGGTGATATACCGCAGTGTAGATAGTGCCCAGGCCGCGCCGATAATCGGTTCGAAACAGGGGTGGTGCTGCAAATGCAGAAATCAGCCGCTCTTTCGTTGTGGCTGGATCATCTACCAGAATCGACAGCTGACGCTCGCGGATCAGCGTTTCCGATGCCAGAGCATGGGCGTACCACTCGATCCTCTTCTGATGGTTTGTCGCCACCGGTATGCGCTTGATCGATGCCGGACGATCAGGGCCGATCATTGCAGTAATATAGCGCTTACGCGCGTCGGTCACGGTGATGTTATAGGCCATATGGGTAGGCACACGCGCCAGTACCTCCGCGGCTTCCGGCGTCGTGTCGCAGAACTCGAGTATGTAGCGCAGAATAATCGGTGCACCAAAACCGTCACCCACCGCCGTTCGCCCGCCAAAGGCCAACGAAACAGACAGCCCGCTTTCGTTCATACCATCCAGCACACCCACCAGGCAGTCCGACATGGCAATCACCCGGCGACCGTTCCAGCAGGTCGACAGGATCGTACCTTCACAGAGTTCCGGCGGATAATCGTAGTTTCGCACCAGCACGTTATCGCCGGCGTCGGAAAAAGCAGCCTGGGAACATCCGGTTATATAGGCCGGTGGCCGGTAAAGACTGAGCAGCCTTGAAGACAGGTCCCCACCGCCGGAAAGCTCGCACAGCCGCCGATACGTTGGTATCAATTCTGGCATGTGTCGGGTCAACGCGTTGTAACAGGCCAGATAACTGGGCCGCTCGCGCTCCGTCTCAGACAGATACCAGCGTTCATAAGCCGACCAGTGAAGATCAAAAAGACGCCGCCACTTTGGCCCTGCCTCCGGTTCATGCACTGTCTCGAAAATGAGCTGCTTCTGCATGACATCAGGGCCATCCGGCCCAAGGGGGCGGATGGGGGTTTTACCACCCCTCATCGCGTCGGTGTTCACAGTATTTTGAAGTTACTGCCACCGATGGCATGATCGACCGCTGCCGCCTCGACAGCCGGATCCTGCAGGGCCTGGCCGGCAAACTGGCCACGGATACCATCGATCCAGGCTTTTGCCCGGGAGGTAAGCTGGAAGTCGTCGTCCATCAGGCGTCCACGGGTAATCAGTATTCCGAGGTCAGCACCCTCATAGCGGAAATCACCCACCCCGCTTATGCGCATGAAGAAGGCTTCCTGCTCGCTCTCAGCCGCGTGCGGATGATAGTTGTAGTGATCGTAGGCAATGCTGCCGTCGTCTGACATGCGCCACACCCCTGACTGAGGTGCCCGGGTCAGCAGATCCACCGTCTCATCGGTGTGCTTTATAACCAGCTGACTCCAACTATCTATGCTGTCCGGGTTCGACCAGCGCTCGTTGATGTCTTCGATATTGATATCGAAATCCTGGTCAGAGAATTCCAGCAGGTGGAACAAAAACAACGGAACATCCGAGTGCGCGAACGCCGCAACGTTGGTCAGTGAACTGGCGCCGGTGACCCGCGGATTAAGCTCACCCAGGTAAACTTCATCCGTATCCATGTCGATCAGGAAGTCGAGCTCGAAATAACCGCGATAACCCTCGTCCCTCAGGGCCTCGCCAAATTTGAAGGTATACTCGCGAGCCTTGTCACGAACCTCCTGGGTGAAAGCGCCGGCAAACATCTCGTTGCCACACCAGCCGCCTTTATAGGGTGTTAACGCTTTGAAGCCGACCAATTCGGTCATCAGTGGCCCCACAACGGTGCCGCAGCGGGTGCTGCAGGCCTCAATCGCAGAGCCCCTGCAATTGATCCGCTTCATGATCTTCACTTCGGGTTCGGCTTCGATTTCTTCAGCGTACTTGTAATACTCATCTTCATTGGAAACGAAGAAGGTGGTGTGGCCCGAGTCGCCGAAAGCCGACTGGATGACCAGGTCGGTACCGAGTTCCGCGCTGACTTCCTGCAAATGGGCGTAACTGTTCACCTTGGCGAGAACGTTCGGAACACTCGGCACGCCAACTTTGTTGCCGATCCGTACCGTCTCGATCTTGTTGTCCATACGCGAGCGCAATTCCGCCGGCGGGAAGGCAACCCGCAGGCCAAGCTGTTTACAGATCTCTTCTGTGTGTTCGTTGAACATAAGGAAGGTTGCAGTGCCCTTACCGCCCCGAGACTGCAAGTAATCGATAACTTCCTTATGCTCGAGGAGGTAGTTGTTAATGTCCTCGATGCTTTCGAAATCCCTGGGGAACTTCATTTTGGGTACGAAGATATTCTTCTGTCTGCCTTCAAAGCAATCGATGTAAGTAATGTGCCGGAAGTTACCGACCCAATCACCGATGCCCAGCAGGTTGAAGTTGGTCGCCGAGATAAAGTACACAGGGTCTTTGTTGTTGTGGAAATAACGACGGATATCAGAAATGTTTTTAATCTTGTTCATTTCTTTCTCTCCAGAAGAGGGGCGTTCCTGCACATTTTCAGGGCCCTGCACAGGAATTTCCTGCTCAGGGCCCTGGTCCTCGCTCGGCATTAGCCAGTGTGCCACCATTTTGCGTAATCGGTTTAACAGATATCGGGTCATTGGATTCTCCGCTACTGCAACACCAGGGTTACGCCTTGATGTTTTGGATTATGGCTGCTGCCGCTATGACTGTTATCAGACCTCGTTACGAGCTGGCTTGGCTAAGGGCCCCAGTGCATCAAGAAATGGGCTGGATCCGTTTTCACTACTATAGAGTGAAAAATTCACGCTGCGATCCCGGAAACTTTTCAGGGGCTGGCCCAGGCCATGCAGGCCACGCTCACGCTCACGACGAACGCGATTGAAATCCACCTCCACCGGCACGATTTCCTCGCCGGCGGCGCACTGGTGAATCACATCGCCCGACGGGCCCACTACGATCGAACGGCCGTTACCGATGGCACCAGTGCCATTAAAGTCGAAGAAATAGCACTGATTGATGGCCGCGTTGGTGCGCGCAATAGAAAGCTCGAGATCTCGATCGACAGTATCGGTCATTGTGGGGTGCAGAATAACTTCAGCACCCATAGCCACGAGCGTTCTGGTTGTCTCGGGGAACCACATGTCGTAGCAGATCGAGACTCCGAAACGGCCTACGTCTGGTACGTCAAATACCGCAAACTCGCTGCCACATTCAACGCCCTGCTCGTAGGGCCGGAAAGGGAACATCTTGCGATAACGACACACCACCTCACCATGCGGATTTATAACCGAAAGCGTGTTGTAGATCCGGTCTCCGTCACGCTCGAACATGGATCCCGGAATAAGCCAGATACCATGCCGTAAAGCCAGTTCGCAGAACATGCTTTCCATCGAGTTGGGGAAGGGTTGGGCGTGTTGAATACCGGCACCTTTTGCCACCAGTTCGCTGAACATCACCATCTGAACCTGGGGAAAGCGGTTCATCAGAATGTCGATGCGCTGGCGCATGGCGTCAGTATTGTCGCCATGATGCAGGGCGTGCATCTGCACCCCGGCTATTGTGAAATAAGACATCGAATTCCTCTGTTTATGACTATTCCGTAACGGTGTTTTTTCGAATCTGTGTCTTCAGCAAGCTTATGTCAAATCCGGGAGTCTGTCGAAAGGCGATTGGAATTATCATCCAAAACGAAAAAAGGCAGACCAGTAAGTAACTGATCTGCCTTTCTTTTATATGGTAGCGGGGGCAGGATTCGAACCTACGACCTTCGGGTTATGAGCCCGACGAGCTACCAGACTGCTCCACCCCGCATCAAACTGGTTGGTAACCTCTCGATCACCGAGGTGCGCATATTACGGAGCCCAATTCGATCTGTCAAAGACTATTCCGACTTTCCAGCAACTTATCGCTCGAGGATAGCCGTTATGCCCTGGCCACCAGCCGCGCAGATGGAAATCAGGCCGCGCCCGCTTCCCTTCTCCTCCAGAAGCTTGGCCAGTGTGGCCACAATGCGCCCGCCGGTCGCAGCGAACGGGTGGCCGGTGGCAAGGCTGCTGCCTTTCACATTCAGCTTGTTGCGATCAATGCTTCCAAGCGGTTTGTTCAGCCCAAGCTTGTCTTTGCAGAAAGCTGGGTCTTCCCAGGCTTTGAGCGTTGAAAGAACCTGAGCTGCAAACGCTTCGTGGATTTCATAAAAATCGAAATCCTGCAGCGTAAGACCGGCTTTTTCCAAAAGGCGCGGCACCGCGTAGGCCGGGGCCATCAGCAAGCCTTCTTTTTTATCAACAAAATCAACTGCAGCTACCTCCGAGAAGGTCAGCCAGGCCTTTACTTCAAGGTTATTGGCTTTTGCCCACTCTTCACTGGCCAGGAGCACGCAAGAAGCGCCATCAGTCAATGCAGTGCTGTTGGCCGCCGTCATGGTGCCATTCTCGCGATCGAAAACCGGCTTCAGGGTTGCCAGCTTTTCCAGCGTAGTGTCCGGGCGCAAAATATTGTCTTTCTCAAGCCCTGCAAGTGGCGTGATCAGATCGTCAAAAAAGCCTTCTTCATAGGCTTTGGCCAGTTTCTTGTGACTTTCCCATGCAAGCAGATCCTGCTCATCCCTCGGAACAGACCATTCATGTGCAGTTACCTGAGCGTGCTCACCCATGGACATACCGGTACGGGGCTCTCCGTTCTGCGGCACATCTGGCTTGAGGTGGCCGGGGCGTAAACGGCTGAGAATCTTCAATCGGTCACCGATCGTCTTTGCCCTGTTCAGATCAAGCAGAATGTCCCGCAACCCTTCACTAACCCCTATCGGCGCATCCGACGTGGTATCCGTACCACCCGCAATGCCGCACTCAATCTGCCCCAGGGCAATCTTGTTGGCTACCAGAATCGCTGCCTCAAGACCGGTGCCGCACGCCTGTTGAATATCGTACGCCGGCGTTTCCGGCGCCAGCCCGCAACTCAGTGCAGCCTCCCGGGTCAGGTTAAAGTCTCTGGAGTGTTTGATCACCGCACCGGCCACCACTTCACCAAGGCGCTGGCCCTGAAGGCCGAAGCGATCAACAAGCCCGCGCAACGCGGAAGTCAGCAATTCCTGATTACTTACTTTGCTGTAGACCGTGTTGGAGCGGGCAAAAGGAACCCGGTTGCCACCAATAACGGCCACACGGCGAACGCCATCGGCACGCTTATGAACCGCTTTCGGCGCCGCGGGTTTCTTCTGGTTGGTCTTCTGAGCCTGTGCCATGATGATATCCTTTCTTTAAAAGTTCCAAGGTTCAAGGTGCAAGGGTATGAAAGCAGTCTAGCGCCAACAGTTATCATCTCATTGGCATGCCTGACAAACCCTCAAAGGCATTGAGTCAATCACATAGCTGGCGGATTCTTTATTCTGTTAACCAACATGCTCCACACATCATAGCAACGCAAGGACGAAGCCATGTCTGACATCTATTTTAAACTTGTTAACACCCCGGTTGGTAAAACCGCCGCACAGACCCTCGGCCTGCCCTCACCGGTGCCGCTGAAACGACTCAAACGGGCGGACCAGCCGTTTATTGAAGGCAACGTGCTCGTTGGTGCAGGCAGTGGCGGCAAAGCCATTGCGATGATTGGTGGTGTTCTCAGCGCCAGTGCCGCGACTCTTTATCATGCCAGCGGCAAAGCAACGCTGGAAGACTCTTCGAAAGCCGGCAATAAAGCGCAGGCGATTGAGCTGGCCTCCGATATCGAAACAAAATTTTCCGCACTGGTATTTGATGCCACCGGCCTGAAGGGCCCCGGAGATCTGCGCGCTCTGTACGACTTTTTCCATCCCACTATCAAAAAACTCGGCGCTAACGCCCGCGTTGTGATCGTAGGCCAGGATCCGGCAACCTGCAGAAAAGCTCCCCAGGCTGCAGCGCAACAGGCGCTGGAAGGTTTTACTCGCAGTATCGGCAAGGAAATTGGCAAAAAAGGCGCAACCGCTAACCTTCTCTGGATTGCACCAAACGCCGAAAAACAGCTCGAATCAAGCCTTCGCTTCTTCCTTTCTGCACGCTCTGCCTATGTTTCAGGCCAGGTTGTGCGTATTGGAAAGACCGCCAGCGCGCCAACAATCAATCCGGTTGCGCCTCTCACCGGCAAGGTTGCATTGGTCACAGGTGCCTCACGAGGCATTGGCGCTTCAATTGCGGAGACTCTGGCCCGGGATGGAGCAACGGTAGTCGGCCTGGACATTGAGCCCGCCATGGCAGACCTGGAGAAGGTGATGCGAGCCATTAAAGGCAAAGCCTTCTCCTGCGACATCACCGCCCAGGACGCGCCCGTAAAAATCGCAGACTTTGTTGAAAAGCACTTCGGTGGCGTGGACCTGGTTATACACAATGCGGGCATTACACGTGATAAAACCCTGGGCAACATGCCAGAGCATTTCTGGGATATGACCATCGCTGTGAACCTCATCGCAGAAGAACACATCAACGATGAGCTCATGAGCCGTGAGCTGCTTCGCGAAGGTGGCCGTATTGTCTGTATCTCTTCCATCAGCGGTATCGCCGGAAACTTCGGGCAGACAAATTACTCTGCGGCAAAATCCGGTGTAATAGGCTATGTGGAAGCTATGGCCAGGCAGACAAAGAACGGCATTACGATAAACGCCGTAGCCCCGGGCTTTATTGAAACCCAGATGACGGCAGCCATGCCCCTGACATTGCGCGAAGCCGGGCGACGCATGAACAGCCTGTCCCA
The DNA here is from genome assembly GCF_048259445.1 of Marinobacter sp. Taxonomy (GTDB): domain Bacteria; phylum Pseudomonadota; class Gammaproteobacteria; order Pseudomonadales; family Oleiphilaceae; genus Marinobacter. Next base: position 176,442 of record NZ_JBLXHQ010000003.1, on the reverse strand, counting down.
GGGAGGCCAGCCTGTAGACGTTGCAGAAACCATTGCCTGGTATTGCAGCCCGGCTTCCGGTGGCGTCAACGGGAACGTTGTGCGGGTGTGTGGTCAGTCACTGATCGGCAGGTAATAGAAAAGGGCGAGTCCAATGGACTTGCCCTTTTTCAGAATCTGGTGGGTGGTACTGGGATCGAACCAGTGACCCTCGCCTTGTAAGGGCGATGCTCTCCCAGCTGAGCTAACCACCCAGGAATAAAATGGCGGAGCGGACGGGACTCGAACCCGCGACCCCCGGCGTGACAGGCCGGTATTCTAACCAACTGAACTACCGCTCCGCATCGATCCGGCATTAAGCCTGAACCGTACACCAAACTCAAGAGCCTGATGCCTGCCTTGAAAGAAAATGGTGGGTGGTACTGGGATCGAACCAGTGACCCTCGCCTTGTAAGGGCGATGCTCTCCCAGCTGAGCTAACCACCCACTCTGGTACCTTTCAAAGGCACTCACCTGATGTTGCTTATGCTGCCTGCGAACAGACTTCATTGCTCGACCAAGTGAGAGGCGCATTTTAAGCATTTGTCCGGCGGTGTCAAATCTTTTTCCGGAAACCCTAGAAAAACCACCAACCGTCCGATTCTGCCGCTTCACGACGCTCGCGCTCCAGCTCCAGCAGAGCATATTCCTGTTCCAGCTGTTCAATTTTCCGGTCCGCCTCCAGTGGCGCTGAAGGACCGCCCCCGAACGGCCAGTACCACGGAGCCAGCTCGTACAGCCCCTCACTCTCGAGCCTTTCCAGCTCCAGCTCGCGCTCTTCTTCCAGAAGGGCTATTCGCCGCTCGTAGTCAACATCTTCATTGGCTTCCACAATAGAAACCGCGGCATGGTTGGGTGCCAGCAAATCGCTGTTCAGAAATCGGGTCGAGACGATCTCCTGCCCCTGCATGGCGTACTCCCGCGTTACCAATTGCAGGTCGCCCTGAGTGAGGGGGTGCTCCGGATCGAGCTCCGGATGCATCTGTGTCGGCTCAGACAATTCGTTATACCGCAGATAATAAATACGGCCAGGCTCAACCGTGAAGGTGGCGTCTGCAATCAGGCTAAGACTGAACGAATTCAATCCTTCCAGGCCGAGCAACGGCCTGCGCATGGCAACATGGCGCTCTCCGGGACTAACCACCAGCCAGGTAAAGCTGTTATTGCGGATATTGAAATAGTGCGTGTCGTCAATATAAACGCTGGGCGCCTCAATCTCATCGTCGGCCCATTGCGAATGGGTGCGATAAAAATACAGAACCGCGTGCCTGCGGTCCCAGTCATCGTTGTCGATATGTACGAAGTCATGACCGGAAACCGGGTGCAGGAAAGACCCGACGCTTTTGCCAATGGAATGATAAAACGTGCAACCAGACGCAGACAGAAGCAGTAATGCAACTAACAGAGCACGAAAAGAAACTGAGGGGTGAATGGAGGGCTCAAAAAAAGACACTGGGGGTTTCATTTTTGTTAACTCTTCATCCTTTGGTGAGTTGCCTGATCATAGCAACTGCCAAGCGGTATAAATGAGAGCTACCGCAAGGGATGAATAACAAACCGTTACAAAAACCGGCGCCCAACACCTTCGGGCGCCGCCAGCGCTAAAGGCAGGCCAGCTACTGACCGGATACCTGATTACGAAGCTGATTCACTTCATCCGATAACCGCACCAGACGGGATGTAATCTGGGCACGGGAAGAGTCGATCGCCTGAACGTTCTTCTTCAGGGCCGCCAGCTCATTCCTGAGCGCCTGATCGCGATCATTATCAGACGCCTGTGCCAGTTTCTTCTCCAGAGCAGAAAGCCGCCCCTCGATACCACTGATTCCAAGCTTCTGTTCCTGCTCGAAACGACGAACCCGTCGTTCAACCACCTGATCAACATCAGCCAATTGCTTGCTCAGCAACGTCAGCTGCTCCGTTGCCTGCCGGTTTGAACTCTCAAGGGCTGCAATCGACGTCTCGGTTTGCTTCGTCAGCGCGGCCACATCGGCAGTCAAAGATGTCCGGACTTTTTCAACCGTAGAGCCAACATCTGCCGCCGCTTTCCTGCTTTCAACGAGCCCGGCCTCTGCCGCGGCAATACGCTCCTGGTGTTCATCCAGCCGCTTCTTGTTGCGCTCGTTTGCGATCGCCCACAGCTTGCGAATCTCGCTGTCCGCCTCATCAAGCTGCTTCTTCTGGGAGCCAATCTGCTCTGCCAGAGACGCACCACGTTCCTGCAGGCTCTCTCCTGTTTGCGACAAATCACCTTCAAATCTCGCCAATGCCAGCTTGCTCTGACGCGCCCAGTAATCGGCCTCCTCCAGCTGCCCTTCAAGCGTCTGAATCCGCTGATTCTGGGAATACCATCCAGCCACTGAAGCGACAGCTACCGCAATGACCAGCAACCACAAAACCGCCAGCCCCGACCGACCGCTGCCGCCGCTACTATTACCACTGCTCTTTGGTGGCTTCGGTGGCTTTGGTTTCCCACCTGCAGCCTCGGCTGACGATTTCGGTTTCTTCTGGGCTGGCGCCTTTTTCTCCGCGGCACCAAAAGGCCGCTCAGCTCTCAGTTCATCGTCATCTGGACGGATGGGTTCCATTACAGCTCCTGGATATGGGCGGTTTGATTAGCTGACACTGATAATACATGCAGTTGCCGAAGGGTTGAAATGACGAAGCCGCCTTCCTTGCATGGTAGATAGCCAAAACATACAATGTCCGGCTTTCCAATTATCACAGGACTGTTGCGTATGCAGCCGCTTGTAGGACTTATCATGGGCTCGAAATCCGACTGGCCCACCATGGAACACGCCGCCAATATGCTCGATAAACTCGGCGTCGCCTATGAAACCAAAGTCGTCTCGGCTCACCGCACCCCGGACCTGCTTTTCGACTACGCAAAAACAGCGTCCGACCGCGGCCTGAAAGTCATCATCGCAGGCGCCGGCGGCGCGGCCCACCTACCGGGCATGGTCGCTTCGCAGACGTCCTTGCCGGTACTGGGCGTACCCGTTCAATCCAAAGCGCTCAGCGGCCTTGATTCGTTACTCTCTATTGTTCAAATGCCCGGCGGAATTGCCGTAGGCACCCTGGCCATAGGTAATGCCGGTGCGACCAACGCCGGTTTACTGGCCGCACAAATTATTGGCACCTTTGACGAGAGTGTGCGCAACGCTGTAGATAAATTCCGGGCTGATCAGACACAAACAATTCTGGACAACCCTGATCCAAAGGAGCAGTGAATCCACTGACCGGTCCTAATTGCGCGGCTGGGGCGAGGCTTTCCAAAACTGTGCGGAGCCATGGATGGCGGAGCCAAGCGTACACGGACGTATTCACAGCGTGTTTTGGAAAGCCTCGCGCCAGCCGTGCTAACCACCCAAAGTAAAATGCCCATCAGCGGCAGGAGAACACAAATGAGAATTGGTGTATTAGGCGCCGGCCAACTGGGAAGAATGCTCGCCCTCGCCGGATATCCGCTGGCCAAAACCTTTGTTTTCTATGACATGTCAGGCAGCCCCAGTGCCGGCTTGGGTGAAGTCATTATTGATCGCGAAGGCAAGTACCTGGACGACTTTCTTTCCCGGGTCGATCGGGTCACCTACGAATTTGAACACTTGCCTGTCGACGTTGCAGAAAAACTGGCTAAAGAAAAACCGGTTCACCCCTGCCCCCGCGCGCTGCAGGTTTGCCAGAACCGCGAAGCCGAAAAAACCCTGTTTGGTGAGCTCGGCATCCCCACGCCACAGTGGAAGATTGCCGACAGCGCTGAATCCCTGAAAGCTGCAGCCGAAAGCCTGGGCTGCCCGGTTGTCGCCAAATCCAATACTGAGGGTTACGACGGCAAAGGCCAGTCCGTACTCAAAAGCCCGGAAGATGCGGAAGCAGCCTGGGCATCCATCGGTCATCCACGGCTGATGGTAGAAAAGTTTGTTGAGTTCAGTCGCGAGGTTTCCATCATTGCGGTGCGCGCTGAGGATGGTCAGCTGGCCTTTTATCCCATCTCCGAAAACGTACACCACGAAGGCATTCTGCGCTACGCAATCGCTCCGGCGCCGAAACTGGAAAAGCACGTTCAGGAAGATGCAGAGCGCTATATCAAAGCTCTCCTGAACGAGTTGGATTATGTTGGTGTGCTGACTCTTGAGCTATTCGACACGCCATCCGGACTGGTAGCAAACGAGATGGCGCCGCGGGTTCATAACTCGGGGCACTGGACAATCGAGGGCGCGATGACCAGCCAGTTTGAGAACCACATTCGGGCAGTAAGCGGGCATCCTCTGGGCAGCGTTGAACCCCGTGGCCTGAGCTGCATGATTAACATTATCGGTGAACATGGTGAAGTTGATCGCCTGCTGGAGCTTCCTTACGCTCATGTTCACCTGTACAGCAAAGGTGAACGGCCGGGGCGAAAGCTCGGTCACGTAAACGTTCTGGCGGATAGCTACGCAGAGCTGGTGTGGCGCGTGAGAAACTGCGTGCAGTTTCTGCCCGGGAGCCCCGAATTCAGCAGTTCGTTAAACCGCTGAGGCTGAATTGCCTTGTGGGGTTGATATCGCGCAAATCGACCCTATATTAGAGCGGTGACATTCACCATAATTGAGAGAATCAGGGAGAACGACCTCATGGCATTTGAACTTCCGGCATTACCTTACGAAAAGAACGCACTCGAACCCCATATCTCTGCAGAAACCCTCGAGTATCATTACGGCAAGCACCACAACACCTACGTAACCAAGCTCAACGGCCTGGTTGAAGGTACGGATAACGCCAGCAAGTCGCTCGAAGACATCATTAAAAGCGCAAGTGGCCCGCTGTTCAACAACGCAGCACAAGTATGGAACCACACGTTCTACTGGCACTGCCTGAGCCCGAACGGCGGCGGCGAGCCAACAGGCGCAGCAAAAGAAGCGATCGATAAAGCCTTCGGTTCATTCGATAACTTCAAAAAAGAATTCAACGACAAAGCCGCTAACAACTTCGGCTCTGGCTGGACCTGGCTCGTCAAGAAAGCAGACGGCAGCGTTGCGATTGCCAACACCAGCAATGCTGAAACACCGCTGACCGGCGCTGACAAGCCAGTGCTGACCGTTGATGTCTGGGAACACGCGTACTACATCGATTACCGTAATTCCCGCCCGAATTATCTGGAAGCATTCTGGAACCTGGTCAACTGGGATTTCGTAAACGAAAACCTGGCCTGATCAGCCTGAACTGCGATACAGACAGAGCCGGCAACGGCTGAAAATAAAACGCCCGCTACACGCGGGCGTTTTATTTGTGGCGATAGACGAAACTTACAAATTGAAACGTCGATGCCCTTAAGTATCTGAAATAATCGTCGATACTATAGGCAGTGTCATTCGACCTGAACCATAATCTAAACTGTCAGTAATGCGGCATGTCGAGATGCCAACACTTATTGGCTACTAGAACACAGGCGCCTGATGAACGGGCTAAAGACGGATCTTGATGCAAACATCTTTTGAGGTTGAAAACCGCCTTGGCTACCGCATTCTTCGGTGGATACTCGCCGTTGCACTGATCAGTGGTGTGATCGTCAGTGCCATACAGGTAGCACTCGACTCCCGTCGCGTATCCGCTGACCTGAACAATCAGGCCGGGGAAACCATCGCGATGGTTAAAGATGCCGCTACCCAGGCCGTGTTCAGTATTGATGCCGATCTCGCAAAACAGGTGGTCGACGGACTGTTTGAAAGGGAGGCCGTGCATCTGGCCCAGATTCTCCACACTAACGGCGAGCCTTTAAGCAGTCGTTCGCGCCCGCTGGCTGAAAGTGCATTCCGGCCGCTGATCAACAGGATTTTCGATGCTGAGCGCGAGTTTCGGTCAGAACTAGTGCGCAACGGTGACGCGGCAGGCCCTGTATACGGCTATTTCGTCGTTCACTACGATACAGTGCCAGCAGCCCACATGTGGCTCGGCCGTGCCATCATTACCTTCACCTCGGTTATTGCTACAGCCGTGATCCTAGGCATGGTGCTGTTCTTCGTTTTCTACATGCTTCTGACCCGTCCGCTGCTGCGCATTGTGCACTCCTTGAAACAGGTGGACCCGGCACACCCGGATGACCGCCTGATTGACACCCCCGCTGGCCATGAGAAAGACGAACTCGGGCTTTGGGTAAAGGCGACCAACACCCTGCTTACCGCCATAGGTGATAGCCAGAAACGCCATCGTGAAGCCGAAGACAGAGTCAGCCGGCTTGCCCGCTACGACCAGTTAACCGGGCTGCTCAGCCGGGACAGTTTCATGGAACTGTTGAAAGCGGACATAGAAGAATCGAAGCGCAACCATACGTTGCTATCGGTGATTGTTTGCGGTATCGACGACTTTAAATCCATCAATGATCAATGCGGTTTCCGTACCGGAGATCTTACCCTGCAAACCGTTGCAGACCGGCTCATCAACTACCTGAGCGGTTCACGCTTTACAGTCGCCCGGCTCGGGGGTGACCAGTTCGTGGTTGTCGAGAAAGGACTCAAAGATGGCTTTCAGGCGGCAGACACCGCCGAAGCCATTCTGGCTGGAATCAGCGAGAACATCGGTGTTGAAGATCAGAACATTTCCATGACAGCAACTCTCGGCATTGCCCTCTACCCATCCGATGCCATCCAGCCAGACCGCCTGCTGCAGAGCGCAGAGCAGACCATGATGCTAGCCAAGCAGAAGGGCCGGGATCACTTCCAGTTTTACGTGGCGAGCATCGATCAGGAAATCCGGGATCGCAAGCAGCTGGAAAAAGACCTTTCCCAGGCGCTGGCCCTTCACCAGCTTCACCTTGTTTACCAGCCTCAGATAAACCTCGAAACCAAACGAGTTATCGGCGCAGAAGCACTGCTTCGTTGGGAGCACCCCGTGCGTGGCCTGGTACCGCCGGATTACTTTATTCCGGTCGCGGAAAATAATGGCACTATTGTAGAAATTGGTCAGTGGGTGCTGGAACAGGCCTGTCTGCAAGCCAGGTTATGGGCAGACAAGGGGCTTCCCCTGCGGATCGCCGTCAATTTGTCTGCGGTACAGCTTCGCCAGGACCGGATAGTGGACGACATACTGAGTACGCTGAAGCGACACAGCATCCCGGCTGGTCGGTTAGAACTTGAAGTCACGGAAACCAGCTTCATGACAAACCTTTCAGACGCTGTCGCCAAGCTTCACACCCTGAACCGGGCGGGCATCAGCATTGCCGTCGATGACTTCGGCACCGGCTACTCATCCCTTACCTACCTCAAGAAAATGCCTGTGCAGCACCTGAAAATTGACAAGCAGTTTATAAGGGACCTGCTGGTTAACGAAGAAGACACACAAATTGCCAACACCATTATCGATCTCGGCAAAAGTCTCAACCTTACGGTGATCGCGGAAGGCGTGGAAACAGCTGAACAGGAATATTACCTCAGCCAGCGAGGTTGCAAACTGGCCCAAGGGTATTTCTTCAGCCGACCCATTCGCCCTGCGGATTTCGAAACTTTTGTTCAGGGATTTCACCAGAAAATCCTGGAAAACAACACCTGATCCATTACCTGTGAGGAATTGCCATGGGCACTACCATTATCGGCCTGATCGTTATTGCCATCGTGGCAATCTACCTGGTTTTTATCTACAACCGCCTGGTTTCTCTGCGCAACCAGTTCAAAAACGGCTTTGCCCAGATAGACGTTCAGCTTCAGCGCAGACACGATCTTATCCCCAACCTGGTTGAAGCGGCCAAGGCCTACCTTGTGCACGAGAAATCAACGCTTACTCAGGTTATGGAAGCCAGAAACAACGCCGTAAGCGCCCAGAAAGATGCGGCGAAAGATCCCGGAGATGGCACCAAGATCCAGCGCCTTGGCGGTGCCGAGAACCTGCTCACCAAAGCCCTCGCCAACTTCTATGCTGTGGCAGAGAATTATCCGGACCTGAAGGCCAACGAAACCATCCAGCAATTGATGGAAGAGCTTTCAAGCACCGAAAATCGGGTTTCCTTTGCCCGCCAGGCCTACAACGACGGTGTAATGAGTTACAACATCTTTCGCGAACAATTCCCTAACAACATTATCGCCGGCATGTTTGCGTTCAAGGAAACCTCCCAGCTGGAGCTTGAGTCTCCTGAGGCACGCCAGGTTCCGAAAGTGGCCTTCTGAGGCTCTGACGCATGGCTCATCCCGGTTTTTTCCAGCGCCAGGCCAGTGCCCGGCGCAACACCAGCCTGCTCGTGTTTCTGTTTATAACAGCGGTGATGCTGATCACACTGGCCGTGTGTCTCGTGGGTTATTTCGTAACCCGCAGCGAAACCTCCGGCCAGCCTTTTCATTACTGGCTGCTCTCCAGCCACGGGCTGATCACCGCATCAGCTGTTGTGATCCTCATATGCATGGGTTCGCTCATACGCTGGGCCGACCTTTCCGGAGGCGGAAGCCGCGTTGCCAAAATGGTTGGCGCCCGGCCCATTGATCCGGACACCCGTGACGGAGATGAGCGCAAGCTGCGCAATATCGTGGAGGAGATGGCCATTGCCAGCGGCGTGCCCGTGCCGGAACTCTACATAATGGATAGCGAGACCGGCATCAACGCTTTTGTGGCGGGCTACACACCTGGCTCCGCTGTGATGGTGGTCACCCACGGGGCAATCACCCAGCTAACCCGGGACGAACTTCAGGGCGTTGTGGGCCATGAGTTCAGCCATATATTCAACGGTGACATGCGCCTGAACGTTCGCCTTATAGCTCTGCTTGCCGGCATCCTGATGATTGGCCAGATCGGCGGTTTCCTCATTCGTGTATCTTTCTACAGTGGTGGACGGACAACGGCCCGCAACCGGGATGGTCGCGCCCAGGCTGCCATGGGGATTCTTGGAGTAGCATTGTTTGTAATCGGTTACGTAGGCGTGTTTTTCGGGCGCCTTATTCAGGCTGCCGTATCGCGTCAACGGGAAACCCTTGCAGATGCCTCGTCTGTTCAGTTTACCCGCAACCCGGAAGGGATTGGCGGTGCCCTCTTCAAGATCGGTCTTCGAAGCAGTTACCTGGACACTACGGGCCATGCCAGCGACATGAACCACATGTGCTTCGGAGAAGCCGCTCGCATGAAGTTCACTTCTCTGCTCGCGTCCCACCCACCGATTGAGCAACGTATTAATGCCATTCAGCCCGGGCTGATGGCCCGTCTCAAAAGCCGCCTCAGGGACACCGAACCCGGCGATGATCTGCGCGCGGCAACCTCCGGGCGGGCCCCTTTGGGTGCGTCAGGCTTTGCGGAAACTGCTGCAGACCTTTACGGCAACATTTCTGGCCGGCGCACATCTCATTCAGGCTCGGCAATCGCCACACCCTTGCCGGCAACCGCAGCCGCGCAAAAGCTATCGGAAAGAGTCGGCACAGTGAGCCCGGAAGGCGAAGACTTTGCAGTTCATCTGCTGCGTCGTTTGCCCTCAACCTTCCGCGGCTTGCTGTACACCAGAGCCGGAGCGATTCAGCTCTGTTATGCTCTGCTTATCAGCGATCTGGACAAACAGCAGCAAGCGGAACGCCTCAAGCTGCTCCCGGAACATTCGTTGCTTGGCGCGCAATCAGACCTGTTGGCAAAACTCATCCCTGCACTTCAGAACCTTGGCGAGGCTGTGCGCTTCCCCGCTCTGGAACTCGCCATGCCAGCTCTGCGCAAACTGGACCCAGACGAACGTGCTCAATTGATTCGCAATGCCAGAGATCTCGTCAACGCGGATAAGCGTGTCACATTGTTTGAACTGGCTCTCACCAGCTTCCTGTCCCGCCATCTAGGCGTGGATTCAGACAGAGCAATGCCTGTACGCCACCGCAGCTACAAAGCCGTGATGCCCGCATTACAGAGCCTTCTGAGCCTGCTGGCAAGAGCTGGATCGGGCGACAAAAAGGAAGCAGACATTCTGTACCGCGAAGCCATGGCCGGCTTCGCAAGCCGGGGAAACACTGAGTACCCGGTACTGAAAAAAGTCACCATGCGGCAGCTGCAGGAAGCACTGAAGGCGTTGAATGGGCTATCGCCCCTGCTGAAGCCCGCAGTTATCGATGCCTGCGGGCATTGCATCACATATGACGGTGTAATTGAGGTGCGGGAATACGAGCTGATGCGGCTGGTGGCGGATCAGATGGACTGCCCGATGCCGCCGATGACCATTTGAATCAGTACGCGAGCATCACTGCAACAGCATCCTGTCTTCAGCGCGAAACAACACATCGATATCCGGGTTGGCTTGAATCTCCGGCAACCCCAGCTTGTTGCGCATGTCCAGATTTACGTTCCACAGCCTGTTGAACTTTTCGGAGGTCGCCGCAACGGCTTCAGACTTTCCGAACATAATCTTCGGTCGCAGGAAAACCATCAGATTCCGCTTTATCTTACGCTCGGACTTTGAGGAGAATAAACGGCCGAGGTAGGGTATGTCACCCAACAGGGGTACCTTACTGATGTTTACCTGATAATCCTCGCGAGTGAGTCCTCCAAGCACAATCGTTTCGCCGTCATCGGCCAGCACCGTTGTTTTGATTTCGCGCTTGTTGGTCACAATGTCCGACGCATCTTCAATACTGTCGGCAACACTTTCGGTGGTCTGCTCTACAACCAGCCTCACCAGGCCGTCTGCGCTGATGGTTGGTGTTACCTTCAGAGTAAGACCAATATCGCGACGCTCGATGGTGGTAAACGGATTGGTTGTGCCATCGCCCGTAACGGTGGACTGACCGGTGCGGAACGGGACGTTCTGGCCCACAATAATTTCGGATTCCTGATTGTCGAGGGTAATAATGCTCGGCGTTGAAAGCAGGTTGGCTGCAGCGGACGTTGAAAGTGCCTGCAAAAGCACGCCCCAGCTCACGCCGTTCTCATTTCTTTGCCCCGCACCAACAGTAACTCCCCCCAATGCCGGGGGAATAACAGTCTCATTCAGTATCGCGCCAAGTACGTCGCCCAGGCTACGGCCAATATTGCCAAAGTTAGTGCCCATTACAGGCGTGGACGATCCGGATTCATCACCCACCGCAAGCTGAACACCAAGGTCCTGGCCCAGCTCATCACTTATTTCTACAATGGCCGCCTCGATCAGTACCTGGGCACGACGCACATCCAGCGCTGCGACAATCTCTTCTGCCTCCTGCATCAGCGAAGGTTCACCACGAACAACCAGAGCATTCAGCCCTTCATCGGCAAACACTGCAAAACTGCCCTGAGGCTTACTGGTAGCGCTACCAGTCGCACCTCCGGTACTGCTTTCCTTGACGAGTTCGCCCATTACACCCTTGAGAATCTCGGTCAGATTCTTGGCATCGGCGTGCCTGAGGCGAATGACCTTTGTTGCGCCACCGCTGGCAGATGGCTGGTCAAGCTGCGCGATCAGCCCACGCATCTTGTTCCGGAAGGATTCATCACCCCGGAGGATAAGACGGTTGCTGCGCTCATCTGCGGTGACACTGTACTTTCTGGCAGCGCTGTCGTTTCCGGCGCGGCCCAGCTCATCCGGTGCCAGTTCCTGCAGAAGAACCACCATATCACCGACCCAGGCTTCCCTGAGTTTAATCACTTCTACTTCGTATTTGGACGGGCTGTCCAATTCACGGACAATCTGTTCGATGCGCTGAATGTTGGATGAATGATCACTGATAATCAGCGCATTGGCAGCCGCTACGCCGGCCAGATGACCATACTTTGCCACGAGCGGACGGAGAATGGGCACCAACTCCAGCGCGTTAGCATTATCAATCTGGATAACCCGGGTAATGAGCTGTTCGGAGGGTACGCTGGGAAAGCGGCCAAGAGCTTCGGCAGACTGCTTCGCGTCCACCTGCTGCACCACTTTAATAACCTCCTCTCCGGGAATGGCGGTGAAGCCATGAACGTTAAGCACCGCCAGAAAAAGATCATAAATCTCATCCTTGTTCATCGGCGCACTGGAAAGCACGGTGACCTTGCCTTTAACCCGTGGGTCCACCACAAAACTGTAACCGGTAATGTCAGCCACCTGAGTAACAAAGGCGCGAATATCCGCGTCTTTGAGGTTCAGCCTCCAGGTTTCCTCCTGGCCGTATGCCATCGACATCAGGGGTAGAAGAACAAGCAGAGCCAGGGCCCGCAGAAAATTGGTTTTATGGTTATACATCTGGCGATTTCGTCCTGTATCGATGAACCCGATCAGCGCCACTGCTCGGGTATGGCATAGCTTATGGTAAGGAAAGACCCGTCACGTTCGATTTCTATATCCAGACTGGCCTGGCCGCGCCAGCTTTCCAGCAGCGACCGATCCTGTTGCACATCACCCAGGCGTTGCCCGTTGATGGCGGTAATCACATCTCCGGCTTTGAGATTCACTGCATTCAGCATGGCATTGGAGCCGTCGTATACGTAGCCCGAAACACCAGTATCATCCACGGGGCTAAGCCCATAAGGCGTTAGAGCCGCTACGCCCGAGCTATCCAGCTGTTGCCTGGCGTTCTCAAGGAACGCTTCCGGAGATGATTCTGCCGGCTCCCGGGCCACCTCTGCAACCATTGTTGAGGTGTCGTCCTCTTCAAACGTCAGTGATTCGTAACGCCCACCACGGCGAATCAGTATGCGCCCCGCCTCTACCTCTGCCAACTCGGCATTGCCTGGAAGCAAATCACCAACCCGGTACCACGCCGTTTCACCATTACTTCCGGCCACTATAGCACCTGAATCTTCCGGGCGCTGGCCTACCAGAACGCCTTGAAGCCTGAGTTTCAAACCGGTTTCCGGAGCCGAACGTTTCACGGCCTCGGCCACCTCTCCCGATACCTCCGGCCGGCCAAAAAACTCGTAGCTGGCCATCGGATAGCGGCCAGAACTCCCGAAAATCGATGCGCCGGATGCGCTGGAAGTTGGCGCAATTGCAACCGGCTTGTCGTTCCAGGCGTATAGCCAGGTAGCATTCGCCAACACAATTCCCAGATAGATCACCAATCCCGTTAGCAGCAGGTTGGCGACTGTTTTCGCAATCCTATACTGGGTGTCGGCAGCCGGCATAGCCATCATCAACGTGCCCCCGGGAGCAATGGCTGCCTTACACGGAACACCACATCATCCGGGCTGGCAGAGTCCGGCCAGGGCTGGCCGGCAAGATCAATCATGCGCTTGTAAACCCGAAGCTCCATCATACCGTTCCAGAGAATACTGGCTTCTGCCGCCGGGCCGTTGCCCGCCTGTTCAGAGACCACAAGAGCCACGCCGCCATTCGTGGTATCCATACTGGCCTGCATGGGCGGGAACTGTGCCTGTCCGGTCTGGTTACCCATGGGCCAGCTTACCTGCCCTCCTGCCCACCGGCCGAGGCCATCGGCGCGCACAATGCGATCGTCAGCCCACTCCAGCGCCAGACGATCGATGCTCACGTCGCCTTCAATCATAGCGCCACCACTGCGCCGTATAAGCTCTTCAAACTCGGCAACGGCAATATTACCGCGGGCATTCAGACGAGCATTTGCAGGCCAGCCCAGGGCTAGATCGCCCGAAACAGAAGACTGCAGAGACTCTACCGAAATCCGCGCAGGCTGCTCCAGAGCCGTGATTGAAGGCCAGCCCAGTTGCCACTGAACACGCACCGGAAAACCGGCAACAACAACTCCGGCAGCTCCATCCCATATTTTGCCCGCTACCTGCCGAACCTGAACCTGAGCAGGCAGGGAAATGTGCGGCGCAGCCTGCTGCCAGGCCCAGCCCGCGGGAACAAACACGATCAGCGCACCGAGATAAACGAACACCCCAAGCAACACAAGCAGCAATAACTTGCCAGGGCGTAAAAAAGGTTTGGATTCAGCATCACTCATTCGGTTGCACACAAACTGTTGGCAGGTAGCCGAGTCTAGCAAACGACTTGGCCAAGTTCATGACAAAAAAACAAAAACCCCGCGCCAGTGTGAACCAACGCGGGGTTTTCGGGAGCAGATCAGGCCACGCCTCGAAAGATGAGACGCAGCCGGAATCAGCCAGGTATGATCGGCATTACATCATGCCGCCCATGCCTCCCATTCCACCCATTCCGCCCATATCAGGCATGCCGCCACCGGCTTTCTCGTCATCCGGCTCATCTGCAACCATCGCCTCAGTGGTGATGATCAGAGATGCAACGGACGCCGCAGCCTGCAGTGCCGAGCGGGTTACCTTGGCAGGATCCAGAATACCCATTTCCAGCATATCGCCGTAAGCTTCGGTTGCTGCGTTATAGCCGAACGCGTCTTTACCTTCGCGAACCTTGGCCACTACAACTGAAGACTCACCGCCAGCGTTGGAAACGATCTGGCGCAGAGGAGCTTCCATGGCACGGCGCAGAATGTTCACACCGGCTTTCTGCTCTTCGTTGATGGCATCAACCTTGTCCAGCGCAGCAATAGCGCGGATCAGAGTTACACCACCACCCGGTACGATGCCTTCTTCAACAGCAGCACGGGTAGAGTGAAGGGCGTCTTCAACACGGGCCTTCTTCTCTTTCATTTCCACTTCAGAACCAGCGCCTACCTTGATAACGGCAACACCGCCAGCCAGCTTGGCAACACGTTCCTGAAGCTTCTCTTTATCGTAGTCTGAAGAGCTGTCTTCAATCTGCTTACGCACCTGCTCAACGCGGGCTTCGATATCAACCTGCGCACCAGCACCGTCGATGATGGTGGTGTTTTCTTTGGTCAGGTTTACACGCTTGGCTGTGCCGAGATCGTCAAGAGTGGTGTTCTCAAGGCTCAGACCAACTTCTTCAGAAATCACAGTACCGCCGGTCAGAATGGCGATGTCCTGCAGCATTTCCTTGCGGCGATCACCAAAGCCAGGCGCTTTAACAGCGGCGACTTTCACAATGCCACGCATGTTGTTCACAACCAGAGTCGCCAGAGCTTCGCCTTCGATGTCTTCAGCGATGATCATCAGCGGCTTGCCGGCTTTGGCAACAGCTTCCAGCACCGGCAGCAACTCGCGGATGTTGGAGATCTTCTTGTCAACCAGCAGCATGTACGGGTCGTCAAGCTCAACAGACATGTTGTCCTGGTTGTTGATGAAGTAAGGAGACAGGAAGCCGCGGTCGAACTGCATACCTTCAACTACGTCGAGCTCGTCTTCCAGGCCACGGCCTTCTTCAACCGTGATAACGCCTTCTTTGCCCACTTTTTCCATTGCATCGGCAATCAGCTGGCCGATAGTCTCGTCGCCGTTGGCGGAGATGGTGCCAACCTGAGCAATGGCACGGCTGTCATCGCAGGGCTTGGCCATTTCACGGATAGCTTTTACGGCTTCCGCTGTAGCCTTGTCGATGCCACGCTTCAGATCCATCGGGTTCATGCCGGCAGTCACTGCCTTTACGCCCTCATTAACAATGGACTGAGCCAGAACGGTCGCAGTGGTGGTGCCGTCACCGGCGGTTTCGTTGGCCTGGGAAGCAACTTCCTTCACCATCTGGGCGCCCATGTTCTCGAACTTGTCTTTCAGTTCGATTTCTTTGGCAACCGACACACCGTCTTTGGTAATGACCGGAGCGCCGAAAGACTTCTCCAGAACCACGTTACGGCCTTTGGGACCGAGCGTTACCCTGACTGCATCTGCCAGAACGTTTACGCCTGCAACCATACGTTTGCGGGCGCTATCACCGAATTTGACTTCTTTTGCTGCCATGTCTTCTGTTCCTGTTCGTTAAACCGAATTCGTTGTGCCAATCTAATAATCGACTGGCCGTGCGAACTGCCTGAGCTGTTACTCAAGCACGCCGTAAATGTCGCTTTCGCTCATGATGAGCAGCTCTTCACCGTCGATTTTTACGGTGTTGCCGGCATACTGGCCAAATACCACGGTATCACCCGCTTTGACTGCCAACGCACGAACATCGCCATTCTCCAGAACGCGACCATTGCCAACGGCAATGACTTCACCCTGGGAGGGCTTTTCTTTGGCATTACCCGGCAGCACGATGCCACCCGCAGTTTTCTCTTCTTCTTTACGGCGTACAACGACACGATCGTGTAGCGGACGAATCTTCATTGCTCGGCTTCTCCAATAGTCAGATTAATGTGGCAATGACATTTGCTGTTGATGGCCGGATTGCTAATGCATTCCGACAAAATTGCCCGGCTGCTAACCCGCTGTTTTCCAGCCGGTATCAGCCCGCAGCTAACTTGTGAGATCTATGTGGGGCTGGCACCGGGGTTTTCAACACCCGCCTCATAATTTTTTTCACTTTTTATCAAGGCGATCGTGCTCGGTTTTGGTCTCATCACGATATTCACCTTCAATAATCTCGCCGTTTTGATCCCTGTCGAAGGGGCGCTGCCGACCAAAAGGGTTACTGCGATCTCCAAAAGGGTCCTGCCCGAACGGGTTCTGGCCTCCACCGGCACGGAAATAGAACCCGCCACTCTTACCCGAAACGAGCATACGCTTCATCGCCTGCGCAGCCAGCCAGTGGCGGGTAAACGGAATAAGACAGAGAAACCCGACGGTGTCGGTAATAAATCCGGGCGTAAGCAGGAGCACACCGCCAATGGCCAGAATCAGCCCTTCGGCAACTTCTTTAGCGGGCAACTCGCCACTGTTCAGGCGCTGATTAGCCTTGAGCAATGTCGCCAGGCCCTGCTGGCGAAGCAGCCATGCACCCGCAACAGCCGTCAGCAGAACAAAGCCAATGGTATTGAACACGCCAATAACACTGCCCACCTGAATAAGAACCGCCATTTCAGCGATCGGCATAATAATGAAAACAAATAATAATATGGACATCAGGCTCTCACGGTCTGGATATGGATATATGAAGGTCTGGTATACTCACAGCCTTTCCAGTATCACTTCCTCTCTCATTTAGGGCAAAACATGAAACTTCAAGATTCCGTAGTTGCAATAACCGGAGGCGGTCAGGGCCTTGGCCGCGCCATGGCAGAGTATCTGGCCGCAAAAGGCGTAAGACTGGCCTTGATAGATCTGGTGCCTGAGAAACTTGAAGAAACCGCCGCAGCCTGCAAAGAAGTCGGCAGCGAAGCAAAAACCTACGTGTGCAACGTAGCGAAAGAAGACGAAGTAGAGAAAACCTTTGCAGCCATCGTGAAGGATTTCGGGCAATTGAATGGCCTGGTTAACAACGCCGGAATATTGCGAGATGGCCTGTTATTAAAAGTGAAAGACGGCGAGATTGTGAAGCGCATGGAGCTATCGCAGTGGCAGTCCGTTATCGACGTTAACCTCACCGGAGTCTTCCTGTGTGGCCGTGAAGCCGCCACTCAAATGATCAACAGCGACAGCAAAGGCGCGATCATCAACATCGCCTCCATTTCCCGTGCTGGCAACGTGGGCCAGAGCAACTACTCTGCCGCCAAAGCCGGTATCTCTGCACTGGTGCCCGTGTGGGCAAAAGAGCTTGCACGCTATGGCATCCGCTGCATGGGCATTGCACCGGGGTTTGTGGGAACCGAAATGACCGCATCAATGAGGCCGGAAGTCCTCGAAAAGTTGATCTCAGGTATCCCCCTCAAACGCATGGGCACACCTGAAGAAATCGCTTCGGCAGTGGCCTTTATTCTCGAAAACGATTACCTGTCGGGCCGGATGATTGAAGTGGATGGCGCGATGCGCATTTAATTGCTCAAAATACTTTACAAAATAAACAAAAATAATAATATGTAAAGTAAATTAGCCAAAGCAACCGCTCAAAAATGGACTTACAAACATTAGGCAAGACAATCGCTAGCTTGCGCCAACAGAACGGGGTGTCTCAGCTAAAAATGGCTGAGCACCTCGGCATATCCCGCGCCACCATCAATGCTCTTGAAAATGGCCGTTCGGGCGATATTGGCATCCGAAAAGTCATGACGATACTCGACTACCTGGGCAAAGAGCTGGCCATTCGGGATAAATCTCCCTTTCCTACTCTCGAGGAGTTGAGGGATGAGCAATGAGCTGAACGTATGCATTGGGGGGCACCCGGCAGGTAAACTATTTCCCGAAACCGAAGAGTTCGTATTCCGTTATAGCGAAACCGCACTCCCAGAACAGTTTGTTTCACTGACCATGCCCGTGCGGCGAAAGGACTATATCCACCCTCGCCTGCACCCGATTTTCGAGATGCATCTGCCCGAAGGCTATCTGCTATCGATCATCAAAAAGCAATTTGCCAAAATTACAAATACCGACGATTTCGGGCTTCTCAGATTGCTTGCGCCCAACGTTCGTGGGCGCGTTGAATACACCCGTGACGACCAGCCCGAAAACTCAACGCTTCACTTGGACACGCTTCTGCATTCCGGTAATCCAAACCTGTTTGAAGAACTGGTTTCACGGTTTGCGCTGCGCTCTGCGCTGAGCGGGGTGCAGCCCAAAGTGCTGGCACAACTCGAGAACAAGGCGACTCTGCGCCTGGATGACTTCATTGTTAAAGCCTGGGGGCCAGACTACCCCGCTCTTGCCTTGAACGAATACTGTTGCATGCTGGCCTGCAAGTATGCTGGCATTCCTGTTCCGGAATTCTATCTCTCCGATGACGAATCCCTGTTTATCATGAAGCGATTTGACCTAAACGACGAAGGCAATGCGCTGGGCTTCGAGGATATGTGTGTCCTTCAGGCGAAGCAGCGGGAAGACAAGTACTACGGCAGCTATGAAAAAATCGCGAAAACAATAAAAACCTTTGTAAGCCCTGAAAACAAACAGGCTTCGCTGGAGCAGTTCTTCAAGATGCTTGTTCTCAGCAACGCGCTACAGAACGGCGATGCACACCTGAAAAACTTTGGCCTGGTATATGAGAGCTTTACCTCAGCCAGACTTGCACCGGCTTACGATATTGTCTGCACCACGGCCTATATCAGCCAGGATATTCCAGCGCTTACGCTTGCAGGCAGCAAAAAATGGCACACACGCAAGCAAATGGAGCGATTTGGAGTACAGGCGTGCAATCTGACGGCATTAAAGGCCAGCGCGCTTTACGCGGAGTGCCGCAAGGCTTTGGAAAAACTGTCGCCTTACATCGCCACCCGACTTACTCAGAACCCGAACAGTGAGCAGTCAATGGTGCTTGAGCACTTGCAGACTCTTATTGCCAACGAAACCGCGACATAGCCACGCGGCCGTCAACCACTTCCACACCTTCCGCTTGCAGTAAACTGACCTGTTCCTGATAGATCTCGGAACCTTCCGGAAACGCAATCTGACCATTGCTGCGGATCACCCGATACCAGGGTACGGAATGGCCTGGCGGTAGTTTGCCGAGCGCCCGGCCTATGTAGCGGGCCTGGCGACCCAGGCCGGCCATTTCAGCAACCTGGCCGTAGCTGGCGACTTTACCCGGCGGGATTGCGAGCACAACCTGCCAGATTTTCTGATCCTTTCCCGGTTCTGTTTGCTGCTCCATACGCCCTACCCGCTTGTCGCCTGCCCTGCTTCTTCGCTATTACTCCCCGAGTGGTCCGGCGCCAAGGCATCCAGCCTGTCGCCCTGGCGAATCATAAACAGCGCCAGAAGAATGGCCGGAATACCCATCAGGCCGGCTACGAGGAAGAACTCCGCATAACCGAAGCCCGCAACAACCATCCCGGAGAACCCGCCCAGAAACTTCCCGGGCAGCGTCATCAGAGAACTGAACAGGGCATACTGAGTGGCGGTAAAAGAAGCACTGGTCATGCTTGAAAGCCAGGCGATCAAGGCCACGTTAGCAATGCCGCCACTAAGGTTATCGGCACTCACCACCGCCGCAAGTGTGACCAGGTTTGGCGGATACTGAGCCAGAAACACAAACAGAAGATTCGTGGCCGCAGTCATGATTGCGCCGACCAGCAGGATCTTCCTCGTGCCGTAGCGCACAACCAGAACACCACCAGCCAGTGAGCCGGCGATCGTCATAAAGAATCCGAAAATCTTGGTGACGTCCGCCACCTGGGTTTTGCTGAACCCCATAAAATCCAGATAGAACGGATTGGCCATGACACCCATGGCAATATCAGAAATGCGATAAACCGCCACCATCACCAGAATCGCAATGGAAAGCTCTTTGTAACGCCGGAAAAAATCCAGAAAAGGCCCGGCAATCGCGGCATAGAACCAGCCTGCAAAGCGAGCCAGGCGCGGGCTCAAATCGGTGCGTTTGGCCGCTTCCTGCTCGATTTTATGTGCAATATCCTGAGCGGCGGAGAAGTGGTTTACCTTCGGTTCCCTCACAATGAGCACGGTTAACGCACCTACACCCACCAGAGCGGCCATCACTTCATAAGATACCTGCCAGGACCAGAACTCCGCGAGGTACAGCGCCCCGGCGCCGGCCACCAGCAGTGCCAACCGATAACCAAAGATATAGGTTGCAGCCAGGGCGGCCTGAAGTCGCTCTTCCGCGATCTCGATGCGGTAGGCATCAATGGCCACATCCTGGGTTGCAGAGGAAAACGCCACCAGAAGCCCACAAAGCGCCATGGTTTCAGGTACTGCGATAGCATCTACTTGCGCCATCAGGTAAAGGCCGGTCGCAATACCTGCCTGCGCCAGCAATATCCAGCTACGACGCTTTCCCAGCAGCCTGTCCAGAATCGGCAGTTTCAGCCGGTCGACCACCGGCGCCCAGAACACCTTTATAGAATAGGTTATCCCCAACCAACTGAAGAATCCGATGGTCGCGGTTTCAACACCTACATCGGCAAGTCGGGCATTCAGCGTCGAAAACACCAGCAAAAACGGCAGCCCGGCAGAAAAACCGAGAAACAGCAGAGCAATCACCTGCCAGCGAGTGTAGGTGTGCAGCGTGTCCCGAATCAGGGCCAGGCGGGTGCCGGTTGAAATGGTGAAGCCTCCGGGTCAGTCGCGGAAATTATTGAACTGCAGAGGGACATCCAGTTCGGTCTCGCGCAGCAGGGCAATGGCGGTTTGCAGATCATCCCGCTTTTTGCCGGTAACACGAACTTTGTCACCCTGGATGCTCGACTGTACTTTCAGCTTGGCGTCTTTGATCAGCTTCACGATCTTTTTCGCCATGTCTGTTTCAAGGCCCTGCTTCAGCACAAAATGCTGCTTCATCAGCTTGCCGGATTTGCTCTCGCCACTCTCGGAAAGGGCACGGCCATCGATATTGCGGCTGGCAAAGGCCATGCGCAGTATGTCGATCAGCTGCTCCAGCTGGAATTCCTGCTCGGCGCTGACGGTTACGCCTTTATCATCCTGCTCAATTTCTGCGTCTACGTTTTTGAAATCCCAGCGGTTGCCGAGATCCTTCCTGGCTTTATCCACGGCGTTGGTGACTTCGTGCATATCAACTTCAGAAACAATATCAAAAGAAGGCATGGTCGTTATTCTCCTGGACCTGTAGCGAGTATACTGTCGGCATTAGAAATAGAGGCAAGCATACCAAGCCCCGTTAATCATCGCATCTGACAATGGACTGTAAAAAGTAGACAAACATGCCAAACCTGGACCTTCCAATACTTGTAGTAGACGACGCGAAATTCAGCAGTATGGTGGTTGGCCGAACGCTGAAAAATGCCGGTTATCGCGACGTACGTATCGCCAATGACGCACCGGCGGCCCTCAAGCTTATAGAACAGCGCCCGGTAAGCGTGCTGATTGCAGACTGGCTGATGCCGCAAATGGACGGGCTGGAGCTGACCGACCAGGTACGCCAACAGGATGAACAGAACAACCACTACACCTATGTAATGCTGCTAACCGCCCGGGAGAGTGTGGAAGCTCTCGCAGAAGCGTTTGACCGTGGCGTGGACGATTTTGTCTACAAATCCGACATGAGCAAACAGCTGATCCCCAGGATTTTTGCTGCAGACCGTATGGCAGATCGCCAGAATACGCTATTACGCGCCAACGCCCTGCTGATCGAGAACAACCGGGAGCTGGAATCCAGCAACATCATCGACCTTGAAACCGGGCTTTGCAATAACCGATATGGCCGGGACCGGTTAACCAAAATGCTTCGCCATGCTGAATCTCGCGGTGGCGCTTCCGCATACGTGCTCTGTGGCATTCGCAACTGGCAGGAACTCAAACGCAAGCACCCGCCCACTGTCATGAATGAATTGTCGGTGGGCATTGCGCGTAGGCTCAGCACCCTGATTCGCCCTATCGATGTGCTATGCAGGGTCGGCGATAATCAGTTTGCGATTATTTCCTACTTCCCGAACAGCGACCACTGCACAACAACGGCTTTTCGCCGGGTATTTGATGGCATTAACCATAAGGCACTAAAAACCACAGCCGGTTATATTTCTGTAGAAGCCGGCATGGTGCTTTGCAAAGCCGACGCCCAGAACGGAACGCCCTCCGTTCAGGATATGGAACGAGCTTCCGTTCATGGCCTGGTCGACGCCTACGAAACCCGCCGGTTTACCGAGACCGCACCAGAGATCGGCGTGAGCGCCTGAGCGTTCAAACAATCCGTAACACTGAGACACACATCTCGCACAGACAAGGCACAGCGAACGCCCTATTCTAAGATTGTGGATTCAAGCAGTATCCCCCATGGCGGAGGGGCCGTGTTGTACCTCCGCCACCAAATGGGAAATCCACCGAATTAACGAATTTTTCAGGCACTTTCGTTGTTCTTTTTCAGGCCAGCTCTTTAGCTGGCCTTTTTGTTTTTTGCGACCGAGCACTCCCTTCTTTATAAGTCGTTCGACACAACATTCGTTATACTCCGGCTATAACATCCAAAAATTGTGCTGTATTCATGAAAAATCTTGGAACTGCCTCCGTCGCCGCCCTCCGCCAATACGTTCGTGCGGCCGAATCAGCAGGCATAGAGATCTCCGCCCTTCTTGCACAAGCCAACCTGAACCCAAACCTTCTGGATTCCGACGACGGCCGGATTGATGGCGAACAATTCCAGCACTTCATCCGCTTGCTTTGCGAACTCACCAACAACCCGATTCTTGGATTGGAAACCGGCGACTTCGTGCAGCCGGGCTCCTACAGCGTGCTGGGCTACATCACCATGAGCTGCGCCACCCTGGGGGAAGCCGTTGCCCGGATAGCGCCGTTTGAAAAACTCGTGGGCGACATGGGCACAACCGGGTTGGCCATAGCGCAGGGTTCGATTACCTTAACCTGGAACTGCAACTACGATGACCCAGTGGTTCGACCACAGGTAATTGATAACGTATTCGCATCCTGGGTGAACTACGCCCGCTGGTTGGCAGACGATACAGCTGCCTCCCCTACCAGCGTTCGCCTTCAACGGGAATCACCCGGCGCCGAGCTGGAAAAAGCCTATCGCAACCGCTGGAACTGCCCGGTTCAGTTTGGCGCTGATGAAGACGCCATTGCGCTCAAACAGAAGCTGCTGGACACTCGCCTGCGCCAGCCAGACCCCATGCTGCGCAAAACCCTGGAGGCGCACGCCCTCTCCCAGCTGGCTTCACTGGATACAATGGACACAGACACAGATCTTACATCACAGGTAAAACACAGCATCCAGCAACAGCTGGTGCACGGCATAACCCGGCAGGACATGGTGGCGGAAGATCTGGGTATTACGAGCAGAACCCTGCAACGAAAACTGAGCCAGGAAGGCGTTTCCTACCAAAAGCTGCTGGATGAGGTTCGCCAGAAAATGGCGGAGGATTATCTACTGAACAGCGATCTGACCATTCCGGACATTGCATTAAGGCTGGGGTACAGCGAAACCACCTCGTTTCACCGTAAATTCAAAGCGGTAGCGGGGAAGACGCCTGGAGAGTTCAGGCAGTCGTAGTCTGGTAGCTGAGCGCAAACGGCCGGGGCGGACAGAGCCTCCCAGAAAGCGCCCGTAAATACTTCCCTGTAGGGCTCGGTCGCGCCATCCTTGGCGCTCCACGTTTCTGGGAGGCTCTGCCCGCCCCGGCCTGCCTGACTGTTTGCCAGTCGCTTAACAAAAACCTATAACTTACGACCTTTACCGGCGGCAATCCGCAGGCGCAGAGCGTTCAGTTTGATAAAGCCTTCTGCGTCTTTCTGATCATAAGCACCGTGATCTTCTTCAAAGGTCGCGATGGTTTCATCGAACAGTGAATCGTCAGACTTACGGCCAACAACATCAACGTTGCCCTTGTAAAGCTTCAGACGAACCGTTCCGTTGACGTATTCCTGAGTCTGGTCGATCAGCGCCTGCAGAGCTTCACGCTCCGGTGACCACCAGTAGCCGTTATAAATGATGTCGGCATAACGCGGCATCAGGCTATCTTTCAGGTGCGCTACTTCGCGGTCCAGGGTGATTGATTCGATGGCGCGGTGGCCACGCAGCATGATGGTTCCACCCGGTGTTTCGTAGCAGCCACGGGACTTCATGCCCACGTAACGGTTCTCGACGATATCCAGACGACCAATACCGTTGGCGCCGGCAACCTTGTTCAGGTTTTCCAGAACTTCGTGCGCCTTCATCTCAACACCGTCAACGGCAACAATGTCGCCCTTGCGGTAAGTCAGTTCAATGTACGTCGGCGTATCCGGCGCGGCTTCCGGAGACACACTCCAACGCCACATATCTTCCTCGGCTTCGGACCATGGGTCTTCCAGGTTCATGCCTTCGTAAGAAATATGCAGCAAGTTGGCATCCATGGAGTAAGGCGATTTGCCCTTCTTCATGTCCACCGGAATGTTGCGTTCTTCACAGTAGGCCAGCAGCTTTTCACGGGAATTCAGATCCCACTCACGCCAAGGCGCAATTACCTTTACACCCGGCTTGAGCGCATAGGCACCCAACTCGAAACGCACCTGATCGTTACCCTTGCCGGTAGCGCCGTGAGAAATGGCATCAGCGCCGGTTTTATTGGCAATATCGATCAAACGCTTGGCAATCAAGGGGCGAGCAATAGACGTACCCAGCAGGTACTCACCTTCATAAATAGTGTTCGCACGGAACATTGGGAACACGTAATCACGCACAAACTCTTCGCGCAGGTCCTCAATGTAGATTTCCTTAACGCCCAACGCCTCAGCCTTCGCCCGCGCCGGCTCAACTTCCTCGCCCTGACCTATATCGGCAGTAAAGGTAACCACTTCACAGCCGTAAGTATCTTGCAACCACCGAACAATAACGGAAGTATCCAGGCCACCAGAATAGGCCAGAACCACCTTTTTAATATCAGACATGCTTTGTGCTCCAGACTGAACAGAATGGATGTATTGAAAAGAAGAGCGATATTGTACGGGATGGCGGGGGAGTTGGCTATTGGCGAGCACTAACTCCCATCTCCCTTCAGGGCCGAGGGGCTTACACGGTTTACTCCCTCTCCCCTTGCGGGAGAGGGCCGGGGAGAGGGGGGCAGCTCAAATCAACCAACCTGAGCCGAATGCCCCAACGCCTCTTCCCGAATTCCATCCCAGCCGCCTTTGACAGAGCGCAGCAGATCAGCCACCTCATCAAGCTTGGCTATATCATTCTTGGCACTGGCTTCCAGAAGCGTTCGTTCCATATAGTCATAAAGGCCTTCAAGACGAGCAGCCAACTCACCGCCCTTCTCAAAATCCAGAAAGCTCTTCAAGCCGCCGATGATCTCAATGGCCTTACCGATCAGCTGACCCTTACCCGCATAATCCTTTGCCTGCATGCGAGCTTTGGCCATATTGATCCGCTCCAGCGCACCGTTATACAGCAACTGAATCAGCTTGTGCGGATCGGCATCTGTAATGCTGGTCTGTGTGTTTACTCGTTGATAGGCCTGTAAGCCGTTCATAATTAACCTCGTTTATCACCGGCTACGCCGGAACTGTCAAAGCGTTAGCCGGAATCACTTCTGGTTGAAGTTCTGTGGTGCCAGCGCATCTAGCTGCTGGGTTACATAGTCCCGGGTGTTATTAAGCTGGGAAATAAGAGAATCGGCAGAACTAAACTGAGCCACAAGCCTTGCCTGATAGCTCTCAATCCGTAAATCCAGTTTGACGCGATCATCCTGGATACGCTCCAGATCCCGGTTCAATGCTTCAGTACGGGAACTAAGCGCACCTTCGGCACCAAGAATATTGGTAATGGCATCAACCGCACGTTCACTGACGCCTTCAATGAAGTTAACTTCTCCTCGGCTACCAACTTCACCGCCTGTAATGCGCACCTGCAATCCGGCAGCACTGTTGCCCGCATCATTTGCCAGGAAGAGCACCTGGCCATCGCCCTGCGCTGCCAGGCCGTTGATCGTGCCCTGCACATCCAGACCAGCAGTGCCTGTGCCAGTATTGAGACCGGTCACATTGGCAAGGCCTGTCAGGTTTACGTTGGAATCACCGCCAAACCGGTTAGACGCGAAGGTAAGCCCTTCCACAGCATCATATGCTACCTGAACCGACCGATCCGCAGCGTTAAGCGCCTGATTATCAGCCAGCGCCGACTGAATGGCTGCAGCAAAATCAGCACCGGAATAGTCCCCTGCAGCAATGGAAACCGTCGCACTGGTTTCGCCATCCACCTGGAATGTAAAGGTGTTATCAGCCTGAACGTTAATGGCGTCAACCGTGTCTGGAATGGCAAAATTCAGACTACCCCGAGTCGCCATCTGAGTAACGTTGATATCATAGCCACCCGGCACCGTATTGGAGCCACTGCGAACAAATTCCACCTGAGAATCTGTTGTTCTGCCCTGCTCTGCGAACAGCGCGGTCACATCATCGGGATTATCACGCAGCTGCTGTTGAAACTTCTGGCTGTCGAACTGGAGCTCACCCGTGCGGAAATCAGTCCCAATGCCTACATCAGCAAGGCTGCGTACACTGGCATTTTCCAGTCCGGGAATGATATTCGTCAGCACGCTTTTCAGCTCGTTCTGAATATTGCGAACAGTTGAGTCACCAGTCAGAATGCTGCCCTGCCCGGTGTCGCTATTGAACGTCGACAGATCTCGAATGGTACTCTGGAGTTCGTTGAACTTGTCTACGAACGCCTGAACCCGCTCGGCTACCGCTGCGGTATCCTGCTCAACCTTAACCGTTGATTTTCCGACTTCTGTGAGGTTGAAGGTCAGCCCGTCTACCACATTTTCAATGGCATTGGTGGCGCGAGTAACCAGCACACCATTGATCTTCATCTGCGCGTCAGCAGCGACAATGGTTTGCTCCATGGCCGGATTGGCCAGAGGGTCTGCAGGGTCAAAAGCGAAACGAGCCAACCCCTCAGCGCCCGCATCTTCTGAGGCGGTAATTTTCACGGCGTTGGCAGTACCGGTTTCATCGGCGGAGAGCGTAAGCCGGAACCCGCTTCCGGTATCAATAACACCGGCAGACACACCCCCATTGGCGTCATTGATAGCGTTCGCCAAACCCTGAAGCGTGTCATTACTGGAATCAATGGTAATCTCGGTGGTCTTATCGCCCACCTGAAGAGTAATAGTGCCCCGGCCAACGCTCGTGGAGTCGCGGTCCGCAAAGCTATTAGTACTCGCCAGTGCCTGGGACTCAGCAAGGCCGACTACGTCAATGCTATAGGAACCACGAGCCGCCTTACTGGCGTCTACTGATACATCTACATTGCTGCCGGAAGATGTAGCTGAGAAAGACTTCATCGCGTCGGCTGAGCCCAATTGCCGCATTGGCAACCGCAGTTCCGTAACCGCACTACGCAGCAGGCCATAGGCAGAAATCAGTGCCTCGGTGCGCTCTGTTTTCTGATCCAGTCGAACCTCAGTGGGCCTGCGCTCTGCCGCCACCAACTGATCAACCAGATCGGAAGTTAGAACCCCGGATCCAACGCCTAACGATGATATACCTGCCATAATCCTGCATCCTCATGGGAGCGAATTTCTATACTGTATAGTTTATCGGCAACGAACGGCAAAACTTTACCGCCAAATTCAAATACCCATAAACCAGAACACCGCCAGCCCCTTTCGGAGTGGCGGTGCTGAAATACCGTTATTCTCAATCGCGCAAAAGCGGCAAGCCTTTACACTTTAATGTTGAACAACGTCAGCGGCTCATCCTGCTGCAATTTTTCTGCCAACCTCAAAGCTACTTCATCCGGCATCTGGCGAATCACTTCCTGGGTAGACTGGTCAACCACCTTCACAATGGTCTGACCCGATTCGTTATCCACCTCAAATTGAAGATCACGCTGCACATTCTGAACGAAATCGTTCAGCTGACTAACTGCCTGACTCAGCTCCTCCCGCTGCGCTTCGCTGCGCTCCTGAAGCTTTTCAGCTTTGGAGGCTTCATTCGCAACTTGAGCGCTCTGAACCTGGCGAGTACCCGTAGATGAAGCAACAAGGTCAGGGGCGTTTCGACCCTCGGCCTGAGATGACGACATTGCCTTGACCGGAGCCTGGGCGCCAGAACGCACCAGTTTCAGGTCCGGACTGTTCAGGTTAACGTCATTCATAGCTTTACCTCGCTACACTCAAACGGCGTAAAACCGGAACCCGAAGGTTCCGGCTGCTACCGCTAATCCCTTACTGCAGGAGGGACAGAACCTGCTGTGGACGGGCATTGGCCTGTGCCAGAACAGAGATACCGGCCTGCTGCAGCACCTGGGATTTAGCCAGGTTGGCAGTTTCTGCTGCGAAGTCAGCGTCCAGGATACGGCTGTTGGAGGCGCTGAGGTTCTCTACAGAGGTGCCCAAGTTTGCGATTGTAGATTCGAAGCGGTTTTGGATGGCACCGAGCTCGCCGCGAAGACCATTAACCGCTGTTAATGCAGAGTCAATGCGTTCAATAGCATCGTTTGCACCAGGAACATCTGAGATATCAATACCTTCAATGTTCCCCTTAGCTGCAAAAGTCTCCGTTCCCTCAAGGTAGCTAGTGCTATCCACTAACTCAATATCTTCTAGCCCCTGAACAGAAACAGTTCCTCGGTACGTACCTTCAGCCGCAAACGCCGCACCACTTAGGTCAGCACCTATAGTTTGGTCAATGGCAAATGCCTGCCCATTAGATGTTTCAAAAGTGATTGTGCCTGCATCCTCTGTAACAGAAAGACCCTCAATCCCTAAAGCCTTAATCTCGTTCGCAATATCACCTGCAGTAAGTGTTTCGCCAGCCGCTAGCGTCTTCGATATATTTTCAGTTGTATCACCGACCTTAACTTCGAGAGCAAATACGTTATTAGCTGCAGCCCCAGTCACTGTAGCAAAGGAAATTTCTTCCTTGTTCTTAGCTTCTACAGAAGTTAAATCGGCAACGTTCGCAGCTTGAATCGACTTGGCAATATCGCTTGCATCTGCATCCTCAGCAACGGTGATTTCAGAGAAATCACCATCACCTACGGCGATTGAAAAACTACCGGCGCCCAACCCACCACTGCTAGTATCGCCAACGTCCAGCTCGCCACTTTTTGCGATCGCACCGATTTGAGTCGCTCTAGTTCCTTGACTCAAGTTAATTCCAATTGTCTCACCAGCGTTCGCGCCAACCTGGAAGGCTTGTTCCCCAAACGAACCGTCCAAAACCTTCAAACCGTTAAAAGATGTTTGAGTTGAAATTCGATCAATCTCTGCGATGCGCTGCTGCACTTCATCATTCAAAGCTTGACGATCGGAACCGCTATTGGTGGCGTTCGCGGCCTGAACTGACAGCTCGCGAATACGCTGCAGGTTGTTAGTAATTTCATCCAGCGCGCCTTCGGCAGTTTGTGCCAAAGAAATACCATCGTTGGCGTTACGGGTAGCTACGTTCAGGCCCGAAATCTGAGACTGAAAGCGAGTAGAAATCGCCATCCCCGCGGCATCGTCTTTAGCCGAGTTAATGCGCAGACCAGAAGACAAACGCTGAAGCGCCTGATCGTTCATGCTCTGAGACTTGCCCAACTGGTTCTGAGCATTCAATGAAGCGACGTTAGTGTTAATTCCGAGAGCCATTATGCTTCCCCTTCGACTTAAGTCGTTTTTTCATGGATAAGGTCTGGCGTTCTCTTTTTGGTTTGGAGCGCCGCCCTGTTGATTTACTTAACGGCGCTCACTGTTCTTCCTTTAGAAAAAACTGCCGGGATTTTGTAAAGGAATGTAAAAGCTCCAGAATAAAAATATATACCGTTGTTTTTAATACATTTTTTTATTTAACACATTTCATAAAACTCATACTTTTAACCTGCTACTTGCCTCAAAAAAGCGGCAATTTGCTTCCTGCACACTCCGCCGGAAATATGACAGAGCCCACTAAACCTCATCAAAAAAAAGAAGACAACGCTATATTTATTAGATAGTTAGGTCTCACTTTAAAAAATTGGCACACCCTTCGCTTAGTCTTTCCGCAAACGGCCATCAAACGAATTGTTTGCCGGTATGCTGCCCCAACCACTATAAAGCAGCCTGACCCGGCACCTCTGAGCAGGGAGATTAGATATGCCTCAGGTCATTAATACCAACATTGCCTCACTGAACGCCCAGCGTAACCTAAACGCATCTCAAGGCGCTGCCAACGTAGCTTTGGAGCGGCTTTCATCGGGCCTGCGCATTAATTCGGCCAAAGACGATGCCGCCGGCCTCGCGATTTCTGAGCGATTCCAGTCCCAGATCTCCGGTCTTAATCAGGCGCAGCGAAATGCCAACGACGGTATTTCTTTGGCGCAGACAGCTGAAGGAGCGATGGATGAGATCACCAACAACCTGCAGCGCATTCGTGAACTGGCGGTTCAGTCGGCTAACGCCACCAACAGTATTTCTGACCGTCAAGCACTGAATCAGGAAGTGCAGCAGCGGATCGAGGAGATCAACCGGATTGCCAGCCAGACTTCTTTTAACGGCCTGAAGGTATTGGATGGCACATTTGATACCCAGACATTTCAGGTAGGTGCAAACACTGGCGAGACTATTTCTGTTAGCGGTTTGGATTCTCGTGGCAGCCAAATCGGCGCGATCATTGATCAGACATCTATTTTTGGAAATCGAGCGCTTGAGCCAGGCCTCCATTTTGTCGATACAGCGGCCCTCGATTTCGACTCAAGCACAGGCGTGTCTACTAATAGTCCTGGTCTAACGATTTCGAGCGCCGGCAATCCGAGCCTCGCAACCCTCGTTATTGATGGCGCAAAAACGGTAGACGAAGCAATCAATCAACTTCAAACCCAGATTAGTCAAAACCAAGAACTCGAGGGCCTGTCCGTTGAGCAAGAGGGCACAGGCTTCAGATTCGTCAACAATACCTCAACGGGTTTAAGTGTAGCCGGGAGCCTTACAGATGGCACGGGTAACGCTGGCGCGAACACTGCAAGTGCATTTGCCGCCTCAGACACAAAAACTATTCAAGAATTTTTCAAGGATGGAAGCACCATTGACTTCGCTGTCGACGTTAATGGAACTCAGGTCCCTGTAGAAGGAGCGACATCGCTAAACGATATCGTTGCAAAGGTGAACGCTCGCACCAATGAAACAGGCATAAGCGCCAACCTTGATGCTACGAACACCAACATAATGTTCTCATCACAGTTCGGCGAAGCCTTCACTATTGAAATCACCGCAGACACGACTGGCAACGGCACAAATAATATTGACTTTACTGTCGACGCTTCCGTAGAAAGCGACACCACCTCAATGAATAATATCGACATATCCACCCGGGAAGGGGCGGATTTAGCGATGATTGCTGTCGACTACGCCATCGACACCATCAACGGCTTCCGCGCCGAGCTCGGTGCCGTCCAAAACCGTTTCGAGTCCACTATAGCGAACCTGGCCACAACCTCCGAAAACCTCTCGGCCTCAAACAGCCGTATCCGCGACGCCGACTTCGCCGCAGAATCCGCCGAACTGGCTCGCACCCAGGTGCTCCAACAGGCTGGCCTCTCGGTACTGGCCCAGGCCAATGCGCGGCCGCAGCAGGTGCTGCAGTTGCTGCAGGGTTAACCTCCCGCACAAAATACAAAATGGCCGGGCTAACAGCCCGGCCATTTTGTATTGAGTCGAGCTCGTTACACATTATGTCAGCGCCTGGCGTCCTGACTCTCCATATACTGCCTTAGCAGCTTATTGATTCTGGTCTGATACCCCTTCCCCTGCGCTTTAAACCAAACCAACACATCTTCATCAATGCGCAAAGTAACCGGCTGCTTTGCCGGCACACGGAGCTCGGCCTTCTCAAAGAAATCGTCATCCAGTTCTGTAATATCACTGGTGTCGATCGCCTTATCTTCCATTTCAGCTAACCGCTTCCAGTCTGTTTTAGATGTTTTGTTCATATAACTTCACCTCTCGCCTGGTCGCTTTTCGAGCAGAAATAATCCGCACTGCCAAAAGCAAGTAAGTTAACATCAAAGCTGGCACATCTTTCGCAATACCTCTCTTAAACACCGCAAACACCAAAAAAACTGCAGGCCTTTGCCGCAACTCGCTATATGAGCGGCAGGTAAACGAGGTATCCCATGCAAGCCAAACATCACATCCAGGAATCCCGCACCCAACAGGCTGAGGCTGCCCGTCTGCTTCTGCAGGCCAATCTTGCCTATGGCGAATCCAACAGCAACGGGCTTAGCCATATTCAGCGCCTGCAAGCCAGGCAGGAATGCCGTGTGTATCTGGAACAAGTGCTTGAACTGGAGCCAAACAGCGCCATTGCTATGGGATTATTGGGACGTGTCGAAATGGACGACGGGCAGCTTGAAAAGGCCCGCGATCTCTTTAATGCCAGCCGGGAAGCCCAACCCGGCCAGGCACAGCAATACGCTAACCTGGGTTACTGGGCACTAAAGACCGAGCGGCCAGCCCTCGCAGAACAGCACTTCCTGCAGGCTTTGGACTGCGACCGGCAATCGGCCGCCGCTTTTTGCGGGGTGGCCCATGCCAAGAGATTGCAGGGTCAGTTTGATGTGGCCTATCTGCATTATCGCAAGCTGCTGGAGGCGGGCGCTGAGTGGGATTCTGTCTACAGTGGCATGCTCGCCTGCGCTCAGCATCTGGCGGTTAACAAAGCGGATAGCGATCTTGCGTTAGATGCCATTGCACTATTAAAGCATGACGGCTTGCCGCACCAGGAAATCGGTCGTTTTGTGGGCTCTATCATCCGCCAGCAATACGATCTGGATAATCCGGAAGCGGAGATTCTGTTGGATGCCGCCAGTGCAGATGAACTGCTGATTCTGGCACTGCAAAAAACACTGATGCCAGACCCTGCCGTGGAAGAGCTCGTTGTGATGCTGCGCCGCGCCATTCTGGCGGAAGTCGCTCAAACCGTTGGTCTGCGCGACGAGCTTCAGCAGCTTGTACTTGCCATAGCCCAATACGCTGACCGCACCGGCTATGCGCTGGCGGCTGAGGATTATGAGGAGCGGCTCGTAGCAGCGGTGAACGACAGCCTAAAAGCACAAATTGTAATGGGTGAGCCCCAGGAAGCCTTGATCGGTTCTCTGATGATCAGCGCCATGTACGGCGCCCTGTTTCATCAGGATTTCGCGGTACAACTCGGGCAATGGAATCTGGTGGACTGGCCCCTGGCACTTCAGCCGGTTCTGGCCGCCAGCTACTACCACCGCGCCGAAGAAGAAGGCATCAAACAGTGCTTTGATGAGAAAGCCGAAGAACTGTGCCTGGACAAAACCGACGTGCCACAAGCATGGCCTGCCTGGTCGAAACTGGCTTACCGCGCTGAAAGCAGCCTGAAGTCGCTGATGGCAACAGAGCTGGGATTGGCCACTAACAATCTGCCAGATACCTTGCGCATCATGGTGTGCGGTGCCCAGTCCGGTCAGCGCGCTATGGAACTTGCCCGCTACCTGGCGGATGTGGAAGTCATCGCTGTGGATGAGTCCCTGGCCAACATTGCCAAGGCCACCCGCATGGCTGCCGAATCCGAGATAACCAACATCGTATTCTGGCCCTGGTCCATCGCCCAACAGTTTGTAGCGGATGGTCACAAGGTGCACTGGGTCGAAGTCGGCCGCCTGCCGTCCCCGGCAATGACCGAACTCTCCCTGGCCGATTTGGTAAACAACGCTGCGGGATCCGGCGCCATTGTGCACCTGCATACCTCTGTAGCCGAACGCACACCCGGCGACCGGCAAATGCGCAAGCTGATTGCAGAACATGGCCTGCAACCAAACCGCTCTTCCTTGCGTCAGCTTCGCCGGATGGTACTCACCAACCGACAGGACGACACCTGGAAAGAGCTTGCCAATGAGGATGACTTCTACAGCCTCGGCGGCTGTCGCGATCGCTGGTTTCGGCCGCAGGATGAGGTGCAGTTGAAAGATCTGATGGCAATGGTGAGCAATGAAGTGGAATGGAAGCTAGTAAAGGCCCGGGATGCGGATGGCCACAGCCTGGCCACCCGGCCAGTGCAAACACAGATTCAGGCGGAGGCACTGGGGAGTGAAGTGCAGAGCTTGATGGGGCAGAATTTGAGTGTTTATTTTCAGCGGCGGCGGTGACTGTGACTGCAGTGCTGCTGTGACCCTCCCCCTCTCCCCAACCCCTCTCCCACAAGGGGCGAGGGGCTTTTACTGCACTACCTCAGACCGCCACTGTGTAGCTCCCCTCGCCCCTTGCGGGAGAGGGGCCGGGGGAGAGGGGGCCAATCAACTCCCGGCAACCCGCCCCACACCCTTCTTCGCAATATCACCCGGCACCTCCAAAGCTTCATAAATCACCGAAAGCACAATATCCGTCTGCCGCAAAATCTCATGATTCCAAAACCTCAGCACCCGAAAGCCCTGCGATCTGAGCCAGGCATCTCGTTCCTTGTCACTCAATGAATCATTATGCTGACCACCGTCGGCTTCAACGATCATCCTTGAGCCAAAATGCACGAAATCGACGATGTAAGGCCCCAGCGGTTGCTGGCGCCGGAAGCGCTTGCCATTCAGGCGATAGGCTCGGAGGTGGAACCAGAGGAGCTTTTCCGCATCGGTCATATTTTGGCGGAGGTATTTTGCGAACTGGGTTTGGTTCATTTTGCCATCCTTGGCTTGGTTTAGGCTTGGTGCCTATACGGAACCCCCTCTCCCGTGAAGGGAGAGGGGAGCTACACCGCCCAGAGCCCGAGGGTTGTTTTAGCCCCTCGCCCCTCGCGGGAGAGGGGTTGGGGAGAGGGGGTAATGAAGCAGCGGCCCAAAGGGCCAACATCCTCATCACATATAAGGAATCAAAGATTCCCCATACAAATGCAAATCCTCCAGAATCTGCTGCTTCTGCGGCGTCAATTCCGGATCACCCGCAAGCCTCTGCAACTCAAGTCCAAATGCCTCAAGCGAAAGCCAGCCTTTCTTGGGTGCCATCAGGCGCTGACTACGAAACTCTTCCCAACGCTCCGCTTCCTCACTAGTCAGTGAATCCGGGTAATTGCGAGCGCGATACCGGAACAGCAGTTCCTGCAATCGTTCATCTTTGAAATTAAAGGTCTCTTCCACCAGGGCTTCCGGCGGCGTTTTAAGTACCCGGTTCAGTTCGCTGCGATCTTCAGACGAAATAAAGCCTCCAGCGTAAAGTTGCTCGTCCGGATCCGTCAGGTCGCCTTCGTGGGGCTGGTCGAACGCTTCGGCGATTCTCGCCGCCAAACCCGGAGCTTTTCTCAGCAGCGCCAAGTTGGCGCGAAGCGTTTCGCCGTTCAGTTCCAGCTCTGCGAGTCGCTCAGCCGAGAGCGTGGTCAGCATATTTGCAGGTGCCAGCACGGGGCATTTATTCAGCTGCACACTTTTGAGCGGGAATCGCTTCGTGTCACCCAACTGCGCCTGAGAAGTAAATACACGCTCACGAATCTGCTCAGGGGTGGCGCTAATCAGCTCCGTGGGGTCTTCCCGGAGATCATAAACAACCACCAGGTTTTTATTCGTGGGGTGGTCGGCGAGCGGCGCGACCATGGCGCAGCAGCCGCGCGTGGCCGGGTACTTGGCTGAGATGTGAAATACCGGCTTCATAGCCGCCGTATCCAGCATGGCACGGGCGGAATGCTTGTCTTTATTGTTCAGAACAAATTCAAAAAGTTTAGGCTGTTTTTCCTTAATCAGCTTCGCAACCGCAAGAGTCGCTTCCACATCCGACATGGCATCGTGGGCGGCTTCGTGGGCAATGCCATTGGCGGTGGTCAGCGCTTCCAGTTTGAAGCTGGGGCTGCCGTCTTCCTTACGCGGCCAGTTGATACCCTCGGGCCGAAGTGCGTAAGTCAGCCGCACCATATCAATAATATCCCAGCGGGAATTGCCGTTCTGCCATTCACGGGCATAGGGATCACGCAAGTTACGGTACAAGGTGTGGCGGGTTACTTCATCATCAAAACGCAGGCTGTTGTAGCCCACTACGCAAGTGCCCGGCTGGCTGAACGCTTCGTTTATCTGAGCGATGAATTCCGTTTCCGGATAGCCCTCTTCCATGGCTTTCTGGGGCGTAATGCCAGTAATCAGGCAGGCTTCCGGCGATGGCAGGTAGTCATCAGTCGGTTTGCAGTAGATAACCAGTGGTTCTTCAATAATGTTCAAGTCCGCATCGGTTCGCACGCCGGCAAACTGAGAGGGCCGGTCGTGAACAGGGTCTACGCCAAAGGTTTCGTAATCGTGCCAGTAAAACGAGCGGATCAAGGGAAGACTCCTGCCTTGTGAATCATTGAACTCAGGAGTCTAACAAAATCAAAACAGCTTGGTACCCATATCCGTTCGGTGAGTCTGAAGGCGAGATACCCCCTGGTTGATCAGCGTGCTCATATCGACCTTCATATTAGTGGGCAGATTAATGAATACCCCCTTACCGGCATTAATCACGTTAGCGCCATCCGGGCTGTTCCATTCAACGCCTTCACGCTGAAAGCCGATAAAGAAGTCATCCGTAAAGCCGGTGGTCGTATCGCCGTTGTCCGTACCCACAATAACCGACTGTAAATGACTCAGAGGCGCGCAATTTACGCTGGCAGAGCAGTCCGCTGTGCCATCATTGATTCCGATATGCGTTGCCCGGTAATCCGTCGCGCCGCTGGCGGCGTTTAAAAGCGTGGCGTCGTGTTCAGTGCCGGCGGTGTCTGTCAGTTTCAGGCCGATGTTACCGCTGAAACTGCTGGTAAGAGAGGAAACCGATCCACGCGCCTGCCGAAACCCCATGCGAAACCCGGATAACTGGGTTTTATCGAGGGTTTCCGCCAGCTCGATATAGGGCTGAACAGCCTCGAAAGGCACAACCTCTCCCACGGCGTAGGTGTTGCCATCGTATTGAACTGCAGAAGCGTCACGAGAGATATGGCCAAGCGCAATATGAGACGCTGCGAAATCTGAACCGCCATTGATCTCACCGATTCTTGCACCATCAATATTGACTCGCGTTTCCACATCCATGCCCAGAGTCATGCGAGTGAATTCGTGAGTTGTGCCAGAAACATTTTCTACCTTCATAAAGGCCTGCCCCGTCACATCACTCATCGCAGATTCGGAAATCGGCTCCAGTTCAGCCTGGGCAACAGGCGCGATGCCCAGGCAAAAAGTGATGAAGGCAGCGTATCCATACGCGTGGTGTCGCATAGCAGTGTCTCTGATTAAAGGGTTGCCACGGTCAGTTTTTATTTTACCGGTGCACTCAGGCAACCTATACTTGCATTTAACATCTTCCTGTTACCGCGCAATCACTATAGCGGAGACCATACGGGCCAGAGAGTGAGCTCAGTCACAAACGCGGATAACAAACGGTTACAATCCATCAGAATTCAAGCAACTCAATAAGGTGTCGTTTACGTGTACATATTTGAGCGTGCTGTTATACTTCGTGCTGTTAAAATTGATGAAACGTTGTTCAATCTTTCCCGGCCCCAGTCATGACCACCCGCATACTTATTTGCGATGATTCCGCGCTTGCCAGAAAACAGATGGCCAGAGCCCTACCCGTGGGCCTTGCAGACACCATTCTTTTTGCGAATAACGGCCTGGAAGCTCTTGAAAAGCTTCGCGCGCACGAAGCAGACCTGATGTTTCTGGATCTCAACATGCCCGAGATGGACGGCTACGAGGTGCTGGAGCATGTTCTCGCTGAAGATCTGCCCATCATGACCATCGTGGTCTCCGGCGACATACAACCAGAAGCCCGGGAGCGAGTGCGCAAACTCGGCGCCATTGATTTTATAAAAAAGCCCACAGACCTGGCCGTTGTGCTCAGCCTGCTGGCCGACTACGGTTTTTACAGACCGGGCGATCTTGAAAGTGCCGCGCTGAGCGATGGTGAACTCAATCCCGGCGAAGAATCCCCAGCCCAGGAAATCTCGGTTTCACTGAACGATTACCTGCAGGAAATTTCCAACGTCGCGATGGGGCGCTCATCAGACCTGCTTGCCAGGCTTCTACGGGTATTCGTGAAGCAGCCCATCCCGAAAGTCGCTTTTATTGCCAATTCTGAACTCCACATGGCCATCTCGGCCGCCCACTACAGCGATACCTACTCTGCGGTGTGTCA
Organism: Marinobacter sp.; assembly: GCF_048259445.1. GTDB lineage: Bacteria > Pseudomonadota > Gammaproteobacteria > Pseudomonadales > Oleiphilaceae > Marinobacter. Next base: position 138,193 of record NZ_JBLXHQ010000003.1, on the reverse strand, counting down.
GGGCTTCACCGGTGCCGGTATTGCGGGCGAAGCCCTGCTGTTGTTTGCAGACGCCAGCTTCATGGAAATGGCCAAACTCCTCCACTACGAAACACTCGAGGGTGAGTCCGTAAACGTGGAGGTACTGATGGATATGTCCAGCATACTGTTCGGCGCTTTTCTCAAAGGTATCGGCGACCAACTGGATCTCAAGCTCGGACTTGGCCACCCCAGCGTACTGGGCCAGCACCGGCAGATCGCAGACCTGCTCGAGCATCAGAACTCCCGGGAAGAACAACTCCTGTGCATTGAAATCAGCTACACGCTGGAAGATCGAGATATACAGTGCGACATGCTGGTGCTGCTCACGGAAGATTCGGTGCCCTTCCTTGAACAACGCCTTCAATACTTGACGGACTGAACCATGGCCATAGACGAACTTGAAGCTCAATCCTTCCACTGGCTGGTGGACATGCTGGAATCCGTTGAGGTTGGCCTGGTGGTGCTGGATCTGGAATTCCGGGTGCAGGCATGGAACGGGTTTATGGAGAACCACAGCGGCATTACTGCCAGCAAAATCCGCAATCGAGTATTGTTTGAGCTGTTTCCCGATATCCCGGAAGCCTGGCTTACCCGCAAAGTGGATGCAGTCGCGCTGCTGAACACCCGCGCCTTCACCTCCTGGGAGCAACGGCCATACCTGTTCCGGTTTCGTAATACACGCCCCATTACCGGAACAGAAGACTATATGTTCCAGAACCTAACCATCAGCCCGCTTTCAGGCAGTACCGGTCAGGTGGAGAAGATATGCCTTATGGTGTACGACGTAACCGATATCGCCACCGGCAAACGCGCACTGGAGCGTGCAAACGAGCAACTCGCCAAACTCAGTATGACCGACCGGTTAACCAGCCTGCTGAACAGAGGTACCTGGGAGAACCTCGTGGATGCGGAGTTTGAACGGTATCGCCGCTATAACCAGGCAACCAGCCTTGTAATGTTCGATATCGACTTCTTCAAAAAAGTGAATGATAGCTACGGCCATCTGGCTGGCGATGAGGTAATCAAACATACCGCCAGCACTGCAAAAAGTAACCTGCGCCAATCCGACAGCATCGGCCGTTATGGTGGCGAAGAGTTCGGAATCATATTACCGGAAACCGATGCCGAAGGGGCTCGCATAATATGTGAGCGTATAAGGGAGAGCATAGAGCACAGTGTGGTTCAGACCAGCATGGCACCTATCCGCTATACGGTGAGTGTCGGTATTTCACAATTAAGTGACACTGCCAAAAGCTATATGGAATGGATGCAACAGGCAGACGAAGCTTTATATGCCGCAAAGAAAGGTGGAAGAAATCGCGTCATTGTTTTTGATTAGCTTTGGTTGAGACAAAAAAAGAGGCCAGATGACATACTCATCTGGCCTCTTTTTTTAATACTCAGCTGATCAATCTTGCTGCCAGCTTTGTACAGCTTCTTTACCGTGCTTTTCACGCCACTCGTTCAGAACCTTATGGTTACCGCCGCGGGTTTTAACCACTTCGCCGGTATGCGGGTTCTTGTAGGTCTTCATCGGGCGCTTGGCACGGGTGCCGCCGGTGGTGCTTTCTGCTTTGGCGCCAGCAATGGACGGATCAATAGCGGCCAGAATCTGCAGCACATGCTTCGGAGACTTGTCGTATTCCTTCATCAACTCACGAATGCTGTTCTCAAACGCCAGTTCGCGCTTCAGAGATTGATCCTGTTCCAGTTGATTAATCTCGTCTGCAAGCTTCTCCATAAGCTGCTTCTTCTGGTAATAATCGTTAATCTTTGCCATCGAATTAAAACCTTATATTTTCTGTGGACTCTAAAATTTGAGTTCTGAAATCTGAACCCGACCTTAGAATATCGCAGTGTACGGCTCAAGGGTTTTTTCAAATCACAGGAATAATAAGTCATCACGATATAGTTGGCAAAGACTATTCATTTAACAGACATTAATAAATCAAAGAGCTTATTAAATACTTTATTAATCGGGTATGAGTACGTGCGGATAATTCATCTCAATAAGACGCTGCTTAAACGCAAGCTTTGCAGGCTCATCCCCATGCACAATACGTATCTCAGCCGGCTTTTCGGGAATACCCTCAATAAAGCGGATCAGATCTGATTGCCCTGCATGAGCAGAATAACCACCCACCTGATGTACCTTCGCCCGTATATCAAAGCGCTCTCCATCCAGTTCTACCCAACCACCCCGAGGTCCGTAAGCAAGAATATCCCGCCCCGGAGTACCAGCCGCCTGATAGCCCACAAACAACACATCGTTTCTGGCTTCACCGAGCATTGCTTTAAGATAATTAACCACCCTGCCCCCGGCACACATCCCGGAACCAGCCAGCACGACACAAGGCCGATTAGAACGGGCCAGATACTCCACCGCATTCAGATGATCCGCATGGGAATCAATCACCGTTAACTGCTCAAACGACAGCGGGTGCCGGCCCTGCCGAACCCGATCGGCCGCTTCCGCGTTCCAGAAGGGCTTCAGCTTGCGATAAATACCGGTGAACTCCGCCGCCAGGGGTGAATCCACCACAATCTCCAGATCATCCCAAACCAGGTTCTCTGCAACCGGGTCGTTTCGGAACTCGTGTATCAGGCCCTCAATTTCGTACAACAGTTCCTGGGTGCGCCCGATGCTGAATGCCGGAATCAACACCGTGCCACCATCCGACAGCGCCCGCTCCAGAATGGCTTTCAAGCGATAGCGACGTGTTTCCCGACTCTCATGATCCTTGTCGCCATAAGTGCTCTCAATCACCAGACGATCCGCCCGTTCCGGAGAGGCCGGCTCCTGTAACAAAGGCGCATGGGGCGCGCCAAGATCACCACTGAAGACTATGCGTTCGCGCTGCTCTCCGGAAACCGCATCACACTCCACATAAGCCGAGCCCAGAATATGCCCCGCGCGCTGAAAGCGAACGGAGAGCGAACTACCCTGCTCTGCAAACACTTCATGCCACTGCCCGTAAGGCACAGGCACAAGGCGGGAACGGATCAGTCCGAGCACCCGCTCAATCAGCGACTTGTCGCGAGTGAAACCGATCTTCAGGGCATCCTCGAGAATTTCCGGCAACATAATAGCGGACGGCTCGGAACAGATAATTGGCCCGTCAAACCCCGCCGCCAATAGATAGGGAATACGGCCAACATGGTCAATGTGCACATGGGTAACCACGAGAGCGCGGATATGTTCAAGGGGGAAATCAACGGAAAGACTGGAAGCGCTGGCACCGTCGCCCTTCTCCTGACCCTGAAATAGACCGCAGTCAATCAAGATACCACCGAAGGCGTTTGGCTCAGAACGGAGGGTAAGTTGGTGGCAGGAACCAGTGACGCCGGTGGTGGCGCCGTGATGGCTAATATTTATCACAATCAACAATCCATGTTGTGACTAACTTATACCGAGCATAACGCCCTTTGCTATGAATCGGCGCCAGAACACCCTGCGCAACCAGATCCTGGAGATCCCGGGTAGCGGTGGCTTTGGAACAGCGCGTCAAGTTCTGGTATTTCGCCGCATTGATTCCGTTTTCAAAGCTCAGCACATCCTCGCCGAGCATTCTTCGAATCAGCTTAATCTGCCTGGCGTTCAGTGCATCGGTGTCGAGCCCATCCCAGAAGCGGGCTTTTGCCACCACGTACTGAATCACATCAATTGCGCCAGACAACGCCTCGACAATCCGCTCACCGAACCAATCGACCCAAGGCGTCACGTTCAGCGTGTCTTTCGAGGCATTGTTAAGTTGCCGATAATAGGCTTTGCGATGCTTACTCAACACCGTCGCCAAGCTCATCATCAGCGGCTGCCCCAGCATTTGAGACACAGCCACATCCGCAATCGCCCTGCCTACCCTTCCATTACCGTCTTCATAAGGGTGAATCGCCGAAGCCGTAAGCAGGCCAATTGTCCAATTCCCATGTATACATCAATGAGCCGTTCGCAGTGATCTATCGGCTCACATTAACTCAAAAATTGAGCCGATAGAAGTATTCTAACGGCTCACTTGAGACCGAGGGGCGGGGGAAAGAGGGCAAGCACCTCTAAACTTCAATCAAACAGGAAGGCGATGTATTTTTCCTTTACCTTCTTTCGCAAGAGACACCTCATGCCCCCCATTACACCAAACAAGATCCGCCACATTACCATTCGGCGCAAATCCAGTCGGTGCACTTTTCAGAGTCTCAACAATCTCCCGACAGTCGAACTCCTGGCTGGCGCGTGAAAGCTTGCTCAACACCAACTCCAGCTCATCCCAGGCCATGGATACTTCTCGCGCCATCATGATGCGCGGGTGGGACGTGCCCTGAGGATCATCACCAATCAACAATTCCTCAAACAGCTTTTCACCCGGCCGCAACCCCGTGAAGACAACCTCAATGTCACCCTCCGGCCGATCCGGTGTTTTTTCCACAAGCCCCATCAGGTGAATCATCTTGCGAGCCAGGTCGGCAATCTTCACCGGTTCGCCCATATCCAATACAAACACCTCACCACCACGGCCCATGCTGCCAGCCTGCAGAACCAGCTGGCTGGCTTCAGGAATAGTCATGAAGTAACGAATGATATCCTGATGCGTAACGGTAATCGGCCCGCCATCGCGAATCTGATCACGGAACAAAGGCACCACCGAGCCGGAAGAGCCCAGAACATTGCCAAAACGAACCATAGAGAAAATGGTTTTGCTCTGCCGCTGCGCAAGACCCTGCAGCACCAGCTCCGCCATGCGCTTACTGGCACCCATTACATTGGTAGGGCGGACAGCTTTGTCGGTCGATATCAGAACAAACCGCTCAACTCCCGCTGAAATAGCTGCCTCAGCCGCATGCAGCGTGCCAAACACATTGTTCTGAACGCCTTCAATCACATTGTGCTCAACCAGCGGCACGTGCTTATAAGCTGCGGCATGGTAAACCGTTTCAATACGGAAACTGCGCATCACCATCTCACACCGGCGACGATGCACCACACTGCCAAGAAGCGGATGAATCTCCACATCAAGCCCGTCAATCCGGTTGATGGCCTGTAGCTCCCGCTCAATGGCGTACAGGGAATATTCGGACTGTTCAAACAGAACCAGAGCCCGGGGCCGATGCTGGATAATCTGCCGGCAAAGCTCGGAACCGATAGAGCCACCGGCGCCCGTTACCATCACCACCTTGTTATACAGACTGGCCGCAACCTGGGCGTTATCCGGCCGTACCGGATCCCGACCTAACAGGTCTTCGATTTCCAGATCGCGGATATCGTTAATGCGGGCTTGCCCTGCAACCAGCTCAGACATGGAAGGAACCGTCTGAACCGGCAGTTTCAATGACTCCAGCCGTTTAAGAAGCTGTCGGCGATCGATCTGCTTCTCAACATCCAGTGCCAACAACAACCGTTTTACACCATGAACGCGAACGGCCTGTTCAAGGTCGTTCAGAGCAACCACTGGCACACCAGCAATAAGGGCTTTGTGATTGGCGTCCAGTAAACCAATGAACACCACGGGATGGTATTCCGTGCCCTGCTGCAACGCCTTAGCCAGCTGAGCGCCGGTTTCACCCGCACCCACAATGGCTACCCATTCTTTGCCACGGTTAGAGGTGTGATGCACCAGCATGCGCACACTCATCCGGCTGCCACCTACGAAAATGAACGCAAGTGCTGCATAAATTATCGGAACGGAGCGTGGAATCTGAACCTGGAGGCTATAGCCGAGAATGATCAATAACAGGGCGGAAGTGCCAACGCCCATGATGATGGTCAGGAAGGCTCGGTCGCTCATGTAACGGACAACGGCGCGGTAAAGACCGAGACGGACAAAAACGCCTAAAGTGAAAACGACCGTAAGAGCGGAGACCAGCAGCTGCCCCTTGTTGGGTAACCAGAGGCTCTCGTCTAATCGCAGTGCAAAGGACGCCCAAAGAGCGAAGAGAAGGGCAACCGCATCCACGCCGACAGAAACAATACGTTTATGAAAGCGCGATAGCTTTAAAAACGATTCAAACATCCGCAGGCACCGCATTTTTCATAATGCTCGTCAAAACATCACAAGTTTTAGCAATTTCGTCGTCTGTCAAAGTTGGGTGTACTAAAAACATTAAACTGGTCTCTCCCAGTTCGTGAGCAACAGGCAACGGCGTTTTGGGTCGCCAATCTGTTCCATCGAACGCTTTCTCAAGATACACCTCTGAGCAGGAGCCCGAGAAGCATGGAACACCTGCCTCCGCAATTGAATTCAGAATGCGATCACGGCTCCAACCCTCTGCCAGCCTATCCTGCTCAACAAATACATAACACTTGTAGGCAGCGTGCTCAATATCCGCAGGTACCTCCGGTACCCGCAAGCCTGGTAGGTTTCGGGCACACTCCCAGATCCCATTGGCATTCCTTTGTCTCGCTTCCCGCCACTCTGGCATACGGGCAAGCTGAATACGCCCGATTACACCCTGCATTTCCGTCATGCGCCAGTTGGTTCCAAAGCTTTCGTGCAACCATCGGAACCCAGGCGGATGTTGGCGTTCATAAACAGCGTTCCAACTCTTACCGTGATCTTTATATGACCACATACGTGACCACAAGTTACGATCATTACAGGTAACAGCACCACCCTCGCCTCCAGTGGTCATAATCTTGTCTTGGCAGAACGACCAGCAACCCACATCACCGATGGAACCAACCGCATGCCCCTTGTAGCGGGCACCGTGGGCCTGAGCACAATCTTCAATTACGAACAGATCATGCTCCGTAGCTAATTCCATGATCGGATCCAAATCACAAGGCCAACCAGCCAGATGCACACAAATCACCGCACGGGTGCGTTCAGTGAGCACCGCCCTAACCGTTTCGGCTGTAATGTTCTGGGAATCCGCATCCACCTCCGCAAATACCGGCACCGCACCCGCCGTTACAATGCTGGAAACGGAAGCCAAAAACGTACGGGGCGTGACCACCACCTCATCACCAGGGCCAATACCCAGTCCTTTCAAAGCCAGATCAAGCGCAAGCGTACCGTTAGCCAGAGCAATGGCGTATTCAGAACCTGCAAACTCAGCAAATTCCTTCTCAAACTCACGGCATTCCGTTCCGGTCCAATAATTGACCTTATTGGAAAGCAGAACATTTGAAACAGCGTTGGCTTCTTCTTCGGTGAAGGAAGGCCATGGAGAGAAAGGTCCGTTTAGCATGGATACTCTGTTTGGTTTCGAGTTAAAGTAGAGTGACTGTCGTGGTTTGAACGTGATCGCATCAAGCTTTACGAGGCTCGAAAATCTTCGCTGGGTTACCGACGACAGTAACGCCCGGTGGCACATCCTTGGTTACCACAGCGCCCATCCCAACGATCGCACCCTTGCCAATCACCAGTGGTTTATCAGGTGAGCCTTGCTTAATAACCGCGCCAGTGCCGATATAGGCATGATCTTCGATAACAACGTTGCCGTTACAGCGCACCGCCGGAGCAAGAGTTACATAATCGCCAATCACACAATCATGGGCAACATAACTGTATATGTTTGCGTGAAAGTACTTACCAATCCGAATATTGGAGGTTAACTGCGTGAAGTGGCAAAAAATTGCGCCCTCGCCAACCGAAACTTCATCCAGCACCACAGTGTTGTCAGCCTCCACGGTAAGCGCCGGAATATTATCGCCCGCACATTTCTGTGCCAGCTCCTCCCTGACCACGCTGTTAGCAATTGCGAGAACCACCTGTTTTCCCGGAGCGTCGTCAGCCAAAAACTGTTCGTAGCTAAGAACCTTGTATCCATTCATCGAAGGACCGACATCACCATCATCGACAAACACGAGTTCGGCGTCGACCACCTTCAATTGTGCGCGAACCAAGGGTAAAACTTCTCGCCCGAAGCCACTTGCGCCGTATATACCGACAAGAACTTTGGCCATATTAATTAGTCTCCTTTTCGATCTTTTCCAGTGAATCGAGACATAGTTGCCTCCCCCTCTCCACTGATCCCTTCCCTTACCAACACCTTCTTCACAGTTAGAAACAGGATTTTAAAATCTAGCCAGAGTGAACGATTCTCGACATACCACACATCCAACTTAAACTTATCCTCCCAGGAAATCGCATTTCGCCCGTTCACCTGGGCCCAGCCAGTTATACCGGGGCGAACTTCATGGCGGCGGAACTGTTCTTCCGAGTACAGCGGCAGGTATTCCATCAACAACGGGCGGGGGCCCACCAGGCTCATCTCGCCTTTCAACACATTCCAAAGTTCTGGCAGCTCATCCAGACTGCTGGATCGCAAGAACTGACCAAACCGCGTCATCCTCTCTGAATCCGGCAATGGGTCACCTTGGGCATCCATCGCATCCTTCATGGTGCGGAACTTAATCATCTCGAAGGAATTGCCATACAGGCCCGGACGAGTTTGACGAAAGAAGACAGGAGAGCCGAGTTTACGTTTTACCTCCCATGCTATGACCAATATAACCGGTGCAAGGAGTAATAGGCCGAAAGTGGCGGCCACGATATCGCATAGTCGTTTAAACATACGAGACTAGTCCTTGGGGGGGCTTTCAGTGAATACGAAATCCCTTAATCTTTCAGCAAAATAAGAAATCTGCAGCCGTTTTTTAACATTCTCGCCAACCGTGAAGTTGTCTTCGACTCTTTCTTCAAGAGAAAATAAACACTGAACCAAGGCATCATGATCGGCAGCACAAACCAAACCAACGTTAAGCTCACCTACCCACCGAGCCACGCTGGTTTCAGCTCCGCACACGGCCAACACTCCCGAACCAGATAAAGCATAGCCTGAAGTTTTACTGGGAAAGGCATATTTAGTTACCTCATCATCAATCGGCAGCAGTGCCCAGCGATGATCATTAACAAGTGCAGCGGCTTCAATTGCGGGGATGAAGCCCAGGTAGTCTACTTGTTCGTACGCATCAGCCAGCGCCTTCACATCCGGCGTATACACGCCGCCACCGGCAAAGGTGAATCGCAGGTTGCCGCCCTTCTGCAAGTACTCGCGTATTGCCGTCATCAATAGCGGAATTCGCTGCAAGCGCCCGGCATTCCCGCAGAATATGACGTCTCTGGTGCGATGGGCCATGGGTACCGGAGTCACATCGAAAGAAGGATTATCGAGCAGGTAGATCTCGCTTTGGGTACCGCTGCGTTGCTGAACATATTCCCTCATATCGCCGGAGAGGGTGATAATGGCTTTGGCATGGCGCAGAGTGTAGTCATCAATACATTTGAGTAACCGAAATACCAATCCGTTCAACGGCACAACAACATTGGCCGCCTCTGGGTGAATATCCTGCAAGTGGTAGACGTAATTGGCGTGAAACAACCGGCAATACAAAGCTACGACGAAAGGCACAACAACAGGAGGGTTAGTGGACACGTACACATTGGCTGGTTTTGTCCTTACAAGGCTGACGAAGGTCCAAAGCATGAAGAATATCGCTTCAGCTATACGCTTGACCAAACCACTACCAGATGTCGTGTAGGCTTTGCAGGCTCGAACCTCCACTCCCTGCCCTCGGCCCTTGCCAGCCAGAAGCTCCGCTAGATTATCCTCTTGTTGAGTAATGACACACACCGAATATTGCTTCGCAGCCAGTTCGGCAAACTGCAGCAGGCCCTCCCCAATAACCTGGCTGTGAGGCCAGAAACTGCGATTCACGATAGCAAGATCCGTTTTTTTCCTTCCCATGCTGGCGATACTTCCTTAATAGCACTTCCAAACTGTTTGCATTACATAGTCTCGATAACTGTGAATAATGCGAACAACCTTATCTGCCACATTAGGCATGCTGTAATCAGCCACTAACCGCAAGGTGCGCTCATCACCACGTCCCTGAGTTTCCAAAATAGCCAGGCCTTGCAGCACACGCTCCATACCTAGGCCTACCATCATCGCCGCAGTTTCTTCCATCCCCTCGGGGCGCTCATGTGCTTCACGAATGTTCAGTGCAGGGAAGTTGAGAATAGAAGCTTCTTCGTTAATGGTTCCGCTATCCGACAATACCGCTTTCGCGCTTAACTGCAGCTTGTTGTAATCCTTAAACCCCAGAGGCTTCAACAGACGTACGTTCTCATGGAACTGCACACCCATGGCATCCACACGCTTCTGGGTTCGGGGATGGGTGGAAACAATTACCGGGTAGCCATATTGCGCCGCCACGGCGTTCAGAGTATCGACAAGAGCCTGGAAGTTTTTGTCAGAATCTACATTTTCTTCCCTGTGAGCACTAACCACAAAGAAATGTCCTTCCCTCAGACCCAGGCGCTCCACAACATCGGAAGCATCAATGTCCTCGCGAAAGTGGTTCAACACTTCAAACATCGGGCTCCCGGTTTTAATTACACGGTCTGATGGCAGGCCTTCGCGCAGCAGATAATCCCGGGCGATCGTGCTGTAAGTGAGATTGATATCCGCCGTGTGGTCCACGATACGGCGGTTGATCTCCTCCGGTACACGCATATCAAAGCAGCGGTTGCCGGCTTCCATATGGAATGTCGGAATTTTGCGGCGCTTGGCGGGGATAACCGCCATACAACTGTTGGTATCGCCCAGTATCAGCAGAGCTTCCGGCTGAACTTCAGCCAGCACTCTATCAACCGCAATAATCACGTTGCCTATCGTTTCTGCACCAGTGGCTCCAGCGGCATTCAGGAAATGATCCGGCTTGCGGATACCCAAGTCCTGGAAGAAAATTTCATTCAGTTCAAAATCGTAATTCTGGCCAGTGTGCACCAAAATATGCTCACAGTGCTCGTCCAGCTTGGACATTACACGGGAGAGGCGAATAATCTCCGGCCGGGTGCCAACCACAGTCATGACTTTTAACTTGCTCATTACGTTACTCACCTATTCGTACCATTATTCAAGCTCGGGTACCCACCGGGCATGCAAAGGTATCCGGACGCTCACGGTCAAAAATCTCATTAGCCCAGAGCATGCATACCAACTCGCTGTCGCCTTCGTTGGTGATGTCGTGAGTCCAGCCCGGTACGGTTTCCACGATCTCCGGCTTGTCACTGGAGGTGCGCAGTTCATAGAACTCGCCGCTCAGCATATGGCGGAAACGGAAGCAGGCCTCGCCTTTGATCACCAGGAACTTCTCAGTTTTGGAGTGGTGGTAATGGCCGCCACGGGTAACACCGGGGTGCGCGGTGAAAAACGAAAACTGGCCAGCATCCCGGGTTTTCAGCATCTCGACGAACACTCCGCGCTCATCCCCATGCTGGGGCACGGTATAGGTAAAGTTCTCCGGTGGCAGGTAACTCACGTATGTCGAATACAGAGCGCGAGTCAAGCCCGTGCCTACAGCCTCGCTAATCAGGTTGTCCCGGGTAGCTTTGAAGCGCTGCAGCTGTTCCGACAGTTCGCCCACAGCAATCTGATAAACCGGCTCTACGTCAACAAAGGGTATAGCCTGTGCACCACCATCCAGTAAGCTAATAAAGCTGGCTACTACGTTGTCAATATAAACCAGCTGAATCACTGAATCCGGATCATTAATCTGTACCGGCAAATCCCGGGCGATGTTATGACAGAACGTAGCCACCGCCGAGTTGTAATTAGGCCGTGCCCACTTACCGAACACATTCGGAAGGCGATAGATGTAAACCGGGCAGCCTGTCGATTGGTTCAGATCCAGCAGGGCATCTTCCGCTGCACGCTTGCTGGTGCCGTAGTCGTTATCCCGCTCCACCTGAATAGAAGAGGTATAAACCACAGAAATTTTGCGGCCGGATTCCTTCACCGCATCGCACAAAGCCTGAGTAAGCCCGGCATTGCCGGTAATGAATTCAGAAGGGTCTTCCGGGCGGTTGATGCCTGCCAGATGAAAGACCCAATTCACGCCTTTCAACAGACCAGGGAAATCAGCCTCAGTGTGCTCGCGGGTGAACGTAACTATCTCAACATCATCACGCTCACGTAAATGCATTTGCAGGTTTTTGCCAATAAAACCGTTAGCGCCGGTTACCAGTACACGCATGGTTCAATCCTCCGTGTTGAGGTATTCACCCCGTTCCAAGGCTCGAATGAAATCCAGCTTACGCAACAACGCTTGCATCCCGGCTACATCCAGGCGCTCGGTATTGTGGGAATTGTAATCCTCAGTGTGAGAGATTTTCTCTTCCCCCTCCTCCACAAACTTACCGTAATTTAAATCCCGCAGATCCGGCGGCACCTGGTAATAACCACCCTGGTCTTGCGCACAGGCCATTTCCTCCCGGCTGAGCAACGCTTCAAAGAGTTTCTCTCCATGCCGGGTTCCAATCACATTTATGGAATGCTCCGGCTTACCCATAATGTCGGTAAGCGCACGTGCCAAAGTTTCAATCGTAGCGGCCGGCGCCTTCTGCACAAACAGATCACCGTTGGAGCCATGTTCAAAGGCGTAAAGTACCAGATCCACAGCATCTGCAAGAGTCATCATGAAGCGGGTCATGTTCGGATCAGTAATGGTCAACGCCTGACCGGCACGTATCTGGTCAACGAACAGGGGAATAACCGAACCGCGAGAAGCCATCACGTTGCCATAGCGGGTACCGCAAATAACAGTTTTCTCCGGGTCCACATTGCGGGACTTGGCCACCATGACCTTTTCCATCATTGCTTTGGAGATGCCCATAGCATTGATGGGGTAAACCGCCTTGTCTGTGCTTAGGCAAACCACGCGCTTCACTTCGTTCTGAATAGCAGCTTCGAGCACGTTTTCCGTGCCGATAACGTTGGTTTTGACTGCTTCCATGGGATGGAATTCGCAGGAAGGCACCTGCTTGAGCGCTGCGGCATGGAAGATAAAATCCACGCCACGGGTGGCGTTCAGGATGCTTTGATAATCACGCACATCACCAATATAAAACTTGAGTTTGGGATTAGCGTAGCGCTTGCGCATGTCATCTTGTTTTTTTTCGTCCCGACTGAAAATGCGGATTTCTTCGATGTCGGTGTCCAGGAAGCGGTTTAGAACGGCGTTACCGAAGGAGCCGGTGCCGCCGGTGATGAGTAGTGCTTTGCTTGAGAATGACATCAATTACCCTCCAGAGGGCCACACAGTTTCCCTTTAAATGTCCCGGCTTCCAACATTCTTTGATGCTGCTGAATCTCACAGTCAGCCTCAAACCTTGTCCCTATTTCCTTTGCCGGGATACCACCAACGATTGCGAATGGAGGTACATTCTTCGTAACGACTGCCCTCGCTGCCACTATCGCACCATCTCCTACTACAACACCTGCCATAATTAAGGCCCCATTACCTATCCACACATCAGACCCAATAACTGTTTCTTGAAGCATTGGTCTACCAGAAAAAATTATTGGAACCCCAGGCAGATTATAATTATGGTCGCCCCCCGTTATTGTCACATTCGGACCCAGGAGAGTATATTTACCAATCCGAATTTTCGGGCAAAGTTTAGGGTTTGGACCAATATAAGAGAAATCGTCAGCCTTCAAGTCAGACGGAAGTCTAGCCCATCCAGAATAATAAAAACTTGAAGAAACTCCTTTTAACCCCCAAAGAAGGCGCTTTATAAACATGAAAACCGCCCTAATTAAAAACCTACACCTTTCATTATTTTTTAAAATAGAAACTATCATCGGAAAGCCTTAAAAACGACAAGAAAAATGATAGAAAATAGAATCAAAAATCAGAGAATCCTCCCAAGCTATAAAAATCTCGACACTAAGAGCATTTAATTGCCGACTCAACTGCTTGAGAAATAATATCTGACGTAATTTCTGGGCGCCTATAACTCAAATAAAAATCTCGAGCTTTAATACCCATATATAACAAATCCTCATGATTTTTTTCAACCCACAAAAAGAAACTAGTAGTATCTTCCGCCAACTTATCTATAAAAACACCTGTCTCCAAGTGTCTAATATTAAAAATCTCGCCACCTGTAATTGCATCACTATTGGTTGCGAAAGGCACCCCCATACCCATCGAAGTTAAAACTGACAACCCCGCTTGACTGGGAGAAATACAAACGATGCCTCTATTGAAAATAGAAACCAAATCTTGAGGATTATAAATCGCACCATGCATTACAACCTTATCAGAAAGCTCATTATCGATAACGAATTTTTTTGCCATCTCAAAGTCTTCACCAGAACCAATTACTTCAAGTTTTGGAATACTACCAGACACATTTACAGCTTTCCTATAATCACCCAACAAACCCATTACATTCTTTTCTTTATAAAGACTACCCACAAACAAGATTGAACATCTTTCACATTTTTCATCATATGAGTCTAGCGAAACATTCGTTGTGTTGTGAGCAACCCATATCCGATCCTTCGGCATACCAAGCCTAATGTGCCGTTCTACTGGATAATCACTATATAAAAGAACACCTCTACTTCGCTTTGCGAAGAACAATCTGACGCGATCCCAAGTAGACTTTGAGTCAAATTTATTTTCGTAAGAAGCAGTTACACCAATTCCCCAAAAAATTACTGGCGACTTAGAAAACAAAGATGCCAACATAAACCGGAGCCACCTTATATCATAAAGCCCAACGACACAGTCGAAACTGTTCATTATCTTTCTAAGATTATTCCTGTGCCATTGAAACGGCCCTACCTTTTTAGTCTCCAAATAAACAACTTTAAAATTATAACTTTGAGAGAGCGAAGTCCTATCATTAACCGCAACCGTCAAATCAAACTTTTCTGATAATATATTAAATATACAAACCCTGTAAGGCCAGACCTTGTTGTACACAACCAGTAGTTTTTTTTTGCCTTTATCGGGCAGAACAGCTTCATCGTCATTTTTAAAAATCATATAACCCTCAAGCCTAGAAAAGGACGCAACGACTCATATCCCGTTAAAATTGACTCAAAAAAATAAAAAGAATATATTTAATAAAACTCTCCATCGTAGGCATAAAACGATATTCCGGCAATATCCTTTCCAGAATCAGCATAGGAGCTATTCAGTTGATTCATACGATGACAAATTGCCACATCCACAAACAAAGCCGTCAAACGCCCGCGAATACGCTCAATATTTTTACTGACTAACTCCCGAGTCCCTCCCTGCCTCCGCAGGCATAATAAAGAAAGTCGTCAAGAACCAAAATCAAGTGTCCTGCCAAAACACCGAATATGGAATGAAGGTATAATCGATTCTAGCTTTCGTAATTGAATCGTTTATCGCCTCTGCCTCGCCGACTACACCCGAAACTCGAAGCACTGCCAAAAAAAACAAGATTAAAAATGACGACAGAACACGAGGACTTTTTAAAATATCATTAAAGCAATAGAGCCAGCAAATAGAAACCAGTAACAAAAAAGAATAAATATCATAAAGCCTATACGCTATATCAAAATAATTCCTAAGAACACCCAGAACCAAAAGCACAAAAAACAAAAAAAATACTTTTCTATCCACACGCCCAACAAAAAATGATGTAGCAAAATAAGTCACCGGCAGTCCAAAAAATAAAAATAAACCATAAATTGACATCTCAGTAGCTTCTGACTCTAAAGCATATATGTGCAACTTTTCAGATATCAAATTCCTAAAAAAGGCCAAAGCCACTATACCTAGAAATCCGGCCATCCAAAAAAAATGCTTTTTCGGCCATCTTCCAAACAAGAAAAAAATAAAGAAAAAAGGAATCACACTAAAATGAAAAAGAACTGCTAATACATAGTATGCAACTGATTTGAATAGTTGCCTCTCCAGTAGAGCCATAGCAAAAAACAAGCACGCAACACCCACGCGAATCACATTAAAGCTAAACTGCAAATAAAAACCAAGAAAGTAAAGAATCAAAAAAACAAAAGGTACCCGCAAACGCCTAGAAACATTAAACAGGAGCACCCCCTGAATTACTGAAACAAAAAACAAAAAAGCCTGAGAACTAATACCCAAAAATTTCGAAAAAATAAAAACTAAAGAGAACAATGGTTCAAACTTTAAAAAAACTAAACTTGAGCTCTCACCAACAAAAACCTCATCATACAAATAAATATATGACCAAGTGTCTTGACCAACGCTTCCCCTTAAGCCAGCCACAACAGTCATCAAAAGCACTGAAACACCAAGAAGAAAGTTAGAGGATCTAGGATGACATACCGAAAATAATCCAGCTAAAAGAATAAACCCAAGCAGAAAAATATAAATTAACAAAAGGCCCCCATCTTTAAATCATTGTTCATTCTAGAGAAGGTCTGATTAACGCCTGCTTTATCGCTAAATATTTTTTCAATTCGATAAAATACTATTTAAAAGCAATTCGGACGCAACCCTCCTTTCTATTTGTTAGTTTTTGCCCGAATCCCGCCATTTTGACGGAATTCGGGCACACTGGCCCTACACTAGTAAGTATTTTTCACCGATCAATAAGCTCGTGAACGCGGCCAGCGAGTGCAACCGGGTACTATTTTGTGCCAAGCCGCGATAGCGAACTTTGCTGTAGCCAAAGACCTGTTTGATGTAGCGGAATGGGTGTTCCACCCTGGCCCGGGCGGCTGGTTTTGAGCTTCTCGGCCTTCAGTTTACGGGCGTCCAGCTTCTTTCGAGTGCGGGGGCGTCTGGCAATGAACCAGGAAACATCTTTACGATCCTTATGCTCACCCCGCTTCTCAATTCCAAGATAACCGGCATCACTGAACACTCGCCGTTCGTCACCGTGGAGAAGGTTATCAGCGCACACGATGTCGTGGACATTGGCAGCGGTGGTATCGATGCTGTGGATCAGTCCGAGAGTGTCATCAACGCCGATGTGCATCTTCATGGCAAATGCCTTTTCAGGTCTGGTGCATCTCTGGGTCACGTTGGCCGCTTTCGCTCTTCGTGGAGCCTGGGGCAGAAATGATGGACGCATCCACAATGCTGCCTTCACGCAGCATCAAACCATTTTTCACCAGATGCTTGCTCACTTCTTTGAACAGTACTTTGCCGAGTCCTTAGCGCTCAAGGAAATGGCGGAACTTGAGAATGGTGGTTTCGTCTGGCAGGCGGTCCAGCTTCAGCCCGCAAAGTGCCGCACGGATTCAGTCTCGTAAAGAGCGTCTTCCATGGCCGGGTCGCTGAGGTTATAAAACAATTGCATGCAGTGAACTCGCAGCATGGTGGGCAACGGATAGGGTGGCCGGCCCGTCTGGCCCTTGGGATAGTATCGGGCTACCTTCTTCTCCAGCTGCTTCCAGGGAATCAGCTTGTCCATCCGCTCCAGAAAGATTTCGCGACGGGTTTTGCGTTTCTTGATCTGGTACTCGGCTTCAGAGAAGGTGATCTGATCCATGGTGGAAACGAAGCCTGCGCGGTCGACGATGACCGTATTATCGCTGATTTTAAGACTTATTCAGAGTCTCGCTAGACCTTGGCTACCGCACTCAAAAAACCTCAACGAAATGATTTAGCTGATTAATGACTAACCTGAAAATTTCTAACCAATTGTTCCTCCGACAAAATTGCAGCCGTTATTCTTCTGCACGCTTTCCCATCCCCATACGGATTGTGCGCCAAACTCATACGCTGATATACCTCATCTCCCGTCAGCAACGCCCGAAGCCGATCGCAAATATGCTCAACATCTGTACCCACCAACTCCACAGTGCCAGCCTCAACTGCCTCCGGCCGTTCGGTGGTATCACGCATTACCAATACTGGCTTACCCAGCGAAGGCGCCTCTTCCTGAATACCACCAGAATCGGTCAGGATTAGGTAAGAACGGCTCATCAGGTACACAAACGGCAGGTAACCCAGCGGCTCTATCAAGTGCACGTTATCCAGCCCGCTCAGCAGCCGATTTACCGGCTCACGCACATTGGGGTTGAGGTGTACCGGGTACACAATATCCACATCTGGAAAGGCGCGGGCCGTTCGGTTCAGCGCTTCGCAGATACGTTCAAAACCTCCGCCAAAACTCTCACGACGATGGCCGGTCACCAACACCATATGCCGGTCAGAGCTCAAGAACGAAAACTGACCCGCTAATGAGTCCGCCAAGTCAGAGTCTTTATCAAACCGCTCAACAACCCGGAGCAGAGCATCAATCACAGTATTACCGGTAATATGCACCGACTCACCAGCAATACCCTCCGCCAACAGGTTATCGACCGACCTCTGGGTAGGAGCAAAGTGCAGTGTGGCCAGCGTACCTGTCAACTTTCGATTGGCCTCCTCGGGCCACGGGGAGTAGAGGTTTCCGGTACGCAATCCCGCTTCCACATGTCCTACCGGAATCTTCTGATAATACGCTGCAAGCGTCGCAGCAAAGGTGGTAGCGGTATCGCCATGCACCAGAACCAAGTCAGGCTTAGCCTCTGCGAGAACACCTCTCATACCCTGCAGTATACCCGCAGTGACATCAGTCAAATCCTGGCCCGCTTTCATAATATTCAGATCATAGTCCGGCACCAGCGCAAATAACGACAACACCTGGTCCAGCATTTCACGGTGCTGGCCGGTTACGCACAATACCGATTGAAACCGCTCATCATCCTGGAGTGCCAACACCAGCGGCGCCATCTTGATAGCTTCGGGGCGAGTGCCAAATACCGTTAATACCTTCAAAACCAACTCCACGTTAGACCCGGCCACTGGCAACAACATCAATTACAAAATCTGCTGGCTTTGCAGAGAAATCCAGCCCCCGGAATTGCTTGTGCCCCACCAAAACCACACATATATCCGCCCGGGCAATACCCACTTCTGGCTGAACCAGCGTGCAGCCCGCTAGAGCTTCCGGCAACCTATGAATGTTAGGCTCTGCCACCAGCAGCGTGCCTACAAGTTCACGCTTTAGTTGTTGAGCAATGGCCAGAGAAGGGCTTTCACGAAGGTCATCAATATCCGGCTTGAACGCCAGGCCAAACAAGGCAACCGTGACATTCTTCGCAGTGTGGCCCGGATTTTTCAATAGAAAATCCCCCACCACAACCTTCACTTTTTCAATCACCCACTTCGGCTTGGAATCATTGACTTCCCTCGCTGTGCGAATCAGCCGCGCCTGTTCTGGCGCCTCGCTCACGATAAACCAGGGGTCCACTGCAATGCAGTGCCCGCCCACACCGGGACCAGGCTTAAGAATATTCACGCGAGGGTGGCGGTTAGCCAGCCCAATCAGTTCCCACACATCAATAGCCAGCTTGTCGCAAATCAGAGACAACTCATTGGCAAAGGCAATGTTCACATCGCGGAAGCTGTTTTCCGTGAGCTTGGCCATCTCCGCCGTGCGGGCATTGGTGACTACACACTCACCTTCCACAAAGATCTCGTACAGTTTACAGGCTGCCGCAGAACAGGCTTTGCTCATTCCGCCAATGACTCTGTCGTTCGCCACCAACTCCCGAATCACATGTCCCGGCAATACTCGCTCCGGGCAGTGGGCAACGCGAATGTCAGATTCTTCGCCATGGTTTTGGGGAAAAGTTAAATCCGGCCGAGCCTCAGCCAACCAATCGGCCATCTGCTCCGTAGCACCAACCGGAGACGTAGATTCCAAAATCACCAAATTGCCTTTCGTCAACACCGGCGCAATAGCTTTGACAGCGGTCTCAATATACTTCAAATCCGGAACATGAGTTTTGCCATCCTCAGCCTTGAAGGGTGTTGGAACCGCCACCAAAAAGGCGTCCGCCGGCTCTGGCACCAACGTGGCCCGCAGGTAGCCTTCTTTTACTGCAGCGTGAACGACCATGTCCAGATCAGGTTCAACGATGTGGATTTCACCTCTGTTTATCGTGTCCACAACATGCTGACTAACATCTATTCCAACCACCTCACGTTTGCGAGAGGCAATTACAGCTGCAGTAGGGAGGCCAATGTAGCCCAATCCAACAACGCTGATTTTAGAAAAACTCATTTCATTTACTCCAAATCCAACAATTAGTCAATAGCTAATATTTACAATGCTTATTAAATTAACGGGAGCTCGGCTCTCTTCTGGCGTTTGGCTAAGAACTCCAGCACACCCAAAATTTCACCCCGAAAAACAACCGCCCAGGCCCCCAAAACAACCAACCAATACCCAACCATCCAACCCCTCAAAACCTCGCCCCAAAGCGTAAACACCACAGCGCCAGCAACAGAGACCAGTGTGAAGGCGTACAGCACTAGCCGGGGCATGGGCTTCCACAAGAAAATGGAGAACTCGGTTCTCAGTAAGAGAAATACCCAAAACGAAACACAGGTACTCACCGCCGCACCGGCGGCGCCGAAGATCGGGATTAACCACCAATTGCCAATTAGGTTGAAGGCAAATGCGATAACGGCTGCCAGCATAGAGAAAGAGGTGCGCCGGGAGATACCTATGCCTACAACGGTGGTTTCAGAAAGCGTGTACAGCAAGGGATAACCAATGCAGGACACCACAATCCACTGCACTGCCGCGTAGTTGGCCGGCAGGAAGAACGTGACCACCCAGGACAACAACCCGGCCAAGGCAAACCCGAGTATAACCAGAGCCAGTATGTAACGGCTTACTCTATTTACGTTCTCCAGCCCGGTGCCTGCGCTGGCCCACTTGTATACCGTGGGTGCCCAAACGGTTGAAAAAACGCTTTGCAGTATGCTGGCCGCTGCGGCAAAGCTGACCGATACCGAGTAAACTCCCAGCTCCTCAAAGCTGGCAAGGGTTCGCAGGAATACCTTGTCTACGGCAGTGAGCCCCCAGAACGCCAGGCCACCAAGAATCAGGGGCAGCCCGAAGCGGAACATGCTTTTTAGCTGATCAATATCCAGCCTGGTGCGAATGCCAGCAAGCCATTCTGCCCGTGTATTCCACCCATAGATTGCACAAACAAAAGCAATCGCTGCGGTGTTCGCGAGAACGAGGTTGGTCAGATTCTTGTCAGCCCCTACGGCAACGTACCCCCCGATAATGGCAAGCAATAGCAGTTTAGGGAGCAGCTGACTCATCGAAAAGGCCAAGCCTCGCTCGTTCATTCGCAGCACGAGCGACAAAAATCGGGAGATAAAGCTGCCCACCAACGCCAAGGCCACCAACATACTCAAGTGCCATGCAGGCACATCGAACAGCCAACCGGCCAGCTTTCCGCCGAGTGACAACAGTACCAAAACGGTAACTACCAGCAAAACCAGCCCCGGCAGCATTGCTCGCTTTAATAGTGCGGGTTTGCTGTCTGCCTCGTGAAACTCCCGCACGTACGATTGGTCTAACCCCAAGCTGAATAGCAGGACGCTAAAACCAAGCGTCACTTGAAGCATGGCCATCCGCCCAACGTCTTCTTGAGAGAAGAACCAGGTAATAACTGGCAGGGATATGAGACCTAAGACAGCACCTCCAACCGGGCCTATGGCGAAGACGGCTATTTGTTTGGGTGTCACCGATAGAACTCGAAAATGGCGTCAACCGTTCGCCGCTGCTTCGCCTCATCAATCCCGAACCACATAGGCAGTCTCACCAACCGCTCGCTTTCATTGGTGGTAAAACGATCTTCACCGTGGAATCGACCGAATGCCGCACCTGCTTTGGCAGAGTGCAACGGCACATAATGAAATACCGCAAGAATATCCCGGCTCTTGAGATGTTCCAGCAAAGCGGTGCGCTCGTCCAACCCAGAAGTTTTCAGATAAAACATATGGGCGTTGTGCGTGCAGCCTTCTGGAATGGTTGCAAGTTGAATGCGTGCTTCCTCAGCCCATGGCTGTAGTTGTTGCCAGTAATGTTGCCAAGCACTTAGGCGCGACTCATTGATTTCGTTTGCATGTTCCAACTGCGCCCACAGATAAGCGGCCTGCAATTCACTTGGCAGATAACTGCTGCCGATATCCACCCACTGGTACTTGTCTACCATGCCCCGGAAGAACTGACTCCGGTTGGTGCCCTTCTCTCGAATCACCTCGGCACGCTCGGCAAAACGTTCATCATTGATAATTAGTAAGCCACCTTCACCGCCGCTGGTGTAGTTCTTGGTTTCGTGGAAGCTGATAGCTCCCAGATGGCCAACGGTTCCCAGCGCACGCCCTTTGTAGCTGCTCATCATGCCTTGGGCCGCATCTTCAACCACATAGAGGTTGTGGCGCCCGGCAATATCCATAATAGTGTCCATCTCGCAGGCAACACCAGCGTAGTGCACGGGCACAACGGCTCGGGTTTTGGGAGTGATTGCCGCCTCAATCAAGGTTTCATCGATATTCATGGTATCGGGACGGATATCGACGAATACAATCTTCGCACCACGGAGTACGAAGGCATTTGCAGTGCTCACGAAAGTGTAGCTCGGCATGATGACCTCATCGCCGGGCTGTATATCGATCAAAACGGCGGCCAACTCCAGTGCTGCGGTGCAGGATGGGGTTAGCAGCGTTTTGTTAGCTGGAAGGTTCGATTCGAACCACTTCTGGCATTTTTTGCCGAAAGGGCCGTCACCGGAGAGTTTGTTACTCTTCAGCGCCTGCGTGATGTATCGCTCTTCAGCGCCTGTGACCGGAGGGATATTGAACGGAATCATTCTCGCTGCTCTTTGAGAAATTGCGCTTCGAGTTCCAGTAAATCCTGCTTGCGATCCTTGATTCTGCGAGCTGGGTTGCCTGCATAGGTGCCCCAGGGTTGGGTACTTTTGTTCACAAGCGTCATCGCACCGACAGAGCAGCCTTCTGCCAAATCCACACCGGGGAATACCATCGAACTTGCACCAATAATCACATGTCTGCCAATTCGAACTACAGCTTTTCGCTCATTCTTGTATTTTCCACTTACGGTAGGGTTCGTTAGCGTTCGGCCGGAATAATCATCCGATTGTGAAAACACCTGAACTCCATACGCCAGCCCGCAAAAATCGTCCATGAAGACGCCCTTTTCACCGCCTGCAACCAAGCAAAAAGGTGCAATATGGACATACTTCCCAATTGCGACTCGGCCCGATATTACGCAAAAATCATCTATCCTCGAATAATCACCCAACTCAATCATGTCGGGATTATAAATACTCGCCTTGTCACTGACTTTTACGTTTTCACCTACAGCCTTAAACCCCATCGTCTCAAGCTGCTCTCTGATCAGATAAGCCATGTTATCCCTCGAAAATCTCTGAAAGTTGCTTAACCAGCGTTGCCCTTAAAAAATATGAGCGAACTACATGGGCATTTTCTTCCGCCTCATCAGACGTGATCCGGCAGAGCTCTATATTTTCAACATTTTTCAGCTTAATTCCTAAGCTATTCAGAAAACGCCAGTGGCTTACATCGCTCCGCATAAACACCGTCTTTCCCATACCCAAAAGCGTAATAGTGTTGCCCATTGCTTGTTGGCGTTGATGGTTGAAGATCGCAATATCAAGGCTTTTCAAAAACTCTAGGTATTGCTCAAACGGCATAAAATCCGTCATGGGCACAAATTTACTTCCGAACCATTCTTCACCCAGGCCGATTACTTCTTTTGCGTGATTTAGGTCGCCATAAGATAAGGGTGCGAATATTGTGATGTCCTGATCTTTGAACGGCAGCAAACGATAGAGCGCTTCGATGTGGTTGTTACTCGGGTCGGCAGAGTTACCGAGCAGTATGTTCAAGCCATTATGGTCAGGGGCTGAGTCTAATTCCATGGCCATTTTGGGGTCGACCACATTGCTCGGATACATGATACATTCGTGATATGCGCCCTCGGCCCCATACCATTGTCGAGCCAGTTCCACATCACCTTCGATGTACGTTACCAAATGGCCAACCCTGCGGATGACAAACCGGCGCAGACTCTCTTTAATGCGAGAAGCCCCAGTATTTGAAGCTTTTGTGTATTGGTAAAGGTCGCCCCCCCAGATGATCCAGTGGCACTTAGGCAGTACCCACGGACACAAAGCAAGAATTAGGACAACCCTTATATTGAATAACCCATGCAGCATAACCTTTCGAGCGATGTGGAACTGCTTTATCAGTTTTGCGTAGCCCACAAGTTTGCCCCAAACACCACCTTTACACACATACACGGTTTCACTCTGCTCTAGGGGGTATTTTTCGGCGGAACCCGTGAACCAAAATTGATGTTTTTCTTCCTGAAACTCTTCTTTGACGAGTTTGACAAACGGTGGAATAAACTTATCTAGCCCTGCTACATGTAAAATCACAAAAGTACCTTTCAGAGCTCACCACCGACTAAGGCGCTGAGGTAGTCGCCATAGCTGTTTTTGCGTAACTCCTGCGCTTGTTGCTCTACTTTTTGCCTGCTTAACCAGCCCTGGTTGTAACCAATTTCCTCCAAACAGGCGATCTTGTAGCCTTGGCGCTTTTCTATGGTTTCTACAAACTGGGCGGCTTCCAGCAGGCTTTCGTGAGTGCCTGTGTCCAGCCATGCAAAGCCCCGACCCAGCAGGTTTACCCTCAATTCGCCTTTTCCCAGATACGCCCGATTCACGTCTGTAATCTCCAACTCACCACGGTTTGATGGCTGAACGGCTTTGGCAATCTCGACCACCTTGTTGTCGTAGAAATAGAGACCGGTGACTGCAAAATGTGATTTAGGCCTGGTGGGCTTTTCTTCGATAGAGATGGCTTTTTGCGCACCGTCAAACTCCACCACGCCAAAACGTTCCGGGTCTTTGACCTGATATCCGAATACGGTCGCCCCGCCCTGCACTTCCAATTGCTTCACGGATTCGTGGAGCTTAGGAACGAATCCCTGACCATAGAAGATGTTGTCACCCAATACCAGACACACGCTGTCGCTACCAATGAACTCTTCGCCAATGATAAAGGCCTGGGCGAGGCCATCCGGACTTGGCTGGATTTCGTAGCTCAGGTGAATACCGAATTGTTCACCGGTACCCAATGCCCGCTGAAATCCTGCCTGATCTTCCGGGGTGGTGATGATGAGAATATCCCGGATGCCAGCTAGCATGAGCACAGAGAGCGGGTAGTAAATCATTGGTTTGTCGTACACCGGCAGGAGTTGTTTGGAGGTGCCGAGTGTTATGGGGTACAGGCGGGTGCCGGAGCCGCCCGCGAGGACGATGCCTTTCATACTGTTGCTCCCAGACGTTCTCTTTGGTAGGTGTCGTCTTGCACTCTTTGGCACCACTCTTGGTTTTCCAAGTACCATTGTACGGTTTTGCGGATGCCGGTTTCGAAAGTTTCTTCTGGCACCCAGCCTAGTTCGTTTTCGATTTTTCTGGCGTCTATGGCGTAGCGTCTGTCGTGGCCGGGGCGGTCGGTTACTGTGGTGATAAGATCACGGTAGCTTTTTACCTGTGGGCGCAATTCCTGGAGGATATCGCATAGGGTGTGTACTACTTGTATGTTCTTTTTTTCGTTGTGACCGCCGACGTTGTAGGTTTCGCCTACTTTACCTTCTGTGGCCACTTTGTAGAGTGCTCGGGCGTGGTCTTCTACGTAGAGCCAGTCACGGATTTGGTCGCCTTTGCCGTATACGGGCAGCGGCTTCCCTTCCAGGGCGTTGAGGATCATCAAGGGGATGAGTTTTTCCGGGAAGTGGTAGGGGCCGTAGTTGTTGCTGCAGTTTGTGACGAGTACTGGCAGGCCGTAGGTGCGATACCAGGCTCGTACCAGATGGTCTGAGCTGGCTTTGCTGGCGCTGTAGGGGGAGCTTGGGGCGTAGGCTGTCTCTTCTGTGAAGAGAGGCAATGACTTCCCCCTCTCTCCTGGCCCCTCTCCCGCGAGAGGAGAGGGGAAGTCAGCCTCATCCCTTGAAAAGTCTGCCGGATGCGGGAGGTCGCCGTATACTTCGTCGGTGCTTATGTGGTGGAAGCGGAAGTTGGCTTTTTTGCCTGGTTCCATGGCCTGCCAGTACTGGCGGGTGGATTCCAGCAGGGTGTAGGTGCCTACAATGTTAGTTTCAATAAACTCAGCCGGGCCGTCTATTGAGCGGTCCACATGGCTTTCGGCAGCCAGGTGCATGATGGCATCTGGCAGATGTTGGGCTAATACACGGTCTAATTCGGCGCGATTGCAAATGTCTACTTGTTCGAAGACGTATCGCTCGCTGCTACTAACCTGCGCCAAGCTTTCCAAATTGCCGGCATAGGTTAGTTTATCGAGATTAACCACTTCATCGGTGGTGTTATTGATAATATGGCGAATGACCGCAGAGCCGATGAAGCCGGCGCCGCCGGTGATCAGGAATTTCATAGCTTTTCTTCAGCTTTATCGGTTTTGATGAAGGCGCGTACGAAGACAAAAAATATACCCAGCATGCCCCCGAGCATCACAGCTAAAACAACAATCAAAGCGCGCTTGGGCTCACTTTTCTCTTGGGGTGCGACGGCGGGATCTACGGTTTTGAATACATACTCAGGTTGCGCATTGGCAAGCATTACCGTACGCGTTTCGCTTTCAATAAGTTGGTAAAACACTTGTTGCATGCCAGCGATGCTGGTTTCTTCCAGTTTACCTTCCAGGTAGGCAATACGAGCCTCAGAGGTGCCGACATCTTCCTTGCGCATGTGCTCATTTATATCCGCTACCAATAAAGTAGCCCAATCTCTGGCAGCCTTTGGTGAAAGGTTTTTGATACTGATTGTGAGCATGCCTGTATCTTTGCTCTCACTCACACTCAGGTGACTTCCCTTGAAAGTTTTCACCAGATCCCAGTTTGTGGGGGCAAAACTCTTGCCTTTATCGTCGGTAAGCCACTCTTTCGTTTCAGGATTGTAGGTTTCACGGTTGTACTGCCACTGCTGTTTTTCTTTATTCCAACCGTTAGCGGCCTTCAGTGGAACTGCCAGCTTATGCCTACGGATGAAATCCGTCAGGAACGCGCGAGACTGTAGGACTTCTTTAGCGATAACAGTTTGATTGGAACCGCCACCACCCAAGTTAATACCAGCCAAGCTGGCCAAGCCTCCCAGTTGGCCACTCAAGCCTTGAACGCCACCTTCATCATTAGCCGGCGCCACCAGTACGCTGGCTTGATAGATATCCGGTTTCATAAGAGCAAAGGCCACGCCACCCGCAGCGAATAGAATCGTAATCGCTAGAACGAGCCACTTTCCTGCCCACAATGTGGCGAAAAGCTGCCTAAGGTCAATTTCATCATCTGCGTACTGGCTTTGCTGTTCGAGCTCCATTCGTTGATTCATCACAGATTACCCACTGCCGCTGCACCAAGCGCCATCTGATAAACAATCTGGCTCACGTTCGTCCACAGCTCCAACTGATTCAGGCGGTCCACATCAATCGGCATGATAACCGTGTCCCCTGGCTGCAACTGCTGGCTGCGACCGCCAAACCACGCGCTTTTCTCAGGCAACATTACCGAACCGTCGGCTTTCACCACGTACACCCGACTCTCGTCTGCCTGACGGGTTGGCCCGCCAGAACGCCCCAGGTAGTCGTCTACGGTTAAACCTGCTGAGTGCAGATGACTTGTGGGGAATTGCACTTCGCCGAACACACTTACGGCCTGAGGAATAGTGGGGACGGTTAATGCGTCGCCGTCCTGCAGGCGAATGGACTGATAGCTGCTATCTTCCATCACGGAGGCAAGGTCAATTACCATGCGCCCTACTGGTCGGCTAGTTTGCACATCGTCTAGCAAGCTCTGAACCTGTTCTACGCGTTGTGCACTCTGGCCACCAAAGTTATCGCCTTCCAACTGAACACCCAGCAGGTCACCCTGCAGGCGCTTTTCAGCTTCCTGCAGGCGCTGAGCTTCCAACTCACGTAGCTTTTTACGGGTGAATACCGCCCCACGCGGGAATGCATTGCTGGTGAGCCCTCCAGCACGTTTGAGAACATCCACCAGCGTCTCGCCATCGCTGAACGTGTACTCGCCTGGATAGACCACTTCACCTTCCAGCTTTATGGTACGTGTGGCACCGAACAGCGGAATGGATTTGACCATCAGGCGATCACGGCTTTGCAGCTGTATATCGGATTGGTCATTCATTGCTTCCACCAGGCTGACGGTGCGAAGCTGAGTTTGCTCTACTCCATCAACATTCAGGTTCCGGCGAGCCAGCTCTGCATCTAACATCAGGGCGGAATCCGTCAAACCACCGGCCATAACAATGGCATCTTTCACTTTCCCTGTTGCTGGCAGAGGGTACTCACCAGGGTAGCGCACAGGTCCGCTGATGGTTATTGTTTGCTGAGGTGCTAGCGGGGTGGCCTGAGCTTTCAAGCGCCTTACAACGGGACTAAAAAGTATATCGCGACGAAACCGCTGCGGATCTTTTTGACCGTCAGCAGATTTTTGGGCCATTTCGCTTGAATTGCGAGCAGTCGCCTGTTCGCGAAAGCTCTGTTTGAAGTTGCCCTTACCCTCATCCGAAAACACTAAAATCTGGTCTTTCTCTTGCAGCACCAGGTCTTCTTCACCGCCGGGGTTGGCTAAGGCATTTTTTAGCTCCAAGCTCAGGACGGAAATGTTTTGGGACTCGGAGTTTGTCCTGACCAAAGCCGCAAAATTGGTGTCTGCGATTGGCAGTAAATCTGCGTCGAGATTGCGGATTACGGAGCTCACCCGCATGCCCGGCACCCATGCAAATTTGCCTTCACGAGTGGCCGCACCTGTTATTTCAACGTACTGGCCTGTCACGTCGGCAATGGACGCAACTGAAACCCGATCACCAGCCTTCACCTTCGCACGCTTGCCTTTGTTGTTGGTGAGATCAGCCTCTGCTATTACACGCAGGAAATCATCATTCGTGCGCTCTATACGGGTAATTTGCGGGTAGGCTTGCGACGTGAGACCACCAGCCAGATCAACCAAATCGTCGAGCGTGGTGGAACTGTTAATTTCATAAAGAGCTGGCCGATAGACTTCACCATCTATCCCGACACGGGGACCTACAGCCGGGATAAATACGGCGTCTCCGGGTTGAAGGCGTACATCACCGCTGGTATCGCCTTTCAGCAGAAGGTCGTATAAATCAAGAGTGCTCACAACCTTCCCGTTGCGCTTTAGCTGTACGTTGCGCAAAGAGCCGGTGTGGCGAATGCCGCCAGACACATAAAGTGCGTTGGTTATGGTAGAGAGCGAGCTCACACTGAACGAGCCAGGCGTACGCGCCTCTCCAAGCACAAACACTCGCATACTTCGCAACTCACCAAGAGATACGGCCGCTTTTACGCCAATGTACTGCTCTGCAACCAGCCTGCTGATTTCTTCTCGGACTTGCTGAAAGCTCATACCAGCGACATTAACCGGCCCTCTTTCGGGCATCTCGATGGTGCCATCACGGGAAACAACCAAGGATAGCTGCCGGTTATCATTGCCCCAAAGCTGAACCTTTAATTCGTCACCGGGGCCCATCGTGTAGTTGGCAGGCACCGGAATTTCTGTGACTGGGGCGAAAGTGCTGGGCTTTCCTTCAAACAGCTCGTACCCAAACGGCTTCAGGCCATGATTCTTTGCGCTGAACGCTTGCTCTTCCTTGGAGGGCTTGCTGTCACTCTGGTCTTTCCGACCATTCTGCTCATTGTCTTTCTCAAGTGGCTCAACGACTGAAATCTCCTGATTCACTTGCGGCCGGGTTTCCGTGCCTCCTCCCTGAATCTGATCCAGATCTACGCCGTATTGCCGCGCCAAGGCCTCCTGTTGGGCTTTGGGCAGAGATTTAAACTGTTGAATCTGGGCGGGTGTTATGGATTGCGCCTGAGCTGCTACGGGGAGCAGAAGAGTTAAAGAGATCAGGAGGTTCTTTAGATTCACGGTTTTAGGGTCCGGTTTATTACTTAAATTGATTGGTTCTGGGAGAGGGGCTAAGGACTGGCAGGTGCTTTGCCGGGAACTAGAAACGGTGTCGCCAACTGGCGCCTACAGACCATTGGCCTGCTTCATTGTCTGTCGGATTGATCAATTCGAGCTTTTTGTCTGCAAACTGCGCGCTCAGGTCCAGCCAGCCATTGAGCAATTCTGTGCCATAGCCGGCTTTTGCGATCACTTGTTTAGCGTTTTCAGCGGGAACCATTAACTTGATGTCTTGATCGATCATCGGTGTTCGGCTTATTCCGTCTTTGTTGAATTCAACAAAGCTCAGGCTGGCCGAGAGGTTGCGACCATCATCGAAGAAGTGAAAGCCACCTAGCGTAATGGCTTCGGCATCGCCACTGAAGCTGGCACCCATGGTGCGGCCGTAATAGCGGTAGCCGCTATTATAACGGGAGTGATCGTAGGTGATATTGGGCATGGCGTCGCCCAGGAAGTCATCAGCAAGGGTGTTAGCGTATTCAATAAACCATTGTTGGTCGCCGCTAAAAAGCTGGCTCGTCCAATCGGTGCCCAAAAGCCAGGATTTACGTGCGGGAAAAGCACCGGCTTCGTCTTCGCCCATCATTTGGCCGTACACACCCAAAGACTGGTTGCCTATGGCCATGCCATAACGCGCATCGATGCTGGCAAGCTGGTTGCCCGGATCGTCTTCTTCCAGCTGTCCATTATCTCTGCCGATCAATGCATTCCAGATGGTAGAGGCGCCTTCAGGCCGACCTTCACCGCCTAGCATAATTGCACGGGAAAACCCCAGTTCCAGTCCATCCAGCGGGCGAAGGTTCAGGCGCATACCAATCAGTTTGGCTTCCGGCACCTTGCGTTCTTTCTCATACTGCCCGGCAAATACAGTGAACTGCCACGGACCAACCCAACTCAGCCATCGGCTTTCAGGCGCGGAGGCGTCTTTACGATTCAGCCATACAGAGGGCAGTGGCCGGGCGTTGTTGGACAAGATAAGGCTGGATTGCCAGCCAGGCCCCCACCAGCGATCAATAGCGCCGGCACCAAACACCCAGTTGCCGGCGGTTGCGGCAAGATAAGAGCCATCAAATCGGACGCTTTTGTCGTCATCGGGGTTGTGGGCATAAGCCGGGGCTAGACCAAAAGCCCAGTTTTGCCCCTGCCACTGCACATCCAGTTTTACTGTGCCTTCGGCCATTGGCCCGCGATCAAAGCCCTGAGCCATGGCCACTTCGTTCGTGCCAGAGACTTCAAACTCGGTACGAAACCCAGGGGATGCTTGCTGGCTGCGCTCAAATTCAAGGTAATTGCGCGCGAGCCCAGTGGCGGGGTCAGATTTGCTTTCTGACTCATTCAACCCATTGGTAATTGAGCCCCACATGATTGGCCAGCTGCTCACAGGGCGCTGCAGGTGCCCGCGATCCGCAAGCTTCTGAACCGCGAACCGAGCGCGTACATCACCCGGCTCCAGCCAGGGTGCCGCCGCTGTTAAAGTGCTGGTCAGGCACGCTACCGCCCCACCGACCAAGGCCCAGTGTTTTAAGGTCATAAAAATAATTTGCCAGCAATAACGGGAAAAAGCGAAGAGAGAGCTATACGCTCCCTAGCGCATCCCTGTCAGTGTGTGGGTGTTCAATATTTGAAGAGTCGCGATTCTACGGTATTCAATGAGACATTCAAGTGGCAGAAAGACGTACACATAAACCAAACCAATGCGGAAGTTTCATGGCTTGCCAGAAGACCAGAGAACCTTTTATTTGAAATGACAGCTAGTTAGCACTCTCAGCTGCAACCTGCTCCCTTACGGTAGCTGCAAACTCGCCCATAAAAGCTACAAAAACACCCAACATACTACCGAGGAGTAACGACAACACAACAATCAAGCTGCGTTTCGGGGCTACTTTTTCAGCGCTTCGGCGGCTGGTAACAAGCACCTCCACTCCCTGCAGCCCCTCGAGTTTAGCGTCAATCCTGGAGCGCCTCTCTATCGCGCTGGCAATAGCTTCACCGGCGTCTTTCTCACCCTTCAATGTTTCAATAGCCTTTTCCAAAGACACTGCCTGGCGCTCGAGGCTTTGTCGCTCGACCGCAACCAATATCGCCTGATGGTCTTTGACGCTGCCAATCAGGGAACTGTGGGCGCTAACAATGGCTTTCTCTACCTCTTTCGTCGAGTTGCTGATGAAACGAATCAGGCCAGTGCTTTCGGGATTACTGAAAGACACATCAAAAGGCAGTTTTGTGCCATGTTTTTCGCGATATATGGTTTGCACCTCCGGCAACCAGCGACTCTCCAGTGTTGCAATGATCGTTTCTGGAGACTGAACAAACTCTTTGCTGTCTTTTTGAGCTATCTGGATAAGGCTGGCGTACTCATACTCGTCTGGCATCCACATTGCGTATGTCAAGCCAGCAATTGTGACGGCAACAAAGACCACATAAAAAGCCCGACGCCTCCGAATAAACGTTGCAGCGAGATCAACCAGGCTGATCTCATCGGAATATTCTGGCCGTTGACCGCCAGGAGGCGCACTTTGCATGTCACTCATTTGACTGCAGTCTCCAAAACATGGCTTTTTTGCATGGGCTTTGGCGAAATCTGATTCAATGCTTTATCGCCGAAACCGGCACCTTCACACATTGCTGCTTTTGCATAAAGCTGATCAACACTATAGCCCGCTCTTCGCCATCGTACGCTTGAAAAACCGCATTAATCCCCTCAAACGGGCCTTCGCCCAGCTGAACCGCTTCGCCCTGCTTGAGCCCACCCTGCTGCGTGACCGAATCAAGGCTGTCTTTAACGTGCCGAATGACGTCATCTGAAATCGCGGCAGGCTTGTTAGCGAAACTCACAACACGCAGTACTCCGCGGGTTGACCGCAGCTTTGCCCAGGCGGGGTCTGTTTGCTCCAGATTGACGAACAAATAACCGGGAAACAGTGGCTCCAGCTTCTGGATGCGTTTTCCTGCTTTGATTTTTTCAACCTGAATCTTAGGGTAGAAACAGGCAATGTCCTGATTCTGCAAATTGGCAAGAGCCCTATCACCTTGCGCGGGCTTGTGCTGGAGTGCGTACCAGGTCATAAGATTCCGGTGTCAGTTGATAATGAGCAGTGAGCCTTAAGGCGTATCAAAAGTACCAGTTTCCCGCCGCAATAAAATACGGGTTTAGCACATCCTCTTTACCGTACTGCAATGGCTGGCCCTCCAAAGTGTGTACATTTCCGCCGGCAGCAAGCAGAACGGCATGGGCTGCAGCCGTGTCCCATTCGCTGGTGGGCCCCATTCGGGGATAAATATCGGCATGGCCTTCAGCTATTCGACAGAATTTGAGGGAGCTGCCAGCCTGAAGCGTTTTGTGCGCACCCAGCGCTCGGATGAAGTTGCGAGTTTCATCATTCATGTGATTTTTGCTGGCAATGACGCGTTTGGTTGCCGGGGGCTCGGCCACGCGGATGCGGTGAATCTGCCCGCTCCTGTCACGCCTGTGAGCGCCCTCACCTTTGATGCCCCAAAACGCCTCTTTTAAAGCAGGGGCCGTAACAACGCCCATTACTGGCTCACCGTTTTCAATCAGGGCTATATTTACCGTGAACTCTCCGGAGCGTTGCGTAAACTCTTTGGTCCCGTCAATTGGGTCAACGAGCCAGAACCGGCGCCATTGCTTGCGTTCCTCCCAGCTGGCCTGGGCGCCCTCTTCTGAAAGAATCGGTATATCCTGGCTCAGGTTGCGCAGGCCTTTCACGATGATCTCGTGGCTTGCAATATCCGCAGCGGTGATCGGCGACTCGTCTTCCTTGTAATTTACCTTGAAGTCAGACTGGTAGATTCGAAGCACTTTTGCACTGGCTTCGTCGGCCAGTCGAATCACATCTGCGAGTAATGAAGTGTATGGCATATTCTGCGTCCTGCGTTGCTTGTATCCATGCATAATAACAAATAGTACTGGCTGATCGTATTCAGGCTTTTCTGGCAGGTCGCTTTCAGGCACCCTGAAAGAAGCAATTTGAACTGCGACTCAGAGGCTCCAACGCCTCACCAGCCAGAAGGTCTATGTTTATGAAACTTCGCTTCCTCGGTGGTACCGGCACGGTAACCGGCTCACGCTACCTGCTTTCCGACGATAAACACCGTGTGTTGATTGATTGCGGCATGTACCAGGGCGTTAAAACCCTGCGCCGAAGGAACTGGGCCAAGTTTCCTGTAGACCCGGGCACTATTGATGCGGTGGTTTTGACCCACGCCCACATAGACCATACAGGTTACCTGCCCGCGCTGGTCAAAAACGGTTTCAAAGGCAAGGTTTATTGCACCCAGGGCACCTACGATTTGTGCAAGGTGTTACTTCCGGATGCAGGTTATCTGCAGGAAGAGGATGCCAAATACGCTTTTCGCAAGAAATTCTCGAAGCATGAAAACCCGGAACCGCTGTTTACGGTGAAGGATGCCATGGAAGCCCTGAAACACTTTGAACCTCTTCACTACCACGAAACCTTTGAGCCGGTGAAGGGCTTTGAAGTGACCTTCACTCCAGCCGGGCACATTCTGGGATCCTCTTGCGTACATGTTCACCACAAAACGGATGACCGCACAGTGGTATTCAGCGGTGATGTAGGCCGACAGAACGATCCGATCATGCGCCCGCCGGAACCGATCAGCAAAGCCGACGTGCTTGTGTGCGAATCGACCTACGGCGACAGGCTGCACGAGGAAACCGACCCGGAGACCGAGCTGGCAGAGATTATTACCCGCACCGCTGGTCGTGGTGGCATTGTATTGATACCGGCTTTTGCCGTTGGCCGTGCCCAGATGTTGCTCTACGTGATTCACAAGATCATGAAAGAAGGGCGCATTCCCAAACTACCGGTATTCCTCAACAGCCCCATGGCCATTAAAGCCACGGAGATTTTCTGCAAGCACCATAAAGAGCACAAGCTGAGCGCAAGCCAGTGCGAAGTGATCGACAGCCACACCGAGTTCGTCCGCACCGTGGATGAATCCATCAAGCTGGATTCGGCCCGCTACCCCTGCATCATCGTATCCGCCAGCGGCATGGCGAGCGGCGGACGGGTTCTCCACCACCTGAAAACGCTGCTACCAAACCACAGAAACAGTGTCGTCTTTGCGGGCTTTCAGGCACCAGGAACCCGGGGCGATCGGCTGGTGGCAGGCGTGGAGTCGGTAAAAATCCACGGAGAGTATTGGCCCGTAAAAGCCGAAATCCACAACTTGGGCTCCCTCTCAGCTCACGGCGACTATAATGAGATCCTGCAATGGCTCGCGCAGGGCTCCCTTGAGCCCGAAAAAGTGTACGTTACCCACGGCGAGATGCTGGCCAGTGACATAATGCGCAAGCGGATCAATGAAAAGTTTGGATGGGATTCTGAGGTGCCGGATTTGTTTGAAGAGGTTGAGATTTGAGGTTTACCAGACTTTTAATCGCCTTTTTCCTGCTGCTTTTTGCGGTGGGTACGGCTCAGGCTCAACCCTTCACGCTTCCAGGGATACCCGGCCTCTCGGGCGGCTCTTCTGAGCAAACAGATAAAGAAGCCGCCTCGCCCGAGGAGCTTGGGGCGTCTCTTGAGGTAACCATTCAGGCCCTGGAAGATGACGAAAGCCGGCGCGCTCTGCTAGAGCAACTCAAGTCCATACAACAGGGACTTCAAGCAGAATCCTCCCAAACCGCACAGAGGGCCTCCGGTGGTGAGGGCGTACTGGGTGCTCTGGCCGTTTTCTTTGATGAAGCCGCTAATCCGGACATCAACGCAGAAACGCCACTTGGGAAATGGAAAACGAACTTCCAGAATGCCTACAGTGCAGCTGAGAAGCTGCTGGAAGGTGCGTCGTTTCTCGTTGTAATGGAAACCATTGCCGGGTTCCTGGCATGGCTGGTCGCACTGTGGGGCCTCTCACGATTAGCTCGCATGTTATACGCCTGGCGAGACTGGCCCGTAACAATGCCGCGACAGCCCAAAACCTGGATGCTGATCGCGCACATGGCGCGGCGCCTCTTGCCCTGGTTGATTACGTTTACCGCCCTTCTGGTTGGCCTGCCCACATTCGGCATGTCTGCAGGCGCTCAAAGCACTGTTCTTATCCTCGCTTACGCAGCTCTGTGGGCTCGCGGGCTGACATCACTCTTTGATGTAACCATATCTATTTTTTCAAGCGGCCATCGCCAGACAGCCGTTCTTATCCTGCGCCGGCGAATGCTGGTGCCCCTGTTCATTATCGGCGTACTCCTCGCGCTTGAAGATGCACTAGGTACCGCGGAACTCACCTCTCAACTCGGCACGGAGCTCGCCAGCGCGCTTGCCCTCACCTTCAGCATAGCCGCCGCACTCCTGAGCTTTTTCCTCATCGTCAGAAACCGCCGCCCCGTCACTCATTTGATTCGCAATCGCCCCTACAAGCAACGCAAAAATCAGGGTGTTTGGCGAGAAGTCACGGCACTGCTGGCGAGGCTTTGGCATATCCCGATGCTGCTGGCCATCAGCGCATCCGTTGTCGCAGTTTTTGCCAATGGCGGGGAGGCCGATGCGGCTCTGGGTAAGGCAATGGTCTGTGCGCTACTACTTGCGGTAACCCTCGCCATTCAGGGGCTCTTTGGCATTCAGGAGAATAGCCCGAAGCACCAGGCTCTGAGCAAATTCAGCCAAAGGCTGGTGCGCTTTGGTTATCGCTTGCTGCAAACTACTGCGTGGCTGGCGTTCTTTGAACTGGTTTTGCAGATATGGGACCTGTCCCTGTTGGGCGTAGGCGAAAAGCCCCCCATCAGTGCCGGCTTAACCAATAGCCTGATCGGTGTGATTCTCACCTGGTTGATTGCCAGTCTCATCTGGATTTTCGTAGATGAGCTCTTGGAGCGAGCACTGCGCGGTGGAGATCGCAAGAAAAAGATCAACCCGGCAAGGGCGCAGACGATTGTTCCCATTGCCCGGAACACCCTGCTGGTCACGATTATAATAGTCGCCATATTTGTCGGCCTGTCTTCCCTCGGCGTCGACGTAACGCCCCTTCTGGCAGGTGCCGGTATCATCGGCCTGGCCGTCGGTTTTGGCGCCCAGACCCTCGTTCAGGATTTGATCACCGGCCTTTTCATTGTGGTTGAAGACTCCATGTCCGTCGGCGACTTTGTAGAGATCAACAGCTACATAGGAACGGTGGAAGGCTTCAACTTACGCACCGTGCGCATGCGGGATCTCGACGGGGTTGTTCATCACATCACCTTCAGCAAAATCAGCTCCATTCACAACATGTCCCGCCAGTTTGGTATCGCGCTCATCAAAATCCGGATTCCCCGTGAGCTGCCCATTGATGACGCGATCCTTTTGATGGAAGAAACGGCTGAGGAGCTCCGCACACAGCCGGACATGCGCTGGTTAATCTGGTCACCTCTTGAAATGCAGGGGATTCACTCGTTCGAGGAAGGTTGCCCTGTGTTGCGGATGCGGATGCGGACGAAACCTGAGTTTCAGTGGGATGTTTCGAGAGCGTTTAATCTGTTGCTTAAGCGGAATATGGAGGAGCGGTATATTGATGTTGCGGCGCCCAGGATTAGTGTTCAGATGGATGGGGAGGGTGGCTCCAGGTCGCCGTTGATGGAGCGCAAGGCTCCGGGTAATACCTGACTCCGCCTCCGATTCTTGTGCCTAGGACTGCACTACGACCACTAAAACACTAACTGCTGGGCATATCGAAATACAGCATTTAGTTTTACAGGCGGCAGCCAGAAGGCAAATAAGACGTTTCCCACATCGCCGCAACCGCTGTGTTGTCTAGCACACAGCTCCACGCGCCTGAAGGTGTTCGTTCAAACCGCAGAACCAAACCTGTCAAATTTGGGTGTGCATTGCCGCCCATGGTCACTTGAAGCTGCCCTGATCCGTCAGGATTGAGCTTACCTATATTCGTTGCCTGACTTCCATTAGTAAGATCGGAAGGATTATAGCCAATATCGTTATTAGCGACATTCCCACCAGAGCCTACGCGCTCTTCAAACGGGGCTTTATAGGCTGACAATTCGCCTACGGCCCGACTTATCTGTGCTTTGAAGATGTAACCCTGATAGAGAGGTATAGAAACGGCAGCAAGGATGCCGATGATAGCCACGACTATCATCAGTTCTATTAAGGTAAAGCCGGCATTTTTAGTCATCAGCGATCAGGTTCTGGCAGTTGAATTTATACTTTAAAAAGCAATTTCCGAGCCATGACCTGATTGAAGAATGGATTATTGTTTGGAAGGCTTATCTTGCGGCGAGGCTGGGTTTGGCCGTTCCATGTTCAGAGATACCCCCCACCTTAGCTTCTTGGAGGTAACTACCAGACATACGCAAAATAGGTTCTCTACGCTCCAGTGAATACGTCATGATAACCTCTGTTGCGCTCCACTTTATTGAGAAAGCCTAATCGGGTAGGGTTCCAACCACCCTGACAGAGAGGGGGGGCATCTCAATCGGCACTGTCAACCGCAAGTAATGCAGCTTTTTTTCGCCCATTACGAACCCAATAATTCACCCCTTCCATAACACAAGCATCAAAATAAGAATCACTATTCTCACCAAAATCTTTGCTATCCACTAATAGTTTAATTTCTCTTTTTAAGGGCACAATAATATCTGGATATAGTTTTATTGCATTGATAATTTTATGGCATGAATCTTCATAAGCTAAATTAAAAGCAGACAATGATGCCTCTCGAAGCAAAAACAGAGGACGAGGCCGCCAGTCAGCGTACTTAGCAAGCTGCTTAAGGCTTTGCTCGCCACCGGAAACCATTGGAGGAAAACGCAATATAGCAACCATGAGCGCCTTATCACCAATAATCGAGCTATTACTGATATATCCCAACTCCCAAACATCACTAAAATCTGACGTCTTTTCGTACATTATCTTTGTAACCGAATACACATCTTTCGCAACATAAATCCCAAGAGGCGTAAAAATAACAAAAAACAAAACGGCGACAACTCGTGGAAAAAATTTCGACGAAACCGTGAACAAATAAAACTTATCCATTGCGGTAAAAAAAACAACAAACAGGAACAAAAACGGAAAATACCAAAGCGAAAACTCTACCAAACTGTGAGCCAACAAAATAAAAACTATCGAAAAAGGAAAAACAAACTCAGCCCTTCCATTGACACAAAAGATTGATTTATAAAAAACCACCCCTATATATAAAAATAAAAATATTACATATGCCAAACCAAGAAAACCAAACTCGATTAAAAACATAATGAAAATATTGTGAGAATGCCCCCAGAAATTCCCATTCCCCGAAATATTATTTTTAAGCTCTATCCGGTTACTGAATTCACCATATCGCCCCAAACCATTCCCAATCCACAAATTATCAATATCAGAAAACCCAACAACGGTCTTCTTCCATTCCGCAAGCCTGCCTGAGGAGCCCGAACTCAGACGTTTAGCGAGCACCTCCTCAGACGATGTGCGATTTATATATCCTGATTCAACCAACGGGCCTGCAAGCACCGAGTCCAACTTTGGTGCCAACCCATAAAATACAGCCATTAAAATTAAAAGAAGAAGGGGAGTAACATAATGCTCCCTGAGAAAAGGCTTGCCTGATAAATTAACTTTCAAAGCGTAAATTAAAACAGCCAAACTTATTATAACGATAGAGATCATCCATGTTCTACTAGCAGTTAACGCGCCTGCATAGAAAAAGGGCAACACCAGAGCCCAAAACGCCCACCTGTTAATAAATGTTTTTACAAATCTAAAATAAACTAAACTAAG
This sequence comes from Marinobacter sp., assembly GCF_048259445.1. Classification (GTDB taxonomy): domain Bacteria; phylum Pseudomonadota; class Gammaproteobacteria; order Pseudomonadales; family Oleiphilaceae; genus Marinobacter. The sequence continues at coordinate 98,808 of NZ_JBLXHQ010000003.1, read as the reverse complement.
AACACCGAAAGATGATATGAGAGCATGTAAGTTTGGCTGACCAAATGGCCCAATCAGCCTGTCTCCATCATTCAAAATAACCGGGAAAACAACCTTTAATACCCCGTAAAACCTAAGAAAACTTAAGATGATGGAAATAAAGCTTATCCAAAAAACAACCAAAAAAGCAAAATTAACAACTGATGAAATAGAAAACTTATGAACCAAGGTGGAAGTTGACACGGACAACATGAAGACAAACACTATCGAAAGCAAGTAGTGATTATAAGATATCACTATCTCTGGATCAAACACGATAAAGCTTACTAAAAGAAGGAAAAACAACCCCAGTAGAAAGCCTAAAGATCTTGAAACTCCAAATTCTAGGATTTTCCCTTGGAGTAGAGACAAAAAGATCAAGAGAACTGCCGAGAATGCAAGAAAATCTCTAATAAAATCTTGAAAAGGATACAAGCCAATGGGAAATAAAAACGACAATGCCAAAATCAGAAGTGATAGCAAAAAGATCATATCGTGCTCCGGCCATTGAATACTGGGCAAGTTTGCTAATACCGACACCGGCATTCCACCGCAGCTTTGATAAGCGAAAAGGGGGCCGTAATGGCCCCCTCTTTCATCTTCAAGACATGTCGCGATTAGGGAGTGTAAGTACAGCCCGCTGGCGCATAAGAATCTTTAAATGTAGTCAGACTATTACCATCCACTGCGCATGACCACGCGCCATTTGCCGCACGACTCAAGGTGATAGTAGCTGTTGCGATACCCGCACCGGCGTTGTCACCTAAAGTTGCAACCAAATCACCAACGCCACCCGGGAAGTTTGCAGTTGTTGCGGAAGTTTCGGTTGTAAGGTTCGAACCAGTGAAACCAAGATCAGGATAAGTACCAGTCGTAATACCTCGAGTCAGCCTTTCTTCCACCGCCGTTCGAAGCGATGATAATTCACTGTAAGCGCGATTAACCTGCGTACGCGCCGTGTAATCCTGATACTGAGGGATTGCAATAGCCGCCAAAATACCAATGATCGCAACAACGATCATAAGTTCGATCAGCGTAAAACCCTTCTGGGCATGATTGATTTTCATGTTCTTCATATTCGACCTCTATGATTGTCGTTGATCAACTCGAATTGGCCCGGGGCCGGTGGAGCCTTGCCCCGCAACCGGTTTTCTTGAGCCTGGGCAACCTCAAGCATTCCTCATGCCAACTAACAAAAATAGAATCAAAGTATTATCAATCAAGAGCCTACGACACCTCATCACACATAACGCAACATGTCAGCACGATCACTTCAGAGCCGCTCCCCGTCACTCGGTGACAAAATTTGTCACACACCAACCCTTCCTACTCACTTCTTTTTGCCGAACCAATCTCAATTGAAGCCCGCAAACTAACCACACGCCTTTCCAAACACATGCCAGCCATCTAAACTCTGCTTAATAGACAAAACCTTCTTTCAGTCACTTAGACGGCATTCTTTACTCAGTTTATGGCTACTAACCAAAGTAACATCACGCTTACCGGTCTGGCCCGGCGCTTCGTGGATGACGGGCTTCTTGATGAGGCAGTCGCCAAAGATGCCTTTGTTCAGGCTTCTCAAAATCGCATTCCACTGATCACCTATCTTACCCAGAACAAGTTGGCAGATAGCTCCAAACTGGCCTTTTCGGCTGCAATGGAGTTTGGAGTGTCGGTTCTGGACCTCTCGGCATTTCTTCCTGAAATGATGCCCGACAAGGTGGTTGACGAGAAACTGGTGAGAAAGCATAACGCCCTTCCTTTATACAAGAGGGGCAACAGGCTTTTCATTGCGGTGTCTGATCCCACGAACATTCAGGCGCTGGATGAAATCAAGTTCAACACCGGTCTGAGCACCGACCCTATTCTGGTTGATGACGCCAAGCTCCGTGAAGCTATCGACAAGTACCTGGAGTCTCATGACACCAGCATGGGGGATCTGGACGATGCGGATCTGGAAGGCGTCGAAACCGAGGGAGGCGAGCAGGAAGATGACGGGGCTGTTACTGCAAGCGATGTAGATGACGCGCCCATTGTAAAATATGTTAACAAGATGCTTTTGGACGCCATTCGCGGCGGCGCTTCGGATGTGCATTTTGAACCTTACGAAAAAATCTACAGGGTTCGATACCGGACAGACGGCATTTTGAAAGAGATGTCGCGGCCCTCCATTAAGCTGGCACCAAAAATTTCTGCACGTGTAAAGATCATGGCGCAGCTGGATATTTCCGAGCGGCGCGTTCCCCAGGATGGCCGGATCAAGATGAAGCTATCCAAAACCAAAGCCATTGATTTCCGGGTTAACACCCTCCCAACACTTTGGGGGGAGAAGATCGTTCTTCGGATTCTGGATCCCAGCCAGGCCAAGCTCGGCATTGATGCGCTGGGCTACGAGGAGGATCAGAAGAAGCTGTACATGGATGCGCTTGCGCAGCCGCAGGGTATGATTCTGGTTACAGGCCCTACGGGCTCAGGTAAAACCGTTTCGCTCTATACCGGGCTGAACATTCTGAATACGGCGGATATCAACATCTCCACGGCGGAGGACCCGGCAGAAATCAACCTGGAAGGTATCAATCAGGTTAACGTGAACAACAGGGTTGGCCTTGGATTCGCGGAAGCGCTGCGGGCTTTTCTCCGACAGGACCCGGATGTGATCATGGTGGGTGAGATTCGAGACCTTGAAACCGCCAACATTGCAATTAAAGCAGCGCAGACCGGTCACCTGGTTCTATCTACCCTGCACACCAACAGTGCGGCGGAAACACTCACTCGGATGATGAACATGGGTGTGCCTGCGTTTAACATTGCCACGTCTGTAAGCCTGATTATTGCCCAGCGGCTTGGCCGACGCCTTTGCAGTGCGTGTAAACAACCCGGCGACGTTCCAAAAGACGTACTTTTGACCGAAGGGTTCACACAGGAACAAATTGATACAGGCTTCAAGTTGTACCACCCCAAGGGCTGTGATAAATGCAATGGAGGATATAAAGGTCGCGTCGGTATTTACGAGGTGGTCAAGGTTACGAGTAAGCTGGCGAGCATGATTATGGAAGAAGCCAGCTCCATTAAAATTGCACAGCAGGCTGAGGCCGAAGGCTTCCGGAATTTACGCCAATCAGCACTTATGAAAGTGATCGAGGGTGTAACCAGTCTTGAGGAAGCCAACCGCGTGACGAAGGATTAAGCATGGCAGAGAAAGCGCAAAAGCTGGAATCGTATATCTGGGAAGGAAAAGACCGGAGAGGTAATAAGTCCAAGGGCGAGCTTACCGGCTCCAATCTTGCCTTGGTAAAGGCACAGCTCCGTAAGCAGGGAATTATCCCGGACAAGGTCAAGAAAAAGCCCAAGCCCCTCTTTGGTGGTAGCAAGAAGATCACGCCTTTCGACATCGCCATGCTTACCCGGCAACTGGCGACGATGATGAAAGCGGGTGTACCCCTGGTTCAGAGCTTTGACATTGTTACTGATGGGCTTGAAAACAAAGGGCTGCAAGATCTGGTGATGGCAATCCGGAACGACATTTCATCCGGCACCAGTTTTGCGGGGGCGCTTCGCAAACATCCAAAACACTTTGACAGTCTTTATTGCAACCTGGTGGACTCCGGTGAAAAGGCCGGTGCGCTTGAGAAGATGCTCGACCGTATCGCCACCTATCTTGAGAAGACTGAGCTACTTAAGAAGAAAGTGAAAAAGGCGATGACCTACCCGATTGCGGTCGTTGTCGTAGCTATCGTTGTTACCGCTATTCTCTTGGTAAAAGTTGTTCCCCAGTTTGAAAGTTTGTTCCAGGGCTTTGGAGCAGAACTTCCTGTGTTTACCCAAATGGTTGTGCGACTTTCTGAGTGGATGCAGTCTTGGTGGTTTGTTGTACTACTGGGCATTATGGGAACGATCTTCCTGTTCAAGGAAGCCAACAGGCGCTCACAGAAGTTCTCGGATTTTGTGGATAAATATGTCCTCAAACTGCCTGTCGTCGGTGAAATTCTCGATAAGTCTGCGGTTGCAAAATTCGGCCGGGTTCTGTCGACAACCTTTGCTGCGGGTGTTCCCCTTGTAGATGCCTTGGATTCGGTTGCCGGCGCGACCGGTAACGCGGTTTATCGAGATGCCATTCAACGCATCAAGAGCGATGTTTCCAGCGGTACTCAGTTGCAGGCCTCCATGCGGGAGCAGGACATTTTTCCGGTGATGGCTGTGCAGTTGACGGCTATCGGTGAGGAGTCCGGCAATCTGGACGAGATGCTGGAGAAGGTGGCTGAACACTATGAGGGTGTGGTAGATGACATGGTGGATAACCTTACTGCGCTGATGGAGCCAATGATCATGTCGGTTCTGGGTGTGCTTGTGGGTGGTTTGATCATTGCCATGTACTTGCCGATATTTCAGATGGGGCAGGTTGTTGGGTGATAGATTTCTTCCTCTCAACTCCCTGGCTTTTGTACCTCACTGTCATATTCGTCTCCCTATGCATCGGTAGCTTCCTGAACGTTGTTATTCTTCGTCTGCCAAAAATGATGCATCAGGATTGGCGCTGTCAGTGCGAGGCGTTTCTTGAGATTCCGGAAGCGCAGCACAAGCAGGAAGAGCGTGTAACACTTTCGAGCCCGGCTTCTACCTGTCCTTCCTGTGGCCATAAAATCCGGGCCTGGGAGAACATTCCGGTTATCAGCTATCTGTTTCTCGGCGGAAAGTGTGCTGGCTGTAAGGCCCATATCTCTATTCGTTACCCGGTGATTGAGGCGGTAACCGCTCTGTTTTCTGTGATCACTTTAGTGGTTGGGGGCCCTTCAGAATCGACATTGCTGGCGCTGCTGCTGGTGTGGGCACTGGTAGCCCTGACCGTAATCGATTTCGACACTCAGCTTTTGCCAGACAGTATCACCCTGCCCTTGATGTGGCTCGGATTGGTGTTGAGCTATTTCGGGTATCTCGGCGATTTTAACAGCGCCTTCCTCGGCGCAGTTTTTGGTTACCTTTCCCTCTGGTCTGTTTACTGGGTGTTCAAACTGGCGACTGGCAAAGAAGGCATGGGGCACGGCGATTTCAAGCTGCTGGCCGCCTTGGGCGCCTGGCTGGGCTGGGAATTGTTGCCCGCTGTGATTCTGTTGTCGTCGGTTGTGGGTGCCGTTGTGGGTATCAGCCTGATGGTTTTCAAGAAACATGGGCGTGAAGTACCTATCCCATTTGGGCCTTACCTGGCGGCTGCCGGGTTGCTGTGTTTGTGGTTTGGCGTTGAGATCCAGGAATTCTGGTATGGATTTTTAGGGATTTGACGAATCAGATGATCATTATCGGTGTTACAGGTGGTATCGGATCGGGCAAGTCCACGGTCGCTCGTCAGTTTGGCGCTTTGGGCGTGCATTGGGTGGATGCAGACGATGTGGCCCGGGAAGTGGTTGAGCCGGGCATGCCTGCGCTGGCAGCTATTGCTGATCACTTCGGGCAGGACATTCTCACGCCAGACGGAGCGCTCGACAGAACACGCCTTCGGCAGATTGTGTTTGAGCAGCCGGAGCAGCGTTTGTGGCTTGAAGGTCTGTTGCATCCGATCATTCGTGAAGAGCTGATTCGGCAGCTATACCCCTCCGATTATACTTTGCCTTATGTTCTGCTAGTGTCTCCCCTGCTGCTTGAAACCGACCAGCACAAACTGGTTGAAAAAGTGCTGGTGGTGGATGTTCCAGTGGATATACAGATTGATCGCACCATGACCCGGGACACCAACTCCCGCGAGCAGGTTGAGCGTATTATTGCAGCTCAGATGCCACGCGAGCAGCGAGTTTCCAGAGCGGATGCTGTTATTGATAACAACCAGCCCACAGAAAAAGTTGCAGCTGAGGTTCGCGCATTGCATGAAAGGTTCATGGTGGACTTTGGCTGATCTGTTCCGTTTGAGGCTCGGTTCGTCTTTTGTCCGAACCGTTACAGCACTGCTCTTTTTGTTCAGCACGCACAGCCACGGCATTGAGCCGGTGTTCAAGGTTCAGGAGTATTCGATACCCGATATCCTGACCCCGGAGAAGCTGCCAATCTCGTTCTACACATTTGAGCCGGATGAGTACTGGGCAGAGCCAAAAGACTCCTACTGGATGGGCTTCAGTAACTTCATTCTGCGCCAGGAGCGTATCCAGGGCCCCAAAGTGCAATCCCTTGGCAACTGGGCCGACCGGACGCTCTCCGGAGAAACCCGTAATCTCCCGAACAACGAAAGCTACCTGCGCCTTGGTTTCGCCACCGAATCCGAATACGGCGACCCGGCCCAATTTGAACCGGAAGCCCGGTTCCGGCTGGATATACCCACCACAAAGCGAAAACTGCGCCTGGTTATCGAAAGTGAAAGCGACGAGCTTATTCCTTTGGAAGAACGCCAGCGCGACCGGCAACTGACGGAAGCAGACCGAACAACAGGCACTGCGACCGGTGCCTTTCGGTATCTCTCGCAGATCGGAGACGCGATCAACCTTTCTAACGACATAGGCGCCAAACTGCGCTTTCCACCGGATGCCTTCTGGCGTGCTACAGCAGAGAAGCGCTGGAATGCGGATGCCGACTGGGCCTTCAGAGCACAGCAGCGGTTTTATTATTACCACCAGGAAGGCTGGGGTGCCCGCACCTGGTTCAGCGCCAGCCGGGATGTTGGCAATGGCTGGCGGTTCTGGTCTTCTTCGGAGCTTGAATGGGTGCACAGCGACAGCGAATTTGTGGCTTCGCAGACGTTCAGTACGTTTAAGCGCATCAATAATCGATCAACCGTGAACCCTCGCGTAGGTGTTCTGGGTGAGAGCAAACCAAACTGGCGGACAACCTCGGCGTTCGTTGACCTTACCTGGCGTTACAGGCTCCACAGCGACTGGCTGTTTGCAGAGCTCATTCCGGCGCTGACTTTTCCGAGAGAAAAGAGCTTTAAAGACCAGGGTTCCGTTCTTTTTCGCGTAGAAATGTTCTTTTCGGGTAGCATTAACCCTGATTTCTGACTCCAGAGCCTGAGGAGGTCTGCAAGCGGGGCCTTCCGGGAATGTCGGAGGCCATGGATGGCCGGAGTCAAGCGCACATGGATGTGCTTGTAGCGGTTCCCGGAAGGCCCCGCTTGCAGGCCTCAACCACGGAGTATGAATGAGGACCCATGCCCAGACACCCGTCAATACCATCCGAAGAAGCTCTGGCACTGCAACCCATTGCCATCACCAGCTCGTGCTTCAAAGACAAATTCGGAGTCCCGCGTCAGCCGGGGCTCACCCGTCACGCCAGAGCAGACCTGATTATACAGCCGCCATATAACCGGGAAGACGCATTCCGTGGCCTGGAAACCGCCAGCAATATCTGGTTAATTTTCCAGTTTCATGAAGCCGTGCGGGCAGAGTGGCGACCGGTGGTTCGGCCACCTCGCCTGGGCGGGAACCAGAAAATGGGTGTATTCGCCAGCCGCTCACCGTTCAGGCCTAACAGTCTCGGACTATCCGTAGTCAGGAACGAGGGGCTTGTAATCAAAGACGGCAAGCTGACCTTGCAGATAAGCGATCACGATCTGATTGATGGCACGCCGATTCTGGATATCAAACCTTATCTGCCGTTTGCGGATTCAGTGCCGGATGCAGCGCTGGGCTGGGCTGAATCGGCTCCTACCGAGCGCCTGGACGTCGTTTTCCTTCCTGAGGCAGAGGCACAGCTTGCCAGCCTGCCCGTAGAGCAGTACCCGGATCTGAAGCTGCTCATTGCCGATGTGGTGAGCTATGACCCCCGCCCTTCCTTTCGCAGAGGGCGCGATGAGGAGCGTATTTACGGGGCGCATCTCTATGATCTGAACGTGCGATTCCGGTTTGTGAATGATCATTCACAGAAACGTGTCGAAGTGCTGACGGTCTGTTAGACTTCCGTGGATGGTTTTGTAGTCGACACAGGGAATTTGTGCCTTGCCTTCAAATCGAATGTTTACGCGCATGGGTATCCGACCGCTCGCAATGCGGCTGCTTGCGTATGTTCTGATATTCAGCCTGGTGCTTTCTCTGGTTGCGACCGGCGTGCAGATGATTGGCGAGTTTGAGCGCCGAAAGTCCGATCTGCAGGAAACCCAGAAACGGGCCGCAGGGCTGGTCTCCGGAGGCATGAGCAACAACATCTGGCTGATGAATTTCAGCGAGGTAGCCAACAGCCTGGATGACATGCGGGCTGTAGAGACGATTGATTACGCCAGCGTTGTAACCTCCTCCGGGGAGCATTTCAGTACCGGGGGCCACCCGGAAGGCCGGGTAATTTCACAAACGTTTCCGCTGGTATTCAACCGCGCTACTTTTCGCGGCCCCGAAAACATGGGCACTCTTACGATTACCTCATCGGTTGAGCAGGTGTATTCCGAGCTTCGCAGCGGCGCTCTGATTAATCTGCTCTTTCAATCGATTGTGGTGATGCTGGGCACGCTGGGGTTGGTGATTATTGTTCGCTTCACCCTCTCCCGTCACCTAGAAACCATGGCCGATTACGCCGCACGGCTGAATCTGGATGCGCTGGTGGACCCGCTGCATCTTAAGCGCAAACCGCCCCGCAATCCCGATGAACTTTCAGAGCTTGAGCAGGCGCTTAACAAGATGCGGCTGCAGATTCTGGAAGACACCCGATCACTCCGGCAAACCACCATTCAATCCCAGGATGAGCGGGATGAAGCAATACGGGCCAACCGCGCAAAAAACCAGTTTCTCGCCAATGTAAGCCATGAGCTGCGCACGCCCCTGCAGTCTGTTCTCGGCTACGCCAACCTGTTAACCGATACGCAGCTGGATCAGGAGCAGAATGAGTACGTCCACACTCTGCTGAGCGCGTCAGAAGGGCTCTCAGCCATCATCAATGATCTGCTGGACATTTCCAGCATGGAAGCGGAAAAGCTTGTACTAGAGGACATTCCTTTCGATTTACGGGAAACCCTCAACGATCTGGTGCACATGCTGGGCGACCGGGCACGGGAGAAGGGGCTGGCACTGGAGTTACGCATTGACGAGGAGCTGCCCTGGGCTCTGAGAGGGGACCCTGTGCGGATTCGTCAGGTTTTACTGAACCTGGTTTCCAACGCTATCAAGTTTACGGATTCCGGGCACGTGTTGATCAGTATTGAAGTGCTGGGGCGCCGGGATGAGAAGGTTCGTCTGCGCCTGGCAGTAGAAGATACGGGCATTGGCATTAACCCGGAAGACATTCCGCTGGTGTATGAGCCCTACGTGCAACTGGGGCAGAGGTTTCAGCGTCAGCTACCCGGTGCCGGGCTGGGGCTGACCATCTGCCGCCAGCTCGTCAACCTGATGCATGGATCTCTGGACCTGGAAAGCCAGCCCGGGGAAGGCTCTACCTTCTGGGTTGAGCTTACCCTGCCCGCAGCGCCGGAGAACACATCCCGAGTACGCCCGGACACGCGCATGTTAAAGGGTAAACGCGTTCTGGTAGCTGATTCTTACGAGCTCTCCCGCAAAATTACTCTGGAAATGCTGTCGCGCCATGATGTCCACATCGAGGCCGTTAAATCCGCCGGGGAGGCACTCACGTCTTTACGACTGGCATTCGACAGTCAGGAGCCGTTTGATGCCATCATTCTCGACGGTTTTTTGCCGGACATGGACAGCGATTTGCTGTGTCGCCAGATTCGGGGTAATCCTTTATGGGCCGATATGCGCCTCCTGATTCTCTCATCCAACCCTCAGCGCGGGGATGCCGAACATTTTCGTCAGGCCGGGTCGGATGCCTTTCTCAGTAAATCCTTGCGGGAATCCTGCCTCACACCGATTCTCAACCAGCTGTTTGAGGACGCCACAAAGCATGAGCGACGTTTTCTCACCCGCTTTTCCCTGCAGGCCAGCGAGGATACTGAAAAGCGCCGGGAACTCACCTCCCGCCGAATGAAGGTGCTGCTGGTTGAGGATAACCCGGTAAATCGTACACTGACCCGCAGGTTGCTGGAGAAACTGGGTTGCGATGTTATGACCGCAAATGATGGCGAGGCTGCATCCAGCCTGTGGCAATGGCATCCATTCGACCTGATATTTATGGATTGTGTAATGCCCCGGATGGACGGTTTTGAGGCCACTCGGCGCCTGCGCGCATGGGAGGCAACCCGGAAACGGTCACGGGTACCGGTCGTTGCGCTTACCGCCAGCGCTATGGAAGAGGATGAAGAGCGTTGCCGCCGGGCCGGGATGGATTCATTTGTTGCCAAGCCTGTCCATATTGAAATGCTGCGGGCTGTTCTGGAACAATACGCCCATGGCACACCTGCAAAAGCCCCTGTTTAACGATTTGAAAGGTCCACATGAACGTAGAATGCCCCACCTGCAAAAAATCCGTAGAATGGTCAGAGTCCAATCCCTCAAGGCCATTCTGTTCAGAACGCTGCAAGCTGATTGATCTTGGCGCCTGGGCCAATGAGGAATATCGGGTTCCGGCGGAAAATGCGTCTCCGGACGATCTTGATCAGGGCGGCGAAACAACGCGCCATTAACTGCACAGACAGTTTCGCGTGGTTCTTGCCATGAGCTTACATGCTTGTAAGTTGTGGTACCCCATTCAGGCCGTTACCATTCGCCCCAATCAGTACGTGCACCGCAATCAAGAAGGTAAAAGAATGAAAGTATCCCGTATTTCCGTGTTGGTTCTTTCTCTGGCCGCTGCGCCTGCGTTCGCCAGCGATCTGGACCTGAGCCTCACCAACGATTCTGTTAAGGGCCAGGTAAACTTCTTCGGCAACAACAACGACCTTCAGCTTGGTGCCGGCTACACCTACCATGAAGGCAGCCGCCATATTGGTAACGTGGATTTTCATGCTCAGGGCCGCACTGCTCTGGGTAACCTGCCTACAACCGCCGGTATTGGCATGCGAGCCATAGGCTGGGATGACGACCGTGTGGATGGCGGCGCAGTGGGTCTGGGTGGTTTTGCTACCGTGAACATTCCGAACGTACCTGGCCTGTCGTTCACAGGTGGCCTGCACTATGCTCCACGAATTCTCTCGTTTGGCGACTCTGAAGAGATGACAAGCGTTGAGCTCCGTGGCAGCTACCGGGTTATCCGCAACGCGGAGCTATTCGCCGGTTACCGGTACCTGAACACCGAACTGGATGCGCCCTACCGGGGTGACATCAATCTGGATGAAGGCATTATGGCCGGCATGAAGATTTTCTTCTAAAACCGTTCAGCGACTTAAAACGGGCGCCCTTCCCCCGGCGCCCGTTTCGTGCCCTTCCTCACGCTTTCCTGAAACCTGCACTGCTAGACTGGCTACCGTTTCTAGCACGGACTGCCAGACATGCGACTGAATCCCGGGTTACTTCTCTTATCTGTTGTTACGCTGATTACCGCCTGTGGCGGTGAAGACGCCATTGAAAGCGTGCGAAGCCAGCCCAACTCCTTTGCCGGCACGAAAAACCCGGTGGACGACTTCAGCTCCGGCAGCACCGGCGATTCTGGCAATACTAACGGCCTGAGCACCAACGAAGTCCGCATTACCCTTGAGGTGCCTGGCAGTCTCGCACCAGACGGCGAGCCAACACGGCGTAACCTGCGCCTTGTTCAGCCAGACGCAATCAGCGTGTACCAGACCAATCGAAACCTGCAAAACCTTGGCTCCGAACCCTATACCACGCGCAAGGACAGCAACGGGTTTACAATAATCAGCTTTCAGAATGGCCAGCCCCAGGGGCCAGACGTCATTATCGAAGCCACGTACGGCAACGCCACATTGCGAGCTCTGGCGGCCGATGCGGACCGGGACATCAAGATCAATCCGTTCTCCGAATATCTGGTGCGCAACACCCTTCCCCGATATACCCCCGGCGAATACCAGGGAATTCTTGACTGTGTGGAAGCCGAAAACAGCTCTCTGTGTCTCAATAAATATGTCTGGCCTGCTCTGGCCGATCAGGTCCACGATTTCGAGATTGATATTCCAACCGGCGCCAGTGTTGCCAGCGCACTGGATGTGCTTTCCCGGCGTGCCGATTTTACCAGCTATGTGGCCTCGATGGCGGACTACGCAATTCTGGACGATCAGTCATCCGGCAAAATCTCTGCAAGTTCGGCGGATTACAATTCGGTTTTCATGGGGATAGAGTTGGGGCAAACATTTCTCGAGGACAGTTTTACCGGATCTGGCCAGTGGGGCATTCGCCTGGGGCGAGAGGAGCAAACCGGCACCGGTTCTGCACCCGCATATCGATACCCGGGGCTTACGCTGGCAAGCTTTGATATTTTCAACGTCAAGGTAACGTCTCTTACCTCACAAATCCCCTACGATCGCAAAACGCTGATTCACAAAAAAGGTAACGACTTCTATGCCCGGGGGGAAGATACCTGGGCTCTGAACACTCACTCCACATCGCCCGGTGCCGCCACCCTGGTTGATGATGCCCGCCTGCTGGCAGGCCGTGCCCTCTATCAGAGCATCACCGATAGAAACAGTGCAAGAACCATAGGCTGGACCCGTAACCCGTACTTTCTGGACGCTTATACCGGAGGCGCCGGCAGCGCCAATACCGGCCCGGATCGCACTTTGACAGGCTATTTCACTGCAGGCAAAGCCATTACCCTAAAATCGGAGAGCGGCAAGCTGAAGCGTAAAGACGAGCTGGAATCTCACTACCTCTCAGCGCTGGAACTCAACCTGCTACGGCAAGAGGGCTTTGATGCCGACGTCCTGAATGGCCGTGATTACAACACGGTTTACCTGACCACACGGTTTTCAGAATCAGCGACACCCATGCAGGTTGAGGCAGGATCCGGCTCATGGCAGATTCGTGCGGGCTCTGGTAACAACTCCATCACTCAGGCTCAGACATTTACCACACTCAGCCGCGACAGTTCAGGCGCAGCCTCCGCAGACACCACAGGAGCCCGTTCTGACAGCTGGATTATAACCCCCCGCACCGCCCTTCTGAGCAGCGGCAACAAGAACATTGGCCGGCTTAATCTCGATGTTAACAACCCGGCAGGTGCTTCCGGAGAGCCGGATCTGGGCGTCGGCGCAAGCGTGCCGGATGGCTCCTTGCTGGCATTCAACCTTGCCGATGCCGCATCGGCAAGCGGTGTAATGGGCGACGGTTTACTCATTGCCGTTGAACAACGTTCGTTAGCGGCACCGGGTACAGGAAAATACCGGGTACAGGGTTTTGTGCTGGGTATTAAAGACAGCTTCAACAGACTCATTCATCTGAACAATGGCGCTCTGGAACTCTCGGGTAATACCGCAAGCCTCGCTAGTGACACGCTTGAAGTGCTCCATTCCGTAAATGACGAAAGCGTCTCTGCGCCGGAATCAGGGCAATTAGCTGCAAACCTGGCATACACTGACGCGGGCAGCGGGCGTATCAGTTTCAGTGCCGGAGATCTTTTGTTGAAAGGTTTTGTGACCGCGGATCAGAGCCAGTTTTTTCTCGTATTCCGGAACGTCGCTGATGGCGAAGAGCAGCTCGGACTTTTGATCGCAACCCGGCTGCCTTGAACCCTCAGGCATCCCTGCCCGTACAACCTGTTATAATTATCAACACGTATCCCTGGGTTGAAGGCCTGCCGGGCACAGAGACAGGTTGTGGAGAGAGGTTTTATGTCAGCTGCAATGCGTTCGCTAATGCTGGTCGTTCCGCTGGTCGCTTTTGCCATCGGAGGCGGGCTCTACGTACCCTCGGAAAGATCAGTCTATGACAATAATAGTGGCTCAGAGCCCGCTTTGAGTTCACTGCCTCCGCTGCCCTCCTGGGCCCGTGAGGAGCTTCCGGACTTCTCTGACTATCAGGACACTACAGAGAAGAAGGTGGCCTTTTTCTCGTTCCTTTACCCCCGTATTGTCCTTGCCAATTCCCGCATACTTATTGAACGGGACTACCTGGACAGCCTCAGCACGAAAGACACCCTGTCGAAACAGGAATACACCTGGCTCGCAGCTCAATCAAAGCGCCTGCGGGTAGACGAGGAGCCCGGCAGCCCTGAGCAATTTGCCTTACTGAGAAAACGTCTGGATATCATCCCGCCTTCTCTGATTCTGGCGCAGGCCGCCAATGAGTCTGCCTGGGGAACCTCACGCTTTGCTCTGCGGGGAAACAACCTGTTCGGCCAATGGTGTTTCTCCAAAGGTTGCGGCCTGGTGCCCCTGAACCGGGTTGAAGGTGCCAGCCATGAAGTGGCAGCCTTTCCATCACCCTATCACTCTGTGCGGGCCTATATTCAGAACCTGAACCGGCATGCCAGCTATCAGGGGCTGCGTGACACCCGTCTTGATGACAGAGAAGCCGGTGATCCGCTTTCAGGGCTTGCCCTCGCCCGCGGATTAAGCAGCTATTCTGAGCGCGGCGAAGAATATGTTAATGAAATTCGCTCGATGATCCGTTATAACAATCTGGAGTTCTACGATACGGAATTCAGGAATATTTTAAGCGATCGAAGCCCGTCGCACCTGAAGAGCCTGGCATCGGCAAAAGCCGGGCAGACCCTTCTCCCAGGCCAGCTTGCGGGAGAGAGAACCGCTGCTTCGGCCGAGGGCTGATTTCCGATTAACCCCTGATAACCTGAGACATTCCCGCATGCTTGATTTTCTGCCTGCGCCGCTGAAGGGAACCCTGGCGGCTCTGTTCGTGTTGCTGAATACACTCGTACTCTTTCCGTTTCTGATGCTGTTTGCGCTACTCAAGCTTGTCCTCCCTGTAATCTCTGTTCGCAAGGGCTGTACCCTTGTGCTGAATACCATCGCCAGGGTGTGGATAGGGGTCAACAACCTTGTAATGGATACGCTGCACAAGGTTGAATGGGATGTGCGGGGCGCGGAACATCTCAGCCGCGAACACTGGTATTTTGTCACCTGCAACCACCAAAGCTGGGCTGACATTCCGGCCATACAGTATGTGCTCAACAGCCGGATACCCCTGCTCAAGTTCTTCCTGAAAAAACAGCTGATCTGGGTTCCATTGCTGGGTGTTGCCTGGTGGGCGCTGGACTTTCCGTTTATGCACCGCCACACCAAAGAGCAGATTGCCCGGAAGCCGGAACTGAAAGGTAAAGATATCGCCGCTACCCAGGCGGCTTGCGAAAAGTTCCGCTATACACCGGTGACCATCTTCAATTTCATGGAAGGGACCCGCTTTACGCCGGAGAAACACAAACGTCAGAACTCCCCTTACAAGCATCTCCTGAAGCCAAGGGCGGGCGGTACCGCCTTTGTTCTGGGTGCCATGGGTGAAATGCTGCATACCATGCTGGATGTGACGATTGTTTACCCCGGAGAGCACGGCAGGATAGGTATCTGGGATTATCTGAGCGGGCGCATCCGCACCATTGTGATCGATATCCGGGTACGGGAAATTCCGGCACAGTTTCTTGGAATGGATTATGAAAACAGCCGGGAAACCCGGGTTGAGTTTCAGCGGTGGGTAAGTGAACTCTGGGCCGAAAAAGATGCCCGTATAGAGGCAATCAAAAGCGAAAGCCGGAATCAGGCCTGATTCAACCTGAGCCTCGCTGGCTTCACAGCAGCCCAAGCTCCCGGGCGCGAACCGTCGCTTGAGTTCGCGAGCGCACTTCCAGCTTGGCGTTTATACGCCGGGCGTGAGTTTTTACCGTATGCAAGGAGATGTGCAGTTTGTCAGCAATCTCCTGGTTCGATAAACCTTTGGCGATCAGCTCAAGCACACTCTGTTCGCGATCGCTGATAGGCTCGGCCAGCGACGCAGGCAACTTGCCTCCCGCTATGCCGAACAGGTGCCCCAGAGCTTCCCGGAAAGGTGTTTCCGAAAGCTGGTTGTAAGCCTTTTCCATCAGATCCCTCAGCTCAAGCTTCAGCTCTGCAAACGGGCTTATAAAGTGTTCCTTTTCCGCCTCCGATACCACCGCTAAAACCATCTTCTGCGCGACGGCCAGGCCTTTATCCTCGCTGACGAGTATGGCCTCCAATAGCCTCATGTGTATCTCCACGCCCCATGGAATGGCCTCATTGTATCGCTTACGTGAGCTTGCGAGGGTTTCCCGGGCCCTCACGGTTTCGCCCCGGGCGAGATCCAGGCGCACCTGAAGGCAGTCCAGTAATCCCGGCATCATCGGGAAGAGCTCCGGTACGCAGCCAGCTTCCCGGTATGGCTGTAATCTCATAAGCGCCTGGCCGACACTTTCCAGCTGATTGAGGGCCAACCAGCAACTGGCCTTCAGAGCTTCCAGCACCGGCACGTAAAGCGACTCATCCACCTGCCAGGTGTGCATGGTGCGCTCTGCTCTGCCAATCCACACAAATGCGTCTTCCAGGCGGCCCTGGGAGCGACACATCAATACCCGGATAGCCATTGCCAGCAGAAGACCGAGATCCCGGGTCTGCTCTGCATGGCGCCCACAGATCACCAGAAGCCGATCCGCCTCAGAGTCACGCCCCTGATGCCAGAGTACGAGCACAAGGTTCAGTTGAAGCCGTGTTTCTCCAATCCTGGCGGGCCGGGCAAGTTCCTGCACAACGGTATCCAGCCCGGTTCTCAGCAGTTGTTCTGCATGCCTGAGCGCGCCTTTTCCAAGTTCGATCCGGGCATGGGAGTATACTGCCAGCGCTTCTGAACCAGAGTCCCCGGCCTCCCTTGCCAGGCGGGATGCCGCGCGATTGGCCTCCCGGGCTTCCGTGAACCGCCCTGACGCACACAAAGCGCTGGCACGAACCATCTGGGTGACCAACTGGCCCTGGGTGGACAACTCAGGGCCGGAAAGAGCGCGTTCGGCCATTTCCAGAGCGGTTGCAACCTGCCCTTCCCCACGCAGGATAAACGCTCGAAGCGCACAGATTCGTGCTTTATGTTCTTGCTGGTTCTCAGCATCCATACCGTCAATCAGTGCGCGCGCTTGCCGAAACTGACCACCAATGGCGTGTACCCAGCTATAAACAATTCTAAGCCTGGGGCTACGCTCAAGCAGGGGAGCAGGCAGACTTTTACGCAAACGCAGAAGCGATGCCGTGTCCTGCCCAAGCAAAAGTGCTTCGGATCCTTCAGACGCAATACGGATCACTTCTTCTGCATCACCTGCCAGCAGTGAATACTTGAGTGCCTCAGGAAATTGATCGCGACTGCCGAACCACCGACTGGCCGCCAACATCCGGTCAGCATAACCTGCCATTACGGGTGCTTTTAACCACTCCATCAACAACGGGTTTAGCCGGTACCAGCGCCCCCAACCCGGCATGATCTTGACGGGCAAACCCCGTTCAAGAACCTCGGATGGCAGCATCACACCGTCGGGTATCAGAGGTTGAAGCGTCAACACCAATTCATCGGAACAGAGCCCGAGTTCTGATATCGCCCTCAAGGCCCGTATTTGGCTGGGTGTCAGACTGCCCAGGACTGACTCCTTCAAAAAGCGCTCAACACCGGGCGTTTCGGAAACAGCATGTCTTTCTGTACTTTGCAGAATATCCCGGCGGTAAAGCGCCAGAGGCGTTGGCCAGCCCTCTGTAAGATCATACAAGTGGTCAATCGCAACACTGGTTAGCTGATGATCACCCAGAATGTCCCTGAAAAACTCAAAGGTTTCGCTTCGGCTGAATTCAAGCTTTTCGACTCCAACACGGGTAAACCGGTTTTCCAGCTCCAGAGCGTGAGTTTCATAGGGCAGCGCCTGCCTTGAAAGCATGACAACCGAGAAGTGGGGCGGTATGTCCGCCACCAGCTGCTGTAACAGAGCGACAACCGCCGGGTTGGTGATGTGGTGAAGACCATCCAGAACAAGCACGGAGTGTTTTTCTGCAGGCGTTTTTTTCAGCCCCATTAGCATTATCGCGAGGGCATCCGGGAATGTGGCGCCGCCTTGCAGGCTGCTTTCAGACGATTCGGGGATACCCAGAGCAACAGACAACAGACTGAGAAAACGGGTGGGCGCATTATCCTGAGAATTCAGTGGTAACCATCGGACACTTTCTTCTTCGATCCCCGCTGCCTGAATCCCCATGGCAACGGTATGGGATTTTCCATACCCGCAAGGGGCTTCTACAAACGTAACACCGCGCGGTGTTAATGCCTCGGCGATCAAAGTATCAAGATTAGGACGTGCCAACGAATGGCTAGGAGCGGCAGGTAACTGCAATCTCTGCCTGAGCAGATCCCTTACGAGTTCACCCCGCTGGAGTCCGCTGTTTGCTGTCTGGAATTCGTCATTGGCCGCACAGCCATCATGGAATGATTTCACATACTGCCCCGGATACACCTTTAGTATGACAACGAGGTTAAACCAATTGAGGGGCTGGCTGCAAAGTTTTGACGTGAAAGGTATTTATACGGTGACAGTTTTTCATCGTGAAAACAGAAACGGCGGGCCAAAGGCCCCCCGTTTCTGTAGATCAGCACACCCGTTTAACGGGTTCCGGCTCTGCGCAGAGCGGCCGGAGTATAGTCTCTCGACTGGCGCTCAACACCAAACTGATAGGGTTCACTTTCCTCGTTTGTCAGACCGTTGACCAGGTAGCGTCCGGACAGAAGATCGTAAAGGGTTTCAACTGCATACCAGGGAACGATCTGGTCGTAGAACTGCATAGAATGGGCTTCAGCCACGCGCCAGAGCTCTCCACGGCCATCGTAATGGTCGATAACAACAGCCTGCCAGGTATCTTCATCAATGAAGAGGTCACGCTTCGCATAGATGTGACGCTCACCGTCTTTCAAGGTCGCGCGTACGTGCCACACACGGTGAAGCTCGTAACGGGTCAGGTCCTGATTAATATGGCCCGGCTTGATGATCTGGTCATATGTGAGGCTGCGATCGACCAGCTTGTAGGAGTTGTACGGAATGTACATTTCCTTCTTGCCTACCAGCTCCCAGTCATAGCGATCTGGCGCGCCGTTGAACATATCGAAGTTATCCGATGTCCGCATGCCGTCAGACGCTGTACCCGGTCCGTCGTAGGCAACCTGAGGCGCGCGGCGAACACGACGCTGGCCCGCGTTGTATACCCACGCACGACGTGGTTCTGCAACCTGGTCGATGGTCTCATGAACCAGCAGTACGTTACCGGCCAGACGCGCCGGAGCGGTGATAGCCTGCTTGAAGTAGAACAGCACGTTGGCATCTTCACCCGGCTGGTAATCCGTAAGGTAACTTCTCCAGGTCAACTCATCCTGAAACTTTACAATGGAGAAGGCGCCATTAGCGGTAGGTGTAGCCTGCCCGACGTTACGCTGTACAGAGCCACCGCGATAGCGCGTGATGTGGTTCCAGTATGCTTCGAGCCCGTTCTGAGGGATCGGGAACGGTGTTGCGTTCTGATAGTTACTCAGACCATTACCATCCTTGATCATTTCAGCGCGGGTCGCGTTTTTGACCGTCTCATCCATGATGTCTTGCGGATAAGCGGCTGTACGATGAGTTTCGTATACCGGCAACACAAAGTCCGGGTACTGCTTGATCATTGCAACCTGTCCTGGCGACAGCTTATCGGCGTACTCCGCTACGTTGCTCTGATTGATAGTAAACCTGGGGGTCTCATCCGGGAACGGGTTCACGTATATGCCGTCGCCCTTATAGCCTGCGGGAGACGTGGTCATTCCGCCTGTCCAGGCGGGAATATCACCGCCGTTACCGGCTTTTTCTGCACCGATCGGAGTCAGGGAGTCGCCCAGCTTGGCTGCCTCTTCGGCAGAAACCGCACCCCAGGCCTGACCTGCAACAAGACTTGCAGCCAGAATTCCCGTGGTGAGTAATTTCTTGTTCAGTTTCATTTAAATTACCTCGTTAAACGAATTCTTGGCGGTTCAGAATGAGTAGGAAACGCTGGCACTCACGAAATCCCGGTCAGTCAACTCGTTATAGGGCTTGCCACCGAAAAAGTTGGTGTAACCGATATCGGCGGTAATCTTGTTCTGGTAAACCGCCTCGAGAGACAGGCCGATAGCTTTGTTACCCTCGTTAAAATTACCTCCGGGCTGCGGGCTATAACCTTCCACGTCGTGACTCCAGGCCACCTGCGGAGACAGGTTTATACCGGCAATGGCATTCGGGTAGTTCCACACCATACGGGCTCTGTAGCCCCATGAAAAGTCTGTGGTAAACCCATCGTTGGTGCAATAGCTCGGGTTGATGTTGATGCCAGCTGCGCAGACGTCAACAATGTTTCCACCGCCAGCGTCTGTTGGAAGTGTGCCAAGACCAAAGGTGCCTGAGCGGCCATAACGGGCGTCATCAAGGCTGGGAAGGTCGTGCACGTAGGTTGCGCCGAATTCCGTGATAAAGGTCACTCGGCTTGCGCCCATCACCTGGTCGAAGAACTTGAGCAGGGTGAACTGGGCCTGGGAAACACCAAAGCTGTCGTTTCCGGATACCCTGGCCCCTGGCGTGAGAGTGCCCAACTCCTCTGTACGCTGTTGTTCCAGCTTACTGACCGGCGAGCCGTCAATCGGGTTGGCAAGCTGAAGACCACCATAGATCAGCTCAAACGCGTTCCACTGCAGAGGCATTTTGTCACGATACGAGTATTCAGCACCCAGAGACCAGCCACCCGGAGTGTTGGTGTTGATACTGATACCATAGAGGTTAATATTTTCAGGGTACTCTATAAAATACGAGGGGAAGGGGCTGCTTGAATCTTTGATCGTTCCGCTCACGTACGGCAAACGGCTATTATACTTGATGTAGTAAAAGCCGAGCTCGGAATCGTTCAGGGCCGGCACATACCAGCGCATCGCAACACCAAACTGATCTTTTGAATCCGCTTCGACATCACCAAGACGGGGTGCTACGAATCCCTGGGCCAGAGCCTGGGAGTCTGGCAGCTGGCCAGCAAGCAGAACCGGACCGCAGCCATCTGCTGCAAAGTCGTTGGTGGAGAAGAAGGTGCCGCAATCATCCGGGCGAACGGGAGCCCAGTCTGTCTGCACGAAAGCCTCTACCGAAACGTTTTCCGTGACACCGGCCGATATGTAGAACATTTCAACCGGCAGCAGCGCATCTTTCAGCTCGGAACCCGGAGCGCGGAACGCCGGGACGTCGATAGGGTTGATTGTGTTTATACCGCCCTGGATGAAAGTACTCTCACCCCAGCTAACCACCTGCTTGCCGTAACGGGCACTCACCGGAACGTTCCCGAAGTACCAGTCAGTAAATATGTAAGCGTCCAGAATTTCGCCGCCGGAGGCATTGCCTTTAGCGCTGCTGTTGAGTTCGCGCTGCTGCCCGACATCATCGACTGCGCGGCTTTCATCTTTCAGTTCGAAGTCGTACCAGTAACGACCGCGCACGAAGCCACCTACCCGGGTCAGATACTGGCTGTCGACTGCGTAGTCGAGGAAAAGCTCGCTGTTACCTTTGACGATCTTGGAGTAGGTGTCGCCCTTCTCAAAGTTCAGGTTGCCATCGTCGTAGTTGTTCGTTGATGCACCCGTGGTGGTGTTCGCAAATTGCGGCCCCAGGTTGCCCTGGGCAATCAGCCGCTTGTCGCGATCCTCAACTCGCCACCCGGCCCCGGCTGAGAGCGTGGTGTTGAACTGGGCTTCTACATCCCCGAGATAAAAAGAGTACGCAGACGCGTGGCCAGACATACCTGCTGCCACTGCCACGGCAAGCGGTAATCTTGTCCAACGCTGCCATTGGTGTATTTTTCTTGTCATTGGAAGGCTACTCCATTGTTGTTCTGAGTCGCTGCTCTGATTATTGGTATTCACGATGTATTGGAGGCTTCATGCACAGTGCTCGTGATGTAGGCACTATAGCTAACGCTGTCCAGTGCTTTGATCAGTCAAAAGTATGATTTTACTCTCACCACCCGCTCACCACCCCGATCGACGCCGGGTTTTCTCGCACAGAATCACTATAGACAACAATTCCGGATGCAACCACTTTGCTTTTGATGGTTTTTTGCGCCTGCTAGGGCTTGTGCGGAGCTTCCAGATATTCTTGTGACTGCATTTCCAGGAGCCGTGATTCAGTGCGCTCGAATTCGAAGCTCAGGCGACCGCCGGAGTAGAGCTCAGTAATAGGCACAGCTGCTGACATAATCACTTTTACATTGCGGTCATAGAATTCGTCGACCATGTTCACGAACCGGCGTGACTGGTCATCTTTGTCACCGCCAAGCACGGGGACGTTACTGATGATGATTGCGTGAAACTGGCGCGCCATCTCAATGTAGTCGTTCTGGCTGCGGGGGCCGTCACACACATCCTTGAAATCGAACCACACCACATCGTCGGCATGCGCCTGTGCGGGAATTTTTCGGCCGTTAATCTCCATAGATTTGCTGTGCTTTCCGGCTTCTACCGCCAGTGCGTCGAAGCTCCTGCGCAGGGAGGCATCGGCCTCCTCGCCCAACGGAGAATGGTAAAGCTCAGCCTGCTCCAGCGTTCGCAAACGATAATCAACGCCGCCATCTACGTTCACAACGTCAGTGTGCTTGTTCACCAGTGCTATCGCGGGCAGGAACCGCGCTCGCTGCAAACCATTTTTATATAAACCGTCGGGAATGATGTTGGATGTGCACACCAGGGTAACGCCGCGTTTGAACAGACCATCCATGAGGGTTGCAAGAATCATGGCATCGCCAATATCTGACACAAAGAATTCGTCAAAGCAGATCACGCGGGTTTCATCGGCAAACTTTTTGGCCACAAGATCCAGCGGATTCTTTTCACCTTTGACGTTTTTCAGTTCCTGATGAACCCGTTGCATGAAGCGGTGAAAGTGCACGCGCATCTTGCGCTTGAACGGCAGCGACTCATAAAAGGTGTCCATCAGATAGGTTTTGCCTCGGCCAACGCCTCCCCAGAAATACAGGCCTTTAACCGGTTCTTCCCGGCCTTTCTTCAACTTGCGCCGCAATTTGGCCATTGCTTTTCCGCGTTCGCTTTCCGCTTCCACCAGTTTGTCGTAAAGTGTCTGGAGGCGTTGAACTGCGTCTGCCTGAGCGGCATCACTGAGAAAATCCGGGCGTTCGAGATCCGCTTGATAGCGCTGCCAGGGGGTCTGGCTTGCAGTGGTTTCAGAAGGCATGGAAACTGTCATCAGGAAATCCCGGGGTCTGATCGTTGATTTTGGCGCGACGTATTATCGCGTATTTACGGTTTTTTCGCCATGCTGAAGGGCTGCGGGGCAATACGACGATTGGCTCAGCACGCAAGCATGGGCTGATGGAGCTGCGGGCGTTATACTGGCTCACATGACTTGGTTCATTTTTCAGGCAACAGGACGACACAGCATATGACGAACCTGATTCTGGCAGCGATTGCCGCATTGATTGTTGGCATTATCATCGGAGCACTTGTTGGCCGCTCGGGGCAGGGTTCTTCCCTCCGACAGCGCCGTGCGGAACAGCAGGCCGAAGAGCTGCGCAACGAGTACACCCGTTATCAGGCCCAGGTAAATGAGCATTTTATGGAGTCGGCCCATTTACTGAGCCGGTTTAACGATGCGTACCGTGATGTAAACCAGCATATGGCTCGCGGCGCTAACCGCCTGTGCAATGATGAGGACTGGATGGCTGAGCTTGCTGAGCAAACCTCCCGCAAGCGCCTTGAGGAAGTCAGCGAGGACGGTGTCGAGCCGCCCCGTGACTATGCTCCCAAGACGTCGGGCACGCTTTCTGAAGATTTTGGCCTGAAGAAGGGCGATAAAGCACCGCAGGCTTGATCAGACCGGGTTATCGCAATCAATAAACCGATGACTTGTGCCAAATTCCTTTTCTAACGCCACACCGAGCGCTTTCACTCCATAGCGCTCGGTTGCGTGGTGCCCGGCGGCATAATAATGGATACCGCACTCTCTGGCGGTGTGGGTTGTCGGTTCGGAGATTTCGCCACTGATGTAGGCATCGAGGCCTGCATCAATCGCTGTATTGATAAACCCTTGCGCCGCCCCTGTGCACCACCCTACCCGTTTGATTTCTGCTTTTCCGTCGCCGACCCGCAGAGGTTCCCGATGGAGCGCTCTGGCGATGTGCAGCCCGAATTTTTCGGGCGACATTGCTTCGTGAAGCTCACCTTCCCAGACCAGACCGTTTAATGGCTGGGGATTCCCGATACCGAGGATGTCTGCCAACTGGCGGTTGTTGCCGTATTCCGGGTGGTCATCCAGGGGGAGGTGGTAGGCGACCAGGTTTATGTCGTTATCCAGAAGCCGCTTTAATCGTTCACGCTTCATACCCTGGATGCGCTGATCTTCGCCTTTCCAGAAGTAGCCGTGGTGAACGATAACCATGTCGGCGTTTGCGGCGATGGCTGCTTCGATGAGTGCGCGGGAGGCGGTTACACCGGTGATGATGGTTTTTACGTCGCTTTTGCCTTCAACCTGCAGTCCATTGGGGCAATAGTCCTGGAAGTTTTCCGGCTGGAGCCATTCATTGAGTTTCGCGAGAATAGTGTCACGGGTTGCCATGGTTTATCCTCTTTTTCGTTAGACTCTGGAGTTGCCGACTGGCAGGGCGGAGGGGCTTTCCGGGAACCGCTACGAGCACCCCTTGCGGGGTCCGGCCAGCAATCACAGATTGCTGTCGTTCGGCGGCACATAAAGCTCCGCTTTATAAACGCTTGCCTCACCCATTTGCGCTTGTTTCGGGCCGTCCCTGGCCCTCTACATTCCCGGAACGCCTCCTCTCACTACCAGCCTCGATCAGACTTCAGTCGTTTACAGAGATTTTAAGCCAGTAATCAAAGCATCATTCTGCTCGGGAGTGCCAATGGTAATCCGCAAGAATTCACTGATTCTGGACTTATTGAAGTGGCGAACAATGATGCCTTGCTCCCTCAGAGCTTTTGCCAGGCTTTCACCGGAATTCTCTCTATGGCGGGCAAAAACGAAGTTGGCTTTCGAAGGCAAGACTTCGAAATTCAGACCTTCCAGAGCCTCAGTCACACGCTCCCGCTCAAAAATCACCCCTTCACAGGACTTCTGGAACCAGGCTTCGTCTTCGTACGCGGCTTTCGCACCAGCCAAGGCCAGTCTGTCCAGCGGGTAGCTATTGAAGCTGTTTTTGACGCGATTCAGCGCTTCGATAAGATCCGGGTGTCCGATCGCGAAGCCGACGCGGAGGCCTGCCAATGAACGGGCCTTGGACAGTGTCTGGCTGACAAGCAAATTGGGATATTGATCAACAAGCTTAATAGCGGATTCACCGCCAAAATCCACATAAGCCTCATCGACTACTACAACACGCTCGGGGTTGGCTTGAAGGATTGCCTCTACGTGCTCAAGCCCAAGGTAACGCCCGGTAGGCGCATTTGGGTTGGGGAAGATGATTCCGCCGTTGGGCTGTTTGTAGTCTTCGGGGTTGATTTCGAAGCTGTCTGTAACGGGTACGGTTTTGCCTTCAATGTTGTATAGGCCGCAGTACACCGGATAGAAGCTGTAGGTAATATCCGGGAACAGTATGGGCTGGCCGTGCTGGAACAGAGCATAAAAAATATGAGCCAGAACTTCGTCGGAGCCATTCCCCAGGAATACTTGTTCGGGGTTTACGCTGTGATAACCGGCGATGGTCTGGCGCAGGCTTTCGCCTTCCGGGTCCGGGTAGAGGCGAAGGCTGTCGTTGAGTTCGGCCTGTATGGCTTCTATGACTTTTGGTGATGGGCCAAACGGGTTTTCATTGGTGTTCAGCTTTACCAGGTTGGCCATTTTGGGTTGTTCGCCTGGCACATAAGGAACCAGACTGCTAACCAACGGACTCCAGAACTTACTCATCGTTTTTAATCCTGTATTCAGCTGAACGTGCGTGAGCTGTCAGGCCCTCACCTCGCGCCAGAACCGATGCTACTCGCCCCATTCGGTCTGCGCCTTTGGCGCTGAAGCCAATGATGGATGAGCGCTTCTGGAAGTCGTAAACACCCAATGGGGATGAAAACCGTGCGGTCCCACTGGTGGGCAGCACGTGGTTCGGCCCCGCGCAGTAGTCGCCCAGAGCTTCGGCCGTGTAACGGCCCATGAAAATAGCACCGGCATGCCGGATTTCTTCCAGCAATGTTTCCGAGTCTTCCACAGACAGCTCAAGGTGTTCCGGTGCAATCCGGTTGGAGACTTTGGCGGCTTCGCTGAGGTCGGCAACGTGAATCAGAGCCGCGCGCTCGGCGATGGAGGTGCGAATGATGTCGGCGCGCTCCATGGTAGGCAGCAATTTGTTGATGCTCGCTTCGACCGCATCAAGGAAATCGGCATCGGGGCTGATCAATATGGACTGGGCCTGTTCGTCGTGTTCAGCCTGGGAGAACAGATCCATGGCGATCCAGTCGGGATCGGTTTTTCCGTCGCAGATCACGAGGATTTCCGAGGGGCCGGCGATCATGTCGATGCCGACGGTACCAAAGACTTCCCGCTTGGCCGTGGCCACAAAAATGTTGCCGGGGCCCACAATTTTGTCCACTGCGGGGATGGTTTCTGTGCCGTAGGCCAGAGCACCAACAGCCTGCGCACCGCCTACGGTGAATACACGATCAACACCTGCGATAGCCGCCGCAGCTAACACCAGATCATTCACCACGCCATCCGGAGTAGGCACAACCATAATGACTTCGCCCACGCCTGCAACTTTGGCGGGAATGGCATTCATCAATACGGAAGAAGGATAAGCAGCTTTACCGCCAGGAACGTAAAGCCCGGCGCGGTCCAGTGGCGTTACTTTCTGGCCCAGCACGGTGCCGTCTTCATCCTGATACTGCCAGGATTTCTGGTTCTGCCGCTCGTGATAATCCCGCACGCGATCTGCAGCCTGTTCCAGCGCCACGCGCTGATCTTGCGGAATCGCTTTCAGGGCCTGTTGCAAACGGTCCTGGCTCATTTCCAGCTCGGCAACACTGCCGACGTTCAGCCGATCAAATTTTTCGGTGAACTCCAAAACCGCCTTATCACCGCGGGTTTTCACTTCGTGCAGAATATGACGTACCGTTTCGTTCACCTGATGATCAACACTGTCATCCCAGGCCAGCAGCGTAGCCAGCTCACTGTCAAAGTCACTTTGGGAAGCGTTCAATCGTTTGATGCTAACGGTCATTTCTCAAATCCTGCTTGGATTGTTTCTGGAATCATGCACCCAATACACTGCGAAGGAGTCGTGTCAGGCTTTCGAAAACTGTGCGAAGCCATGGATGGCGTAGCCAAGCGTACATGGAAGTATTCACAGCGTGTTTTCGAAAGCCTGACACGACTGCTTCAGCGCACAAGTTTTCGATCAGTACTAGCGACGTTTATCCACAGCCGCTGCCATCTTCTCAATGATGGGGTTAATCTGCTCGTGTTTCATCTTCATAGAGGCACGATTCACCACCAACCGAGTGCTGATATGGTCGATCAGCTCCCGCGCCTCAAGACCATTGGCCTTCAAGGTATTGCCCGTATCTACAATATCCACAATCTCATCGGCCAGGCCAAGAATCGGCGCGAGTTCCATCGCACCGTAAAGCTTGATGATATCGGCCTGCCGCCCCTGAGCCGCATAATACCGGCGAGCCATATTAACGAACTTGGTTGCGACCCGGATGCGCCCGGCGGGTGGCGTTTCACCTTTAGGGCCAGCTGTCATAAGGCGACAGCGGGCGATGTTCAGGTCCAGAGGCTCGTATAACCCCTCCCCGCCATGCTCCATCAGCACATCCTTACCCGTTACACCCAGATCGGCGCCGCCATACTGCACGTATGTCGGTACGTCGGTTGCACGGATAATAAGCACCCGCACATTAGGATCGGTGGTGGGAAACACCAGCTTTCGGGATTTCTTGATGTCGTCAACCAGCTCGATCCCGGCGTCTGCCAGCAGCGGCAGAGTTTCTTCCAGGATTCGCCCCTTCGACAAGGCGATGGTAATGGAGTCTGTCATGCGTCCTTCCGGTTTACCGCTTGTGTCTGTCACGCTGGCAGGCGGCGGATACTTCCACCAAGCAGCTGCAATTTTTCTTCAATACACTCATAGCCACGATCAATATGGTAGATGCGATCGATAATGGTATCGCCCTCTGCCATCAGGCCCGCAATAACCAGGCTGGCGGATGCGCGCAGATCGGTTGCCATCACCGGCGCACCGGTCAGATGATCAACACCTTTGATAATCGCAGCATTTCCTTCCAGCGTAATATCGGCGCCCATGCGAGTAAGCTCCTGCAGATGCATGAAACGATTTTCGAACACCGTCTCGATGATCGTGCCTGTGCCTTCTGCCACGGCATTCATAGCAGCAAACTGGGCCTGCATATCGGTCGGGAACGCCGGATAAGGCGCCGTACGAATATTGACCGCTTTCGGGCGCTGACCTTTCATATCCAGCTCGATCCAGTCCGCACCAGAGGTGATATGGGCACCGGCTTCTTCCAGCTTGAGCAGCACGGCATCGAGAAGATCCGCGCGGGTATCTTTCAGTTTTACGTGGCCACCGGTCGCGGCTGCCGCCACCAGATAAGTACCGGTTTCAATACGATCTGGCAGCACGTTGTAATGGCAGCCGTGCAGGCGCTCAACGCCTTCGATAACAATGGTCGAAGTACCGTGCCCGGTGATCTTCGCACCCATGGCAATCAGGCACTCGGCCAGATCCACCACTTCCGGCTCACGAGCGGCGTTTTCGAGGATGGTTTTACCATCGGCCAGTGTTGCAGCCATCAACAGGTTTTCAGTGCCGGTTACCGTCACCACATCCATGAAGATGTGCGCGCCTTTCAAACGCCCGTTGGTTTTCGCCCGGATGTAGCCGTTCTCCACCTTGATATCCGCGCCCATCTGCTCGAGGCCCTGGATGTGCAGGTTTACCGGGCGGCTGCCAATGGCACAACCACCGGGCAGAGAGACTTCAGCCTCGCCGAAATGTGCCACCAACGGCCCAAGCACCAGAATGGAGGCGCGCATGGTTTTGACCAGCTCATAAGGCGCATGAAAATGCTTGATGGTGTTGGCGTGAATTTCCACGCTCATCTTCTCATCAATCATCAGCTCCACACCCATGCGACCAAGCAGCTCGATCATGGTAGTCACGTCGTGCAGGTGCGGCAGGTTGCCTACGGTAACCGGCTCATCCGCCAGCAAAGTGGCAGCAAGAATAGGAAGGGCGGCATTTTTTGCACCGGAAATCCGGATTTCGCCGTCCAGGGGCTTACGGCCCCTGATCAAAAGTTTGTCCACAATGGTAATCCTGTCGTGTGCGAGCTGTTCAGCTCTAGCTCTGGCGCGCGGCCCATTCAGCCGGTGTAAACGGTTTCGGGTGAAGGGCGTGAATAGTGCCATCCATGATTTGCTGGAATAGCGCCTTGTTGATCAGTTGCTGCCGCTTGATGCTCGACAGGCCTTCGAAAACGTCACCTATGACCACCACCATGTAATGGCTACCGTCGATCTGTACCTGCACCTCACAATCGGGAAATGCTTCTTTGACCAGCTCGGTGACTTCGGTGGCATCCATAGTAAATCCTCAGGTGTTTGTTGAAATCAGGGGCGGGATTGTAACCAATCCTCGAGGTTGCTCAAAGCGGCAAGCGAAACGAGGCGTTCTGGCGCCGCCGTAAAAGACAGCGAAACACCCAGCTTTTCAGCAAGTCGGCTCCAGCACAGAAGCATGGAGAGAGCCGCGCTGTGGGTGGCGGACAAGCCTGCAAGATCAACCACCAGGCTGTCATTGACCGTTGTGATAAGCCGCTCGCCCTCTGCTCGTAGCGGTAATACGGTGTGAGCGTCAATTGCGCCGGAGACTGCGAGCACGCCATCCTTCAGCTGAACCCTCGGCAGATCTGTGCTCATGACTTGTTCACTTCATCTTCCAGGTTGAGCGATTTCACAACGTCGCTCCATCCGTCAATCACCGCCTGGACCTGCCCTCTGTTGGCTTCCATTTCCTGAGTGAAACGGTCCCGGAATGAAAGGCCGATATTGACCCCTTCGACAATAATGTTTTCCATCATCCAGCTACTGCTTTCCTTGCGGTACATGGAATAAGTGACTGAATAACGATTGCCGGA
Source organism: Marinobacter sp. (assembly GCF_048259445.1). Classification (GTDB taxonomy): domain Bacteria; phylum Pseudomonadota; class Gammaproteobacteria; order Pseudomonadales; family Oleiphilaceae; genus Marinobacter. The sequence continues at coordinate 68,899 of NZ_JBLXHQ010000003.1, read as the reverse complement.
GGCGGTAATCACCTCCATGGCCACAGAGGCGCGGTTATCATCCTGCGAATTGATGGTTGCGTCGTTAACGTTGATTCTGAAATCTTCAGCACTCACCAACGCCTGAGCATAGCTGTCAAACAAGCTGCGCTTGAATTTGACCACAAACTCGTCGCGCTGCTCGGGAGTTGTCTGGCGCGCATAGCGGCCCATTACCCGAGCTGCGATCCGCCGAAAATCAACAAAACCCTCGAGGGCATTGTCCATGCTCTGGTAAAACGCCTCAGGATCACGATCATAGAGCCCGCGCTCGGCATTAAGTTTCTTCACCAGGCCCTGAGTGTTGTCATCCACATATTGTTGCAAGTCTTCTTCCGGGCCCGCCTGAGCTGATGCCACGCAAAACGCCATCAGTGTCAGAGCGAGAAAAATTCGCTGTGTTAACGCAATCACCTGGTTTCTCCTGTTCGGTCGCAAAACTGGCTTATTTACCAGACGCAAAATTGCTGATGAGCCGTTCAATGTTCATGGCAGACTGGGTGGAGTAAAAAGTGTCTCCCTCTTGAAGGGAATCCATTTCGCCACCAATTGATATATCAATGTACTGTTCACCCAGCAGACCGGATGTACGTATTACTGCAGCGCTATCGGCTGGAATATTATCTACATCGCCATGAATCGACATGGCGACCCGCGCCTGAAAGGTTTCTTTATTCAGACTGATGGAATCGATAGTGCCCACCGTTACGCCTGCCATAGACACCCTGCCCCGGGGTGTAATGCCGCCGGTATCATTAAAATCGGCATAAATGGTGTAGGTGCTTTTGGCGGATTTTGGCGACAGCCCGCTTACCTGCAGCGCCAGAAAGAGCAGCGCAGCAAGACCTGCCAGCATAAACAGGCCAACTGTGATGTCCGTTGTTCTTTGTGTCATTACCCGCTCCCGGTATTATCTCGTCAATCGTTAATCAGAAGTTGCCGAACATTACTGCGGTCAGCACAAAATCCAGCCCCAGAACAGCCAGCGAGGAGTAAACCACGGTTTTTGTGGTGGCCGAACTGATCCCTGCCGATGTGGGTACACAGTCGTAGCCCTGATAAACCGCAATCCAGGCGCATACAAAACCGAATACCACGCTTTTGATCACTCCGTTTACTACGTCGTCCCAGAAATCCACAGAAGCCTGCATATTGCCCCAGTAGGAACCTTCGAAAACGCCCAGCCATTCCACGCCAACCAGCATGCCACCCCAGATACCGACCATAGAAAAAATGATAGCCAGCACCGGCATGGCTATAAAACCTGCCCAGAGCCTGGGAGCAATAACCCGCCGCAAGGGATCGACGCCCATCATTTCCATACTGGACAACTGTTCGGTCGCCTTCATCAAGCCGATTTCAGCGGTCAGCGCGGAACCTGCGCGCCCGGCAAACAGTAACGCCGTTACCACGGGCCCAAGTTCGCGCACCAGGGTAAGCGCAATCATCTGCCCGATGGCGGCTTCGGAACCAAAATCACTGAGAATGGTGTAGCCCTGAAGGCCCAGCACCATGCCGATAAACAGGCCGGAGACCACTATGATCGCCAGCGACAGTACACCAACCGAATACAGCTGTTTCATCAAAAGCGGAAAACCGGTTGCCGGGCGTGGAACGCCTGACAACACACCCACCAGAAAGCGGCCGGCCCTGCCGAAGGATATAACCAGATCTATCCCACTACGCCCGAAGGAAGCGATTCTATCGATCACGACGCACCTCCCGACAGGCCGAAATCTTCAGCCGCCGCCGAGGATGGATAGTGGAACGGCACCGGGCCATCCGGATGCCCGTTCAAAAACTGTTGCACCTGCTCGGACGGATGATCCTGCAACTCGGCAGGCGTGCCTGCACCAATCACTTTCCCATCCGCGATAATGCAGGCGTAGTGGCAGATGCTCAGGGATTCTTTAACGTCATGGGAGACCAGAACGCTGGTGAGCCCCATGGAACTGTTGAGATCACGAATCAGTTTTACCAAAACGCCCATGCCAATCGGGTCCTGCCCGGCAAAGGGCTCATCGTACATGATCAACTCCGGATCCAGAGCAATGCTCCGGGCCAGGGCGACGCGTCGGTTCATACCACCGGAAAGTTCCGACGGCATGAGTTTGCGGGCACCGCGCAAACCAACGGCTTCCAGTTTCATCAGCACGATGTCGTGGATCATGTCTTCCGGCAGTTTGGTGTGCACGCGCATCGGGAAAGCCACGTTCTCGTATACGCTCAAATCAGTAAACAATGCGCCGCTCTGGAACAGCATGCCCATCTTTTCCCGAAACTTGTAAAGTTCTTTACGGCGAAGTTCAGAAATCGGGTGACCATCCACCATTATACTGCCCGAGTCTGGCCGAAGCTGACCACCAACCAGGCGCAACAAAGTCGTTTTACCGCTGCCGCTGGGGCCCATAACGGCGGTAATTTTCCCACGGGGGATTTCCACGGAAACACCATTGAAAATGCGGCGACCAGAGCGCGAAAATACAACGTCCTTTAATGATATGTACGAGCTCAAACCCATATTCCTTACCTTTCAGCCCATAGCCTTTAACTCTCAACACACACCAGCCTGTATAGCACTATGCTTTCAGAGAGCGGCTACATTATTCTAAGGAGCCCACAAGCTCAATCAGTGGTTCCCAAAATGAATCAATAGCAATGATCAATTTCACTGAACATTACGGAAAACTTTAAAGAGAACTCTCCGCAAAATTCGCTATAAAGCCCTCGGTTGCAATCTCTGATGAACTTGCAGTAACCAGGCCGCGCCGCTGGCGGGAAATGTTATACTCCACCAACTTTATCGCAATCCCGTACCATAACGAGAAAGCAGGCCCCTTTCCCGATGACCGAGCAAAAAACATACGATTTCCGGAACCCCGCACTCCAGGCTATTCGCATTGAGCTTGATGCAATAAGCGCCCTGGAAAAACGCATCGATGAACACTTTATACGCGCCTGTGAAGTAATCATGGCATGCAAGGGCCGTGTTGTGGTGACCGGAATGGGCAAATCCGGCCACATAGGCCACAAAATTGCAGCCACCCTGGCCAGCACGGGAACCCCCGCCTTTTTCGTTCACCCCGGAGAAGCCAGCCATGGTGACATGGGTATGATCACCAGCCAGGACGTTGTCATTGCTATTTCAAACAGTGGTAGCACCAGCGAAGTGGTTACCATTCTGCCGCTCATCAAACGCATGGGCGCACCCCTGATCAGCATGACCGGCAATCCGACGTCGATATTGGCAAAAGAAGCAGTAGCGAATCTGGATGTCAGCGTTGAAACGGAGGCCTGCCCACTCGGCCTGGCGCCCACATCCAGTACAACCGCAACGCTGGTGATGGGAGACGCCCTGGCCGTTGCTTTGCTGGAAGCCCGGGGTTTCAGCGCAGAAGACTTTGCGTTCTCACACCCCGGTGGCAGCCTGGGGCGTAAACTCCTGCTGCGGGTATCTGACATTATGCACACCGGCGACCGCATCCCCATGGTAAATGAAGAGACCACCTTGAGTGGTGCTTTGCTGGAAATATCACGCAAAGGGCTGGGCATGACCACCGTCGTAAACGACACTGGCACCATGACAGGTATTTTCACCGATGGTGACCTGCGCCGCACTCTGGACAAGTCCATTGATGTTCACAGTACGCCCATGCGGGATGTAATGACTCGCAATGGAAGAACCATTCAACCAGATCAGCTGGCCGCAGAAGCGCTAAACGTTATGGAAGGACTGAAGATCAGCGCACTCCCGGTTACCGATGAAAGCGGTGCCCTGGTCGGCGCCATCAACATGCACGACCTTCTCCGCGCCGGAGTGATTTAGAGAGTGATTCAAAAAGTGCTCAAGATAGCGATTCAGAGAGCGATTTAATGAAAGAACTGAAAAGCCCACTTCAGGAAATCTGGCCCGAAACCCTGCTGGCCAAAGCAGCCCGCATCAAGCTTGTTGCCCTGGATGTTGATGGCATAATGAGCGATGGCAGGATCTACTTCAGTGCCAAAGGCGATGAACTGAAAGGGTTCAACATTCTGGATGGATTGGGCCTAAAGCAAATCATGGCCGCGGGCATCACTGTAGCCGTCGTTACCGGTCGCAGCTCACCGCTTACCGAAAAGCGCATGAAAGACCTTGGAATCCCCCACCTTATGCAGGGTCGCGAGGATAAAAAGACCGCCTTGCAGGAGCTGGTGAGCACGCTGGACATATTGCCCGAAACCATCGCCTATATGGGCGATGATTTGCCCGATCTGCCCGCCATTCGCTACGCGGGCCTCGGGGTTACGGTGCCAAACGCATACTGGCTGGTGAAAGAGCATGCGGATTACTGCACCCGGGTTAGCGGTGGCAACGGCGCCGTGCGTGAGCTCTGCGATCTGCTACTGACGGCAGGGGGCAACCTGAACTCAGCATTGACGCCCTACCTGGAGCCATAACCATGGCACAGAGCGAAAAAAACAGCCTGCGATCATTACTGGCTCTGGCAAACCGGCCACGGCTGCGCATGCTCGCGCTGGCAGCCACGGCTGCAGCAACGTTTTTTCTTCTGTGGCAAAGCGATGAACAGCCGATAACCAGTTACAGCGATGCCAGACAACTCCGGGGAGATGCCGAGCCCGACGGCTTTGTAATCAACGGCAGCTACACGTCTTACGATGAAGCCGGCAATCGCAAGATTGTTTTTACGAGTCCTCGCATCGAGCAGTTTGAAGAGGGCAATCTGGCTACTATGGAACTGCCCAATGCAGAAGTGTTCAGCGCAACCGACACCGAGCCATGGGTACTCAAAGCCGAGAACGGTAGCCTGTTGCGGAACGAGGACCTGTTATACCTGACCGGCAACGTTCGCGTGGTGCGCACAATTGGTGAGCGTGAAGCGACGCTGGTTACAGAGAGCCTGACCCTGGACAACGATCAGGGTAAAGTCTACACCGATGATTTTGTAGAAATTACTGACAGCGTGGGCACTACCCGGGCTAAAGGCATGAACGCGTGGATTAATGAACGCATTCTGGAACTCAATTCCCAGGTGGAAGGACGCTATGAAACCGTCAGATAACTCAATGCGCAAGTTGCTCACTGCCATACTGGCTGCAAGCCTCGCTGGCCCGGCCCTGGCTTTTGATCTTGACTCCGATGATCCGATTAGCGTCAGCGCTGACAGCGCCCGCCTCGACGACGGTAAGGGCATTGCCACCTACACCGGAGCAGTTGTGCTGGTTCAGGGCAAAACCCGTCTGACGGCGGAACGGGTGGTTTTGTATCGCAGTGTCGAGGGTCTGAACCGGATTGAAGCCAATGGCTCTCCGGCTCGCTACCAGCAGCCCGTTACCAGCGGAGAAGGTGAAACCGATGCCAAGGCCCTCAACATCACCTGGTCTGCCCCTGACAAACAACTCACCTTTGAACGTGAGGCTGTGATTGAGCAGAATGGCAACGTGTTCAGCGGCGACATTATTCATTACGACACCGAACAGCGAGTGGTCACCGCGGAAGGCAGCGAGGATACCGGCGATGGCCCGGGCCGGGTCGAAATGATCATCCAGCCCCGCAGCAGCAACAATTCCACCCAATAACAGCTGATTAAAGTAGACAGAGGTTCGATGGCAGTTCTCAGAGCGAGCAACCTGGCAAAAAGCTACAAACAGAAAAAAGTGGTCATTGATGTCTCGCTGGAAATTCGCAGCGGCGAAATCGTCGGACTGCTCGGGCCTAACGGCGCCGGTAAAACCACCTGTTTCTATATGATCGTCGGGCTGGTAAATGCCGACAATGGCCGTATAACCATCGACAGCCAGGACATTACGCCCTTACCCATGCACGGGCGCGCCCGAAAAGGGATTGGCTACCTGCCGCAGGAAGCCTCGGTGTTCCGCAAGCTTTCGGTGCGGGATAATATCATGGCGATTCTGGAAACCCGCAAGAATCTCAGCCGTGCTGACCGTCTGAGCAAGCTGGAACAGTTGCTGGAAGAATTTCACATTACCCATATTCGGGATAGCCTGGGCATGGCGCTCTCCGGGGGCGAACGCCGCCGTGTTGAGATCGCCCGCGCCCTGGCAATGGAACCTGCCTTTATTTTGCTGGACGAGCCGTTTGCGGGTGTAGACCCTATCTCCGTCAGTGATATCAAACAGATTATTCGCCACCTCCGGGACAAAGGCATAGGTGTTCTGATCACCGATCACAACGTGCGCGAAACGCTGGATATCTGCGAGAACGCTTATATTGTATCCGGTGGCCATATTATCGCCTCCGGAAACTCGGAATCCATTCTGGCCAATCAACAGGTCAAAGAAGTGTATCTTGGCAACGAATTCCATCTGTAGCCTCTGTTTTCGACACCCGGTTACACCCGTTCGATTGTTTTGCTGACCCGGAGCAAGTAAACTCGGCAAAGAACTTGCTAGGGTATTCTGAAATGGCGGCAAGTAGCCGGCACACTTAGATTTTTTAGCCGACGCAAGAAATTCAGAGCGGGTATGAGTGACGGATCCTGAGCGATGGTTATGAAAGCCTCATTACAATTAAAGCTGGGTCAGAGCCTGACCATGACGCCCCAGCTGCAACAGGCGATCAGGCTTCTGCAGTTATCAACTCTCGACCTTCAGCAGGAAATCCAGCAAGCCCTGGAATCCAACCCCCTGCTGGAAACATCGGAGGATGATGACCAGACTGAATCGTCGTCAGCCGACAACGATCAGGGACAGGATAAAGAAACCGCAACAAATGAGGCTTCAGCCGACGTAGCTGCGGATTCTGCCAGCTCTGACTGGGATGAAAGCGAAACCGGCCCTGACTGGCAATCCGAAAACGAAATACCGGATACGCTTCCCGATGATCTTCCCGTTGATACCGCCTGGGAGGATGTCTATCAGTCCGCACCTGCCCCGGCCGCGCGGAACGATGATGAAAATGACCACGATTTCGAAACCCGGAACTCGCCAACCGAAACCCTCAGAGATCATCTTGAGTGGCAGCTCAACCTTACTCCGCTGAGTGAGCGGGATCAGGCCATTGCCCATGCTTTGATGGATGCGGTAGACGAGCGCGGGTATCTCACCAGCTCTCTTGATGAGATCTACGCAGGCCTCAGCGACGATACCGATGAAGACCCTCTTGAGATGGATGAAGTTGAAGCCGTTTTGCGGCGGCTACAATACTTCGACCCGCCGGGAGTTTTCGCCCGGGATCTTCAGGACTGTCTGTTGATACAACTGAACCAGCTGCCCCCGGAAACCCCCTGGCTGGCCCAGGCACGCCTGGTTATAACCCATTACATAAACCTGCTGGGCAATCGGGATTATGCTCAGCTGCTTCGCCGCAGCCGCCTCAAAGAAGACCAGCTGCGCGACGTGCTTACGCTGATTACGAGTCTTAACCCGCGGCCGGGCGACATCATCGATCGCACAGAACCGGATTACGTTATTCCGGATGTCATCGTGAGGAAACACAACGGCCGCTGGCGTGTGGAACTGAATCCTGAAATTGCACCGCGCATCCGCGTAAATGCCAGCTATGCTTCATTAATAAGGCGTGCCGACAGCAGCGCTGACAACACCTATCTTCGAGACCAGCTTCAGGAGGCAAAATGGTTCATAAAAAGCCTGCAAAGCCGGAACGAAACACTGTTGAAGGTAGCCACACGTATTGTTGAGTATCAGCAGGGCTTTCTGGATCATGGGGAGGAGGCAATGAAGCCACTGATTCTCTCCGATATTGCCCAGGTTGTGGAAATGCACGAGTCCACCATTTCCCGTGTCACCACACAGAAATACATGCACACACCCCGGGGCATTTTTGAGCTCAAGTACTTTTTTTCCAGCCACGTCAGCACTGACGAGGGCGGCGAATGTTCCTCAACCGCGATTCGCGCCATGATCAAAAAGCTGATTGCAGCCGAAACACCGAAAAAGCCGTTGAGTGACAGCAAGATTGCGACCATGCTTGGAGAACAGGGAATCAAAGTGGCGCGGCGCACAGTTGCAAAATATCGCGAGGCGATGCACATTCCGCCCTCGAACGAACGCAAGCGCCTGGTTTGAACCGGACACTGTTTACTGATTCTCACGGATTTCGCTGGTGCAGCCACAAGCGCCAGCACTCAGACCGGCTTCAGAAGCCGGAACGGATGACAACAGGAGACGTCTATGCAACTCAATATTTCAGGCCATCACGTAGAACTGACTCCCGCTTTGAAGGACTATGTATCCGAAAAGTTCGAACGGCTGGAGCGGCACTTCGACCATATCAGTAACTGCCAGGTAACACTGGAAGTGGATAAGGTTCGGCAGATCGCGGATGCTACGCTCCACGTGGTTGGTGGTGAGATTCACGCAAAGGCGGAAAATGAGGACATGTATGCAGCTATCGACGGTCTCGTCGACAAGCTTGACCGACAGATCCTCAAGCATAAAGAGAAGAACCTGGACAGGATGCAGGGAAACACCGCCCGGTAGGCGGCTGTTTTCAGGCATGTAATCTAATCAAGCTGCGGCGCGGGCAACGTGCCGCAGCTTTTTTTAACGGAAGCGCGGTCGATTCATGAGCGACACATCCCTGACAATAGACAACATTCTTGCACCGGAACTGACCCTGTGTAAGGTGCCCGCATCGAGTAAAAAGCGGGTTCTGGAGTTCATTGCCGAGCAGATCCGTCAGCAAAATGATTCACTCAGCGAGAGCCAGATTTTCAACAATCTGATTGCTCGTGAGCGGCTGGGCAGCACTGGAATCGGCCAGGGGATCGCCATCCCCCACTGCCGCCTCGAAGGGCTTGAGCACGTAATTGGCGTTCTGATGACTCTGGACGAAGCCGTCGAGTTTGATGCGATCGACAATCAGCCCGTGGATCTTGTGTTTGCACTCGTGGTGCCCAAGGAGGCCACCAGTGAGCACCTTGAGTTACTGAGCCAACTCGCCGAGAAATTCAATGAGCGCACCTTCTGCGACCGCCTCAGGCAGTGCGAAGATGCAGCTACGCTATACCAACGCATGACCGCCGCAAGCGGCTGATATCCACTCTGGTAACAGGCTGTTTCATCATGAAGCTGATCATCGTCAGTGGCCGGTCCGGCTCCGGCAAGAGTACCGCCCTCCACGTACTGGAAGATCTCGGGTACTACTGTATTGATAACCTGCCGATCGGGCTTCTGTTTCCACTCACCCGGGAGGCTGCCAACCAGAGTGCGCCCGGGCGGCTCGACAAGATGGCGGTCAGTATTGATGCCCGCAACCTGTCCGGGGAGCTGGCTAATTTCGAGGAAATCTACCGCAAGCTTTGCAGAGACGATATTCAGGTAGAGATCATTTTTCTGGACGCCGATGAACAGTCCTTGCTGCAGCGTTTCCACGCAACCCGGCGCAAGCACCCGCTGAGTAATGATAAAACCTCCCTCAGAGAGGCCATCAGCAACGAAAAGAGTCTCCTAGAGCCCCTTTCAAAGCTCGCGGACCTCTACATCAACACCAAAGGGCTGTCGATGTATGAGCTGCGCGACATGGTGAAGCAGCGGGTGGCCGGCCGGAAAGACCAGGAGCTGGCCCTGCTTTTTCAGTCCTTCGGTTTCAAACACGGCGTACCACTGGATTCCGATTACGTATTTGATGTGCGCTGCCTGCCCAATCCCTACTGGGATACGAGCCTGCGCAAGTTTACCGGCCTGGACCAGCCAGTGATCGAGTTTCTGGAAAAAGAACCTGCAAGCAAAAAAATGGTAGCTGATCTTATTGCGTTCCTGGAGAGCTGGATTCCCTCTTTTGCGGACAGCAATCGTAGCTATATGACCATTTCCATTGGTTGCACTGGCGGCCAGCACCGATCCGTTTATATCTGCGAACAGCTGGGTCGGCACTTCCGGGAACACAGCAGCAACGCACAGGTACGTCATACAGAGTTGCCACATCTGCAGGCCCGGAAAGAGGTCTGAACCGGCGTGATACGGCAGCATATTGTGATTATCAATAAACTCGGCCTGCATGCCCGGGCTACCGCCAAGCTGGTTGCCACAGCGTCGGCATTTGATTGTTCCGTCAAGGTCTGCGGTAAAGGTCGCGAAGTGGACGCAAAAAACATCATGCAGGTCATGATGCTTGCGGCCAGTAAAGGCACAGAGGTGGAGCTTGTGGCTGACGGCCCGGGCGAACAGGAGGCTATTGATGCCCTTGCCACCCTGATCAATGATTATTTCGGGGAAGGCGAATAAGCCTCTTCAACTCTTTCTCACGTGCTCACGCTAACTCCGTTATAATACGGGCGTTTTCTGAGCGCAGGTGATACATGTCTGATAATCTGGATAAAAGCCAGGCCCGCCAGCGTTTACGCTCACTGAGTGAAGCGCTGGACAGTGGTGCCCTGAAACAGGTTGCCCGTATTCTCAACGGTGGCCTGAGCCCCAGTGATATCGCTCACCTTCTCGAATCGTCGCCACCGCGCCAGCGTGCCCTGCTGTGGAACCTGGTAGACAAACAGCTGGAAGGTGACGTTCTCCAGTACCTCAATGAGGACATTCGTGCCGAGTACCTGAGCCGACTGAACGCTCAGGAGCTGGCAGATATCATCGAGGACTTCGAGTCCGACGATCTCGCCGATCTTTTGCAACAATTGCCGGATACGGTGATCCAGGAAGTTCTGGACACCATGGACGAGCAGGATCGGCAACGGGTCGAAGAGGTGCTCTCCTACCCGGAAGACACCGCGGGCGGCCTGATGAACACGGATACTATCACCGTGCGCCCCGACCTGAGTATTGATGTGGTGTTGCGATATCTGCGCCGGCACAGGGCGCTGCCACCCATGACCGACAGCCTTATTGTTGTGAGCCGACGCGACGAATTTATCGGCATGCTGCCCATTACCAAGATGCTGGTATCCAACCAGACCGCGACCGTGCGGGAAGTCATGGATACCGATATCGAGCCTATACCTGTAACCCTCTCCGACACCAAAGTGGCCAACCTGTTTGAGCGCTATGATCTGATTTCTGCGCCGGTCGTGAATAACGAGGGTCGGCTGCTGGGCCGGATCACCATCGATGACGTGGTGGATGTTATCCGCGAGGACGCGGACCACTCACTGATGAGCATGGCTGGTCTTGATGACGACGAAGACACTTTTGCACCGGTCTGGAAAACCACCAGGCGCAGGGCCGTGTGGCTGGGCATCAACCTGCTCACCGCCTTTATCGCGTCTGGCGTGATCGGGCTGTTTGAAGACACCATCGACAAAGTTGTCGCCCTGGCGATACTGATGCCCATTGTCGCCAGCATGGGAGGCATTGCCGGCAGCCAGACCCTGACTCTGGTCATCAGGGGCATGGCTGTGGGGCAAATCAGCGGGGCGAACGTAGGCTGGCTGCTGAACCGGGAATTTCTTTCCGGTATTCTTAACGGACTGCTCTGGGCCGCTTTGGTTGCAATTGCTGCCATGGTCTGGTTTCAGGACGTATTGATCGGAGCGATTATTGCCGCTGCACTGGTTATCAATCTGGTCGCCGCCGCGCTGGTGGGCACGGTACTGCCGTTGTTCCTGAAATCCCGCAACATCGACCCGGCACTGGCAGGCAGCGTTATACTGACAACTGTGACGGATGTGGTCGGTTTCACCTCTTTTCTCGGCCTTGCCACCCTTTTCTACGCCTGATCCGACAAACCTGGAAGGAACAATGATCGACAACGACCAAGACAATCAAGACGAGGCCCCGCAATATTCCGGGCCCAGTAAGTCCCAGCTCAAGCGGGATATGCATGCGCTCCAGAATATTGGCAAGCGCATGACTGAACTGAGCAATGAGCAGCTTGATACGCTTACGATCAGCGATACTCTGAGAAACGCCATTGAGGAGTCGCGCAGGATTCGCCAGAACGAAGCCAAGCGACGCCATCTGCAGTACATCGGCAAGATTATCCGACAGGAAGATGATCCGGAAGCGGTGCAGCGTGCCATTGATGCCTTCGATTCAGGCAGCGAGGAACACACTCGTCGCCATCACCTGGCTGAACGCTGGCGTGACCGTATGATTGCAGAAGGTGATTCCGTGGCGGGTGAGTTCTTCAGCTACTGCCCTGATGCTGACATACAACACTTACGCAACCTGGTTCGCAACGCCCGCAGGGATGTGGAAAAACAGAAAAATACCGGCCAGACCCGCAAGCTGTTCCGTTACCTGCGGGAGCGCATTGACGAGGTTGAGGCCTAACCCTGGTTAACCACCGGTATCAAAAACCTGCCGAAGATCCACTTTGGGCTCGTCCCAGGTGCCGGTGACGTTGTAAGTCGCGCTGGTCAACTTGCTCAGCGGGTCGCCCAGAACCTTGTCCAGCACGAAAAGAGCGCCCCCTATCGGCGCACTGGCGCCCATCAGCAGCGCGGCCAGGGGAAGATTCTGGGTCAGTGGCAAAACGACCACCAGGCGCATATCAAGCACCTCCTCTGCCAGGTCCGTGTTACCACTGAGCTTGAAGGCCAGCGAAGGCCCCACTATCTGGAGTTCCGGATCCATGGTCAGCAGGCCTTCGTTCAGCTTCGCCTTGCCTGAGATCGCATCGAACGCTACACCGCGCTCATACAGATCGGAAAAATCCAGCTTGAGCCTACGCCATAGTGTGTCGGCATTAAGCAGGTTGAATACCCGGAATATCTGGGCACTGTTATTGCGCTCCAGAATCACACCATCATCCAGTCGGAGGCTGACCTCACCGCTGAGCCCCGCAATTTCGAACTCGTCCGGCCGGCCCGGCCAGTCCAGTTCCAGCTGAACGTCGGTCTGCTTATTGGAAAGCGGAATATCAGTGTCGAACAGTTCGCCAAGATCCGCCAGTGCACCGCCAGAAACCGACCCGGTAAACCTGCTGGTTTCTCTGTTGTCTATAACACTCCAGGTCATATCTCCGAGCAATGTAAGGGATTTCAGCCGACCCTCGATACCGGTGATATTTAGCTGTGATGGCTCGGGCCGCAGATGGAACGACCAACGCCCCAGGCTGTCTTCATTCAGCTGCAGCTCGGAAATATCTATATCCACATCCGGCCAGTTCGCTATATCCATCGCCCGGAAGGTTTCCAGCTGCTGCTCAATCGTCAGCAGCTCCGGCGCATCCTTCACCCTGGCATCATTCCGGATGAGACGTAACACCTCAAAATTTGCGGTTATGGGGCGATCATCGTCCGGGAATACAATCCTGCCAACCGCGCGCTCGGAGCGGGTCGTAAGAATCCAGCGATCGCCCAGATCCAGGGCTTCCAGGTGGATATTGGTGAGAGTCTGATCACCCAGGTACAGCTCATCGAACGTCAGCTCAACACCCGAGCTTTTCAGCAGCATGTCAAAGGTTGCACGATCCTTCCAGCTCCCGGTGATGCCAAGACCGTCTGCCGCCCCGGGATCGATTTCCGCAACCAGCGGGGCAGATTCTGCCGACTCCTTCGAAAACGGGCCTGGCCAGTCAATAGCCAATCCTTCAAGGGTTGAGCTGACGGTAATACCCGAAGCTGCGTCACCGGCCACACTGAGCTCCGCCGAGTAATCAATGCCCCCTTTCAGACCGTAGTTGCTTTGTTCGCCGCCACTATTTTCAGCCCCCTCAGCCAAACCTGCATGGCGTAGTGCGTCAGCTACAGACAGGGAACCAGTTTGCCTGATGGTAAGCCTGTCGGCGCCGGAAGCCTTGTCAGAAGACGATTGGCTGAACATAACCTTGACCGGCTCACCCAGAAACCGGGCGCTAAGCGGGCCTCCGGAAAAACCTCTGGCCGTATGGTAATTCAGGGACCCGGAAATCTCTTCCCAACTCAGGTCTGCGTCCGGATATCCGACATAGCCGTTCGCGGTACTGACGCCGGCTTCCACAATCACGCCACCTGCGTTATCAAGAGGCAGATCAATCTCCAGGTCAAGCGCGTAATCGCCACCGTATTCCAGGCTTGCAGCCTGAGGACCGGCTATTGCCCCAAAGGGACTGTCGGTCATCCAGAACGCGATAGCATTACCCGGCACGGGCGCCGAGACATCCACCCGGACCCGCGCCCCTTCATCGCCGGGAATAACTGTGACTGTTCCGGGGTTCAGCAACAATCCACCGGTTTTCCCGGACTCAAGGGATACCAGAGTGTCGCCGTTCTGTATGGCAACTCGCCCGCGCGCCTCGGTCACTTCGGGCCATTGTTCATCATACCGGACAGTGCCGTTTTCAAACTCATACCACATGGAAGAAACAAATGACCCTGGAGGTGCGCCTCCACCAATCTGTCCATGACCGTAGTACACGCCTGATGTGATATCTGCATCCTTTATCGCGGAAGTGAGCCATTCATAGAGACCGGCGTTCACGATTTTTTCGGGCACAAAGTCTGCCAGCATCGAGGCATCACCGTTCTCGACACCCACTCGCAATCCCAGATCATCTTCACCCTGACGATCCAGTTTCAGATCAAAAGCTCCGGTCAGCCGGGTGTTCTCGCCATAGGTCATGCGTATGTCTGACGCGTATACCCGAGTTACCGGGCCATCCAGCTTCCACGCGACGGTGGCATCCAACTCGGGTAGCGACCACTCACTGCCAAACAGTGCCGGGAACTCGAGGGTCACGGGCTGAGAGCCGGAGCGGGCATTTACATAGCCCGATGTCTGATCAACATAAATAAATCCGTTCACACTCTTTGCTGCCGGAGCACCACCGTATGCGGCTGCCCCGACATTTCTGAGGCGCCCGGATAATTCGAAACTGCTACCGGCATTACCCGGAATGCTGAGCGTCATGCCGTCAAGAAAACCGACCGGGCGGTACTGCTCCAGTGCGTCACGAGCTACATCCGGCAGCAGCGGCAAGGTTCCGGCAAGGCGCCTTAACGGGCGCAGGGGCAGAGCGTCCGCCGTTATAGAAAAACCCTTGGCCTGCGGCGATAACAGGAGGCTGAAAGGAGGCACATTGTCGCCGTTCCAGGTCCAGGCCAACTGTTTCAGATGCCACTCCCCGATGGTATCGGGCTGCGCGCTGGCACCGTCCTGAGCCTCCATTACAGCGTTATGACGACGCCAGCCGAAACGGGCGCTGATGTCCTCCAGCGGCGCGAGGGATTCGCCTGCAACTCCAAGCTGCAGGTACGGCGTTCTGACTGTCCCGCTGACCTGCTGCAAGACACCGGAGCGAAAGGTAAGCCAGGCTTCACCACCCAGATCGAACCCTTCGACGCGTATATCCCTCCATTGATACTCATCAATCAGCCCGTCAAACAGGCGCCCGGAATCTACATCGAGATAGAGTTGGCCGGTAAAATCACCGCGAAAGAAATGCTTTCCCACAAGCGTGAAGCTGGCAAGCTGCTGGGTTGTTGCGGATTGCATGGCGCGACCTGATGCGCGAAAAAGACCCTGCTGGTATCTCAGATCAAGCTGGGGAATATCAAGGTGCCTGAGCTGGCCCTGGTTATCCCGGATACCCAGGCTTACGCGAGTCACTTTTATATAAGGGTCTGACAGCCATTTTCCGGCGACTTCCAGCCAGTACCGGAGCCGGTTATTGAAGGGTTCCTGAAAATCCGCACCCCGAACGCCCAGGTCGCCGCTGTCACGTTGGTTCAAAGTCAACTCGAGCCCCTCGGCCTCAAAATCCTCGAACACAATTCTGAAGCGCATCAGCGAGGCCAATGCGTCGAAACGAATAGTCAGATGCTGCAGATTCAATGCCCGAACCCCGGTATCGGGGTTGGTAATTTCTATATTCTGCGCGGTAAAGGAAGGGTCAAGCCAGAACCAGCGGGAGGAGAGGCTGCCGATGCTGACGTCATGATCCAGACGAGCCGATAGCTCGCGGGAAAGGTCTCCCCGGAAGGCATCGATATTATGGGTGAGCTGCCGGCCAATTCCGGCATAGAGCGCAAACAGCACCAGAATAACCACCAACAGCCACCAGAAAGCGCTGGTAAGCAGCGCAATCAAACGGACAGGCTGGCTATCGGAAGAAGACATCCGGGGTGCCACTCTATATCACCCCCTTGGCCGGTATATCGCCCCGAAATCAGAGCAGAACGACATCGTATTGCTCCTGGCTGTAAAATGGTTCCACCTGGAAACGGACCGTTTTTTCTATAAAGGTTTCAAGGTCGGCCACGTTGTCGGACTCCTCATCAAGCAGGCGATCAACCACACTCTGAGAAGCCATGACCAGATAGCTTTCTGCATCGTAAGCCCGGTTTACCCTCAGGATTTCCCGAAAAATCTCAAAACACACGGTCTCGCTGGTTTTCAGAAAGCCTCTGCCATCACAGATCGGGCAAGGCTCGCACAGAACCTGTCCAAGGCTTTCAGTGGTGCGCTTACGGGTCATCTCCACAAGGCCCAGCTCGGACACGCCGGTAATCTTGGTTTTAGCATGATCCCGCTCAAGCATCTTTTCCAGCATCCTGTGAACCTGGCGCTTATGCTCGGCGTCTTCCATGTCGATAAAATCAATAATGATAATGCCACCCAGATTACGCAGGCGCAGTTGACGGCTGATCGCCCGGGCCGCTTCCAGGTTGGTCTTGAAAATGGTCTCTTCCAGATTACGATGCCCCACAAAAGCACCGGTATTGATATCGATGGTTGTCATGGCTTCGGTCTGATCAATGATCACATAACCGCCGGACTTGAGCTGAACTTTACGGCTAAGCGCCCTCTGGATCTCATCCTCCACCGAATAGAGATCGAAAATTGGCCGCTCACCCGGGTAGTATTCCACCTTGTCGGCAAACTCTGTCACGAACTCTTCGACAAATTCCATCACGCGCTGGTGGCTCTCGCGGCTGTCGATGCGCACTTTTTCAGTCTGTGGTCTGATGAGATCACGGATGGTGCGGATAAACAGAGGTAAATCCTTATACACAGCTGCAGGAGCCTGCACTTTTCCAATACGTTCGTGAATTGACTGGCTGAGATGATGCAGATAATTCATATCTGCTATCAGCTCTTCTTCCGATGCGGCCTCAGCCGCCGTGCGGATAATATAACCCCCCTGCACATCAGGATGCGCTGCGGCGCCCTCCTCAACGAGAGTTTTCAACCGGTTGCGCTCGGTCTCGTCCTCAATCCGCTGGGAAACGCCCACGTGGCTGACTTCCGGCATGAAAACCAGGTAACGGGAGGGTATGGAAAGCTGAGTGGTAAGCCGGGCGCCTTTTGTGCCAATAGGGTCTTTGGTTACCTGCACCACCAACGACTGGCCTTCCCGCAACAGCGTACGTATATCGGGAACCGTTTTTGGCCCTTCGCCGGAGTCTGGCGTGCCGGACTGGCTCGAGACAACATCGGAGGCATGAATAAAGGCTGCCCTTTCCAGGCCTATATCCACGAACGCTGCCTCCATGCCTGGAAGCACACGCACAACCTTGCCTTTATAGATATTGCCGACAATGCCTTTACGGCTGGCACGCTCGATATACGCTTCCTGTAGCATACCGTTCTCGACCAGCGCGACCCGGGTTTCAACCGGCGTTACGTTGATCAGGATTTCTTCGCTCATGATTGGCTCTCCCGACTACTCGGCCAGTGTTTCCAGACAGGGCAACCGGCATCGGCCAGCATGGCAGCTGTCTCCTGCAATGGCAGGCCAACAACCGCACTGTAGCTCCCTTTGAGTTCTTTAACAAAAATACCACCAAGGCCCTGAATTCCATAACTTCCAGCCTTGTCCATGGGCTCACCGGTGGCCACATAGGCTGCAATTTCAGACTCCTGAAGCCTGCGAAAAGTAACTTCTGTCGTCACCAGGCGTGACTCGCAGCGCCCGCCATGCATCAGCGCAATGGCCGTCATCACCTGATGAGTTCTGGCCGACAATTCCGCGAGCATCGTTCTGGCTTCGCGCTCATCAGATGGTTTCCCGAGAATCACGTTGTCCAGAACCACAGAGGTGTCGGACCCGATAACCAGCCCATGGGGAAAGCTGGCCGCAATAGCAAGGGCTTTCTCCCGGGCCAGCCGTTCAACGTAATCTCCGGGCATCTCTGCCATTCCGGGTGTTTCGTCGATATGCGCAGGCTGCACAGAAAACGCGACACCGATCTGCTCAAGCAGTTCCGCGCGGCGCGGTGAGGCAGAGGCCAGAATAATGCCGGTCATGGCTACCCCAGTTTCCGGTTGATGTTATCCATCAGGATGGAAAACAGCGGCCACACCAGGGCGCTGGTCAGTGCCGGCCACAGGTAACTGAAACCGGCATCTTCGCCTCCGAACAGCTGTTTGAGGAAGTGCACCAGCATCTGATTTATGCCCAGAAGGAGAAACACCATAAGACACTGTTGCGGTATGGGGTACATCCGCAGTCGCTGGTGAATGGTAAGCACAAGGAAGGCTATCAGCCCCATGCCCAAAGCATTGACGCCCAACGGCGTTGCTTCCAGCACGTCGAGCAACAGGCCAAGACACCAGGCGAACAGGATGCCGAACTGCGCCGGGGCCCGGAAGGTCCAGTAAAACACAATCAAACCGAGCCATTCAGGCCGAAACTCGAACCAGCCTGCAGGAAATAAAGAGATGCTCAGCACCAGTGATACGAGCACTGACAACACAAATACCGGATAACTGATTACAGATAACATCAGCCCTCGCCCTCTTGCTCTGTAGCGGAAGCAGGCGACTCTCGTTCCGAACCTGGCTGAGCCTGATCATCGATAGCAGGCTCAGACCGAAGCCCGCCTTTTGGTGGAAAAACCACCAGTACCAGGCGGCTTTGATTAAGCTGCGCCTTGGGTCGCGCCCGAATCGATACAAAAGGTTCGCCTGGCTCTTTGTTGATCAGGCTGACTTCGGCAACCGGATAGCCTCTCGGAAAGCGACCGCCGAGGCCGGAACTGACAAGCAAGTCTCCCTCACGGATATCTGCAGTATCAGGTACATGAACCAGATCAAGGGTTCCTGAATCGCCAGTACCCAGAAGAACGGCCCTCAGACCGTTCCGCACTACTTCAACTGGTACGGCATGACTGCTGTCGGAAACAAGAAGTACACGGGAGGTGACCTGGCTGGTCTGCACGACCTGCCCCATCAGTCCATAGGCATCCAGTATGGCCTGCCCGACCTGCAAACCGTCACTACGGCCTTTATTAATAATAATTTCATGGGAATAGGGATCTGGCGATACGCTCACCACTTCACTGACAATAACCCGGTCATCCAGCAGCTCCGAGGAATTCATGAGGCGGCGCAGTTCGTTATTTTCAGAAGCCAGGGCGGCGTACTTGAGGGCCCTGCGCTCAAGGATAAGCAAGCGGGCTTTCAGATCTTCGTTTTCCTGTTTCACATCTTCGCGCGTGGTAAACAGGCCCGCGGCCCAGTCACTGAACTGATAGGGCGCATTGCCAAGCCAGTAAACAGGAGTGAGGCCGGTTGCCAGAGTGCTTCGGACAGGCGTGAGACGGTCGAACTGCTGATCGGCAACAATCAGCATTGCCGATACGATAACAACGAGCAGAAGCCTGAGGCCAGGCACTGGCCCCTGGACAAAAATGGTTTTAATGGCGATCCCTCCCCAAAGGATTATCCCTCCGGTGAGAACATTCCGATGCCACCCCGGTCAATCACTTCCAGCGCCTTACCACCACCACGGGCGACACAGGTAAGCGGATCCTCGGCAATAATAACCGGCAACCCGGTTTCTTCGCTGATCAGCTTGTCCAGCCCGCGCAGCAGTGCGCCGCCACCGGTCAGAACAATGCCGCGCTCTGCGATGTCCGAAGCCAGCTCTGGCGGGGACTGCTCCAGTGCGCTTTTAACCGTTTGTACTATCTGTGCCAGAGATTCCTGAAGCGCATCCAGGATTTCTTCACTGTTAAGGGTGAACGCCCTTGGTACACCTTCGGCCAGATTACGACCGCGAACATCGATTTCGAGAATCTCAAGCCCTTCGTATGCACATCCGATTTCATGCTTGATACGCTCGGCGGTAGATTCGCCAATCAGGCTTCCGTAATTACGGCGAACATAGGTGACGATGGCTTCATCGAACTTGTCTCCACCCACCCTTACTGAATCCGCATAGACGATGCCATTCAGGGAAATAATCGCAATTTCGGAGGTGCCGCCGCCCACATCCACAATCATTGAACCACTGGCTTCTTCTACTGGCAGGCCGGCGCCGATCGCTGCGGCCATGGGCTCCTCAATCAGGAATACTTCCCGGGCACCCGCGCCCAGAGCGGACTCGCGGATGGCTTTGCGCTCTACCTGGGTGGATTTGCTGGGAACACACACCAGAACCCGGGGGCTCGGGGTAATAAAGCTGTTTTCATGCACTTTGTGAATAAAGTGCTGGAGCATTTTCTCGGTCACCACAAAATCAGCAATCACGCCGTCTTTCATCGGGCGGATAGCGGTGATATTGCCTGGCGTCCGGCCCAGCATACGCTTCGCTTCAGCGCCCACAGCGGCAACCATTTTCTGGGAGTTTGTGGTACGAATGGCTACAACGGAAGGCTCGTTCAGCACAATCCCGCGGTCACGCACGAAAATAAGGGTGTTGGCGGTGCCCAGATCAATGGACAGGTCGCTGGAGAATAAGCCTCGGAGTCTTTTAATCAACATTCGTGTAGTTTCAACCTGAGAGTTGCGGTTGCGGAAAGATGCGGCAACTTTAGCAGTGCCCCCCCGCTCAGGCAAGGCGCAGCCTGTTGCAAAGGCAAATGATATTGCTGCGCGCATGAACAATTGTTCATGCGCTTACGAGACCAGAATCCAGGAAGCAGCAAATTACTGGTTGACGCAGGCCGTCGGTTGATCTTTGCTTCATACTGAAGATAGCCTGAAAGCCTTCTCAAAACAGTTCAACCTGCCACCATTGAGGCTCCAGTTGAGAATACCAGAAATCAAACTGCAACAGCGCCTCCGCACAGCAACAGTGGCCGTTTGCCTGCTTTTATTTCTGCTTCTGGTATTGACCCTGATCGCGGGCTTTCCCGCCCATGCTCTGGCCCAGCAAAGCGAAACCGAACCCGCAGGGGCGATAGCCTTGCAGCCAGGTGACGACAGTGACGCTTTGATCGCAGAACGCATCACCAGCATTTTTGATCAGATTCCGCAGTTTGAGTCACTACAGGTGAACGTTAACAGCGGCGTAGTGGCGCTGTCAGGCCAGATTGCCAACGAAGCCCAGGCTCAACGAGCATTGAAACTGGCCAGCCGGATAGAGGGCGCCATCGCTGTTGACGACAGAGTTGTGCGCACTCTGGATTTGCAGGACAACCTCAACCCCCTCTGGGATTCACTGCAAAATACCCTGCGCGGCTGGGTAAGAGCCCTGCCACTGCTGCTGGTTGCGCTCAGCATTTTTATCATAGTGGCCTTCGCCGGACATCGTCTGGCAGGCCACAACACACTTTGGCTACGATTAACCAAAAACCCGTTTCTGGCGGAACTCGCTGGCCATGCCGTCAGGCTGGTGACAATACTTCTGGGCCTGCTACTTGCCCTGAATATACTCGGGGCCACCGCGCTGATGGGCACCCTGGTTGGAGGCGCCGGCGTGCTGGGCCTGGCCATCAGTTTTGCAGTCAAAGACTCCATGGAAAATTACATTTCCAGCATCATGCTGAGCATCCGCCAGCCCTTCCGGGCTCAGGAGCACGTAGTTATCAACGACTATGAAGGCGTTGTGGTGAGGCTGACATCACGCTCCACGGTATTGATGACTCTCGACGGCAACCACTTACGCATCCCCAACGCGACCGTGTTCAAAGCTGTCATCCTGAATTACACACGCAACCCTCAGCGCCGCTTCGACTTTGTGCTGGGCGTTGATGCGGAGGACGACCCGGCCCAGGCCATCCAGACCGGGCTGACCGCTCTGAAACAGCTGAACTGGGTACTGGAAGACCCGGAGCCCCACGGGATTATCGAATCCGTAGGTGACTCCAACATTCTGATCAAATTCATGGCATGGATTGACCAGCGCGAATCCGACTACGGCAAAGCCCGCAGCCTTTCCATTCGCGCGGCCAAAAATGCACTGGAAGCCGAGGGCTTCACCCTACCCGAACCCATCTACCGACTGCGTTTCGACCAGACACCGGCGGCATTGCCAGCAACCGAGCCACCGGAAATGCCGGCGGAGCCGGAAAAACAAGGTTCAGACACCTCTGCCACCTCTTCGCAAATCTCCACCTCATCACCTGACGAAGTACTGAATGTTCGCCCGGACACTACTATTTCGCGACAGGTGCACGAAGAGCGCAGTGATGCCGCCATCGAAGACCTGCTGGACGATGCCCGGCCGATTGAATAGCCCTGAGCCTCGGCTCTCCCGCACAGCCTCGAATCTGTTACCATAACGGCCTTCTTGAAAACGCTGTTTTATACTTTGGAGTCAACGTGACCATTTCCCGCGAAGACATTGAAAAAGTCGCCGTGCTGGCCCGTATTCGTCTTGACGAAGAGCAAATACCCGCACTGGAGAAAGACCTGGGCAATATTCTCAGCCTGGTTGACCAGCTCAGCGCCGCCGATACCGATAACGTAGAGCCTCTGGCCCACCCGCTGGATGCTGTACAGCGCCTGCGCGCCGATGAGGTGACCGAAAGCAACCAGCGCGAGGCTTTCCAGGCCATCGCTCCGGCCACCGAGAATGGCCTCTATCTGGTGCCCCGAGTTATTGAGTGATCTGACGAATCCCACCATCAGCCCAGCATCAGGATGGAACATGCATAATAAATCCGTAGCAGAGCTTTCCCGCGAACTGGAAAGCGGCAAGATTTCAAGCGTGGAACTGACCCGTGAGTTCCTCGATCGCATAAACGCAGAAGACGGCCACTACAACAGCTTTATTACGATCACCGAAGAGCAGGCCATGGCCGATGCCAAAGCAGCTGACGAACAGCGCGCAGCCGGCAAAGCCAGCGCGTGGACAGGCGTCCCCTTCGCCCACAAAGACATCTTTTGCACCAATGGCGTGACCACGACCGCCGGTTCAAGAATGCTTGCCAATTTTGTACCGCCTTACGACGCCACCGTTACCGCCAACTTTCGTGCTGCTGGCGCAGTATGCCTCGGCAAAACCAATATGGATGAGTTCGCCATGGGCTCCTCCAACGAATCCAGTTTCTTTGGCCCGGTAACCAACCCCTGGGGATTGAGCAGCGGCGATAAGCGCGTGCCCGGCGGTTCCTCTGGTGGTTCCGCAGCCGCCATCGCGGCTCGCCTGATACCCGCAGCTACAGCCACCGACACTGGCGGCTCCATCCGCCAGCCGGCAGCCCTTTGCGGTATTACCGGCCTGAAGCCCACCTACGGCCGGGTTTCCCGCTACGGCATGATTGCTTTTGCATCCAGCCTCGATCAGGGCGGCACCATGGCACGCACGGCAGAAGACAACGCCCTGATGCTGAATGTTATGGCCGGGTTCGATCCGAAGGATTCCACATCCGCTGATCGTGCTGTGCCAGATTATACCGCCACCCTTAACGAGCCCTTGAAAGGCCTGCGTGTCGGCTTGCCAAAAGAATACTTCTCCGATCAGTTAAGCCCCGCGATGGAGCAGCAGGTTCGCAATGCGGTGAAGGAATACGAAAAGCTGGGTGCGACGGTCAAAGAAGTGTCACTGCCCCATGCCAGGCTGGCCATTGCTGCCTACTATGTGATTGCGCCAGCTGAAGCATCCGCTAACCTTTCACGCTTTGACGGTGTGCGTTACGGCTATCGCTGTGAAGCCCCCCAGGATCTGAGCGACCTTTATACCCGCACCCGGGCCGAGGGTTTCGGAGGTGAGGTCAAGCGTCGTATTCTGGTGGGCACCTATGCCCTCTCGGCTGGCTACTTTGATGCCTACTATCTGAAAGCCCAGAAGGTTCGCCGCCTGATCCAGCAGGACTTCATCAACGCTTTCAAAGAAGTGGATGTTCTGATGAGCCCGGTGACGCCCTCGCCTGCGTTTGTGCAGGGTGAGAAAACCAGCGACCCGGTGACCATGTACCTGGAAGATGTTTTCACCATCGCCGTGAACCTTGCGGGCGTGCCGGCCATGTCGGTGCCGGCAGGTTTTATAGATGGCCTGCCGGTTGGGTTGCAGATTATCGGGAACTATTTTGAAGAGGCCCGCCTGCTGAATGCAGCGCACCAGTTCCAGCAGGTTACCGACTGGCATCAGAAGCTTCCCCGGTAAGCCCGAATCAGGAGAACAGTTATGCAGTGGGATATTGTGATCGGGCTGGAAATTCACGTTCAGCTTGCCACCAGAACCAAGATTTTTTCTGGCTCCAGCACCGCCTTTGGCGCCGAGCCCAACACCCAGGCCAGCGCCGTTGACCTGGCCATGCCTGGCACCTTACCGGTGCCCAACGAACAGGCGTTCCGTTACGCAGTGATGTTCGGCCTGGCGGTAAACGCCGAAATCGGCCGGCGCTCGGTGTTCGACCGTAAAAACTACTTCTACCCGGATCTGCCCAAAGGCTATCAGACCACACAGCTGGACAACCCGATTGTTGGCCCCGGCTTTGTGGATATTGATCTCGCAGATGGCAGCAGCAAGCGTGTGCGCATTCACCATGCGCACCTGGAAGAGGATGCCGGTAAGTCGCTGCACGAAGACTTCCATGGCATGACGGGTATCGACCTGAACCGCGCCGGCACACCGCTGATTGAAATTGTCACCGAGCCGGACATGAACAGCGCGGAAGAAGCCGTGGCCTTCGCCAGGAAACTGCACAGCCTTGTGTCCTCCATCGGTATTTGCGACGGGGACATGAGCCAGGGCTCCCTGCGTTTTGATGTAAACATCTCACTCAAGCCGAAAGGCTCGGACGAGCTGGGCACCCGAACCGAAACCAAGAACCTGAACTCGTTCCGCTTTATGGAGCAGGCCATTGCCCACGAAGTGGAGCGGCAGATGGACATTCTGGAAGACGGCGGGCGCATCATTCAGGAAACCCGCCTCTATAACGGCGACCGCGACGAATCCCGCTCCATGCGCAGCAAGGAAGAAGCCAACGATTACCGTTACTTCCCCTGCCCGGATCTGCTGCCCGTCGTGATCGATGACGCCTTTATTGAAAGCGCCCGCGATTTGTTACCGGAACTGCCAGACGAGCGCAAAGCACGATTCATGGAGCAGTACGGCCTGAACGATTACGACGCACGCTTGCTAAGCGACGATGCCCGCATGGCTGCGTTCTTTGAAGAAGCTGCCAGCCATGGCAAAGACGCAAAACTCATCGCCAACTGGGTTTTGGGTGAGTTTTCCGCGCGCCTGAACGCCGAAGACAAAACAGTATCTCAGGCGCCGATCACCGGCACGCAGCTAGGCCATCTGGTCTCGCGCATTGCCGACAATACTGTGTCGTCATCCGGGGCCAAGAAAGTGTTCGATGCGCTCTGGAATGGTGATGGGGACAATGCCGATGCCATTATTGAGACTCAGGGCCTGAAGCAGGTGTCGGACACCGGTGCGCTGGAGCAAATGGTGGATGAGGTTCTGGCGGGCATGCCGGACCAGGTTGCGCAGTATCAACAGGAAACCGACCCCAAAAAGCAGAAAAAAATGCTCGGAGGCTTTATGGGACCTCTGATGAAGGCCTCAAAGGGACAGGGCAACCCGAAACTGTTCAACGAGATCCTGTTGAAAAAACTGAACAATTAATCGCTCCGAAGTGCAATTGAGTTGTCAGCCAGAGTTCCCGGGTCTTTCACTGGTGCATGGCTGACAACGCTTGTTAAGCATCCTTAATTTTACAACCTCAATACGGTAATCTGCGGGCGACCCAACGGCGCCAACGATGTGCTAAACATGGTTCACATTCCTCAATCTGATTCTGGAAGGAGGCTCCATGTTTATTCAGACCTTCAAATCCGAAGGCTTGTCCCATCTTTCATACCTGATCGGCAACAACGGCCGGGCCGCAGTTATCGATCCCCGTCGCGACTGTGAAGTCTATGCCGAAGCCGCTGCCGCAGAAGGCTGCCGGATAACGCATATCTTTGAAACGCACCGCAACGAAGATCTGATTTCCGGCGCCCCCATACTTGCGCAACTGACCGGCGCTGCTGTCTTCCACGGGCCGAATGCTGCGGGAACCGTACGCTATGCGAAAACCACCCGTGAAAGCGACGAGTTCAACTTCGGCAATCTGCAACTGCGAGTACTGGAGACTCCCGGCCACACCGACGACAGCCTGTCGTTTGTGCTCTACGATACCGATTTCGGTGATGACGCCGTGGCCGTATTCACCGGCGACGCCCTGTTCATCGGCGATGTTGGCCGCACCGATTTCTATCCGGAGCGCTCTGAAGAAGTCGCCGGCCTGCTCTTCGACAGCCTGCAAAAACTGGTCAATCTGGGCGACCAAACACTCATCTATCCGGCCCATGGTGCCGGTTCTGTATGTGGCGACAATATGGCCGACCGGGAATTCTCGAGCATTGGCTATGAACGCCGCAACAACCCCATGATGAAAATCCCGTCCCGCCAGGAGTTCATCAACCGGAAAGTACAGGAACATCATTACCAGCCGCCCTACTTCCGTGAAATGGAACGCCTGAACATGGAAGGTGGCCGCGCGACAAGCTCGATCCTGACTCCGGCAGCGCTCTTTCCTGACGCGTTTAAAGAACTGCCGGACCAGACTGTGATCATCGACGTGCGCGGAATCAGCAGCTTCCTGGGGGCTCATATCCCAGACAGCCTGGCACTTCCGACGCCCATGATTCCGGCCTTCGCGGGTTGGTTTTTGAACCCCGATGACAAGCTGGCTCTTGTCGCTGCCAGCGCGCCGGAGGCGGAGCTGGCCGCACGCCACCTGGCACGTATCGGCTTTGACAGGGTGCTCGGATACCTGGCGCCGGACATGCCGCAATGGGCTGCCATGGCAGAACCGTTCAGGGCCGTAACGGTGATTGATCTGGAAGATTTCAAAAAGCGCAGAGCCGCTCCTCCGGAGAACTGGAGGCTGCTGGATGTTCGAGGCAAAGGCGAGGTGGATGAAAACCCCGTTGACCAGGCCAGTCACCATTACACAGGGACTTTGGCGGAGGAGGCCAGTGAGCTCGATCCTGCCAGACATTACACCATCATGTGTGGAAGTGGTGCACGAGCAGCAATCGCTGCATCGGTGTTGATGCGCAGAGGCATCAGAAATGTTGATGTATTTTTGGGATCCGTCGGTGCGCTAATGGCCGACTCCTGAATTCTGTTCCGGACGCCGCAGAAACATCTGCTCGAACTGGCGGATGTTCTGCTGCACGTAGTCAATAAATGCCCGCATGGCCGGCGTTGGATGCCGAGCCTGCGGGTAGACTACACACCAGCTACGTCGCAGTGGAAAGCCTTTGATATCAATAATGTGCAGGCTGCCCAGGGCCAGTTCTGACGACACACCCAACTTGGGCAGGACAGCCACACCCAGGCCCGCAAGAACAGCGTGCTTTAACGCATCATTGGAGCCTAATTCGATACTTGGCTTTGTCTGTAAACGCTGATCCTGGCAGTGCAACTCCAGCGCCAGGCGACTACCCGAACCACTTTCCCGCACCAGCAACCCACAATCCAGAAACTCCTGGGCCGTCACATTTTGTTGCTGAAGTAATGGATGGCCATCGGGCACCACCGGCACGAGTTCATTATCCAGAAACGGTAGCGAAGCCAATGGCCTCTCTGCGGGCACCATGCCCATAATAACCAGATCATCGGAATTGTCGTTCAGCCGTTGCAGAGCCGTTGCCCGGTTTACCACTGCCACTGAAACAGTCACCTGGGGGTTCAGCTGCAAAAACGCACTCAGCATATAAGGCACTACATACTGTGCGGTATTCACCGCTACCAGCCGAAGTTCGCCCGCGACCTGCCCTTCCAGAGCCGCCAGGCTATTTTGCACACGCTCCAGCTCCCGGAATACTGACCGCACACAACCTGCCATCTCCTCGCCAGCAGCCGTGCAATAGAGCTTGCGCCCAACATACTCAAACATCGGCATGCCCAGCGCTTGCTCCAGATGACGTACCTGACTGCTAACGGCGGGTTGGGTCAACCCGAGCAATTCCCCCGCCTTGCTGTAACCTTTCAGATCATTCACCGCTTTGAAAACCTGAAGCTGCCGGAAGGTAAGGCGGCTGGCCAGTTTCTGGATACTGAGAGGCATAAAACCGGTTTCCCGCTACTGTGCATAAGTTATTACTTATAGATAAACAAAATAATATCAATTTTTCGACAAAGGTCTACACCGTTAGTCTTTCATCACCTTCATTCGGGACGACGAAACGAGGAATCTCCCATGCTGAAGAAAGTACTGATCGCCAACCGCGGCGAAATAGCCGTCCGCATCGTGCGGGCCTGTGCAGAAATGGGGATACGCTCGGTGGCCATCTACACCGAACCCGACCGTTACGGCCTACACGTAAAGCGGGCCGACGAATCTTACTCTCTGGGTGACGACCCGCTGGCGGGCTATCTCGACCCCGCCCGCATCGTAAACCTGGCTGTGGAAACCGGCTGCGATGCTATCCACCCCGGTTACGGTTTTTTATCAGAAAACGCCAACTTTGCCCGCCTGTGCGAGCAGAAGGGTGTGGCGTTTATTGGCCCCAAATCCAGCGTTATCCACGGCATGGGTGATAAAACCCAGGCTCGCGACAGCATGCGTGCGGCTGGCATTCCCATCACACCGGGGTCCGAGGGTAATCTGGCCAGCCTCGAAGAAGCTCTGGATCTGGCCAACCACATTGGCTATCCGGTCATGCTGAAAGCCACTTCCGGCGGTGGCGGTCGCGGTATCCGTCGCTGTGATTCAGCAAAAGAGTTAAAAGTGCAGTACCCAAGGGTCATTTCTGAAGCCACCAAGGCTTTTGGCTCCGCCGAAGTGTTCATGGAAAAGTGCATCGTTAACCCACGCCACATTGAGGTGCAGATACTGGCAGACAGCCAGGGCAACGCTATCCATCTGTTTGAGCGTGACTGCTCCATACAGCGACGTAACCAGAAGCTGATTGAAATTGCACCCAGCCCACAGCTTACTCCGGAGCAGCGCCAATACATTGGTGATCTGGCGGTGCGGGCGGCGAAAGCTGTCGGTTATGAGAATGCAGGAACCGTCGAGTTTTTGCTGGCTGGCAACGAAGTGCATTTTATGGAGATGAACACGCGGGTGCAGGTTGAGCACACCATCACCGAGGCCATAACCGGTGTGGACATTGTGCGCGAGCAACTGCGTATCGCCTCCGGCCTGCCCCTGAGCTATCGCCAGGAAGATATCCAGTTCCGGGGATATGCACTGCAGTTTCGAATAAACGCGGAAGACCCGAAAAACGACTTTCTGCCCAGTTTCGGACGCATCACCCATTATTACGCGCCCGGCGGACCCGGAGTGCGGGTAGATACGGCCATCTACACCGGCTATGAGATCCCTCCCTATTATGATTCCATGTGCCTGAAGCTGGTGGTGTGGGCGCTGACCTGGGACGAAGTGATTGCCCGCGGCAAACGCGCACTGGATGACATGCGCCTGCACGGCATCAAAACCACCGCCCAGTATTATCAGCAGATCCTGGACCACCCGGATTTCCGCGCCGGCATCTTTGACACCAGCTTTGTACCTGGCCATCCGGAACTTCTGAAGTACTCCACCAAACGCCACCCCAGTGAAATCGCACTCGCCATTGCCGCCACCATCGCCGCGCACTCAGGCTGGTAAACCGCAGGAGAATGACATCATGAGCCAAGCAAAACCCATTGAAGTAACAGACCTGATTCTGCGTGACGCGCACCAGTCGCTGATCGCCACCCGCATGCGCACCGAGGACATGTTGCCCATATGCAGCAAGCTCGACCAGGTGGGGTACTGGTCGCTGGAAGTATGGGGCGGCGCCACCTTTGACGCCTGTGTGCGCTTTCTGAAAGAAGACCCCTGGGAACGCCTGCGGCAACTGCGCGAGGCTTTGCCGGAGACCCGCCTGCAAATGCTGCTGCGAGGCCAGAATCTGCTGGGGTACCGGCATTATGCCGATGATGTCGTGGAAGCCTTTGTGCAAAAAGCTGCTACCAACGGCATTGACGTGTTCCGCGTATTCGACGCACTTAATGACCTGCGCAACATCGAAACCGCCATGAAAGCGGTAAAAAAGGCCGGCAAACACGCCCAGGGTACCATCTGCTACACCACCAGCCCGGTGCACACCCCGGCACTGTTCGTGAAGCAAGCTAAAGACATGCAGGCCATGGGCGCAGATTCCATAGCGATCAAAGACATGGCCGGGCTGCTGACACCCTACGCCACCTATGATCTGGTGAAAGCCATCAAGGCGGAAGTGGACCTGCCATTAGTGATTCACAGCCACTCTACCTCCGGCCTGGCGCCCATGTGCCAACTAAAAGCCATTGAAGCCGGCGTGGACCGTATGGACACTGCTATTTCCTCGTTCGCATCGGGCACCAGTCACCCGGCAACCGAAACTCAGGTGGCCGCATTGAAGGGCACTGATTACGACACCGGGCTTGACTTGAATCTGCTGAGCGAGATTGCCGACTACTTCCGCGAAGTCCGCAAAAAGTACCAGCAATTTGAAAGCGAATTTACTCGAGAGGACGTGTCGGTCCAGATCAATCAGGTGCCCGGCGGCATGATGTCAAATCTCGCGAACCAGCTTAAAGAGCAGAGTGCACTGGATCGCATCCGCGAAGTGTTTGATGAAATTCCGCGGGTGCGGGAAGATCTGGGTTTCCCGCCGCTGGTCACCCCCACCTCACAGATCGTGGGCACTCAGGCGGTGTACAACGTGTTGGCCGGCCAGCGTTACAAAACCATTACCAATGAAGTCAAACGCTACCTGCAGGGAGGCTATGGTCAACCACCGGCACCGGTGAACGCCGACGTGCGCAATAAGGCCATCGGCAACGAAGCTGTAGACGAAGGCCGGCCCGCTGATCAACTCAGCCCGGAAATGGACAAACTGCGCAAAGACATAGGCGAGCTGGCCCTCAATGAGGAAGATGTCCTCACCTACGCCATGTTCCCCGACCTGGGCCGCGAATTCCTGCAGCAGCGCAAAGACGGCACCCTGGTGCCCGAAGCATTACTGCCACCGGAAACGAAATCCCGAGAGCGCCTCAGCACCGGCGTTGCCACCGAATTCCGCATTGAAGTGCACGGTGAAAGCTACGAGGTAACAGTTACCGGTTCTGGCGAATCAGGCGCGGGTAAACGCAAACTCTATCTGTCGCTGGACGGCATGCCAGAAGAAGTACTGTTCGAACCACTGAACGAATATGTGGCAGAAAACAGCGGCGGTCGCATGAAAGCCTCGACACCCGGGCACGTCAGCACGGCCATGCCCGGCAACGTTGTTGAAGTGCTGGTTAGCGAAGGCGATACCGTCAGTGCGGGCCAGGCAGTACTGATTACCGAGGCAATGAAAATGGAAACCGAGGTACACGCCGACATCGACGGCAAGGTAGAGGCTATCTATGTGACCAAAGGCGACCGGGTAACCCCGGGTGAGGTACTGATCAATATTGTGTGATCATAAAACAGAAGCACAAGCCGCCTCTGGTTGCAGAGGCGGCTTGCTGTTTGCCGAAAAGGTTAGGCGAGAACTGCCCACAGGTCGTGTTCATCGGCGTGCTCAACAACCGCACGAACAATCTGCCCCGGTGTCACATCCGTAACGTCGTTCAAGTACACCATACCGTCAATCTCCGGCGCATCCGCTTTGGAGCGCCCTATGGCGCCCTCTTCGTCCACTTCGTCAATCAACACATCAATGGTAGTGCCGATCTTCGCCTGTAAACGGGCGGCCGAGATTTCCGCCTGTTTGGCCATAAACCGAGCCAGACGCTCTTCCTTGATCTCTTCAGGCACGGCGCCTTCAATCTCATTGGCTTTCGCGCCCTCAACCGCACTGTAGGTAAA
Source organism: Marinobacter sp. (assembly GCF_048259445.1). Taxonomy (GTDB): domain Bacteria; phylum Pseudomonadota; class Gammaproteobacteria; order Pseudomonadales; family Oleiphilaceae; genus Marinobacter. The sequence goes on along the minus strand of NZ_JBLXHQ010000003.1, from coordinate 37,028 downwards.
GGCACCCACGCGATCCAGCTGAGCTTCATCCAGCCAATCCAGCAGGTACTGGAAATCTTCTTCGGTTTCACCCGGGAAACCTACAATGAAAGTCGAGCGAATGGTCAGTTCCGGACAGATTTCCCGCCACTTACGGATTCGATCCAGGGTTTTGCTGTCGTGAGCCGGGCGCTTCATGGCCTTCAGCACTTTCGGGCTGGCGTGCTGGAACGGAATATCCAGATACGGCAGGATCTTACCCTCGGCCATCAGCGGAATAATGTCGTCCACATGGGGGTAAGGGTACACATAGTGCAAGCGAACCCACACACCCATTTCGCCCAGGGCCTCACACAACGACTGCATTTTGGTCTTCAGTGGACGTCCCTGCCAGAAACCCGTGCGGTACTTGGTGTCTACGCCGTAGGCCGAGGTGTCCTGGGAGATCACCAGCAATTCTTTTACGCCAGCATCGACCAGTCGCTGGGCTTCGTCCATCACATCGCCAATGGGTCGGCTGACCAGATCACCGCGCATAGACGGAATAATGCAGAAGGTGCAGCGATGGTTGCAACCTTCTGAAATCTTGAGGTAAGCGAAGTGTCTTGGTGTCAGTTTTACACCCTGGGGAGGCACGAGATCGGTGAACGGATCATGCTTGCGGGTCGGCGGAACGAACTGGTGCACCGCACCCACCACCTCCTCATAGGCGTGCGGGCCTGATACCGCCAGCACTCCCGGATGAGTTTCGCGGATCTTGTCAGCTTCAACACCCATGCAACCGGTAACGATCACCTTGCCATTTTCGCTGATGGCCTCACCAATGGCATCCAGTGATTCCTGCTTGGCCGCATCAATAAAACCGCAGGTGTTCACCACCACAATATCTGCATCGTTGTATGTGGGTACCACATCGTAGCCATCCAGTCGCAGCTGGGTCAGGATGCGTTCGGAATCTACCAGTGCTTTGGGACACCCCAGACTGATAAAGCCAACCTTGCCGTTGCTGACCACTGTATTCTCGGTTTTTTCTGTCATAAAACGTTCAGGATTCCTGGCGCCCGCCGCGAGCACACAAATGAATGGAGGCAGGGATTTTACACCAATCAAGTGCCTTTCTGCAGCAAAAGCCGAGCTACCCGGGCGGCTAAAGGCTCCTGATCTGAATCAAAAGTGTGAACCCTTGTTCAGAAAAATATAATAAATCTGCAATAATATACGACACTCAAGTTGCTGATCAGAAAACAAACAACTACACTTTTTGTCGATTACACGTTGTTCTGAAACATTATTTGAATCCGAGCATGCCCTAACAGTACCCACAAGAGCGCCCATGAAAGCTGCCACAATGAAGCCAAACCTGCGGAATCAGCAACGCGTGGATGTTGAAAGCGACATCGTTATCGAAAAGCCGGATGGCTGCCAGCTCACCTGCAAAATATCCAACCTTTCCCGGACAGGCGTGATGGTCTCCTGCAATCAGGAAACGGCGGGGCAGCTTATCCCCCACCTGAAGGCTCCTGCCCCCGGGAACTGGATTGCTGTCAAAGCCCGGTTCTCCGTGCCGGTTATCCCAACCCAACCGGTATCAATTTCAGCTGACGGAAACATCATTCATCTGCGAAGAATGGCCCGGGATGAGTTTCAGCTGGGCATCCAGTTTTCAGATTTTGAAGGAAACGGATTTGATTACGTAGACAGATACGTGCGCGAACTTCTGGCCAATACGCGCAAACCTGCCTGACACCGCAATACATAGATCATCCCACTATATTTCCGTGCGCATCCACTTGAGTGCTGGCTTTTGAGTGCTATATTGGTATAACTCAAAACTCTAACCGCAAGTCTTCTTATAGCCTTATGGCCTCTGATATGATGATCGCTCAAATTTGCACGCCTTCCAGGCACGCTGCGACAACGGATTATCATGACCACATACAACCTCACGCATCTGAAACAACTGGAAGCGGAAAGCATCCATATCATCCGCGAAGTGGCCGCCGAGTTTGATAACCCGGTCATGCTCTACTCCATTGGGAAAGATTCTGCGGTTATGCTGCACCTGGCCCGCAAAGCCTTCTACCCGGGCAAGCTACCCTTTCCGTTGATGCATGTAGACACCACCTGGAAGTTCCGGGACATGATCGATTTCCGGGAGCGCAAGGTGAAGGAATACGGCCTGGATCTGATTGTGCACACCAACCAGGATGGCGTTGAGCAAGGTATCGGTCCGTTCACCCACGGCAGCGCCAAACATACCGATGTAATGAAAACCCAGGCGCTCAAGCAGGCGCTGGACAAGTACGGCTTCGATGCCGCATTCGGTGGCGCTCGCCGGGATGAAGAGAAATCCCGGGCCAAGGAGCGGGTCTATTCCTTCCGGGACGAGTATCACCGCTGGGACCCTAAAAATCAGCGCCCCGAGCTCTGGAACACCTACAACGGCAAGGTGAACAAGGGTGAAAGTATTCGCGTGTTCCCGCTGTCCAACTGGACCGAGCTGGATATCTGGCAGTACATCTATCTGGAAAACATTGAAATCGTGCCCCTTTACTACTCGGCAGTGCGCCCGGTGGTGGAGCGCGATGGCTCACTGATCATGGTGGACGACGATCGGATGCCACTGAAAGAGGGCGAAGCGCCGATGATGAAGTCCATCCGTTTCAGAACTCTTGGGTGCTACCCGCTGACCGGTGCTATCGAATCCGAGGCAGACAATTTGCCCGAAATTATCCAGGAAATGTTGCTGGCAACCAGCTCGGAGCGCCAGGGCCGGGTGATTGACCATGATTCGGCTGGCTCCATGGAACAGAAAAAGCGGGAAGGGTACTTCTGATATGTCACATCAATCCGATCTCATCGCCGAAGACATCCAGGCCTATCTCAAGCAGCACGAAAACAAAGAGCTGCTGCGCCTGCTTACCTGCGGCAGCGTCGATGATGGCAAAAGCACCCTGATCGGTCGCCTGCTGCACGACACCAAAATGATCTACGAAGATCATATGGCCACCCTGAAAACCGACAGCGCCAAAATGGGCACTACCGGTGAAAAGCTGGATCTGGCACTGCTGGTTGATGGCCTGCAGGCTGAACGGGAGCAAGGCATTACTATTGATGTCGCGTATCGCTACTTCTCCACCGACAAGCGCAAATTCATCATTGCGGACACGCCGGGGCACGAGCAGTACACCCGCAACATGGCCACCGGTGCTTCTACGGCGCAGGTTGCCATCCTGATGATCGACGCCCGCCGTGGCGTGTTGACCCAGACCCGCAGGCACTCCTATATCGCCTCGCTGCTCGGCATCCGACACATAGTTGTGGCGGTGAACAAAATGGACCTGGTGAAGTTCAGCGAAGACCGCTTTAACGAAATCAGAGAAGAGTATCTGTCATTCGCCGCGAAACTCGGACTAAAAGACATCCGTTTTGTGCCCATCTCCGCACTGGAAGGTGACAACGTTGTTAACCGCAGCGAGAACACGCCCTGGTTTAACGGCCAGCCACTGATGGACATTCTGGAAACGGTGGAAGTAAACCGCGACAAGAATCTGGAGCACTTCCGGTTTCCCGTGCAATACGTTATCCGTCCCAACCTGAACTTCCGCGGCTTCTGTGGCACCATCGCCTCCGGCATGATCCGCCCGGGCGACAAGGTTATGGCCCTGCCCTCACGGCGCACCAGCACCATTAAGGAAGTGGTCACCTTCGATGGCAACCTTGAAGAGGCCTATATAGACCAGGCGGTAACGCTCACGCTGGAGAATGAGATTGATATCAGCCGAGGCGACATGCTGGTAAAGCCTGAAGACGAGCCAGAGGTTCGCAACCGTTTTAAGGCCAACATTGTGTGGATGGCAGATGCGCCTTTGCATACTGGCCGTTTGTACGACATCAAATTGGGACCCACTTTTACGTCCGGCACTGTGCGAAAAATTCACTATCAGACCGACGTAAACACGCTGGAGCAACACGCCAATCCAGCCCTTTTACAAGTGAATGAAATTGGTCTGTGTGACCTCACCCTGAGCCAGCCAATTGCCTTCGATGCCTACCAGCGCAATCACGTCACCGGCAGTTTCATTGTGATCGATCGGCTCACCAACGTAACCGTTGGTGCCGGCATGATTGATGGCCTGGCAGATACTGCAGGCACTCTGGAGCCCGTCAGCCCGGAAGAGCGTGAGCGCCGTCTGGCACAGAAGCCGATGATTATTGGTTGCGCTGGCAAACAAGCTCAAGCGCTTGCTCTTGCCGTTGAGCGCGCACTGTTTGACCAGGGTAAAACCACCGTCATCCTAAGCGAAGATAACGCCGGTAATGCAGATGATCGCCGACGCACTGCACAACTCATGACAGCTTATGGACTAATCGCGGTTGTTGTGAACCTTGGCGCTGATGTGGCTAATGTTTCTATCGTCGCCGATAGTGCTGAGGAGGTTTCCGGTGTTGCTGCATCTCTTGTACAAGAGTTGATACGAAACAAACGAGTATAAATCTGAACAAGTATTTATAGCGCCTAATACAGTGATAGGAGCCAAGGAGCGGGGGTGTCTTTTCTGCCGGAAAAAGATGTCTGAGCGAAGCGAGTTGTTTTTCCAGAAGAAAAGACACCCCCGCTCCTTGGCCAACTCCCAACCAGGCAGCCCTAGTATTAATCGTGAATGTAATTGCTGTACGTGGCAGAATCTCAGGCCCTGAAGTTTCCTTCAGGGCTTTTTTTGTTTATTCATTTTAGGGTTTCTCTGTTTATGGCCATTAAACATCTGCGCACCGCATTTTCCAGTCAGTATCAGCCTGGGCAGCCTGCCCGCCTGCAAAGTGGTGAAGCGCTGCAGGAACCGGGTGGCGATTATGAGGGCCTGCATAAGCAGATGAAGCGGCTGTTCAACAGCAAACCTGGCAAGAAGTATGGGCGATTTTCGGATGATCTTGGTGAAAGCCCGTTTAAGGGCTGGCTGAAGGATTATCTGGAGGATAAGCAGAGTTTTGCGTCTTTTACGGATCGGGTGTTTGGGCAGTGGCAGGAGTTACTGACGAGCTGCCAGGAAGAGTTTGTGGGGCAGCTTACGGTTGTGCATGAAGCGCTTGCAGATTCGGATGTGGTTTATGTGATGATTCTGGAGAGCGATGGCGCGCTGCGCTTTGATGGCAATCAGGCACTGGACACAACGGATGTACTGAGCACGTCGCGCCTGAATCTTGCCATGCGGGTTGAGCTGGATGACTGGCTTGGCGATAACGCAGCCGAGAACTATCTTACACTGGTTCATGCACGCGGCACGGGTGAGCCGGGAGAGCTGTTTATCCGGCTGTGCGGCTTTACCAATCAGGTGGATGTAGAAAAGGAAACTCTGACGTTTCTCGACGCTGTGGAGGCCTTTGCCAAATCCTCCGAGCCTGAAAAAGCTGGTGAAGTGCGTACGCGGGCATATGAATTCTGCAAAGAGCAGCACGCTCTGGGTGAGCCGGTTGCTATTGAGGCTTTATCCGGTTATCTGGATGAGGATGAGCCGGGGCGTTTCAAGGAGTTTGCCAGCAAGTCGGCGGAGATGCCGGAGAGCGGCGTGCTGCACCCGGATCACCGGAAGGTGAAGAAGCTGGTGCGTATCGCGGGTTCTGGTGGCGGTATGAGTGTTTCTTTTTCTTCGGATCTGGTGAATCAGGCGGTTTACTATGACCGCGACAAGGATGCGCTGACGATTACGCGCTTGCCCAAGGCATTGCGGGAGCAATTGGAGCGGTATTTGGAGAATCGCGAGGACTGACCTATTTGCGGCTGGCCACTTTGGTGGCTGGCTCCGCGGCGCGGTGAAGCTTTTCTGCCGGAAAAAGCAACTCGCTGCGCTCAGACATCTTTTTCCGGCAGAAAAGCTTCACCACACCACGGGCCGATCGGACGTTTTTAGTTTGGTCTTTGATTAATCCAGTTTTCAGCGCCTTGTTCATGGAACGCAATTGTGATTCTTGGCATGCTTTTTTTGTCACTCGTTGGAGGGAGCTCTTATGCAAAATATTGATCGAATGACTGATCTCGAGAAGGTTCATGCTATGGAGCAACTATGGGAGGCTCTTACCCGCAATCAAAACCTCCCGGAACCACCCGAATGGCACCAAGCTGAACTGCGAAAGCGAACTGCAAAAATTCAGGAGGGGAAGGTAAGCTACACGAGTCTGAATAAACTGAAGGAGCGCGGCATACAGGGATGAAGCACAGAAACGTCAGGCTCACGGATGAAGCCTTGGCAGATGTCGACTCTGCCACGCTGTTTTACGAAAAACTTGTCGCTGTTTTAGGGCAGTATTTTTTCGATTCAATCATCACCGATCTTGAAGCCCTAGAATTTTTTGGCGGTATCCACCAGCAAACTCTGGGGTATTACGGCTGCCCTTCAAAGCGATTTCCATTTCTAATTTATTACGAACTAAGCGACGAAGAAGTTTCAGTTATCGCGATTCTCGACACTCGGGCTAATCCAGGTGAAGCAGAGAAAAGACTCAGCTCCTGAACAGGAAGCGCGCCATAACGGGCAGAATTGCTCAGACTTTCAGCTCAGCACTTTCTTCGCTCCAACGGATGCGGTTTGCCCGTTGCACACGGACTTTCTGCATCCACCCTACCCCGTCAATTAACTCACCGGTTTCGTGATCGATGGGTGGGTATGGCAGGTTTCGGTCGTCGCAGTAGCGTTTGACGACCGGTTGGCACCAGCAAAATAGCAGGCGGTTGTATTCTTCATCTGGTATGCGCCGGGTATCAAACAGACCGGCCTCTTTGCGCTGTCTCTGGGCTTCGGAGAGTATGATAGCGCATGCGGCGGATACGTTGAGGGATTCCACCATGCCCATCATGGGGATAACGATGTGTTCATCGGCCTGCTCTGCGGCGCCAGCGCTAACACCGTCTACTTCGTTGCCCATGATGATGGTACAGGGCACAGTGAAGTCTGCGGAACGGTAGTCGATGGCGCGATCTGACAACTGTGCCGCGTAGAGCTTGTGCCCCTGCCCTTTCAGATTTTCTATGGCCTCGTCCATGGTGCGATGGGTGTGGGGCGTTACCCACTTGAAGCTACCACCGGCTGTTTTCCGGAACGCCCGAAAGCCTTCTTTGGGCCAAACTACGTGCATGTTCGCCAATCCGAAGGCGTCACAGGAACGGAGTATGGCTGAGAGGTTTCGGGGCTTGTGAACCTGATCGGTCAGTACACTCAGATCCGGCTGACGGGTATTCAAAACCTGTTTGATGCGGGCAAGGCGTTCAGGGGTCATTGTTTTTACTGTCGGTATTGGGCGATCAAAACTCCGAAGTCGAAGCAGCGGTGGGTGCAGGCCTCTCCAAAAACGTGGAGGGCCAAGGATGGCCCGACCGAGCCCTACATGGACGTATTTACGGGCGCTTTTTGGAGAGGCCTGCACCCATCGCTGCCCACTCCGAAATACAAAGACGGGAAATAATACCACAGCAAAACTGGCAGATTACCGAGACAACGCTGGTTGCTGAATGATCACCTCGTTATAATGCCCAGTTCTCATTTTCAGCGCGCCCAATCCGGACATTTTTTAACTCCGGGCGCCAAATACATCCAGTTATGTTGAGACCCATGGCCAAAAAGCTGTTCATAAAGACCCACGGTTGTCAGATGAATGAATACGATTCATCCCGTATGGCCGACCTGCTTAAAACCGGCGAAGCGGTTGAGATGACCGAATCGCCAGAAGACGCTGACATCCTGTTGCTGAACACTTGCTCCATCCGTGAAAAGGCCCAGGAAAAAGTCTTCCATCAGCTGGGTCGCTGGAAAAAACTCAAAGCCAACAAACCGGAATTGATTATCGGCGTTGGCGGCTGCGTCGCCAGCCAGGAAGGTCAGGCCATTCTTGACCGGGCGCCTTATGTGGATATGGTCTTCGGCCCGCAAACCCTGCACCGCCTGCCGGATATGATTACCGAAGTGCGCATGAAAGGTAACGGCGTTGGCGTGGTGGATGTGAGCTTTCCGGAAATCGAAAAGTTCGACAACCTGCCGGATCCCGGCGCCGATGGTCCTTCAGCATTCGTATCCATCATGGAAGGCTGCAGCAAGTACTGCACTTTTTGCGTGGTGCCTTATACCCGTGGTGAAGAAGTCAGCCGGCCAGCCGACGATGTAATTGCTGAAGTCGCCCACCTGGCCAGCCAGGGTGTGCGGGAAGTAAACCTGTTGGGTCAGAACGTTAACGCCTATCGCGGCGAGACCCATGATGGCGATGTGATGGACCTGGCTGAACTTATTACTCTGATTGCTACCATCGACGGCATCGATCGCATCCGTTACACCACCTCGCACCCGGTTGAATTTACCGATGCGATGATTGAAGTTTACGAACAGGTTCCCGAACTGGTCAGCCACCTGCACCTGCCGGTACAAAGCGGCTCGGATCGAATTCTGGCGGCCATGAAGCGCGGCCATACGGCTCTGGAGTACAAGTCCAAACTGCGTCGCTTGCGCAAGATTCGCCCGGATATCAGCTTTTCATCAGACTTCATTATCGGCTTCCCTGGTGAAACCGAGAAAGACTTTGAGGACACCATGAAGCTGATCAACGATATCGGTTTTGATATGTCCTTCAGCTTCGTTTACAGCGCTCGCCCGGGCACCCCCGCATCGGATCTGCCGGATGAAACGCCGATGGAAGTGAAGAAACAGCGGCTAAAGATCCTGCAGGATCGGATCAATCAGACGGTCATGGATATCAGCCGCAAGATGGTGGGTTCAACCCAGCGTATTCTGGTAACCGGACTGTCGAAGAAGGATCCAGGGGAGTATTCCGGGCGTACGGAGAACAACCGGATTGTGAATTTCCGCCACGATAATCCGGGGATTGTTGGGCACTTTATCGACGTTGAGATTGTTGAGGCTTACGCTAACTCTCTGCGCGGTGTGCCTGTGGGTTCTGAGTTGTATTGAACTTCGGCTCCCATGTTTTCTGGGCTTGGTGTCAGAGAGCGGTGGTGGCTTCTTCCCAAAAAACGCTACGAGCACATCCATGTGGGCTTGGCTGCGGCCATCCTTGGCCGCAGACATTTTTGGGAAGAAGCCACCACCGCTCTCGGCAAACTTCAGTGCGGCCTGCAGAAGACTTTCCAATACAGCTGACCTAATCTCAGGTTAAAACACCAAACCATCAAATTGCTACGAATCACTTGTTTTTGAGTTTTAGGCCAGCACATAGTTCAGAGGGAGTGGAGGGGAAACCTCTTTCCAAAAACGTGGAGGGCCAAGGATGGCCCGACCGAGCCCTACAGGGACGTATTCACGGGCGCTTTTTGGAAAGAGGTTTCCCCTCCACTCCGATAGCAACCAAGCCTGATATGCGTACTCCCGAAAGGGGAGTAAAAACGGAGAAAATTTGAACACCAACGATTCCAGACAATTCGATCTACACCCGGCAGACCAGCGCAGGCTGACCACCCTTTGCGGCCAGTTTGACGAGAACCTGAAACACGTCGAGCGGCGTCTGCAAGTATCGATCAGCCGGCGAGGCCATCACTTCCGGGTGGAGGGTGAAACCGAGCACGTTGCAGCAGCGGTGGAAGTGATCAGGCATCTCTATCGGGAAACCGAAGCCACCGATGATATTTCACCGGATACCGTGCACCTGTACATCCGGGAAACCGGGTTTGAGAGACTGCCGGAAGATATCCCGTTTGACGGTTCGGTAACCATCATCAAAACCCCGAAGCTGACCGCCAAACCCCGGGGTGCGAATCAGCAGAAGTATGTGCACAGCATTCGCTCCCATGATATCAACTTTGGCATTGGCCCCGCCGGTACGGGTAAAACCTGGCTGGCCGTGGCCTGCGCGGTAGAAGCTCTGAAAGACGAACAGGTCAAGCGGATTCTGCTGGTGCGCCCTGCGGTTGAGGCGGGTGAGAAGCTCGGCTTTCTGCCTGGTGATCTGGCGCAGAAGGTGGATCCTTACCTCCGCCCGCTGTACGACGCTCTTTATGAAATGCTCGGGTTTGATCACGTTACCCGGCTGATTGAGAAAAGTGTGATCGAGATTGCGCCTCTGGCGTTCATGCGTGGCCGAACTCTGAACAACTCGTTTATTATTCTGGATGAAAGCCAGAACACTACCCGTGAACAGATGAAAATGTTCCTGACGCGAATCGGGTTTGGCTCCACAGCCGTGATTACGGGCGACACCACTCAGGTGGATTTGCCGCGCGGTCAGAACTCCGGGCTGATCCATGCAGCAAGCGTACTTGACAAGGTTACGGGGATTGGCTTTACCCGTTTCGAAGCCAAGGACGTCGTCCGGCATCCTCTGGTTCAGAGGATTGTGGAAGCCTACGACTCGCTCGACGAGCGGGGTGAGCGCAAGCAGTGAGCGAACTAACGGTTGATTTCCAGAACGTATATAACGGTCCGGGCGTACCAGAGGAGTCTCAGTTTCAGACCTGGGCCCAGGCCGCCTGGCTGGAACAGAATCCATCCGAGGTGACCATCCGCATTGTCGGTATCGACGAAAGCCAGGCGCTGAATAGTCAATACAGGGGCAAGGATAAACCAACCAATGTGTTGTCCTTTCCATTTGAAGCTCCAGCCGGTATAACAATGCCAGTGGCAGGAGATCTGGTTATTTGCGCCCCGGTCGTGGAAGATGAGGCGAGGGAGCAACTGAAAGAGCCGTCAACACACTGGGCACACATGGTGGTTCACGGTATGTTGCATCTCCAGGGCTACGATCACATTGACGATGAAGACGCAGAGGCCATGGAGGCCTTGGAAATCCGGTTGCTGGCACAGTTTGGGTTCGGCAATCCCTACGCAGCAGAGGAAACGGTAAAAGACTCATGAGCGACGATCAGTCGAGTCGCAGTCAGGGCTCTAACAAGTCCTGGCTGGAGCGAATATCACATGCCTTCTCCAGCGGGCCAGAATCAATCGAAGACGTGTTGGAAATATTACGAAGCGCCGAATCCCAGGCCATCATCGATGTCGATGCGATGAGCATCATCGAGGGCGCGATGCAGGTGGTGGATATGCGTGTGGATGAGATTATGATCCCCCGCTCCCAGATGGTCACCGTTCGGGCTTCTCAGGATCCGAAAGAATTTCTGGATGAAGTCATCTCGTCTGCCCACAGCCGGTTCCCGGTTATTGGTGACAGCCAGGATGATGTCATCGGCGTTCTTCTCGCCAAAGATCTTTTACCGCTGGCCCTCAATAACGACATGGACTGGTCTCACGTTCGCGAGATTTTGCGGCCGCCCACGTTCGTTCCCGAGAGCAAGCGCCTGAACCAACTGCTCAAGCAATTCAAGGAAAACCGCAACCACATGGCCATTGTCGTTGACGAATACGGCGGGACGGCTGGTCTGGTTACCATTGAGGATGTGCTGGAACAGATCGTCGGAGAAATCGAGGATGAACACGATTTCGACGAAGAAACCCATATCAAGGCTCGGGGCGATGGCTCTTACGCCGTTAAAGCGGTGACACCGGTCGACGATTTCAACGAGTTTTTCGACACGGGGTTGGATGAGGAAGAGTTCGACACCATTGGTGGCGTAGTGCTCAAGGAATTTGGACACCTGCCCAGACGCGGTGAAACGGTTGAATTCGGTGGCTTGTGCTTTACCATTGCCAACGCTGACAACCGTGTCATCCGTCTGTTACAGGTAACCCGCAGTGAGCCTTGACGATTCAAAGCCCCTGATTGCAGCAGCCCATTCTTTTTTCTCCAACCGCTGGTCAAGTGCGGCAACGCTTTTGGTTGCCGGGGCTCTGCAAACTCTGACGTTCTCACCCTTCCACTTCTGGTGGCTTGGGCCGGTTTCCATGCTGCTCACTTTGCTGGTTACCATTCCTCTACCGGCAAAATCCCTCTTCTTAGCTGGTTTGCTGGTGGGCTTGGGCCTGTTTGGTTCAGGCGCAAGCTGGGTTTATATCAGCATCAGCGAATTCGGCAATACACCCATCCCGATTGCAGTATTGCTCACAGCTGCCTTTGTGGCTGTGCTGGCTCTGTTCCCGGCGCTCGCATTCTGGTTCTGGGGCAAGCTGGCAAAAAACAGCGCTGTGCGACGGCTTATTCTCTTTCCGGCTATCTGGATACTTGGGGACTGGCTCCGCGGCTGGCTGCTAACCGGCTTCCCATGGCTCTATCTGGGCACGGCCCATACCGATGGCCCTTTGGCGGGGCTGGCGCCGATGGTCGGGGTTCATGGTATCACCTTCTGGATAGCCGCCAGCGGCGCTGCGATCTTTGCAACCGGTTGGCTTGTCTATAAACAGCAGCGAGTCGGTGCCGGCGTTGTGGTCGCCGTCGCACTGATTCCGTGGCTCACGGCACCCGCCCTGAACCGTATTGACTGGACCGACATCAACACCGAGCCCACTTCGGTAGCGGCCATGCAGGGCAACGTCCCCCAGCTTATCAAGTGGGACCCGGAGTTCATGAAAGATCAGATTGTGGCTTATCTGGGCATGACTGATCCTCACTGGGATATCGATCTGATTCTCTGGCCAGAGACAGCTATCCCCATTCCTCAGGATCAGGCGGGCAAAATCATTGATCACATTGAGGAGAATCTCGGGGAAGAGAGCACTTTGATAACAGGGATCCCCTGGTACGGCTTCAGTGAAAGGGCCGATGGCTTCACCTACCACAACAGCATTATGGCCATTGGCAATAACGGTAGCGGTGGAATTTATCACAAGCAGAAGCTGGTGCCCTTTGGAGAGTACGTTCCGCTGGAGAGTGTTCTGCGCGGGCTAATCGGTTTTTTTGACCTGCCCATGTCGAGTTTTACAAAAGGGCCGGAAAATCAGAGACCTTTAACGGCAAATGGCACAAAGGTGATGCCGTTCATCTGCTACGAGGTGGCTTATCCGGACTTTCTTGCCCGCAATGCGGTGAATTCGGATTTGCTGCTGACGATCAGCAATGACGGCTGGTTCGGAGATTCAGTGGGGCCGCTGCAGCATTTGCAGATTGCTCGCATGCGGGCGCTGGAAACCGGGCGCTATATGATTCGTGGCACCAACAATGGTGTGACGGCGATCATTGACTACAAAGGCCGGATTACGGCGCGTATTCCGCAGTTTGAGCGGGCTGTTTTAACCGGCGAAGTGTACACGGCGAGTGGCAGTACGCCTTATATGATGACGGCTTCCTGGCCGGTTCTGACTCTGGCGTTGATTCTGATTGTGTTTGTTCGTGAGCGGGTTATTCCCAAGAGCTGATTCTGTTTGAGATTTGAGCCTGGTGCCTGCAGTCGAGGCAGTAACGGCTTTCAAAACACGCTGTGAATACCTCCCTGTACGCTCGGCTCCGCCATCCATGGCTCCGCACGGTTTTGAAAGCCGTTACTGCCCCGACTGCTCAAACTTCAGGCGGGGCCTGCCCTTCTTCAAAACCTGAGATCAGCTTTCTTTTCTTGGCCAACGGCTGGTCACACGCTTGTAATACTTCGAACCACAAGCCTCGCAAGGCTCCAGATGGCTGGTAGAGGTGAGGCATAGCATGTGCTCACAGTTCAGGCACTGGAACATACCGGCCGTCGCGACCTCTCCGGCGATGTACTGCCCGGCGCCGTGGGTTTCAAGTTTTTGCCGGAGCGTCAGGGTATCCACCCTGGTCTGATCGGCAACCGACAGCAAGCGCTCAGTGAGACTGTTTTCGAGCAGTGATATGTCGAGTTGAAGCCATTCAGCAAGGCCTTCACCCGTTTCATCAACAAAATGAATGAGATGCTCCAGATCCCTTTGGAGGTAGGTTCCAAGCAGGCTGAGCTCGTCCCTGGTCATTTCCTCCAGTTCCTGCTCCACCTCTATCGCCTTATCAACTTCTTCTTCCAGGGTTTCCAGCGTGGTTTCCTGCACTGTGCGCAAACGATTCTGAACTTGCTCAAGCATGCGGTCATAGGCTGCTAGCGCTTGGCCTGAGAGGTGGCTGCGTTCTGGTTTTGTCATTGAGGACTCCTCATAATTTACGGGGCGACAGCCGGCGGGTCTCCCCGGAACTGTCTGCAGCATGGATGCTGCAGTCAAGCCTACATGGACGTATTCACGGCGTGTTCCGGGGAGACCCGCCGGCTGGCAACCTTCACCATATTAAACATCATGGCACAGTATTCACATTTTGGCAGACTACCTGTTACGCCTTGTGTGCGCTAGAATGTCCGGCCGCTCCGCACATCATTTTGATACAGGGTAACTTAAGTAATGGCAGGTATGGACGAGCACTACAATCCCCGTGACGTTGAACTCAATGCGCGCACCTTCTGGGAAGAAAACAAAACCTTTGAAGTCAGGGAAGATCCGGACAAACCGAAATACTACTGCCTGTCCATGTTCCCCTACCCCAGCGGCAAGCTGCACATGGGGCACGTAAGAAACTACACCATCGGAGATGTCATCTCCCGCTATCAGCGCATGCAGGGCAAGAACGTTATGCAGCCCATGGGCTGGGATGCGTTTGGCCTGCCCGCTGAAAATGCCGCCATTGCCAACAAGACGGCACCAGCCAAGTGGACTTACGCCAATATCGAATACATGAAAAACCAGCTCAAACAGCTGGGCTTCGGGTACGACTGGAGTCGCGAACTGGCTACCTGTAAACCGGAATACTACCGTTGGGAACAGTGGTTCTTCGCGCGCCTTTATGAAAAAGGCCTGGTTTACAAGAAAATGTCCACCGTGAACTGGGACCCTGTCGACCAGACTGTTCTTGCCAATGAGCAGGTTGTAGACGGCCGCGGCTGGCGCTCCGGTGCTCTCGTTGAGCAGAAAAAGATTCCCCAGTGGTTTATTCGCATTACCGATTATGCCGAAGAACTGCTGAACGACATGGACGATCTGGACGGCTGGCCGGAGCAGGTCAAGACCATGCAGCGCAACTGGATTGGTAAATCTGTAGGTACGGAACTGACCTTCCCTCTGAAGGACAGCGAAGACGGCCTCACAGTTTATACCACTCGCCCCGACACCCTGATGGGCGTGAGTTATATGGCTGTGGCTGCTGAGCATCCGCTGGCTAAAGCTGCCGCCGAGCGTCATTCGGACGTTGCAGCATTTGTAGATGAGTGCCGTAACAGCAAAATGGCTGAAGCTGAAATGGCCACCATGGAAAAGAAAGGCGTTGATACCGGATTCAAGGCTATCAACCCGCTGACACAGGAAGAAATTCCGGTCTGGGTCGCCAATTTTGTGCTCACTGATTACGGAACCGGCGCGCTGATGGCCGTGCCGGGCCATGATGAGCGTGACCACGAATTTGCGCTCAAATACCGCTTGCCCATCAAGCAGGTGATCGCTGCCACTGACGGCCGTGAAATCGACGTGCAGGAGCAGGCGTTCACTGGCAAGGGCGTACTGGTTTCTTCCGGCAAATATAGCGGCCTGACCAGCGAAGAGGCCTTTGACGCCATTGCAACCCATCTGGAAAAGACTGGCATTGGCAAGCGTACCGTCAATTACCGCCTTCGTGACTGGGGCGTATCGCGCCAGCGCTATTGGGGCGCACCCATCCCGATGATGACAATGGAAGACGGCACCCAGCGCCCGGTACCGGATGATCAGCTACCGGTTCGCTTGCCGGAAGACGCCGCGATGGATGGTGTACTGTCTCCCATCAAGGCGGATCCTGAATGGGCAAAAACGTCTTTCAACGGCCAGCCTGCAACGCTGGAAACCGACACCTTCGACACCTTTATGGAGTCGTCCTGGTACTACGCTCGTTTTTGCAGCCCGAATTACGACAAGGGCATGCTTGACCCTGCAGCCGCAAACTATTGGTTGCCGGTAGATCAGTACATCGGCGGCATTGAGCACGCAATTCTCCACCTGCTTTACGCGCGGTTCTTCCATAAGCTGTTGCGTGACGTTGGCCTGGTCACCAGCTCAGAGCCTTTCAAGCAGTTGCTGACTCAGGGAATGGTGCTCGCGGACACCTACTACCGTGATGACGAAAAGGGCGGCAAGGTCTGGATTGCTCCGGCGGACGTCATTGTCGAGCGGGACGACAAAGGCCACGCGACTGGCGCGGTACACAGAGAGGACGGGCAACCTGTTATCGCCGGCGGCGTTACCAAGATGTCCAAATCAAAGAACAATGGCATAGATCCACAATCAATCATTGATGCTCATGGCGCCGACACTGTACGCCTGTTCATGATGTTTGCTGCACCGCCCGAGCAGTCTCTTGAGTGGTCAGACAGCGCCGTAGAGGGCGCTCACCGCTTCCTGAAGCGTCTTTGGCGCCTGGTGAACGAGCAGGTGGCAGGCGGAGTCGCACCAGCTCTGGATGCAGGCTCTCTGAATGACGCCCAAAAAGATCTGCGACGCAAAACCCACGAAACCATCACCAAGGTCAGCGACGATATCAGCCGTCGCCTGACCTTCAATACCGCGATTGCTGCGGTGATGGAGCTGTTGAACGATGTCAGCCGCCTGAATGGCGACGAGCCACAAACGAGAGCAGCCCGCCAGGAGGCACTGGAAGCAGCTGTCGTTATGCTGGCACCGATTGTGCCGCACATCTGCCACACGCTCTGGGAGGCTCTTGGCCAACAGGGTCCCGTTGTTGATGCGCCCTGGCCGGTAGCTGATGAATCCGCCATGGTTCGCAGCGAGATTCAGGTAGTGCTGCAGGTTAACGGCAAAGTGCGCGCCAAGGCAGACGTTCCGGCGGACATCAGCAAATCCGACCTCGAAGCGCTGGCACTGAAAAATGAAAATGTTTTGCGCTTTATCGAAGGAGTGACGGTTCGCAAAGTCATCGTTGTGCCCGGTAAACTGGTTAACGTGGTGGCCAACTGATATGAGGCCCTGCACCTTGCGCGTAAACGCAGCCCGACTGATTGCCGTCAGCGTTATGGCAGTCAGCCTGGGAGCCTGTGGTTTTCAGTTACGGGGTGCATCACCGGTTTCCTCAGCCCTTGAGCCTCTTAATCTCGATTGCCAGGCTCCGGTACCCACATCCCTTTGCCTGTCGGTTCAAAATCAGCTTGAGCTTGGCGGGATTTGGCTGGCTACGGAAGAAGAGGCAAAGTATCACCTCCGGATCCGCGGTTTTGAACAGGATCGCCGGGCCTCTGCAATTACCGTTCAGGCTGCGGCCGCCGAATATACGCTCAGACACTCGGTTAACCTTGAAGTGATCAGTGCCGACGGCATTCCGATCATCGCCAGCACTCGCCTCACAACCACTGAAAGTTACAGGTATGATGATACCAACGTGCTCGCTAAACAGCGCGAGGAAGAAAATCTGCAACAGCAACTGAGCGACCGTCTGGCGCAACAGATTATCTTCCGCCTGGTGCCCATCACCCGGGAACGGCTGCAGGAGATCCGGGACAGCCACAATAAGGCCACCACCCCGGCCAACGCCCAACCCGCGAAACCATGAAGACCAACCCGGGCCAACTGTCACAGCTGCTGCATAAAGGCCTCGCGCCGGTCTACCTGGTTTCCGGAGATGAGCCTCTGCTGGTGCAGGAGTGCTGTGACCAGATCCGGGGTGCCGCAAGAGAAGCCGGCTTCGAGGACCGTCTGACCTTTCATGCCGACCAGCAGCTTGACTGGAATATGGTTGCCGACGAATTTAATGCCATGTCCCTGTTTGCTGAACGCCGTCGAATCGAAATACGTCTGCCCACAGGAAAGCTGGGAGACGGTCGCGCGGTTCTTGAGCGGGTTCTTGCCCAGCCGCCCGAAGATATCATTGTCCTTCTGATCAGTACTCGCCTGGACGCAGCGGAAACCCGGCGAAAATGGTACAAGGAACTTCAATCCAAAGGTGTTCACGTGCCGGTATGGCCGGTGGATGCTGACAAGTTTCAGGGCTGGCTTCAGCAAAGAGCAGGAAACCGGGGGCTAAGCCTGACTCGGGGAGCTTTGGCGTTGCTGGCGGAAAGACTAGAGGGCAATCTGCTTGCTGCCAGCCAGGAGCTTGACCGGTTATCGCTTCTTACCAATGGCAACACCATTGACGAGGAAACGGTTGAACAGGCTGTTCAGGACAGTTCACGCTTCAACGGCTTTGAACTTGTTACCGAGCTGATCAGTGGGCGCGCGCCCCATGCCGGGAAAATGATTGGCGTATTGCAGCAGGAAGGTGAAAACCCTCTCGGCCTTCTCGCGGTATTGAGCCGTGATCTCAATCTGTTACTGGAGCTGAAGTCTGGCGAAAACAGAACAGAAAACCCATCGGCATTTTTCAAGAAGCGTGGCGTTTTTCAACCACAGCGAGCGCGAGCACTGGAGCAGGCAGCCCGGCGCCTGAACCCGATACAACTGCACGAAGCCGTAAAACTTTGCAGCCAGGTTGATCGCGCTGCAAAAGGCTTTGACGAGCTCTCCCCATGGCATTACCTGAGAGATATGTCTGCACTCCTGGCAGCCAGATCCTGACATGGGTCAAATACATCCGATATAGGACCTTTCTTGCCGGTCTGTCACTTGACAGCTTTTCATTATCAAGCGCATGGTTAGGCTATCACTAACTCGAAAAGGAGCCTGGCATGGGTCTTCAAGAAGAACTCAAAACTCTCTCGGATAAAATCAAACAGTATCGTGACGAAGCTCGCGTACAGCTCCATCTTGCTCGTCAGGACGTAAAAGACGAGTTCGATGAACTCGATCAGGAATGGGACAAATTCAGAAGCCGTTTTGATCAGGTAATGGATGATGCAAACGAAGTATCCCAGGAAGCACGCCAGACAGCCAAGAAACTGGGAGAAGATCTGAAGACGGGATATGAGAATATTCGCAATAAAATGAAGTAAAATGTTAAACCGTTAACAGAACGCTACAAATCTTTACCATGAAGGGCCCCAGCACAGGGGTCCTTATGTCATAGTCCCTCTAGAAGTGAATCGAGCGTCATTGTTTTTGACGGGAGAGCCAGGTCACACCGTACAAGGACCAATAAGGCCTCTTCCGCCAAGGCGCTTGCAGACGCTGAGAGGTAAAAATGGCATATGAAAAAGTTGTTGATCATCCCCACCGCCTTCGCTTTTATGCTGACCGCAACGTTTGTTATCGGCCAGAACATCCGCTTCAGTGACCCCGCAACCGTTATCAAAGATCAGTTCTGGGGCAACCTGTATGCGGACGGTGGCCAGTCATTTTTTTGCGATGCACCATTTTCCCGAAAAGGCTTCACACTGACGGAAGGCTACATCTACCCGCTCGCAGATGTACGCAACGCGCTCTCATGTGGCACTTCACGCCAGTGCGAGAAGGACAACCGTTATCGCCAGATAGCATCTGATCTTCACAACATGATTCCGGTGCGAAGCCGCACAGAGCTCCGGAGGCGCAATGCCCGCTACGAAGATCTTGGAGAGACTGTCAAACAAGACGACTGCGGCATCCGGGAAAGCAGCCACTTCTTTGAACCGCCCACCAGGGTCAAAGGTGATGTTGCCCGTAGCATGAGCTATATGGTTAACACTTATAGCCTGCCCTGGCTTGGGTCCGCCCAGGTCTTCCAGAACTGGAACCGTGCAGACCCTCCTGACGACAGGGAACTATCCCGCCACAAAAAAGTTGCGGAAATTCAGGGCAATGACAACCCCTATATCACCGACCCGACACGCATAGAACGCCTTTAATACTGAGCCTGATTGATTCGGGCGCAGCACTGCTGCAAAAGCAAAAAAGCAGGCCCGAAGGCCTGCTTTTTCTCATTTCACGGGAGGAATCAGAATTCCTCAGCAGTTAAAGCCATCATGGATTCACTGCCACTACGAATACCCTCTGCAAGCGAAACCGTTTTCGGCAACAGACGATCGTAATAGAAGCGTGCAGTTTTCAGCTTGCCACTGTAGAAGCCGGAGGTATCGTCACCGGCTTTCGGTGCCGCCGCCTTCACAATGCGTGCCCACATGTAACCCAATGCGGTCAGCCCGAACAGATCAAGGTAGTCCACTGAAGCCGCGCCAACGGCATCGGGGTTTTCAGACGCCTGCTTGATAACGTGCTCGGTGACGTCCGACAGACGCTCGAGTGCTGCTGCAAGCGGCTCCAGATAAGGACGCAAGCTCTCCTCGCCGCTGTTTTCCTCGATAAAGCCCGCCATATCCTCAGCAAACAGCTCATACAGCTTACCCTGGCTTCCAACTACCTTGCGTCCCATGAGATCCAGCGCCTGAATGCCGTTGGTGCCTTCGTAGATCTGGGTGATGCGACAGTCACGAACCAACTGCTCCTGGCCCCACTCACGGATAAACCCATGGCCACCCAACACTTGCTGGCCCATGATGCAGGCATCCAGACCGCGGTCTGTCAGAAATGCCTTTGCAACCGGTGTCAGCAGCGCAACCATACCTTCTGCGTGGGTACGGCGATCTTCCTCAGTGGCATCCGCATATTTGGATATATCCAACCACTGCGCCACATAAGTCGAGAAGGCACGGCCGCCTTCAACGTAGCCCTTCATGGTCAGCAGCATGCGACGGACATCCGGATGCACAAGAATAGGATCTGCCGCTTTTTCAGGCTGCTGCGCTCCGGTAGGGGCACGGCTCTGAATACGCTCCATAGCGTAATCACGAGCGCTCTGCAGTGAAGCTTCTGCTGCACCTATACCCTGGATACCCACACCTAAACGCTCATAGTTCATCATAGTGAACATGGCATTCAAGCCTTTATTTTCCTCACCCACGAGCCAGCCTTTGGCTCCGTCGAAGTTCATTACGCAGGTTGCGGAGCCTTTGATGCCCATCTTCTTCTCGATGGAGCCGCAACTGAGGCTGTTACGTTCACCCAGCGAACCATCGTCGTTGACCATGAATTTGGGAACGAGCAGCATGGAAATACCCTTGGGGCCTTTTGGCGCACCAGGCAACTTGGCCAGGACCAGATGGATAATGTTTTCCGCCATGTCGTGCTCGCCCCAAGTGATAAAAATCTTGGTGCCGGTCACATTGAACGAGCCGTCGTCATTCGGTTCAGCTTTGGTGCGGATAATACCCAGATCGGTGCCGGCATGAGGCTCGGTCAGATCCATGGCCCCGGACCAGACGCCTGAGTACATGTTCGGGAGGTACTTCTCTTTCAGCTCCTGGCTGCCGTGAGCATCCAAAGCAAGACAGGCTCCAGCCGTCAGCATCGGCGCAAGACCAAAAGCCATGTTGGCGCCCTGCATCATTTCTTCAAATTGAGCAACCAGCGTTTTGGGCATGCCCATGCCACCAAACTCGGTATTGCCACCCAAACCGTTCCAGCCGCCTTCTACAATCGTCTGGTATGCTTCTTTGAAACCTTCCGGCGCAGTTACTTCGCCTTCGTTCCATTTGCAGCCCTGCTCGTCCGCTTCGCGATTCAGAGGTGCCAGCACGCCGCTCGTAATTTTGCCGGCTTCTTCAAGAATCGCATCTGCCGTCTCGGGGTCCACGTTCTCAGCGACTTTGGGCAGTGAGGCCCAGAGTGCCGGAGCATCAAAAACTTCGTTCAGGATAAAACGCATGTCACGCAATGGTGCCTGATAATCAGCCATCAAAACTCTCCAATTTCATAACAGTCTGTCTGTGCAGATGGCAGCGGTGCGAAGCCAGCTCACCTGCTCGGGCCGTGTGTCCGGGATTGTTATATTTTATAGGTGAACATTCTAACTCAAACCCGGCCGTAACTCATGAAAAAAGCCCGGCTCCTGAGAGCGCGGGCTTTTTCTACCGGTTAATCAGCAATGCCCTCCGGAATCAGAGTGCGAAAGCTTCTTCCGGCATATCCAGCAGGGTGTCCGCACCCGCCAGCATGGTTACAGCGTGGGTCTTGGTACGCGGCAGCATGCGGGTAAAGTAGAAGCGTGCAGTCTGCAACTTGGCGTTGTAGAACAGTTCTTCACTGGTGCCTTCAGCCAGCTTGTCCTGCGCGATCTTGGCCATACGGGCCCACAGGTAAGCAAACACCGCATAACCGGAGTACATCAGGTAATCCACAGAGGCGGCACCAACTTCTTCGCGGTTCTTCATAGCGGTCATGCCCACTTTCATGGTCAGGTCGCCCCACTCCTTATTGAGAGCTGCCAGAGGCTCGATAAACGGCTTCATCTGCTCGTTATCGGCGTTCTCTTTGCAGAAGGTGTGAACCCGCTTGGTAAAGCCTTTCAAGGACTCGCCCTGGGTCATCAGTACCTTGCGGCCCAGAAGATCCAGCGCCTGGATACCGGTGGTGCCTTCGTAGATCATGCCAATGCGGGCATCACGTACGTTTTGCTCCATGCCCCACTCGGAGATGAATCCGTGGCCACCAAATACCTGCATACCCAGGTTGGCTGCCTCGTAACCGATCTCTGTCAGGAATGCTTTGGCAATCGGTGTCAGGAAGCCCAGAAGTTCATCAGCTTCTTTGCGCTCTTCTTCGGACTTGCCACGTTCAACAAGATCCGCTTTTTGGGCAGTCAGATAAATCAGTGCGCGAGCACCCTCTGCCACGGCTTTCTGGGTCAGCAGCATACGGCGAACATCAGGGTGAACGATGATCGGATCTGCAATACCTTCCGGATTCTTGGCTCCACTCAGCGAGCGCATGGCCAAACGATCTTTGGCATAGGCCAGTGACCCCTGGAAACCAAGCTCTGCCGCACCAAGACCCTGAATCGCGGTGCCAATACGGGCAACGTTCATGAAGGTGAACATGCAGTTCAGGCCCTTGTTTTCTGGCCCGATCAGCCAGCCTTTGGCGCCGTCGAAGTTCATCACACAGGTCGCGTTACCGTGGATACCCATCTTGTGTTCAATGGAACCACAGGATACCGCGTTACGCTCGCCAACAGAGCCGTCTGCCGCAGGCACACACTTGGGTACGATGAACAGGGAGATGCCCTTGGTACCCTCGGGTGCGCCCGGCAAACGTGCCAGAACGATGTGAACGATGTTGTCGGTCAGGTCATGTTCACCGGCAGAGATGAAAATCTTGGTACCGGTGATGCTGTAGGAACCGTCTGCGTTGGGCTCTGCCTTGGTACGCAGAGTGCCGAGATCCGAGCCACAGTGGGCTTCAGTCAGGCACATGGTTCCAGTCCACTCACCGCTGATCATTTTGGTAAGGTAAGTCTGCTTCTGTTCTTCTGTGCCGTGTGCCTCAAGCGTGTTAATCGCGCCATGGCTGAGGCCCGGGTACATACCCCAGGACCAGTTCGATGTGCCGTTCATTTCGCTCATAACAATTCCGAGCGAGCTTGGCAGGCCCTGACCACCATAATTGGGGTCTGCAGCCAACGACGGCCAACCGCCTTCGACATACTGGTTGTATGCTTGTTTGAATCCTGTCGGTGTTTTTACACCGTCTTCACTCCAGGTGCAGCCTTCTCTGTCACCAACCGTGTTCAGCGGGGACAGTACCTGCTCAGCAAACTTTGCACCTTCCTGAATAATGGCATCAACCATATCCGGAGTTGCGTCTTCCGCGCCTTCCAGACTGGCGTAGTGGGTCTCGCTGTCGAGCAGCTCGTTCATTACGAATTTGATATCACGCAGGGGCGCTTTGTAATCAGGCATGTAAACCACCTCGGTTTTCGGTCTTGGCTGAAAAAGAAATAACAGCTTGTGGCCTTGGGTTTGCTCAGACACTGCAGCAGGGTGGCTGCAGCATTAATTAAACACTTGTTTGAAACATACGTTTAGAGGCACGGAATTGTCAATAGCCGGGTGAATAAATTGTGTAGAGATTGGTCACCGATGCACATTCCCGCGGCGCCTTTCAAATGCACGCATAAGGCCACCAGTGGCGCCTGGCCGTGAGCTGACCCGCTGCGGGCTATTTATAGAATGGAAACAGAAGATGCCTGCCCGCCGAAAGACTAACTGGCGATCAGATCAGACTGAAATGGGTAGAAACCCGTCTTTTTCGGAGGTTGGGCCTGGCACGAAACCAGCGATATCCTGATAGGTATTCCGGGCTTGCTGACCGGCCATGGACGGTCGCTCAGCAGAGCTTTCCGGGGAATTGGAGCTTTCACGAGCATCAGAAGAGTCATTTTCATCAACGCGGGCTGAGACTTTTTTCTCAGAGTCGGAGGAACCCTGCTCTGAGGCAAGTTCGGACTGAGCCTGCAGCATGGTCTGCATCGCCTGTGCTGCCACCGCACGATCCTGACCGGAGGGTTCCGCAGGCGCCATTGCAGCGGCGCGAACCACACGCATTTTTTCGATGGTTGCCTGAGGGTCGCCGTTAACAGCAGAAACATCGATAGACACTTCTCCACCTACCGCGTATTGCGCGCCATCCGCGCCACGCTGATAAGTAAACGACATGCTGCCAGCGTATTGGCCGCCGACCGCCTGGTGCGCCGCTTCATGGGCGCGCACTTCACGATCTCGTGCCTTGAGCTCGGAGAGTTCTTTCAGTTCCGCCTCATCCAGCCCACCAACCTCTTTGTCAGAGGCTTCCGCTTCACCGGACTTGCGGTTTGGTGCCGCAGCTTCACTCTCATCTGCAGCTCGAACCGCCCGATTACCAGTTTCAGAAGGCGGTTCGCCATTCACATTGCCGGTGTTGCGCGACTCACGGACAGCAGGGGATAAGGCGCTGTATGTCGATACGGGAGGGAGCGACGCAAGAGAGTTCAAGGAACCTGAACTCAGACCATAACGTCTAAAAGCGTGCCGAGCGTCTCATCAGCGGCTTTCACCACCTGAGCTGACGCCTCAACGCTGCGCTCATAGAGTTTGAGATCGACGATCGGTTCAATAAGGCTGTTTGCGCCTTCAGCACTACCCTGAGGGCCGTCAGTTCCGGCGCGGGCGATTTTGCGTGCGGCATTTTCCATGCCGTACATGCCGTCCTGGATGCCTTGAATGCCGATTGAGAGCGTATTATTGATCATGACTACCGCTTCCCGTGACCATTAATTGACACCATTAGGCCATATTATTGTTCAATTTTCAAACAGTGCATCAATGTCAAGATAGCCACGCAGAGTTGCCGGTCCCGCACCCTCAATCCAGGGCAGAACACCAAGACAGGGAGCCCGGATATGCTCCATGAGATAATCCAGTGTTTCCTGCTCACAGCTCATTGCCGCAGGTTCCGCGTGGTTAGCCACCCACCCGGCAAGCAATAACCCATCATTGCGAATAGCCTCCGCAGTCAGCAGCGCCTGATTAATGCATCCGAGCCTGAGAGCAACCACTAGAATCACCGGCACACCAAGTGCCCTGGGCACAGCCGAGTAGGTTTCCCGGTCATTCAAGGGAACTCGCCAACCGCCCGCGCCTTCAATTAACAAAAGATCCGCCGGGCGCATTTGCATACCACGGCAGAACCCCACCAGGCGATCGGCCGAAATGGCACGTCCGGCTTGCGCGGCTGCAACATGAGGTGCGATGGCCGGCGCCAGTGCGACGGGGTTTACAAGATCGTAGGCAAGAGATTCAGTGGCGGCCTGCTGCAGAATCAACGCATCTTCATTACGCAGTCCTTCAGTTGTAACCTCGCAACCGGAGGCGATGGGTTTCATGCCCAGCGTGCGCTTGCCGGCG
This sequence comes from Marinobacter sp., assembly GCF_048259445.1. Taxonomy (GTDB): domain Bacteria; phylum Pseudomonadota; class Gammaproteobacteria; order Pseudomonadales; family Oleiphilaceae; genus Marinobacter. The sequence continues at coordinate 11,566 of NZ_JBLXHQ010000003.1, read as the reverse complement.
GCTTTGGCGGCTTCCAGAATTGCCCCGGACACCATTGTCTTACCAACTTCCGTATCTGTGCCTGTCACAAAAAACGTTTTTTTAGCCATAGAGTCAGACTGCTATCGGGAATTCATTAAATTGCGACAATCCGACAAAGCCTGCAACAGACAATCCAGGTCGTCGTGTGAATGAGCCGCACTGAGCGTAACCCGCAACCGTGCCTCGCCTTCGGGTACCGTTGGCGGGCGGATAGCGGTCACTAGCAATCCAAAGTCTTCGAGAGCCTGGCTCAGCGCCAGGGCCTCGCGGTTACCCCCGATCATAATCGGCTGAACGGGCGTTCGCGAGGGCATGAGCTCGTAACCAAGAACACTGGCCTCACGCCGAAAACGCTCAACCAGTTCCTGCAGGTGAGTTCGTCGCTCATCACCACGCTCGATCAGATCAAGACTGTTACACGTTGCCATCGCCAACGCCGGGGGCATCGCTGTGGTGTAAATGTAGGTTCGGGCCTTCTGCACCAGGTAGTCCATCAGCACCGCCGGCCCCGCGGCAAACGCGCCGCTGGTGCCTGCGGCCTTACCTAATGTTCCTATTAGAACCGGCACATCTTCTTCGGACAAACCAAGCTCCGCCACGCTACCTTGCCCATGCGGTCCAAGCACCCCGAAACCATGAGCGTCATCAACCACAAGCAAAGCCCCGTGGTTCCGGCAAACCTGTGAGAGTTCCCGCAGGGGCGCCACATCACCATCCATACTGAACACGCCATCTGTAACCACCAGCTTGTGACCAGGGGTATCAGCAAGCATGGCCTCGAGTGATGTCGCATCGCCATGAGCGTAACGGCGCACCTTCGCCCGGCTAAGACGGCAACCATCAATAATGGAGGCATGGTTCAGCTGATCTGAAAAAACTGTATCGCCCTGCCCCACCAGCGCTGAAATTACGCCCAGATTGGCCATATACCCGGTGGAGAAAAACAACGCCGAACTGCGCCCGGTAAACGCCGCAAGACGCTCTTCCAAAAGATGGTGCGCATCATGGTGTCCGCAAATGAGATGCGAGGCCGCGCCGCCCAGCCCCGTTTCAGGCAAGGCATTCCTGAGCGCTTCAACATTCGAAGGATGATTGGCCAAACCGAGGTAATCGTTGCTGCAAAACGACAGTAACCGCTTACCGTTGGCGGTTAAAACCGGTTGCTGAGGACCAGAAATCTGCCGGCGGGTCCGGTAAAGCCCCGCCTGTTTTCGTTTTTCAAGTTCTGCGATGAAGTTACGCACGAATATGCATCCAGAAAAATTACAAGTGTTTTGTTTGCAGGTATTGGGGTATTCCGGAGGGCACCTGAAAGCTACGGGCGGCGGGCGGACGGTTCGCTCCGGGATTGTAGAGGGCCAAGGACGGCCCGAAACAAGCGCACATGGATGTGCTCGTAGCGTATCCCGGAGCGAACCGTCCGCCCGCCGCTTTCGCCCAACAGGGCTAAGCTAAGCAGACTCAAGAGTAGCGTCATAAAACATATGCCGCGTAGCCTCATGCTCCAAAGCGTCGACAATCACTTCTTCATCCCGAGCCTCAGATGCGCACTGCTCCCGCTGTTCGGGCCGGATACCGAGGCGACGGAACAAAGCCATATCCGCATCCGCCTCGGGATTCGAAGTCGTCAGCAACTTCTCTCCATAAAAAATAGAATTGGCGCCCGCCAGAAAACACAACGCCTGCATCTGCTCATTCATCGTTTCCCGACCAGCAGACAAGCGCACATGGGAGGCAGGCATCATGATGCGAGCTACCGCAAGAACACGAATAAACTCAAATGGATCCAGATCTTCCACATCCTCCATGGGAGTCCCCTTAACCTTCACCAGCATGTTAACCGGCACACTTTCCGGATGATGTGGAAGGTTTGCGAGCTGAACCAACAAACCAACCCGGTCATCCTCTTCTTCACCCATACCCATAATGCCGCCACAACACACCTTCATGCCTGCGTTGCGAACGTTATCAAGCGTATCCAGCCGATCCTGATAGGTGCGAGTGGTAATAATGTGGCTGTAGTACTTCTCGGAGGTATCCAGGTTGTGGTTGTAATAATCCAGCCCGGCCGTCGCCAGCTCGTCCGCCTGCTCCGGCTTCAGCATGCCCAGTGTCATGCAGGTCTCAAGCCCCAGAGATTTCACCTGCCGGATCATATCCAGCACATAGGGCATATCCTTCTCGGCAGGGCTGCGCCATGCAGCGCCCATACAGAAACGCGAGGCGCCTTTTTCCTTTGCGGCACGGGCTTCCGCAACTACTTTCTCCAGCTCCAGCAGCTTTTCCTTTTCCAGGCCGGTATTGTAATGACCGCTCTGGGGGCAATATTTGCAATCCTCCGGACAGGCTCCGGTTTTGATCGAAAGCAAGGTGCTGACCTGAACTTCATTAGGATCAAAATGCTGCCGGTGCACCGACTGGGCACGGAACAAAAGATCATTGAAAGGCAATTCAAAAAGTGACCTAGCTTCCTGAAGCGTCCAGTCATGGCGTATTGATGTGGCAGTCATGCAGAAGTCCTGTTAACCTTTTTCGGTCGCTTGGTTTACGGATGAATCAGATGATAAAGGGACTGAATCGACTGTCAACCCTAAAATCAATATGGGTTGACAGCGAAAAAACCAAAGGACTGTGCGTAAGCTGCCTTTCCTCTCATTCTATCAACGGCTTATGCCACCATTGCGAGGCCGATCTCCCGGTTAACCAATGGCACTGTCACTGTTGCGCCCTCCCGCTCGCGTTCCCTGGAACAAGCGCTATTTGTGGTGACTGCCTGCAGTCACCACCGCCGTTCGATCGCTCACTCATACCCTGGCGCTACCAGTACCCTGTCGATAGCATGATCAGCCGCTACAAATATAACAGCCAACGTAAATTTGTACGGCCACTGGTGGCCGGTTTAACGGACTACCTGCATTCCTCTCTTCAGGGATCCTGTAGCACGAAACCGGACATCCTGATCCCCTCCCCCATGTTCCCCGCACGCCGTCGTAAACGCGGTTTCAATCAGGCCCGGGATATCGCAGAAAGCCTGAGCAAGGCGTTGAGTATTCCGGTTGGCAGCGATGTCGTTCGTCGAGTACACAAAGTCCAGGCCCAACGGGGACTGAGCAGAGAAGCAAGGCTGGCAAATCTGAGTGGCGTTTTTAAAGTGTGTGGGGCGGTGCCAGAAAGGGTGGCCATCGTTGACGACGTGGTAACGACCGGTGCAACGGTGCGGATACTTGCATCGGTTCTGAGGGAAGCTGGAGCAGAGGAGATTCAGGTCTGGGCACTGGCACGAACACCTGGCTAGGCGGGCTCAGGCTATGCCAGTTTGTTCTTTACCAGGTCAGCGATCGCCAGGCAAGACGTCAGACCCGGCGACTCGATCCCGAAAAGGTTTACCAGTCCCGGAACACCGTGTTCCTCGGGACCATCGACCCTGAAATCAAAAAACCCGCCTTCTGCGTCTTTCAATTTAGGCCGGATGCCAGCGTATGCCGGCTGAAGACGATCAACCTCGAGGCCAGGCCACCACCGCCTTATACCCGCGGCAAAATCCCGTGACCGCTCCGGATCGACCGCATAGTCTTCTCGCTCGATCCACTCTACATCCGGGCCAAATCGCGCCTGCCCGGCAAGATCAAGCGTAAGGTGAACACCGAGCCCACCTGGCTCTGGCACCGGATAGATCAGATTATTGAAAGGATGGCGACCGCTGTAGCTGAAGTAGACGCCCCGGGCGAACCATTGCGATGGCCGTTGTTCATCGGGCAGCCCCAGCCAACCCCGGGCCAATGGCACTGCGCCTAAGCCCGCGGCGTTAACAAGATTCCGGACTTTGATCCTGCACGGCGTAGCTCCGGCGACCTGAAGCAGGTGACCGTCAGCAGCCGATTCAACGGATTCCACCGGAGAACGCAGCACCAGCGAGCCACCCGCATCCTCGAGTTCACCCAGCAGCGCGAGCATAAGACCATGGGTATCCAGAATGCCTGTTTCCGGCGACCAGAGCCCCGCGGTAACCCGGACTCCCGGCAACTCCCGTGCAACATCCTCGCCACCCGCCAAAGTCAGAGAAATACCATTGTCTGCAGCTTGCGACTGAATACCTTCAAGCAAACGGTTTTGCGCGTTACTGGTTGCAATTATCCACTTGCCGCACTTACGGTGCCCTACCTTGTGGGTTGCACAGTAGTCGTAAAGTTTTCTGCGGCCCTCCACGCAAAGACGGGCTTTCAGCGAATTCTGCGGATAATAGATCCCGGCATGGATCACTTCACTGTTACGTGAAGAAATGCCTTCGCCGAAACGGCTTGCTGCCTCGAGAACAATGACTTCCCTGCCTGATTTGGAAAGTGTCCGCGCCACCGCAAGCCCAACAACGCCAGCCCCGATCACAAGGGTATCCACTTCCAGAAAGTCGCTTGTCACGTGATATCCCTGCTGCCTTTTTCCTGCCCGTCGGTCAGTTTCCGGTAGCCGGAAACCGGTGAGGTTTAAGGTACCCCAATATCCGGCAGGCAGGAACCCACGGAAACATCCCGACCCCGCATTACGAGAGCGCTGCCAAGCAGGTATACTTGGGTCCAAATTCAACAGCCTGGCTTTGTTTTATGACAAACGTCTCTACCCACCCCTACGATGCCCTGACACCGGATGCGATTCTGGATGCCATGGAAGAGGTCGGTTTTGCGGTAAGTGGCCGGCTGTTTGCTCTGAACAGCTATGAAAACCGGGTTTATCAGGTAGGGCTGGACGAAGGTGCTCCCGTGATTGCCAAGTTCTATCGCCCCGGTCGATGGACAGAAGCGCAAATACGGGAAGAACACGAATTTACCCGGGAATTACTCGCAGCGGATATTCCGGTCGTCGCACCACTGGTTATGCCATCCGGCGATACGCTCGGAAAACATGGTGACTTTTTCTTCGCTGTGTTTAACCAACGTGGCGGTCAGGCCCCCGATACAAGTGTTACCGACACCCTTTACCGACTGGGGCAGTGGCTCGGTCAGATCCACAACATTGGCGCCCTGAAGCCTTTTCAACATCGCGTAGCCCTTTCACCTCTTGATGGTATTGAAGCTAGCAACCACCTTTTACTTGAAGGGAACTGGATCCCGAAGGATCTTCGACCGGCCTGGGACAGCCTGATCCCGGACTTACTGACCCATTGCCGCGCCCGCATGGAAGATGCCGGCACCGTTGAAACTCTGCGACTGCACGGAGACTGCCACGCCGGTAACATATTGTGCCGTGATGAGCAGATGCTCTTTGTGGATCTGGACGACTGCCGTTCCGGCCCCGCGATTCAGGACATGTGGCTGTTATTGAACGGAGAGGATAGTGAGCGCGGCGCGCAACTGGGTGAGTTGCTGGAAGGCTATGAAATGTTCCGGGATTACAATCGCCGTGAGAGACATCTGATTGAGCCTTTGCGCTGTTACAGGCAGATCAGCCATTGTGCGTGGCTTGCAAAGCGTTGGGATGATCCGGCGTTTCCGCGTTTTTTCCCTTGGTTTGCCCAGCCCAGATTCTGGTCAGATCAGGTGCTGTCGCTGAGAGAGCAGTTGGCAGCTCTGCAAGCGCCCTCTATTGTACTTCCCGGTCAATACTGATTATTCACTCACATTCAAATTGAGGTATGCATGAGCCAGAACGAGGCCCGTTACTCCATCCGCAGCCTGTTTGTGACCGCTCTGGTCACGATTATCGGTACCGTACTGGTACTGGAGGCCAGCGGGAGCATCAAGCATTCGGATAACAAGGATCATGTGCCGGTAGGCGACTTTCAGGCGATCCATATAACGCCGGGCGAGACCTTCCGCATGTCACCCAAGGCCTCCGAGCTTCACGCGGCTTGTGAAAACGGCTATCTGGCCATCGCTGCGGATGTGGACCCGTCCTTCCGCGGCATCCTTGTAGACTACAAAAACCGTGGCGTACGCTGCTATCGGCCCACAGCCACCGCACCGGCGGTCGTGCCACAGCCTGATGAACCTGTTCAACAAGAGAAGCCCGCCAGCGATGAGTAAGACCGACCACTCACCGGAGCAACAGACAGACCGGCTTTTTGCCACCGAGCGGCAACCGGAGGACTTCCGGTTCGATGCGGCGGTTGCCCGCGTATTCCCGGACATGATCCGCCGCTCCGTACCTGGATACACCACGATCATTCCGATGATTGAAGTCATCACCGAGCAGTATGCCCAAGCCAACTCCAACTGTTATGACCTGGGCTGCTCTTTAGGCGCTTCTACCCTGGCCATGCGTCACGGCATTTCGTTTGATAACTGCTCTCTGGTGGGTGTTGATAATTCGGAGGCAATGATCGAGCGCTGCGAGCATTACATAGCGCTTGACGATCACTCGTTACCGGTGAGTCTGCGCTGCGAGAACATTCAGGATACGGAACTTGCGAACGCCTCCGTAACAACTTTGAATTTCACCCTGCAGTTTGTTCCGCCGGAGCAGCGGTGCAGCCTTTTGAGCAAAATTGCCGAGGCCACCAGACCCGGCGGCGTGCTGATCCTTTCGGAAAAAATCCGCTTCGATTCCGAGGAGGAGCAGACCATTCAGACGCAGCTCCATCATGAATTCAAACGTGCCAACGGTTACTCGGATCTGGAGATCAGCCAGAAACGCAGCGCCATTGAGCAGGTACTGATTCCCGAGACGCTTGAAGCACATAAGCAACGCCTCAAAGACGCGGGCTTTGAACGGGTTCTGGTCTGGTATCAGTGCTTCAACTTCGTATCCATGCTGGCTATCAAGGCCGGCTGAACCCCTACGGAGAGCGAGCAGACCATGTCGAATTTTGACTGGAAGACCTGCTTTGGCCAGCTTCTGGCTGAACTGGACGACACTGGCCAGAGCAGCTGGGCCGAGATTATCAGAACCCAGCTGACCCGCCGTTTTGACGAAAATCCTCACGGCGATCTTGCTCGTTGGCAGTCAGCACTGGACAGCCTCCCGAATATTTCCGGGACAACATCAGAGCTGAATACCTCTGCGATTACCCTTGGCTCAGCGACCACCCTGAACTTTAGCCAGCAAGAAGCGCTTGAGAGTGGGCTCCGTGGCCTTATGCCCTGGCGCAAGGGGCCCTTTGACTTCTTCGGCACCCACATTGATACCGAATGGCGTTCCGACTGGAAGTGGGATCGGGTTTCACCCTACCTTTCTGACCTTAAGGGCAGACGCATTCTGGACGTAGGTTGTGGCTCCGGGTATCACTGCTGGCGCATGCTGGGCGAAGGTGCAGGACGGGTGATTGGCATTGATCCCGGATTGCTGTTCATGTTCCAGTTTCTCAGCGTAAAGCGCTACCTGCCTGAAGCTCCAGTCGACCTGCTGCCCATCCGCATGGAAGATCTGCCAGAAGGGCTCGAAACCTTTGACACCACTTTCTCCATGGGCGTGTTATACCATCGCCGATCACCGCTCGATCACCTTCTGGAGCTCAAAGGCACTTTACGCAGAGGTGGTGAACTGGTGCTCGAAACTCTGATTGTAGATGGGCCTGAAGGTTACAGCTTGATGCCCGAAGACCGTTACGGGCAGATGCGCAACGTATGGTTTTTGCCGAGCTGCGATACGCTGCTAAGGTGGCTGGATCGCACCGGATTCCGCAACGCCCGCGTTGTGGATGTCTCTGCAACCAGCACTGACGAACAGCGCAGCACAGACTGGATGCGCTTCAATTCGCTTCAGGACTTTCTGGATCCGGACAACCCTGAACGAACCATCGAAGGTTATCCCGGGCCAAAGCGTGCCACGATCATCGCTGAGAAGCCCTGAATATTAAAAAAGAGCACAAAAAACCCGCCGTGCCGATTCAGGCAGAGCGGGTTTCCCGACCTCTTAACGCTTAACCGTCAAACGGGTGGCGCAGGACAATTGTTTCAATACGGTCCGGGCCGGTCGAAATAATATCGATCGGCGCTTCAATCTGTTTTTCAAGAAAATGAATGTAGGCTTTAGCATTCTCCGGCAACTGGTCGAGTTCAGTCAGCCCGAATGTGCTTTCGCTCCAACCCGGCAACTCTGCGTATACCGGCTCGATATCCTTGTAGCTGTCACAACCGATCGGTGGACGGGTGATTTCGCCATCAGGCGTTTTATAACCTACGCAGACTTTAACCGTTTCCAGCCCGTCAAGGACATCCAGCTTGGTAAGACAAATGCCGGATACACTGTTGATCTGAATAGCATGGCGCAAGGCAACGGCATCAAACCAACCACAACGACGTGAGCGACCGGTTGTTGTACCCACTTCGTTGCCTTTAACCGCGAGGTGCTGCCCCATTTCATCAAAAAGCTCGGTCGGGAACGGGCCAGACCCCACGCGGGTGGTGTAGGCTTTTGTGATGCCAAGCACATAGTCCAGGTACAGAGGGCCAAAACCAGAGCCGGTAGCTGTGCCGCCAGCGGTCGTATTGGAAGAGGTTACGTACGGGTAGGTTCCCAGATCTATGTCCAGCAAGGAACCCTGGGCGCCCTCAAACATGATGTCCTGACCGCGCTTGCGATAGTCGTGCAGCAAATCGGTAACATCCGCTGCCATCGGCAGAATTTCCTTACCCATCTGCATCAACTCTTCCAGAGCCGCATCGATATCCTCAGCTTCCTCCTTGAAGTACTCGGTCAACACAAAGTTGTGATAGGACATGATTTCCCGCAGCTTCACCTCGAAGTCTGCCGGGCTGTGGAGATCACCAAGACGAACACCACGGCGTGAAACCTTATCTTCGTAAGCCGGCCCAATGCCCCGGCCGGTGGTGCCGATCTTGTCGATTCCCTTAGCGCGTTCGCGGGCCTGATCGATACGCACGTGTGTGCGCAGGATGATCGGACATGCCAGGCTGATACGCAACCGGTCGCGGACCGCTACGCCAGAGGCTTCCAGCCCACGAACTTCCTTCAAAAGTGCCTCCGGCGACAAAACCACGCCGTTACCAATCAGGCACTGAACGTCCTGCCGGAGAATGCCAGAGGGAATCAGGTGCAGAGCCGTTTTTTTACCGTCAATAACCAGTGTATGACCCGCGTTGTGGCCGCCCTGAAAACGAACCACCGCAGCGACTTTTTCAGTCAGAAGATCGACGATTTTACCCTTGCCTTCATCACCCCACTGGGTGCCCAGCACAACAACATTTTTACCCATGATTCTCTCTCAATGCGCACACGGCATGGCGTGCGTCTTGCAAATTTGGCAAATGTACTTTCGCCCGCTCAAAACAGCTCGTCGGTTTAACTCAGCGTCTGAACGACCCAATGATCACCCTGTTTTACCAGCTTCCGGTCACACCCCCGGGTTAAGGGATTCACTCCGTTGTCTTCCGGTAGTGCCCGGACGACGATATCCGTCATCCGCAGTGCAGCGACAGCCTGTTCCAGCGCTGAATCATTGTCTGCAGGCGCCCACACAGCTTTGCTGCGACAGACCGAACGCTTGCCCAGAGTTACCAGAGCCCGAATATCCAGGCTAAACCCTGTAGCCGGGCGAGCACGCCCGAAGTCACTGCCAATGGCATCGTAACGGCCACCCTTTGCAACCGAATCACCATGGCCCGGCACATAAGCCGCAAACACCAGACCGGTGTGATAGTTGTAACCGCGCAGTTCGCAGAAATCAAAACCAAAGCTGACTTCCGGAAAGTCTCTTTCCAGCATCTCAGCAACCCGACCCAACTGATCCAGAGCAGCACTCAGGTTGTCAGATGCTCCGCTCAGAATCTGGCGCGCCTCGGTCAGCGCTTCCGGTCCACCGCTGACGCGAGCCAGATCACGAAGGCGCGCTCCAGCCGAACCATTCGGGCAGTTACCCAGAAGCCTGTCCAGCTCAGGTACAGACTTGCGTACCATGGCATCAAAGATGGCCGCACTGGTATCCCGGTCAAATCCGGCTTCACCAATGAGACTTTCGTAGATGGACACATGCGCAAGGTCCAGATGAACGCTCGGAAGGCCTGCGACGCGAAGGGCTTCGAGCATCAGGCTGATGACTTCCATATCCGCAGATTCAGAAGCACTGCCAAACAGCTCACAACCCGCCTGAATCGGCGTGCGCCCGGTCAGCATGTGTTTGGGACGGGTATGCAGTACATGCCCGGCATAACAGAGGCGGGTAATCCCTTCCTGCCCCAGAGTGTGGGCGTCAATGCGCGCAGCCTGAGGCGTCATATCGGCACGGACACCCATCATACGTCCCGTCAGCTGATCAGTCAGCTTGAAGGTCTGCAACTCCAGGTCATGTCCGGTTCCGGTAAAAAGGGATTCGAGGTATTCGATAAGCGGAGGAATTACCAGTTGGTAGCCCCAACGCTGGCAGGTATCCATTACATCCCGGCGCAGGGATTCTATCTGTCCGGCCAGGGGCGGCAAAATATCCTCTACCCCGTCCGGCAGTAACCAGCGATCAGATACTGTCATGAGATTCCGTAGTCCATCCCGCACACTCCTGCTCGTGGTAAAGAAGAAGCATGCAGATTTTAGGGTGACATTCGGGACAGAAAAACCCGAACCAAAACCTGAAGGATTTTACACTGTTGACGCGCACAAAAAAACCGGAATACCAAGGTATTCCGGTTTTCAGACGCACGGAGGAAGTTTTAGCTTCCGCCGTTCGAATCCTTCATGAATTTCAGGAATTCACTGTTAGAGTCGATAACCATTATGTCGTCTTTGCTTGAGAAGGTGTTTCTGTACGCCTGCAGGCTACGGTAGAAGCTGTAGAACTCCGGGTTGGAGCCATATGCCTCTGCGTAGATCCTGGCCGCCTCACCGTCACCTTCACCGCGGGTTTCTTCCGCAGATGCGAATGCAGCTGCCAAAGTAACGGTTTTCTGACGATCAGCATCTGCGCGGATACCTTCTCCCAGCTCCCGACCCCGGGACCGGAATTCCTGAGCAAGCTTTTCACGCTCAGTGGCCATGCGGCGATAAACGTTATCACTGACCTGCCCCGGAAATTCGATAGCTTTTACCCGGATATCTTTTACATCAATGCCGAATTCCTTGACGGACGTTTCATTGACCCGTTCACGCAAGGTATTCATCAGCTCATCGCGCTGGCCGGAAACCACCTCATGCATGGTGCGCACACCAAACTCGTCTCGCAGACCATTGTCCACCCGGGATAACAAGAGTGACTGGGCACGAAACTCATCACCGCCTGTCGCCCGATAGAACTGATCCACATCGCGAATTTTCCAGGCGATATAGGAGGTGACATCCAGCGGCTTCTTCTCAACCGTCAGATACTGCCGCGAAGGCAGATCCATGGTCAGAACGCGGATATCAAACTCCCGAACCTGATCAATAACCGGAACCTTGAAGTGAATACCGGCTTTGATGTCTGTCTCAACCAGCTCACCAAACCTCAGCATGACCCCGCGATGGGTCTCCGGAATAATAAACACACTCGAGAGTACCAGCAGGACAACGATAAGAGCGCCTGCAAGACCCACTACACTTTTAGGTCCCATGATTATCTGCTCCTCCGGGTATTAGTGTCCTGCCGAGTTCGAATTTCCTGGATGACCTGATCCGTGACCGTCTG
>NZ_JBLXHQ010000002.1:0-294293 GCF_048259445.1 Marinobacter sp. | reverse complement strand
GGTTCCCCGGAAGTGCAGGTTGCACTGCTGAGCGCCAACATCAACAAGCTGCAGGACCACTTCAAGATCAACAAGCAGGATCACCATTCCCGCCGTGGTCTGATCCGGATGGTAAACCAGCGTCGTAAGCTGTTGGACTACCTCCGTAAGAAGAATGGCGATCGTTACCTGGAGCTGATCAAGCGCCTGGGACTGCGTCGCTAAATCCGGTCTTACGACCTGACGGCCGCTCCGGCATTGTTCCGGTAGCAGCCACCAGCCGGCGGGTTCCTCAGGGGGCCTGCCGGTTGTGTTTTTCATCACCGCATTGAGTATTTCAGTGAGTCTGGGATCTTCTGTCGTATTGGGAAGCTGAAATTGATAGCAGGTTGTTGAAAGCCCGGGCGGTACGCAGGTTCAGCGTACCGATTACCTGGCCGGGGTTTTGCAACAGCCTGTTAGCTTTCAGGCAGAGTATTTTCAGGGTCACACTTCAATCATTCTGAACAGATAACGCAGGAGTTCGTTGTGGATCTGCAACCGCGTAAAAAATCATTTGAGCTGGGTGGCGAAACCGTCACCCTGGAAACCGGACGTATTGCCCGTCAGGCTACAGGTTCTGTTCTGGTCACCGTTGGTGATATTTCGGTTCTGGGCACTGTTGTTGGTGCCAAGGCAGCCAAGCCTGGTCAGCCGTTTTTTCCGCTGACTGTTAACTATTTTGAAAAAACCTATGCCGTTGGCAAAATTCCCGGTGGTTTCTTCAAGCGTGAAGGTCGTCCTTCCGAGAAAGAAACTCTGACATCCCGTCTGATCGACCGTCCGATTCGTCCGCTGTTCCCGAATGGCTACATGAACGAGACGCAGGTTATCTGCACCGTTATGTCGTCCAGCAAGCAGCAGGATCCGGATATCGCAGCAATGCTGGCAGCTTCCGCTGCCCTGGCAATTTCTGGTATTCCTTTTGATGGCCCTATCGGTGCCAGCCGCGTTGGTTACACCAACGAAAGAGGTTATTTCCTCAACCCGAGCTTCGAAGAACTGAAAACTTCCCTGCTGGACATGATCGTTGCCGGTACCGAGGACGCAGTTCTGATGGTTGAGTCTGAAGCCAAAGGCCTGACCGAAGATCAGATGCTGGGTGGCGTTCTGTTTGCGCACCAGGAAATGCAGTCTGCCGTTACCGCAATCAAGGAATTTGCCGCTGAAAATGGCAAGCCACGTTGGGACTGGCAGCCAGAAGCTGAAAACACTGAGCTTCTGAACGCTATCAAGTCTGAGTTTGCCGGAGCGATCGAAGAAGCCTATGGCATTCGCGACAAGATGGCTCGTTATGAGCGTCTTGGCGAAATCAAAGCCGCAGCGGTTGAGAAGCTTGCCGGTGAAGAGGAAGGTCAGCCTTCCGCAGACGATGTCAAAAAGAACTTTGGCAAGATCGAGAAGTCAGTTGTTCGCCAGCAGGTTATTGATGGCAAGCCACGTATCGATGGCCGTGACAACAAAACAGTTCGCCCGATTGAAATCGAAGTGGGTATCCTGCCAAGCGTTCACGGCTCTGCGCTGTTTACCCGTGGGGAAACTCAGGCGATTGTTACGACTACTCTGGGTACTTCCCGTGATGTGCAGACGATCGATGCGCTGGAAGGCGAGCGTAAGGATCCGTTCCTGTTCCATTACAACTTCCCTCCGTACTCAGTAGGTGAAGCGGGCCGTGTTGGTACACCTGGCCGTCGTGAAGTCGGCCACGGTCGTCTGGCGAAGCGCGGTGTAATGGCTGTTATGCCTACCCTGGAAGAGTTCCCGTATGCCATTCGTTCGGTATCCGAGATTACTGAATCCAACGGTTCCAGCTCCATGGCTTCTGTTTGTGGTTCAAGTCTGGCGTTGATGGATGCGGGTGTTCCGCTGAAATCGGCGGTTGCTGGTATCGCCATGGGTCTAGTCAAGGAAGGCGACAAGTTTGCCATCCTGACAGACATTCTGGGTGATGAGGATCACCTGGGCGACATGGACTTCAAGGTTGCCGGTACCAAAGACGGTGTGACCGCTCTGCAGATGGATATCAAGATCCAGGGTATTACCGACGAGATCATGGAGCTTGCCCTGGAGCAGGCTTACGCGGCGCGTCAGCATATTCTTGGTGAGATGAATAAGGTTATCTCTGTGTCGCGTACCGAGCTTTCGCCCCGCGCTCCGAGCATAACCACGATCAAGATCAATCCTGAGAAGATTCGTGATGTTATCGGTAAGGGCGGTTCGATGATCCGTTCTATCTGTGACGAGACCGGTGCTTCTATTGATCTGGATGATGACGGTAACGTGAAGATCTACGCAGATAACCAGGAAGCGGCCCAGGCGGCGGTTAACCGGGTTAAGGAAATTACTGCTGAGATTGAGGTGGGTGCTATCTACAAGGGTCGCGTTGAGCGCATTGTGGACTTCGGTGCCTTTGTTAACATCCTGCCTGGCAAGGATGGTCTGGTGCACATTTCCCAGATCTCCGATCGCCGGATCGAGAACGTGACTGACGAACTCAAGGAAGGTCAGGAAGTTCTGGTCAAGGTTCTGGATGTAGACAACCGTGGCCGTGTGAAGCTGTCCATGAAGGAAGTCAAAGAAGGCGAGCAGCCGACTGATTTTTCTGACTGATAGTTAGCAGCTAGTCAAACCCCGCCTTTCCTTTTGGGATTGGCGGGTTTTTTGTTTTTTGCCTGGGAGGTGGCGTTCATCGGGAGGGCCGTTTCAAAACACGCTACGAGCACATCCATGTGCGCTTGTTTCGGGCCATCCTTGGCCCTCTACAGTTTTGAAACGGCCCTCCCGATGAACGCTTATGCATGTCAGTAGCCGTCAAAAAAGAAAAGCCAGGAACCTTCTCAAACAGATCAGGCGGTCCTTAACTCCCCTCTAAAAACTCCAGTACCGCATTCTTGTAAGCCGGGATGATGAACGTAGCCGCGTGGGGCGTATCTGTCTGCAGGAATTGCTTTGGTTCATCGGCGGCCTCATAAAGTGCCTGGCCGTGATGGAAAGGGATGATGCCGTCGCGGACGCTGTGAATGATCATGACAGGTACCGGGCTTATGTTGGCTATGCGGTCTATTCCTTCGTACTCGTCTGGAATGGTCCAGCTCAGAGGCGCCTGGAGTGGCCAGGTGAGCCAGAAGCTTGAGAGCTTCTCTCTGGCTATGCCGCGAAAGCCTGAGAAGGTGCCGTCGAGGATGACGCCGTTGAGTTCCGGCGTTTCGTTCCGTTGTACCCACTCGCTGGCGAGAGTCAGCCCCAGTGCGCCGCCGAGGCTTTGGCCCAGGAGGAAGATCGGGGCGTTGGCGGTGGCAGGTTGTTGCGCCAGCCAGCGCAGGCCGGTTTCGGAGTCGTGGAGGGCGCCTTCTATGTCGGGCGCGCCGGTGGATTTGCCGTAGCCCCGGTAGTCTATGGCGAAGATGTTGTAGCCTTCCGCAGGTAGCCAGGCGACGTTGAGCAGGTGGCTGCTGATGTTCTGTGCGTTGCCGTGGAGGAAGTATACTGTGCCCAGTGCATCGCCTTCAGCAGGCAACCACCAGCCGTGGAGGGTCTCGCCGTCGGCAGTCTCGAGGTAAATATCTTCGTAAGCCAGGTTGAGGCGGTCTGGCGTTATGTAGGTGGTTCTGTCCGGGAAGAAGAACAGGCTGCTGCAGCCGTTTTGCGATAGCACAACGGCAGCGAGAAATACTGTCAGCAGGGTTGTTTTCAGCTTCGGCATTCTCAGAAGTAAGCGTGAAGTCCGGCTTGCCATGTGCTCTGGTACCTGTCGTAGTGATCTTCCCGGGTGAATTCGGCGAACAGGCTGAATTCGCGTCCGATGTGCCAGTTGCCTTTGGCGTATAGCTGATTTTGCCGGTGCTGGCTACTGACGATCCAGGCTTTGGTTTTGGCGCCGGCGGTGAGGCTGAAGCGGTCGTTCTGGTGCAGCACGCCAATGTCGGCGCCCGGTGCTGCATCGTAGCCCCGGCGCAGATCATCGTCGATTTCCAGGTCTGCAGTAGCAATGGCAAATGCCTGGGTTTGCTGGCCCAGTTGCCAGCTTCCGCCTGCACCGCCTTCCAGGTAGGGCGCCAGAACCCTTTCGGTGCCGGTGTCGGTGCGTCGTGCACCGAAGCCTACCTGCCACGACAAGGGTGAGAAAAAGGCATTTCTCGGGCTCAGGGAGCGGATTTCTACGCCGGTGAGCTGTTCCAGTTGAAGTTCGTCGTTGTCGGTGTAGTAGCGGGCATCCAGGCGGAGAAACTGCAGTTGGGCTCCGCTTCGGTAGCCGGCGGGCGGGTCGAGAATGTCGTGATACGCGGGTCGGAATGTCAGCTGGGTAAACTCGCGATGGGCCAGTTGCCCGGCACCCAAGCTAACGCGAAAGGTGTCATGGCCCTGGTCGTCTCGCACTGGAGGTTCCGGTGGCTGTTCCAGTGATGCAACACCTTCAATTTTACTGCGCTCACGTAACAGGCTGTGTGAGAGTGGGGCTGCAATCTCTCTTGGCCAGCCGTCTGCTTCGCTCTGGTAGCGCACATAGTCGTATGTTGCGTCGAGCACATGAGCACGTTCGCGTGGCGAAAGCGCAAGTACCTCGTCGCTGCCTGGCTCCACATATCCGTTTGCCATAGCAGCTGCAAGTGTCTGATGAGGTTGGGGCAGTGCTGCCAGGCTATGAGAGACAGAAGTGGCCGCTGATGCGCGATAGTGCACATCCTGAACCAGGTCTTTATCCAGTACCCAGCGGACGGTGTCCGACGGTATGGCGTGGGTACTGATCTCATCCAGAAGATTGGTGCCAGGACGTGCGACATCGATCAGTGCGAGCAGACGATAGGCGCAGTTTTCATCAAAAAAGTAGTAGTCGAAATTACGGTCCCGGATTTCCCAGGCATGAGCCAGCATGAAGTCCACTTCCTGTTGGTTCAGGTTGAGTTGGTATTCCCAGAGATCGCGATGCTCGATATCGGAGTAGAGGCGGATTTTTTCGTAGTAGGGCTGGACGGTGGTAATGCCCGGGTAGCCTCCGAAGATCCCTCGGTACGCAAATAACAGCTCGCTATCATGGGCCGCCGCATCGGCGGCATAGGAAATCGTATTGGCGAGCAGTAAGTTGGTTTGTTCATCTTCCTTCGGCGGGTCCAGCCGCAGGAATGTGTGGCCAAACATGGAAGAGGGGCTGTTCAGGTATGAGGCTGCAAAAACCAGGGTGATGCTTTCTGTGTTAAGGGTTTCCATCCAGTCTTCATAATCCGGGCAATCTACTGCCGGGGTTGGCAGGTCAAGCTGTTCCCTAAGCCAGGTGTCCCGGGCCGGAAAGCGGCAACGGGGGTGGTTGTTGCCATCTCCCGGTTGTTGTATTGCCTTGAGGGTTGCTTCTAGTTCTGCTTTCGGAGACTTCTTGCCATGCTCGCTCAGAAAAAATGCAGAATCATCCGCCTGGCTTGTATAGCCGCTGCCAAACCTGTCGGGCTGGTAGTGAATAAGTGTGAGCCAGGCCGGATCGAGATGCAGTGGGCTTTCAGCTGATTGTGCTTGAGCCTGCAGAGGTAAGCTGATGATGAGCCAAAACACAGCTGGCCCAACGCGAAGCAAGTTGCCCATGGGTATGTGCGAGTTCCGGTAGGAGATGGTGAAACGGGGAAGTGCGCCATCCTTGGCGCCCGGGCATCCCTGCAGTTCAGCTATCAGGCCGCTACGTATTTGCTAAGCGACTCATTCTTTTCCAGCAGTGCGACAATTGCGTCCACTGCTTCACCGGAAGTGGTGTCGGAATTCGGGAAAATAGTAGCGAAGTTATCCTGCAGAATCTGGCGGAACGCATCGCGGTCCGTTGCTTCTACACCCAGAAGAACTGCCAGGGTTTCGAGGTTCTCGCCATTGCCGCGAGACATGTCACGAGCCACTTTGTCGATGTTGCTGTCCATATACATGGCCATGGACTGAACGGATTCGTTGGTCTGGCAGCCCAGGGTGCCAGTGGTCATGCCGAATGTCTGGTTGCCGAAAGTACCGTTGGTTGTTGCAGCCAGTACGTGGGGAGCAATGCCGGATTGTCCTTTCCAGATCATAGCGCCAACGCCGCAGCCCGGTTGAGCAAAAGCCATGGAAGACGCACCCAGAAGAATTGCACCTGCGATCAGTTTTTTCATTGTCCACTCCTTTGAATATTTTACAGTCGTCGCAAAAAAACACATAGCCAGCTCTGTTACTGGCTGCGTGGAAACGGCCCTGACGGATTCCCGCGGAAACAAGCACTAAAGCCGTTGTCTTGAGTATAGTGCAGATTTGACAACCGCAAGTCTATACCACTGTGACTATTTGATTTTGCCAGACTATTTACCTCCTGCAGCGTACTGCGGGGTAAAATCAGAGTATAAAAAAACCGGAGCAGGCTCCGGTTTAAGCGTATCGTGAGAGCAGGTTCAACCGCCCAGGTAAGCGTTCTGAACATCCGGATTGGCCAGCAGGTTCTTACCTGTGTCGTGCAGCCGGATCTTACCCGTTTCCAGCACATAACCCCGGTCAGCAAGGTGCAACGCCTGGTGCGCGTTCTGTTCGACCAAAAACACGGTAATGCCTTCATCCCGCAGGTGTCCGATAATCTCGAAGATCTGCTTGATGATCAGCGGCGCCAGCCCGAGCGATGGCTCGTCCAGAATGATCATGTTCGGGCGACTCATCAGTGCCCGGCCTATGGCCAGCATCTGTTGTTCGCCGCCCGACATGGTGCCCGCGCGTTGATGTTCACGCTCTTTCAGGCGCGGGAACAGTTCGTAAACGTGGGCCTGGCTTTTGCGGATCTCGGATTTGGTGTTGAAGAACCCGCCCATGTGCAGGTTTTCTTCAACCGTCAGGCCAGAGAATATGCGCCGACCTTCAGGCACTATCGCTAACCCTGAGCGCATGATCTGTGCTGTGGGCTCGGTAGTGATATCCCGACCTTCCAGAATGACACGTCCGGAACTGGCTTGCGGCATGCCGCATACGGTCATCAGCAAAGTCGTTTTTCCGGCGCCGTTGGCACCGATCAGCGAGACGATTTCACCCTTGTTTACTTCAACCGAGACCCCGTGAAGGGCCTCAATCTTGCCGTAATGAGTGTGGACGTCTTCCAGTACAAGCATGCTCATAGTCAGGCCTCGCCCAGGTAGGCATTGATCACGTCGTCGTTGTGGCGGATTTCTTCCGGTGTACCACTGGCCAGAGGGCGGCCCTGGTTAATGACGTTAATGCGATCGGAAATATCCATTACCAGACTCATGTCGTGCTCAATCAGCACTACGGAAACGTTGTAGTCCTCTTTCAAGCTCACAATAAGCTGATTGAGTTCTTTGGTTTCTGCCGGGTTCAGGCCGGCGGCAGGCTCGTCGAGCATCAGCAGCTTGGGCTCAGTGACCATGCAACGGGCGATCTCAAGCCGTCTTTGCTGGCCGTAGGCCAGATTACCGGCATCCCGGTTGGCGAGATCCAGAAGTCCTACCCGTTCCAGCCAGTACGCCGCACGATCCAGTGCTTTGCGCTCACGTTCTTTGTAGTTCGGCGTGCCAAAAAGCCCGGCCAGCATGTTGGTGTTGAGGTGGCGGTGCTGGGCCACCAGCAGGTTTTCCACAACGGTCATTTGGGTGAACAGGCGCACGTGCTGAAAAGTCCTTACCATACCCAGCCGCGAAATCTTGTGGTCCGGTATGCCCTGCACTTCTTTGCCTTCGAAAAGGATCTTGCCGCCGGACGGCTTGTAAAAACCGCTCATGCAGTTGAACACAGTGGTTTTACCGGCACCGTTGGGGCCGATGATGGAAACGATTTCCCGTTCCTTAACGTCCAGTGAAACGCCGTCTACCGCCAACAGGCCACCAAAGCGCATGGACAGATTCTGTACTTCAAGCATTGTCTGTCACCCCTGCTTGTTCAGTGTGATGTGGATACGGCGCATGGGTAGCAGACCCTGCGGCCGCCAGACCATCATCAGCACCATGGCAGCGCCGAAAATCAGCATGCGGTATTCGGAAAACTCCCGCGCCAGCTCCGGCAAAATCGTTACTGCAATGGCTGCCAGTATGACGCCAATCTGTGACCCCATGCCGCCAAGAACCACAATTGCCAGAATGATGGCGGATTCGAGGAATACAAAGGATTCCGGGCTGATAAAGCCCTGCTTGGAGGCAAATACAGTGCCTGCAAAGCCGGCAAAGAAGGCGCCAATGGTGAACGCAGAGAGTTTTACAGCGGTGCGGCTCAGGCCGAGAGAGCGAGCTGCGATTTCGTCTTCCCGCAGGGCTTCCCATGCCCGGCCTACCGGCATGCGCATGAAGCGCCGGATAATCAGGGCGGTAATAACCGCAAGCACCAGTGCAATCAGGTACAGGAAGATAACCTTGTGCTCACCGCTGTAGGCAATGCCAAAGGTTTCGTGGAAGGATGTATTACCTTCCTCTTTTACGCGGCGACCGAATTCCATGCCAAACAGCGTGGGTTCGGGGATGCCGCCAATGCCATTGGGGCCGCCAGTCAGCGATGTCCAGTTGTTGAGCAGGATGCGGATGATCTCGCCAAAGCCCAGGGTAACGATGGCCAGGTAGTCCCCCCTGAGGCGCAAAACCGGAAAGCCAAGAATCATCCCGGTCAGCCCGGCCAGTAGTGCACCAATAGGCAAGGCCATCCAGAACGAGATGCCCATGTACTGCGACAGCAAGGCAAACGTATAAGCGCCAACCGCATAGAATGCCACATAGCCGAGATCCAGCAGGCCAGCGAGGCCGACAACCACGTTAAGGCCCAGTGCGAGCATGATGTAGATAAGCACCAGCGTGGCCAGATCCACAGAGCCTCGCGACACAAGAAATGGCCAGAACAGAGCAAACACGACTATCCCGGTCAGTACCCAGGACTCAAGCTTGACCCGCTTGGATTGCTCCATGGGTTCTTTGCCGGCCAGCGGATTAAGGTTGGGTAGTTTGCCAAGAATGCCCATGAACGAGTCACGGTAAGCCTGGAACACGAAAACCGCTATCGCCGCCACTATTACCGCAATGATCGTTGAGGTTTTGGCTCCGGTGAGCGTGATGTTGATGCCCTTGGCTTCCAGGTTGAAACCAAGGATAGGGAACGAAATAATCAGCGTGACAATCGCACAGAACAGTGCGTGCCTGTAGTTGTTAGCAGCCATCAGATCTTCTCAACCTCCGGTTTGCCAAGCAGGCCCGTGGGTTTGAACAGCAGAATGAGGATCAGCAAGCCAAAGGATACGACGTCTTTATATTCACCGCTGAGATAGCCGGATGTCATGCTTTCAGAGACGCCGAGAATCAGGCCACCGAGCATGGCTCCGGGGATGCTGCCTATGCCACCAAGCACGGCTGCGGTAAAGGCTTTTAGCCCCGCGATGAAGCCGAACAAGGGGTCAACCGAGCCGTAATACATGCCCAGAAGCAAGCCGGCAACCGCCGCCAGTGCTGCACCGATGATAAAGGTGGCAGAGATAATGCGATTGGTATCGATGCCGAGCAGGCTGGCCATGCCAAGATCCTGAGAAACTGCCCGGCAGGCGCGGCCTGTGCGGGAGCGGGAAATGAATAGCGAGAGTGCCGTCATGCAAATCAATGTGGTCACAAAAATAGTGATCTGCATATAAGACAGTGACATCTCGAAGGCGCCATCAGCACTGAAATTGAAACCGCCTTCAATCAACGCCGGGAAGCCGACGTTGCGAGAGCCTTGGGCGAGGTGCACATAGTTCTGCAGGAAGATGGACATACCGATTGCAGAGATCAACGGGATCAGGCGGTGCCTGCCACGTACCGGGCGATAGGCGACCCGTTCTACTGCCCAGCCCATAGAGCTGGAAACAATCATCGCGCAAAGAAGCGCAACAATGAGAATCAGAGGGAGCCAGGCAAGGCCGAGAGCGGTCAGGCCGGTAATGGCGATAAGCGCGGTATAAGCGCCGATCATATAGATCTCACCATGGGCAAAGTTGATCATGCCGATGATGCCGTAAACCATCGTATAACCGATGGCGATCAGGGCGTAGGCGCTCCCGATCGTCAGCCCGTTAATGAGCTGTTGAGAGAAATACAGGAGGTCTTGCATTGTTGTTTGACTCCGGAGGCCCGCTCCCTTCTCTGAAACACACCAGACACGGGATAACCGGGCCGAAAGTGAGACAGGATCATAAGGAGCCTAGAAAAACACCTTCTCCCGGATCGCGGTGAGAAGGTGCTCTCATGATTACCGTTAATTAACGATTTGGCTTAGTTTACCGGAGTTTTGCTGCCATCTGAATGCCATTCGTACACAACGAACTCGAATGACTTCATATCGCCGGCCTTGTCGTACTGCACAGTACCGATTGGTGTTTCAAAGCTGCCGCTGCGAAGCGCTGCAGCAACGTCGAACGGGTCTTTGGAACCTGCAGCTTCGATACCGTCAGCAACCAGCTGAACAGCAGCGTAGGAGGTCAGCACGAACGGGCCTGAAGGGTCTTCACCCTTGGCTTCGAATGCCTTTACCAGCTCCTGGTTTTCCGCTTTTGTGTCAAAGCTTGGGGGTAGGGTTACGAAAAGCCCTTCCGCGGCTTCACCTGCAATGGTGTTGATATCTTTGTTACCAACGCCTTCAGGGCCCATGAACTTCGCATCGAGATCAGCCTGGCGTGCCTGGCGCAGAATCAGGCCCAGCTCAGGGTGATAGCCGCCATAGTAAACGTAATCAACGTCGGCTTGCTTGAGCTTGGTGACCAGGGAGGAGAAGTCTTTGTCGCCCGCGGTAATACCTTCAAACATGGCAATTTCGATGCCCTTGTCTTTCAGTGTGTCGCGAACGGCTGTAGCGATACCTTCACCGTACTGCTGCTTGTCGTGAACAATAGCAACCCGCTCCGGGTTCTGGCTGGCAATATAATTACCGGCGACTGGGCCCTGCATGCTATCGAGACCGATGGTGCGGAAAACCAGCTCATAGCCACGCTCGGTGATTTCCGGGCTGGTTGAGGCTGGAGTGACCATCAGAATGCCTTCGTCCTCATAGATGTCTGAGGCAGGCTGGGTGGAGCTGGAGCAGAGGTGGCCGATGACGTAGCGAACACCATCGTTAACCAACCGGTTTGCCACGGTAACGGCCTGCTTGGGATCGCACACGTCGTCGTATTCCACTGCGACGAGCTGCTCGCCCATCACGCCGCCATTGGCGTTGATCTGCTCAATGGCCATGCGGGCACCGGAAAACTGCATGTCACCATACTGGGCAACCGGTCCGGTCATCGGGCCTGCAATACCAATCTGAATTTCCGCAGCTGCGTGGCCTGCGCCCATGAGGGCAACGGAAGCACTAACGGCGGTTACGATTTTTTTCAGTGAAGTTGTCATTGTGTCTGTCCTGTTAGGTTCAGGGTTATTCTTATGTTCTCAGAGTGCTAAACAAACACTACACATCCTGCCTTGTCAAGTTGGCCCAAGGCTTCTTTGATTATTTAACATTCTCCGGCGCAAACTTCAGTATCGTCAGGATGATCCGGGAAGGGCAGTGTGCGGAAACTGTGGTGGTCGCGCAACTGTCCTGTGCTGATATCAACCGACATGGCGCACTGGGGCTCGGCTGGGGGGAAACCGCTACTTGCATTCAAAGGTGTGAGGAACTCTAATAGTTAGTGGTGTAAACAAAAAGTCGGAAGGCGTCAGCGGAGTAGTAATACAGTGAACAATCATGAGCATGTTCTGGTAGCACTCAGGCGTGTTATTCGGGCAACGGATCTTCATTCCAAGCGTCTCAGCAAGAATGCCGGGCTCACCGGCCCGCAGCTTTTGATCATGCGGACAATCCGGGATCTGGGTGAGGTTACCATTGGCACCATTGCCGACAAGGTCAGCCTGAGCCAGGCTACAGTTACAACCATTCTTGATCGCCTGGAACATCGGAAGCTGGTGTACCGCGTTCGCAGTACGCAGGATAAGCGCAAGGTTCATGCGCACCTGACCGAGGGTGGTGCAGATATACTTTCCCGTGCGCCGAACCCCCTTCAGGAAGACTTCATCAAGAAGTTTCAGAACCTTCATGAGTGGGAGCAGAACATGATTCTCGCGTCTATGCAGCGGGTCGCGAACATGATGGATGCTGACGACATAGACGCCTCTCCGGTTCTGGATGTGGGGCCGGTTCTGAAAGATGATGGATGGAAAGAGAAAGAAAAGGGATGAGCCTTTTCTTTCTCCAGTCGCATCAGTGCACTGACGACCCGGACCGGGGTTTGTTGCCAAAACACACCTGAAAGACATCGTTGTAGTGTTTGGCAAAGTTGACCGTCAGGCCTTCTTTCAGGTATTCCGGTAGCTCCTCATAATCGCCCCTGTTCGCTTCTGGCAGAATCAGATTGCTGATCTTCTGCCTGCGGGCTGCGATGACTTTCTCGCGAATACCCCCTACAGGAAGAACCTGGCCAGTGAGTGTCAGTTCCCCGGTCATCGCGGTATTCTGCTGAGGGGCTTCCCTGCGCGCGATCGAGAGTAAGGCCGTTGCCATGGTTACACCCGCACTGGGGCCATCCTTGGGTGTTGCGCCTTCCGGCACATGAAGATGCACGAAGGATTTGTCGAAAAATCCGGGGTCGCCTTTGAACCGTTTCAGGTTTGAGCTGACGTAACTGTAAGCGATTTCAGCCGATTCTTTCATGACGTCGCCAAGCTGGCCGGTCAGCTTGAAACCGCGTTGGCTGGAATGAATACGGGACGCCTCTATGCCCAGCGTTGCGCCACCCATGGATGTCCAGGCCAGCCCGGTTACAACGCCAATACCCTTGAGGGATTTCTCTTTCCGGAATGCCGGCTGGCCCAGATACTCCTGCAGATCAGATACGCCTACCTTCACCGGCTCATCCGGGGCTTCCAGCAGTTTTACGATGCCCTTGCGCATGACTTTGTGCAGCATTTTTTCAAGGTTCCGGACGCCCGCTTCACGGGCATAGCCTTCGATGATCTGGCGGATGGCAGCGTCAGTTATGTTGAACTGCTTTTTAAGCAGTCCGGCCCGTTTCAAAAGACGCGGCAGCAGGTGATGCTTGGCGATGGCAAGCTTTTCCTCGCCGATATAACCCGACAGGCGGATAACATCCATCCGGTCCAGTAGCGGCCGCGGAATGGTGTCGAGCTGGTTGGCCGTGCATATAAACAGCACCTTCGACAAGTCCATGCGGACATCCAGATAGTGATCCAGAAATTCCCTGTTCTGTTCCGGATCCAGAGTTTCCAGAAGCGCGGAAGCCGGGTCACCCTGATAGGAGGCGCCGATCTTGTCGATTTCATCCAGCATGATCACCGGGTTGGCTACTTTGGTATCTTTTAGTGCCTGCACGAACTTGCCCGGCATGGCGCCGATGTAGGTGCGCCTGTGGCCTTTGATTTCTGCTTCGTCACGCATGCCGCCAACGCTGAATCTGTAAAACTTGCGCCCGAGCGCGTCCGCCACCGAATGGCCAATGGATGTTTTACCCACGCCTGGCGGCCCAACGAGCAGCAGGATCGAGCCGCTTACTTCGCCCTTGAAGGTGCCTTCGGCCAGGAACTCGATGATCCGGTCTTTTACATCATCAAGGCCGTCGTGGTCACGGTTCAGAATGCTGCGGGCTTTTGCCAGATCAAACTGATCCTCGGAATGCTGGCCCCAGGGAACCTGGGTCAACCAGTCCAGATAATTGCGGGTAACGCCATATTCCGGCGAACCCTGCTCCAGAATCTGCAGCTTTTGCAGTTCCTCGTCAAAGCGCTCTTGCACGGCCTCGGGCGGGTTCAGCTCTGCCATGCGGTTTTCAAAGCGCTCGGCATCTGCCGTTTTATCGTCTTTCGATATGCCCAGCTCGCGCTGAATGACTTTTAGTTGCTCCTTCAGGAAGAAGTCACGTTGGTGCTTCTGCACCTTCTCATTTACTTCCTCACTGATCTCAGACTGCAGGCGCGCCACCTCCAGTTCTTTGCGCATGAGCAGAAGCACCTTTTCCATGCGCCTGAGCAGGGGCAGGGTGCCCAGGATATCCTGCAGTTCCGGGCCGGGAGCGCTGGTCATGGAGGCGCCAAAATCCGTCAGCGGGGAGCTGTCCTCCGGGCCAAAGCGTGAAAGGTACTGTTTTACTTCCTCGCCATACAGCGGGTTGGTACGCAGCAGCTCTTTAATGGCGCTGATGATGGCCAGGGTGTAGGCCTTCGTTTCGTCTGCATCTTCCTCGGGTTCTTGCGGGTACTCAACTTCTACCAGATACGGAGGCTTGCGCCTTAACCACTGCACAATGCGAAAGCGTTGGAGCCCTTGCGCAATGAACTGAACATTTCCATCCTTATTCTGTGCGTGATGAATGCGCACTGCGCAGCCAACTTCTGCCAGCTCGGTGCTCTCCGGCACGCTCTGCCCGGTTTGATGATTATCCACAAAACAGATCCCGAGCATTTTGTGGTCGGTTTCGCCTACGCGCTTGAGGGTCTCTTGCCAGGGGTTCTGGTTGACCACGACCGGCTGCACCTGTGCGGGGAAAAATGGCCGGTTTGATACCGGCAGCAAATACATCCGCTTGGGCATGGAATGCTGGGGCAGAACGAGATCTTTACTGTGCTCGTTCTTGCCGATGTACTCGGTGACATCTTCCTCAAACTCTGTCAGGGAATCGTTGTCTTTTTCGTTTTTCATGCCGTATCTGCTTCCTCGTAGGAGAAGTGTCTGGTTACTAACTGAAGCCTAAAGTCATATTTTCAAGCAGGGGCTTTGCTAATACCTTGGGTGGCCGCTCTTGAATTCCGAACCCCTGCGCCCCATCTACGCATTAACCAATAGTCAACGTTGCGAACAACTCAGGTGCCCGACATGAGCAGCTCTCCCCACATATTTGAAGCCACCATGGAAAACTTCCAGCAGGAGGTAATGGACGCCTCTGCTTCCACGCCCGTACTTGTGGATGTATGGGCCGAGTGGTGCGCACCCTGCAAACAGCTTATGCCCCTGCTGGAAAAACTGGCTAACGAATACAAGGGCGCGTTCCGGCTGGCAAAGGTTAATGCGGATGAACAGGAGCAGCTCACTTCCAGCCTGGGCGTGCGCAGCCTGCCAACGATCATCCTGGTGAAGGATGGCCAGGCGGTTGACGGTTTTAACGGTGCCTTGCCAGAAAGTGAAATTCGCAAGGTGTTGGAAAAGCACATCGAACTGCCGGAAGAGGCTCCATACGAAAAGGCCCATCGCATCTGGGAAGAGGGTGATGTAGACGGCGCAATGGAAATTCTTTCAGAAATGAACAGGGAAGATCCGGAGAACCTCAAGGTGCTGATCGACCTTGCCCAGCTGAAAGCTGAAACTGGCGACCTTGAAACCGCTGAGCAGGTACTGGAAAGCTTGCCGCCTGAGGAAAAGCTGCAACACCAGGCAAAGCAGTTGGCCGCCAGAATAAAGTTTCTGAAGCAATCTGCGGAGCTTCCACCTGTAAAAGATCTGGAAATGGCGCTGGAGCAGGACCCGAAAGACCCTAATGCTTTGCACATGCTGGCACTTCATAACGTGCTGGCGGAGAAAAATGCCGATGCCATGGAGTTGCTGATCCAGCTGATGCAGGTCGACAGCAGATATAAAGATGAGGTGGCCAAAACCACACTGGTTGAGCTGTTTGAGAAGTTGGGTAACAACAACCCGGATGTGCGTACCTACCGGCGCAAGCTTTATACGCTGATGCACTGACCCTTTCTGCCAGGGCGGGCTATCCGTAATCGGGTAGCCCGGAGTCTCGTTCGGCCCCTCCGAAAAACCTTTTTACTTCAAATAAGTTGAACTTCTTCTATAGTCTGGTTTGTTGAAACAGGAAATCTGCTTCCATAAAAACAAATCGAACGGGAGAGTCCATGGAGTCTCAAGCACTGGGGTCTCAGCGACTTCATGGAATATTGAACTCTCAGAATGCCTTGCCAAATGAGTCTGAACTGATCCGGTGCCTTTACGAGTCTTTGCAGCATCAGGCCGGTTTTCATGATTTTCTTGCGATGCTGACCACAGCCGTTAACGGCTGCGCCGCCCAGCTTACTTTTATCCGAAGAACCCCCGTCGCTATAGAGCATATCTGGCACGCTGGCCTGACGGATGAATTCGTGGCGTGGTATCTGGACAACAATATGATCGCCCACGACGCGGTCACCAATCATGCCGTCACCCAGCAGCCTGGTTTGTTCAACTCAGCCTTGCCGCTACTGGAAAACGGCCCGCCCGGCGATGAATACGATCGCTGGGAGTCTGATCAGAGCATGCTTGACTCAGCATGGCTGGTCGTTGATGCCTCTGACACTCACATCATACTGCTCACTGTTCAGAGAACCCTTGCCCAGGGCGCATATTTCCCCGTGGAACTCGAGGCCATGAACCACCTGGTTCCGTTTGTGCGGCAAACGGTAAACCTGGCGCAAACCCTTCATCAGCATCCGAGCACTGGGCAGTCGCTGTCTGCGATAGCCGAGTTGATTCCGGAGGCCGCCTTCGTTCTGAATAATCGGGGTATGGTGGTGCTTGTAAACCAACGCGGCAATGTGCTGCTGGAAAACGAGCGTTGCCTGAGTATTCGTTCCGAGCGCTTCTGTTTTTCAGCTGAGATGACGCAGAAGGCCTTCTTCCGTGCGATCACGCGAGCCTCGGATGCCACAGGAAGCAGCGGTATTGCGCAACCGGAGACGCTGATTGTCAGCCGTGAGGTCAAGTCACCGCTGGTTATGACGATCCGGCCGCTTGAACACAATGAGCTGCTCACCGGTGGCGTGCTGATAACGGTGATCGATTCAGACTCGAGGTTGTTTCCTGGTGCGACCGCGATTGCAGAGTGTTTTTCCCTTTCGCCGGTGGAGGCGGAGGTGTGCGAAGACCTTGTTATCGGGCTCAGCCTGAAAGATATTGCGGAAAAGAGAGGTAAAAGTGAGGCAACGGTCCGAAGTTATCTGAAGCAGATCTTTCACAAAACCGGTCAAATTCGCCAAGGCCAGCTGATCAGTACGATTCTTTCGGCTTTATTGCGATAGTGTCGGCAGGGCGGTCAGCAAAAGACGCGCCCTGCGTATCGATCCTAGTTGTTGGTTTTCACCAGTATAACCATGCCCAGTTCGTCGGGATCGCTACCTGTGTCCGCATAGCGAAGCGTGAAGATGCCCAGGGTAGCACCGTCGTTGAAGAAACCTTCCATGGTAGTTGTGCCTTCCGAGTCTGCCACGGTCAGAGTCGTCGCTCCGTCACTACCGATGCTTGATGTCAGGTTCGTGCCTGATTCGGTGTAGGTCTCGATCGAGACGTCACCGCCAAGGTTTGGTTTGATGACTTCGAAGAAGGTGCCGTCAACTGTGCCCGCTGTTGATGAACTCATGTTTACATAGCTATTGAACTTGCTTGAGGAGAGAACAAGTTCGCCGGAACCACTCAATTGCATGGCGACCAATAGCATCCTGTACTGGTTGCCGGATACATCCGGAGCCGCCGCTGGTAGCTTTAACAGAAGCGTTTGACCAAGGGAGGCGTCTTGCCCGCTGTTGCCTTCAGCATCGGTAAAAGCCATAAAATCGAACGTGTGGTTAATAAAACCGTCTGCAGCTTCTGGCTGATCATTTTCATCAAGACCAGCAGCAGTGATGTCGCCGTTCGGGCTTATAACAATAGGCAGGTCAGTTTCTTCGGGTTCTGGTGGAAACTCCGTGTAGCTGGCGCTGGAGCCCATCAAAATGCTGCGCTCTGTCTCCGTGCCGTAAGTGAAAGTGCCGTTACCGTTGAAGGTCAGAATATTGGTTCCAGTGCTCACCTCTGCAAACCCGTTGCCGATGTAGGATTCAATCGCGACCCGGCCAAAACTGCCAGTAAGATCGGCATTTGCAAAGGCTGTGGGCTGCTTGGCAAACACTTCCAGATTCCGGAAAATTTCATCGCCGGCTTTCTGCGCGGGATCAATGGCATCTTTCACGCCATCGCCATTGGTATCGACTGTGCTGTACCGAACAGACGCTTCGTTGGTTAACAGAAAGAAGAGCCCGGACTCTGCGACCTGTGAAAAATTGTAGACGGTCGGGGGGTAGCGGAAGCCGAAATCGCCATCAATATCTTCTTCAAAATCGCCAGAGACAGAAAGTAGGCCATTGGCGCTGAGCGTGCCCGGGAAGGTGTCGTTAATGTCGGGCTCCACTTCGCTCTCGTAGTAGAGGTTGGCCTGGTCTATCGTTACGCCAGTAATTTGGCCGTAGGCGCTTTCTTCGGAAAGCTGGTTAATCGTAACGTTGCCACCGTTATTTCCTGAAAAGGTGAACTGGCCCATCCATACGTCGTTCGCGAGTGTACCTATACCAGACCCTTCGCTGTCGAAAAGTCCGAACGAAATTGCCGATGAGCGGTAGTTGCCCGCAATGCTGGCGGCGCTGCCTTCCGGAACGCCCGTAGTCGCGACTTCGTTTTCAACAAAGTCGCCTATTTCGCTTTCCAGGGCAGCAAACGCCGCATCCAGATTGGCTAATCCTGCTAGAGACACATCAAACTCTTCTACTCTTCCCGCCAGTTTTACAACATCTGTTACTACCAGCTGATCGAGGTCGGCGCCGTTGTTAATAAACTTTTGCAACACAAATTCGGATACCGGGGAAATATCCACGTCTTGCTCTACTACTTGCGCGCGCAGGGTCTTGGCGTTCTGGCCGGTGATTCTCACAACCAGGTTGCCCGCCAGGTTGACCCCTTCCGGAAGCCTGAGGGTGTAGTCTCCAGTGATAGAGGTTACTGTTGTTGCCAGTACATCCCCTACCTGATCTCCATTATTGTCTACCCGGATCAGCTCAACGGCGGCACCTTCAATCGGCTGAAGACCTGTAATGGCTGCGGCAAGCGGAGAAATGAAGAAGTTCAGCGCCAGTTCAAATGCATTTTGCGTCTCGTAGTATGCGACAGCACCAGCCGGTGCTGTTGCTGTGCCGGAAATATCTTGCGAGTTGGTCTGAGAGCCAGACGAGTCGCTGTCTGATGATCCTCCGCAACCAACAACCAGTAGTGAAGAAGACAGTGCGCCTGCGATTGCTATGTTTTTTATCAGTTTCACCGAAAACTCCTTATGAATCGGCCGTGTTGAAGTCGATGAAACTAGCATCTGTTTTTTCTGACGCCTGCCCCCATATGAGGGTGTCGAGGTTTCAACGTTTTCAGAATGGATTCAGGAAGAAGGGGGCCAGCCCAAGCGGGGCCTGGCTTTCAACAGTGCGGTGGGTGAATGCCGGTTATATAAAGAAACACAATTTCACGGTTTTTAACTATTTAGTGGGGTTTCTGGCACCGCGTGGCAGGTTTTGGCTGCCGGTCGCGGGGGCTCCTGAAAGCGGGAAGGCCAGATAAAGCTCTTTATCTGGCATTCTTTCGAGCTATATCGCTGTCGAGGCAATTGCCCTCGCAGCTCCCCGGCCTGCGAGAGCGCCCATCACAACTGCACTGAGAAGCCCGTTACCAGACAGGTAGCCACTGTCGCCAGAGCCAGAAACGCCTCGTGCGGCGCCACCGGCTGCAAACAGGTTGGGTAGAGGATGTCCCTCGGTATCAAGAACCCGGCCATCGGTTGTAACCTCGAGCCCACCCTGAGTGTGGAAAAGCGCACCTGTTACCCGAATTACATAGTAAGGCGCAGTCAGTTTCTGTTCGGCCATGAACTGGCGCCCGAATTGATCCGGCTCGCCGCTTTCCTGAAGCTCCTGCATGCTCTCGAACGTATCCAGCACCGCGTTATGTGGCAAATCCAGCCCATCGGCCAGAGCGTCGAGAGATTCGAATATCTTGATTGCGCCTGCGGTTTGAGCATTCTGGTAGTCTTCAAATTGCAGACATTGCTCATGAATACGGGCGTCGTAAACGTTGAATGCAATCTGATCGGGTTGCGCCAGAACCTTGGCTGCCTGTTCGGAGTAGCCGCCATGTTCGTTGGAAAAGCGTTTCCCATCCCGATTGAGCTGTATGCCCCCCTGCATCATGACGGCCCAGGAGATCAGTGTCTGATGTGGCCAGGCTACTGAACCATGGCCCTGACAGGAGCCCAGATCCTTCAGGCTGGCGTCCAATGCGTCGCCCCAAAGAACTGCCTCACCCTGATTTCCCTGATGGCCGAAGTAGAGTGCATCTTCCATTTGCGGGATGTGGCGAGCAAGCAATTCGGGGTTGCCGCCAAAGCCGTTGCAAGCTAACAATAGCGTATTGCACCCCAGTTGCTCGATGGAGCCGTCTCGACGTTGGTATGAAATGCCACGTACTCGCCGGTTGTCGTCTACGTGTAGAGTCGTCACCCGAGCTTCGGTGAGGATTGGAAGCTCCGCCTTTTCAGCCGCGTTCAGCAAGCAGGACATCAGTTCTTCACCTGTTCGCCGCGGAGTGCAGTGCATGCGCATGCGGGTGTGGCCGGGGTAAAGAAAACCTTCGACCAATTCAAACGGGATCTGATGTTCGTCCGCAAGCCACTCAATCACCTCGCCCGACGCCTCGGTCAAGGCGGTCACGATAGCAGGGTCGGCCTCGTTATGATTTTTGCGAAGGATGTCGTCTGTCATCCTGGCCGCGCTATCTTCCACGCCGGCGGCCCGCTGAAAACGCGTGCCGGCTGCAGGCACAAACCCGGAGGACATGAAGGTACTGCCTCTGGGTGTGTCGTCTCTTTCAAGAACAACGGCTTCGATGCCTTTGGACATCGCGGTCAGGCCAGCGACCAGGCCACAGGCACCGCTACCGATGATGACCAAAGGAACGCTGAAATCAAAGTTGATGGCATCGCCATCAGTTCTGACATCTGCCACGGATCAATCCCCTTTGTCGGTTTGCGCGTTGAATGCCTCAAGGATATCCCCGGCTTTGGTCTGCCAAACTTCGTCGTGCCCCATAATATACTCGAGGACGGCTTCCAGGCTGCTGATGCGGTGAGGTTGGCCAATCATCCAGGGATGCATGTTCAGTGCCAGCATGCGTCCGCCTTGGGTAGCGGATTCTTCAAGCAGAAAATCGAAGGCATCCTTGACCTGCTCAACCCAGGAGTCCTCTGAATGCAGGTTCTGCCCGATGATGAACTGATCCTCCAGTTCTGTAGACAGAGGCATCATCGTCAAAGGACCATTCCCGGTGTCGAAACGATAGGGCATATCGTCGTTGACCCAGTCGCAACAGTATTCAATGCCGTTGGCAGTGAGCAGGTCCGGCGTTTTCCAGCTTTGATTCTTGGCGGGGCTGAGCCATCCGCGCACGGGCGTGTCGATCAATGCGTTCAAGGTATCAACAGAGCGTTTAACCAGCTCTGCTTCTTCTTGCTCATCTTGCCCGCCATAGTGCAAATGATCCATGTTCCAGCCATGGCAGATGAACTCGGCATCGAACTGCTTCAACTGCTCAAGCAGATAGGGTGTGTCCTGGGCTAACTGACTGTTGATAGCGAAAGTAGGCCGGATACCGTAACGCTCAAAGGCTTTGAGCAGCCGATAAATGCCCACTCGGTTGCCGTAATCGCGCAGCGTAAAATGGCGCAGATCCGGATAGGGCATGGTCATCCCGTTGGGAACCTTGAAAGGCTTGCCACGCTGATTCAGGGGATAAAACTGAAGAGAGGTATTTATCCAGACTGCTACCCGTTTACCTTCGGGCCATTTGATTGGCGCACGGTCTGCCAGCATAGACCAGCTGAAACGTTCGTGATCAGGGCCGTAGGAGCGTTGGGGATAATCCAGGTATGTTTTGTCGAGGCTCATTTCACGCTCCTCTTTTTGCTTTCGATGTCTTGCAGGGCCGCATCATAATCATGCTTCAGATAATGCTCGGCGATTTCCCGGCCGGTGGCGATCCAGACATCACTATGGCCGGTGATATATTCCAGTGCCTCTTCGAATGCCTTGAGACGGTGTGGGCAGCTCACCTGGTAGTTATGCGTTGGAATGCACATAACCGTTCCGGACTCTTTGCCCTCTTCGTACAAACGGTCGAAGTGGCGCTTCAGCATCTTGCCATAGTGCCGTGGTTCTACTTTATTTACGGCGTAAACGATGGTGTCGTTCATTTCCAGGGAATAGGGTACGGAAATAAAGCGCTTGCCATTGCGAACGGTGACCGGGGTGGGTTGGTCGTCGTGAAAAAGATCGCAGGTGTAAAAGCCGGCTTCATCCCCGAATAATTCGGAACCAACTTCTGCAAACAGGTCCAGGGTGCGCTCAGAGTGTGACAGTGCCGGCGCCAGGTAGCCGGCGCATTTCTGGCCGCTGTGGCGGTGGATAGTCTCGATGGAATCGCGAATCATGTCGCGCTCCTGCTCTTCGCTCAGACCATAGGTATAGCGGGTGTTGTAGATGCCGTGGCTGAACAGTTCCCAGTTGCGCTCACCGCACATTTCGATAATTTCCGGGTGGTGCTCGCAAATAGCCACGGATAAAGATACCGAGCCACGAATACCGTATTTATCGAGCAAGGCCATCTGGCGACGGTGGCCAACCCGGTTGCCATAATCCCGGATGGTGTAGCCCGGGAGGGCGGGACTCGGTTGGGGCCAAGCTTTGCGGTGCGGGTTATCTGGTGGATCCAGCTCGTAGAATTCAATGTTGGGTGCTACCCATAGGGCGACTCTGGCGCCGTTGGGCCACTGGATTTTCGGGCGATCTTTATACGGCCAATAGTCGTAGACGCCGAGACTCTCTTTCATAACGTTCCGCCTCTTGTTATGGGGGCGCGGGCGATGAGGCGACTGCACCCCCACCGCGTTGCGAAGGCATTGCCGGAATGTTCAGTCCTTTTGGGCGATTCGCTCGTCGAGCCAGCCCAGCACGTCCTGAACCTTCATTACGTCGGCGTACTTCAGATGCAGGTCGGTCAGATTCGCGTAATGATAGCTCTCGTGTTTGTCGGCCACACATTCCTCGGGAACGATGGTGCGATAACCCCGTGACAGGCTTTCGACGGCTGTAGCGCGTATGCAACCGCTCGTGGAACCACCGGTGATAATCACTGTGTCGACCTGATGCCATACCATCAAAGACTGCAGCGGTGTTTCAAAGAAAGCCGACGGCATGCGCTTGGTGTAGATCACGTCCCTGGACGCGTCGATTTCGACGCGCTCATCAAAAGCTGTGCGATCAGAACCGTACTTGATGTTCTGAAGCGAGTCGGGAGTGTCTGTGCGGGTTCCCCATACGCCCGCGTCTTCTGCCGAATCCAGAAACGCTACATGGGTCCATACAACCGGCCAGTTCATTTCACGGAACCGCTTCGCCAGGGAATTCACATACTCCAATTGGCGCGGGTCGGTCTCGTAGGCTGTTTTGTACAGATCGGTGCGGGTGTATGCCTTCTGCGGGTCGACGTTAACCAGAATCGCTTTTTTGCCGAAACCGAACGGAACCCGCTGCGGATTCTGCATGACCTCGTGGAAAATTTCTTTGGCGGTTTTATCACTGGTAATCATGGTGTTCCTCCTGAATTCGGTTTCAGCGCGCGCTGTTCTCGTATTGTTGGCCCAGTTCCAGCATTTTCTGGGTGCCCAGATAGTCGTTAAGTTGTTTGAAATCCAGCATCCGGTCCCGGAAGTTGTCAGTAGTACCGTCCGCTTTCAGAGTAGCGAAAAACCGGGATGCCATGTGGGTAAATGCACGAACCAGTGCACCCGGGAAAATCACCATGGAAAATCCCATGGACTCGAGCGTGGCGGCGTCCTGAAGGGGCGTGTCGCCGCCTTCAACCATGTTCGCCATTACCGGCACCCGTCCCTTGAATTGTTTCATCACCTTATCGACTTGTGCAGACGAGCGAATGCCTTCTACAAATACGACGTCGGCTCCCGCTTCATAATAGGCGTTAGCCCGGTCTAACGCTTTTTCAATGCCGTCGGTGGCGATGGCGTCGGTGCGGCCGATGATCAGGGTCTGTTCAGACGTTCGTGCGTCCAGAGCAGCTTTGATTTTGCCGACCATCTCATCAGCGCTCACCAGGGTTTTCCCCTGAAGGTGACCGCAGCGCTTCGGATAAGTCTGGTCTTCCAGTTGAATGGCGTTTGCGCCAGAGCGCTCCAGCAAGCGTACACTGCGCATCACATTGAGTGCGTTACCAAAACCGGTGTCACAGTCCACGACAACAGAAACCTCGCTGCGCTCGCGAATGTGCCCCAGAGTGTCATTGACCTCGGTCAGACTCATCAAACCGATATCCGGGCGCCCGAGTTTGGTGTAGGCCAGGCTGGCGCCGGAAAGATAAACGGTATCAAAACCTGCCTGCTCTGCTAATGACGCGCTCAGAGCGTCGTACACGCCGGGGGCTACCACGATATCGGGGTTGTGTAGTCTGCTTTTCAGGGGTGTGGAAGTAACGTTGTTGTTCGTCATGGTTATGTGCTCATCCTGATTTGCATGAAGCAGCAACCGGCGATCGGCGTGGTGCTGCGAATTCGGTTTTACCTATTGGTGGCAATCATGGCTGTACAGTGGCCAGGTCGTTCCAGACGTCTTGCCTTAGCAGCCGGTCATCGCAAATTTCAAACCGGTCAATGAAACGAACACCATCGAAGGCAGTGCCGTCGGGCCACTCTCCGGCCAGAGTTCCGTTTACAAAAACCACTACCTTATCCATCTCGTACGCAACGTTTGTCGAGATGAGAGTTTTGGTCACAAATCGATAACGGCCTTTTGACCACTCCACCAGCTGGCTGAGTGATGTCAGATTCCCGCTACCCGGAAAGGTCATCACAAAGTTTTCACCGAGAAACCCCTGGGCTTTATCCAGCTCGCGCTGCTCCATGGCCATAAGATAGTCATGAACCAATAGTGTCGGATCGGACGCACCTATACCGGGTTGACGAGCCTGGCCTCCTCGGCTGTAGTTAAACGATTCGACTTCGTGAATCCAGATGGAAATGGCTTCGGGTTTGGCCCGGGTTATGCCGGCAATAACGGCCGTCAGGGCTTTTGTCATACGCTGTTTGAGCCCGCTGTTGTAGCCCGAAAGCAGGTTGATCTGTAACATCGGCATGGAGAATCCTCTTTCTCGGGGAGAGCATTTCTGCATTCTTGCTTGATTATTTCATTGTTCTATTAATAATACATTTATATGTGCCATCCCCATTGGCTGTCAAGTCTCAATGGCCGGGTAACTGAGAGGTAAGCCGCATGGGTCAATCCCTGCACACGAATGGGCCTGGTGGTACCAAATCCCATCAGCTGTTTCTGTTGTTGAAGGACGCGATTATAAACGGGCGCATGGCGGCAGGGCATAAGATCCCCGGAGAGCTCAAGTTGGCTGACGAGCATCGGGTCTCGCGGGTGACTGTACGTCGTGCGCTTGAGGCGCTCACAAAGGAAGGGCTGATCTCGCGTAAGCCCGGGGTCGGTACCATCGTGTGCGAGCGCCCTGTGGGCGCAACGATCATGACGGCGAGCGTTTCCAACCTTCTTCCCAACATCATCAAGCTCGGTGAAAACTCTCGTGTTCAGTTGTTGGAGTTTAACTACGGTTATCCCCCGGACGGAGTCAGTGAACGCCTGCGTCTCCAGCCCAATGAGCGCGTTCAGCGGTCTGTCCGGGTTCGTCTGGCGGAGGACAAACCCTTTTCTTACCTCACCACCTACGTCCCTGAGCGCATAGCTATCAGCTACAATGAAAGTGAGTTGGCAACAACGCCATTGTTCGCGCTGCTGGAACGCAGTGGTGTGCATCTGGATCACGCCACGCAAAGTATCTCTGCCGTTCTGGCTACGAAAGACGTAGCCGACGCACTGGATGTCGCTGTAGGTTCAGCTTTGATCTCTCTGACCCGTGTTGTGTTTGATAGTGACGGGAAAGGCGTAGAGCATTTGCATGCCCTCTATCGACCGGATCGATATCGCATGGAAATAGACCTGTGCCGAACAGACGGTGAGGATGGGCGTTACTGGCAGCCCCTCGCATCGGACAAAGACTAATGTTGTTCGCCGAAAACAGTTCAAGTGGGCGCTGATTAGGAGTTGACAACGTTTTAATGGGTGTTATACCTTCAGCTGTATAGTAAATAATACATTTGAAGATGTTATAAATAGACAATTGTTCGAAGTTCTTTCGCTTCGGCGCCAGGCAGCGACCCACAGACTTACAATGAGAGCAGGGCGATGGCAGGTAAAACACTCTTTGACAAAATTTGGCAGACCCACGAGATTTGCCAGAACGATGAAGGCCAGAGCCTGCTTTGGGTTGATCGGCATCTGGCGCATGAAGGCTCTTTTCATGCCTTTAACAAATTGGCCGAGCGCGGCTTGCCTGT
The DNA here is from genome assembly GCF_048259445.1 of Marinobacter sp. GTDB lineage: Bacteria > Pseudomonadota > Gammaproteobacteria > Pseudomonadales > Oleiphilaceae > Marinobacter. Next base: position 268,051 of record NZ_JBLXHQ010000002.1, on the reverse strand, counting down.
TCGCCACCCCGAATGCACGATCGGCATTGCAGACCACTACGTTCCCACCAACAGCCGTAATCTGATCGCGGTCCAGCCAAAAATACGCAACGTGATTGAACAGCTGATCAGCAACACTGGTCATCATGGTGTCAAGCTGATTGGTCTGGACGATCCGCGCCAGGGCATTGTGCATGTAGTGGGGCCAGAGCAGGGTATTACGCAGCCAGGTCTGATTATAGTTTGCGGCGATAGCCATACTTCAACTCATGGTGCGCTTGGAGCACTGGCATTTGGAGTGGGCGCGTCGGAAGTTGCCCATGTATTGGCTACCCAGACGTTGTGGCAAACCAAGCCCAAGCGGATGCGTATCAACATCGAAGGTCAATTACTTCCCGGGGTGACCGCCAAGGATATAGCCCTCGCATGGATTTCCCGTTTGGGCGCAGACGGTGCGCGGGGTTACGCCATTGAATACGCGGGAAGCGTCGTAGAGAACCTGAGCGTGGAGGCACGGCTAACGCTGTGTAACCTGTCGATTGAAGGTGGTGGCCGATGCGGAATGGTTGCACCGGACGAAAAAACCATTGAATACATAAGAGGCCGCGCGCTGGCGCCACAAGGCGAGGCCTTCGAGCAGGCTGCTGCATACTGGCACACCCTGTTTAGCGATGATGATGCGGAATTCGATCGAGAAGTGACACTTAGAGGCGAAGAGATCGAGCCCATTGTTACCTGGGGCGTTTCTCCGGAAGAAGCCCTGCCTATCGGCGGTTCTGTGCCTGATCCTGCCAAGGCCAGCTCAAAGGCAAAGGCCCGCCAGATTCAGGACAGCCTTGACTATATGGGTCTTAAGCCTGGGCAGAAGCTGACGGATGTTGCAATCGATAAAGTGTTTATCGGCTCTTGCACCAATGCCCGCATCGAAGATCTCCGGTCGGCGGCCGAGGTCCTTCGTGGTAAGTCCTGCAAGGTATCGGGGATAGTCTCTCCAGGATCGACTGTTGTGAAAGCTCAGGCAGAAGCCGAGGGGCTGGACAGGATCTTTATCGAGGCCGGCCTCGAATGGAGAGAGTCTGGTTGTTCCATGTGCGTTGGTATGAATGGCGACCTTGTTGCCAGCGGCGAACGCTGTGCTTCCACAACCAATCGCAACTTCAAAGGGCGCCAGGGCCCGGGTGCCCGAACGCATCTGATGTCACCGGCCATGGTCGCCGCAGCGGCAGTGACTGGTCACCTGACTGATATTCGCGACATTCTGGAGTAATCGGATATGAAACCATTTACTCAATTGTCATCGTTGGCTTGTCCGCTGCCGCTAGAGAACGTCGACACCGATCAGCTCATCCCTGCACGGTTCATGAAAGAATCCCGAGCTAATGGTTACGGTGGCTTCTTGCTGCACGACATGCGCTTCGATGCGAGCGGAACGCCCCGTGATTCAATTCTGAATAATCCTGATGCAAAGGCCGCTGAAACTCTGGTTGCACGCCGAAATTTTGGTGGTGGTTCTTCGCGGGAGGCCGCAGTTTACGCGCTGGCTGATTTTGGTTTTCGCTGCGTGATTGCGCCGAGTTTTGGGGATATCTTTGCTTCTAATGCGGTGAATAATGGCCTTTTGCCGGCTCTGGTCTCAGAGGAGAACGGTGAGCAACTTTTAGAACTTCTGGCGGATGAGCCGGGGCAAATTGCTATCGATCTCGCCAGCCAGACAATTACTTGCAAGGGCACAACGGTTTCATTCGAGATTAACCCGACCTGGAAACTGAAGCTGCTGAATGGTTGGGATGATATTGATCTGACTCTCGCTGAAATGCCAAAGATAGAAAGTTTCAGGGAGGGGTACAAAAAGCATTATCCCTGGTTGGGATAGTTCGGGCGCTGGAAAGCCAATAACGAAAACGTAAATAACAATCACAACGAGGTCACCATGAAAAAACATTGCCTTGCTTTTACTGCTGGTGTTTCGCTGCTGTTCTCCATGGGTGCCATGGCGGAAGAGCAGGAATTGAAAGCCGTACACGCATTCCCTTCCTCTTTGGTCTATTCGCAAAGCTTTCTGCAGTTTGTAGATAAGGTTAACGAAGAGGGTGAAGGGGTTGTTCGTATCAAGGTTCTTGGTGGACCAGAGGTTATCGGTCTGTCACAGCAACCTGACGCCGCTCGCAATGGTGTGGTCGATATGGCTTATACCGCTGCCAGTTTCTACGCAGGCCGGATACCCGAGCGTGACGCGCTGATTTCTTCCAACACAAATGCCGCTTATGCCCGCGAATCAGGTGGTATAGATCTGCTGAACGAGATCCACCAGAAGAAGATGGGTGTTTACTACCTTGGTTGGTTCGACAGTGGTGTGAAGTACAACCTCTATACGATCAACGAGCCTAAGATGAACGACAAAGGCGAGCTGGATATGTCGGGCATTCGTCTGCGCAGCAATCCAGTTTACGACGCCTTCTTTACGGACTATCTGAAAGTTCAGCCAATCAGTTTGCCTACCACAGACGTCTATTCTGCTCTGGAGCGCAATGTTGTTGATGCCACAGGCTGGACCAGAATTGGCATGAAGGATCTCAACTGGGACAAGTTTCTGAACTATCGTATTGAACCCGCGTTCTACTCCACTGACATGGGTGTCATTATCAATATGGATAGCTGGAAAAAGCTTAGTGATGAAGCTAAAGACATCCTGCAGAAAGTAGCGATCGCGCACGAGCGTGAGAGTGCAGAAGCCTTCCAGGAACTCTCTGAGACGCAACAGGCTGCCCTTGAAGAAAGCGGGATGACGCCGGTTGTGTTAGAAGGCGATGCCGCAGCCAACTACAGTGCCGCTGCAAAAGAAGCCTCTCTGGCCCGGATGCGTGAGCGTATGGAACAACACCCCGATGGCCTGAAGAACTACGAGGCTCTTGTCGAGAAGTTCAATAAGCCTGCGACCAAGTAGCAAACAAGCGCCCGGCTTCGGCCGGGCCTGTTCTCCCGCCAATATAACGAGTGGCTTTATGTCTCCTTTCATTCGCATCTATGACAGGTTGGTTGACGCTTTCGCCTTTGTATCCGGGCTGATGCTGGTCTGGTTGATGGTTGCGGTGGTCGCATCGGTATTAATCCGGAACTTCGGAGGCCAGCCCCCGGCATGGCTATTTACCTCGACAGAATATTCATTGTTTTATCTGACCCTGCTTGGAGCCCCCTGGCTGGTCCGGGAGAAAGGACATGTGTTCGTTGAAGTTGCCATCAGCCACTTGCCACCCAGAATTCTGAATGCCTTATCCCGATTTGTGATGCTGATATGCGCGGCTATCAGCTTGGTATTGGCCTGGAAAGGGTTGGAGCTGGTGATTTCCAATGTTCAGGATGGCGATTACGACGTCAGGACCTATTTCATCCCCATGTGGATTTTTACGATTGCCTATCCAATCAGCTTCGGGCTGATGGTCATTGAATTCACCCGTTTTATATTCTCAAAAGACATGTTCCATAGCGTCCAAAGCGGGGAAATCTGAGATGGCCTGGCATGACGCGTTATTGTTTCTTCTATCTATGGTACTGATTCTGATGTTGATCGGTGCCCCGGTGGCCTTCGCCTTTATCGGAGCCAATATCGTTGGTGCCTGGTATTTTATGGGCGGCGGTGTCGGTGTGACCCAGGTCTTGAATAACGGGTTCGGCGGGCTTTCCAGTTTTGGCCTGGTGCCAATCCCCCTGTTTCTTCTCATGGGGGAACTGTTTTTCCGAACCGGCCTCGGTATGAGAATGTTCAATGCCATTGATCTGTTGATGGGTCGGGTTCCCGGTCGCCTCTCCTATGTCACTGTTGTGGGCGGTACGGCGTTTTCGACGCTCAGCGGCTCATCCATGGGCTCGACAGCGTTGCTTGGTTCCCTGCTGGTACCGGAGATGGAGCGTCGCGGCTACAAGAAATATATGTCCATCGGGCCTATTCTGGGTACCGGTGGCCTGGCCATCATCATACCTCCGTCAGCCATTGCAGTGCTTTTGGCGACGCTTGCCAAGATTGATATTGGCGATGTCCTGATTGGCGGCATCGTACCGGGACTGGTTCTGGCAACCATGTACATGGTGACCATCTGGATCAAGACCAAACTCGATCCTGATGCGGCTCCGGCCTATGACGTCGAGAGTCCGCCGTTAGCGACGAAATTCAAGGTTGCCACGCGTGACATCGTTCCGATGCTGAGCATTATCGTGATGATTGTCGTTATGATGTTGACAGGCTTTGCCACGCCCTCGGAGGCCGCAGCCTTCGGCGCTTTAGGTGTTATTGTGCTTGCAGCGCTGTTCAAGGCCCTGACATTCGAAGCGTTCAAATTGTCCGTTATCGGAGCGCTTAAAGTAACGCTTATGGCTTACCTTATTGTGTTCGGTTCCGCGACATTCAGCCAGTTACTCGCGTTTTCCGGGGCGTCCAATGGCTTGATTCAGTGGGCAATAAGCTTTGACCTGTCGCCCTTACTGATGCTGACGGCGATGGTCTTGGTGCTTTTGGCACTGGGTACCTTCATGGAAGCTATTTCGATCATGATGATCACCGTGCCGTTCTTCTTTCCGCTGGCGCAATCCCTGGGTTTTGATCTGGTGTGGTTCTCCATCGTTACGCTGGTCGCCCTTGAAGTAGGTTTTTCAACGCCCCCTCTTGGTCTCAACCTGTTTGTTATGAAGGGTGTTGCTCCCATAGGCACAACTATGAAGGAGATCTACCTCGCATCGATTCCATACATTATTTGCTCAATTTTGTTGGTTGTGTTGATGGTGATCTTTCCGGAGATTGTCACCTGGTTGCCTTATCTATCGTTTAACTAAATCAGACCGCTCGTTCACGCTAGCCGTATGAGCTGGAGCGAACGTTCGTAAATTCAGGAGGTTGGATATGTCGAATTCATCAGGTTTTAACTGGGACGATCCGTTGTTGTTGAGCCAGCAACTGACAACCGAAGAGCGCCAGATCAGTGAGGCCGCTCGGGCCTACTGTCAGCAAAAGCTGCAACCGCGAGTTCTGAGCGCTTACCGCGAAGAACGGTTTGATCGCGAAATCCTGAGTGAAATGGGTGAAATGGGCCTGCTGGGGGCAACGGTTGCCGAGCAGTATGGTGGGGCCGGGCTGAATCACGTCGCTTATGGCTTGATTGCTCGCGAAGTTGAAAGAGTAGACTCCGGTTATCGCTCAGCCATGAGTGTACAGTCATCTCTCGTTATGTATCCGATCGAGGCTTACGGTTCCGAAGAGCAGAAGCATAAATACCTGCCCAAGTTGGCCAGTGGCGAAATGGTTGGATGCTTTGGTCTGACTGAGCCAGACCATGGTTCAGACCCGGGTTCAATGATCACCCGCGCGAAGAAAGTTGACGGTGGCTATCTTCTGACCGGACAGAAGATGTGGATCACCAACAGCCCGATTGCGGATATTGCCGTTGTTTGGGGCAAGTCAGAGGCCCACGATGGGAAGATCAGAGGTTTTATTGTAGAGCGTGGAACCAAAGGTTTCTCCACGCCCAAGATTGAAGGCAAGCTTAGCCTGCGTGCCTCGATCACCGGTGAAATCGTCCTGGATGAGGCCTTTGTTCCGGAAGAAAACCTGCTACCAAACGTGAGTGGTTTGGCTGGGCCTTTCGGTTGCCTCAACAAGGCCCGTTTTGGTATTGCCTGGGGCACTATCGGCGCGGCTGAGTTCTGCTGGCACGCCGCCCGCCAATACACTCTTGATCGCAAGCAGTTTGGTCGCCCATTGGCGGCCACACAGTTGGTGCAGCTAAAGCTCGCCAATATGCAAACCGATATTACTCTTGGCCTGCAGGCGGCATTGCAGGTCGGCCGTTTAATGGACAGCGGCAACTGGGCGCCGGAAATGATCTCGCTGATCAAGCGTAACAACTGCGGTAAAGCACTGGATGTGGCGCGTCAGGCCCGGGACATGCACGGCGGTAATGGCATCGCTGACGAATACGGTGTTATGCGACATATGGTCAACCTCGAAACCGTAAACACCTACGAAGGCACCCACGACGTGCATGCACTGATCCTTGGTCGTGCGCAGACCGGTATTCAGGCATTCGTCTGATCAACAATTGAGCGAGTGGGCACCTGTGCCCGCTCAGGAGAATCGTGATGAATAAGCCCCTGGAGGGCATCCGGGTTCTTGATCTTTCCCGCATACTGGCGGGACCCTGGTGCAGCCAGCACCTGGCTGATCTTGGTGCGGAAGTGATCAAGATCGAACACCCGGAACGAGGTGATGATACCCGTGGTTGGGGACCGCCCTATCTGAATGAAAATCACGAAGCGGCTTATTACCTCTCTGCCAACAGAGGAAAGCGTTCGGTTGCGGTGGATATTGCACAGCCGGAGGGGCAAGCCCTGATCAGGGAGTTGGCGGCAAGCTGCGATGTGGTTCTGGAAAATTTCAAGGTGGGCGGGCTCAAGCGTTATGGGCTCGACTATGAGAGCCTGAAGCAGGTCAGGCAGGATCTGGTGTATTGTTCAATTACCGGGTTTGGTCAGAATGGTCCATACGCCAAGCGGGCCGGATACGATTTCCTGCTGCAAGGCATGGGCGGATTGATGGACATCACCGGCAAGCCGGACAGCGAACCCGGCGGCGGCCCTATGAAAGTGGGCGTAGCGGTGATTGATCTGTTCACTGGCATGTACGCGGCGACTTCGATCCTCTCTGCACTGATTGGTCGTAGCCGGACCGGAGAGGGAACGTATATTGACCTCGCCCTGATGGACGTTCAGGTCAGCATGCTGGCGAACCAGGCCCTGAATTATCTGACCTCTGGTGAGTCGCCGGGCAGGTTAGGTAACTCCCATCCCAACATCGTACCCTACCAGGCGTTTCCAACAGCCGACGGGCATATAATTCTGGCAGTGGGAAATGATGCCCAGTTTTCGCGTTTCTGCAAGGTGGCCGGAGCGCCTGAACTTGCAGAGGATGAGCGCTTCGCCATCAACCGTAACCGGGTACAGAACCGGACATTGCTGGTACCGCAGATCGAGCGACTGATTCGAGCGAAACCTTCACGATTCTGGCTGGATGAGCTGGAACGCGAAGGGGTGCCTTGCGGGCCAATCAACAGCATTGGTGAAGTGTTCTCTGATCCACAAGTGCAGTACCGTGGTATGGAAATGCGCATGGAGCACGCGGAAGCCGGAGAAATGAGCCTGGTGAGCAATCCGATCCGGTTTGACAACGAGCCTCTTAATGCGGATCGCCCACCACCGAAGCTAGGCGAGCACACTGCGAGTGTTTTGTCTGAATTGTTGCCTGATCGTGAAGAGTACTTCGATTCGCTTCGGCAAAAAGGGATTATTCGATAAGCCCCAGTGCTGAATGTTGGGTCTGTTTAAGCGAGCGACAATTAAGGTGACGGCGTCGGGAGTTGCCCAGGCCAGCTGACAGTGTGAGATTGCTCAAGTAAAAGGCCAGATGAACTGCTTCGTCTGGCCTTCTTATTACTCTGCACCGCTATTCGGCAGCAGCTTTAGTCACAACCTTTCTTCATCGCCTCAAACTCATCTTCAAAGAAGAATTTCTCCTCACCAAATGCCGGCTCGAGTTCATGCAGCCAGGTAGCCGTTTCACTGTATTTGGCAAAGAACGGGCGCTGCACCCAGTCCGGGTTGCGGCCTTGAAGAAAGCGCAACACGAACACCTTTTCGCCGGCGACTTCGGTAATGCCCTGAACTTCCACCTTGCCGGGGCCTGCGCTCATGCTGGGGCCGCGGGCAGTGCGAGCCAGCCCGCTGACTTTTTTCATGGCTTCGCGGTAAATCTGGAAGGCCTCGGCCAGCGGTACTTCAAAGTAGTTCTTTGCACCCGTGTCGCGCTCTACAAACATGTAGTAAGGGATGATGCCCAGCTGTACTTCTTTCTTCCACAGTTTTGCCCAGGCGTCGGCATCATCGTTTACGTGTTTGATCAGCGGGCCTTGCGCACGGATTTCGGCACCGGTTGCACGAATGCGCCGAATGGCTTCTTCAGCGATGTCCGTGGTGATTTCCTGCCAGTGATTGTAATGGGCCATGATCGCAACGTGCTTGCCTGCATCTACCAGCTTGGCGAACAGATCAATCAGCTCGTCTGCATCTTTATCGGTCACAAAACGGTAAGGCCAAAAGGTAAGAGCCTTGGTGCCAATGCGAATGGTCTGGATGTGGTCGAACTCTGGTTTTAGCAGTGGCTCAAGGTATTGGGCCAGGCTCTTGGTTTTCATCACCATGGGGTCGCCACCGGTTACCAGTAAATCGCTGACTTCGGTGTGTTCCTGCAGGTAGCCGTGCAGCTTGTCTGCCTCGGTGCTCGACATCTTCAGGTCTTTATCACCTACAAACTGGGCCCAGCGGAAACAGAAGGTGCAATAAGAATGGCAGGTCTGGCCTTGAGCCGGGAAGAACAGCACGGTCTCGCGATACTTGTGTTGTACACCGTCGAGCACTTCGCCTTCCAGCTCGGGCATGTTCATTTCCATCTGGCCAGCCGGGTGCGGATTCAGTTCATCGCGAATCTCTTTGGCAACGGCCTGAATCTCTTTTTTCTCAGCGCCGTCCCGGTGCATTTGTGCCATACGCTCAAAGTGCTCATCTTTAAGCATGCCTTTCTGCGGGAAAACCAACTGATAAATGGGGTCGTTGGGCACTTTGTCCCAGTTGATCAGTTCGTTGATCACGTATTCGTTTACCCGGAAGGGCAGTACGCTGGCTACCACCTTCATCTCAAACAGAGTCTCCTCCGGGAGGCTCTGAATGATCTCGATCTTGTCTAGCTGGCGGTCTGTATAAACCTTGAAGCGTCGTTCCTCGAATTCTGCAGTGGGAATCCGGTTTGGAAAGGTGACGATGGAGTTCATGGTTCGCCCTCTGTGGGTATGCGTCTGAATTTTCAGGAGGGCGAGATTATCGCCGCCCCGATGGTCAAAAAATGAGCAAGCGAGTATACATAAATTGCCGTTTAGTTTCAGGTCTAATTAAAAGGTGTTTGGAAAAAATAAAGATTTTTTGTGATTTTTTATTTAAATAATTGAATTTGCGAAAAATTATTTTGGTTATATCGTGACGGTCTGCGCTTTTTTCATTTAGCACGGTAATTAAAAAGCAGGAGCTATAACGACTAAGACGTTGGTCTGAGTCTGGTTGTCTGGTGATCGAAAAAAAGGCATTATTGCGTAACTAATCGGAATTCTACTTGCTGTTTGTCGTATTGGTTCGGGTTTGAATCAGTATTTACAGATAATTTGTAGTAAAAATACTACGAAATTTTGGTTTCGGTCAGGATATTTTTTTGCTTTAGGTTCTAAGCTGGCCAATCTGCCACTCAGGGCGGTAAAAGTGTGAAAGCTGTTCTATGCTTGGTGAACGCACGCCACTCCGCAGGCAGGTTCGTTTTTTGGCGGATTGCTCATAACAAATAGGCTGGGTTTCTCAGCTAATCGATTTTTCAAGCGCGGGGCCAGCCTTGGCACCTGCTGCATTTTTTGAAGTATAAAGGGGGAGGTTTGATGTACCAGGATGATGATCCCATTGAAACCGGTGAATGGCTCGACGCGCTTGAATCACTGATCGAGCATGAGGGTGTAGACCGAGCCAAGTATATTCTGGAGCGTCTGTCCGAGCGAGCCAGCCGTGACGGTACCGAGTTGCCATATTCTATTACCACGCCATTCCGCAACACCATCCCGACGACGCAGGAAGCGCGCATGCCGGGCGATCTGTTCATGGAGCGGCGCATTCGCTCTTTGATCCGTTGGAATGCCATGGCGATGGTCGTCAGGGCCAATAAGCGCCCGGGTGATCTTGGTGGTCACATTTCCACATTCTCTTCTGCAGCCACGCTATACGATGTCGGCTTTAACTATTTCTTCCACGGCGGTGACGAAAAGCGCGAGTCTGATCTTGTGTATTTTCAGGGGCACGCGTCGCCGGGCATTTACGCCCGTTCCTATCTGGAAGGTCGGTTTGACGAGTCGCAGCTGGACAAGTACCGAGAAGAAGTTGACGGTGGTGGCCTATCGTCTTACCCGCACCCATGGTTGATGCCGGATTACTGGCAGTTCCCTACGGTTTCGATGGGTCTGGGCCCGATTCAGGCCATTTATCAGGCGCACATCATGAAATACCTCGACAGCCGTGAGCTGGTCGAGATGGAAAACCGCAAAGTGTGGTGCTTTATCGGTGATGGCGAAACCGACGAACCTGAAACCCTGGGTTGTATATCCAAGGCCGGCCGTGAAAAGCTCGATAATCTGGTGTTTGTGGTGAACTGCAACCTGCAGCGTCTGGACGGTCCGGTGCGGGGCAACGGCAAAATCATCCAGGAGCTGGAAGGCTCCTTCCGCGGCGCTGGCTGGAACGTTATAAAAGTGGTTTGGGGGCGTATGTGGGACCCTCTGTTCGAGAAGGATGAAGACGGCACCATGCAGCGCGCCATGGATGAAGTGGTCGACGGCGAACTGCAAAGCTTCACGAATGCCGGCCCGGCTGCGACGCGGAAGCAGTTTTTCGGCAAGTACCCGAAGCTGGCAAAGATGGTTGAAAACTGGACCGACGAAGACATCAACAAACTGAACCGTGGTGGCCACGACCCATACAAGGTGTATGCGGCATACAAGAAAGCGGCAACCGAAGCCAATGGTAAGCCCACGGTTATTCTGGCTCACACGATCAAGGGCTACGGTTTTGGTACGGCTGGTGAGGCCACCAACACCGCGCACTCGCTGAAAAAGCTGGATACCGAAACTCTGAAATCGTTCCGGGACCGGTTTGCGATTCCGCTGAAAGATGAAGAGCTGGACAGCGTACCTTATTATCGCCCGGCTCCGGACAGTCCCGAACTGGTGTACATGAAGAAGCGCCGGCAGGATCTGGGCGGCTTCTATCCCAAGCGTCGTAAAGACAGCCAGCCGCTGCAGATTCCTGATCTGGACATCTTCAAGCAGGTGCTGGAAGGCTCTAACGACCGTGAAATCTCAACCACCATGGCATTCGTGCGTATTCTGAGTGCTCTTGTGAAAGACAAGCGCGTTGGCAAGCGCGTGGTACCTATTGTACCGGATGAGGCTCGCACCTTTGGTATGGAAGGCATGTTCCGCCAACTGGGTATTTATACGTCTGAAGGCCAGAAGTATGTGCCGCAGGATCGCGAACAGATCATGTATTACCGCGAAGACAAAAAGGGCCAGATTCTGCAGGAAGGCATCAACGAGGGCGGCTCCATGGCTGCCTGGATGGCGGCTGCGACATCCTACAGCAACAACAATTTCCCGCTGATTCCGTTTTATGCATTTTACTCCATGTTCGGGTTTCAGCGTGTAGGCGATCTGGCCTGGGCTTCTGGTGACATGCAGGCGCGAGGTTTCCTGATTGGGGGTACCGCAGGGCGCACCACTCTGAATGGCGAGGGCCTGCAGCACCAGGACGGTCACAGCCATATCCTGGCTAACACCATTCCTAACTGCAAAGCGTACGACCCCGCTTATGCCTATGAAATGGCAGTAGTGATTCACCATGGCATGAAGGAAATGTATGAAGACAACAAAAACGTCTTCTATTACCTGACCATGGAAAACGAAAACTATGTCCAGCCTGCGATGCCGAAAGGGTGTGAAGAAGGCATCATCAAAGGTATGTACAAGTTCGGTTCGGTGGAAACCAAAGGCAAGGGTAAAAACAAACTGCGGGTTCAGCTGTTGGGTTCTGGCGCCATCATGAATGAAGTGAATGCGGCTGCCGAGCTACTGAAAGACGATTGGGGCGTTAGCTCCGATGTGTGGAGTGTTACCAGTTTCAACGAACTGGCCCGCGATGGCCAGCACGTAGAGCGCTGGAACTTCATGCACCCGGACGATAAAGGTCGCAAGGCTTATGTTACCCAGTGCCTGGAAAATCAGACTGGCCCGGTGGTGTCGTCTACTGACTATATCAAGCTGCACTCTGAACAGCTGCGAGGATACATCCCTAAAACCTTCCTGACCCTGGGTACGGATGGCTTTGGTCGCAGCGACACCCGTGAAAAACTGCGTGATTTCTTTGAGGTTGATCGCTACCACGTGGCCCTGGCGGCGCTTTCCGCTCTGGCTAAAGACGGCGAGATCAAGCAAGAGCAGGTTCTTGAAGCCATGCGCAAGTACGGAATCGATCGCAACAAACCGAACCCGGCGCACCTTTAAGGAGACCGCTATGAGCGAACAGGAAATCAGGGTCCCGGATCTCGGCGGGGCAGACGAAGTTGAGGTTATTGAACTTCTGGTCAGCGCCGGCGATTCGGTTGAAGCAGAAGATCCGATTCTGACCGTTGAAACCGACAAGGCCTCCGTAGAGTTGCCATCCCCCGGTGCAGGCAAGATCGTCAAGCTCAGCGTAAAGGTGGGCGATAAGGTAAAAGAAGGCGATGTGGTTGGCATTCTCGAAACCAGTGGCGAATCCAGCGGCGAGCCTGGTGGTTCTGATGATTCTACTGGCGAGTCGGAAGCGAAAGCCGAGGAAAAAACAGAGAATGAATCCGGCTCCAAAGATGGTGCTGAGCCGGAGCCGAGCAAACCGGCACCAAAGAAAAAGTCTGGTGGTTCACGCACGGAAATAGTGTTGGTCCCGCCTCTGGATGGCATGGAAGATGTGCCGGTTATCGAAATCAACGTGTCGGAAGGCGATACCGTTGAAGCTGATGATCCTCTGGTCACCGTGGAGTCGGATAAGGCCTCCATGGAAATCCCGTCGCCGTTCGGTGGCAAAGTGGTCAAGGTCCTTGTGGCCGAAGGTGACAAGTTGTCCGAGGGCGACAAGCTGCTCGAGTTGACGGTTTCCGAAGACGACGGCGACGATGATGTTGAAGAGGGCAGCGGCCAGGATGACGCTCCAGCTGAGTCCGGCCAGGATGCAAAGCCTGAAGCGGAGGCCGATCAAAAGGCGGCGCCGCAAGAACCAGCGGCACAGCCTCAGAGTGCGGTCAGTGAGCCACCAGCGCCCGGCGCTGCAGTCCATGCCGGCCCTGCTGTGCGTAAGCTCGCACGTGAGCTGGGCGCAGATATGACCCGCATCAAAGGATCTGGCCCTAAAAGCCGGATTTTGAAAGACGATGTGCAGAACTACGTGAAGAGCCAGCTGCAACAGGCCCAGCAGGGCAGCGCTGTGGCTTCCGGTTCCGGTATCCCGGGTGTGAAGCTGCCGGACTTCAGCCAGTTTGGTGACGTCCAGAAAGAAGCGATGTCGCGCATGATGGCAGTTACGGCGGCTAACATGCAGCGTAGCTGGCTGAACGTGCCCCACGTGACCCAGTTTGAGGACGCGGACATCACCGATATGGAGGCCTTCCGCAAATCACAGAAAGCCGCCGGTGAGAAAAAGGGCGTGAAGATGACGCCGTTGCCGTTCCTGCTCAAGGCCTGTGCTACCGCGCTGGCGGAACTGCCGCAGTTCAATGTGTCTCTGGACATGGAGCGCAAAGAGGTGATTCGCAAGCAATACATTCACATTGGTATTGCGGTGGATACACCTAACGGGCTGATGGTTCCGGTAATTCGCGATGTGGACAAGAAGGGCCTTTGGGAGCTGGCGGCAGAAAGTGCCGAGCTTGCCCAGAAAGCCAGGGACAAGAAGCTGAAACCCGCAGAAATGCAGGGTGCCTGTTTTACCATCACAAGCCTGGGTGGTATCGGTGGCACAGCATTTACGCCGATTGTGAATGCTCCTGAGGTGGCAATTCTTGGCGTCTCCAAAGCGGCTATGAAACCAGTGTGGGATGGCAGTGAATTCCAGCCAAGGCTGATGCTGCCGCTGTCACTGTCGTACGATCATCGTGCGGTGAACGGGGCAGATGCGGCGCGGTTTACGTCTCTGCTTAGCCAGGTTCTTGGGGATATTCGAACGCTGTTGCTTTAAATTCTGTTAGATTAGGCATTGCTGAATCCGCCTCCAGTCGTTCTGGCTGAGGCGGATTTTTTGTATCCTCACTCCCTGTTAGTTAGTGATTGCTAATCCCTCAGAGACGCTCGCCATGAATCCCGCCGAAATACTCTCGAAACCGCTGAAACTCAAGAACGGTACGGTTATTCCGAACCGCTTCGCCAAGTCTGCGATGAGTGAAGCTCTGGGTACGATTGATAACCGGGTTACGCAAGATCTGGTCACGCTTTACCGCACCTGGGCTGAAGGAGGAACCGGCTTGTCGATTACGGGCAACGTGATGGTGGATCGCCGGCATATTGGTGAACCGCAGAATGTGGTTCTTGAGGATGAGCGGGATATCGAGCTGCTGAAGGCCTGGGCAAGTGCGGGTAAGTCTGGTGGCAAGCAGATCTGGATGCAGCTGAACCATCCGGGCAAGCAGATCCCGAAAATGCTCAACAAGGAACCGGTGTCGCCGAGTGCAATCCCTTTCCGCAAAGACATGCAGAGCATGTTCGGAACGCCCAGGGCGCTCACGGGGCCGGAGATTGAGGATATTGTGCAGCGCTTTGCCCGCAGTGCTGCCATTGCCGAGAAGGCGGGGTTTGATGGTGTGCAGATACACGGTGCCCATGGGTATCTGGTTAGCCAGTTCCTGTCCCCGCACCACAATCAGCGCACCGATGAATGGGGTGGGTCGGCTGAGAAGCGGATGAGGTTTGTGCTCGAAATTTACAGAGCGATTCGCGCGAAAACGCAGGCCAGCTTTTGTGTAGGCATTAAACTGAACTCTGCAGATTTTCAGCGCGGCGGTTTCACTGAGGAGGAGTCTTTGTCGGTTATTGATGCTCTGGCAAGTGAGGGAACCGAGTTGGTAGAGATCTCAGGCGGCAATTATGAGAATCCTGCGATGGCGAAGGGAAGCGAAAAGGGCAAAGGAGATGCCGAAGTAAAGAAGAGCACGCTCGCCCGTGAGGCATACTTTCTGGAGTTTGCTGAGAAGGTTCGTGAGCGAACAGCTGTGCCCTTGATGGTTACCGGAGGTTTTCGTACCAGTGAGGGTATGGCCCATGCCGTTGCTTCCGGAGCGACGGATCTGGTGGGACTGGCCCGGCCGCTGGCGGTGGAGCCGGATTTGCCAAACCGGATCATGTCGGGAGAATCTTTTACCAGCTTGGTAAGACCGATCAAGACTGGTATCAAGGCAATCGATAACATGGCTCTGATGGAAGTGAGCTGGTACGCGCGCCAGCTTGGTCGCATGGGGCAAGGCAAGCCGCCCCGGCAGCATGATCGGGGTCTATGGTCGTTGGTAGAGGTGCTTGGGGTGATGACCACCCGGGGCGTCCGAACCCGATTGCGAGCGGGGGAGTAGGTTTAAACAAAGGCAGGCATTTCTGATCCAGCGCAATGCGCACAGCCCCAAACCCGATAGGCTCTTCAAGCAAAGTCTGAAGGTATTAAATGTATGAGCACAGAGCTGAATCTTGCGGCCATTATTTACGATAACGATGATCAGCCCGTGGATAAGCTGCTGCACCAGGTGGCCGAGAAACTGAACCGCCGAGGCGACAGAGTGGCCGGGCTGGCTATGGCACTGAATGAGCAGGGTTTGCGGCGCAAACCTATGGCGCTTCAGGACCTGGAGACAGGACAGGAATATTCCATTGCACAGAACCTTGGAAAAGAGTCGCAATCCTGTTGTCTGGACCCTCATGGCCTGGCAGAGGCGACCAGCGTGCTGCGCGCTTTGCTGGAGCAGCCCCCCAGGCTGGTTATCGTGAACCGGTTTGGTCAGCAGGAAATAGATGGTAAAGGTTGTCGCACAGAGTTTATTCAGCTACTGGATGTGGGCATACCAGTGTTGACAGTGGTAAAACGCAAATTTCTGCAGCAATGGCATGAGTTTGTCGGTGGGGAAGCGGTTGATTTACCGTTTTCAGAGGTTGCGGTGCATCAGTGGTGCGATGACGTTTTGAGGCGGTAAGGTCAGAAACAAAAATACCCCGGAAATCCGGGGCATTTTCTATTTGCTTAACAGTACGATTTAGAAGCTGTACTGTGCCGCGAACATCAGACGGTTTGCGTCTGCAGAGTCGCCGGCAACGGTTTCCTGATCAAAGTAACCGTATTCTACGCCCATCATGACGTTTTTAACTGGAGTCCACATATAGTTGACGAAAAGGTTCTGGTTGGTTTCTGGTGCGGCATTGGTCAGCGAAGAGTTCGCAACCGCATCGTCCAGATCCATTGATGTCATACCATAAGCTACGTTAATGCTCCTGCCGCCGCCCAGCGCCATGCTGACGCCGACGTTACCGCCGTAGGCTGCGATAGTTTCAACGCTGTTACCGTCCAGGTATGCGCTTGGGCCAAAGTAGTTGCTGCCCGAACGCCACAGATAGCCGGTGGCACCATCGGTGTAGGTAAGCGAGCCCATAACAGAAAACATGTCGCTCAGTTTAAGTTTGAGGCCGCCTGAAACTGCATAGCCTAATGCGCTGTCATCGTTGGTGCCGTCATCGGATGTAACTTGATTGACAGCCGCTGATGCAGCAAACGAAAGCGCATCTGCGGAATTCTCGAAACGGGCAGTCAGCGCCGGTGCGGAGGTACGACCTGTGCCATCAACGGTTGCTTGTGCGCTCGGATCCTCGATAGAGAAGGACATTCCGCCAGTGGTGTAACGAAGCTGCTCGGTGCGGTCCCAGCTGCCAAAGCCGCCTGCGACGCCGTCAAAATCCAGAACCGGGGTGGAGGCTATGAAGCTGATAGTGTTGGACCAGGTACGACCGGCCAGGAAGCCGTTGTACTCGCCGTATGCATGACGCAGGCGGAGGCTGCCAGCGCTGTTGCCTGAACCGCGGAAGTCACCTTCAACCGTAATGCCAACGCCAGAGCTGTGCTTTACCTTCACGCCCAAACGGCTTTGCTGAGCATCAGCGCCGAAGTGCCCTTCGATGTCTTGATTGGCAGGAGTGAAAGAGCCTGCGCGGGTCGATACTGCACGGTCATCGTTCAGATCGTAACTCATGTTCAGACGCGCATAACCGTAAAGGCTGGCTTCAACGTCGTCGCCAACATTCAGACTAAGTGCATTCGCTTGACCAGCTACACTCAGCACTGCTACAGCGGCCGTCGCACGAATAGCCATTCTCAATTTGTTGCTTTGCATTGTTGTTGTCTCCACACATTAGACAATTATTTTTGTAGGACCCGCAGTCAAGATAGTTACCATTTCATAACAATTCAAATAAATTTGCATAATAATAAGACGAAGGTCTATGGCAGCTTTTCGTTTTTATACAGGTGCCTGCACCTATCTTTCGGTATTAAGATGGTGTCATGACCTCCAAAAGTACTCATCTCACGAACACCACGTTTGCGTTTCTCGACATCGAGACTACCGGTGGGAACCTGTCCCACGACCGCATCACCGAGATCGGAATCCGTTTCTGGCGAGCGGGCGAGACAACAGGCGAGTGGCAGACTCTGCTGAACCCGGGCACTCGCATTTCTCCTTTCATCGAGCGCTTAACGGGTATTTCCAATGACATGGTGGCCGATGCGCCGCTATTTGAAGCCATAGCCGATGAGCTCGAAGAGATGCTTCGGGATACCGTATTCGTGGCCCATAACGCGCGTTTTGATTACGGTTTTATTAAATCGGAGTTTCGCAGGTTGGGGCGGCTTTTCTCAACACGAGTCCTGTGCACGGTGAAGCTTTCGCGCCGGCTGTACCCGGAGTTCCGTAAGCACAACATGGATGTGCTGATTGAACGGCACGGGTTGGATCAGGTACAGCGACACCGGGCTATGGGCGATGTTTCCGCAATGCTGGCGTTCTTCAGGCATGCGCTGGCGGAGAAAGGGGATGCGCAGATAGAAGAAGCGGTTGCCGAGTTGCTGCAGAGGCCGAGCATTCCTTCGCATTTACCTCTCGATACCCTGAAAGAATTACCGCGTGGCCCCGGTGTGTACCGGTTCTACGGCGAAAACGATGTGCTGTTATATGTCGGAAAGAGCACCAATATCGCCCAGCGGGTGGCCTCGCACTTTTCCGGGGATCACAACACCAGCCGTGGCGTGCGCATCTCTGAAAGCCTGCGTCGGGTGGAATGCACAGAAACCGCCGGTGAGCTTGGGGCTTTGTTGCTGGAGCTGCGGGAGATCAAAACGCTCAATCCACTTTTCAACCGCCGTTCCCGCGCAGCTAAAAACCTGGTGAGTATTGAACTTGCGCCAAATGATTCCGGTTATCTGCAGGCGCGGCTGGTGAGGGAAATAGAACCGCATCGTCTTGCCAGCTATTACGGACTGTTTCGCAGCAAGCGGGATGCCGAGCGCGCTCTGAGCGGCATTGTTGCAAAAAACGAGTTGTGCAATCGGTTGCTTGGGCTTGAGCCGGAGCATGAAGGCCCATGTTTTCAACGGGCCCTCGGGCGGTGCAAAGGCGCCTGCGAGGGCACTGAGGACGTTGTTCGCTATAATCTGAGGGTGCAGATCGCATTTCACGAGCTTCGTTTGCAAACCTGGCCGTGGAAAGGGCCGGTGGCGATTGTCGAGCGCAGAGAGGATAGAGAACAATCTGATATTCTGGTGGTCTACAACTGGATGCACGTTGCTACCTTGCATGACGAACATGAGCTTCACGATCTGTCACTGCGTGGCCAGTCCGTGACCTTTGATCTGGACTCCTACAAGTTGCTGGTCAAGGCACTGATGGGCCGGAATGATAAGGTACAATCTGTAATCGAACTGCCTGCGGTCGGAGAGCCGGATGTGCTTATGCCCTGAGTGGCGTATCATCAGCTATTGGTCCGCACACCTACGTACTTGCCCGCGCCGGCAACTCTACTATTTTTACAGGCTTAACTGCTTTTCTGAGAGAGATCTATGCACAAAGAACCTGTCAGCCGCGAACTTTTTGATGAAGTCATGGTACCCAACTACGCCCCCGGTTCGATCATTCCGGTGCGAGGAGAGGGTTCCCGGATATGGGATCAGGATGGCCGTGAGTTTATAGATCTCCAGGGTGGCATTGCCGTGAATTGTCTTGGGCATTCACACCCCGGGTTGGTTGGAGCATTGCAGGAGCAGTCAGAGAAAATCTGGCACCTCTCCAACGTGATGACGAACGAGCCGGCTCTGCGGTTGGCGAAAACACTGAGTGATCTGACCTTTGCTGAGCGGGTATTTTTTGCAAACTCTGGTGGCGAGGCCAACGAAGCGGCTTTCAAACTGGCTCGCCGCTACAGCTGGGAGCATACCGGGCCGGAGAAGCATGAAATTATCTCGTTCAAGAATGCCTTTCATGGTCGTACTCTGTTCACCGTAAGTGTGGGCGGTCAGCCCAAATACCTCGAAGGCTTTGAGCCGGCACCGGGTGGCATTCACCATGCTGATTTCAATGATCTGGAATCGGTACGAAAGCTGATTTCAAAAGCTAAAACCTGTGCCGTAGTTGTAGAGCCTATCCAGGGTGAGAGCGGCGTGGTGCCAGCCGACCCGGAATTCCTGGAAGGTTTGCGCCAGCTTTGTGATGACAATGACGCGCTGCTGGTTTTTGACGAGGTTCAGTCAGGCGTGGGCCGCACCGGCCACCTTTACGCCTACCAGATGTACGGTGTAGTGCCAGACATTCTTACCACCGCCAAGGGTCTTGGCGGTGGCTTCCCGGTTGCCGCCATGCTGACCACCGCCAGAGTTGCAGCCAGCCTCGGGGTAGGTACTCATGGCAGCACCTACGGTGGTAATGCTCTGGCTTGTGCTGTCGCCCAGAAGGTAATCGATACCGTCAGTCAGCCAGACATTCTGAAGGGCGTGAAGGCCCGCTCCGATCATCTGCGCAAGGGTATGATGGATATCGGTGAGCGCTATGGGATTTTCAGTGAGGTTCGCGGAGCGGGTCTGTTGCTGGGCTGCGTGCTGACCGAGAAGTGGGAGGGTAGGGCGAAAGACTTCCTGAACGCAGGCCTGGATGAAGGTGTGATGGTGTTGATCGCCGGTGCCAACGTGATCAGGCTGGCGCCTTCGCTGATCATCCCGGATGCTGACATTGATGAAGCGCTTGAGCGGTTTGAAGCGGCGGTGAAAAAACTTACAGCGTAGGAGCTTTTATGTGGCTGGTACGTCCGGCAGTACCTGATGACGTGGGCCAGATACTGGAGATTGCAGGCGCGGCTGGCTCAGAAACCGCCCGCCTCTCATCCACGCTGCCCCGGCAGCGTGATGCTCTTGCGGAAAAAATAGAGCGCTCACTTGCATCTCTGGCGGGCAAACCAACCACCGCCGGTGCCAGGCCACAACGATTTCTGTTTGTGCTCGAAAACACATCCACCGGCAGGATACATGGAACAGCGGGCATTAATGCCCGTGCGGGTAATAGCCAGCCGTTCTATAACTATCGCCGCGATGCGCTCATCCATGCCTCCCACGAACTCGGTATCTCCAGCCGGGTTGATGTTCTGTATCCCAGCCATGCGCTGACCGATCACTCGCTGCTTTGCTCATTTTCCATCACGCCCGAACTGCGGAATACGGAGGCGTTCGAGCTGCTATCCCGAGCCCGGATACTTTTTATCGCCGGGCACCGGGACTGGTTCGCCCAAAGTGTTGCAGTAGAGATTCAGGGCGTTCAGCTTGCGGATGGCAGCGTTCCTTTCTGGGACAGCCTGGGGCGTCATTTTTTCAATATGGATTTTGAAACCGCCGACCAGTATTCCGGCCTGCTCAGTAAAACCTTTATTGCTGAACTTATGCCCCCCAACCCTGTGTATGTCACCCTGCTTTCCGAGGCTGCCCAGGCGGCCCTCGGGCAACCCCATGAGCTGACCGTGCCGAATCTTGAACTGCTGCAACGTGAAGGGTTTCAGGCAGGCTCTTATCTGGACATTTTTGATGGTGGGCCGGTTCTTGAGGCGCGCACGGATGCCTTGCACACACTGGTTACCAGTCGTCCGAAAATCCTGCACGGCGCCAGCGAGGAAGGTGGAGATACCTGTCTGATTTCTGCAGGGGAGGGTGCCGGGTTCCGTTGTACTCTGGCCAGAGCAACCGATAGCCTTGGAGGCACGCTCGACAGAGGCGGCGTAAAGGTGCATGTGGGCGTCTGGGAGCTGCTGGGCAAAACCGCCGGTGATGATGTGAGGGTGGCACCACTA
The DNA here is from genome assembly GCF_048259445.1 of Marinobacter sp. Taxonomy (GTDB): domain Bacteria; phylum Pseudomonadota; class Gammaproteobacteria; order Pseudomonadales; family Oleiphilaceae; genus Marinobacter. The sequence continues at coordinate 247,013 of NZ_JBLXHQ010000002.1, read as the reverse complement.
TGATGCGCATTTACCTCAGGAGGGTTGCAGCATGCTGTTGATCCGCCCCCTTCAGGAATCAGATCTTGAAGATCTGTATGCCATGGCACAGAAGGCTGGCAAGGGGTTGACCACGCTGCCTGCCGATAGGGATCTGTTGCAGCGCAAGATCAATCTCGCCCGGGAGACTTTTAACCAGCGCTGCGCTCCGGAAGCCGCTCTGTACCTGTTTGCCCTTGAAGATACAGAAACCGGAAAAGCGGTCGGAATCAGTGGTATTCAGGCGCGGGTCGGCCTGGATGAAGTGTTCTATAACTACCGGCTCAGCGTTACTGTAAACGCTTCGAAAGAGTTGGGCGTTCACGTGCGCACACCCACGTTGCACCTCACAAATGATATGACCGACACCAGTGAGATATGTTCGCTGCTACTCTCTGACGACTATCAGGGTGGTGGAAACGGCTTGCTGCTCTCACGCTGTCGGTTCATGTATATGGATGAGTTTCGCAAGCATTTCTCGGAAAAGGTGTTTGCTGAAATGCGCGGCGTGTCTGATGAGCAAGGTCTTAGCCCACTGTGGGATGCTTTGGGCAGCAAATTTTTTGATATGGAGTTCATGGAAGCGGATATGCTTTCCGGGCTTGGGAATAAAGCGTTTATTGCAGAGCTTATGCCCAAGTTCCCCATTTATTTGCCTATGCTGCCGGATTCGGCGCGAGCGGTTATTGGCAGGGTCCATAGCAATACGGCGCCGGCACTGAAGATGCTGCAGGCCGAGGGGTTTAACTTTAACGGTCTGGTGGACATCTTTGACGGTGGCCCCGTAGTGGAGGCATTCGTGCACACAATCCGCACGGTTCGCGACAGCAGAAACCGCCACGCCATGGTAACCCGCAAAGCGGTCAATCTTGATGTCCCGGCCGCAGAACGGGTAATGGTGTCCAATCGCTCGTTCCGCAATTTCCGGGTAACAACGGTGCCTGCCAGCTGTGTTGGCACGGATACCGTCAGCCTGCCGCCCGATGTTGCCGAAGCCTTGCAGATTGAAACTGGTGATCCTGTGCGGCTGGCACCCCTGAAGGACAGGGCAAAAACTGCGGTGAAAGCGGCAGGCCGAAATTCATGAATCTGCAGTAACGGGAGATCTAGTAATATGGCAAACCTGACAGGCGAACTGTTTATTGGCGGGCTTTGGCTTCAGGGTCATGGTCCAGAGTTTGAGTCGGTTCAGCCCGTTACCGGCGATACCGTTTGGGAAGGCACAGGCGGCAGCCTTGCGGATGTCGATGCGGCGGTGCGTGGCGCACGGACTGCCTTTCTGAAATGGCGCCGAAAAAGCTTTGCTGAGCGTCAGGCGGTTATTGAGGCCTTTGCCGAACTGCTGGAATCGAACAAAGAAGAGCTGGCGCATCAGATAGGGCTGGAGACAGGAAAGCCCCTGTGGGAGTCGCGTACAGAAGTGGCGGCCATGATCGGCAAGATCGGAATCTCGGTGAAGGCCTACAATGACCGCACCGGGCACTCCGAATCGGATGTCGCTGGCGGTCACGCAGTGTTGCGGCACCGCCCCCACGGCGTGGTTGCCGTCTTTGGCCCCTATAACTTCCCTGGCCATCTCCCGAATGGCCATATTGTGCCGGCTTTACTGGCAGGCAATACGGTTGTTTTCAAGCCCAGTGAGCTGACGCCCGGCGTGGCGGAGGTGACGATTAAACTCTGGGAAAAAGCCGGGCTGCCGGATGGTGTTATCAATCTGGTTCAGGGAGCTGCCGATACCGGTAAGTCACTCGCCAGCCATCCCTTGATTGACGGCCTGTTCTTTACCGGCAGCTCGACGGTTGGCCATCTGTTGCACCAGCAGCTCGGTGGTCAGCCCGAGAAAATTCTGGCTCTGGAAATGGGTGGCAACAACGCGCTGATCGTTCAGGATATCTCTGATATTGACGGTGCAGTGCATCACGCCCTGCAGTCAGCGTTTCTCTCCGCCGGCCAGCGATGCACCTGTGCCCGCAGGTTGCTGGTGCCCAAAGGCAAGAAAGGCGACGAGTTTCTGGACCGCCTGGTGGCAGTGTCTGCCCGTATTCAGGTGGGGGAATTTGATGCCAGCCCTCAACCGTTTATGGGCTCGGTCATTTCAGTTCAAGCGGCGGAAAAGCTTCTGGCCGCACAGGCCGATATGCTGGAGAAGGGCGGAAAATCCCTGCTGGAAATGAGGCAGGTGAAACCGGACACCGGCCTTCTTTCGCCCGGTATTGTGGATGTAACCGGGCTGGAATTGCCAGATGAAGAGTTCTTCGGGCCGCTGCTAATGGTTTATAGGTACAAGAGTTTTGATGATGCCCTTGAGTTGGCCAACAATACCCGTTTTGGACTTTCTGCCGGCATCCTTACCGACGACCGCAAGCTTTACGAACGTTTGGTTGAGGAGGCCAGGGCCGGCATCGTCAACTGGAACCGCCCGTTGACCGGAGCGAGCAGTGCGGCACCTTTTGGCGGCGTGGGTTCAAGCGGTAACCACCGTGCAAGTGCCTACTATGCTGCAGATTACTGCGCCTGGCCCATGGCATCGCTTGAGGCTGGCAAAAGCGAAGTGCCGGAAAAACTGGCGCCGGGCCTGAGCTTTGATTCCTGAATAGCTGTTTCTTGGCCCTGACACCCTGAATCCGGACGGACGGAATTCCAAATCATGGAAAAGCATGCGGTAGAAGCAAATTTTGATGGCCTGGTTGGCCCTACCCACAATTACGCGGGGCTTTCCTGGGGTAATGTGGCGTCCAAATCCAATGTTAATGCGGTTTCCAACCCCAGGGAGGCCGCGCTTCAGGGTTTGGCCAAAATGAAGCGCCTGGCCGACCGCGGTTATGTTCAGGGCATTTTGCCTCCCCATGAGCGCCCTCATATTCCATCGTTGAGAGCACTCGGGTTCAGTGGCACAGACGCGCAGATTCTTGAGCGGGCTGCAAAATCCAGCCCTTCCATCCTGGCTGCCGTATCTTCGGCTTCCTCAATGTGGACAGCCAATGCTGCTACCGTTTCACCCAGTGCCGATACCAGCGATCACCGGGTGCATTTCACACCGGCTAACCTGAGCGCCAAGTTCCACCGCTCCATTGAGCACTGCGTGACCGGTCGAACGCTGAAGTCTATCTTCGCGGATGATGCGTATTTTGCCCATCACCCGGCACTGCCTTCGGTCAGCCATTTTGGCGACGAGGGCGCAGCCAACCATACCCGCCTTTGCGGTCGTTACGGAGAGCCGGGGGTGGAGCTGTTCGTGTATGGTCAGGCAGCCTTTAACGAACAGGCGCCGGCTCCGCAAAAATACCCGGCCCGGCAGACCCTTGAGGCCTCTCAGGCTGTCGCCCGCCTGCATGGTCTGCAAGACGGGAACCGGGTGTTTGCACAGCAGAACCCCGCCGCCATTGATGCCGGCGTATTTCACAACGACGTTATTGCGGTAGGCAACGGCAACACCCTGTTCTATCACGACATGGCATTCCTGAACGAAGACCAGGCGTTGTCCGATATCCGTGCGCGCCTCATCGGAGCAAATCTGGAGGCCGTTCGTGTCAGCAGTGCGGAGGTGCCATTGGAGGATGCAGTGGCCTCGTATCTGTTCAACAGCCAGCTGCTGAATACGCCCGACGGCATGTTGCTGGCGGTTCCGGGCGAATGCCGGGAAGTCGCGTCTGTGAGCCGTTATCTGGATAAGCTTCTGGCCGCAGGCGGGCCGATTACGGCGGTGGAAGTTTTTGATGTCAAGCAGTCCATGCGCAACGGCGGCGGCCCTGCGTGCCTGCGCTTACGTGTGGTTCTGAATGATGACGAGTTGAAGGCCATGCACCGCGGCGTGATTTTGACCGACACGCTATATGAGCGCCTGACCACCTGGGTTGCAGCCCATTACCGTGATCAGCTTGCGCGGGAAGACCTGGCTGACCCCATGCTGCTGGATGAGGTGCGCAAAGCGCTGGATGAGCTGACCGGTATTCTGGGATTGGGCTCTATCTACGATTTCCAGATCTAGGTGCTTTTCAGAGCCTCATCAGGAGGCGGCGATTGACGACGTGAGCATGTCCATCGTGTGCCGGATCAGATTCTCAGCGGGAAAGCTGCCATCGCTCGCACCGGTTTCCGACTGGCATAGCAGAATGGTTCCATGCAGGGCGCCTCGCAGGTAAAGCGCCGTCTGCTCCGGGCTATGGATGCGTTGGCGGCTCATGGTGCCGTCTTCAAGCCCAAGTTCGATGGCGTCTGTCATCAGTTCCATGAGTTCTGATTTCGAGCAAAGCATTTCCATGGCCTGGGTTTCGTCGGCTTCTGCCATAGCGGTTGACGCTTTTGTGAGCGCCGAAAAATAGTCCGGTTCGTCCAGATAGAAGCGGTAGTAGGATTCTCCCATAGCCCGTATTTGCCCCAGCCCGGTATCGGCGGTCTGTCTCGCTTTCCGGAAGCGCTCAGACAGGCTCTGCCCGGCCCTCAGCATAATACCCCTCTGAATGGCGGCCTTATCCTTGAAGTAAACATACAGCAACGCCCGGCTCAGGCTGGCCGTGCGTGCAATATCATCCATGGATGTTCGCTCATAACCCTTTTCCGAGAAGACCCGTTCTGCGGCGTCCAGAATAGCGTCGTAGCGGGCCTGCTTTTCCCGTTCGCGGCGTGTTTTCAGCGGTTCAGTCATCAGATTCTCTCGTCAGGGGCTTTCTGCCGGCTGTTTGCCAGCAGGAGAATGAAAGCTGATTATTGACATAATGTCAAAGAATGACATTATGTCGCAACAAATAAACCGGATTTCCGCAGGAAGCGGTATCGATATCAACATGAGCAAGGAAGAAAGGACACCTTATGACACCATTCCGTATCCCTACTGCCCTTATTTTTCTCGTGGCCTGCGCCCTTTTACTTTCCGGTTGCAAAGCCGCTGATGCGCCGGAGTCACCGGGTGAGCACGCGGTGTCAGTGCGCGTTTCAGAAGTCACCGGGGGAGAGGCCCAGGAAATAACCCTGCGTTTTTCCGGCATTGTCCGGTCAACCCAGAGAGCAACTCTTACGTTCCAGATCAGCGGTACTCTGAAGGAGCGGGCGGTAGAGCTGGGCCAGACGGTCGCTGCCGGCGATGTGCTTGCCCGGGCCTACAACCCGGCACTGGAGCCTGCACGGGATTCCGCAAAAGCCAAGCTGGAAGAGCTGAACACCGGTTACGATCAGGCCAAACGTGAGTGGGAACGTTCGAGCCGGCTACACGAGCGTGGTGTGGTTTCTGAGCAAAACCTTGAGCAGATTGCGGCCCGCCGGGATTCCCTCAGGGCCAGCGTGGCCACAGCTCAGGCTGCGCTGGCTGAGGCGACTCAACTGTTGGAGGAAAGCACCTTGCGAGCGCCGTTTGCCGGACGTGTTGAGGCGCTGCTGGTGGAAAAAGACGAGTTTGTAGCGGCGGGCCAACCGGTTGTGCGCATGTCCTCACCTGAAGGCAAGGAAGTAGAGGTTCGGGTGCCGGCGTACCTGCTTGGGCATGTGTCTCTGGATCAGGAACTGCCTGTATGGTCTGTGCAGAACCGCAGCGAGGCCCCGGTTGTTGGTTCTGTTGTTGAAATTGCCCAGGCCGGTGCAATCCGTGGTGAGCTGCATCCGGTTCTGGTCAGTCTGCCCATAAATATGCTGGATACGGGTGAGCCAGTTGAGGTAGGCATCACGCCGAATCGGGAATCTGCCATCACCGTTCCTCTTTTGTCGGTAGTGCGCAGCGAGGACGGCATGATGGTATTCCGGGTGCGAGAGGGTGTGGCCCGGCGAGTGCCTATACAGGTTGAGCGTGTGGTGGGTGAGCGCGTTGTGGTGCGCACGGGTGAGCTGAAGCCAGGCGATCAGGTGGTTTATGCGGGCATAACTCGCCTTGCAGACGGTGATGCCGTGGAGGTGCGTTGATGACGCGCCGGCTGCTCAACTTCCAGCGATTATTGGGCATGGTGGTTACCATGCTTTGCCTGTTGGGTATCGCGGCTTACAGCACCATGCCGCGCCAGGAAGATCCCTCATTTCCGTACCGTGCCGGCCTGATCTCGGTGAGCTATCCCGGTGCCAGTGCCGATGCTGTCGAACGGTTGGTGCTGAGACCGCTGACCGATGAGCTTCGCCAGGTAGAAGAAGTGGACTTCTCACAAGGCACAGCTCGCACCGGCGTCGCACTGGTGAGGCTTCGCCTTGATAGTGACATATACGATACGGACCCGGCCTGGGACCGTATCCGGCAAGCGATGGAACGTGCAAAGCAGGATTTCCCCGATGATGTTGGCCAGATGGCTCTGGATGACCGCCTGATAGACAACCCGGCCATTGTGCTGGCCATAGGTGGCGCGCCTTCGGTGAGCGAACTGTCGGATGTGGCCGAACGGCTTAAACAAAATCTCTCCGACCTTGGCGGAATGTCCCGTATTGAGCTGGAAGGGGATGCCGACGAACAGATTACTCTGGCTCTGGATGATGCTGCATTGTATCGACTGGGCATTTCACCGGCGCGGATACTGCAAACCCTCGCACAGCGCAACCAGACTACTCCCGGTGGTTTTGTGGTTGTGGACGGGCGCCGTTTGTCGGTGCTTCCCAACACCGAATTTGCCGACATTGATGCCATTCGTGCAACCCCCATTCAGTTACCCGATGGCTCTCAGGTACCGCTGGCAGCAGCCGCAGATGTATGGCGAGGTCCTGCCGAACCGAGGCAACCGGAGACCTGGTTTGACGGTGAGCGGGTCGTACTGCTGTCATTGATTATGGAAGAGGGCACGACGGATGCGATCCGTTTTGGCGAACGAGTGCGGGAGCGGGTCGCGCAAATTCGCCCTGACTTTGAGCCCTACGAAATCCGCGAGATGTTCTTTCAGCCGGATAATGTCTCGGATCGCCTGGATAATCTGGCCTGGAGCCTCGTGCTTTCAGTGTTGATCATTGTCGCCGTAGTGTTCACCGGCATGGGTATCCGGATGGGCTTGCTGGTGGCCTCTATTCTACCGATGGTGGCTTTGATAAGCGTTGGTCTCTACGATCTTGGCGGAGGTGTGCTGCATCAGATTGCGGTTATCGGCATGGTGATCTCGCTGGGTATTCTGATCGACAACGCCATAGTGATTGTTGAAAACATTCAGGGCCACCTGGATGAGGGCATGCGTCGTCTGGATGCCTTACGCAATGCCGTCAGCGAGCTCGCCGGGCCACTTGGCGCCTCCACCGGAACCACTCTTGCGGCCTTTGCACCTCTTCTGCTTGCCAAAGGCGGAGCGGCAGATTTTACCCGAGGCGTGCCGGTGATGATCATGCTTACTCTGTCTGTCAGTTATTTGCTGGCGATTTCTGTGGTGCCTCTGCTGGCGGCCCGGTTCCTCAAACCCCGCCGCAACGCCGAGGCTGACCGGTTGATTGGTCTGGCCAGGTTCCTCGGTGGTCTGGTTTATCGTCACCCCCGTCGACTGATCGCCGCTGGTACCTTGCTGGTTGTGATGAGTCTGGCCGTGACGCCTTTTATGGCGAAGCAATTCTTTCCCAATGCCGATCGGCCTCAGGTTATTGTTGAACTCTTTATGCCGGAAGGCACGGATCAAGCGCGCACCGCTGAAGCCGCGGCCGATCTGGAACAAGCCATACGTACGCGGCCGAATGCGCTGAAAATCCATCGCTTTGTCGGCTATACCGGGCCCTCGTTCTATTACAACCTCCAGCGTGCACCCCAGGCGCCGAACAGAGGCCGGCTGGTGGTGACGACGCCGACGCTGGAAGACACCACCGAAATGATTCGCTGGATTCGAACCCATGTGAGTGAACAGATGCCCGAGCTGGATGTAGGTGTGGGTGTTCTCGGGCAGGGGCCTCCAAGTATTGCCCCGGTGGAGGTTCGCGTTTATCACGCTGATGACCAGGAGCGCACTCATGCCGTAGAGCGGTTGTTCAGCGCTTTACGGCAGGTTGAGGGTACCGTGGATGTCAGGCACGATCTGGACATTGGCGTACCAAGCATTGCGATCAACGTGGACGATGCCACCGCTGCAAGATACGGACTCACCCGGGCCGATGTGGCCCAGAGCCTTTATGGCCAGAGTTTTGGTGTTGTCGCTGAGCGTTACCGGCAGGAAAAAGACCCGATTCCACTCGTGCTGCGGTCCCAGGAAGGCACATCGCTGCCCCTGGAACGCCTGCTTTCCGTGAATATCTACAACGATCTTGGACAAGCGGTTCCGCTATCCGCTGTTGCCAGTGTAGAAACTACCTGGGAGCCTGCGGCGCGCTATTTGCGAAACGGTACCCGGCTTAATACAGTGACGGCAAACCTGCTGACTGGCTACAGCTTCAGCCAGGCGCTGGACGGATTGCAGCTTGCATTGGAAGACAGCCCTCTGCCTGAAGGCACGCGCCTGGAAATGGGCGGCGATGCCGAAGGCTCCGGAGATGCTAACGGTGCTCTGTTAACCGCCGCGCCAATTGGCATACTCTTGCTGCTGTTCTTCCTGTTGCTTCAGTTCAACTCGTTCCGGCGGGTTGGCATCATCCTGCTGACCGTGCCCCTGGCCACCGTTGGTATATTCCCGGGGCTGGTGCTGTCGGGATCGCCTTTCGGGTTCCAGTCGCTGCTTGGCGTGATTGCCCTGGTCGGCATTGTGGTGAACAACGCCATAGTGCTGCTCGACGTGATGGACAGGGAGCTGGAAAACGGTGAAAGCATCCACGAAGCCATGCGCAAAGCAGTGATGCAGAGAACCCGCCCCATCCTCTTGACCACCGCAACAACCGTGGCCGGCTTGCTGCCATTGGCGTTCTCCAGCTCTACACTCTGGCCGCCCATGGCCTGGGCCATCATCTCGGGTCTTCTCGCTTCAACGGTACTGACTCTTTTGGTCATCCCGGCAGTTTGCACACAGCTGATCAAAGTGAAAGTTGCAGAGCCGGAAAACGCTCCGGCCTAGACCTCTGTGCCTACAGTGTTACCTGGGCCTGATCATCAGGCCCACACGTTGGCCAACCGGCACATCCCGGTTGGGAAACACAATGGCCTCGGCGGTTACACCAACCTGGTAAGAGGTATCGTCATCGTCCCAGATAACGGCACCAGGCGGGTATTCCGTAAAGTTGGCCACATCATCCGGGATGTGAAACCGGAAGTTTTTCCCGGTGTTCAGAATCTCATGCACCACTTCAAAGACGGTGAAGTGGTCAGGTTGCGGCAACTTTCCCGGGCGCGGCTTGCCACGAAAACGTCTACGCAAAGCCGTTTTGATTCCGTCAAAACGCGCCAGGTCATTCTCGCCAAAAGGCCTGACCTTGCCCAGTTCGACGGTAAAACTCTCTGCGCCCAGCACAGAAGATGAAAACGACGAAAACGTAGTGCCCGCCTTGTGCTGAAGCAACAGTGTTTCTACCTCCGCTTCCACCAGAAAATCGCACTGCGCCTCCGGCACCCGCCGACCAGCAACATACGGATAAAGCGCAAACTTCTCTCGTTTGGATGGCCTTATAGCCGTATGCAAATCGTAATGGGACAAGGCCTGCGGATGCGTCATGGCAAACTGACGACAAGTGTCCTCCAGAAACTTTGCGCGAGCTGCTTCAGTTAGCCCATCATATTCCGGCCTGGCATGAGCACCGTTAAACAGCCGATTAAGATTCGCCTCCAGAAACCGCTCCCCGGCCACCATAGCCGGCGGGTTCCCCAGAATCAGTAAAAGCGGGCACGCCAGTTCCCACTCTTCGTGAAGCAGCTCACTGACCAGCGCGTTCAGCACCTCAATGGGTGCGGTTTCATTACCGTGAATGCCCGCGGAGATAATCAGCGCCTCCTGATTGGGATTGGCGCTACCGGCGGGAGGGGTTAGGTGTAAAACACCAACAGCTTTGCGGCTTATGCAGGTGCCGTCCGGGAGAGTGGTTTTGATTTCCGGAAGATCTGCTGTGGCGTTGGCAAGCGTGTGCGATAGCCAATCAGGGTGGGCATCAAATAAGTGTATTGGTGCGTTTTCTGTCATGAAGGCTCCCCGAAAAGGTCGAAGGGCGGGCGGTTATAGCCTTTCCGGGAGTGTCTGAAGCCATGGATGGCTTCAGTCAAGCCCACATGGATGTGCTCGTAGCGTCTCCCGGAAGGTGATGCCCTGACAGACCTTGCACAGACATAGAAGTTTGATGATCGATGAAAACTCAGGAACCCACAGGCCGCTGATGCCGCAATAAATGATTCTCAAGTTTGCGGAACGCAAACACCAGAATAAACGTCAGCACCATGTAGCAGAGCGCCACAAAGATAAACGCATCAAACGGCGCATAAAACCGCGAGTAAATATTCCTCGCCGCACCCGTAAGATCCACAATGGTTACCACACTCGCAATCGCACTCGAGTGCAGCATGAAAATAACCTCATTGGAATACGCCTGAACCGCCCGCCGCGCTGCACTTGGCAGCACAATGCGCCGCATCCGCATAAACCAGTTCATGCCATAGGCTTTAGCCGCTTCTATTTCACCGTGGGGGGTCGAAATAATCGCACCGCGAATAATCTCAGTGGTGTAGGCGCAGGTATTCAGAGTAAACGCCAGCAGGGCAGGGTAGAAAGGCTCCCGGAAAATCTCCCACCAGAAGGTTTCCTGGATGCCGGGAATCTGGGCGACGCCATAGTAGATAATGTAAAGCTGAATCAGCAGCGGCGTGCCACGGAAAATATAGGTGTAAAACCACACCGGGCCAGACACAAACGGATTTTTAACCGTGCGCAGAATGGCCAGGGGAACCGCAAAAATCAGCCCGATGATCAGGCACAGAAATACCAGCTGGACGGTCGTAACCATGCCATCCCAGTATTCCATGATGGTCATGGCTGTAAAAATATCGTTCTTGTTAAGCCACGCAGCGAGAAAATCGGGAGGCATCATTAATTCTCCTGAATCACGCCGACGTTCGCTCGTTTATCGAGCCACTTTATGAAAAGCTCTGAGCCTGCCGTAAGGGCGAGATATACAAACGCCACCGGAATAAAAAAGTGAAACGGCATGCGCTCTGCTTTGGCTGCTTCCTCGGCCACACGAACCATATCCGTGAGGCCAATGATGGAAACCAGCGCTGTGGTTTTAAGCAGCACCTGCCAGTTGTTACCGATGCCGGGCAGGGCATGGCGCAACATTTGCGGAACCATCACCCTGCGAAACGTATGCCAGCGACTGAACCCGTAGGCGCGCGCTGCTTCAATCTGGCCGGTTTCAACTGCCAGAAAGGCACCCCGGAAGGTTTCCGTCATGTAGGCACCAAAAATAAGCCCGATCGTTACCACACCCGAAATGAACGGATTGAACTGGAAGAAAAAATCGATTTCGTAGGTTGCCCAGATATAGTCCGAGAGCATATTCACGCCCACCTGACCACCGTAATAGAACAGCAGCATCATCACCAGATCGGGAACGCCACGTATCAAAGTGGTGTAGGACGTAGCTATGCCAACCGCTACCCGGCTGTTTGACAGCTTTGCAGCAGCACCAATTAACCCGAGCGCCAATGCGAGGGCAAGAGACAGGAAGGCGAGTTCGATGGTAACAACCGCCCCGTTCAGCAGGGCCGGACCATAGCCTTTCAGATCAAACATGGGAGTGTCCGGTAGTCAGGGGCAGCCGTTACGGCTCCCCCTGAGGCTCGTAGTGTCAGATCTGAACGATCAGACCTTGACGTCGTAGGCGAAGTACTTCTTCATGATGGCGTCGTAGGTGCCATCTTCTTTCAGCTTACGCAGGGCCGCGTTCACTTCGTCAGCAATGTCCTTGTCGCGCTTGCGCATGGCAACACCTACGCCTTCACCGAGCTTGACGGGCTCGCCGACTTCCTTGAAGCCGTCTTTGGTAAGAACGGTTTGCTCGCCAACCGGGTAGTCAACAAATACCGCATCCAGACGCTGGCCTTCCAGATCCAGAACCATGTCATCTGCAGTGGTGTAACGCTTGATAGTTACAACGCCGCTCATTTCATCGGTTACAAAGGTATCCATGGTGGTGCCACGCTGAACGCCCACTGTTTTACCTTTCATGGCGTCCATGTCGGTAACATCAGCATTGAAGCTCTCAGGTCCAAACCAGCCGCCTGGAGTGTTGTAGTATGGCTCGGAGAAAAGAACCCGCTCCGCACGCTCTGCGGTGATCGACATGGAAGACATGATCAGATCAAATTTACGGGCCAGCAGGCCCGGAATCATTCCGTCCCACGCCTGAATGACGAATTCGCAGTCGGCCTTCATTTCTTCGCACATGGCCGTAGCCAGGTCTACTTCGAAGCCTGTCAGGTTGCCGTTTTCGTCTTTATACTCAAATGGTTCATAAGGTACGTCGAAAGCAATACGCAGATTGCGCTCTTCGGCCTGGGCACCGCTGGCAAACATAGCCAGGGCGCAACTTGCTGCAATCATCAGTTTTTTCATGTGTCACTTCTCCAGTGGATCGCCTCTCAGGCGTTATTTTTTATGGAAGTTTTATGTCCAACACCGGTTACGATAGCACCGCCTGTCAGAACTTGGGAGCCAGGAACTGCTTCATGCGTTCCGAGTCCGGGTGGTCAAACACCTTCTCGGGTGTTCCCTGCTCCTCGATAACGCCCTGGTGCAGAAACAGCACCTGGGTCGACACATCCTTTGCAAACGCCATTTCGTGCGTTACCACGATCATGGTGCGGCCCTCCTCGGCCAGGCTCTGCATAACTTTTAACACTTCTCCAACCAGTTCCGGGTCCAGCGCAGAGGTTGGCTCGTCGAACAGCATGACCTCTGGTTCCATGGCCAATGCCCTTGCAATTGCTGCCCGCTGCTGCTGGCCGCCGGACATTTGCGCCGGATAGTAATCCTTGCGCTCGTATATGCCGACTTTGTTCAGGTAGGCTTCAGCGCGCTCAATGGCTTCTTTTTTCGGAACTTTGAGCACGTTGATCGGCGCTTCAATAATGTTTTCCAGTACCGTCATGTGTGACCAGAGGTTAAAGCTCTGGAACACCATGGAAAGCTTGGCGCGGATTAATTCCACCTGTTTGTTGTCGGCAGGAATTCGCTCGCCTTTGCGGTTATTGGTAAACCGGATAGGGTCCCCATGCACAATAATATCGCCAGACGTGGGTGTCTCCAGCAGATTGATACACCGCAGGAAGGTGCTTTTGCCGGAACCGGAGCTGCCGATGAGGGAAACAACATCGCCTTTGCGGGTCTCCAGTGAAATACCTTTCAGCACTTCAAGCTGGGCAAAGGTTTTGTATATGTCCCTGCAGATCAAAGGCGCTTGGTCCGCCATGCGTGGCTCCTGAAGCTGTCGTTCAAAGGCGATTGTTTTACGGACTGTGGAGGTGGAAATCAACACCTTATCCACACAGTTTTACGATTTTTCAGCGTTGATGCCCGCAACTTATTGTGGCGGAATGAGTGTCCAATGCAAGCATTTTGCTGGTTTCAGTCGTGTGTGCCCCGTTGGCTGTCCTGGCCCTCTTGTTCAACGGGAATACGGATCAGCGTACTGCCTTCTTTTTCCATATCGCGCATGGCTTTGCTGACGAAGCGAACATGGGCCATGGCAACCTTCTGGGCGCTGGCTGGTTTGCCTGAAATAACCGCCTCGTACAGCTGTCTGTGCTGAAGAACAATTTTCTTGCGCATCTCTGCACGCGGGTTGAGGTTGGCAACCGACGCCTGAACGGTCATCAGCATCATGTTTTTCAGGCTATTGAGCACGTGAACCAGTATTGGATTGTGAGAGGCTTCGACAATCGCCAGGTGGAAACCATGATCCGGGCGTGCATTGCTAATAGGGTCGGTTTCTTCCAGAGCGCGGAAGGCCTTGGCTATTCGGTGACGATCAATACTGGTGGCCCGCTGTGCCGCAAGAAAGGCTGCTTGTCCCTCTAACTGCTCTCGCACCTCAAGCAAGTCATAGAGTGTTCGCGGGTGACCTTCAAAGAGGTGCATTAAAGGACCCTGTTCACGAAGATCAGCAGACCCGGGCACCATTGTGGAGACGAAAGAGCCTTTTCCGTGACGGGTTTCGATCACGCCACGCCCCTGCAATTCATGGAGTGCTTCACGGATAACCGATCGAGACACCCGCAAGCGTTCGGCAAGTTGCCGTTCCGAGGGTATTTTTTGTTCTGGCGCAAGCCCACCGTCGAGAATCATCCGTTCCAGCCGGTATGAGATTTCCTGTGAAATAGCCATCAGGGTGCCTGTAGATACCCACTGGTCTGACCAGCGTTTCGTGTAATTATTGTTAGTTGGCTTGAGTCACAAAATGCGCTTTAGCCCTGTAAATATGGACGATTCAGAGAGGTTCGTCCATTTTTTCAAATTTAAAAACTGGTCTGACCAGTACACTGCCTGCTGGACTAAACCGGGTCGGCGCACGAATATCGTATTTGATACTGGGCATTATGCCCGTGTTGCTCTGAACTCTATAAAAACAATTTTAGTGGAGACGTTTCGATGAAACCGAGCAAAACCAATACGAATGGCTGTGAAACCGGCACAGCCTCGCCCCGCAGAAGCTTCCTGAAAACCGCAGCACTCGGCACAGCCTTCGCCGGCGCTATGATGATGGGAGCCGGTCAGGCATACGCTGCTACAACCTGGAAAATCCAGTCTGTCTGGGATGCCGGCACCGTCGGCTACGATCTGTTTGAAGAGTGGTGTGAGAGCATCGAAGAAAAAAGCGGTGGAGAGCTTATTTTCAAGCCTTTCCCCGCCAAAGCGGTAGCCGCTGATAACAACGCGCTTTTCGAGGCCGTGCGCAACGGCGTTTTGCAGGGCATGAACCCGTTCACTCTTTACTGGTCTGGTAAAATTCCGGCATCGGTTTTCCTGTCATCCTACCCTGCAGGGCCGGATCAACCGCACCAGTGGGACACCATGTTCTATTCACTGGGGATGCTCGAAAAAACACGGGAAATTTATAAGAAATTCGGCCTGTTCTACGTGGGTCCGATCCAGCACGATTCCAACATTATCCACTCCAAAAAGGCGGTTAACAGTCTGGCCGACCTCAAAGGCATGAAGATTCGCGTGCCGGGCGGGATGGTAGCGGAAGTATTCCAGGAGTTTGGTGTGTCCACGGTCAGCCTGCCAGGCTCGGATATCTTTCCGGCTCTGGAAAAAGGCACCATCGACGCAGCTGACTATGTTGGCCCTGCTGTGAACTATGAACTGGGCTTCTCCCAGGTTACCGACTACATCATGTTCGGACCTCCTGGTGTTATGTCTATCTACCAGCCCGTGGATCTGATGGACCTTACTGTCAACTTGCGGAACTGGAACAATCTTGATCCGAAGCTGCAGAAGCTGGTGGAAGATGAAGTGCGCAATTACTCGCAGGTTCACTATCTCACCATTCAGAAGCGCAACATCGAGGCCATGGAGAAGTTCAAGGCAGATGGCGATACGGTTACCCGGCTTAGCCAGGCTGACCTTTCTGAGTTCCGCCGCAAAGCGATTCCGATCTGGTACAAGTGGGCCAACAAAGATGACGATGCCCGCGCAATTTTTGATATGCAGCTGGAATACATGATGAACGACACTGTTGGTTATGTAACCGAAGCTGATCTGGAAGGCGTGGAAGGCAAATAAGCCCGCGTTATCTGACAACAATAAAAACATAGTGGGGAAGGGCAGGGACTGCTCCGGGAAAAGAGCCGTCCTCCTTCCCTGTCTTGTGGTTGAGGTAGTAACAAGATGTCTGACCTAGAAGGCTTCGGATTTGTAATGCCGCACTGGTTGTACTGGGGCTGGTTGGCAGTAATGCCGCTGATCATGATGGCGTGGTATCGATGGGCCACTGCCCGGGGTGCTGAGCCTGTTGAGCCTGAATTGACCCCTGGTGAGTTACAGGCAGAATCAGATGACCCTCTGATATTCCTTCAGTTTGAAGGCAACTGGTTTACTCGTTCCATTGACTGGATCAGTGACAAATCCGGTGAATTTGTCTCTTTCTGGACGATCAACGCGGTCGTTTTTTACTTTTTTGAAGTGGTAATGCGCTACTTGTTCAATCAGCCAACCGTGTGGGTGCACGAGGCCAGCTTCCTTCTCCTGGGAATGCAATATTTGCTCGCAGGTTCGTTTGCAATGCTGCATGGCGCCCATGTGCGGGTTGATGTCGTGTACAACTTTTTGCCGATAAGAGGGCGGGTTGGCATGGACATATTTACCTCGATGTTTTTCTTCCTGTTTGCGCTGGTACTGATGATCACTTCCTGGACCTTCTTCGAGAACTCCTACTCCATGAATGAAACCACGGTTGAGACCTGGGGCATCCAGTACTGGCCAGTCAAAGGCATGATGCTGCTTGGCTCTGCTCTGCTGTTGCTCGCCGGTGTATCCAAGCTCATCAAGGATATTGTTCTGTTTGTCCGCCTCGGCCAGGAGCGTGTCGCATGACTACAAATACAACGACTGCGTCAGGCCCTAACCTGGCGGGTAAGCTTGGCACCTGGCTGATGATTCTGGCCACAGTAGGGTTCGCTTTTGTCATCTGTGTCGAGATGATCAATATTCTGTTTTACGATCCGTTCAGCGATGAGAAATTCCTGTTCAAGTTTGCAGGCAGTCTTGGCAGTGTTGAAATTGGCCCGTTGACATACCTGATGTTTGGCTCGCTTTTCGTTGCTTTGATGATGGGCTTGCCACTGGCGTTCGTAACGGGCGGCCTTGGAGTACTGTTTGTCTATCTGGTGGGCGATTCGATGATGTTGAACATCGTGCCCAGCCGGATTTTCCCGATGATGACCAACTCCGATCTGGCTGCGATACCCCTGTTCATATTCATGGCATCCATGTTGGAGCGTGCAGGGCTGATCGAAGAAATGTTCAGTGTGGTTTACAAATGGATGGGTGGGCTGAGTGGTGGCCTGGCAACCGCAACCATCCTCGCCTCTACCCTTCTGGCTGCTATGGTCGGAGTTATTGGCGCGGCCGTTGTAACCATGGGCATTATTGCCTTGCCTGCCATGCTCAAACGGGGTTATGACCATCAGATTGCCATAGGCTCCATCATGGCCGGCGGCACTTTGGGTATCCTTATCCCGCCTTCCATACTGGCCATTCTGTATGCGGTTGTAGCCCAACAGTCGGTGGGAGAGCTCTACCTGGGCTCGGTGATTCCGGGGCTGATGCTTTCAAGCCTGTATATCGCTTATGTGTTGATTCGCAGCTGGCTGAACCCCAGCCTCGGTCCCCCCGTTCCGGTTGAAGAACGCATCTCTCTGAGCGAAAAACTGGCTCTTCTCAAGGGGCTTATTGCGCCCCTGATTCTCGTGGGTCTGGTTCTTGGCCTGCTGTTCGGTGGCATTGCAACACCGGTTGAAGCGGCGGGTATAGGTTCGTTCGGCGCCATTGTAGTCGCCATGATGCACGGCAAGTTCACCATCGGAGGCCTGCGTGAGGCCTCAATAACCACGGCCAAAGCTTCTGCCATGGTGTTGTGGATCATGTTCGGGGCTTCTGTGTTTGTCGGGTTTTACATTCTGCAGGGTGGTCAGCAATTTGTAACGGACGCCATTCTGGGTACGGGCATGTCCTCTTACGGCATTCTGTTCCTGCTTATGGTGCTGCTGGTGGTGCTGGGCATGTTCCTGGACTGGGTCGGTATTCTGTTGCTGGCGGTTCCCATCTTCATCCCAATCGTGAAAGCACTTACGTTTGAAGGTCTCTTCGGCTTGCCGCCGGTGGACGGGGATGATGTGGTGCTCTGGTTCGGGGTGTTGTATCTGGTCAATATGCAGATGTCGTTTCTTAGTCCACCCTTCGGTTATGCGTTGTTTTATATCCGTGGTGTGTGCCCGCCGGAAATTTCCATGGGAACGATTTTCAAATCTGCCCTGGTGTTCCTCGCCATTCAGGCTTTTGGTCTGATGGTCTGTATTGCTGTTCCGGGTGTTGTGACCTGGCTGCCAGGGCTTGTATACGGTTAATGAAAAGGAGAAGGGTTTTATGTTGTCGATAAAGAGACTTGATCTGGTTGAGGCGCGTTTGCTGATTGAAGGCGCTGCCATCAAGGCCCGGGAAATAGGCATTCCGATGTGCATCGCCATCGTGGACGAATCCGGAAACCTGGTTGCTTTTGAACGCATGGATGGTGGCAAAATTACGAGCGTAACCATCGCGCAGGACAAAGCGTTTACAGCTGCTGCTGCAAAGAAGGCGACCCATGATTACAACGCTGTGAACGTACCGGGTAGTCTGGCCTTTGGTATTCATACCGAAGTGGGCGGGCGAATAAGCTCTGTTGGTGGCGGTTTGCCTGTGATTATTGATGGCGAGGTTGTCGGCGGTATCGGGATTAGCTCTGGTACGCCACAACAAGACATGGATTGTGCTCAGGCCGGAATAGACTACTTCGAAACCCAGCGTGGTTGAGAGAGGCGTTATGGCAACTAAACCAAAGATCAGCAAAGCAGAACTGGCTGATCAGTTCCGGGCTTTTATTGATCCGGAATACGTTATTACAGATGACGAAACGATAAAGCCGTACGAATGCGATGGCATGTCCATGTACTGCGAAATGCCGTTGCTGGTGGTGTTGCCGGAAACCGTTACTCAGGTGCAGCGGATAATGCGCACCTGTAACGAACACGGGGTCCCGGTAGTTGCCCGGGGAGCAGGGACCGGGCTCAGCGCCGGTGCCATGCCCAATAAAGAGGGCGTGGTGCTCTCGTTGGCCAAGTTCAACCGCATTCTGCATATCGATCCGCTGGCGCGAACGGCCAGCCTTCAGCCGGGTGTGCGCAATCTCGCTATCAGTGAGGAGGCTGCTCAATACGGTCTCTATTACGGGCCGGATCCTTCGTCGCAGATTGCCTGCACCATTGGCGGTAACGTAGCGGAAAACTCGGGTGGTGTGCACTGTCTGAAATACGGTTTGACGGTACACAACATACTTAGTGTGGAGATGGTGACTGCTGAAGGCGATGTGGTGACTGTCGGAAACAGCGGGCTGGATAGCTGTGGCATGGATCTGCTTGCCTTGCTGACCGGCTCTGAAGGGCTGCTGGGTGTAGTAACCGAAGTGAAGGTAAAGCTATTGCCCAAGCCTGAGGTGGCACAGGTCGTGATGGCCGGTTTTGACAGCGTTCAGAAAGCCGGCGATGCAGTTGGCGGGATTATCTCACACGGCATCATTCCGGGCGGTCTTGAGATGATGGACGGCCACGCCATTGTGGCGGCTGATGATTTTGCCGGCGCCGGGTACCCCCGTGATGCCAAAGCGCTGCTTCTTTGCGAAGTGGACGGTACTGAAGAAGAAGTGCACGAGCACATCGCCGAGGCCGAGGCGGTTTTCAAAAAGCTCGGCGCTACGTCGGTGCGCACCTCACAAAGCGAGCAGGAGCGGGCATTGATGTGGCTGGGCCGGAAATCCGCTTTTCCGGCGGTTGGCCGCATATCGCCCGATTACTACTGCATGGATGGCACCATTCCCCGTCGCCATATTGCGAAGGTACTCACGGATATGCAGGAGCTGTCTGAGGAGTTCGGGTTGCGTGTGGCTAACGTATTCCATGCGGGCGACGGCAATCTGCACCCGCTGATTCTGTTTGATGCAAACGTGCCTGGAGAGTTTGAGCGTACGGAAGCCTTCGGTGCTGCCATTCTCGAGATGTGCGTTGAAGTCGGTGGCTGTATTACCGGTGAGCACGGAGTGGGTGTGGAGAAAATCCGCCAGATGGCCGTTCAGTTCAACGACCAGGAGCTTCAGCAGTTTCATGATGTGAAGGCGGCGTTTGACCCGGCGGGTATTCTCAACCCCGGTAAAGGCGTGCCCGCGCTGAAGTTCTGTCAGGAATACCGCTCACTCGAGCATAAACAACACAAGCACGAACATACGGAAGCCGCCCATGGCTGATATCTCTCAACAACTGCAGGAGCAAGTGCTCCAGGCCCGCTCTGGCGGGGAGAAGCTCAACATTATCGGCGGTGGCACAAAAGCCTTTATTGGTCGGGAACCAAGCCGCGATGCCAGCGACCTCAATGTCGGCGGGCATCGCGGGATTGTCGATTATCATCCGGTAGAACTGGTGATGACGGTTCGCGCCGGGACACCCTTGCGTGATATTGAGGCTGTGCTTGCCGAGCAAGGTCAGGCGCTGCACTTCGAACCGCCTCACTTTGGCCCTGAATCCACCATCGGCGGAACCCTGGCCTGTAACCTTTCAGGCCCCTCCAGGCCCTGGGCAGGGTCTGTGCGGGATCAGGTACTGGGCATACGTCTGCTCAACGGGAAAGGGGAGCATTTGCGTTTTGGCGGCGAAGTGATGAAGAACGTCGCGGGCTACGATGTATCCCGGCTCCAGGCAGGCGCACTTGGCACCCTGGGAGTCATTACTGAAATCAGCCTTAAAGTGATGCCACACCCGGCCGCCAGCCTCACTCTTGTGCAGGACATGGCAATGGATGAAGTGCTGCACTACATGAACAGCCGCGCAGCAGAGCCAAAGCCGATCACCGCTGCCTGCTGGGTCGACGGCAAGGTTTACCTTCGGCTCTCTGGCGCCAAATCGGCGGTTGAAGCTACCGCTGAAAAGTGGAGCGGCGAGGTTATGGAGAAAGGTGAGGCGTTCTGGCGCTCAGTGCAGGACATGCAGCACGAATTCTTTGCTGACAAAGATGCACCGCTCTGGCGCTTCTCTGTAGGTTCCACGGCCGATAACCCTGGCCTTGAGGGCAACTGGTTTATCGACTGGGCCGGCTCTCAACGCTGGTTCCGCGGAGCTGGAGAGCTCAGCGACATGGAACCACTGGCTCGCGCCGCCGGCGGGCAGGTGAGCCTGTTCCGGGGTGGTGATCGCACCGGCGAGGTAATGCACAGCCAACCCAGTGCGCTTAAAACCATTCAGCAGCGAGTGAAAAATTCGTTCGACCCCGACGGTATATTCAACCCCGGACGACTGTATAGCTGGATGTAGATCTACCAAGGCCAGACAAGCGGCCGAGCCATGCCCCTTCTGAAACTGTGCGAAGCCATGGATGGCGTAGCCAAGCGTACAGGGAAGTATTTACAGCGTGTTTCAGAAGGGGTATGGCTCGGTTGCTACAACACCGAATGAGAGTTCAAAGCGGGTAAAACATGCAAACAAACCTGGTTCAACAATTTGCCAACACAACGGAAGGACAGGAAGCGGAAGCCATCCTGCGGGCCTGCGTTCACTGTGGTTTCTGCACCGCAACCTGCCCGACCTATCAGGAACTGAATGATGAGCGAGACGGCCCCCGTGGCCGTATCTACCTCATGAAGATGTTTCTTGAGGGTGCCGAAGTTACCGAAAAAACCCGTGAGCATCTCGATCGCTGTCTCACCTGTCGCAGCTGCGAAACCACCTGCCCTTCCGGGGTTAAATATGGCCGCCTTGTAGACATCAGCCGGAACCTCATCGATAAAGAACTGCCCCGTGGACCGAAAGACAAATGGATGCGCTGGGCCCTGGCGCGGGTTCTCCCCAACCGCGTGCTGTTCGGTTTCATGCTGCGTCTCGGGCAGACTTTTGCCCCCATACTGCCCGGCAAGCTGCGCGCCAAAGTGCCACCCAGAAAGCATGCCAGCCCCTGGCCGGCTGCGAGCCATAACCGGATTGTTCTGGCTCTGGCCGGCTGCGTGCAGCCATCAGCAACACCGAACACCAACGCAGCAGCGGCTCGCGTGCTGGACAAGCTCGGCATTACCATGGTTGAAGCGCCGGAAGCCGGGTGCTGTGGTGCCGTGAACTACCATCTTTCCGAACATGAGAAAGGTCTGGAGCGCATGCGCCAGAACATTGATGCCTGGTGGCCGGCTATTGAGTCCGGTGCCGAAGCTCTGGTAATGACAGCCTCTGGCTGTGGCGCCATGGTTCAGGATTATGGGCACTTGCTCAAGGATGATCCCGCATACGCTGCGAAGGCTCAAAAAGTCAGTGAACTCTGCACAGATCTTGGCGCGTTCCTGTTGAAACAGGACCTTGAAGCTCTGAAGGTTCAGCAGAATGCCGGCAAAGTGGCGTTTCATTGCCCCTGTACGCTGCAACATGCCATGAAACAAAGCGGTGTTGTGGAGCAGGTGCTAACCAAAGCCGGTATTAATCTGGCAATCACCAAAGACAAGCACCTGTGTTGTGGATCAGCGGGCACCTACTCCGTGCTGCAGCCGGAGCTCAGCCAGAAGCTGCTGAGCAACAAGCTCAAAGCGCTGACCATAGACAGTCCTGACCGTATCGTAACGGCCAATATTGGCTGCCAGATGCATCTGGAGACCAAATCCAGTGTGCCGGTGCAGCACTGGGTGGAGTTGCTCGACCAGTAAGTGTTGTCCGGTCCCGGATTTCACTGGCTGTCGCACTTTCCACTGCAATCTCTGTTGCAGTCTCCATTACACACCCTGTGGTAATCGTTATACTGCCCCGGCAATTAACGTAACCACAGGGAGTGGATTGTTATGCCAGGGATTATGGCAGTTGCGATTCTGACATTTGTTTACTCATCATCGGTCTTTGCCGATATCTACACCTGGACAGACGCCAGTGGCGCTGTGCATTTCACAGATACCCCACCACCTGATAAGCATCACCGACCGGTTGAAGTGGCCGCCCCGGTGACTGTACCAATGGCTGAGAATGTTCAGCAGCACCGGCGGATTTCGGCGATCCGTAAACAGGTGAAGGGCATGCTCTCATCTGATCGCAAACGTGATTCAGCGCGTAACAAGTCGAAAGAGAGGGCGCTGGCACAGCAGAAAAAAACCTGTTCCAGCTATCGGCGCAAGCTCGCAAAGATTCAGGCGCAGCTAAGATCTGGTTATGGAAATAGTAAAGGCAATAGCCTTCGGAGCAAGCGCCGTAATGTTAGTCAGGCGCTGAGCAGGGAGTGTATTTTGCGCTGATGATGTAGACTGTTACGTAATAAGCACCCTAACAATTTAAGGTTTTTCATGTTCTGTCTGGTTACTTTTTTGGGGGCGCCGGTTTGAAAGCAACGGCTCTGTCTCATCTTCAACTAGCCATCCTGCTGGGCATGACCGTAGCCCTCGGCCCTTTGGCACTGGACGCCTACTTACCAGCGTTTCCGGAAATCGCCGATGATCTCGGCCTTGGCCACGGAGGCGTGGGGTTGACGCTGAGTGCCTACGTAGGTGCCCTGGGACTTGCGCAACTGCTGGGCGGGCCATTGTCAGACCGTTATGGCCGGCAGCAGATTCTGTTCACTGGCCTGGCGGTGTTTTCCTGTACAGCATTCATGATTGCCCAGGCGCAAACACTTCCGGAAATGCTGGGCTGGCGGATTGTCCAGGGCATTGGCGGAGCCTTTTGTGCGGTGTCTGTTCCGGCCATTGTTCGTGATCAGACCCATGGGCAGGATGCCGCTCGCCTGTTCGGGCTGATCGGGCTGGTTATGTTCATAGCGCCGGCTGCAGCACCGTCAATCGGCACCCTGTTGCTGTACCTGAGTGAGTGGCATTCGATTTTTCTGGCGTTGGCGGTTTATGGCGTGTTGTTGGCCATTGTTCTTCACTTTGTGCTGTTCCGGCGGCTGCCGCCGCGGCAAAAAAGTCAGACGCCTGTGTCTACGCTGGTTACCAACTATGGTTTGGTACTTCGCCATCGCGTAACCATGCGGTTTGTTGGTTTGCAGGCGCTATGTTTCAGCGCCATGCTGGTGTTTATAACCCACGCATCGTTCATCTATCAGGAATGGTTCGGGCTCTCCAACGCAACATTCTCTGCCTTGTTCGCTGCGAATATCGTCGCTATGGCCAGCCTCAATCTGCTCAATCGGCGCTTGCTCAACCGGTATGAATCGGTGCGGATACTCAGGGGCTGTGTATTTCTCCAGGCTATTGCTGTCAGTTTATTGGTAACCAGCGCCTGGGCAGGCGCACCCTATTGGGTGGTTGCTGCCTGCATCATCTCGTCTGTTGGCTTCATGGGCGCTATCATTCCCAACAATATGGCCAACGCTCTGGAATTTTTTCCGCACCTTGGGGGCACGGCTGCGGCCATGCTTGGCGCAGCGCAGTTCACCATCGCTGGCGCGATAAGCGCGTTATCGGCTGCACTGGCTGGCGGAACACTGTTGCCTATTGTGATAGTTATGGCTTTATGTGTATTCGGTGCTGCCATATTGGCGGCTGGCGGCCCGGGTGCTGTTGAGCGGGAAACCCGGCCTGAGCCAAACCACTAAGTCCGGCGCCGCCGGGTTTTCGCGGCATTGCTTTGCCTGGCGATTGATGCACGGGAACTGATGCCCTGGTCAATGTACAACACGGCATCCGTTATCTGGGGGAACATATGCTCATCCAGAACATACTCCCGTAAAGCCGCAGAGTGTGTGAGGGTGTCACGAACCGGACCTATCAGGCTTACAAGGTAAAGCTGAATGCCTTGTTCCCGCAGGTTTTCAATTACGCTTTCAAGCATGATCAACGAGGTGCTGTCGATGCTGCTGATGGCTTGCGCATCCAGTATCACGGCCTTCAATGAACCCTCGGGGCGTAGTTTCATCATGCTGTACAGCCGCGATTTGAAATAATCCTTGTTGGCAAAATACAACGGCGCATCGAAGCGGAAAATCAGCAGGTCCTTGCGCACGCTGATGCTTTCGAAACGATGGATGTTCCGGTAGAGATCCTCACCGTCAATCTTGCCCAGCTCTGTTATGTGGGGTGTTGTGCTGTTGTATATAACCAGTACCAGCGACACTGCCACACCTACCAGTAACCCCTGCTGAACGCCCAGTAGCAGTGTGATGAGGAAAGTGACCAGCAGAATCACAAATTCCTTTCTGTCCTGCCGAAACAGAACTTTCATTTCTTTGTACTTGAACAGCCCCAGCACCGACATCACGATGATTGCCGCCAGAACAGCTTTGGGTAAGGGATAGTCGGCAAACAGCGGCGTAAGAAAAACCACGGTGACGGCAATCAGACCGGAAGAAACGATTGCAGACACCTGAGTCAGGCCGCCTGCCTCACGGAAAGCGGCACTGCGTGAAAAACTGGCGGACACAGGGAAACTGCGGAACATTGCACCCAGGGCGTTCGCCAGGCCAAGCGCGACCAGTTCCTGGTTCGGCTGAACGGTGTACTTATCCTTCGGCGATTCCTGGGACTTGCATATCGACATGGTGCCCACGAACCCCATCAGGGCCACGGTAAATGCCACCGGCAACAGCTCGGTGAGTTTATCGAAATCGATATCCGGGAATTGCAGCGGAGGGAAGCCCCGTGGCACTGAGTTTATGACCTCGACACCTGCAAGCCCAGCATGAAACAGCCCCGACAGCAGCATGCTGCCAACCAGCAGGAGCAGTGCGTTGGGTAGCTTTGGCAGGAAGCGTTTGCACAGAAAGATAAACAGCAGGCTCGCCACTGAGATTCCCAGCGTAACGCCGTGCCAGTCGCTGATGTGTGTCAGCAGCTGCCAGGAGAGGTCCAGCACATTGGCGCTGTCGACATGAACACCTGCCAGGCTCTGGAGTTGGCTACCTATGATGATAATCGCTGCAGCAGAGGTGTAACCGACAATAACCGGGTAGGAAAGAAAGTTGACAATAAAACCGAAGCGCAGAAGCCCGAAGGCAAACTGAATCAAGCCCACTAGCAGTGTCAGCTCGATCGCAAGTTGCAGGTACTGGTCCGTTCCCGGTTCTGCAAGCACGCTCAGGCCGGAGAGGATAAGAATCGCATCCAGCGCTACCGGCCCAATGGAAATCTTGTTGGACGTTCCGAGTAAGGCGTAAAGCAGTGGAGGGAAAATCGAGGCGTACAGCCCGAGCTCCGGTGGTAGCCCGGCGAGTACCGCGTATCCCATGCTTTGCGGGATCAGCATGACGCCAATAGCGAGGCCCGATACCACATCCTGTCTTAGCGTATGGGTTGTATATCCCTGTAGCCAAAGCAAACCAGGCAGTAATTTGTAGAGCATAGAGGCAGTTATTCGCTGGGGAGCTGGCCTTCAAGTGTGTGTAAATCAATGAGCCGAATCAAGAGATATCAGCGCGGCCGGCTGGACGCTTTCCCTCGATCAGCGGGTGAGTGTCTTTCCGTATGCTCGTTGAAGCATCAGCAGGTGCTATAATCATGGGGTGTAAACACAATACTGTTGGAGATATTACTATGGCTAGAAAGAAGGCAAAGCCCACCAGGCACAGTGAAGTGCAGCGTGATCTTAAAACCCCGAAATACCAGATGCGTGTTGTTGAGGATAAAAGCAAATACAGCCGCAATCGCGACAAGAGTGTACGGATGGAGGATTTTCGCAAGGCTGCCTGAGAGGTGGTTTTACGAAAATCCTTCGTTCGCTCTTCTCTTGCTCCCCGGCTTCAATAGCCTGCATTCTCATGCGTTTTATCATATGCCAGCTGCGTGCTCCCCTTAAGCAGATAAGCGCAGGTATAGAGGCATGTAAGTATTACCCCAGCAAGCCCCGCTTTTTCCCATATAGACAGATTGAACTGCTCAAGTAGCAGATAGCTGATAAGCGGCAGGGTCGCTAAAAAGAGCGCGACTGCGAAGGTTTTTTTCCAGAAGCTCGTTTCAGGATCGTACTTTTTATAGTTTTCAATGTCATAGGGCTGCCAGGGATCTGATTCCGCAACATCTGCAGGGCGCCAGCCCGTTGGCATGAACCAGAGTTTGATTTTGTCTGGCCATTTTTGCGTATTCACTGCGTCTTTCCACAGTTTTGCCCACCAATCTACGTGAGCGGATACAGGATCCCAGCTGCGATAGGGCTTACGCACACCAAAAACACAGGGTTCGTCGTCACGCTCTTCAGCCCAGGTTCCGAAAAGCTTGTCCCACAGCATGATCACACCACCATAGTTCCTGTCGACGTACCGGGTATTCACCGCATGGTGAACGCGATGGGCTGAAGGTGTGTTAAGAATGCCTTCAATGAAAGGTACGCGACCAATGGAACGGGTGTGTATCCAGAACTGGAAGAGCTTGTTCAACAGCAGCACGGTTGCAAATACTTCGACCGGGCAGCCCATCAAAGCCATCGGAATAAAAACAGGGAACATCAACGTGTCCTGAAAGGCGCCTTGCCGCAGAGCGACAGTGAAATTGTATTCCTCGCTCTGGTGGTGAGGCAGGTGGCCACTCCACATAAAGTTAACTGTGTGAGACAGGCGGTGGCCCCAATAGTAGAAAAAGTCGAAAACGAAGAAAAACAGAATCCAGGTAAGCGCAGAGCCCATACCCCAATCAATCAGGCCAAATCTTCCTGACAAAAAGGCAAAAATCAGGAATAGCCCACCTTTGGTAAAGAGCTCAAAAATCAGCGTAACAATGCCGCAGCTCATGTTGGTAAGGCTGTCGTTCAGCCGAAGTGTTGTCCGGTTTTTACGCCAGAAGAAGAGTGATTCCATGGCAATGAACAGTAGAAAAAAAGGGATAGAAAAAGCGACGTAGTGGTCCGCCATTATCAGCCTCATTATTGTTTTATTGGTAACGCCAAGCCCCACTGCAAGGAAGTGAGTATGGCATTTAATCCAGGCTGGGAGTAAATGTCTTCGGGTAGGTTTTTATAGTAGTGAGACGTGTTGCCGATTCGGTAAGGCACTTCCGAAAGATTGTTGACGCAATCATGGTCATGGCTAACAAATTGCAGTTAAATACAGTTGCTGAAGTTACAGAGCGCGCAGGGCAACTGCTTCATTACCAATGCAAATCCACCGATAAACCGGAGCGGTCGACATCAAGTATTTGCAGGCGCAAGGACACTCCCCATGTCTCTCCCGATGATCCCCCCGGTTGCCCCCGGAGTGGCGCCGGGCAGGATGATCGTTTGCATTCTTCTGTTTTGGGTTGTAAGTATTGCCGCGCACGCAGCGCCAACCCTGGATGTGAGCGGTGACGAGATCCGGTTGACGGACTTTGGCGTCGGGTACTTTGTCGATAACTCGCAGTCTCTGAGTTACGAGGCAGCTCGCAAGGAGACCTTCGAAGCTGCAAACAGCACAGCCACTCTTGGCACTGGAGCATCGGTTACCTGGCACCGGATTGCGCTTTATAACCCTGAGCCTGAGGAAAAGGCTCTGTTTCTGCACATGCCCATGGCCTACCAGGTTCGCTCAATCGATATTTATGAGGAACACTCCGACGGTCTGGAGAGCCAGGCGACAGTTGACCTTAACGATGCCGGCGACAACCCCCTGATGTATCGGGGCACGATCGTATATCCCTTTGCGGTGCCTGCGGGGGAGACCACGGTTATATACGTTCGCAGCCAGCTGTACTCGCACCAATGGTTTGCGGCGGAAATTTACGATGACAAGCACTCGCGAAAGGCTTTGGTGGGTGGGCACCTGGACATCGCCTTGCTGGTAGGGATGATGCTGGCGCTGGTGTTCTACAACGGCCTGCTTTACTTCGCCACCAGCAAGAAAGAAAACATACTTTACTCCCTTTACCTGATTTCTGGCGTCGTCTGGATAGCCTTGTCTTACGGGCTGATTGCTGAGGCGTTCAATATCTATGGAGATGCCGTTTTCATATTGAACCTGTCGGTATTCACCATGCCGATTTTTCTTGTGCTGTTCATGATGGTGATTTTCGAGACCCGCGAGTTCTATGTTACCGAACATAAAATTCTGAATGGATTGCTGGCCTTGCTGGTCGCGGGCTTTTGTTATGGTCTGGTCGATATTGAAGGGGCTTTAATACCCGCAAGCAGCCTGGCGGCGCTGATGATGGTGGTCACTTTTTCGGTAAGCCTCTCGATATTGCGCAAAGGCCACCCCCTGGCAAAATTCTTTCTCGTGGGGCACAGCTTCTTTGTAGTGTTCAACGGATTGGCAGTGCTGTTTTACAAGGGTTTAATCGAGCCCAATTACCTCAACAGCCGTGGTGTCGGGGTCGGCATTGTACTGGAAGCGATAACGCTGGCTTTCATCATTTCATACCGAATCAAAGTGCTGGAGGATATCCGGTCCCAGCAGGATGATCTCAAACGGCAGGCGGCTACTGATCCACTCACCCAGCTTTATAATCGTCGGTATTTCATGACAGAAGGTGAGTGTCTGGTTGAACAGGCCAGAACTATGGGGGAGCAGGTGTCTGTCATTGCTATGGATATCGATCATTTTAAAGTGGTGAACGATAACTACGGACATCATGCCGGAGATCTGGTTTTGCAGGATGTGGCAGGTATTTTCCAGAAATTCAGTCGGGACAGGGATCTGGTTGCCCGTTTTGGCGGCGAGGAGTTTGTGATTCTTTTACCCGGCGCCGACCTTGCAGAAGCCGAGGGCTGTGCTGAGCGTATTCGCCAGGGCGTTGAAAAGCATGTTGTTCAGGCCGGCGATGATGTGGCCATTCGGATTACGGTAAGTCTCGGAGTTGCACAAGTGAATAGCGCTACGGAATCGGTTGAAGATGCCGCGAGTCGGGCCGATAAGGCGCTGTATGAGGCTAAGGCGGGAGGGCGAAATCGCGTGTGCTCGGCGGCTTGAGTGCTGTATTGCGAATAATGGATTTGCAGAAACAACAAAACCCGCACAAGGCGGGTTTCATCTGAATTCTTAATGGTGCCCGGAGGCGGAATCGAACCACCGACACGAGGATTTTCAATCCTCTGCTCTACCAACTGAGCTATCCGGGCAAGTTGCTATACTGCTGTGCAACGGGGCGCTATTAAACCGGTTTCGGTGTGGTGAGTCAAGGCCGGCCCGGAAAAATATCTGAATCTTTTCAGGGTTGATCAGGCTTTGACCAAACCGGTGTTATTGCTCCGGTGGTACGTAGCCTTCGGCTTTGTCGAAAGGCTCGTTATTGAAGAAACGCTCCATCTGCGCCTGCAGGTATTTTCGGGTGTTGGGATCCATCAGGCTGAGATGTTTTTCGTTGATCAGCATGGTTTGCTGATGCTGCCATTCTTCCCAGGCCTGTTTGGATATGTTCTCGAAGATGTCCTGGCCTCTTGCGCCGGGCATGGGTGGAAAATCCAGGCCCGCCAGTTCCTTCTGGTGTCTGCGGCAAAAAACGGTGCGGCTCATGATCGCTCCTGTTGTGATAGGTAAGTGGCTGGATGATAACAGATAGCGCCGGCAGAGCGAGCGGGCGCCGTGTTATTGGAGCAGAGCTGTCAGAGCAGGGTCGTCTGTTCCGGGTTGGTGAGAAGCATGCGGATTGGCGCGGGCAAGCCAAGGGCCAGTGCTTCATGCCTGTGCAGCCATTTCTGTTGGGCATCATCCTTCACGGTGTTCTGCCCGGTTACGTCCAGCCGGGCGGGCTGGATGTGCAGGTGGTAATGAGAAAATGTATGGCGGAAGCCGCTGATCAGCTCCGGTTCTCCGCAGTCAAATCCAAGTTTATGCTCACATGCATCCTGCAGTTCGTCTGCGCCATACGCCGGGTCCAGCTCCGGTAGGCTCCATAGGCCGCCCCAGATACCGCTGGGCGGGCGCCGTTCCAGTAGTATACGGCCTTCCTGATCTTCCAGAATGACCATCCAGGTGGTTTTTTCAGGCTTCGCTTTTTTAGGCTTGGAACCGGGGTAAAGGTTGGTCTCTCCTCTGGCATATGCGGTACAGCCTCGCTGTAAAGGGCACTCGTTACAGGCTGGTCGGCTGCGCGTGCATACCATCGCACCCAGATCCATGATGCCCTGGGTATAGTCCCGGGCACGTTCATCTGGTGTGTGTGTTTCGGCGTGTTCCCAGAGCTTTTTCAGCACGGGCGTTTGCCCGGGCCAGCCTGGAACGGCGTGATAGCGGGCCAGCACCCGTTTCACATTGCCATCAAGAATGGCGGCGCGCTTGCCAAACGCCTGAGCGATGATTGCGGCTGCGGTGGAGCGTCCGATGCCTGTAAGACTTTCCAGCTCCTCCTGTGACTCGGGGAAGGTGCCGCCAAAATCCGCTATAACAGTTCGAGCGGCTTTCTGCAGGTTGCGAGCGCGGGCGTAATAGCCCAGCCCTGACCAGTGGCTGAGCACGTCATCAACCGGCGCCTCTGCGAGGGATTGCACATCCGGGAAGCGTTCCATGAATGCCTGAAAATAGGGGATAACGGTTGCAACCTGGGTTTGCTGAAGCATGATTTCAGAAACCCACACCCTGTAGGCACTGCGGTTGTGGTGCCACGGCAGGTCGTGCCTGCCGTGATTGTCATACCATTCTAGAAGATTTTCAGCGAAGCGGTCTGCTGTCACTTGAACAGGCCTTTAAGGGCGTCTTTTACCTTGTCACCCGAGCCTTCGCCGAGTTTTTCTTCCAGCTTTTCAAGTACTTTTTCTTCGGCTTTGCCTTTTGCTTTGTCGACTTCTTCCTGGGCCTTTTTACGCGCCGCGTTTTCCGCGATTGTTTTCAGTGTGTCGCGGAAGCGGGAACCGTCAAAGGAGCACAGGCTAGCTGCGCCTGCCGAGAAATCACCGCGACACTCGACCGGTATAACAACGTCTTCCACATACTCAGTTACCCGGCAGGCGTTGTCGCGGTGGATTTCGCCAACAATCCGCAGGCCAAGTTCGTAATCAACCAGGGTCTGCTTCATATCAACGGTGCCTTTGCCTTCCAGCTTCATACCGGCGAGGGAGGCGACCAGGTTGGTGTTGTCGAAGACATTACCGTTGATATCGAGGGTGCCGCGCATGTCGTTGAACGGCGTGGTGTCGCCCCAATCGGTGGTCGTCAGCTGATCCTGGTTGACCAGCGCAATGCCTTGGCAGGCCATGCGGGTCAGGTTCATATTACGGAACTGGCCTTCAGCAAGATTGAAGCTGATCTGGCCATCTGCTTTATCCCGCAGAGCCGAAATACGGTTACCGGAGGTTGTCGCGCTGATTTTGAGGTTGGCACCGCCGGAAAGCATCGTGATTTCCGCTACATCAGCCAGCATTGGAAGGGTCTGTACATTGCTTACATCGGAGTCGATTGCCCACTTCGGGGTATCGCTGCGGGCATCGATAGTGGCTTTAGCTCCAAAGCTGCCTTCGTAGAGCTTGCCGCTGAACTCGTCTACCTTCAAAAGGCCTTTGCTTGCAGTTGTGCTGGCTTTGATTTCATTGATGGTCAGGTTGCCGACAATCAGCTCTCCTAACCCGAAGTCGATATCCAGTAGAAGGCTGCGCAGGGTTTCCAGTGGCAGAAGGTCGCCTTCAGGGCTTGCGCTGGCCGTTTGTGCAGGAGCGTCGCTGCCAGCTTCTGCGCTCTCGCCCTCGACTGCTGGTGGCAGGTAGCGATCAACGTTGAGTTTGTCGCCCTGAAGATTGAATACGATGCCGCCGTTGTCGAGGTTATAACTACCGGAGCCTTTGAACGTGGTGTCGTCCAGTTTGATTATGAGATCAGACAAGGCGGGCTTGCCCGCATCACCGCCAATGCTGGTCGAAAACGCGATAGCCTGGAGTACCGCTGCATCGGTTGTTTCAACAGCGGGTTGCCCCAGGTTTTCGAGCAGATCCTTGAGGGAAAACTCTGAGATGGCTAACTTGCCTTGCACGGTTGGCTTGTCGCCGAAGCCTTTAACGTCAAGATTGGTTTCCAGTGTCAGGTTGGCGAGGCTGGCGGTGAAGTCACTCAGAGTCGCTGTTTCGCTTTCCAGATTGGCTTTGGCGGAGCCGCCCAATTTGGCTGTTACGGATTTGCCACCAAAAGCTTCGCCGTTCATTTTGAATTCGGCTTCCAGGCCAGAAACGGCAAAATCGTTCAACGCTTCGTTGGCTGCCAGGCGAGCCTGGATGCTTCCGTCTACCGAAAACTGTGGTTGCGTTGTTTCTACACGAAAGCCAACTTCAAGCGGGAATTCAGAGCCCAACGTAATGTTGCTGGCGTTTACCGTGAAATCCTCAAGCGTCACCTTCTGGCCAGTTTGCAGGTCGCTGTAATGCACCTGCGCATTGCTGATCTGGACGTTCTCGACATTGAAGTTCAGAGGGCTACTGCCGCCTTGATCACCCTCGGTTTCCGCAGTGGCTGGTTGTTCTGGCTCGCTGGCAGCATCCTGTTGGTCCTCCTGCGCGTCACCCTCTGCAGGCTCTGGCATAATACGAGTCCAGTTGCCTTCACCCTGTTCATTAACCGTCAAGCGCGCGTCGAGACCATCCAGAACGAAGGTGCTGACCTGTGGCGACATGGCAATCAGCGACCAGAAGTCGACCTGCGCTACCAGTTGCTTCAGGGCTATCAGGCGTTCGCCATCCAGGGTGGCCTCTACGTCGTTAAGCTCAAGCCCGAGGGGAATGAAAGACCAGCCTATGTCACCTTCCAGAACAAGGTCGAGGTTGGTTTGTTCCTCCACGACTTTTTCGATTTGCGGTTTGTAGTCGTTCGGGTCGATGACGGCCATGGCAATCGCAATCGCGGCAATGGCCAGAACAACAAGTGCAACGATAGCGATCAGCACATAACGTATGGCTTTCATGATTCAGGCTTCCTTTCTTTTTGCGAGAAGTTTTTGCGAGAGCTTTCAGGATTCGGGGCGAATCCGCAGGCTAATAAGTTAAAGGATAACGCAGGGTTAACAAATTAACAGGGCAGGAGTATGACAATGCCGTAGTGTTGGGCCAAAATGCATCCTTTGTTTTCCGACTATATTGATAAGCATAATCATAAAAAGGAGTTCGCTGTGGCTATAACTGTATCGATTGAGTTGAATCGTGAGCTTGAAATTCCGGGCAGCTATGACGAGGTTTTTGCGTTGCTGGCCGATGTACCTCGCTCCGCAAGTCATTTTCCGAAAGTACACAAGCTGACGGATCTGGGTGACAACACCTACCGTTGGGAAATGGAAAAGGTAGGTATCGACAAGCACGCGATCCAGTCCATATACGCAAGCAAGTATTTTTCAGATAAGGATGCCGGCAAGATTACCTGGGAGCCGGTAAAAGGTGAGGGTAATGGCCTGGTGCGCGGGTCCTGGACATTGACCGCAAAAGGCGACAAGGCAACGGCCGCGAAATTTCAGACCAGCGCCCAGCTCACGCTGCCACTGCCGGGCTTGCTGAAGCTTGCTATCAGCCCGGTTATCAAACATGAATTCAACGGCCTGGTGGATACGTATATGAAGAATCTGAAGAAGGCCTTCTGATTTTATTGTCACAAGACTGACTATCGCGTCGATTAAGCCGGTTATGGGACTCCTGAAGGCATAAAAGGTATAATCCCGGGATAAAGTTTTCCGGCGTTGTGCCACCTAAATCTGCTACGGAGTCCCCATGGCCGAACGTAAGGCTCGGGTAGAACGAAATACCCTTGAAACCCAGATCAGCGTTGAAATCAATCTCGACGGCACCGGTAAGTCCAGTTTTGATACCGGTGTGCCGTTTCTCGAACACATGATGGAGCAGATTTCCCGTCATGGTATGGTCGATCTGACCATCGTCTCCAAAGGCGATCTGCACATTGATGACCACCACACGGTGGAAGATATCGGTATTACCCTTGGCCAGGCCTTCAAGCAGGCTGTCGGTAACAAAGAGGGTATCCGCCGTTACGGTCATGCCTATGTTCCTCTGGATGAGGCCCTCTCGCGCGTGGTGATTGATCTTTCTGGCCGTCCGGGCCTGATTATGGAAGTGCCCTACACCCGCAGCACGGTGGGTGGCTTCGACGTAGACCTGTTTGAGGAATTTTTTCGCGGATTTATCAACCATGCCATGGTGACCATGCATATTGATAATCTGAGGGGTAAAAACACGCACCACCAGATCGAAACCGTGTTCAAGGCTTTTGGCCGCGCCTTGCGTGTTGCCATTGAAATGGATGAGCGCATGGCAGGTATTACACCCTCGACCAAAGGCCTGCTCTAAGCCGCTGCTCCCAGCCACCAAAGGACACGTTACTAACGATGAAAACCGTTGCCATCATCGATTACGGCATGGGGAATCTTCACTCTGCCCGTAAGGCGGTAGAGCATGTAGCCCCGGATACCAGAGTTCTGGTAACCGATAATGCAGATCATATCCGCGAAGCTGACCGGGTGATTCTGCCCGGCGTTGGTGCCATACGAGACTGTATGGCTGAGATCCGTCGCTTGGGCGTAGACAAACTGGTGCGGGAAGTTTCCCGCGACCGCCCGTTTCTGGGTATTTGTGTGGGCATGCAGGCGCTTATGTCCCGTAGCGAAGAGAACGGGGGCGTCGACTGCATTAATCTGTTTCCTTCCGAAGTGCGCTTTTTTGGCGAGAACCTGGTTGAAAACGGAGAACGCCTGAAGGTGCCTCATATGGGGTGGAACGAGGTTCATCACGCCATGGAACATCCTCTGTGGCAGGACATTCCCGACGGTGATCGGTTTTACTTTGTGCACAGCTACTACGCTGAGGCGGAAGGTAATGCAGACATCGCAGGGCGCAGCCATTATGGCGTTGATCTGGCAGCCGCGGTAGCTCGTGATAACATTTTTGCTGTGCAGTTTCACCCGGAGAAAAGTGCCAGGGCGGGGCTGCAACTTCTCAAGAACTTTACTGACTGGAACGGAACATGCTGATTATTCCCGCCATTGATCTCAAAGATGGAAAGTGCGTGCGGTTACGCCAGGGCCGGATGGAAGATTCCACCGTTTTTGGTGGTGATCCGGTTGATATGGCCACGCGTTGGGTAGAGGCCGGTGCCCGCCGGCTGCACCTTGTGGATCTGAATGGCGCGTTTGCAGGCGAGCCGGTTAACGGAGAAATTGTTAAGGCCATTGCCCGCAAATACCCGGATTTGCCGATTCAGATCGGTGGCGGCATTCGTTCGGCAGAAACTATTGAGGCTTATCTCAAAGCCGGTGTGCAGTGGGTTATCATCGGCACCAAAGCCGTCAAAGAGCCTGAGTTTGTGACCGAAATGTGCAAGCGTTTTCCGGGCCATATCATTGTCGGGCTGGACGCCAAAGACGGCCGCGTTGCTACAGATGGCTGGGCTGAAGTATCTGAAGTGATGGCCGTCGATCTTGCAAAACGTTTTGCCAGCGATGGCGTTGAGGCGATTGTTTACACCGACATAAACCGCGACGGCATGATGCAGGGTGTAAACGTTGAAGCCACTGCCGCGCTGGCAGAAGAGGGTGGCATTCCTGTTATAGCGTCCGGTGGTGTAACCAATATGGATGATCTCAGGCGTTTGGCGCCGGTCGCTCACAAAGGCATCATCGGTGCTATCACCGGCCGTGCTATTTATGAGGGGACTCTGGATGTTGCAGAAGCCCAGGCATTCTGTGACACCCTGAAAGGCTGAGGAAGGAAAATTCAATGGCACTGGCGAAGCGCATTATTCCCTGTCTGGATGTGGACAAAGGGCGTGTAGTAAAAGGCGTGAACTTCGTGGACATCCGCGATGCCGGCGATCCTGTGGAAGTAGCCCGCCGTTACAACGAGCAGGGTGCCGATGAGATCACCTTTCTGGATATCACTGCAAGCCATGAAAGCCGTGACACGACCTATGAGACAGTGGAGCGTATGGCAGCGGAAGTCTTCATTCCGCTGACGGTCGGCGGCGGTGTTCGCACCGTGGATGATATCCGTAAGCTGTTGAACGCCGGCGCAGACAAGGTTGCCATCAACACGGCTGCGGTGTTCAACCCGGAGTTTGTGCGTGAAGCCGCTGATCGATTTGGCAGCCAGTGCATTGTCGTGGCTATTGATGCCAAGCAGGTCAGTGCGGAAGGCGAGGAGCTTCGCTGGGAGATTTTCACCCATGGTGGCCGTAAGCCAACAGGTCTGGATGCGGTGGAGTGGGCGCGCAAGATGGTAGAGATGGGTGCCGGCGAGTTGTTGCTGACAAGTATGGACAGAGATGGCACCAAGATCGGCTTTGATCTGGGTCTGACCCGTGCTGTAAGCGATGCCGTGATCGTTCCTGTGATTGCTTCAGGTGGTGTGGGTGAACTGCAGCATCTGGCGGACGGTGTAACAAAGGGTGGCGCAGACGCTGTGCTGGCAGCGTCTATTTTTCACTTTGGTGAGCATACGATTCCCGAGGCCAAGGCCTTCATGAAAGCTCAGGGAATCGAAGTCCGGGATTAGTCCTTTTTAGCGAAAGCAGGCCGAATGGTCTGCTTTTCCCCTTCTGCAAACATTCTCTGGTTGTTGTTGCGAATAGCCCAGAGCCCGCTTACTGTGGCAATGGCTATGCCTTGCTCATCCAGTAATGGAAGATGCTTTTCAAGATAGTCGACGGTCACCGTGTGTGGGTGGCCGATGCCGACTGCGCTGCCATTTTCCTTTGCCCGCCGGATCAATTCCCTGAACTGACGGTCTACAAACTCTTCCGTTTGCTCATGATCCAGAAACACGTCACGTGTCATGGTAGGGATCTGATAAGCCTCAGCAACATCACCTGCAACCGATGACGCAATGGTTCGGCTATCAACAAAATAAACCGGATAGCGATGTAGCTCTTTCATTACCCAGTCCATGGGCCTTGGCTTTTGGGTCAGCAGACTTCCCATGTGATTATTTACCCCCTGCACATAGGGGATGGACTGCAGGGCGCGGCGCAAGGTCGTTGTCAGGCTCTGTTCATCCATGTCCGACGTTAACCCGCCAGGGCCAAGACCAAAATTCCGGGTGTTGGCCATGGGGGCATGCAGCATGATCTCTTTATCGCGACCATGTGCCAGGCGGGCAAGAGCGTCCGTGTGCCGCCGATAGGGCAGGAAAGCCAGGGTCAGTGGTTGGTCCAGGTTGGCGAGGCGCTCACCTTCGTGCAGGTTATGCCCCATATCATCAATGATGATGGCGATGGTGGGCAGGACATCATTTGTTGCCGGTTCGGCAGATGCCGCGCCGGCGACGAGGTTTGCCAGGGCCGCCAGGGCCAGGATCAAGGGTGCTTTCACTGTGCTGCGTCCGCTCCCTTATTATCGAGAATGTTAAGACCTTTCAGAAGGTTGAGTGCTGAACGCAGTTGGTAGTCTCGGTCGATGATGGAGCCTACCTGGTTCTCGGGTTTCTGGTCTTTGTTGCCACCCTCCGTGTCTTCATCCTGGCCAATCAGGTGGCCGCTCAGATCCGCTTCGGTAAAGAATGGGCGGCTATCCAGTTCCTTGAGCTCCGCAGGTCGCACTTCTATATCCGGTTTGATGCCGGTGGCCTGTATAGAGCGACCATCGGGGGTGTAATAACGTGCTGTTGTCATTTTGATGGCGTGGGTTTCGTCCAGAGGAATCACTGTCTGAACGCTGCCCTTGCCAAAAGACTGGGTGCCCATGATGACGGCCCGTTTGTGATCCTGCAGGGCGCCTGCAAGGATTTCTGATGCAGACGCTGAACCTCCGTTGATCAGAACAACAATGGGTGTGCCGGCCATGATGTCGCCGTCTTTGGCGCTGAAACGAAGGCGCGAACTCTGAATCCTGCCTTCGGTATACACAATCAGTCCTTCATCCAGCAATGCGTCTGCCGTTGCAACAGCAGCCTGTAATACGCCACCCGGGTTATTGCGAAGGTCGAGCACCAGTCCGTCGAGAGTGCCGCCATGATCTTCCTTGAGCCCTTCCAGGGCTTTAGTGAATTGTCCGCCGGTCTCTGCCTGGAACTGGGTCAGGCGCACATAACCATAACCGTTTTCAATCATGCGGCTCTTAACGCTGGTGACCTTGATCACATCGCGCTCAACATCTATTTCTACGGGGGCGTTCTCACCCTCACGCATGATGGTCAGCGTGAGTATGGTGCCAGGCTTGCCGCGCATCAGCTGTACAGCTTCTTCGAGGCTCATGCCTTTTACGGGTTTCTCATCAAGTTTGATGATCAGGTCGCCCGCCTGAACACCGGCCTGCTGGGCAGGTGTGTCGTCAATCGGGGCGATAACCTTTACAAAGCCGTTTTCCATACCAACTTCTATGCCCAGGCCGCCAAATTCGCCGGAGGTGCTTTCTTCCAGCTTTTCGTAGTCCTGCGGTGCGAGATAGGTCGAGTGTGGGTCCAGATCCGAGAGCATGCCCTTGATGGCACTTTCCAGTAGCTGTCTGTCGTCTACTTCTTCAACATAGGCTGCCTTGATGCGACTGAAGACCTCGGTGAATTTGCGCAGATCGTCCAGAGGCAATTGCTTTTCCGGATCGGGCAGGGTGATTTCAACACGCTCACCGTCCTGAATGCCTTCCAGAACCCTTGTGTTGTCTGAAGGGTCGTCCTGGGCGAGGGCCAGTCCGGGAAAGGTAATGAAACAGGCGGCAAGTATGGCAGAGCGCAAAGGTAAGGCTTGGAGTGTTCTTTGGACCCGTCTCATTCACATATCCCGTGGTTATTCCGGTAGTTGAGCAGAAAGTTGGGCAGAATTCCCTGTTCCCGACAGTATGGCGTCAGCGGGCGCATTTGTCAGCCCTGCTGCTATTCACTTGCCCAGCCAGCGCCCCGGATTATCGGGTTTTCCGTTATGGCGCACCTCAAAATAGAGCGCCGGGCTCTCTGAACCGCCCGTGCGGCCGGCCAATGCAATGGCCTCTCCGGCGGCAACCCAGTCGCCAGGGCTGGTAAACAGGCTGCTGCTGTGGCCATAGAGTGTCATGTAGCCATCGCCGTGATCAATGATTGTTATAAGCCCGAAGCCTCGAAGCCAGTTTGCGAAAACAACCCTGCCATAGTGAATGGCTTTTACTTGCGCTTCTTCGCTGGTCTGGATGAGCAGGCCATTTCTGCTTAGCTTGCCGTCTGCATATTTTTCGCCAAACCGACTGATGACCTTTCCTTGTGCTGGCCAGGGCAGTTTGTTTCTGAGGGATGAGAAAGGCTGCGACTCGTTTGGGGACGGAATGCTGGCAATGGCCTGTTGTACTTCTGAAAGCAGTTTTTCCAAACGCTTGCGGTCAGATTCAAGCTCAACTTTTTCGCTACGGCGATTGCGGATGTCCTGGTCCAGGGCCGCCAGAGTTTTCTGACGTTCCTGGCGGGATGCTTGCAGTTCCTGCTGGCGCTTAACGACACCTTCCTCGGTTTTTGCAAGTTCAGCGCGGGTACTTTGGACGGCAGCTTGCGTAGATTTCAGTTCCTGCAAATTTTTGTGGAAGGCTTCCAGGCGCCCGACGGTGTCGCGGCTGAGGTATTCATAGTAGGTCATGGTCCGGGCAATGTTGTCCGGATTGATTTCGTTGAGCAGAACTTTTACAGCGGGCGCGTCACCTTCCATCCAGGCGGTGCGGATCTGTTTTTTCAGACTTTCGCGCTGACGTTCCAGTGTTTGTGTGAGCTCGCTCTCCTCACCCCGGAGCTCGTTGAGACGCAGTTGCTGTGTTTTTACCTGCTCGCGCAGAGTCCGACGTTCCCGTGTCAGGCGGCTGATCGTACGTTCGGTCGCAGCAAGCTGTCGCTCCAGAGCGGAGCGATCGTTCTCGGCATCTGCCAGCCAGTCATCAATGTCCTCGATGCGTTCCTTGAGGGCTTCAATCTGGGCTGGTGTAACCTCTTGCTCGGATGCTGCCGGCGCTGCACTCAGTAAAAACGTGAGTGCGAGCGCCAGTAGTGCAGTCAGACGCAAGGGTAAAGCCTGCTTTTGAATCAACCGATCTGAACCAGGCTGTGCCCGGTCATTTCTTTCGGTTGTTCCAGGCCCATCAACGTCAGCAGCGAAGGTGCCACATCACTCAGGCTACCGTCTTGCTTGAGACTTATGTTACGGCTACCTGTGTACACCAGTGGCACAGGACCAATAGTATGTGCGGTATGGGCCTGCCCCGAATCTGGATCGGCCATCTGCTCGCAGTTACCGTGGTCGGCAGTAATGAGTGCTTCTCCGCCTACTTCGTCCAGAGCCTCAACGACTCGCCGCACACATTCGTCAAGACATTCTGCCGCCTTGATAGCAGCGTCCAGTTTGCCGGTATGGCCGACCATGTCACCGTTGGCGTAGTTACACACCACCAGATCATATTTACCGCTCTTGATGGCTTCCACCAGTTTGTCCGTGACTTCCGGCGCGCTCATCTCCGGTTGCAGGTCGTAAGTGGCCACCTTGGGAGAGGGCACAAGAATTCTGTCCTCTCCGGCAAAGGGTGTTTCCAGCCCACCATTAAAAAAGAAGGTTACGTGTGCGTACTTCTCGGTTTCTGAAATACGCAGCTGTGTTTTACCAAGCCCGGCGATGTACTCGCCCAGGCCGTTAACCAACTGCTCTGGCGGGTAGGCGCATGAGGTTTTGATATCTGCCGCATACTCGGTGAGCATCACAAAGTCGGCAAGTTTCGGGTGCTTGCGGCGTTCGAATCCGTCGAAATCCTCGTCTACAAAGGCGCGAGTCATTTCTCTGGCACGGTCAGCGCGGAAATTCATAAACAATACCGCGTCGCCATCATTGATTGTAGCTGCGGGCTCGCTGGCACTCTGGATTCGGGTAGGCTTTACAAATTCATCGTTTTCGCCACGCTCATAAGCCTGCTCGAGGCCGGAGACAGGGTCGGTTGCTGTAAACTCGGAATCGCCCGTCGTCATCAGGTTATAGGCGCTTTCAACCCGGTCCCAGCGGTTATCCCTGTCCATCGCGAAATAGCGGCCAACAATGGAGGCTACCCGGCCCACTCCCAGGCTTTCGAGTTTTGCTGCGGCCTTCTCCAGAGAGGGCCGCGCGCTGCGGGGCGGCATGTCGCGGCCATCAAGAAATGCGTGAACATACACTTCCTTCGCGCCTCTTGACGCCGCAAGCTCAGCGGCTGCAAGCACGTGGTCTTCATGGCAGTGAACTCCGCCCGGCGACAACAATCCCATCAGATGAACGGCACCGCCATTGGCTATGGCTTTGTCGATTGCGGAGCACAGGACGTTGTTTTCATTAAATTCACCAGTCTCCAGATCTTTATCAATGCGGGTAAGGCTTTGATAAACTACTCGCCCCGCGCCGATGTTCATATGCCCGACTTCCGAGTTGCCCATCTGGCCCTGAGGCAGCCCTACGAACATGCCTGAAGTGTTGATTAGCGCCTTTGGGCGGGACTGCCAGAGCTTGTCCCAGAAGGGTGTTTTGGCGTTGCTGATGGCGTTGTCATCGGCGGGGTCACGATGGCCCCAGCCGTCAAGAATAATCAATGCTGTCGGCTTGCGCTGTGCTGTCATCATTCAATCCGGAAGTAAAATGTTAGTAAGTTTACGAAACTAATAGTCGAGTTTATCTATTTTCGCACTTCGAGGCCACAGTCGTCACCTGTCGGGTTACCTTCTGTCTGGGGAGCAGGCTGTGTATAATCCCGCCAAACTCATTGTCAGGGTAACCTCATGGATCGGTTGTTTGAATTTGTCGTTAACCACTACATTCTCGCGTCGCTTTTTGTGGCTTTTCTGGTTGCTATCCTGATTCTGGAATCCCGTCGCGGGGGCGCCAAAATTTCCGCCCAGGGCGCGGTCAGTCTGATCAACCGTGATGAGGCTGTGGTTGTTGATATACGTGATCGCAAAGAGTTTGATGAGGGCCGTATTACCGGCTCGATCAATATCCCTCTGAATAGTCTGAAAAGTCGCGCTGCTGAATTGAAAAAGCACAAAGACAAGCAGATTATCGTAGCGGACAAGATGGGCCAGCATTCCGCCATGGCGGTTAAACAGCTCAACGCTGAAGGTTACGCTAACGTGGTGCGCCTCAATGGCGGGGTCAGTGACTGGAAAGCCAGCAACTTGCCGCTGGTGAAAAAGTAAAGACAGCTACGGAGCTTGATCTGAGCGCCGATCTGCCGCACTGTTTCACATAACCGAGCGCCGCGAGGCATTAGAATGTTTCGGCAGATGCAACTATAACAATGGGCCTTGAGCCCACTCTTCGAAAGGGAAAGGATTGAACATGGCTGAGAACCAGCAAGCCGCCGCAGGCAGTGAGAACCAGAACCAGGCCCAGTTTGCCCTGCAGCGCATCTACGTGAAGGATCTTTCTTTTGAGTCCCCGAATTCACCGG
Organism: Marinobacter sp.; assembly: GCF_048259445.1. Taxonomy (GTDB): domain Bacteria; phylum Pseudomonadota; class Gammaproteobacteria; order Pseudomonadales; family Oleiphilaceae; genus Marinobacter. The sequence goes on along the minus strand of NZ_JBLXHQ010000002.1, from coordinate 204,233 downwards.
TGGTATTTCAGGAGCAATGGAAGCCTCAGGTGAATCTGGATCTGAACACCGCTCATAACAAAGTCAGCGACAATCAGTATGAGGTTGTTCTTTCGCTGACCGTTACGGCAAAAATAAGTGAAAAAGTCGCTTATATTGTCGAGATTCAGCAGGCGGGTGTATTCCTTGTGGCGGGCATCGAAGGGCCACAGCTTGGTCAGATGCTGGGCGCTTACTGCCCGACTATCTTGTTCCCTTATGCCCGTGAAGCAATAGACGGTGTTGTAAACAAGGGTAGCTTCCCGGCATTGATGCTGGCACCGGTTAACTTCGATGCCATCTATGCCCAGGCGCTTCAGCGCAAGCAGGAAGAGGCGGCTGGTGAAGCCGGAGAAGAGCAGAAGACTCACTGACAGTTTTGCTCTGACTTTAATTCCAGAACAGCCCGGCAAATGCCGGGCTGTTCTGTTTTATACCTTGCCGTTTGCCGAGCCTGTAAACCCGAGTTGTCGCCAGGCCTCGTAAACGACCAGAGCGGTAGTGTTGGACAAGTTCAGACTGCGGCTTTCCGGGCGCATGGGAACCTTCAGGCAGTGATCTGCGGGTAGCCCTTCGCGCACATCTACCGGCAGGCCACGGGTTTCGGGGCCGAACATCAGGTAATCGCCCTCTTGATAGGCTACCTGATGGTAGTAGCGGTGGCCTTTGGTGGTCAGGCCGAACAGGCGTCGCGGTTGTTCGCTGTCGAGAAACGCCTGATAGCTTTTATGGACTTTTACTGTGGCGTATTCGCTGTAGTCCAGCCCGGCTCGCCGCATCTGTTTGTCTTCCAGGGTAAATCCCAGAGGCTCAATCAGATGCAGCTGACAACCGGTGTTGGCGCACAGCCGGATGATATTACCCGTGTTCGGTGGTATCTCCGGCTCGTACAGCACCACATTCAGCATCGTGCCTCAGCGCTCCACGGCCAGGGCTACGCCCATGCCACCGCCGATGCACAAGGTTGCAAGACCTTTGTTGGCATCGCGACGCACCATTTCATGCAACAGCGAAACCAGAACGCGGCAGCCAGAAGCACCAATGGGGTGGCCCAGGGCAATAGCGCCGCCGTTCACGTTAACCTTGTTGGTATCCCAGCCCAGATCGCGATTTACAGAGATGGCCTGGGCGGCGAATGCTTCGTTGGCTTCTATAAGATCCAGGTCGTCAACACCCCAGCCGGCGAGTTTCAGGCAGCGCTGGCTGGCGGGAATCGGGCCTGTACCCATGATGGTCGGGTCTACGCCGGCGTTGGCGTAGGCTTTGATGGTTGCCAGTGGTGTCAGGCCAAGTTCTTTGGCCTTCTCGGCGCTACATACCATTACGGCCGCTGCACCATCGTTGAGTGATGAAGCGTTGCCTGCGGTTACCGTGCCGTCTTTCTTGAAGGCCGGGCGCAGCTTGCCCAGGCCTTCGCTGGTTACGCCGTCGCGGGGGCCTTCATCTTTGCTGATAACGACCGGGTCGCCCTTACGCTGGGGGATGGATACCGGCACGATTTCGCCCTCGAACCGCCCGGCTTCCTGCGCTGCGACAGCTTTTCGCTGAGACGCTGCTGCAAACTCATCCTGCTCCTCGCGGCTGATGTCGTATTTCTCGACAATGTTCTCGGCGGTGACGCCCATGTGGTAGTCATTAAAGGCGTCCCAGAGACCGTCTGTAATCATGGTGTCAATCATTGTCCAGTTGCCCATACGCTGGCCGTTGCGGCTGTTGGGCAGAACGTGCGGTGCCTGGCTCATGCTTTCCTGTCCACCGGCAATAATCATGTCCGCATCGCCGCAGCGGATAGCCTGTACAGCCATATGCACCGCTTTAAGGCCAGAGCCGCATACCTTGTTGATCGTCATCGCAGGCACAGACGCCGGGATGCCGGCATTGATGGCTGATTGGCGCGCTGGGTTCTGGCCAGAGCCTGCGGTCAGCACCTGGCCGAGCAGTACTTCATTGACCTGATCGCCGGCTACACCGGTTTCTTCCAGCAGTGCTTTGATAACGGCAGATCCCAGCTGGTCAGCGCGCAGGCTGGAAAGGCCTCCGCCAAATGCTCCAATAGCAGTCCGCCGGGCGGCAACAATAACGACATCACGCATGGGTTTCTCCGGTCAAAATAATAGGCTGTTAAAGAGGGGCAAACAGATCGTTGCTCTCAACAGAGTAAAAAGCTGTGCGTATTGTAGCCGGAAAGTTCTGGCTGACCAAAGCGAAGGGCGAAGAGTTAGCGAATAAGCATAGCGCGAAACCCGGGCTCACATGTTCAGGCTTCGCCCGCCATCTACAGAAATAATCTGCCCGGTAATAAATGGTGCTTCAGTGAGCAAAAACACAATAGTGCGGGCTATGTCGTCCGGTGTGCCGGTGCGTTTCAGGGGAGTTTTATCCAGAATCCTGCTCTGGTAACCAGCATCAACCGCTGCATCACCTTCCGGCCAGAGAATAGCCCCGGGCGAAACACCATTAACCCGCACTTCTGGCGCCAGGTCTTTTGCCCAGGAACGGGTAAGAGCGGCCAGACCGGCTTTGCTGGCGCAGTATAAAGGGTGTTCCGGTAGCGGCTTCTCACTGTATATATCTATCAGGTTAACAACGCTGCCGGCGCTTGCCCGCAGTGCGGGAAGACACGCCTGCAGCAGAAAGAAAGGAGCTTTAAGATTGGTGTTCATGATGCAATTCCAATCGTCCTCGGTTGCCTCCGGAGTAGGATTTGGATAGAACACGGAAGCATTGTTAACCAGGGCGTCCAGGCGCCCCCAATGTGCTGCTGCCTTATGGCTCAGGCATTTTATATCTGCCACTTCGCTCAGGTCGGCCGGTAGTGCGATCGCAGAGTTCTGACGCTGATGATTCAGCGTTTCTGCAAGGCTGGAAGCCTGCTTTCTATGGCTGCGGTAATGGATAACCAGGTTCCATCCGCGCTCATGGAGCAGTTCAACGGTGCGGGCGCCAAGGCGGTGTGCCGAACCGGTGATCAGAGCGACAGGTGTATTTGCAGGCATGAAGTCTCCTCAGGTTGGCGTGCAGCAAGTTGCCTGAGCGATGCGCGCCAGGCGCTCCGAGCGAATCGCCTCGCCCAGTTCTTTGCCCGAAAACCCCTGCTTTATCAGTGTTTGCGGGTCGACGCCGGATGCCGCAATGGCAGCTTTCCCGAGTGCTTCAAGCGCGTGGCGACCCGCAGGATCAAGAGTACACCCAAGTACGTGAGTCAGTTGCGAAAAACGCTCGGTTCGTCGCCAGAAATCGGCCTTTTCCAGTAACTCAAGTAGCGTATCCGCTGAGGGCTGCACCGGGTCGAGTTGCCTGATAACTGGAGCAAAAGCTGTCGCCAACCGCGCAAGTTGCTGGCAGTCATTGGGTGCTTTCATCGCTTTCGCCCTTGCCTTGCAGGTGTGTTCGTCAAGCCTGCTGAGCACCGCTGCATAACGCTCTGCCGTAGAACCATTGTTAGCGTGAACACAGTGAAGCGCATTCATCGCTGCATGGAAATCAGTTTCGGAGGCCAGTTCGGGTATCAAAACATCGAGAGCGCCGCAGTCTCGAAGCACCTGAAAGAAAGTGCCCGGGGCATGTTCATGCAGCGCTCGCTGGATCTCCTGCCATACCCGCTCGGGTACGAGATGTTCTACTTCGCCGGCTGCAACCATAGAGCGCATCAGCACCATGGTTTCGGTACACACGCGAAACCCGAGAGGCTGAAAGCGCGCTGCAAAGCGTGCGGTTCGCAGGATTCGAAGTGGGTCCTCCTGGAAGGCTTCGGATACGTGGCGCAGCTCCCGTGATTCGAGATCTTTTTTGCCATTAAAGGGGTCGGTCAACACGCCCTGTTCCGAGCGGGCCATCGCGTTGATGGTCAGATCTCTGCGCAGCAGGTCTTCTTCAAGAGTGACGTCCGGAGCGCTGTATACGCTGAATCCGTGATAACCGTGGCCTTGTTTGCGTTCAGTGCGGGCAAGGGCGTATTCCTCATGGGTTTTCGGGTGCAGGAATACAGGGAAGTCTGACCCGACCTGAGTAAAGCCCCGGGTAAGCATCTGCTCAGGGGTTGCGCCGACGACTACCCAGTCCCGATCCTTGACTCCCAGGCCCAGTAATTCATCGCGCACGGCGCCGCCAACCAGGTAGGTTTGCATGGATGGTCAGATTCCTTTCGAAGAAGTGTCCGGGAATTATCCTTTTCCCGGGCGGGTCAGGCAAACCCGGTTGTTCAGGGCAGACTCAAAAAGAGGTGCCCAGCTCGAGAGCAGCGCCAACATCGGCGCTGCTGAACAGGGCCCCGAGATCAAAGCGCACGCCCATAAGGTTCAGTCCCAGGCCCGCGGTAAACTGGGTTTCTTCCGCAATGCCGTCGTTGTCATCGTTGCTGGCCAGGTTGTAGCGGACGCCAGCACGGAGCTGCGCGTAGCGCCAGGCATCGAATTCTGCGCCCAGAGCAAGCCACTGGGTATCATCTTCAAAGCCGAAGGCCTCCGTTTTTGTCAGGTCAATTTCCGCGGTAACAACGTGGTATGTACTTTTGTGAGCGATGCCCAGGGTTGCCATAGGGTTGAGCTCGAAGGTTCTCACCTGCTCGCCGAGCTCTGGGCGGACTGCTGCGGAATCCAGCTCCATCGGGATGAGGTTTTTAATGGCGATACCTGCGTTCCACTGTTTCTCATCACCAAAAGCATAGGCCGCACCTATGTCCAGGTTGAAGCCGCTCTTGCTGGTCTGATACTGGTCATTGTCGAACTCGTCATCTTCGAAGCTGGAAACGGTTTCCGTGTATTGGAAGGTTCTCAGCTCGACATACTTGGGGGAGATGCCCAATTGCAGAGTTTCGCCGTTGCTCAGCTCCAGCGCATGGGCGAAGCTGACACCTGCTTCTACGACTGCGGATGCAAGAGCCCTGCCGCGAGACTGGAGATCGTCGGTTGCACCCGGAATCAATATCCCGTTTTCGATAGCCTGAAGTTTTGCGTCGTCACTTTCGTCATACTCACCCCTGACTGTAGCGGTCAGGTTGCCGTTGCTGAACAGTCCGACGGACAGCTTTTTTCCCGGAACTGCAAGAGCAAGGCCCAGGCCGATGTTGGCGCGCACGGTGTCCTTGTCGAAACCTTCGAATTGCCCGCGCAGCTGGCCGGCTAATTGTTGTGCATCGGCTGTGTTCGCGGTGTTGATGGCAGCCTCAAGGTCGTCAATGGTGTCTTGAATGTCATCAACCTGGTCAATTGTCTCTTCCTCATCCGCAACCCGCGCGTTAATGGACGGCAGGGTCAAGCCGAATTCGTCTGACCAGGTGTGGTGGTCAGCTGCCATCATGGCCGGGTTTGAAGAGGTGGCCGATGATGGGTCTGCAACGGCTACGCCGGTTACGCCCATGGCAAACGAGCGCGAGGACATAAACGCCTGAGGGCTGGCAAGAGCCGCAGTGGTGCCAATGGAAAGGCCAACGGCAATAAACAGTCTGGATAAGCGATATTGGTGCATTCGGGTACCTTGTAAAAGATATGCATGATCTGAATGATTAAGTTGATGAAAGGTTAAAACAATATGCGTACCCATACATGACACTAGGGGTAACGGTTTGTTTTCGATGTGTAAACAGAGGCAGAATTTTGCCGGTTTCTTGCGCGGGCTTACTTTTCTTTCATGGAAAATGTTTCCGATCAGTGTGTTAGAGAAACTGGCGCGAATCTTTCATGGATATCGAAAACGGTTAGCTGAAACGATCTCTGGAGACAAGAACATGGTCATTCGCTGGATACTGATCCCTTTTCTGGCCTTCACGCTGGCGGCCTGTGCACCCGTTGGCGGCTACCGGGACAGCGACAGAAACAAAGCGCAATCCGCGGCAAAACTTGAACCCATCACGGTTCGGGTCAGTGGTTTTGGTACATACGAAGATGTCAGTGCAGATCGCCTGAATACCCGCAAGCGCCTGATGGCCCGCAGAGCATCCCAGATGGACGCATACCGGAATCTGGCGGAGCGGGTGTACGGCACGGTAATTTACGGCAGCGCTACGGTGAATGATTTTGTTCTGCGTAATGACGCCTTCCGCACCTACGTAGACAGCTACATTCGTGGCGCCAAAATGGTGGCTGTAAATGAGCACAGCGATGGTGTTATCGAGACCGTCATGGAGTTAAGGCTTGAGCCACGCTTCCGTGCCTGTGTGTCCAGGGTGGCGGATGATCAGGTTAAGGATCTTTGCCCAATACCTATGCCTGGTTACAACGACAATGCTGGTGATGTTCAGAGTAGAAGCGTCGACTCTCTGTACTATCTTGATTGATTCCGATTGGCTGACCTCTGATGCGTGAAAAATTGAACGAAAATACGGGTAGGGAACAATGCGCGGGTTCATAACGCAGTTAGTGCGGTTGTCACTTTTGTGTGCGCTGGCGCCACTTATGATGATCGCGAGCGCTCATGCGGTCATTCTGGAAGGTGTGGGGCATGCAAGTATTCACAATGAAGATCTCGCCTCAGCCCGTGCCGAGGCCCGTAGCGCGGCCATGCGTGATCTTGCCCTGCAGTACGAAGCGCAGGTAAGCACCAGCGACACCATGGAAAACGGTGTGCTGACCGAATCCAGAATGCGCCTGGCTTCCAGTGCCCGGGCGAGGAACGTAAAAGTTATCGATGAACATCGCAGTGGCAATCTGCTGCGCGTAACGGTGCGGGGTGATATTTCTGCCGGGAGTGCCAGTTGCGAGGGCGGCGAGAGCGGCCGGTTGAAAAAACGGGTGGCGGTTACCGGGTTTCCGCTTCTGTACCCGGGGCAGGCCCGGGTAGGGCGCATTGACGATGCCGGCGAAATTCTGCCGCAGCACCTCCAGCAAGGTTTGCGTGAGTCCGGCAACCTTCAGGTGTTTGCTGCCACAACGTCTCGCCTGTTCCCTGATTTGCTGAACGCACCCACCATTCAGCAAAACGACAACCGGCTTACCAATGTTATTCAGCTTGCCCGCGAGATGGGCGTTCAGTTCGTAGTGACCGGGGTTATCCGGGATGTCGGCGTCGCCGATCCGGCGGCCTGGGGCTCCTCGGTTCTGGACAGGATGCAACGAAGCATTGGTGCGGCAGATATGCGCCGGCGTTTTGCGGTAGATGTGGTGGTTCTGGATGGCTTCAGCGGTTCGCCAATCTATCAGCAGCGCTTTCAAACTGCGGCCGACTGGAATGCCGGCCCGGGCAGTTCTGCTGGCTTTGGTTCCGAGGGATTTCGTAAGACGCATTATGGTGAGGCGGTCGCCGGTGTTGTCGGCGATATGACGCAGGTGGTTATCGATGCTCTTGCGTGCCAGCCTTTTATGGCCCGGATTACAAGGGTCGACGGTCAGCTGGTCACACTGGACTCAGGTGCTACAGCAGGTTTGCGACCGGGAGATGAGCTGCATCTTTATCGCAGCGCCCGATATTTCGATTCTCTGGGTGGAACGCCGGAGCTGAGTGATAGCCAGGTAAGGGTGACACTCAATAACGTTCATCCGGACTTCAGTAACGGTCGCATGCCGCAGGTTGGCGGGCAGGTAAATATTCAGCGGGATGATATCGCCATTATCTGGTAGCACACAGCAGCTCTATACGAGAGCCTCTTGAGCTGGCTAGTGTGCTTCTGCCGTTGCGGCAATGTCGCGAATTTTCCCCACCATGGCGCGCAAGCCGTTGCCGCGAGTCGGGGAGATATGGCGAAACAGATCCAGGCGCTCGAACAGTTCGTCGATATCCGTGGCCAGAAGGTCCCTTGGCGATTTGCCGTTCAGCGCAACCAGAATCATGGCCGCAAGGCCGCGTACAATCATGGCATCTGACTCAATCAACAGATAGAGCTTTCCGCTGGCCTCATCGTAATGAGAAATCAGCCACACCTGACTCTGGCAGCCGTGGACATAGTTCTCTTCGATCCGGGCATCGTCTGGAAAAGCCGGTAGCTGTTTACCAAGATCAATAATAAACGCGTATCGCTCCTCCCAATCGTCGAGAAACTCGAAGCCTTCAAGAATGTCTTCAAGCGTCGGGTTTTTCCCGAGAGGGTTGTCCAGAAAATCCTGTTCCGTCGCTGCCATTTACAACATTCCCAGTTCGAGTTTGGCTTCGTCGGTAAGCATATCGTTGTTCCAGGGCGGATCAAAGGTAAGTTCTACGGTTACTTTATCCACGTTGGGTACGTGCTCTACCTTGGTCTTCACATCTTCAGTAATGACTGGGCCCATGCCGCAACCTGCAGCGGTGAGAGTCATCAGAATGAAAACATGATTGCCTTCGGGTGTACCGTTTTCGATCCGGCATTCGTAAATGAGCCCGAGATCCACTACGTTGACCGGAATCTCCGGGTCATAGCAGTTGCGTATGGCTTCCCATACCTGATTCTCATTGATGGTTCCGTCTGCCGGTGTTTCGAAACTGCTTTCCAGCGGCTTCTTGCCAAGCGCGTCGGCATTGTGGCCCTCAATGCGGGCGAGGTTGCCATTGACTGCAACGGTAAACGTACCGCCGAGTGACTGAGTGATGGTCACAAAGCTGTCTACCGGTATCATTATTTCCGTTCCGGTCGGAACAAGGCGGGCTTCCACCTCGCGTTTGGTCAGGACGACTTCACGTTCTTGCATGCCTGGTTAAACCTCTTTTTGCGCGGCGAGGGGGCGGAATCAGCTTACAGTAAAGCTCTCGCCGCACCCGCATTCTGCGGTGGCGTTCGGGTTGCGGAACTGGAACATGGAGTTTACACCTTCGGTAACGAAGTCGATCTCGATGCCGTTCACCATAGGCAGGTGTTCCTCTTTCACAAACACGTCAACGCCATCAATGTGGAATATTCTGTCGTCCGCCGAAGCTTCATCGACCCACTGGGTTTCGTATTTGAAGCCAGAGCATCCGCTTTTTCTGATTGCCAGCCGAATGCCTTTGGCATTCGATGCTTTGTCGAGTTGCTTGCGCACGTGCTTGACGGCACTTGGCGTCATGGTGACGCCGACGGTCGGTGTGAAGACTTCGGTTGTCATGGTGTCTCCTCCATCAGGCAAACAGGCGCTGAACTTTCTGCAAGGCGGTAAACAGTTGATCCACCTCATCCAGCGTATTGTAGAACGCAAAAGAGGCCCGGGCTGTACCGGGAACTCCGTAGAAATCCATCAGAGGCATGGCACAATGATGGCCAGTGCGGATCGCGATGCCTTGCTGGTCCAGCAAGGTACCTATGTCACTGGGGTGTAAGCCTTCAATTTTAAAGGACATTACGGGCACTTTGTTCTTTGCGGTACCGATAATGGACATGCCAGGGACAGTTTCAACCAGCTGGTTGGCACGCTCGAGCAAGGCATTCTCGGCCGCTTCCATGGCCTTTCTGTCAAGACGGTTCAGGTATTCGATAGCCGCACCCAGGCCTACTGCTTCGGCTATAGCCGGTGTGCCTGCCTCAAATTTGTAGGGCAGGGTGTTCCAGCTTGTGCCTTCGAAGGAAACCCTCTCGATCATTTCGCCGCCACCCTGATACGGTGGCATCTCTTCCAGCAAAGCGGCTTTGCCATAGAGCACACCAATGCCCGTTGGGCCAAACAGCTTGTGGGATGAAAATACATAGAAATCGCAATCCAGCGCCTGCACGTCCGGCTGGAAGTGCGGCACCGCCTGCGCACCGTCGAGCAGGGTAACAATGCCGAGGGCTTTAGCCTGGTTGACCATGTCCGCGACCGGATTAACTGTGCCCAGAACATTGGAGACGTGGGTTATGGCCAGTACCCGGGTGCGATCATTCAGCAAGCTGTTGAATGATCCCATATCCAGTTCGCCTTCTGGCGTGACCTGAATCGGTACTACTTTTGCTCCCGTGCGCTCTGCGATCATTTGCCAGGGCACAATATTGGCATGGTGCTCCATGTGGCTCACCAGGATCTCGTCGCCTGCTTTCAGGCGCGGCGCCAGGCCATTCGCCACCAGATTGATGGCCTCGGTGGTGCCCCGGGTCCAGATGATTTCCTGAGTGCTGTGCGCATTGAGAAAACTTCTGACGATTTCCCGGGCGCCTTCAAAGGCTGTAGTTGCACGATCGCCCAGGGTGTGAGCGCCCCGGTGTACGTTCGAGTGCATTTCCCGATAATAGCGATCCATGGCATCCAGAACAGCGAGTGGCTTCTGCGCCGACGCACCGTTGTCCAGATACACCAGCGGCTTTCCGTTCACCTGTTGTGACAGTATGGGGAAATCCTGGCGAATGGCTTGTATGTCAAACGCCTCACGGATAGCTGTGTTTGCCATGGACAGGTCGTTCATACCGGTCAGGCTCCCTGGAATGACTGATCGAAGAAGTGGTTCAGGCGAACTTGCACTGTTTCTCTGACAACTTCCAGCGGAATCTGGGCTACCAGCTCGTTAATGAATGCCATCGTCAGCAACACGTTGGCTTCGCGACGACCGATGCCCCGTGATACCAGGTAGAAGAGTGATTCCTCGTCGAGCTGGCCGATCGTTGCGCCGTGGGCGCATTTGACATCGTCGGCATAGATTTCAAGCTCTGGCTTGGTATCGATTTCCGCGCCGGTGGAGAGCAGCAGGTTATTGTTATTCATGTTCGCGTTGGACTTCTGTGCGTCCTGGTGAATATGAATCCTGCCATTAAACACTGCGTGCGACTTGTCGGTAGCGATGTTGCGATAGGTTTCTTCGCTATTACAGTGGGCAGCCACATGTTCGATATTGGTGTGGTTGTCGTAGTGCTGCGTGCCTTGTGTGACGACAACGCCATTGAGCTTGCACTCGGCACCTTCGCCTTCCAGCGATACCTGCAGGTCGTGGCGGCGGAGAGGGCCGCCAAAGCCTACGCAGTGACTTTCGAAGCGCGAGCTGCGCTGCTGTCGGACGCCCGTGGCGCCGATGTGCTGCACATTCTCGCCGTCCATGCACAGGCGTATGCTGGTTACGTTCGCGCCCTCGGCAAGATTGAATTCGGTTACGGTATTAACCATCACCGAGTCCTGCCCGCTGGAGATATATTCTTCAACCAGTGTGATCTGGCTGTTGCGGCCGGCATCCACAAAAATGCGCGGGAAGGCAGACCCGCTGGCACCCGCGGTGACCTCGTGAATAACAAACAGAGGCTGATCAAGAATCGCACCCGGCTTCAGCCGAATGACCAGGCCATCTTCAAAACGAGCTGAGTTCAGGCCTGCCAGCTGTACGGCTTTTTTGTCGAGAGTGCTGTCCAACTGCCCGGCCAGTTCGCTGGCCTCGGTATCAGAAAGGTCGCCGAAGCGCTGAATAAGGATGTTGTTCAGATCCGGATATTCGCTGGCTTCTGGTATCATCACGCCGTTGATGAAAACCACTTTGTAGCCTGGAACTGCCAATGCGCTGCCGGCTTTACCGTCAATTGGCAATGATATCGCCATCTCGTCGGTCAGCTTCAGGTGCTTGCTGGAATACTTCCAGTTTTCCGTTTTACGCGTTGGCAGAGGCATGTCGACCAGAGCGGCACCGCGCTGCTTGCGCAGTGCGAGCAGGGGCTCAGGCAGCGCCTGACCTGCCGGGTGCAGGAACGCGGTGGGAAGAAGAGTTGGTGCTGGTTTCATTCCGCGGACTCCTTAGTTGGCTGAGCTGGCTGCAGTTGCGTCTTCCTTGATGCCAAGCCAGCCATAACCGCGCTCTTCCAGTTCCAGAGCCAGTTCGCGACCACCGGATTTTACGATCTTGCCATCGGCCAGAACGTGCACGTAATCCGGTACTATGTGGTCAAGCAGACGCTGATAGTGAGTGACCATCAGAATGGCGCGGTCCTGGGCACGCAAAGCGTTAACACCGTCGGACACTACCTTGAGTGCGTCGATATCCAGCCCTGAGTCGGTTTCGTCAAGAATGGCCAGCTTCGGCTGCAACAACAAAGCCTGCATGATTTCGTTACGCTTTTTCTCGCCACCGGAGAAACCTTCGTTTACGCCGCGCTTGAGGAAAGCAGGATCCAGGTCCACCTGCTTTGATACCTCCCGGGCCAGCTTCATAAACTCGGCCGCATTCATTTCCGGCTCGCCGCGGTGATGGCGCAATGCGTTCACAGATGTGCGCATGAACTGCAGATTGCTGACGCCAGGAATTTCTACCGGATATTGAAAGGCAAGAAATACGCCGTCTCGCGCCCTCTCTTCAGTTTCTTTTTCTAGCAGGTTTTCACCGTTCAGGATCACTTCACCTGAGGTGACTTCAAATGCGTCGTTGCCTGCGAGCACCTGGGAAAGCGTACTTTTGCCAGACCCGTTCGGGCCCATAATGGCATGTACTTCCCCGGCTTTGATCTCAAGATTAATTCCCTTGAGGATCTCTTTTCCCTCAACGGATGCGTGCAGGTTTTTGATGCTCAGCATTTGTAGGCTTCTCTCTATTTTAACCGTCTGAATTCTGTTTGCTTGTGCGTAGATTCGGGTTCGTGGCGCCTTAGCCCACGGAACCCTCGAGGCTTACTTCCAGGAGCTTGCCGGCTTCAACCGCAAACTCCATGGGAAGCTCCTTGAAAACTTCTTTACAGAAGCCGTTCACAATCATGGAGACCGCTCGCTCGGGATCGATGCCGCGTTGACGACATAAAAACATCTGCTCGTCGCTGACCTTGGATGTGGTCGCCTCATGCTCCACGATTGCCGATTTATTCAGGCTCTCGATATACGGGAAGGTATGGGCACCGCAGCGGTCGCCAATCAGCAGTGAGTCACACTGGGTGAAGTTGCGCGCGCCCTCCGCACGAGGCCCGAATTTGACCAGGCCGCGATAGGCGTTCGAGCTTTTGCCGGCTGAAATGCCTTTGGAGATGATGGTGCTGGACGTGTTCTTGCCCAGGTGGATCATCTTGGTGCCGGTGTCAGCCTGCTGGTAGTTGTGGGTGAGCGCAACCGAATAGAACTCGCCGACACTGTTATCACCGCGAAGGATGCAGCTCGGATATTTCCAGGTGACAGCTGAACCGGTTTCTACCTGGGTCCAGGAAACTTTGGAGTTTTTCCCGATACACGCGGCACGCTTGGTGACGAAGTTATAGATGCCACCCTTGCCGTTTTCGTCGCCGGGGTACCAGTTCTGCACCGTAGAATACTTGATCTGTGCATCGTCCAGGGCGACCAGCTCTACCACTGCGGCGTGCAATTGGTTTTCGTCACGCATGGGAGCGGTGCAGCCTTCGAGATAGCTTACATAACTGCCTTCGTCGGCGATGATCAGAGTGCGCTCAAACTGGCCGGTATTTGCCGCGTTGATGCGGAAATAGGTCGACAATTCCATGGGGCAGCGAACGCCCTTCGGAACGTATACAAAGGTTCCGTCTGAAAAAACCGCAGAGTTAAGGCCGGCAAAATAGTTGTCAGTGTGCGGAACAACCGTGCCCAGATACTTCTTGACCAGCTCGGGGTGATCCCGCATTGCTTCTGAAATCGAACAGAATATAACGCCCGCTTTTGCCAGAGGCTCTTTGAAGGTGGTGGCCACAGAGACGGAATCGAAAACCGCATCTACCGCTACACCGGCAAGTTTTGCGCGCTCGTGCAGGGGAATGCCGAGTTTTTCGTAGGTTTTCAGGAGCTCTGGATCGACATCGTCGAGGCTCTGGGGCATGTCTTCTTTGCGCTTGGGTGCCGAGTAGTATGAGATCGAGTTGTAGTCGATCTTCGGGTAACCCACATGCGCCCAGTCAGGCTCTTCCATTTCGAGCCAGCGACGATAGGCTTTCAGGCGCCATTCCAGCATGAATTCCGGCTCTTTCTTGATTTCAGAAAGGCGGGTGACAACGTCTTCATTCAATCCGGGCTCGAACGTATCAACTTCGATTTCTGTTACGAAACCATGCTCGTATTCCCGTTTGATCAGCTCGTTCACCTCTTGGTCGGTGGTCGCCATGATCGTCGCTCCGTATTCTCTCATCGCGGGCTCTGAGGCCCTTTGGTTTGCCGGCAACCGGGGTGGGTTGCGGGGCTGCTCTGTTACTTCTGTTTCGTGATTGTACAATACCAGACTAAATTAGTCAGGTATTAAATTGAGGCAAATTCGAGTATACCGTAATCCACCCGCCAGAGGCTAAGTCTGACGGGGGTGTTGGCTTTGGTGTGAGTTTATACGTAGCCCTTGGCTAAGCAGAGCATCAGGCTTTGGGAGGCAGTATACGAGTGAGGTAGCTGTGCTCCAGTGCGTCGGGAGTTCGGGGTGGCCGAGGGATACGAACAACGTGCCCGCTGCCGGGGGCGTAATCCATGGATGCACCTTTAGCGCTCTCCATAGCAGGTATGCTGAACAGCAGGTTGCCAGATGGCGTAACAAGCTCAAGCTGGTCGCCTGGCGCGAACTTGTTTTTTACATCAACAGTCAGCCATTTTCCGTCATCATTAGTGATGGTGCCCACTACTTGCTGAGTGCCCAGGTAGGACGAGCCCCTCTCGTAGGTCTGGTACTCCTGGGGCATATGCCGGCGTAGAAACCCCTCGGTGTAGCCGCGGTTGGACAGGGCCTCCAGTTCGTTCATCAGCTCCATGTCGAAGGGCTTGCCTGTTACTGCCTCGTCAATGGCGCGACGATACACCTGGGTAGTCCGCGCCACGTAATACGTGCTTTTGGTGCGCCCCTCTATTTTCAGAGAGTGCACGCCCATGGCCGCGAGCTCAGCCACATGCTGCACTGCCCGAAGATCCCTTGAGTTCATGATGTAGGTACCGTGCTCATCTTCATAAGCGGGAATAAAGCTGCCCGGGCGATTGGGCTCTTCAAGGAGGATTTCTTTCGGCTCATAGCTCTCAATGCGTCTTTGGGGCGCATTGCTATTGGAAGATGTGGCAATCAGGTCGCCGGTGTGATCATGAGTATGCTGCACTTCCTTGTAGTCCCAGCGGCACGCATTGGTGCAGGCCCCCTGATTGGCATCCCTGTGATTCATATATCCGGAGAGCAGGCAGCGCCCGGAATAGGCCATGCACAATGCGCCGTGAACAAACACTTCCAGCTCCATTTGCGGAACGCGCTCACGGATGTCCCGGATTTCGCCAAGAGCCAGCTCCCGGGAAAGGATGACCCGGCTGATGCCCTGGCGACGCCAGAATTCCACGGTTGCCCAGTTTACAGCGTTGGCCTGCACCGACAGATGGATAGGTTGATCGGGCCACTTTTCCCGCACCAGCATGATCAGGCCCGGGTCTGACATGATCAGCGCGTCAGGTTTGTACTCAAGCACAGGCTCCAGGTCTCTCAGGTAGGAGCGCACTTTATCGTTGTGCGGCGCTATGTTCGAAACCAGGTAGAACTGTTTGCCCAAAGCGTGAGCTCTTTCAATACCGGCGCCCAGGGCGCTGGTGTCTTTAAAGCTGTTGTTGCGCACCCTCAGCGAATACCGTGGCTGGCCGGCATAGACAGCGTCAGCGCCATAGGCAAATGCGGTTTCGAGATGCTCAGGGGTGCCGGCAGGTGCCAGCAGTTCCGGGATAATCATGGGGGCTCCGGGTAGATCGGTGGTTGGCTATTTTGCCGCAGCCTGAACCGCTGTCCCTTGATCCTGCTCAAACGTCTTATTGATTGTTTTCAGCTAACATGTGTACGCTGTACGCTGAAACAACCGGGTCGGTATTCATCAACAAGGAGGATCGCAGAATGGCATCAGAGCCTCTGGGCCCAGAGGCGGTGCGGGTTTCATTGAGTAACAGAGTAAGTTCACTGATCAGTATTCAGCTTGCCCGGGGCAAGGTGGGCGTTGAAGTGGTGGCGTCGCAGTTACATATGAGCCGGTATACGCTTCACAAGAAACTGAAGCGGGAGGGATTAACCTTTGCCCTCCTGCTGGAAGATGTACGCCGTAAGCAGGCGCTTACTTACATGCAGGACAAAAGCAAGCCGCTGGTAGAAATAGCCGAACAGCTTGGTTTTTCAGAGTTGAGTGCATTCAGCCGGGCGTTCAAGCGCTGGATGGGCACTTCCCCGGCTGAATATCGCTCCGTCAGGTTTTCCTGACGGGGTTCAGTGCTTTTTGAACACCAGCGTGGCGTTGGTGCCGCCGAAGCCGAAACTGTTGCTCATGACCAGATCCAGTTTCTGGTTGTCCAGCCGTTCGCGCACAATCGGATAACCTTCGGCACCTTCATCCAGGTTCTCGATGTTGGCTGACGGAGCTATGAAGTTTTCCCGCTGCATGATGATGCTGTAGATAGCCTCATGAACGCCGGCCGCACCCAGAGCGTGGCCGCAAAGAGGCTTGGTTGAGCTCAATGGCGGAATCTTGTCGCCGAAGGTCTTTTTCAGGGCAGTCAGTTCCGTTACATCGCCGGCAGGTGTGCTGGTGCCGTGGGTGTTGATGTAGCTGATTTCTCCGTCCAGGTTTTTCATGGCCTGCTGCATGCAGCGGATGGCGCCCTCTCCACTGGGTGCAACCATATCGGCACCGTCGGATGTAGCACCAAAACCAACCAGTTCAGCAAGAATGGTCGCTCCACGTGCTTCAGCGTGCTCCAGAGCTTCCAGCACCAGAGTGCCGCCGCCACCGGAGATAACAAAGCCATCCCGATCTTTGTCGTACGTGCGGGAAGCCTTGTCAGGTGTATCGTTGTACTTGGTTGAAAGCGCGCCCATGGCATCAAACATCAGGCTCAGGGTCCAGTGGATATCTTCGCCGCCGCCGGCAAGCATAACGTCCTGGCGCCCCAGGGCAATCTGATCTGCAGCATGGCCTATGGCGTGTGCGCTGGTGGCACAGGCTGAGGTGATGCCATAGTTGATGCCGGTAATGCCAAATGCTGTTGCTATGGTGGCGTTGATCGAGCTGCCCATGGTGCGGGGCACGCGGTAAGGCCCAACGCGACGAATGCCTTTGGCGCGGTGGGTGTCAATCGCATCGAGAAGCTCGACAGTTGACGCGCCGCCGGTGCCAAACACGGCTCCGGTGCTGTTGGCGGTGAGGTGATCCTCGGTTAATCCCGCCTGCTCAATGGCTTCGCAGGCCGCGAGATAAGTGTAGCCAGCAGCAGGGCACATGAAACGAAACAGTTTGCGATCAATCAGTTCCGGCAGGTTCAGATCAATCTGGCCGCAAACGTGGCTGCGGAGGCCATTGTCGCGGGCTTCTTCGCTGAAGCCGATTCCGGGTATGGACTCCTTCAGGGAGCGGGTTACTTCTTTCTGGTTTGTGCCAAGGCTGGAGACAATCCCCATACCGGTAATAACAACACGCCGCATCTTGCTAACTCCTAAAAATCATCGGTGGAAGAGAATACGCCGACCCGCAAGTCTTTGGCCGTATATATTTCTTTGCCATCCACTTCCATGCGTCCGTCGGCAATAGCCATCGTAAGCTTGCGCCGAATAACGCGTTTGAGGTCGAGACGGTAGGTTACCTTTTTGTTGGTAGGGAGAACCTGACCTGTAAACTTCACTTCGCCCGCGCCCAGAGCACGGCCTTTTCCTTCGCTACCGCCCCACGCCAGGAAAAAGCCCACCAGTTGCCACATGGCATCAAGGCCCAGACAGCCTGGCATGACCGGGTCATCCACAAAATGTACTTTAAAAAACCAGAGGTCCGGATTGATATCCAGCTCTGCCACCAGGCTGCCTTTGCCATAAAGACCGTCGTCCGCGCCTACGTGGGTAACGCGGTCAACCATCAGCATCTCATCAATGGGCAGCCGTGTGGCGCCCGGGAAAAGTTTGCCATGACCGCATTTAATCAGGTCTTCTTTGTCAAAATGATCCGGGTTCATAATGCCGTCGTCTCTGTTACAGAATGATTTACTGATACTTTAGCTGTTATTTCGCGAGTCGCTATTGACCATTAGTGGATAATTAACGTTTAAACGATGCAGTTGCAAGTGCAGGGCGATACTCGAGTGACGGAATAGAACAAAAAAAGAGCAGGCTCCCCACGAACCTGCTCTTTTAAATCCTGCCGGAAAAGTGTCGGAGTATTTACCCCGCCCGGCCGTCTGGCCTGGGGCTTGCGAGTATTTTTGCGTAGCGCACCAGGAACATGCCGTAGGCGAAAATCCAGAGTAAACTGCTGCTGCCGATTCCGGGATGCCACGGAATAATATCAAATGCGGTAAGCACCCGGATTAATGCCGCTAACTGAATTGCGATAAACGCGATAACCATTCCTTTGGGCAATACCAGTGGCCTGCCAGTATGGCCAAGAGTCACTCGGGCGATAACTCCCAGAATAAGACAGCTGATGGCGCCCGTGCCCGCCGCATGGCTCCAGGCGTTGGACGGCCAGCCGGCGAAAAGCGTGCCTGCGAGCAGGTACAGGGAAACCGGCACCCAGAGAATGGACAGGTGAAGAACCCACAGCAGGGGTTCCTTGCGAACCAGCCAGCCTTTCCAGTTGGCAAGACGCACCAGCATAAGCGTGCCGGCAATGATTGCCAGAATACCTGTGAGGGTTTGCCAGCCTGTCACCAGTGATGCGGTGAGCAGGATCATGGAAAACAGCGTGGCCATATCCAGTGCCGGAATGGTTTTTACGGCGCTGGCATCCAGCCCGCGCTGCCGCATCCAGCCAGTTGTGAACGCCGGAGTGATACGTCCACCCACAATGCTGATAAGTGCCATGGCCATAATCAACGCGCCGTGGCTGAAGGCCGTATCCAGGCGAGTAACAAAGCCTATCTGCATCAGCCATAGCAAACCCAGAACGACCATAATCATGAGCTGGCGCTTCTGCTTTGCGTGCCAGACACGCCATCCTGCATCCAGCATTACCAGCGGAAGGAAGGCCAGATTGAAACCCTGAACCAACCAGTCAGGCAAGTCAGCACCAAAGGCCAGAAGCAGGCGCCCGGCCAACCATACACTCCAGAGCAGCACGAGCCGAAAGCCGTGAGTGCGCTCGGTCTGTGTCCATACGCAGACAGCGGTCAGCAAAAAACCGGCGATAGCTGCAGACAGAAAACCGAACAGCATTTCGTGCTGGTGCCAGAATAGCCCCGGCATGGCCAGAGGCAGGTTGATGACGCCGGTCACCTGGAAAATCCAGAGCGGAATTACCAGAAGCGCCAGCAGTGTCATCGACAGAAAGAAAATGCGGAATGGGTAGCCGAAAAGCTGACTGATACTGGCGGAATTGGCCTGAGCGGATGTAGGAATAGCCTGCATGTTGGTTCCTGCTAATACATATATGTTAGGTATATGTTATATGCGTCCGGCCGGAAATAACATACCCGGTTGGTGGTATCTTTGCGTACAATGCCGCTATCGTTTTGAATCACAATGGAATGATTTATGAGCACATACGTGATCCTGAAAACTCTGCACATGTTCACAGCCTACCTGACAATAACCCTGTTCGCGCTGCGACTTCTGCTCGACGCGGTGGGGAAGCCCGGCTGGCGTCAGAGCCCTTTGCGCTGGATACCCCATGCCAACGACACTGTGCTGCTGACAGCCGCTATTAGTCTGCTGTTTGTAGGCGGCTGGAACCCGTTGGAGCAAGGCTGGATTCTGGCCAAAATTGTGTTGTTGCTGGGCTACATCGCAGCAGGGCTTTTTGCACTGAAAGTCACGGTGTCTCGCCCTGTTCGCGTTGTCGCAGCTGTCCTGGCCCTGCTCCAGGTGTCATTCATCTTCCACCTTGCGATGAGCAAGCCCGTTCTTTTCTGATCGGGTATAGCTGATTAACTCGGCAAGCTGGCCCTGCACCTCTCGAAGTTGGCGCGTAATTTCATCACGCTCATCGTGAGCTTGCTGGGCCTGTTTGGCGTTCTGCTCCTCGCTCATCACCTCCAGAATTGCCCCGATCATCATGTTCAGAAACACGAAAGCTGTGAGGAAAATAAAGGTCAGGTAGTAGATCCAGCTTAACGGGTACTGCTCCATGGTCGCGTACATCACATCGGTCCAGTCTTCGAACGTTGCCACCCGGAACAGTGTGAGCATTGCGATCGCGACATCACCCCATAGCTCACTGTCAACGCTGGCAAAGAACATCGACCCCATCGCCGCATAGATATAGAAAATGATAAACATCAGCAGCGCGATGTAGCCCATGCGCGGAATGGCTTTGAGCAGGGAGTTGATCAGGAAGCGCAGCTCAGGGACCACCGAGACCAGACGCAACACCCGGAAGACCCGCAATAGCCGCCCCAGCAGGACCGCTTCAGAGTTATCGAGCGGAATAAGGCTGCCGACTACCACAAGTGTATCGAACAGGTTCCAGCCGTCCATCAGGAAGCGTCGTTTGACCGGGCTGGCAGCAAAACGGAACAGAATCTCGATCAGGAAAAACAGGGTAATGGCCGTGTCCATCACGCTCAGGGACTGTTCCACCAGAGGCGGGAGGTCATAGGTTTTCGCCCCTATGGTGAGAGCAGAGAGAATGATGATTGTGATGACTGCGCCCTGAAAGAGCGTGCTGGACTCAATCCGGCGAAGCTGGTTAAAACCGGAAGCGGGGCTTAGTGGTGGTTGCATGGCAGACAAAGGCTCCGGAAGTTCGGGGGAGGGCGGAATTCTAAAGGGGTGCAATGCAATTGGATAGCTTCAATAAACATCACTTATTCAGTTGGATCAGAAATATTCATTCGTGCGGTGCTATAACCCTTTCCATAATCAGCACACACATAACAAATCCAAAAAAAATGAGTGACATTCCATGGAAGAAAGACCTGAGTTAGCCGGATGGCGCTGGGGGCCGTTTACGTTCCGCGTTCCGTTTTATCATACCAGGTTGTGCTGGTCTGAATTTTTGCAGGGTCTTTTTGTCTCTGCCGCCACGGGCCTGGCACTTATCCCAGTTATGACAGCGTTTTTCGGCCTGAGTTTCGAAGAAGCCGTTGCGCTGTCAATGATTCATGCTTCGCTGATTGCTTCGGCTGTTATTGTGTTTGGTGAACCTTACGCGGCCGGTTGGATAACGCCGGCGCTGCCCTTGATTCTGGCCTTTGTGATCGGCGGCTATGAGGACCCGGTCAGCCGGTTCCAGGCGATGACAGCACTTAGCCTTGTTTTTGCTTCACTTGTCCTGGTGCTCGGGATTACCGGCCTGGGCCGCCGTTTTGTAATATGGCTGCCCGACACCCTCAAGGCAGGCATTATTCTGGGAGCCTCTATTGCCGCGCTCAAGCGGGTTTTCGTTGATGATGCGGAGCGATTTCTGCTCGAGCAGCCCATCGCAACGGCGCTTGCCTGTGGTATATGCCTGATTTTTACGTTCTCGATTCCTATGCAGAAGCTCAAAGCCCGAAACCGGTTTTTCTTCATGCTTGGATCATTGGGTTTGCTACCGGGCTTTCTGGCCGCGGCGATCATCGGGCCGCTGGTGGGCGAGGTGAACTTCGACATCCAGTGGGGTTTTGTTGTCCCGCCCCTGAGTGAAGCCGTGGCGAAAGCCTCGCCGTTGGTCAATGGCTGGCCGTCCTACGAGATGATTGTTCAGAGCATTCCACTGGCATTGATCGCCTACATCATACTCTTCGGTGATCTTGTCACCGGTAACGAAGTGCTAAGGGATGGGCTGAAAGCGCGTAAAGACGAACACATCGATATAAATCTCAACCGCACCCACTTTTCCCTGTCGATTCGCAACGCGATTATGGGCATTTTTGCGCCCTTCTTCCCGACACAGGGGGCGGTCTGGACCGGGGTGCATGTGATTGTTGTGCAACGCTGGAAGCAGGGGCCGAAGGCTATGAACAGTCTGCACAGCGGCCTGGCGTCCTATTATCTGATGGGTTTACCGTTTATCTACTTCCTGTTGCCACTGCTGACCGGTCTCAAGCCTTTGCTGGGCATAGCGCTGTCGCTGACACTGGTGCTCACCGGCTTCGCCTGCGCGTACATTGCCATGTCGATTCCAAGAGATAATACCTCGCGGGGAACGGTAGTTCTGATCGGCGCCTGTCTTGCATTTTTTGAGCCCTGGATGGGGCTTTTGATTGGCGTAGTAGCAACCCTGGCTCTGGTAGGCTGGGACCGGAACCCGGATCCTATTCCGCATGATGAGTGAGTAGAAGGCTGGCTGCCCGTCAAGATGAGGGGCAGCCAGCGCCAGGCCAATATCCGGTTACGGCTTTTTCCGGTTAAGCGGGTAGAACAATTGCGGTGATGCCAGCTCCGGCAAGTCGGTTTGCTCCTTGTTCGCGGCCCACTCGACGCGCTCAGCTGAACGAATGGCGTAATGCATCCAGGCCAGTGCGGCGGCGGCAATGATAAACATCAGCATAAAGCAGCTCTGCCAGATACCGGTAAAGTCATTCAGAACACCGAAGGTCAGTGGCAGGATAAATCCGCCCAGCCCCCCAATCATTCCGACAACGCCACCGACAGCACCCACATGCATGGGGTAATAAACGGGAATGTGTTTGTAAACAGCTGCTTTGCCCAGGGACATGAAAAAGCCCAGGGTAAAAATCAGCGCTACAAATACGGGCAAACTCATTTCCAGGGTGAAGCGAACGTCGCCTTCAATGCCGTGCACCACGTAATCCGTAGGGGGGTAGCTCAACAGGAACGTGCAGACAACCGATGCGATAAACGTCCAGTACATCACGCGCCGTGCGCCGAAACGGTCGGACATCCAGCCACCCAGAATGCGGAACAGAGACGCGGGAATAGTATAGAGCGCTGCGATCATGCCCGCTGTTGTTATGTCCAGGCCGTAAACGCCGATCAGGTAGTGTGGTAACCATAGCGCCAGAGCGACAAAGGCCCCGAACACGAAAAAGTAATAAAGCGCAAAGCGCCAGACCCGCAGATCTCTCAGCGGCTCCATCTGCTCCATAAAAGAACGTTGTTGTTCGTCTTCTTTTCGGCCCGCAGAAACCGGGTCCTCTTTTGCCAGCAGAATGAAGGCAATGCCCATCACCGCCAGTACAGATGCATAGATCTGGGCGGTAGTCTCCCAGCCGAACGCCACCAGCAAGAAGGGCGCACCAAAGTTGGTTACGGCGGAACCTACGTTACCTGCACCGAAGATGCCCAGAGCTGTGCCCTGGCGAGCAGGCTCAAACCAGGCGGCGGTATAGGCTACGCCCACGATAAAAGCGCCACCGGCAAGGCCTACGCCCAGCGCGCCAACCAACAGCATCGGATAGGTCGTAGCAAAGGTGAGCAGGTAAACGCAGGATGCGGTAGCGAGCATGAGGATACCGAACACCCAGCGTCCACCGTAACGATCCGTCCAGATTCCAAGAAACAGCCGGCTTATCGAGCCCGTCAGGATGGGGGTGGCCATGAGCAGGCCAAGCTGGGTGTCGGAGAGGTTCAGATCTTCCGCAATCCTGATGCCGATGATAGAAAAAATCGTCCATACGGCGAAGCAGAGCGTGAACGCCAAAGTGGAAAGGCCAAGTGCGCGATGCTGCTGAGGTCTGGTTGGCAAGATCATTGTGACGGCGCTCCTTGTCTGCATCTACCGGTCTGTTTTCATGGTCTTTGTAACAATATCAAAACCCGGTTTTTCGGGGTGAAAGCATTGGAGGTACCTCTAGCGGGATGGCCTGGTGGTAGGCGCTGGCGGGGTTTCTACGGGAGGAGGTAGGGCTCTGATTGCACTGGTGGGGTACCTGCTGCATATTTTGATTTTGATCAATTATGCGCGGGTATCGAGTGTGGGCTAATGCTGATCAATATCAATTGGCGCGCTGCGTTTGCGTGGCATTACCGCCACCGGAGATTGCTATGAAAATTATGATTGCCTACGACGGTTCCAGGAACGCAAAGCTGGCTCTGGTTCAGACGATTACCATGTTTCGCGAACTTAAACCTCAGATTGCTTTGGTGGCCGTAGCAGAAAACCCGAGAGATATCACAGCCGGAAACGAAGACATGTTTCAGGAGGAGCTGGCCGAGCTTAAGCAGCACCTTCTCGATGCACAGGTGGTTTGCGAGAGGGAGAACATTGCGTCAGAAACTCTGCTTCTGGAGGGTGATGCCCGCAAGATGCTGCTTTATGCCGCGGAGAAGAAGATCAAACCCGGGATGCTTGTCATCGCTCGTCACAGTGACGAAGTGGATGGAGGCCTGATTGCCCGTTCGCTGAATTACTTCGTGGACGAACTCGATTACATGACGTTCGGCAAGGTCAGCTCGTTCCTTGCACGCCGCGTCCAGTGCCCGTTACTTATCCTGCCCAGCTGCTGACAGCTGCTGGCATTGTAAAGTTACCGAGAGCCCACGGAGGCTTAAATGAAAGTCGCAGACGTATTCGGTTTCAAGAATCCAGAGATCAAGGCCCTGCACCTGACCTGGATTGCGTTTTTTATCACATTCTATGTGTGGTTCAACATGGCGCCGCTGGCGTCCAGCATGCTCAAGAGCGTCGACTGGTTGACCCCGGACGACTTGCGCCTGTTCGCCATCTGTAACGTGGCGCTGACAATTCCCGCGCGGATTCTCGTGGGTATGGCGCTTGATCGCTTCGGCCCGCGCCGGGTGTTCTCGATTCTCATGGTACTGATGTCCATTCCGGCACTCACCTTCGCATTCGGCGACACCATGACCCAACTGCTGGTAAGCCGTCTGGTACTCAGCTCTATCGGTGCCAGCTTTGTAGTGGGTATCCACATGACAGCCATGTGGTTCAAGCCTCGGGACATCGGTTTTGCCGAGGGTTTCTATGCAGGCTGGGGTAACTTCGGTTCCGCAGCTGCAGCGTTGACACTGCCTACGATTGCTTTGCAGATGTACGGCGGCGAAGACGGCTGGCGCTGGGCTATTGCCCAGAGCGCTATCGTGATGGCGTTATACGGCGTGTACTACTGGTTCGCTGTTACCGACGGCCCTGTTGGAACCGTTCACCGTAAGCCGCGCAAAGCGAGCGCCCTTGAAGTAAGCACCTGGGGCGACATGGTAAAACTGATTTTGTGGACCATTCCCTTGATTGGCGTTCTGGGTATCCTGGTTTGGCGCATCGAGAACATGGGCTACCTGAGTGTGACCGGCGCAGTAATTGCCTACGCCGTTATCATTGCGATCGTGTGCTACCAGATTGTTCAGATTCTGCGGGTGAACGTGCCTATCCTGAAAAAAGGTGTGCCGGAAGACGACAAGTACCCGTTCAACAGTGTTGCAGCGCTGAACAGTACCTACTTTGCCAACTTTGGTGCGGAACTGGCGGTTGTCTCCATGCTGCCGATGTTTTTTGAGCAAACGTGGAGCCTGAGTGCTGCTGCTGCAGGCATGGTTGCTGCGTCCTTCGCTTTCGTGAATCTTGTGGCCCGCCCCATGGGTGGCATGGTTTCCGACCGTATGGGTAACCGCCGCTTCGTGATGCTCAGCTATATGTTCGGTATTTCCGTTGGCTTCGCGCTGATGGGCCTGCTCAACTCCAGCTGGCCGCTGATTATTGCTGTGGCTATCACTGTGTTTACGTCCTTCTTTGTGCAAGGCGCAGAGGGTGCAACCTTCGGTATTATCCCGTCGATCAAGCGTCGGTTGACTGGGCAGATTTCGGGTATGGCAGGTGCCTACGGTAACGTGGGTGCGGTGGTTTATCTGACTATCTTTACCTTCGTTACACCGAACCAGTTCTTCTTCATCATCGCTGGCGGCGCCTTTGTAAGCTGGGTTCTGTGCCTGATGTGGCTGAAAGAGCCCGAATCAGGTTTTGCCGAGGAGTACAACGTGTCCTCTGTAGATCTTCAGATCGAAGACGAAGAGCGTCAGCGCCGGGAAGCTCTCGGCAAGGTGTGATGCTGAAATAATACCCTTCGAAACAAAGCCCCGCCGGGAGTGATCCCGGCGGGGCTTTCTGGTTGAGTCAGGTGTGTTACTTTACCGGTTCCGCCTCAAGCCATGCCCAGGCTTCGTGTTCCCGGTCAGCCGGGAAAGTTTGCATGTCGATATCCGGGAAAAACGGGTTCATGGTGTCAATGATCTTGCGCATCCACCCGGGTGCGCCCACAACAGCGTAGCGCTCTACTTTCTCCATGGCGGAGAGCTTCATCGAGAAGAGACCGCTCTGCATGAGAATGGACGGGTCGAAGCCACCGAAATGCTTCATCCGGTTGAGCAGCCGTACCTTGTGCTGTCCCGCAAAGAAATCCTCCAGCTTCTTGATCACGCCAGGCATTTCCTCTGACGACATAACGCCGTCTATTTCAAAGGCCAGCACGTTGTCTTTGCTGGTGTGGATGAAGCGGATTGAGGCGTCCTTGCCTGCACTTGCCCCGGTGGTATCCGCTGCCCAGCTCAGGGCTTCTTTGGTCTGGTCGGGTGAGAATACTTTCATGTCCAGCGCCGGGAAAAGTTGCTGGGCAACCGATGCCATTGTTTGTGGCCATTCCTTGTCTGACACAAGAGCACATCGGCCAAGCTGGTGCGCGTGGCTGAATAGCTCCATATCTGCCTTGGCGCCCTCAATAAGTGCGTTTCTGCTCATGTCAGACAGTCTTGTAAGGTCAACATAAACACCAACGTTGACATGCTCTTTCAGTTTCCGTTCAAAAGTAATCCGGTACTGCTGAATGTCTTCGCTGGTCAGCTTCCCTTCAAGGGACAGTGCAATCACGTGATCCGGAGCAGAGACGTGTTTCAACATGGCTGTGTCCTCTCTTCGACCAGGTTTGAGGTTCATTCGTCTCTGTCAGTGTAAGTCATCTGTTGGCCTCCGATGGGCCCTCTTTGGAATAGTTGACCTGGGTCAGTGTTTACGGGAGGTTTTGCGGGTTAAAAGCAAGAAGCCCGCCGGAGTTATTCCCCGGCGGGCTTCTTTATTTGCTTGCGTATCTTTGTGGAGCGTTTAGGGGTTTTTGATGTACGCGCCTTTACGCAGGTAGAACCACCAGTTCACCACCAGACACAGAGTGTAGAATACCGCGAAACCGTACATGGCCACTTCCGGAGTGCCTGCCTGGATCTGTTGGCCAAGCAGCTTGGGTGCGATGAAGGCACCGTAGGCGGCGATGGCGCTGGTCCAGCCAAGAACTGGTCCCTTTTGCTGCTGGTTAAAAATAAAACCAATGCTGCGGAAGGTAGAGCCATTGCCGATGCCGCTGGCGGCGAAGATCACCACGAACAGAATCATGAAGATGGCAAACAGGCTGTTGGGATCGCTGGAGTTGTAGGCCAGCATCATCACGTAACCAGTCGCCACGGAAGCTACGACCATGATGGCGGAGATGATCTGGGTGACAATGGATCCACCGACTTTATCGGAAATCCAGCCGCCCACGGGGCGAATGAGCGCGCCAACCAGAGGCCCAATCCACGACCATGTCAGAGCGCTTGGTGCATCCGGATTCACTACACGGGTAACGGTACCGTCAGCGGCTACGTCCATCATGTTGCCGAAGATAACGCTGATGGATAAGGGCAGAGCCGCAGAGAAGCCAATGAACGTGCCGAAGGTGAGAATGTACAGCACGGTCATGGACCAGGTGTGTTTGTTGCTGAATATCGCAAACTGATTTTTGATGTTGGGTTTGATGTCGCCGGGAATGAGACGCAGCAGAATCACAGTCAGAACGATGGTTAGTGGCAGAGCCAGCCACATGCTCATGATGCTCAGCGCCCAGACACCTGCAATGGATGTCAGTATGCCAACGCCATACAGGCCGAGAATCTTGCCGAAGGCTGAAGCCGGGTTACCCGGGTTCGGCGTGACCACTTTAAGGTTGTTCATGCCGAACCAGCCAGCAAATGCTAGCGGAATCAAGAAAACCAGCCAGATGAAACCCGCATTCTGAATCCAGGTGTCGGTGCCGGCCTCGATGCGGCCAATCAGGGTGCCGCTGGGAGCCTGCAGTTCCAGGGGGCCACCGGCCAGAGCGCCGAAAACGCCGACAGTCATTACCAGTGGTATCAGGACCTGCATGGTGGTTACACCGAAATTGCCCAGGCCCGCGTTCATACCAAGGCCGTAACCCTGTTTACTTTTCGGATAGAAAGAGCTGATGTTGCTCATGGAACAGGCGAAGTTGCCGCCACCGATACCGGAAAGCAGAGCAAGCGCCTGGAATATAATGAACGGCGTGTCCGGATTCATCAGGGCAATGCCCGTGCCGGCTGCAGGTATCATCAGCAAAGCGGTGGTCAGGAAGATGGTGTTGCGCCCACCGGCGATCTTGATCATGAACGACGCCGGAATCCGCAGAGTGGCGCCAGATAAACCGGCAATGGCCGAAAGAGTGAAAAGCTGTTCGATGCTGAAATCAAACCCCAGGTTCTTCATCTGGGTCGTGATCATTCCCCACATCAGCCATACCGCAAAGCCCATCAGCAGGCTGGGAATGGATATCCACAGGTTGCGAGAGGCGATGCGCTTGCCTTCCCGTTCCCAGAATTCTTCACTTTCGACATCCCAATGTTCGATGTCGGCGTTGGTTTTAGCCATAACGTTGCTCCCTCGGTTAGCCTGCCCTATTCCGCATTGGGCGCGGTTTCCGGGCTTCTCGACACCATTGTGCAAAGTGTAGCCCGGGTTCAATCATGATATTTATCAAGGCAAAGGTTTTGCGAATAGGAGTGTGTTGATGGCTACTTGTCGGGTAAGACCTGCTTTCATTTTAAGTTATTACTTTCAACGACTTACGGTAGGTGTATTACCAAATAGGTAATCATTTTCATGGATGGCGCAGGAGAGGTAGCCACTCATTTCCCGCGGTTTCGTACGTGTCGCCCGAGAATGCAGAGCCTTGCGGTTACCCATAGATAAGCCAGTGCCCAGAGGCTGGTGGAGAGCCATAAAAGTGAAGGCTCAGCAAAAGGTGACTCGCCTGCATAAAAACGACTGACGGCAGAGCTCGAAAGAATCGCCGCGATGGGGAAGACTTCACTTGCAGCGGGTGGCTTTCGATAGCTTCTTTGCCAGGCGAGCCGAAGCATCACGCTGGTGGACAGAACCCCCAGCGCGCCGATGGTGATCAGATGCAGAGCCGGGGCCAGTGCAGTATCACGCAATAACGCCAGACCAATCGCAGCCGCGCCAACAGCAAGCCAGAGGTAGCCCACGCCCAGAACCAGCAAGTCCGGCCGTTCCGGGCAGAGCCAAAGTTTCCAGCGCAAAGTGCGCAGAGTTATCAGCCCTGATCCGATCACCAGCAGGCTGCCGGTAACCGCGTTCGCTATTGGAAGCGCCATCAGGAAAACCGCGCAACCAAGCACAACGATCAATATACCTTCGATGCGCGGCTGAACGCGGGCTTCCAGAGCAATGCCTTTCTTTTCCAGGGTGCCGGCGACCGCCGGTGCAATAATCCGTCCGCCCATGAACGTCATTAAAAGCAGCAGCCCTGTGATGGCTGAATGCATAAGTTTGAATGGATCAGGTATCCATGAGGATTTCGGGATACCGGGCGCAGCAGAGAGCCAGAACACGACCGCGAGCAAGCAGATGAGCAGGATCAGCGGGCCGACCATACGGTTTCGCCATTTCTTGGCTGCGTTAAAGCGCGGCACGACATGCCAGGCGAGCAGAAGTGCAAATGCAGGGCCCAGAAGCTGGCCGAGAAGAGTATCGGGAATGAATATCCAGCTCACTCGCGCAGCCAGCCACAGGCCAACAAGTTGATAAAGCACGGTTGCAGGTTGAGGCCCGAGGGTATAGCCGGCAATCAAAGCAAGTGCAAAACCGAAAATCAGTTCATGGCCATGCCCGGCGCCCAACAGCCCTGCAGGGAATCCCGTACCGGACCAGACTGCCCACACCGACAACGGAACGGTAATAGCTGCCAGCAGGCTGGCCGCCGGGAAAAACAGCCAGAATGCCTGGGGTTTTCGTGTGCGCTCGTTGCGTGACTTGTTCAAGATCATCCCGGTTCATTGACGGTTTGGTCGAAGGCGCCTAAAACGAATATGTAAAAGCCATCATAATATTGCAAACGCTGTCACGCGAGACAAATGCATCCGCCTGAGAGCAAGGGGGTCCATCATGAACGTTTCAAGCTTGTTTAAACTGCCGTTTTCCAGCAATGGAGGTTGGGCCGAACTTCAAAGCAGACAGCTTTCCATCCCGATGCTAGCATGGTTCATTGTGGTGCCCATGTCGCTTTTGCCACCCGTAATGCTTTATTACGCAGGAACCCATTATGGCGATGAATTCATTGCCGGGTTCGCAGGTAAGGAATGGCGCTTCATCACCACCATTCTTTTCCTTGCAGAGTTGCTGACGTTTTTTGTGATGGGATGGCTGATTCATGCCGTGGCGGAAAGCCACAAGCTGGACGTCAGCTACAATAACGCCTATCTGCTCGCCGCAATTGCACCATTGCCACTGTGGCTCTCGTCGCTGGCGTTACTTGTGCCTTCCGTGGCATTCAGCGTGATCGTTGTTCTGGCAGCGATGGCGTTGTCCTGCACGCTGGTTTATCAGGGTCTGCGGTCCGTGTGCGGTCGCACTCCGGATGATGTTCTCACAATGTCAGCGACCTACACCGTTATGGCGGCTTCCTTGCTTGCCTGGGTTCTTTTGTTGGCTATGGTCTGGGCGTATTGATTGTGCAGCATGCGGTCAGTTGACCTGCGGGGCTGTGAAAAGCCCCGCATGATCAATGAACTGGCCTTGCCCCCGATTGTTCATGGCGTTCTTCATGGTTTCGGGAATGGAAATTTTTTCAAAGGTTTGCGGATGAACTGCCACGCCAATCAGTTCGCCCCTGGCCAGGAACTGTCCGGTTTCCGCGTCGCGGATGATTGTAGTCAGTTCAAAAGACGTGTTGCCCAGATGGGTTGTGCTGACGGCTATTTCCAGTTTGTCGCGGTACCGCGCAGGCGCTTTCCACTCGATGGTCAGTTTGACTACCTGATAGTCAAAGATACTCTCGAGTGACGGCTCCTCGGTACCGACAAGGTACAGAAACTCGGTGGCAGCCAGTTCTATGTAATCTCCATAACGGGCGTTAAAAACCACTTGCTGGGCATCACACTCGCTGTATCGAACCTGCATAAAATACCTGAACGGTTTTTTTGCAGTGGCCTCTTGTTCAGGCGTTTCCTGTGCTTGTGTCATCGCTGCTTTCCTTGTCCTTCAGATGAATGCGCTTACCAGGTGTCGATCATTGGGCGGCGTCGGCCGTGCCTTAACCCTGGTTTTTTCACAGACTTGAGACCCCGCACAATCCAGCTTCGGGTTTCGAGTGGGTCTATCACCGCATCAATTTCCAGAGATACCGCCATGTTCAGGGCCTTGCCCTGCTCATAGTGCTTGGCCAACAGTTTCTCGAACAGTGCTTTTTGTGCGGCTTTGTCGCCAGCGTTTGCCAGCTCATTCCGATACCCGAGCCGAACAGCCCCCTCCAGTCCCATGCCACCGAACTCACCGGTGGGCCAGGCCACTGTGAAGAAGGGATTATGGAAGGAGCCGGCAGCCATACCCATAGCGCCAAGGCCGTAGCCTTTGCGCAGTACAATGGTGAAGACCGGAATTTGGAGGCTGGCGGCTGTTACGAACAGGCGGCTGGTGTGGCGAACCAGCCCGGATTTTTCAGCGTCTGGCCCCACCATGAATCCGGGTGTGTCGCACAAGCTTACCAGTGGGACATCAAAGGCATCGCATAACTGCATGAACCGTGCGGCCTTGTCAGAACCATTGGCATCAATGGCGCCGCCAAGGTGTCTTGGATCGTTGGCAATGATTCCTACGGGCCGGCCTTCAATGCGGGCAAAGGCGGTGACCATGCCTGAGGCGAAATCTGGCCTTAGCTCAAGGTAGCTGTCGCTGTCGGCCAGGGTGCGAATCAATGCCCGAATGTCGTAGGAGCGTAGACGGTTTTCCGGAATGCTTGAGCGTAACAGGCGTTGGTCGTCGCATTGCCAATCAGGGGTGGCTCCCTGGAAATAGGACATGAGCTTGCGGGCTAATTGAGCGGCCTCTTGCTCGTTCTCTACCAGGCAGTCCACAACTCCGTTGGCTACCTGCACCGACATTGGGCCAACATCTTCTGGCGCAAATACGCCCAGGCCACCACCTTCAATCATTGCAGGGCCTGCCATGCCCAGGCTCGCGTTGCGGGTGGCGATGAGCAGGTCACTGGAGCCGGCGAACACCGCGTTGCCAGCAAAGCAGCGGCCAGACACTATGGCAATGCGTGGGGCCAGAGCGCTTAGCCTGGCGTATTGCAGAAAGCTGGGTGTGTGCAGGCCAGCAATCAGGGTGGCGTCGTCGGTATCACCGGGCCGACCACCGCCGCCTTCGGTAAAGAAAATGACCGGCAGCTGTTGCTCTTCCGCGATATGCAAAATCCGGTCGGTTTTCCTGTGGTTCATGGTGCCTTGAGTGCCGGCAAGCACGGTGTAATCGTAAGCCAGCACCGCGCAGCGTGCCTGCTCTTCGCCAAAACTGTCACCGTTCACAGCGCCCACGCCGGTTACCAAACCATCGGCGGGGGTGGATTGCATCAGTTCTTCTGCAGACCGGCGCTTGCGCTGGGCGGCGAAGGTGAGGGCGCCGTATTCCATGAAGCTGCCAGGATCGCAGATATTAGCCACGTTTTCCCGTGCCGACAGCATGCCCCGGTTGTGGCGTTTGGCTATTACTTCTGGGCGGGCTTCATCCTGCGTTAACCGGTGGCGTTCGAAGGACTCTGCAAGGTCTGGGCGAATGTGCCCCAGATCAACTACCTGCTCGGAAGCCTCAATGTTCCGGGTCTCCTCGCCAGGTTCGATATAGGCAATCGCCTGCCCTTCGCTCACGTAGTCGCCAGGTTCAAGTGGAAGGCTATGGATCGAGCCTGAAACAGACGCTTGTATCTCATGCTCCATTTTCATGGCTTCAATAATGGCCAGAGTCTGGCCTTTGCGCACAGGGTCACCTTCAGCGACCAGTGTTGAAACCAGTTGCCCCTGCATGGGTGCTGTAGCGGCTTTTGCTCCTTCCGGCGCAGCTGTCCGCAAACCAGGCTCACTGGCAGGCTTTTCGGGCTGGGCGGAGCTGAATAGCCGGGGATAATCCTGTTCGCTTTCTGCAACCAGTGCTGCCACCTGATCATCTACATAACGGGTATAAACCTGATTGCCCACTACGTCCGTGCGCGACAACAATGCCTGCAGGAAACGGATGTTTGTTCTGACCCCTTCAAACCGAAACTGGCACAGTGCCCGGTAGGCCTTTCTGACCGACCGGGCGTAATCCGGAGAGCGACTGTGAACGATGACTTTGGCCAACAAGGAGTCGAAGTTCGGGTTGGTGGTGTATCCGCTGTACCCGTAGGTGTCGACACGCACGCCCGGGCCACCGGGCGGCTCAAACACGCTCAGAGTGCCGCCGCTTGGGCGAGTGGCCCCGGTTGCGTCCAGTGTTTCCATGTTGATGCGGCACTGAATAGCAAAGCCGTTCGGGGCGGGGATGTCGGCCTGCTCTAGATTCAAGCTCTGAAGGCTGGCGCCGCCAAGAACAGCTATCTGCGCCTGCACCAGATCAATGCCAGTGATCTCTTCTGAAATCGTATGCTCCACTTGCAGCCGCGGGTTGGCTTCCATGAAGAAAAAGTCGGAGCCGTTGGCGTCTACCAGGAATTCAAAGGTCCCAAGACCTGCGTAGTTCACCTCGCGGGCCATTCGTAATGCTGCGTCCAGCAGGCGTTCCCGGGTGGCTTCGGAAAGAGTGGGGCTGGGAGCAATTTCAATCAGTTTTTGATTGCGTCGCTGAAGGCTGCATTCGCGCTCCCAAAAATGTACGACGTTGCCATGGCCGTCACCC
The DNA here is from genome assembly GCF_048259445.1 of Marinobacter sp. Taxonomy (GTDB): domain Bacteria; phylum Pseudomonadota; class Gammaproteobacteria; order Pseudomonadales; family Oleiphilaceae; genus Marinobacter. The sequence continues at coordinate 170,665 of NZ_JBLXHQ010000002.1, read as the reverse complement.
AGAACCTGAATCTCGATATGGCGTGCCTGTTCAACCAGCCGTTCAACGTACAGACCGTCGTTGCCAAAGGCGGCTTTCGCTTCGCGGGCACAGGCGTGGTAATTGGTTTCTGCATCGTCGCCTGGCCGGACAATTCTCATGCCTCGGCCGCCGCCACCGGATATTGCCTTGATCACTACCGATACGCCGTCGTTCTGGCTGGCAATGAAACGCAGGGCTTCTTCGAGGGAGGTGCGCTCTCTGGTGCCTGGCACAATGGGCACGTCACATTCTTCTGCCAGCTGTCGCGCCGCGACTTTGTCTCCGAGCATTGCGAGAACTTCGGCGTCCGGGCCAATGAACGTGATGCCTTGCTGTTTGCAACGTCGGACCAGTTCCGGGTTCTCGCTCAGAAAACCATAACCCGGGTGCAGGGCGTTCGCGCCTGCCTCAAGGGCGGCAGCAATAATGGCATCAATATCGAGATAGGCCCGGGCGCCTTTGCCGGGAAGCTTGACGGCCTGATCCGCATGGCGGACATGCAGGGACTCGCTATCGTCTTCGGAGTAGACCGCAACGCATTCCAGGCCCATGTCTCCGGCTGCGCTGGCGATCCGGATGGCGATCTCGCCGCGGTTGGCGATCAGTAGTTTTTTGAATTTCACGCACGCCTCTTTTTATTTAAATGTCGAATTGCCCGTGACGGACTGCGCCTTTGGCGAATCGCTCGGCACCCGAGCAGAGAGTGCCGTTGGCTCCCCAAAGCACGGCAACACGCAGGTTGGCGTTTGCCTCAAATTGTTCGAAAGCCGCATGGAGTGCTTCTGCGGTGGGGCGGTCCACCGCATTCTTTTTGTCAGGGTGATCCAGGATGATGGTGCAAATATGACTTTGTTCTTCAGTGCGAACGGCAGGATTTTTCACGCGGCATCCTTCCTGGAAGTGAAAACTGCTCGTCAGTACTTTATGGCACCGGTTTTAAGGCGGGAGAAGGTTGCCGGCACAACGCCCAGCCAGGAGGCAAGCTGATTGTCGGGCACACGCTTTACCAGCTCCGGATATTCTTCAAGTAGCAGCTGATAACGCTCTTTTGCCGGCATGGTGAGCTTACGAAATTCCCGCATGCTGGTCAGCTCCGCCAGCTCTTCAGTCAGAGCCATTGCAAACCGGGGCCAGAGGCCTTCGCCATGGGACTGAATCGCAGCCCGGAATGCGGCAAAATCAGCAACCCAAACGGTGGCGGATGTAACGGTGGTGAGGCAAAGCGTGTTCCGCACAGTGCGGCTGCGGCCGAATACCGGCCAGACCATGTCGCCTTCGGTAAAAAAGTGATGTACTGCCACTTTACCGCTGGGCGCCTCCCGGAACAGACGCATGATTCCGTACTGGATCAGGTAGACGTTGGCCCAGGGGGTGTCATGTTTCTCCATTTGCGCTTCAGCGTCGACTCTGCGCTGATGAAAGAGCCGGGTGAGGTCGCCCAGAAATCTTGTGTCCGGGGTGTCCTGTTTTTCGTTCAGCCTTATTCCGAATACGCGGCTCAGACCGTTGAGCAAGGCTACGGATTGCGGGGCAGGATCTTGCTGGATTATCTCCGCGTTGTCCTCCCCCAGCATGCAGGGGGAGGAAGACACGTCGGGTTTGAGAGTGCGAGTCATTGCAGTGATGCCGTTAAAATATTTAATAATTATCCTAACAGAAAGTTGTTTGCGGAAATGACTTAAATCATTAAGGCATTTTCACTCGCTCGATATAGCCTCAGTGACTGGTTCCTTCTTCGTAGTTGATCTTGTTCCACACGTTGTACTTGCCCGACGGTTTGTTCATCGGGATTCGTTTTTCTTCTTCCAGGGTTTCAGCGTCGTAGACGATTACGGCACCCTCCTCATCCCAGATGCTCAGCAGCAGTTTTTTGCCGTAGCGGTCGAACTCGACATGGGCGGCTACTTTTCCCGGAGCCGGCTGGAGAGTTTTTACGATTTCCAGCGTCTGTTTGTCGATCACGTGGACTTTGTCTTTGTTGGGGCCAAAAAAGACGTCTACCCAGGCGTAGCGGGAGTTTTCGTGGCTGCGCATGAAAAAGCCCGGGCCAGCGGTTTCGAGGGTTTTGATGACTTTCCAGGTGTCCATGTCGATGATGGAAACGGCACCGGTACGGAAATGTGGAGTAGCCATTACCCGCGTACCCTGGTAATCCCAGGTGATACCTGAACCCAGGTGGGGCATGCCAGGCAGGGGCAGGTCGGCGGTGGTTTTTCCGGTATCCATGTTGATTACCAGGCCGTGTTTGCCATCGCGGGCTGCACCGATAAGGTGTTGGTAGCCGGGGTCGAAGAAGAAGTCGTCAAGCCAGGTGTCGGTCTGCATTCTGCGTACGTTGGCTTTATCGTTTTCCACGGTGATTTCCCAGGCCTCGGGAATGTCTTTCAACGCGGCGATGAAGCTGTTCCGGGGCGGGGCGGTGTAAACGGCGCTTACCCGTGAGCTTTCCTCGGCATCGTTTTCAACGGGGATGATTTCCAGCAGGTTCAGATCTTTCGCGTCGAAAAGCACCAGCGTGTGTGGCAGGTAGTTGGCTGCCATTATGTGTTCGCCATCAGCGGAGACGGCGATGTTGCGCATGTTGATGCCGGCGCGGATTTCTGCAACGACTTTCAGATTGTAGAGATCGTATTTGGTAATCCAGCCATCCCGTGAGCCGAAATAGACGAAGCGTCCGTCAGGGCTGTATTTGGGGCCGCCATGCAGGGCATAGCGGCTGGCGAAGCGGTGGATGGGTTCCATGCTGTCGCCGTCAAGCAGGGTAACGTGGTGGTCGCCGATTTCCACCACCAGGAACAGGTTCATCATATCGGCTTCGTAAGCGGGTTTGTCGGGGAGCGAACCGGCCGGATGCGGCAAAAGATGGCTGGCGGCAATTTCTTTTTTGCCCCATACGGGCTCTTGCTCCGGTGGCTGGTAAATGTATTCAGCCAATGCGGTTATGGATTCGGCGTTCAGTACGTCTGCAAAACCGAGCATCTGGGTTGCTGGCCGGCCGTTACGAATGGCGTCTTCAGCCTGGTCTTTTTTCAGGCGAGAGAGGTTATCGGGAAGCAATGCCGGGCCCATGCCGCCCAATCTGTCGCTACCGTGACAGCTAGCGCAGTGCTGCTGATACAGGGATTCGGTTTGTGCATCGGTGCTGGCAGCGAGAATTGGTGAGGCAAGCAGGCTTGCGGTCAGCATCAGGGTTTTCAGAGTCTGTTGCATCGGGTGTCCAGTCTGGAGCATTGGTAATGTGTTCAAGCCTGTTTCATTCATGCGGGCCGCCGCGTCGCCGTGGCAGCAGCCGGACCTATTAATGCACTGTTCCAGCCTGCCTTTGCCGGCTGTGCCAGTTTGTCTGCCAACTGAACCACTTCGCCCACAATGATCAGGGTAGGCGGCTGGAAACCTTCCATACGGATGGTTTCTTCGAGATTTTTCAGGTTTGTCACGGCCATGTGCTGTTGCGGGGTCGTGCCGCGCTCTATCAGTGCCACCGGGCAATCGCCCGATCGGCCGTTGGCAATCAGCTCCCGTACGATAGTGGGTGCGTTATGCAGGCCCATATAAAACACGCAGGTCTGATTCGGGGCTGACAGTACTTTCCAGTTAAGGTCCAGAGCGTGATCGGCTTTCCGGTGTCCGGTTACGAAGGTCACGCTCTGGGCGTAATCCCGGTGCGTAAGGGGAATGCCGCAGTAAGAGGAACAGCCGGCTGCAGAGGTAATGCCGGGCACCACCAGGAAATCGATGTCGTTATCCACCAGAAATTCGGCTTCTTCACCTCCCCGGCCAAAAATGTAAGGGTCGCCGCCTTTCAGTCGCACAACGCGGCGCTGTTTTACCGCCAACTGCACCAGAAGCTCGTTGGTGTCCTCCTGAGCCACGTAATGGCATCCGCTGGCTTTGCCTACGTGGATTCGCTCGGCGCCCGGGTTCACCAGTTCCATGATTTGTGGCGACACTAACCGATCATAAACGATGGCGTCTGCCTGCTGGATCAGCATCAGGGCTCTGAGTGTCAACAATCCGGGGTCGCCGGGGCCGGCACCCACAATGGCGACTTCGCCAGCGCGCAGGGGTTGTTCGGCCAACTGAAATTCCACCAGGCACTTCTTTCTCTGGCTGGTTGTCATGGTGCTTTCCTTAGAGATTGTTGACCGGAATTTCGATGACCGGGGCGGCGACTCGCCTGGGCATGTCGATAACACCAATTTCTTCGTTGGTGAGGTAACAGCCGGGGTCTTCTTCCCAGAAATCGCCAGAAACGTTGTAGGCCCTTACCCGGGTGTTGCCGTTACAGATGGCAAGATACTGGCATTGAGCGCAGCGGCCTTTCACTGGCCGTGGTTTTTGTCGGAAGCCTCTCATTAGCTCATCGTCGGCCTGTGACCAGATCTGTGAGAAGGGCTTTTCACGCACGTTGCCCAGGTTGTAATCCCACCAGAAGGTATCCGGGTGCACAACGCCGAGGTTGTCGATGTTGGAGACGTTCTGGCCCGAGGAATTACCACCCCAGTTTAGCAGCCGTTGTTCCAAAGCCGGTACCTGGTCGGGATAATGCTCGGCGGCCCACTGCAGCAGGAAGGGGCCATCGGCGTCGTTGTTGCCGGTGACGTATTCCCGCTCTATGCCGCGTTTGAGCTCGTCATGGCAGTGGTTGAACAGCAGGTTCATGGCGTCCCGGGTCATGTCATACCAGGCGTCGCGCTTGCGGTTACGGCCGCCACGGCCGGAGTAGTTCAGGTGCGAGAGGTAGAACTTGTCGATATCGTGCTCATCCAGCATTTTGAGCATGTCTGGCAGTTGCGCTGCGTTGTCCTGGGTGAGGGTGAAGCGCAGGCCCACTTTGATGCCAACATCCTTGCACAGCTTGACGGCTTTCATGGAGGCGGCAAAGGCGCCTTTTTTCTGGCGGAACTCGTCGTGGGTTTCCTCAAGGCCGTCAATGCTGATGCCAACATAATCGTAGCCGGCGTCGGCAATCTGCTGGATGTTGTCCTCGGTAATCAGGGTGCCGTTGCTGGACAGGCCAACGTAAAAACCCATGTCTTTAGCGCGGCGTGAGATATCGAAAATATCCGGGCGCATCAGTGGTTCGCCGCCGGAAAGGATGAGTACCGGAACGCCGTAGGCTTTGAGGTCGTCCATCACGGTGTAGACTTCATCGGTACTCAGCTCACCTTTGAAATCGATATCCGCAGAAATCGAATAGCAATGCTTGCAGGTGAGGTTGCAGCGACGTATCAGGTTCCAGATCACCACCGGGCCGGAGGGCTTGGGGATGGCTCTCACCGGGGCCGGATTCATCAGGCTTTTTATGTAGCGGGTCATTCTGAACATAGTGCTTCCCCTTGCGTTATTTGCGCAGCCGCAGGCCGGTTTTCTTCAAAATGGCCGAGCTGTAAAGAATGGTGTGCTGCTGGCAGGCATCGCCCAGCAGGGCACGGATTTGTGCGGCTTTGTCTTCTACCTCTTCCCGAGTGGTGCCGTGAACCATGGCAAACAGATTAAACGACCAGTAGGGCAGGTGGCGTGGGCGCCGGTAGCAATGGCTCACAAATGGCAGCTCACCGATGGCAGTGCCGAGTTCGGCAATACGGTCGTCAGCAACGTCCCATACGGTCATACCGTTGTAGCGATAGCCCAGGCGGTAATGGTCGGGTACGGCGGCAACCCGGCGCACAACGCCGGCTTGCTGCATGGCCTGGAAGCGCGCGAGTACCTCATCGGCTTCCATGTCGAGTTGCTTGCCCAGTTCAGCCCAGGGGTCGGATACCAGGGGCAGGCCAGCCTGGGTTGCCAGAATCAGTTCGCGGTCGCGCTCAGTCATCTGGAAACCGTTTTGTGCTGTGGCATCAAACGGTAAAGTGGAGGTGGACATGGAACTCCTGCTCCTTTGGCATGTTGTAAACCGGGTAGCCCGTGGTGCCTTCAATGGCGCTGATGGTGTTTTCGATGGCGTCCCGGGTTTCGGTTGCCAGAACAAACCACATGTTCAAATCGTGCTCGCGGCGGTAGTTGTGGGCGACTTCGTCGAAGCTGTTCACTTGTTCGGTAACTCGCTCAAAGTCTGCCTCGGGAATGCGCATGGCTGCTAACGTAAGCGCGCCGCCCATTTCGCCGGCGTGAAACATGGGGCCAAAGCGGGTCAATACGCCTTCATCGAGCAATTTTTTAACGGTGTCGAGTACTTGCTGTTCATCAAGGCCGAGCTCTTCTGCAACGGCCGCAAAAGGGCGTCGCACAAGCGGCATCCCATGTTGCAGGCGGTTAATCAGAAGCTTCTCTACGGAGTTCAGGTCAGCAACCGGAACCTGGCGGCGGGATTCAGTCGTGGCTGACATAACGCCCCCCGCGCTGCCGGTAGGCTTTATTACTGAACAACACCGAATACGGAATGTGCTGCAGGTTGTGATCAGCAATCAGACTGTCCAGTTGTGTCAGCACCCGTTCGCGATTGGTGCCGTGAATCATGCAGAATAGATTGTAAGGCCAGTCAGGGAGCCTTCTTGGTCGCTGGTAACACAGGGTAATAAACGGCACATCCGCCATGGCCTTGCCCAGCTGTTGTACCTGCTCGTCGGGAACATCCCAAACCACCATGGCGTTGGCGGTGTACCCCAGGGTACGGTGTTTTACCACCAGCCCCAAGCGTTTGATCAGACCATCGCTCTGCCATTGGGTGACGGCGTTAATCACTTCCTGTTCAGATAGCCCTGTGCGCTCGGCGAGTGCCAGGTAGGGCTGGGGCACAAGTGGCAGACCCTGCTCAAGTTGCTGCCTGAGACGCAGCAATCCCCATGCGCTCACCGCGCCCGGATTTTCTGTTAGCGCATCCGGGGCCATATAATCGGCCGAAACCGGTTGGCTCATGACAAGGCCTCCCAGTCGATGTCGAAGCCCAGGTCGATGTGGTAACCCTCAACCATGGGCAGGCGGAGCATAGGCAATTTCAATTCCTTTTCCAGTTCGTCGAGATGCTCTTCCAGAAGTTCGTTATCCGGCGCTGTCATGACAAACCAGAGATTGTAAGTGTGCTCCCGGGCGTAATTATGATTTACCCCCGGAGCACGATTGATTCGGGCGGCGACCAGATCCATCTGGTGTTCTGGCGCAGCCACAGCAGCCAGCAGGCTTGCGCCGGCCTGGCTGTGTTCAAATACCGGGCCGACCCGGCCCACAACGTCACGAGACTGCAGCGATTGCAACCGATCAATGACCTCCTGCTCGGAAATGCCCAGTTGCCGGGCCATGTCCAGGTAAGGCCGCTCACTCACCGGCATATGCCGTTGAAAGTGATTGATCAGTTGTTGGTCGGTCTGATCCAGTCTCATCCGTTGCCTCCTCCGGGTCGGCGTCCTTCAGTGGCGCTTAGTAGACGTCGTGCTGGGTGTTGTAAGTATTAAACTTACCAGTCGGGGTGACCATGTAGTCGCCCTTGATCACCTTCTTCAGCTTGCGAGTCTTGTCATCGAGCACAACAATGGCGGATTTCTTGTCCTGGGTGTTCCAGACAGAGAACCAGACTTCGTCTCCCGCCCTGTTGTATTCCGGCTGCACAACACGCTTGGGACCTTCACCAAGGTCGGCCCACTCGGCAATCGGAAGCGCTTCATAGCCCGCATCGAAGTTATTGATGTCAAATACAGCGATGCTCTGACTCACGGATTCAGCCGGGTTAAGTGCGGTGTCTACCCACAGGTTGGTGGACTTTGGATGGGTCTTCACGAACAGTGATCCACCACCCTGGCCATTAACGGTGCGTACCACTTTCCAGGCCTTATCCGGGTGACCTTCGGGGTCGGTACCGATCATCTGGATAGTGGGGTCGCCCAGGTGAGAGGTTGCCCAGACAGGACCATGCTCGGGGTCGACAAAGTTGGCGCCACGACCCGGGTGCGGGATTTGGCCAACATCAACAATAGCCTCAAGGTTACGATCCTTGGCATCAACAACTGCAATCTTGTTGGAGTTGTTGGCTGCTGTCAGGAAGTAACGCATGCTGGCGTCCCAGCCGCCATCGTGCAGGAATTTGGCTGCATCAATGGAGGTGACGTTCATGTTGTCCAGGTCTTCGTAGTTAGCCAGCAGAATCTTGCCGGTTTCTTTGACGTTGATGATGAACTCTGGGTGCGCATGAGAGGCGACAATGGCTGCGACTCGTGGCTCAGGATGGTATTCCTGGTCACCCACGGTCATGCCACGTGTGCCAACGATCTTCTTTGGCTCCAGGGTGTCACCGTCCATGATCACGAACTGCGGTGGCCAGTAGGTGCCGGCAATGGCGTACTTGTCTTCCCAGCCTTTGAACTTGGATGTTTCAACAGAGCGTGCTTCCATGCCCACTTTGATCTTGGCGACGGTTGCCGGCTCTTCCATCCACAGGTCGATCATATTGATCAGGGCGTCACGGCCGATAACCATAACGTAGCGGCCAGAAGCCGACATCCGGGAGATGTGTACCGCATAGCCGGTTTTGATTATTTTAACGATTTCTTTGGAATCGCCGTCGATCAACGCAATCTCACCGGCGTCACGCAGGGTGACACTGAAAATGTTTTCCAGGTCCAGGTCGTTCATTTGCTTCTTGGGGCGATCTTCCGGTGGCACGATCACTTCCCAGGTTTTCTTCATGTCAGCCAGACCGAACTCGGGAGGTTGCGGTGGCTCGTGCATGATGTATTTTGCCATCAGCTCCACAGTTTCTTCGTCGAAGTCACCGGAGGTCAGCCAGTTCGGCATACCGGCCGGGGAACCGTAGCTGATGAACGTTTTCAGGTAGTCGATGCCGCGCTCCTGGGTGATATCCGGAGTCAGTGGCTTGCCGGTGGCGCCTTTACGCAGTACACCGTGACAGCCGGCGCAGCGCTCGAAATACGTCTGCTTGGCAGTCTCGAATTCCGCGTCCGTAAGGTCAGGGGCTCCGGGGGAACGGACGATTTTTGCCGTGCTTGCATCTATGGTGCTGGGCGTGCCTTCGTAGGCGGTTGCAGCGGGATCAATGTTCTTTGGTGCGGCAATTGCGTTCATCGCGCCAAACGACGCGAACGCCACTGCAACGGCCAGTGGTTTCAGAAATAAATGGGTTGCTCTCATCAGGCTCTCTCCTTTGAGTTAAGAGTGTCGTAAGGTTTCTCTTCTTTACCCTTATGAACATTGATTTAAATCATATAGATGTTATTTGTCCAGTGAGTACCCACCCATGGGTATACCCAAAGAGTTGTTGTGGCGGGGGGTGTTTTTAACCAATATCAAAGTTGTGGTTGAAAGGCGGCGTCACCATGTTGGAAATCCGCTACAGATCCATGGGAGTAAGCGAGCTGTGAACGGTTCCGTAAGGAGTAAGATCAAGCGGCGAGTGGTCGCTACAAGCGTATTGTTGATGCTGTTTTTTGCGCCTTCGGTAGTGCTGGCCGGCGGGCAGTCTGAACAGTCGCGTAGCCTCGCTGATCTTGAGAATTTTGTGGTACAGGACTGTGGCTCCTGCCACGGGATGACGCTCAAAGGAGGGTTGGGCCCGGCACTGAGGCCTGAAAATCTCGGCCACCTGCCAGAAGAAGCCATAGCAGCCATTATCCGTGAGGGTATTCCGGGTACTGCGATGCCCCCGTGGAAGCCCCTGTTGGCTCCTGCCGAAATCGAATGGATCAGTCATCAACTTAAAACTGGCGCTCTGGTCTTGCCCTGACCTTTGGCCTGGAGGACTCACTGAATGGTTCAGATTATCTGCTCTGCGAAGCGACTATTAATGCTGGTGCTGATTGCGGCACTGGTGAGTGGTTGCCAGGTTCTTGGTGAAACTGACTCTGGCGATGGTTTGATGGGTACCGGTGACCTGGGCCTGATTATCGAGCGTGCAACCGGTTCTTTGCTGGTTATCAACACGACCAGCCACAGCGTGATCAACCGTATTGAAGGGTTGGGTGATCTGTCTCATGCATCCGTTGTGTACTCCCGGGATGCGCGCTATGGCTTCGTATTTGGTCGCGATGGCGGCCTTACCAAAGTAGACCTGCTCAAGCAGTCTATTGCCGGCAGAGTGATTCAGTCTGGTAACAGTATTGGTGGTGCGATCTCCCAGGATGGCCGCTATGTTGCGGTGTCGAATTACGAGCCGGGAGGAGTGAAGGTTTTTGACAGCAAAACGCTGGAACTGGTCGCCGATATTCCTGCTACCTATACCCGGGAAAACGGAGAAACGGCGCAGTCCAAAACCGTCGGCCTGGTTGATGCGCCAGGTAACCGGTTTGTTTTCAGCCTGTTTGATGCCGGGCAAATCTGGATTCTGGATATGCCGAACGGTGATGCAGGCGGCAAGCCTGAAGTCACCCGTTTCGATGCCGGTAAGGCACCCTACGACTCCATGATCACGCCAGATGGACGCTACTACATTGCCGGCCTGTTTGGTGAAGATGGCCTTTCCATGCTGGATCTCTGGAATACCGACGCCGGTGTCACCGAGATTTTGCCGAATTACGGGAAGGGCGAACAACAGCTTCCTGTTTACAAAATGCCTCACCTTGAGGGCTGGACGGTTGCCGATGGCAGAGCATTTGTGCCGGCTGTAGGTCACCATCAGGTGCTGGTAGCCGATATGAATGACTGGTCACTGGTAGACAAAATCCCGGTACAGGGCCAGCCGGTTTTTGTGATGGCCAGCCCCGACAACCGGCGCATATGGGTAAGCTTCGCACACCCGAAAAACGATGTGGTTCAGGTGATTGATTCCCAGACCCGCGAAATTATCCGCACGCTTGAGCCGGGCAAGGCCGTGTTGCACATGGAGTTCACACCGAGGGGCGAGGAAGTCTGGGTGTCGTCGAGAGACAGCAACCGGGTTACGGTATACAACACTCGAACTCTAGAGCCTGTTGCAGAGCTGGACGCCCTTAACCCCAGCGGCATTTTCTTTACCAGTCGGGCTCATGAGCTTGGGCTGTAGGCATATTCGGGCCTCAGCATTTACGGCGCTTCTGCTCTGTAATCCAGAGGCGATAGCGGCCAACGAGCTTCAGCCAGTTGTATTGACTATTGATTCGGTTACCCGCGTAACAGACGTTGCGCGTTACCGCCTTGACCAGCACCTGGCAAAGCAGGGATGCCAGGGCGAGATTCGTTTTACAAGTGAGCCGCAGGCAGCGGCGCTGATGTTTCGTTTTTCAGCGCAGCGCCTGCAGGACACAGTTGTATTGAGTGCAATGAACCCTGATGGCGAGTTGCCTCGACCGGCCTGGATAACCCGCAGAACATCTGGTGTTCGTTCGGTTTCCGGGCTGGAGGCTCGAGATCTGGCCACAGTTGCAGGCCGGGATCCTTTGGCGTCCCGGCTGGCTCTTGCCGAACTGGGCCTTGCGGGTATAGATCCGGAGCCGGAAAGAATCTATGAGGCCGGAGACTTCAGTTCTGCACTTGGTCTTTTGCTGCATAACAATACCCACGCAGCAGTTTCTGAAGCGGGGTTTGCGAGCCAGTTTCTTGAGAGCCGTGACCTGGTGATCACCTGGCTCGGAGCGCCGGTAAAAACCGTAGGCTGGTACCGGGGTGATGCCTGGAGTAAACAGGCACTGGTCTGCGAAGAAGCACTCAGTCATCTCAGGCGAACGGACGATAAACAGGCGTTTGCCGTTTTTCCAGAATGGGTTCATGGCTTTACCCGAACCGACGATCAGTAACAGAGGGTTGTAATACATGACGTTTTACCAGCCAGTTGGTAATGAAATAGAACTGTTCGAGGCGGCAGCCGACAACGGCCTGCCGGTTCTGATCAAAGGGCCCACAGGCTGCGGTAAAACGCGGTTTGTCCGATACATGGCCGAGAAGCTCGACCGGCCGGTTTACACCGTGGCCTGTCACGACGACTTGACCGCAGCAGACCTGGTAGGTCGGCACTTGATTGGCCCGGAAGGCACCTATTGGCAGGATGGCCCGCTGACCCGCGCCGTGCGCGAAGGCGGCATCTGCTACCTGGATGAAGTGGTAGAGGCCCGCAAAGATACAACGGTGGTGCTACACCCGCTGGCGGATGATCGCCGGGAGTTGCCTATCGAGCGCACTGGCGAACTGCTCACCGCAGCACCTGGCTTTATGCTGGTTGTCTCTTACAACCCGGGCTACCAGAGCCTGCTCAAAGGCATGAAGCCCAGCACCCGGCAAAGGTTTGTATCACTTCGGTTTGACTACCCCTCGGAAGATGCGGAGCAGACCATTGTGTTGGAAGAGTCTGGTTGCGATCGCGACCTGGCAAAGCAGTTGGTAAACCTTGCGACGGCTTTACGCAATCTTAAAGATCACGACCTGGAAGAGGCAGCCTCGACGCGGCTGCTGATACACACCGCTCTTCTGATACGCGCCGGCTTGCCTGCGCCAGTGGCTTGTCGCGCTGGCATGATTGAGCCGCTCTCAGACGACGAAGCAACAGTTATTTCATTAATGGAGGTGGTATATGCCGTATTCGGGCGCCCGGACGAAAGCCGCTAGTGGAGCGGTTGTGCCGGTTATCTGGTATTTGCTGAACCTGTTAGCCATTCCGGTTATCGGTTTTGTTGTGTTGCTCTGGATGTTTATCCAGAGTTCAGGGACAAATGAACTGCGCCGGGTTCATACCCGGGCGGCTTTGATCATGTCTCTTTTAGGCTTTGTCCTGATCAGTTCGGGGGTTGTCTTCAGTTGGCTGTTCTTCGGCGATGTGGGACACTTCGGGACGTTTGCTTTGGTCTGGGCCATAGCACTCCACACGGGTTTTGTGCTGTGGGGAATGATATCCCTCGCCCAGGCAATGTCTGATAAACCACCCGTATTTCCGGCTAAGTGGCTCTAGCCTGCTTGAATGGGAGGTAGCTTCGGCGCAGAGGGCCTCCCAAAACACGCTGTGAATACGTCCGTGTAAGCTTGGGCTTCGCCATCCATGGCTACGCACAGTTTTGGGAGGCCCTCTGCGCCGGGGGTTGTGTTCTTGAAACCATAAGTTGGCTGGTTTGGCCACTTTAAGGTGACACAGAGGGCCACTTACGGCCGCTCCAATAAATTAATTGTTTATCTTGCCCCCATTTGGCGGCCGATTGGTGGCCAGCTAATCATATTTTGCCGCAGCTTTACGGCCGTACTTTGGCCTGTCTTGAACCCGGATCCTCTGCTGCTTTGACCACAAAGCAGACCTTATCAGATAGGGGCCTCCCCAACCCGCTATTAGGAAACAAAGCACGCTGAGGTCGCAAAGCGGACATTCAGACGAAACGGAAAAAGGTTAAGAGGTGTGCCAGGGTTAATTTGATACCTATACAGAAATCAAACGTACCATACCGCCATGTTAATAAACTCCTTAGTTCCATGATGAAGACTGTGATGAAGAATGTGACAGCACAACATCGCGTCGCTTGGCGGTCCTTCCCGACAGGCCCCGTGACAGCAGCGTATAAACGCATGGTGGATGCGGGGGAGGTGCGACGAGATGACGCGCAGGTCGCTCTGGCGGCAAAATTCGATGCCCTGCACGAGTCTCTGACCTCGCTCCCACCACTACCAGTTCGCAGCGACGAACCGACGGAGGGCAGCTTTAAAAACAGCAATCCACTGTCACGGTTACTGGCGCGATCCTTGGCACACGCTCAGTCTTTTCCTCGAAAGAAGTTCCATTTGTGGTCTTTTGGTCCACCACCGCGAGGCATGTACATTCATGGACCGGTCGGGGTCGGCAAGAGCTTTCTAATGGATCTCTTTTACGCGTCGGTTTCTGTTCCTGATGATAATTCTTGTTGTACTAACGACAGCCACAAACACATAAACATAACCAAACGCCGCGTCCACTTTCACGAATTCATGCTAGACGTCCATCATCGAATCTTTGTCTACAAACAGGAACACCCACAAGGTGATGCGATCCCCGTCATTGCGCAACAATTGGCACAAGAGGCCCAACTCCTCTGTTTCGATGAATTTCAAGTGACAGACGTTGCCGATGCCATGATTTTGAAGCGACTGTTTTCATTATTGTTGCATTGGAATGTCGTGATGGTGGCCACCTCGAATCGATCCCCCGATGCCTTGTATGAGGGAGGCATCAACCGCTCCCTCTTTTTGCCATTCATCGACATGTTGAAAAACACGTCCGACATTATTTCTATGGAGGATTCTCAGAAGGATTATCGACTTGAAAATCGAGCGGATGGTCAATCCTATTTTTGGTCAAACAATGATATTCATGGCGATAATAATACTAACAACAACATACAGGCGCAGTTGGAAGAAATATTTGGTGACACTGCATCCGGAACTGAGGCCGAGACCATTCCTGTGCTCTTTGGTCGCACCGTCCAGGTTGCCCGATTCAATGCCCGGTGTGCCTGGTTTGACTTTTCCGAGCTGTGCTACCAACCGCTTGGGGCGGCTGATTATATTTCCCTCTGCTCCCGATTTCCGGTCATCATCATGGAACGCGTCCCCCAGCTGGACGCCAATCACCTCAACGAAGCGCGACGGTTCGTGACCCTCATTGACGCGTGTTATGAATCTCGCACCCGCTTGGTGCTGGCGGCACAAGTCCCGCTCGACGAATTGTTTGTTGATTTTGAAGCGCAAGTCGAAAGCAGTGATGGAGATGAAGAATTGATTGTCAATGAGAAGGGGGGGAACTCGAGCTCCTTTGCGACGACCATGATTCGCACCAAAGAGGGAGAATATTATGAGTGGTCGGCGACGGGTCGAATTGGCGTGTCACTGGCACAACTATCGTCCGCCAATGATCTCGCCTTTTCCTTTCGACGAGCCGCTTCTCGGTTGGTTGAAATGGGAGGAAATGAATGGGGACGGCAATGACTAAAGGTCTTTATCTTGCAAACCTATGTCAGGGCAGTTCATGAATCTGATCTGGCCGATGGATTTGGGCTCACTTCAGTTCCTGCCTCTCTGCACAAAAAGTACGGGCCCGTAATGAAAGACCTCGGATGGCAATACTTGTTTCCTTCATCAACCCGATGCGTTCATCCAATAGCCGATTATGTGTGCCGACATCATCTTCACCATTCAACCTATTCGCGGCAATTAAGATAGGCAGTTATAGCCAGTGGCATTAACAAACGAGTCACGGCACATACCTTTCGGCATGCCTTTGCGACAGAGTTCTTAAGATCTGGAAGTGATATTCGAACGGTGCAGGAAATACTCGGGCACAGCGATATCAGAACAACTGAAATCTACACGCATATATTGGGCGATCGACGGGCGGGAACCGTGAGTCCTTTTGATCGATTGCCAGGTTCATAACGCGCTTCATTTCGATCGTTTTGGTGGGAAAAAAGCCATCATTTTTGATCGTCGCGAATGTTCGCTTTTGTTTAAGCTTGGACTTATCCTGGTGCCCTTGCCACTCCTAGTCTATGAGTGAACCTACCCCGGTCCAGACCCCCTTCACTGGCTCATCTCGTCGCGGTAAAAAGGACCGCTTTCCAATGATTGCGCGGTCAAAACTCCCAACCTATGTTGCCATATGATGCGGCGATCCCGGCCAAACCACGGTTTCACGGCCACGACCACAATGCGGCCCTTCTCCTAGGCCTCGTGCCCCCGTTACCTAACCATTCGATTAATCGGAAGATCTGGCGCCATGGGGATATGTGGCGAAAGATCAGCAGGCAAGATCATCCTGACGTTGCGCCCCCGGATGGCGTTGCCGCCAGACGCCAAAGGTTAGCTCTGAGGTTTGATCAGGAACTTCTCTCCGGTAGCTTGTTTGCCGTAAACCGAGATCGCATCCAGCTGTAATGCGCCGGCCAGGGACACTTCGTGAGTGTAGTGACTAGCGAAGGTCGTTTTGATTTCGGCGGCTATGCGTTTGCGCATGGCGGCGGTGATTTCATTACCCAGCTTTCCTAATGCATTGAACAACAAAAAGCCGTTTACACCCCAGGCAAAACCAAAGCTGCGGTTCAGTGTGATCGGGCCGCGATCAAGGCCGCCATAGATATAAACCTGTTTGTAGATGTCAGATCCATACACGCTGTATTCCGTCATGTTGCGAGAGACGGCGGCTTCCATGCAGGTGAGAATATCGTTAGCCAGGCGCCCGCCACCGATGGGGTCGAAAGCGATGGTAGCGCCGGTGTCGATCAGTGCTTGGGTCAGGTCTGCCATAAAGCTGTCGCTACTGGAGTTGACCACGTACTTGGCGCCCATATCTCGCAGCAATGCTTCCTGTTCCGGCTTGCGGACGATATTGACCAGGTCGATGCCGTCGGCGATGCAGATGCGATTAAGCATCTGCCCGAGGTTAGAGGCGGCGGCAGCGTGAACGATAGCCTTGTGGCCTTCAGCGCGCATGGTTTCTACCATGGTTAATGCAGTCAGCGGATTAATAAAGCTGGAAGCGCCTTCGACTGCAGTCGTACCCGGCTCCAGTTCCAGACAGCTTTGCACATTGGCACAGAGGTATTTGCGGTAGCTACCGCCGCCAATGAACGCAACGGTTTTGCCCATCAGGCTTTGCGCTGCGGCGGATGAGCCTGCAGCAACGACGGTACCTGCGCCTTCATTGCCCACACGTACAGGCTTGCCAACCCGCTTTTTAACGGCATCCATGAACTTGGCCGGGACATCGGCACTGATGATCGGGCGATCAGCGCTACCGGATTGGCTGGCAGTCGTCATATCAGCCGCGCTGAACATTACACCCAGGTCAGACGGGTTGATAGGGGCGGCTTCGATGCGGATGACTACCTGGTTTTCGCCCGGCTGCGGGATCTCGATCTCGCGCAGGGCGAGTTCCAGTTTGTTGTCTTCGCTAATGGTGGAAGTAAGTTCGATGTTGGTGTCTGACACTTTTTTCTCCTGCAAAGGTTAAGGGATCTGGTACTGCGCTAACCGATGTTACCCGATAAAATAAGGAGCAGGCTGATCTCTGCACTGAAAAAAGGTCCGCTTTCCAATGAAATTAGCCTCTGGCAAAGTCGCATTAGAATTCGAAAATCAACGCCTCGCCGCTATTTTGGCCAGCAAAACGTCACAGTCTTCAGAGGAAAATGGAGTGAAAAACCAAAAAAAGTGTAACTGACCCAATATGTAATTTATTCAATCAGTTATGATTTTTTCACATGTAAAGAGGGGACTGGAAGGATGGACAAATCCATCATCAAGGTAGCTGACACGTTCTGGAATATTCGCGGGTCGTTCAAGCTCGGGGGGCGTATCGATATCGGAACGCAGACTTCCCTGGTAAAACTTGCAAGCGGCAACTTCTTGTTCCTGGACGCCTACGCTTTCGATGCTTATCAGCAGGAGACGATCAACTCGATTGTTGGCGGTGCCAGGGTAGAGGCCATTCTCAATGTACACCCCTTTCACACCGTTAATGTCGAGAGAATGCACGAGCTTTACCCCCATGCGAAACTCTACGGCACAGCTCGACATCGTAACCGGTTCCCGAATTTACCCTGGGAATCCGAATGCACCGAGCATGATGCCCTTCATGAAAAGTACCGTGATGACCTGCAGTTTTCAGTGCCCCGGGGCGTTGAGTTCATTTCCGACAACGAAAATGTGCACTTCTCATCCGTGCTGGTGTTCCATCCCGAATCGGGTGCGATCCACGTGGACGATACCTTTGGGTACACAGAGCTGCCCGGTTGGCTTCCGGGGCTTGGCGCGAAAGGCCTTGTGAGTCTGCATCCCACCCTGCCACTTGCGCTGGAAAAACGTGCGGGAGCGGCGAGGGAATTCCGGGAATGGGCACAGACCCTGTTTTCCGACTGGGGTGCGGCAACAACGCTGTGTGCCGCGCATTCGGCACTGCTGCAGGTGGAGGTTGGTGCACCATCCCTTCAAACACGACTCAAACGGGCGCTAATGGTCAATGAACCCATCCTGCGGGCCCATCAAATGCTGTATGGTAAATAAGGGGTTCTACCCCGTTTCGGCCAGACTATGGTTGCAAGAACAGCTTGTCTGATTTTAGAAATATTTGAGGCGCACAGTTACGGGTTCTTGTGCGTTCTTCTGGTCATGTAATTGCATGAAAACCGGCAACCGCAACAATTACCAGCGGCGCCCATAGTTGGGCAGCCAGCCGCCATCCTCGCGGCGCGTGCTTCATCTCCATGAAGTGATCCACCAGCAACAGCGCCTTCACAATAACCATGCCAAACACCAGCCAGGCCAGAAACTCAGGGCCTATGCCGACCTCGAGCGCAATCACCGGCAGGGCGGTGCAAATCATCAGTGCGAAATAAACCGTCAGCATTCCCAGCCCTCCCTAGGCCAGTACATAAAGCAAAGGGAACATAAGCAACCAGACCAGATCCACCATGTGCCAGTAAGAAGCACCGGATTCCATGCCGTTCATATCCGAACCGTCGTAGTCACCCTTGCCTACTTTTACCGCAATCACAATCAACACAACCTGCCCGAGAATCACGTGCATGAAGTGGAAAAACGTCAGGAAGAAATAAAACATGAAGAAGGTGTCTGTTCCCAGGTTATAGCCCTGGCTGTACAAGTTTACGTACTCATACAGCTTGCCAACCGTGTAAACGCAGGAAACCGCAACTGCCAGCCACAGACGCAATGGTACGCCTGAACGCCGCTTGCGAAGCTGGTGAACCGCAGTGGCAACCAGATAGCTGGCGGTAATCAGCGCTACTGTATTCAGCAACCCGATTAACGGATGCAGAGCCTCCCGGCCAGCATGGAAAGTGGCAGGGTCCAGGCTGCGGGCAACCGCAAAGCCGATAAACATGATGCCGAACACTGCGAGTTCGGCAAAGATGAATATCCACACGGCAAGATCGCCCGGTAGCTGGCGCGTACCGGATACTGGTTCAGGTTCAAAGGCCAGGTCAATCGAATCACTCATATCATTGTGTCAGGTTCAGGTAGAGTTTTGGGAGCTGCAACGGCAGCTGTGCCGGATCGCGTATCACTACGAAGTTGCTGCTGCCAAACACGTAGGGCAGGTATTCGCTGGCTTCGTCGTCAATGGTCACGCAAAACGGTGTCAGCCCGGCTTTTTGGGCTTCCAGTACCGCCATGCGGGTGTCTTCCACACCATATCGGCCTTCGTACAAGTCCAGATCGTTGGGTTTGCCGTCGGTCAGCAATAACAAAATCTTCTGATGCTCGTGGCGCGTTTCCAGCAGCTTGGTTGCCTGTCGGATAGCGGCGCCCATTCGGGTGTAGAAGCCCGGTTCCAATGCCTGAATACGGCCCCGAATTGTGCTGTTGTATGCTTCATCAAAGCCTTTCAGGTGATGGAAGCGAACATGGTCTCGCCGCCGGGATGAAAACGCAAACAGGGCAAAGGGGTCGCGGCTGGCTTGCAGTGCTTCGCTGAGCAGTTGCAGCCCGTCCCGGGCAACGTCGATCACACGCTGTTGATTGTTGATATAAGTTTCGGTTGAGAGTGACACATCTGCCAGCACCAGGCAGGCAAGATCGCGCTGACTCTGCTGGCAGCGGCGGAACAGCTTCTGGTCGATAACGCCCTGGCCACGCCGGTGTTGAACTTCCCGCTCAAGACAGGCGTCTAGATCCAGCTCGTCGCCGTCGAGCTGCCGCTTCTGCCACTGTTTCAAAGGTTTCAGTGCGCTGAACTGCCTTTGCAGGCGCTTTGCCGGTCGGCGCAGCGCTTCAGGAAGTTCTGCTGGCTGGGCATCCTTTGCCAGCATGGGTTGCAGGCAACAAAAGGCCTCCCGAAAGCTCTGGGTGCGCCAATCCCACTCAGGCAAATGAATGCCCGGGCCAAGGCGCAGGTCGTCGTGTTCCTCCGAAGGCAAGTCGAGATCAAACTTGATGGCCGATGAGGTTTCCTTACGGTCGTTGGATACGGAGATCATATCCAGGTCGTTAGCAACCGCCTCGGCGTCTTCCTCGTCGGTATCATCGCCTGCCCGGTCAACCGGAATAAATTCTGTCCAGGAGAACAGACTTTCCAGCCGGAAGATCATCAAACCCTGGTCGCGGCTGAACGCTTCTACCCGCTCTGCCTGCTTGCGCTTGTTCTTCTTGGTCAGGCCGCCGGGGCTGGACTGGGTCTCGTCATCACCTGTGACCTGGCCGCTGGCTTTGCCCTGGTCAAGCGCCGGGTAGAGCCAGAGGATGACTGGCCAGGGGTCGGTTTCGGCAGTGGGCAGGGCAGGGACGCTGCCCGGATGAATAAGAGCCTGGCGAATGGCATGTTCCCGAGTGGCTTCCTCGGGTGTCAGGCTTTCCGGGTCCGGGCGCCAATACAGTACTTGCTTGACCAGGCGCTGATAGACCTTTTCAAGCCCGGGCCAGCGCGCAAGCACCTCCTGAACCAAGGCCTGATTGCCGGTAAACCAGTCGCTATCGTTCGGGGCCGGGGTAGCCGCGAGGGCCGCCAGCCAGATATAAAGATCCCGGTTTAGCTGTCTGGAGGGAAAGCGTGCGATTCGCTCCGGCAGGCGCAGATTCTGGTCGTCCCGCCAGGCCAGTTCAAATTTACGATGGGTGCCAGCCAGCTTGTGCAAAAATTTCCGGCGCAGCCGAAAGTGCCGGGACTCTGCCGTTACCAGGCTCAGCGCAGGGTCGCCCCCAAAGGCCCGGAACACAATGCCGAGGCTGCGGGCTTCGTCTTTCAGGTAAACGGCGTGCTCTGGGAACTCCCCCAGAGCCTGGCGAGTGATGTACTCATGCCATTTATAGCCGACCCACTCTTCCATCTTGAACTCCCTCTAAGCCCGCTGCCGTGCGGGTTTTCTGTCAGGTTTGGGATTGGTCGTTAACTGATGAACAGGAATCAGCACCGTTTGCCGGCTGGGTTCGCCGGGCTGCCATTGCAACAGGCTGCCTTCCGGGTTGTTTTTCTGCACCTCACGGCAAGCACTTACACACTGCAGGCATTGGGTGCAGGAGAACTTTGCCCGCTTGTGGCTGCGGGTAGGTAGCCGCATGGGGCAGGCCTCGTCGCAGGCTTTGGTGCAGTCGCGGCATGCTGCCGCACGCTTGGTATCAAAGGTAACGAGCTGGCCACGGCCATGAGTCATCCAGGCAATACTTTGCACCACGCCGAAAGCGCAGCCGTATTTGCAGAACAGATGGCGGGCAAACAAAAAATCCAGGGTGAAAACGGTGGTAGCTACGGCCAGAAATACCGTTGGATAGAAGGCCATGTTGCCAGTGACCAGATCCGTATATAACGGGATAGGCGGCAAGAGGTAAGAAAGCATTGCCAGCGCCCATGAAAAGCCGATCAGGCTGCATGCCAAAGTCAGTCCTGCCCAATGGATAACCTTGCCGCGTCGGCCTTTTTTCAGGGCTTCCCAGAGTGTGGGCCGGCCGGTCATGCGGGTCATCAGATCGTTAATGGTTTCGACGACCGAAAAGTGTGGGCACAGCCAGCCACAGTAGATGCGGCCCCATTTCCAGGCAACCCAGAGTACAAGGGGAACCAGAACAAGAATGGGGAGGATGAACCAAAACAGAATCTGGCTGGCGACGTCCACAGGGGAACTTTGCGCCACCCAGTCAAGATTCAGGTTGAAAGAAAGCGGGAAACCCAACAGTACAAAATGGGTTTCTGTGAGATCGTAACGGAAAATATTCAAAACCGGTGCCAGCAGAAACAGCCCGAAGAAAGCAGCGCGGGTAATCAGGCGCTTATTCTGGAGCGTGTCTTTAGGGTTTGCCCGCTGTACGGTCACAATTCAAGTCCGGGTAGGCAGGGCCGGAAACGTGTTCCGGCCCTGTTGGTTCGAGGGTTTATGCGTCCTGGATTGCAGCGCCGCGAACTTCCTCGTCAAAAGATGCTTGTCCCTTGATAAAGAAGCTGCCGAAGTACACCACAAGCCCGGCCATGAAGAAGCAGCCGGCAATCATGCGCGCCCAGTAGAACAGTGCGATGTTGTCCTGGGTTGCCATGAATGACAGGGCTTCGCCGCTCTCCGGAATGCGTTGCAGCCAGATTTGCAGGATACCGGCACCGGTCAGGAACAGCGTGATGAAGACCATGGAAATAGTCATCAGCCAGAAGCTCCACATTTCCACAACCTGGGCCGTATTGCTGTTGCCGTAAGGCCGGCCACGCATAATTGGCATAGCGTAGGAAATGATGGTCAGCACGATCATCACATAGGCGCCATAGAAGGCCATATGGCCATGCGCAGCAGTGAGCTGAGTGCCGTGGGTGTAATAGTTGATTGGTGCCAGTGTGTGCAGGAAGCCCCATACACCCGCGCCAAGGAACGCCATTACCGCAGTACCCATGGCCCATAGTGCAGCGACCTTGTTGGGGTGGTTGCGCCTGCGCCGGTTAATCATGGTGAAGGCAAACAGCACCATCATGAAGAACGGAAGGGGTTCCAGTGCCGAGAACACAGAGCCCAGCCACAACCAGTACTCGGGTGGCCCGATCCAGAAGAAGTGGTGGCCCGTACCGATAATGCCGGTAATCAGCGCCATGGCAATGATCACATACAGCCACTTCTCGATGACCTCGCGGTCTACGCCGGTGATCTTGATCAGCACGTACGCCAGGATAGCGGCCATGATCAATTCCCATACGCCTTCAACCCACAGGTGCACCACAAACCACCAGAAGTACTTGTCGGTTGTGAGGTTGCTGGGGTTGTAGAAGGAGAACAGCCAAAGCACGGCCAAACCAATCAGACCGGTAATCAACACAATGTTGACCACGGTTTTACGGCCTTTCAGGGCAGTCATCATGATATTGAACAGGAAGCCGACCACCACCAGGGCTATGCCAATCTTGGTGATCGTAGGCTGCTCAAGAAACTCCCGGCCCATGGTTGGCAACAGCTTGTTCATGGTGACATCCGCCAGAGTGGCGTAGTCCACAAACAGGTAACCAAGGATGGTAAGAGTGCCGGCAACGGCAAAGACCCAGAACAGAATCCAGGCAAGCAGCGGGCTGTAAAGCTCGGTTTGCGCTTCTTCAGGCACCAGGTAGTAGGTGGCCCCCATAAAGCCGAACAGCAACCACACGATCAGCAGGTTGGTATGAACCATCCGTGCAACGTTGAAGGGGATTTCCGGGAACAGGAAATCCCCCACCACGTACTGCAGGCCCAGAACCAGGCCGAATACGATCTGACCGGCAAACAGAATCAGGCCGAAGATGAAATAGGGCATGGCGACCCGTTGAGATTCGTATTTCATATCTACTCCCTTAGCCTTCGATGTTGGGTGGCCAGCCGTTATCATCGATCTTGGACGTCCACTCAAGGAATGAAGACAGATCGTTGATTTCCTGGTCGGTCAGGTTGAATTGCGGCATCTGCCGGCGACCGGGCACGTTTGTGGGCATGGCGTTCATCCAGGCGTTCATGTACGCCTTGAAGACTTCGCTGTTGGCCCCGCCACGGCGGTCAAATACGTTGGCAAGCTCCGGTGCAAAGTACGCACCTTCGCCCATGAGGGAGTGACAGCCAACGCAGTTGTTGTTTTCCCAGACGTGTTTGCCCCGGACAACCTCTTCGGTAAGCTGATCCCTGTTATCCCGCTCGGGCATAGCCCGCGATTGGGTGTCAAAAGTCAGAACCAGAAACAGCAGGACGAAGAACGTACTTCCCCCCAGATATATGTTCCTGGCCATGCTTTTGGTAAAGCGTTCGGCCATTGGTCTCTCTCCTTGGTCGTTGTGAAATACCTGACTGCCATACTAGGATATAAACATGTATTCGTAATGCTGTTGACGATTATCAATCATGGCGGGAAATGACACTACTGCGCTGGGGAGTTACCTCTGTAGGGGTAGATGATAGACTTGCCGGCCTGTTTTTCTGAACTCGGGTGTCCGGAGCCTCTATGGCAGCAGCGCTGGCGTTGTTTATCAAGCTGATTCCGCTTTATGTCACGGTTGCTCTCGGCTGGGTCGCCGGGCGCTATCTTGAGGCCAGTGGCAAGCATATTGCGGGCATCATGCTTTATATTGTTACGCCGTCGGTGGTGTTCTCCGGCGTTATGGCTGCGCCGCTTTCCCCGGAAGTGATTTTCCTGCCTTTTCTGGTGTTCGGATTTGCATCGGTGCTTGCCATTGTGCAGTTCAGGTTTGCGCGGCGGGTGCTGACAGATGGCAGTGCCGCCATTATTCCGCTCTGCGTCGGGTCAGGTAACACGGGCTATTTTGGAGTGCCGGTTGCATTGCTTCTGTTCGGGGAAGAAGGGCTGGCGATATATATTGTGTGCATGCTGGGCGTCACCTTGTTCGAAAGCTCGGTGGGGTTTTACCTCGCGGCTCGCGGGCGGCATGATTTGAAAGAGTCCCTGTGGCGGGTCGCAAAACTGCCTTCGGTCTATGCATTCCTGGCAGCGGTAAGCCTCAACCTCTCGGGCGTCAGCATTCCCGATGTGTTTATGCCGCTCTTCGACAACCTGCGCGGCGCCTATAGTATTCTGGGCATGATGATCATCGGTATGAGCATCAGCAGTTTCCGGGGGCTGGTGGGCAACCTGCGCTTTACGTCACTGGCATTTTTCGGAAAATTTGTGGCCTGGCCACTACTGGCAACGGCCTTCTGGTGGCTGGATTCACAGGTGCTGGGTATTTATGAACCGGCGGTGCACAAAGCGATCTTTCTGATTTCCATTACACCCATTGCAGCCAATACTGTTGTTATCGCAACTTTGCTGGACACCTCGCCCCGACAGGCCGCAGGCACGGTAATGCTCACTACGCTCTTTGCCCTGGTGTTTATTCCGGTGATGATTTCGCTGGCTTTCTGAACCATCGCTCCGCGAGGATTGACATTAGCCCTGCAGTGGCGCCGGTGAGAGCGCCAAGCCAGTGTGACTGGAGAATGACACGCCCACCGATGAGGGTGTTCTCGGTAGCCGGGTTATAGAGCGTGTTTTCCGCTACCAGTTTCACGGCCATAAACGCCAGCACCAGAAGGCTCCAGCGCCGCTCTGAACTGAGGTTAAAGAGCGCTGTAAAAACCAGCAGCCCGTGCAGGCATCCCGAAAAACCCCGGTACCAGGCCAGATCCGGAGCCTGCCATAAAAGGCCGAGGGATATGACAAGCGGCGAGATAAGCAGATAAGCAATCCACTCTTTTAAAGGTGGATGGCGCCTGAACAACAAGCAGACAACCGTCACTCCGGCGAGATTGAGCGCCAGGTGCCCCGCGCCAAGATGAACCCAGTGGCCGGTTACCAGCCGCCAGAGTTCACCGTTTTCCAGGCCACTGCGAGACCACTCGAACAGTGCTGGCGGCAGAAATGCACTTGCGCTCAGTGCGATCGCCAGCACGACAAAACGTCTCCAGCCGGGGGATGGCAGAATTCGGGACTCAGTTGTCATAAACACATAACGTTACGCAACCTTCATGGCGGGTCAGCCGGGTATTCGCTAAATTACTGAAAAACTGTCTGATATAGAGTTTTACCATGCCTTTCAGGTTTATACCCATTCTTGTGTCCTTGATTTCTTTTGCCCTCTTGCCGGCAATGTCTGCAGCCGCGTCAGCCGCTATGGTTCAGCCGGTCTGGATCGACGGCCACAGCTACGAGGCACAGCTGGAGCGAAACCAGCGGTTTGTGGCTACCGAGGGTGATCATTACGAAGGCCATTTTCCGGAAGATCCGGACAGCTGGGTACGTATCTCGCGTCTCGATAATGGTTGGGAAGGCATGGCTTACGCGTTCGGGCGCATGCACACCATTGGCGGTAATGAAAAGCCGGCTACGTTCAGCTTCAGTCGTATTGAAGAACCCCCGCAATGCGGTATGGATCACCTGCACGGTGAGTCGCTGATTACGCCCGACAGTCTGATTGGCCCTGCAATGGCTCAAGCCGTATCCGCCAACTTCGATATGCTCTGTGCTGACAAGGTTGATGGCGCCTGCCTGATGCTGGAGCTTGAGCTGGCGTTCGACAAGCAATTTCAGGATCGCTTTGCGAAGCCAAAGGAGCAGGCCGGAGCCATAATGAATATGGTGGAAGGGTTCTACAAAGACCAGTTCGGAATTATTTTCGATACGCTGTCGCTGACCTTTCTCGATAACGCTCAGGATGGATTGTTCAGCACAACAACGGAAGCTGGCGATCTGCTCTCGGATGTCAGGGAAAAGCGTGCAGCCGGTCGTCTCGGTTTTCTGCAAAGTGATCGGTCCATTTTCCATTTGATCAGTGGTCGGGATTTTAATGGCGGCACGGCCGGGGTTGCCTACGTAGGAACGCTTTGTAGCGGCAATGGTTTCGCTTCAGGGGTTACCAACGTGCTCAACAGCAATGTTGTAACTGCATTGATAGTAGCTCATGAGATTGGCCACAATCTGGGTGCGCGTCACGACGGTCAGGATGGAGAGGGGGCAGCTTGCCAGTCTGGCCAGTTCATCATGAGCCCGAGCGTGGGTTCCGATGTGAGCAGTTTCTCAAGTTGCTCTTACGGCTCGATAACGAATGAGATTTCTGCGTTGAGTGCCGTTGAACAATGCTTTAATTTCCCGGCAGACGTTTCCTTGTCTGCCTTCAATGGCAACCCCGCTGAAGTCGATCAGGAAGCCTCGTTCCAGGCAAACTTTCAGGTTAATTACGAAGACGCGGCACTTGAAAAGGCGGATCGCATGAAGGTTGAAGGCGTGATTGGCGAGGGTGAGGGCCGCCTGGTCGGGGTCAGTCTCGGAAGCGACGCATGCATTCTAACGGGCCCAGCCGACAAATCAGACGGCTTTGATTGCCCTGAAGTGGCAGTAAAGTCGGGGCTCCTGCTCAGCATTCAAGCCGAAGCCGGCACCAGCGCCACGTTCAACCTGCTACAGAATGCAACGCTGATCAGCGACAGCGGTGAGGTGAAAGACATTCTGCCGCAGAACAACGAACTGATGACCCGGATCACTCTTGCAGCAATTGAGCCCATCACACCCGAAGAGCCAGAGAATGAGGGTACTCCGCCAACAACGCCGGATACACAGAAGAACACCAGTTCCAGATCGGACAGTGGTGGCGGCGGTGCCGTTAACTGGGCCTGGCTGCTAATGGGAGTGATTGCAGTGGCCGTTCGCCGGAGGCGGTTCAGTTGATGGCGGCGCTGCGAGGGCAAACCCTCTGTTTAACAGCGCTTTTTTTGGGTTTTGTGCTTGCAGGGTGCGGCACGGTTGTGCCCGATGCCGCTGCAGAAAATGCTGGAAATGAAATTGAAACCCGCGATCAGGCTCAGGCGCTTTGGCGCGGCAAAGGCATCGTTAATTATCAGGTTACGGTTCAGCAGACCTGTTTCTGCCCGGCGGATCTGAGCCAGCCAATGCGCGTTACGGTTGTTGGCGGCAAGCTGGTCGATGTAAAGGGGCTTGAGCAGCCCATTCAGGACGAAAGCCAGCTCGACGCCAGCCGGCTGACCATTGCCGGTTTGTTCGAGTTCATTGAGCAGTCAGAGCAGCGGAAAGTTCACAAACTGAACGTGGATTACGATCCCCACTACGGTTTTCCGCGGCGAATTGACTACGACGGCCATGAAATGATTGCCGACGACGAGTACCAGTACGAGTTATCGGACTTCCAGGCTGGCTCCAGTCGCTGAATTCTGTTTTGCGTTGTGAATGTCTTGCCTGGCATGGCGCACAACGCTGATGCCAGCCGTGATCGCCAGAGTGCCCATGATGGCGGCGACAATCAGATCCGGCCATGCGCTAGCTGTACCGAAAACGCCCAGAGCGGCGGCCATGACGGCCAGATTACTGATGGCATCGTTGCGGCTGCATAGCCACACCGAGCGCATGTCCGAGTCCCCACTGCGAAACCGGAAAAGCATAATGGCAACGCCGGAGTTTGCTACCAGCGCCAGCAAACCGACCGCACCCATGGTAAGCGGTTCGGGCGTAATGCCTTGCTCCAATACCCAGATGGCCCGTGCCCAGACTGCGACACCGAATACTGTCATGGTAATGCCTTTCACCATGGCTGCGCGGCCACGCCAGAGCATGCCCATAGAAAGAACGGAAAGCGACAGAATGTAGTTGGCGCTATCGCCAAAGAAATCGATGGCGTCGGCCATCAGTGAAACCGAGCCTGACTGCAAGCTGGCAACACCTTCCACGAAAAACATGGCCAGATTTACCCACAGGGCAATCCAGAGCGCACGGCGAAAGCCCGGGGCCGGGGATTTCGGTTCTGGACCAGAACAACTGCATGCCATAAACACCTCCTGATCAGCGATGGAGATATTTAAAACCCTGTAGTTGCTACAGGGTCAACACTTCGCAGGCAGTTTTTAGAGAACCTCAATTCTTGCCCGGTCTGTGAGTGCCTGGCACGTGATTTTCGTGATCGTCGGAACTGGTGTGCAGGCCCTCCAGCTCGGAACTGAGCCCGCCCATAATGCCACACTCCTTTACCGTGCCCGCATCCGAACAGGCTTTTTGCAGCTGTTGCAGCGTGTTTTCCAGGGTTGCGAGCTCCTTCAAGCGGTTACGTACATGATTCAGGTGGCGGGCCAGTAGGGCATCTACTTCATGGCAGTCGGCTTCCGGATTTTCGGACAGTCGGATCAGTTCGCGAATTTCCTCCTGGGCCATATCAAGATTGCGGCAACGCTTGATAAACAAAAGTCGGTCGAGGTGCTTAGCGCGATAGGCCCGATAGCCACTGATATCCCGATCCGGAGTTGGCAGCAAGCCAATTTTTTCGTAGTACCGGATGGTTTCCACGGCAACGGATGATTGTTTGGATATTTCACCGATTTTCATCGTGTTTGCGCTTCCCGTGTATTATTGATCTGGCGTGTGTCAGGACCGGTCTGTTTTCGTTATGGTAGAGGAGAATCCCTCTATTTGTGAACTTTAACCGGGAGACTTACCTTGCTGGAGCGGCTGCAACGCTTGCTTGGACTGCAGACAATACCGGGTGTTTTTTTTACATCTGCAGGGGTGGCCGCAGTGTTTGTTTTGCTGGCCATACCCTTTGACAAGGCCGTTGCGGATACCTTTGGCGTTCTGACCGGCTGGGTTGCGCAAAACCTTGGCTGGTTCTACATCCTTTCTGTTACCTCACTTTTGCTGTTCCTGCTGGGACTGGCACTAAGCCGCTACGGCGGTATTCGACTGGGCGCTGATGATTCCCGGCCGGATTATTCCAACCTCACCTGGTTCACCATGCTTTTTGCTGCCGGCATTGGCACCATTCTGATGTTCTGGGGCGTGGCCGAGCCGGTTTCTCATTTTGCCAACCCGCCGTTCGAAAGTGTGATTGCCGGCAGCGACCGTGCGGCCAGTGATGCAATGACTATATCTCTGTATCACTTTGGTCTGCACACCTGGACCATATTCGCCATGCCCGGCCTGGCGATTGCTTACTTTGCCTACCGGCACAACTTGCCCATGCGTATCAGCAGCCTGTTCTATCCGCTGCTTGGCGATCGTATATACGGGCCTTTGGGTTGGACTGTAGATGTAATTGCGGTGCTGGGTACGCTCTTTGGTGTGGCTACTTCCCTCGGGCTTGGCACCTTGCAGCTCAACAGCGGCTTGTCTTACCTGTTTGGCACACCTTCGACAGGATGGGTTCAGGTGCTGCTCATTACAGTGATTACCAGCATCGCAGCCATCTCTGTGGCGCTTGGGCTAGACAAAGGCGTGCGCCGTCTATCGCAAATCAACATCGTACTGGCGTTGCTGCTGATCCTGTTTGTGTTGGTGGCAGGTCCCTCAGTATTCATTGCCGAGGGTATGGTGCAGAGCGTTGGTGACTATTTTGACGCCTTGCCGTGGCTGGCGTTCTGGACCCAGACTTATACTGAATCAGATTGGCAGCGGCAGTGGACACTGTTCTACTGGGCCTGGACGATTACCTGGGCACCTTATGTGGGTATCTTTATTGCCCGGATTTCCCGGGGTCGCACTATTCGTGAGTTTGTAGCCGGCGTGTTGTTTGCACCAACGGTGTTCACTCTGGTGTGGTTCGGGGTGTTCGGGCTCTCTGCTATCAACGTTGAAATGAATGGGACTGTGGCGCTGGCAGAGCAGGTGCAGCAAGACCCCTCTGTGGCCATCTTCGCCTTTCTTGAGGCCTTCCCGCTGTCGGAGGTGTCCTCTCTGCTCAGCATCATTATTATTGTTATTTTCTTCACTACCTCGTCGGATTCCGCATCTCTGGTCATTGATATGCTTACGCGCCGGGACGATCAGCCGTCGCTGGTACGCCAGAGAATTTTCTGGGCCGCCGCTCAGGGGGTGATTGCAGCAACCCTGCTTCTGGCAGGTGGCCTGGATGCACTGCAGAACGTCATCACATCGCTGGGATTGCCATTCTGCGTGTTGCTGGTTTTTATGGCGGTATCGCTATTCAGGGCTGTAAAAGCCGACCACCGCGGGTATTCCGTGAGCGAACTTGTGCAGGGGCGTGTATTCCCGGAAGTGGAGGGCACTACTGTGCGAAAACAGGAGGGTCAGAATGTACCGTAAAATACTGCTAGCCATAGATTATGAAGACGATGGTGAGGGCAAGCGGGCGCTGGAGGAAGGCGTCAGGTTGATGGGTGAAGACAGCGAACTGCATCTGGCGACCGTGTTCAATCCCGGAGGCGCTGGCTTTTTTCCCCATGTTACCGAAGAAACCCCGGAGGATCGGGAAAACGAAGTTCGGGAAAGGCTTAATCTGTTGGCACGCAAATATCTGCCTATGCAGCACAGCGCCAGCCTGCATGTAGTTGCTGGTACACCGGGTGAAAAACTGGTGGCGCTGGCTGCGAATATTGGAGCAGATCTGCTCGTTCTGGTGTCCAAAGGCGCCAGCAGCCGCTGGCCAATGCGTCGGGCTACGGTGGAATATGTGGCTGTTAACGCCTGTTGCGCGGTACTTATCTTGCCGTCTCTGGTGAAAGTTCCGGAAGAAACCAGAGACACTCCCCCGGCGGGCCAAGGGGTTGTCTGATATTCAACATCCAGGATCCTTACTCGTCGTCGAACAGAGAAAGCTGGTTTTCGTTCGGCGTGCTTCTGCCTCTGCCTGAGCCCGGACGTCTTTGAACCGGGCCTTTGCGGCTGCCATGCTTGTCCAGAACTCGACTGGTTTCGCTCCGGCTTACGCTGGATTTCCGGAAGTCACCAACAGCCTTTCGCGCGAAGCGGGCAGCCTGTTCATGATCGCAAACCGGTGTGATATAGGCACCACCTCCCAATCGCTTCTTCTGGCTCATTGTCATTAACCGGGGGGCGTGGATCCAGTCTGTCGGCACGTCCGCCAGCTCCGGAACCCAGCGGCGTATGAAATTGCCCTCGGGATCCAGCTTGCGACTCTGCAGTTCCGGGTTGTAAATTCGCAAAGCGTTTATACCGGTGAGGCCTGACTGCATTTGAACCTGCGGATAATGGATGCCCGGTTCAAAATCGGTAAACAACTTCGCCAGGTGCAGAGCCGGGTCTCGCCAGTGCAGCCAGAGCTGGTAGCTGGCAACCGCCATGAGCATGGCCCGCATGCGAAAATTGATCCAGCCGGTATGATGTAGTGCGCGCATGCAGGCATCCACTAATGGCCAGCCGGTTTGGCCCTCCTGCCAACGCTGCAGTCTTTCGGTATGGTTGGGGCCGGATTTCAGGTCTTCCATTTCCCGGTGCATGGCACGAAATTCCAGCTCCGGTTCGTCCTCCAGTTTCTGGATGAAGTGGCAGTGCCAGTGCAGACGCGAACGGAAGCTGGTCAGGCTTTTCTGTTTTCGTGGCAGGCTGCTGCTGTGCTGCCCTGACGCTTTTGCCCGATTATAGATCTCGCGCAGGCTAAGGGTGCCGTACGCTATATGGGGGCTTAACCGGGAGCAGCCACGAAGGGCCGTATTAGGGCTCGATATGTTGTATTGATACCCGATACAGCGCCGTTCCAGAAACGAAGAGAGTAACGTTTCACCTCGCTGGCTGCCCCCCGTTTGCCGGGCGGGGCAGGGGCGGGTGTCGCCGAAAAGTGGTGAGGACTTGCTCGTTTGAGCCGGCGGAAAGTCGGCAAAGCCTTCCGGAGCCGGCACACGCCCGGGTGCTGACAACTGGTCAGTGTGAATAACCTGATTCCAGGCGTCATCCCACAGATCCCGATCCTTCAGCCGCCTGACAACGCCGAACTGCTGCCACTCCCGGAACTCGATACCATTTTCCTGACACCAGCCAATCGTGGCCATGTCCCTCTCATAGGTCCATTGGCCACCGGTTTCCTGATGGCAGACCACCCTCCCCACATTGAGGTGCTCGCGCAGGGTTGAAAGTGCTTCGGTAACCCTGCCATGCCAGATCAGTAAACGGCTGCCGCGCTTTTGTAGTTCCCGGTGCAACTCCGCCAGAGACTCCTCGATAAAAAGCCATTGCCGCTGAGAGGTGTCGGGCAGTTGCCAGTATTCGGGTTCGATAACGTAAAGTGGGATCACGGGCTCACCGAGCTTTACAGCATGGTGCAGGGGGCCGTGATCCCGCACGCGAAGGTCGCGCTTGAACCAGACCACGGTACTCAAGGCACAGTACTCTTGTTGCGACTCTGGTTGCGCCGGCAGCGCTCGCTGCAGTAACGGACACTCTCCCAGTCTTTTGCCCACTTCTTGCGCCAGCTGAACGGACGCTGGCAGACCGGGCATGTTTTCTCAGGCAGGTGCGGTTTTTTGTGCATTGGCTCAATATGGTTTTAACTGATGGATAGCGTCTGTTTATACGTCTCTGAAACGTCAAAGGATTGTTTATGGATCGTGTGAGTGATCGCCTTTTGGCGCCTTCGGTACTGATCTTCGACTGGCATGGAACCTTGGTGGATACCCACGACGCCATGTTCAGCGCCATGGAAGACATGCTGCCGCAACTGGAAGAGCTTGGACTGGTGGATCGACTGCTACCGGAGGAGCAATGCCGGACGGAGGACGATGCGAGGCTGGTTCGCTACATCCGGATTTTCAGGCGCCTGCACCCGCGCATTCTTGCCGAGCGCAGGGTATCTCGAACCGATATTTTCAACGCTATTTTTGGAGACAATAAAGAGGCCAGAATGATTGCCCACCAGGCATACAATCAGGCCTACCGGCGTTACTTTGGGCAGGTCAGGCCCTTTCAGCCGGGAGCTTACGAATATCTTTGTGCGCTAAAAACCATGGGTATTCGCCTGGCTGTGGCAACGAACAGAAACCGGGAATTTCTCGAAAAAGAGCTGAAAACGGTTGATGAGGGGCGCTGGCAGAACCTTTTTGAAGCTACCGTATGCGCCGATGACGTCACAGAATATAAACCCGATCCGCAAGTGATCAGCAGGGCTCTGGAGAAGCTGGATCTGCCAGCAGATGCGCGCGCCTGGTACATCGGCGATAGTTACGTAGACATGTTGACTGCAAACCGCGCCGGGGTTGCCGGTGTGTTCTATAACGGTGCCCAGTGGGAAGCGGAGCGTATCCGCAGTTGGTTCTCAAGGCGCGATGAACCTCTGGCCGTGCTCGACAGCTTTGAAGAGTTGATGGATCTGCTTGCCCTGTTGGAGCGTGGCGAGCCTGCGAAGTTTCTGCATTCACCGGCAGAGGTTCGCCCCGGTCCCTTTCCTCCCCCGTCTCGTCCGGAGCCTCGCATAGAACCTGACTGGCATCCTGCGGTGGTTCGGCTTATTCGTCCGGAAGTGGTGCTGTTCGACTGGCACGCAACGCTTGTGGATACACTTGATGCGATGTATCACGCGGTGGATGACATGTTCCCGGATTTCCACAAACTTGGGCTGATGCAGCGCATGGTTACGCCCGAGGACAGCAAAACCCCGGAAGACGCGAAGCTGGTGGCCTATGTGCGAGAATTTGCCAGACTTCACCCCAAGGTGAAGGCTGACCGGAAGATCTCTCGCACGGATATTTTTGAAGTCCTTTTCGGTGATGATGAGGAAGCAAAGCAGATTGCACACAAAGCATTCAATCATCATTACCGCAACCACTACGGCACGGTAAAAGCCTTTGAGGCAAAAGTCCGGGCGGTTCTGGAAGGCTTGCGAAGACTGAATATTCAGGTAGGCGTGATTACCAATCGCGACCGGGAGTTTTTTGAGCATGAGTTAGCCGCTGTTGAAGACACCGGCTGGACAGAGCTGTTTGATGTAGACGTTTGCGGAGATGACACACCGCTGCGCAAACCACATCCGGATCAGCTCTTGCTGGCGGTGCAGAAGCTCGGTTATCCGCCGGACCCCAGCGTATGGTATGTCGGGGACAGCACCACCGATGTGATTGCCGCAAAGCGCGCGGGCATGACGTCTGTTTTCTTTAATGGCGCACAATGGGATTTGCCCTGGTTGAACCGCATATTCCCGGGCACCCACAAGCATCCTGACAAGCCCGATGTGGTGGTGAATGATTTCTCGGAGTTCTGGGCGCTGGTGCTTGCCTGTGAAGTGGGCCCGCCCTAGAAGCCAATAGCCTTCTCAATATCCAGGCCCAGTGCAATTACGCCGTTGGAAGCTTCGCCGCTGACGGGAAAAACGGGTGCACTGACGGTAATCTGGAATCGCGCGGTGGAACTGTCGTAACGAATGGGCGATATATAGACCGGCAACGGGACGCCCGGTTTTTCCGAGCGCCAGCTTCCTGCGACTTCCAGAAATTTCGGCTCGTCGCCTTGCCAGAAATCGGAGGTGAGCCTGCTCATCGCGGCGATTGTTCCCATGTTATTGATCACCATCACTTCTGTGACCAGACCCTGATGGGAGCGCTGCCAGGTTTCCAGAGTGCGTGATGCGGGCAGGTCGAGAATCTGTGTCGCTAAGGGTATTGCGGTCTCTGGCGCCAGAGCCTGCCACTCGGTGTCGATTGTCAGCACTTCCTCTAGAGAGGTTGGCAGTGGGCCGGCTTTCAAGGCTTGCTGCAGGTCCAATAACCTGGCCAGTTCGGTTAATAACTGTTTTGTCAGCGCTTCGATATGGTTTCGTTCTACGATGGAAAGCGCCAGTGGTTTTTTCATGCAAGCCGGAAGTGCCCGATTGAATGCAGCCAAAAACTCGGGATGGATTTTCTGGAAGGCTTCACTGACATAAAGGTGAAGCGGGGCATAGCGGAGGAAAAGCGAATGAAGACGGTCTGTGTTGGTTTTGTTTGTGGTGTTTAACTCCTCCATGACCCGCTTGTCCATTAATGCAATGTCAATTCTTCCTCGTTCCAGCAGCGCCGCCAACTGGCTGGGTGAGGTAACACTCAGGTAAATATCGTAGCCATTTGCTGCCAGCCAGGCTTCTTCGTTGCTGCCGTCAACGACCCCGATCCTGGCCTGGTCGGGCCGGATCCTCGGGTCCAGCATAAAAAAGTACCATTCCTCCAGGGCGACTGGGTGGCTGCGGCTGGCAATGGCGTCCAGTGCCGCAGATGGATCGGCAGCAAAGTAGCCGTCTACACTGTTTTGTCTGAGCGAATGAATAGCGCGTTTTTGGGGAGCGAGAGCTATATGCACGGACATCCCGGCCTGCGTTACGGCACAGGTTACCGTTTCCACGGTCTCGCCACCTATGCTTGCTGATTCACGCCCGCGTTCGCTGGAGACCTTATAGGGAGGAGCTTCAAAGGTGACGAGATTCATTGCGGGCGGCGATGCCAGGCACACCTGAAACATGATTGATGCGAGTATGCCGAGTGCAAGTGGTCGGTAGTCCATAGTGACCGGTCGTTCCATTTTTTTGCTGATTCGAAAGTACATGGAAGACTAGCAGTTGCAGCGGTTTCTTGCCTCCCTGTTACGCGGCTTTTGATGCATTACGGACCAAGAAACGGAAGCCCGGCGTTTCAGATACGCTCCAGCTGCGAAAGCAGGTCTTCTGCCCTGTCGAGCAAAGCCGCGCGCTTCTCGGGCTTCTGCCGATCCCAGTTTCGGTACATCATCGTCATCCTGGGGTTGCGCTCGAAATCGTCTCTGTGTCGGTCAATGAAATGCCAGTAGAGCGAGTTGAAGGGGCAGGCATCAGCTTCGGTACTTTTGCTGACGTTGTAATGGCATTTGGCGCAATGGTCAGACATACGCTGAATGTACTTGCCGCTGGCGGCGTAAGGTTTTGATCCCAGGTATCCGCCATCGGCGTGCATGACCATGCCCAGCACATTGGGCAGCTCTACCCAGTCGTAGGCATCAGCATAGACGGCCAGATACCAGTCGCAGATTTCCTCCGGTTTTACGCCTGCCAGCAGAGCAAAGTTGCCGGTGACCATGAGCCTTTGGATGTGATGGGCGTAGGCGTTACGCCGAGTGGCATCGATGGCTTTGTGCATGCAGCGCATTTTCGTGTCACCGGTCCAGTAGAACCAGGGCAGGGCACGGGTATTGCCCAGCCGGTTTTCTTTGGCGTAGCCCGGCATGTGCAGCCAGTAGATGCCCCGCACAAATTCGCGCCAGCCCAGAATCTGGCGAATAAAACCTTCTACCGCATTGATGGGGGCCTGTCCGGCATACCAGGCTCTAGCTGCCGCTTCACACACGGTGAGTGGATCCAGCAGGCCGCAATTAATATAGGGTGAAAGAATCGAGTGGAACAGCCAGTCTTCGCTATCTGACATGGCATCCTGATAGTCGCCGAAGCAGGGCAGGGCAAACTCGATAAAGTAATCCAGTGCTTCTTGCGCATCCTCTGGCGTGACGGCGAAGTGAAAGTCATCTGTGGTGCCAAAGTGGTCGGGGAAATGTTGTTCAATCAGATCAATAACGCCACGGGTTATGGCGTCGGGCTCTACCCTGAAGGGTGCAGGGGCAGGTGGCTTGCCGGTCCATTTCCGCCGGTTATCAGCGTCAAAGTTCCAGCTGCCGCCCTCCGGTTTGTTATCCGGAGTCATCAGCAAGCCGGTTTTGCGGCGCATTTCCCGGTAGAAGTACTCCATGCGCAGCTGCTTGCGGCCTTCAGCCCAGTCGGCAAACTCACGTTTGCTGGCAATAAACCGCGTATCTTTGCGGATGTCTACGGGAAGGTTCAGGCGTTCTTCCCACTGGTTGATCTGATCATGCAGCCGCCATTCACCGCACTCGGTTGTGATAATTCTGTCTGGCTGATGTTCTTCAAGCAACGAGGCGACCACGTCTTCAAGGCTTTGCTGTTCGTTAGCCGGGTGGTAGCGCTGGTAATGAACCTGCCAGCCATCATGCGCAAGCTGCTGCGCAAAATGGCGCATGGCGCTGAACAGCAGTACCAGTTTCTTCTTGTGATGATTGGTGTAGTTTGCTTCCTCATGAACCTCCGCCATAACAATACGGTCGCGCCCGGGGTCGGCTCCATCCAGGGCGCTGATGTCGGTTGTCAGCTGATCACCAAGAATCAGAATCAGATTGGCCATGAGAAAAAGCGCTCCGTTGTCTGGCGGACTTTTGTTCTGAGGGTCATAGGGTCCATCACCCTAAGTAGGTAGTCAGAATACGCAATATGCACGAGGGTAGTTCAGGCCCCAAGCTGATAAAATCCTGTTATTCGTCAAAATGACTCGCATCAAGATGCGCTCAGCCCGCCTCGCCTACAATGCGTCGCGCCCCGGCTGGCCTCACACATCACACGCTCAGAGTTTTTATTATGGCTTCCAACACCGCACCGCAGACTGCTGAATCCACCCTCCCGGAATTCATGTGGGATGATGCGCTGATCAAACGCTACGATCTCAGCGGGCCGCGCTATACATCGTATCCAACGGCTGTGGAGTTTAACCAGAGCTATCCGATAGAGCAGATGGTAGAGGCTGCAGCGCGCAGTAAGGCCAGCAACCGGCCGCTCTCTCTCTATACCCACCTGCCGTTCTGCGCTCACCTCTGCTATTACTGTGCCTGCAACAAGGTTATTACCAAGAAGCGCGACAAGGCGATGCCCTATGTTGAGCGACTTCTGAAAGAGGCAGCCATGCAGTCGAAACTGTTTGGCGCGGATCGCCCGGTAAAACAGTTGCACTGGGGTGGTGGTACACCGACCTTTCTGCCGAATGATGTGATGCAGGAGCTGATGGCAGGCTATGCCGAACTGTTCAACCTGCAAAGCGGTGACGAGCACGATTACAGTGTTGAGATTGATCCGCGTGAGGTAGACCAGGACACGCTGCCCACACTCTGGAAGCTGGGCTTTAACCGCATCAGCCTGGGTGTGCAGGATGTAAACCCGGAGGTTCAGAAAGCCGTCAACCGTATCCAGCCCCGGGAAATGACCGAAGCTGTTTTGCGCGAGGCCCGGCAGTTGGGCTTCGGATCCATCAATCTTGACTTGATCTACGGCTTGCCACACCAGACGCCAGAAAGCTTTGCGGACACTCTGGAGGCAGTAATTGATATGTCGCCAGACAGGCTGTCTGTGTTCAGTTATGCGCACCTGCCAGACCGCTTTTATCCGCAAACCCGAATCAAGAACGACACATTGCCATCACCGCAGCAAAAGCTGACCATTCTGCATAACACGATCAACCGCTTGCTTGAGGCGGGTTACGAATACATCGGTATGGATCACTTTGCCAAGCCGGATGACAGTCTGGCTGTGGCGCAACGCGCCGGGCGCCTGCACCGGAACTTCCAGGGCTACACCACTCACTCGGATTGTGATCTGGTTTCTCTGGGTGTGTCGGCTATTGGCCAGACAGACGACGCCTATTTCCAGAACAACCACGATCTGCCCGCCTGGGAAGCGTCCATAGACGCCGGCAATCTGGCGATTACCAAAGGCGTTAATCTTAGCCGTGATGACCGCTTGCGGCGCTGGGTTATTGGCCAGTTAATCTGTCAGTTCCGCCTGGATCGCCAGCAATTTTCCGCTGAGTGGCAGGAAGATTTTGACAGCTACTTTGCGGACGAACTTGCCCGTCTCCGCCCGATGATTGCCGATGAACTGATTGGTGACAATGGTCAGGTTCTGCAGGTAGAACCTGCCGGTCGGCTGCTGATTCGAGCCATCTGCCAGATTTTTGATTTCTACCGCAAAGAAGGCGCCAGCCAGCGGTTCTCCCGCATTATCTGACATCCACTTGCCGGGGCCGCAACGGCCCCGGAATGGAGCACACATCCCGGCGTTGTGCATGTTACCAGCCTGTCTGGCTGGTTTCGGTGTTCACGATTATCGAATTACCCTTAGAAGCAGAAGCTACTCCCGATTTTCTGGATAAGATTGGCGACTCTGAACTATTGCGTCTATGTTCAGTCACAGTTGACTAATAATTCCAAGTTCGCTGTCTGACGACGGGCAGCCCGAGATCGATGCCGGGAGATAAACCGTGAGCCACTTTCTGGATAGACTACGCTTCTTCAAACAGAAGAAAACCGACTTTTCCGACAGTCACGGCGTGATGACCGAAGAAAACCGGGCCTGGGAGGCTGGCTATCGCCGCCGCTGGCAGCACGACAAGATTGTACGCTCTACCCATGGCGTCAACTGCACCGGCTCTTGCAGCTGGAAAATTTATGTCAAAGACGGGCTGGTCACCTGGGAAACTCAACAGACGGACTACCCCCGTACTCGCCCGGATCTGCCAGACCACGAACCCCGCGGCTGTTCCCGGGGAGCCAGCTTCTCCTGGTACATCTACAGCGCAAACCGTTTGAAATATCCGAAAATGCGTGGCCACCTGATGGAAATGTGGCAGCAAGCCCGGGCCAAACACAAAGACCCGGTAGATGCCTGGGCGTCTATTGTTGAAGATCCGGTCCGCTCACGGGAATACAAGCAGCGCCGAGGAAAGGGCGGTTTCGTCCGTGCTGATTGGGACGATGTGAACGAGCTGATTGCGGCGTCAAATATTTACACCG
Source organism: Marinobacter sp. (assembly GCF_048259445.1). Taxonomy (GTDB): domain Bacteria; phylum Pseudomonadota; class Gammaproteobacteria; order Pseudomonadales; family Oleiphilaceae; genus Marinobacter. The sequence continues at coordinate 131,029 of NZ_JBLXHQ010000002.1, read as the reverse complement.
CGAAAACCTATGGCCCGGATCGAGTCACCGGTTTTTCACCCATTCCCGCCATGTCGATGGTGTCATACGCAGCCGGTGCCCGATATCTGTCGCTGATAGGCGGCAACTGCCTGAGTTTCTACGACTGGTATTGTGATTTGCCGCCGGCTTCCCCGCAGGTCTGGGGCGAACAGACCGACGTGCCCGAGTCCGCAGACTGGTTTAATTCCAACTACATCATGATGTGGGGCTCCAACGTGCCCCAGACCCGCACGCCAGACGCGCACTTCATGACCGAGGTGCGCTACAAGGGCACCAAGATTGTCACCATTTGCCCAGACTATTCGGAAGCGTCCAAGTTCGGCGACACATGGCTGGCACCTCGCCAGGGCACCGATGCGGCGTTGGGCATGGCGTTCGGTCATGTCATTCTGAAAGAATTCCACGTCGACAATCCCAGCACTTACTTCACCGAATACGTTCGACGTTACACTGACTTCCCTATGCTGGTTGTGCTGAAGGCCAAAGACGGCGTTTTTCATCAGGACCGGTTCCTGCGTGCTGCTGACCTGGTAGACAACCTTGGCCAGGCCAATAATCCCGACTGGAAAACCATTGCCCTGAACGAAGCCGGCGAGTTGACCTCACCTAATGGCTCTATCGGTTACCGTTGGGGTGAGAATCACGAAGAGGGAGTGAAAGGCAAATGGAACCTGGAAAACCGCGACGGAACCAGCAATGAAACCCAGGAGCTTTGGCTGAGCCTGAAGGATCGTGAAGACGAACTTGTGCAAGTAGCCTTCCCCTATTTTGGCGGCAAGGAGCACGAACACGGTTACTTCCAGCATACAAACCACACCGAAATGCAAACCCGCCGTTTGCCCGTACGTAATGTCACCCTGGCTGACGGCACGACCGCCACGGTGGCCACCGTATACGACCTGACGCTGGCCAACTACGGCGTCAGCCAGGGCATTGCCGACGATGGTTGTGCCACCAGTTTTGACGATGATGTGCCCTATACCCCTGCATGGCAGGAGCAGATAACAGGCGTAAAACGTGCAGACGTGATTCGTATTGCCCGTGAATTCGCCGATACTGCCAACAAGACCCGCGGTCGTTCCATGGTCATCGTCGGTGCGGGTCTGAACCACTGGTACAACATGGACATGAACTACCGTGCCATCATCAACATGCTGATGATGTGCGGTTGCGTGGGCCAGAGCGGCGGCGGTTGGGCGCACTACGTGGGCCAGGAGAAACTGCGCCCACAGACCGGCTGGCAACCTCTGGCGTTTGGCCTGGATTGGCAGCGCCCGCCCCGGCACATGAACGGTACGTCGTTCTTCTACAACCATTCCAACCAGTGGCGTTACGAGAAGCTGGGCATGGAAGAGGTGATTTCGCCGCTGGCCGATCCGAAAGACTGGAGCGGATCAATGCTCGATTACAACACCCGCGCCGAGCGCATGGGGTGGCTACCTTCGGCGCCGCAACTGGGCACCAACCCGTTGCATATCAAGGCGGCAGCCGACAAGGCCGGTATGGAGGTTAAGGACTATGTTGTACAGCAGCTGAAATCCGGGGATATCAAGTTCGCCTGTGAAGACCCGGACGATCCGCAGAACTTCCCACGCAACATGTTTGTGTGGCGTTCCAATCTGCTGGGGTCCAGCGGCAAGGGTCACGAGTATATGCTGCGTCACCTGCTGGGTACCCGCCACGGTTTGATGGGCAAAGAGCTGGGCGATGCTGATGCAGGCCGCCCCGAAGACGTCAAATGGCATGAGGAGGTGCCGGAGGGCAAGGTGGATCTCTGGGTGACCATCGATTTCCGTATGTCCACCACCTGCCTGTATTCCGATATCGTGCTGCCGACAGCCACCTGGTACGAGAAGAACGACCTCAACACCTCAGACATGCACCCGTTCATTCATCCGCTGTCAGAAGCGGTGAACCCGGTTTGGGAAAGCCGCAGCGACTGGGACATTTTCAAGGGATTGGCGAAGAAGTATTCCGAACTGAGCCCCGGTCACCTTGGCAAGGAAACCGACGTGGTGACCGTGCCCATGCTGCACGATTCTCCGGGTGAGCTGGCCCAACCCTACGATGTAAAAGCCTGGTGGAAAGGCGAGTGCGAGGCTATTCCAGGCAAAACCATGCCCAATATTGTGACCGTTGAGCGCGACTACGCCAATATTCACGCCCAATACACGTCCATCGGACCGCTACTGGAAACTCTTGGCAACGGCGGCAAAGGCATCAGTTGGGACACCAAAGAAGAAGTGGAGTTTCTGGGCAAGTTGAACCACGTCCACCATGACGAGGGCGCTAATAAAGGCCGGCCCCGGCTTGATTCGGCCATCGATGCTTGCGAGATGATTCTGTCTTTGGCGCCCGAGACCAATGGTCAGGTTGCGGTAAAGGCCTGGGAAGCGTTGTCGGTGAACACCGGCCGGGATCACACCCATCTGGCCAAGCCCAAGCAGGATGAAAAAATCCGTTTCCGCGATGTGATTGCCCAACCACGCAAAATCATTTCCTCGCCCACCTGGTCTGGCCTGGAAGACGAGCATGTGTCTTACACCGCCAACTACACCAACGTGCATGAGTTGATTCCCTGGCGCACCATCACTGGCCGTCAGCAGTTTTATCAGGACCACAAATGGATGCGCGATTTTGGCGAGACCCTGTGTGTGTATAAACCGCCGGTCAACCTGAAAGCTATCCAGCCGGTGCTGAACACGAAAACCAATGGCAACAAAGAGATTGTGCTCAACTTTCTGACTCCGCACCAAAAGTGGGGCATTCACAGTACCTACACCGACAACCTGTTGATGCTGACGTTGTCCCGGGGTGGGCCGATCATCTGGCTGAGCGAACACGATGCCAAAGAGGCGGGTATTGAAGACAACGACTGGATCGAGACTTTCAACGTTAACGGTTCTATCGCAGCGCGAGCCGTGGTGTCGCAACGGGTCGCGGTAGGGTCGGCGATGATGTACCACGCCCAGGAGAAGCACGTAAACGTACCGGGTTCTGAAATGACCGGTACGCGAGGCGGCATTCACAACTCGGTTACCCGGGCAGTGATGAAACCTACCCACATGATCGGGGGGTATGCCCAGCAATCCTACGGCTTCAATTACTACGGCACCGTGGGTTCCAACCGCGATGAATTCGTGGTGGTGCGCAAGATGGATAACGTTGATTGGCTAGACACTGAATGAACCTCTGGCACCCAAAACGATCGGGGTTCACTCCCAGGAGACAGACATGAAAGTAAGAGCACAAATTGGCAAGGTTCTGAATCTGGACAAGTGCATTGGATGCCACACCTGTTCAGTCACGTGCAAAAACGTGTGGACCTCCCGCGAGGGCATGGAATACGCCTGGTTCAACAACGTTGAAACCAAGCCCGGTATTGGCTTCCCCAAAGAGTGGGAAAACCAGGAGCGCTGGAATGGCGGCTGGAAACGACTGAAAAGTGGAAAGATTCAGCCGCGCATGGGCGGTAAGCTGCGGGTTCTGGCGAACATTTTTGCCAACCCCGACATGCCGCTGATTGACGATTATTACGAGCCGTTTGATTTCGACTACGAATACCTGCACAACGCGCCGGACAGCAAACACCAGCCTGTAGCCAGGCCACGTTCGCTGATCGACGGCCGGCGGATGGAAAAAATAGAGTGGGGCCCGAACTGGGAAGAAATTCTGGGCACCGAGTTTGAAAAGCGTAAAAAAGACAAAAACTTCGACCATGTAGTGCAAAAAGACATCTACGGTCAGTTTGAAAACACCTTCATGATGTATCTGCCACGGCTGTGCGAACACTGCCTGAACCCGACCTGCGTAGCCGCTTGCCCATCGGGCGCCATATACAAGCGTGAAGAAGACGGCATTGTGCTGATTGATCAGGACAAATGCCGGGGCTGGCGCATGTGTGTTTCGGCCTGTCCGTACAAGAAAATTTACTACAACTGGAAAAGTGGCAAGTCTGAAAAGTGCACTTTCTGTTATCCGCGGATTGAGGCGGGCCAGCCCACAGTTTGCTCTGAAACCTGCGTAGGGCGCATCCGCTATCTGGGCGTGTTGCTCTACGATGCGGACCGTATCGAAGCGGCAGCCAGCGTTGAAAACGAGCAGGATCTATACGAAGCACAGCTCGACATTTTTCTGGATCCCTTTGATCCGGACGTCATCAAAGCCGCCAAGGCAGAGGGTATTCCACAAGCCTGGATTCTGGCCGCCCAGCAATCTCCGGTTTACAAAATGGCTGTAGATTGGAAAGTGGCGTTGCCCCTGCATCCGGAATACCGGACCTTGCCCATGGTGTGGTATGTGCCGCCCCTGTCACCGCTGCAATCCGCGGTCGAGGCCGGCCACGTGGGTAAAAACGGCAACATGCCGGATCTGAAATCGCTGCGGATTCCCATGCGTTACCTGGCGAACATGCTGACCGCCGGCGACGAAGCCCCGGTAATCCGGGCTCTGGAGCGGATGATTGCCATGCGTTCCTACAAGCGCTCGCAGCAGGTGGAGCAGGAGGAGGATCTCGAGGTTCTCGAACAGGTGGGCCTGTCGGTGCGCCAGGTGGAAGACATGTACCGGTACATGGCCATTGCCAATTTTGAAGACCGGTTTGTGATTCCCACCAGCCACCGCGCTTACGCCGAGGAGGCGTATGACATGCGGGGTAATTGTGGGTTCACCTTTGGCAACGGCTGCAGTGATGGTGATTCCGACGTCACCTTGTTTGGCGGTAATAAGTCATCGGTGCGTAAAGTCATTCCAGTTACGCTCAAGGATTAAGCCATGCGACAAATCAGTTTGCTCTCCCGTTGCCTGGACTACCCCACGGCGGACCTGCGGGACAACCTCGACAGTGTCCGCGACCTGTTTGCCGAACTGCCCGTGGGCGAGACGACGCGGGCAGGTCTGCAGAGTTTTGTTGACCACATAACCGGGCAATCGCTGATTGCCTGCCAAACCGAATACGACGGACTTTTTGAGCGCGGCCGATCTGTGTCGCTGCATCTTTTTGAACACGTGCATGGAGAGTCCCGCGACCGGGGGCAAGCCATGGTCAACCTGCTGAATGAGTACCACGAAGCAGGTCTTGAGCTGAGCGAGAAAGAACTGCCGGATTACCTGCCCCTGTATCTGGAATTTCTGGCTACCCAGGGCAATGACAACATGAAGGCAGGTCTGCAGGAAGTGGCTCACATTATTGGGCTGGTGGCTTGCCGGCTGGAAGAACGTGGCAGCCCTTATGCACCGCTGTTCCATGCCCTCCTGGAAATTTCCGAGGCCCGGGTGCCGCTGGCTGAATTGCGGATTCAGGCGGCGGAAGAAACGCCCGATTACACTCAGGACGCGCTGGATAAGGAATGGGCGGAGGCCGAAGTCACCTTCGGCGGCGACGAAGCGCCCGACGCCAACTGTTCGTCTTCGCAGAGCCGGCCGTCTGAAGGTCAGCGGCGCGATCAGCACATGCCTATTAACATGCCGGAACCGGCACCCCGACCACTTTCGCCAGAACCGGAACATCGGAGCTGACAGGGAGAGTAATCATGAATGCGAGCCTCATTGATGTGTTTTTTTTCGGGGTATACCCCTACCTGGCCTCGGCGATATTCTTCCTTGGCTGCCTGGTCCGTTACGACCGTGAACAGTACACCTGGAAAGCCCAGTCCAGCCAGATTATGCACAATAAAAACTTCCGCATTGCCAGCATCCTGTTCCACGTAGGGATACTGGCCATCTTCGCCGGGCACTTTGCCGGCCTGGTGATACCCCGTGAGTTCTACCATATGATCGGGATTTCTCTGGCCGCCAAGCAGATTATTGCCATGGTCGCCGGTGGCATATTTGGTGTGATCTGCTTTATCGGTATGACCATGCTGGTTCATCGACGCATTTTTAACGCCCGGGTCCGGGCCAGCACCACGATCATGGATACAGCAATCCTGCTGGTGATATACGCTCAGCTGATTATAGGCATGCTGACTATTTCTATTTCCATGGACCACATGGACGGCTCGGTGATGAGCGGTCTGATGGACTGGTCGAGCATGGTGCTGACATTCCGCCCGACGCTGGCGGTGGAAAGCATTCACAACGTGCACTGGATCTATAAAATGCACGTGTTCCTGGGCATGACCTTGTTCGTGTTGTTTCCGTTCAGCCGCCTGGTGCACATCTGGAGCGTGCCTGTGACTTATGTTGGCCGTAACTATCAGGTGGTTCGCCGTCGGGTAAGCGCCACCAAATAAGCCGTCGTCATCAAATGGAAGCGAATAGGGGAAGTGTGATGATTGCCGTAAACGACGTGACGATTGCAAGCGAGCGGGTGCTGCAGGAGATGCAGTATCATCCTGCTCCGTCAAAAGAACAGGCAGAATACCAGGCCGCAACCACGCTGGTGCTTGGCGAGCTGCTGCGCCAGCGAGCAGCGGAACTGGGCCTGGAAGTGCGTGATATGGACGACCCCACGGCCGATGATGACCATATCGAGCAGCTGATCAAGCGAGAAGTGCACATACCCGAGGCAACGCGCGACGAATGCCTGGCTTATTTTCAGGCCAATCCCGAGCTTTTTGTGACATCTCCGCTGCTGGATGTGAGCCATATCCTCATCGCCGGTGACCCGAAAGACGAAGCGCAACGGGCGTACGCCCATGATATTGCCGAACGCCTGCTCAGCCAGATAAAAAAAGCGCCGCAGGACTTTGGCAAACTGGCCAAAGCCCATTCCAATTGCGACTCCAGTGGCGCCGGCGGTTCACTCGGCCAGATAGGCAAAGGCCAGACAGTTCAGGAATTTGAACGTCAGGTATTCCGCGCCGGCACCGGTTTGATCAAGAGCCTGGTAGAAACCCGCTACGGGTATCACATTGTGCAGATACACCAGAAAGTGGACGGCAAACCGCTGGACTTTGAAATGGCCTACGAACGCATTCGCGATTACCTGAACGAGAAGGTGCGACGCAAGGCTATCAGCCAGTACATCAACACCTTGATGGCGGGAGCCCGGATTGAGGGCATTGAACTGAATGTGACCCGCTCACCACTGATGCAGTAAAAGTCCCGGCGCTTACACTGTAGCCACTTTGAACTCGTTCGCCAGATCTTGCAGCTGGCGGGCGAGTCTCGCCTGCTCTCCCGTCACATGGGAGATCTCCTGAGAGCCGGTCAGCGTCAGTATGGCTACCTCACTGACGGCTTCCATGTTTCCTGCCAGTTCCCGGGTTACGGCAACTTGTTGCTCGGAAGCCGCTGCAATCTGAGTCGCCATATCAGAGATGTTGTTGACGTCTCCAAGAATAGCGGCAAATGTTTGCTCAAGCTCAGAGGACTGTTCGCTGGCTTCGTTGGCCAATTCGTGGCTGGCAATGATGGAGCGGCTGGCATTTTCAGTGATCACCTGAAAGCCATTAATAATGTCTTCTATCTGGGTTGTGGATTCGTGAGTCTGGCGCGCCAGTGTGCGGACTTCATCAGCAACGACAGCAAACCCCCTGCCATGTTCACCGGCGCGCGCGGCTTCAATGGCGGCGTTCAGGGCCAGAAGATTGGTCTGATCTGCAACCTTGCGGATTACATCCATAACTTCCACGATGCTGCCGCTGCGTTTCTCCAGTTCCTCAATAACCTCGTTTACCTCTTTCACGGAGCTGGCAAGTGAACGTATGCGGCGTACGCTGCCTTGCAGAACTTCTTCACCGGCACGGCTTCTCTCCATAACCGTACTGGCCGCGTCCGCAACTTGCTGGGTATTCTGGGAAATCTGCTCTGAAGTGGCTGACATTTCTTCAGTAGCGGCTGCAACCTGCTCTATTTGTTGTTGCTGGCTCTTGGTTTGCGTGGCGTTCTGGCCAGCGACAGAGCTGGTCTCCTCCGTGGCTGTTGCAAGTTGTACGCTGGCGCCATCAATGTGTTTGAGAGCACTGCCAAACCGGCCGAACAATTCGTTGATTGCGCGGCCGATGGTACCGACCTCGTCTTTGCTGGAGATGAGGATCTGTTGAGTAAGATCCTTGTTGTCCATGGCAAACCGCACGCCGTCGAGCAGATTGTTGATCTGTCGGTTGATGGTGCTGACCATGAGCAGCATGAGAGCAAAAACGACGACGATTGATGCAGTGGCGATCCCTGATGCGACGAAAAGATCGTGGCGGGCGTCGGCGACGCCAAGGACCGCAGAGGCAGATGTGCTGTCGAGCAACGCTTTACGCACGCTGTTCAAGTTGCCGAGGCGCTCGGTGGTGATATCAAACCACTCCATCGAATCCAGGGCGTACATGCCTGAAGGGCTACTGAACAGGGTGTCCCGCTTTTCCTGCAGATCGCGACTCTCGGAAGTGGTTGCAAGATTTTCCACTGTCGCACGCAACTCTGAATCGGTCTTCAGCATAGCGCGGGCCTCTCGGATAAAGGCTTCCTGGTGGCCTTCAAATGCGGCGATTTTCTGAATGGCAGGAAGGTCAAAATCTCCACTGTTGATCAGAGCAGCGCCTGCCGCCCGCTCTTTTCCGGCCGCCTCAGCCGCTTCTGCAAGGGCATAGTAGGCATTGATGTCACGGGTCAGCCCCGGGTCGGTAGAGCGTGCAATGAGCAGAGGGATTCGATCAAGTAATCCGGTAATCAGTTTCGTGTAACGAGCTCCGGCTTCATTGCCACTGACAGAGCGATTGTCGATATCGCTGCGAAGCCGCGCCAGCGCGTTCAGCTCCTTTTCCATAGCCTGGATGCTGTTGCTGACAACGGGGCTGAAGCTGGCCTCCTTTACGAGACTGGCTGTGCGGGTACGATAATCAGAGAGTCGAGTGTCGGTTTGCTGGCGCTGGCGGGTTAAGGCCTGTTCCGCCTGCCTGGCCGCGTCGCGGTCAGTGCCATTCGAAAGCACTACGGCTGACCTTCCGCGCTCTTTTTGCAGTGTCTCGATCAGCGGGTCACCGATGTCCGCGAGCTGAACCAGGGAGTGCAGCTGGCGCATGTTGCCCAGCTGCCCTGTGTTTACCACAATGCTTTCAACCGCAAAGTAAACAATTACCAGCAGAGCCGGTATCACAAGTGTGATCAGCTTTCCGCGCATGGACAGGTTGTTGATCAGGTTTTTCATAGGGAGCCCCCGTAATCGTGTATGACTTCCATTGTGGGCAAGTGTAGCAGTGCGCACCATTCACAGTACGAGGTACCTGTGGAGGTAGGTCTATGCCTGTAACACATTGTTATCCAATGTTAGTTCCCCGATTTTCAACAGAAATAACCGGCTATAAGTAATGATGCGTGGAGTATTCCTTAGTGGGTAGCTGGTCGGGTTATAGCGGGTATCGGCGGCTCCGGTGATAAAGATCAATGCCCGGGGGAATCCCCCGGCGTATGGTCTGCGGAACTTTAATCTGGAGGCAGCCATGGAACTTGTTTGCCCGGCCGGTAGCTTGCCGGCACTGAAAACGGCGGTGGATAACGGTGCCAACGCCGTGTACATGGGATTTAAAGACAGCACCAATGCCCGCCAGTTTGCCGGTCTCAACTTTAATGACAAACGCGCAGGCGAGGGCATCGAATACGCTCACAGCAAAGGCGCCAGAGTATTCTGTGCCATCAACACCTATCCGCAGCCGGATGGTTGGGAAATCTGGAAATCGGCTGTCGACCGGGCGGCGGCACTGGGAGTGGATGCGATTATCCTTGCGGACATGGGGCTGCTGGAGTATGCCGCTAACAAACACCCGCAAGTCCACCGGCACCTTTCTGTTCAGGGCTCTGCCACCAGCTATGAGGCTCTGCGCTTCTACAAGGACAACTTTGATATCCGCCGTGCCGTATTGCCTCGAGTGTTATCGATAGATCAGGTGCGCGGTGTTGCAAAACACAGCCCTGTAGAGCTGGAGGTGTTTGCTTTTGGCAGCTTGTGCATCATGGCAGAAGGGCGGTGTTACCTTTCTTCCTATCTGACGGATGAATCCCCGAATACTCGCGGCGCCTGCTCTCCTGCTAAAGCTGTGCGTTGGCAGGAAACGCCGAACGGTCTGGAGTCCCGCCTGAACGACGTACTGATTGATCGATACGGCAAAGGCGAATCTGCGGGTTACCCCACTTTATGCAAAGGCCGTTTCGAGGTGGAAGGTAGTGTTTACCACGCTATCGAAGAGCCGGTCAGCCTGAATACTCTGGATTTGCTGCCGGAACTGAAAGAGCTGGGCATCAGTGCCGTGAAGATTGAAGGCCGGCAGCGCAGCCCTGCCTACATTGCGGATGTAGCACGCACCTGGCGCCAGGCGCTGGACAGGCTGGACGCCGGTTCCGGTAACTTCCATGTGGATCCTGTCTGGAACAGCACGCTGGCGGGTTTGTCTGAAGGTGGCCTGACCACCATTGGCGCCTATCACCGCAAATGGAAATGAGGCTGAGCAATCCATGATGAAACTCTCTCTGGGCCCGATTCTCTGGTTCTGGTCCAAACAAACTGTTTTTGATTTTTACGCCAACGCCGCTGAGTGGCCTGTGGATACGGTATATCTGGGCGAAACCGTCTGTTCCCGCCGCCGTGAGCTGAGGCTGGCGGACTGGCTGGAAATTGCCGGTGTGCTCAAGGACTCCGGCAAGCAGGTGGTGCTCTCGACACAGACACTGATTGAATCCGAGGCGGATTTGCGGGCGTTGCGCAGAATCTGCAACCAGCAGGAGTATCTGGTAGAAGCCAACGATCAGAGTGCGTTGCAGTTGGCCACGCAGAACAATTTGCCGTTTGTGACCGGCCCATCCATGAACATATACAACACCCCAACCCTGAAATTGCTGGCGAAACAGGGACTGAAAGGCTGGAGCTTGCCCGTAGAGCTGGGCCGTGAGACTTTGCAGCGATTGATTACGGAGTTAAAAGGCGAAGGGCTGGATTTGCCTGCTGAGGTGTTCGCCTGGGGCTTTCTGCCACTGGCCTGGTCATCCCGTTGCTTTACCGCCAGACACTACAACCTGCCTAAAGACAACTGTGAGTTCCGCTGCCTGCAGCACCCGGATGGTCTGGAACTTCGCTCCCGGGAATCTCAGGAACTGTTTCGCCTGAACGGCACGTCCACATTGTCTGGCTCGCGCTACGACCTGATGCGGGAACTGCCGGATATGGAAAAAATGGGCGTAGCCACCGTGCGCCTGAGCCCGGAGCATCAGGGTATGGCTGAAGTGGTTCGTCGATATGACCAGGTGCGTCGGGGCGAGGTGCCAGCCAGCGACCCATTGCAGTTGGTGGAAGCCCCACCCTGTAACGGCTATTGGTATGGCAAACCGGGCATGGACCTGGTTTCTTCACAAGGCCTTTAACGGCAAAGGACTGAACTCTTGACTGTCAGGTTAACGAAATTGAGCCACGGAGCGGGCTGTGGCTGCAAGATTGCCCCCGATGTACTCGAACGGATACTTCACTCCACGGTTCCGGAGCGGCCCGATGCGCGGCTGCTCGTAGGTAATGAGAGCCGCGATGACGCCGCTGTTGCGGATATCGGCAATGGCACAGGCATTATCAGCACCACGGATTTCTTCATGCCTGTGGTGGATGACCCCTACGATTTTGGCCGCATTGCTGCTGCCAATGCCATCAGCGACGTTTACGCCATGGGCGGGCACCCTATCATGGCCATTGCCATTCTGGGTTGGCCGGTAGCCACTCTGGCACCCGAGATTGCAGGGCAGGTGCTCGACGGTGGTCGCGCTGCCTGTGCCGAGGCGGGCATTACCCTGGCGGGAGGCCATAGCATTGACTCGCCGGAACCCATCTTTGGGCTCGCCGTAACCGGGCAGGTGGCGACAAACCGCATTATTCGCAACAGTGCGGCCAGAGCAGGAGACCTTTTGTACCTCACAAAGCCGCTGGGCGTGGGCATTCTGACCAGTGCTTTGAAAAAAGAGTGTATCAGGCCAGATGATTTGGCACTGGCTGTTGAAACCATGGCAGCCTTAAACAAGGCGGGCGAGATTTTCGCAGAGTTGGCCGGCTTGCACGCGATGACCGATGTCACAGGTTTCGGACTTGCTGGTCACCTGTTGGAAATATGTCGTGGCAGCAATCTGTGTGCCCGCATCAATCGCAGCAGGGTGCCGGTACTGCCGAATGTGCAGGCCTACATTGAAAAAGGTTGTGTCCCCGGTGGCACGCACCGCAATGCTGCAGCCTTTGCAGGGCAAATCGCAGGTATGGGCGAAGCAGACACACTGATATTCTGTGATCCTCAAACCAGTGGTGGCCTTCTCGTTGCTGTCGATCCAGTGGAGTCAGAGGTCTTTGAAAGCTGTGCACAAGCGCTGGGTTTGACGCTGGCGCCAATCGGGCAGTTGTACCTGCCAGATGCCCTTGAGCAAACAGTTGTTATTATTGAATAACCTTACGATTATTCAGCAGGCGCCGGCCCAAATAGCCGCCTCTCCCAATCTTCAACTTTGCCGGTTTCCAGCCGCTTTTGGGCCAGCCCACGAAGATTAGGAGTGAGCTGCTTCAGCCCGGCCATTTCCCTAAGCGCAGTATGCTCCAGTGGGATCTCGTACAACAGGGATAGTACCCGGCTCAGAGGCCAGTCCGGGTTTGGACGCTGATCAAGGATGAGCCTGTCGCCCCGGTGAACGATCCCTGGCTGCAACACCCGGTAATACCAACCTGTTCTGAGGCTGTTCTGGAGCCGGAGGGACATGTCCGGTATGCCAAAGCGCAGGTTCAGGCGCCAGCATGGCTGACGAGGCTGGGATACCTCAACAATCGCCTCACCAAGCCTGTAAACATCGCCGGCACAGACATCGTTTTCGGTAAATCCTTCAGTCACCAGGTTTTCACCAAAGGCACCTGGCTGGCAATGCCCTGCAGCGGGTTCTGGAAGCGCCTCCCGTAATCGTCCGTAATGGTCCGAGGCAAAGTGGTGCAGGGCTTTCTCCGGCCCACCATGGTGATGTTTGTCGCCTTGCTGGTCGTCGCTCAGGCCATTTATGTTCAGGTACGCGGAATCAACCTGCTGCTTGTAGATGCCTGTAAGAGTTCCAGAATCATCGAGCCTCTTGAGAGTGCCAATTCTGAGTTCCCTGATCTCAACATCTGCTGCCATTTCAATTCTCCAGAATCGGCCGAACCGGTTTTACAGTCACCAGATTGCCATCATGGCGCCCGCTCCAAGAACCAGCGAACCGCCTGTTTCAGCCACAACAAGAGCAATCATAAAGCCATGAACAAGCCACGAAGGCAGTGTGTTCGCACCCAACTTGTGTGGCTTACGCAGCTGGTTGCTGGTATCCCGAAGAATCCCGTGGACAATGTAGGTGCCAATAGCCAATGCAAAAAAGCCCAGTGCGCACACGGCAGCCAGTGTGTTCAACCATTCCGGGAACACGCTGTAGCTGGCTAACCAGCCAAGCAACACGGCCGCAAAGCTGTACATCAGTGAGCTGCGATGGGCAATGTCCACATACCGCGGCGCTGCCGCTTTCGGGCTGTTGGCCATGCACCAGTATTTCCAGATGCCGGTTACCAGCCCCGTCATAAAAAACACAAAGGCGGCGGTAAGACAGAGTTTTTCAGCCAGTGCCATTATTCGGGTTCCTTCCATTTCAGTCATTCATTCATGGGGGTATGCGCAGTGTGCTCTGCTCGGCAGCTGGATGTTAAAAATCCAGTCCAGTTTGCCTTCAATGGGCGATTTACGGCAATGGCAAGCCAACAGAAACTGAAAGTAGTCCAAGAGCGATGCGGCGTCATCATGTGGAGAGTAGTTGAAAGTTGTACTTTTGGAGTGCAACGTAAGACATAAAGATGTATTGAAGATGTCGCTACTCTGATTCTTAATGAAAAAGCTCTTTGACCGGAGTTCCGTGTTGGCCCAAAGCGGGGGCTTCGGGCAGGAGGTACGAACCGAAACGTGAAGAACTTTTGAGGAGACTAAAACAATGAATAAAATTCTGGTGTTACTCGCTGCTTTTGCCCTTGCTTTGCCGTTGACGGCTCAGGCTGAGAAGAACAAAGGCTCCGAAGTCTGGCTACCCACCCTGGTTGCGGAAACCCCTCAGGAAGGGTTTGAGTTGGCCATCAAACTTGCACGGATGGGTGTCAAAAGTACCCAGTCGGATAAAGAAGTTCTGTTCCGTGAGCGTGAAGAATATTCCCAGGATGGGGAAGCCCTGATTCACGCCTCCCAAGTGATCGCCGCCTACTTTGAAACCGTTGCTGCTGCAAATAATTACTGGAAATAAACCAGCGCAGTGGCGGCCAAATGCGGCCGCCACGCCTGTCAGCGATCAGGTATATGCCGGGCTCCTCACCAGAAGAGCAGTTGTCGGATGTTGAAATTCCATTCAAGGCTGTCGAGCAGGTTCTTCAATCCTAGCCCCAGTTCCGTATCGCCTTCAATCACCAGACGGCGCTGGAAAAAGAGTTGGTCAGGATCCTGCCGCCGTTCGGCCAGGGTTTTGAAAGCGGAGAGAGAGCCTCGAATCGTGGCTTCACCGGCGCCTTCCAGCACCCGGAGCCGGCCCGCCCAAAAGCCGAAGGTGATTCCCGGCTGACCACCGTTAACCTCCAGCCGGATGCGGCGCCCTTCAAAATCATCAAATTCACCATCGGCAATGGCCGCCGCAAAGATACGGTTCAGGGGTTCTTCCGCGACGAGCTGTTTTACCGGCATGGGCACAGCACGGTCGATAGCTCCGAGAATGGGTGAGGGCGACGGAAGATACTCGGAGAGCAGCGCCAGCGTGTCGCTGATCAAGGGGTTGGTACGCAGTGGGAAGGCAGCAAGCGATGGCAGGGCCATGATCAACTCCGGGCAGTGAATTCGATCTGCCCAGAGTAACCAAAACCGGCGATACTTGATTTGATATAGCTCAGCCCTTGTGCAGGCCTTCTTCCACGGCCCAGACTGCCACCTCAACCCGTGAGCGAAGGCTGAGTTTTTTCAGAAGGTGTTTAACGTGGACTTTTACCGTGCCATCACTGATGTCCAGCTTGCGGCCGATCATCTTGTTGGAAAGGCCCTCTGCGATAAGCCGAAGGATATCTTTTTCCCGCGGTGTCAGGCTGTCGAAATCCGGCCGTGATGTCTGTTGTGGCTTGTTGGAGCGCAGGGCCTCTGCAAGCAACGTGGTTAGCCGATCACTGATAACCATCTTGCCGACCGCAGCCTGATGTAGCTGGGCGATCATGTCTTCCGGTTCCATATCCTTCAGCAAATAGCCGTCTGCACCGGCACGCAGGGCAGCGACTACGTCATCTTCCTGATCAGAAACAGTAAACATTACGATGCGGGAGCTTACGTTCAGTTCCCGTAGTTTTTTCAGAGCATCAATGCCGCTGATTTCCGGCATGTTGAGGTCCATCAGGATGAGATCAGGCTCCAGTTCGGTCGCCAGTCGAATCCCGTCTGTTGCGTTGCTGGCTTCACCAGCCACAACCATGTCCTCCTCCATCTCGACGAGCTGTTTGATACCTTGACGCAGCAGTGGGTGGTCGTCGATCAGCAATATGCTTGCAGGTGTATCAGACGGTCTTTCAGACATGGTACTTCGCTTCCTCTATCTAGGTGCTCGTTGTTTCGGTCGGAATCAGATGCCGGCTTTTCGGAACGAACGTTAAACTGACTTCAACGCCGCCTTCTTTGCGGTTTTGTACGACAACCTGGCCCCCCAGTGTGCGTGCGCGATCTTGCATGATAACCAGCCCATAGTGATTGGCGGGTTGGCCATCCCCGGGCAGACCTTTGCCGTTATCTTTTACTCTTGCCTTTACCTGAGGGGATTCAAACACGACTTCTACAAAAATCTCAGTGGCGTCTGCATGTTTAACCGCGTTGGCAAGGCCCTCCCTTACGATCTGCAGAGTGTGAATCTCCTCATTGGGTGATAACGCCTGCGGTGGCAAATTGTATGTCAGCCTTACGGGTTTTCCTAAACGCCCGGAAAACTCCTCGATAGTTTTGCGCAGCGCCGTGGCAAGGTCTGGCGTATCAAGTTTCAGTCTGAAAGTGGCCAGCAACTCTCGCAGCTGACGGTAGGCGCTGTTCAGACCGGTACTCAGCTCTTCCAGTATCGCGTCGTGAGAGGCTTTCTGATTACCCTCTATGTTGAGGCGGCGCAAACGGGCTACCTGCATTTTCAGATAAGACAGTGATTGTGCCAGGGAGTCGTGCAACTCCCGTGCTATCACTGTGCGCTCCTCGGCCAGCGTAAGTTGCTGCTGTTCGGTAATCTGCCGTTCGAGGAAGATCGCGGTAGCCAGCTGGTCACTGAGTGTCTCCAGCAAGCGGCGGGCGGTGTCAGAAAGACCTTTGTCTGCGGGGTACCACACCTCCAGAGTGCCAAGAAGCCCGCTCGGGGTCCGGATCGGTAGCAGCAATCTACGTCCGTCGTGCTCCTCTATGGGATGCTCGTCATAAACTTCTGGCGTTACCAGACAAGCATTACAGTGGTGGTCACGGCAGTAGAAAGGGCGCTCTGTCGAGGCTGTTGTAACCGCCTGCACGGGGCCCGCTGATTCCTTGTCGTGCAGATAAAGCAAGATCGGGCCGATGCCCAGAAGCTGTTCCAGCTCCTGCAGCATGGGGACTGCGCCACTGCACAGATCGTGATTGGCAAACAGGTTGCGGCTGGCGGTATGGAGCAGCTGGAGGGCGGCATGGCTTTTTTCCAGTTCCTCGGTTTTGCTGCGGGCACGCTCCTCAAGCTCGTAGTAGGTGAGCGCCAATTCGCTGCTCATCTGGTCAAACGCGCTGCCAAGTTGAGCCAGTTCATCTGTTCCCTGCAGGTTCGCCTTTCGGGAAAAATCCTGTTCGCCAACCGCAACAGCAATACTGACCAGTTTGCGCAGCGGTTTGAGCACCCGGTTTCTGAGGTCGACGAAGAGGGCGATGATGATCAGAACCGAGAAAGCCAGACTGATTATCTGGATAAGGTGCAACAGGCCGATTCGGGCTTCTGTACGACGCTCTAGCATGCTGACAAGCTGGTTTACCGAATCCACGTGAGCTTCCGTGGCCGCAACCATGCTGGCACTGACCGGCAATCCCTGTGGATGATTCTCCAGGCTCGGACGCAGGGTCTGCTTCCAATAGGCTGTGATGGTGCGGTACTGGTTTGCCAGTGGGTGGTCAGTTGAACCCGGAATTGCCCGGGTAATCAGGTTGTCCGCCAGATTGGCTTCATAATTGGCAATGAGCCTACTGATGCTGTTTGCCGAATTATGGTTATCTCCCGGGCCTGCGGCATTGGCCAGCAAGCGAAACGCGCCCATGCGCAGGGCGCCCGCCAGATTAATGGCCGTGGCGTTCCCTTCAATACTTTTCGAAACCGCAAGGGTCGTGGTCATGCTGACAAGTGATGTCAGCACTACAGCACAAACAACCACGGTAATGCGATTAACAAGGGGGCTTCTGGATTTCATTGAGTCTCATCTTTGCAGTCGCCGGGCACGAATACCTCCTTGAGGATAGTCAATTACCCCAAAAGTTGGTATGCCATCATAGTCTTTGACCTGCGTCAGGGCAAAAGCAGAAACTGAAAAGCGACGTAAAAGAATGTTCACAAGGGCGTTGACAGATGAAGTCAGAGGCGGATCAGGAGGACGAACGGCTGGCGTCGCTTGCCGTTATTCTGCCGCTTGCGGTGACGGGCTTTGTTATCGCGGCAGGTTGCTGGACGCTATTTGCGGTAGCCGGGATCCACCTGCGGGCCGAATTAAGTCTCAGCGATCTGCAATTCGGGCTTCTGCTTGCTATGCCCATGGCGGTCAGCGCTGTGTTGGCGGTTCCCGCAGGGCTTGCAGCACGGAAATTTGGTGCGCGCCGCATTATGCTCATCTGCCTCGCCGGGCTTGCCGTTTGCATGGTAATCCTGCTGACGACGGATACCTTTCCCGGTTACCTTCTGGCGGCGGGTGGGCTTGGGTTGGCCGGTGGATTTTACAGCGCAGGCTTGCAGTTTGTAACCAGCAAATGCCAGCTGCATCAGCTCGGCCTTGTCCTTGGTGTTTTTGGCGCAGGCGTTACCGGCGCAGGTTTTACCTATTATCTTGTCCCCTTGTTTCACGAAGCTTTCTCCTGGCACGGCGTTCCGCTGGCCTATCTGATTGTTCTTCTGCTTGTACTTGCACTTCTGATACTGCTTACAGATCCGGAAGATGCGGTTGCAGATCCGGAAACCGAAACCTCCATCAGGATACTGTTCAAGCGCTTCCGGCGACACGGTGTCTGGCAGCATGGGGCATATTTCGGTGTCATTGCAGGAAGTTTTTTCGCCCTGGCGCTTTGGCTTCCGGATTATCTTTCCTCGCAGTTTGAACTGCAGGTGGAGTCCGGTGCCAGGCTCGCACAATGGTTTATTATTCCCGGGGCGCTGGCCCAGATTCTGGGTGGTGGCCTGTCTGATCGCTTTGGCAGCCCCAGAGTCGTAGGCCGGTCACTTCTCATCGGTCTGGTGGCACTATTGGTACTATCCTACCCGCCTATGACGTTGTTTATCCGGGGCGTGGACGCAACGATCAAGGTCGAATTCGCGTTGCCGATGAACGTTGAAAGCATCTTCGTGGTGGTACTCGGAGTGGCGCTTGGGTGCGCCATGGGTAGTTTGCAAAGATTGGTTATCATAGAAAGTCGCCAGAATGCTGCGTTTGTTGCGGGGTTGCTGCTGGTCAGCGCCTGTTCTGTGGCTTTTCTGTTGCCGGTGATTTTCGGTGCGGTCAATCACTGGCTGGGTGTTCGCAGTGCCGTGTTCATGATCCTGTTTTTGCTGCTGGGTCTTTGTCAGTTCATGTTTTCCCGCTTTAGTCGCCGCCATGAGCGGCACGCTCTTCTCCAGCCCGGGTTATAAGCCCTCTACCCCCTCAGTGGTAGAGGCGGGTTATGTGGTAGTAACCACGCAGATTTCAGGGCAGCTCTCCCACACAATGGTTCCAAATTGGAAAGATGATCCGGCAGACCACGGGTTGATGGAGAGAGAGACCATGAGTCATTTGATCGATAAGCTGAGTTACTTCAGCAAAAAGCGCGAATCTTTCGCGAACGGCCACGGCGAAACCCACGATGTGAATCGTGACTGGGAAGACAGCTATCGCCAGCGTTGGCAGCACGACAAGGTTGTGCGCTCTACCCACGGCGTAAACTGCACAGGCTCCTGCAGTTGGAAAATCTACGTCAAAAATGGTCTGGTGACCTGGGAAACCCAGCAAACCGACTATCCCCGTACCCGCGCGGACCTGCCTAACCATGAGCCCCGTGGCTGTCCCCGTGGCGCGAGCTATTCCTGGTACATGTACAGTGCCAACCGCCTGAAGTACCCGTTGATGCGCAAGCATCTGATGAAGCTCTGGCGTGCAGCCCGTATGCAGTTCAATGATCCGGTTGAAGCCTGGGCTTCGATTGTTGAAGACCCCAAGAAAACCGCCGAGTACAAGCCTCGTCGCGGTATGGGCGGGTTTGTCCGTTCCAGCTGGGATGAAGTCAACGAATTGATTGGCGCGGCCAACGTTTACACCACCAAAAAAGTGGGTCCGGATCGTATTATCGGTTTCTCGCCAATTCCGGCCATGTCCATGGTGTCCTATGCATCGGGTAGCCGTTACCTCTCGATGATTGGCGGCGTATGCCTGAGCTTCTACGACTGGTACTGCGATTTGCCACCGGCCTCGCCGCAAGTCTGGGGTGAGCAGACCGACGTTCCCGAATCTGCAGACTGGTACAACTCCGGTTACATCATTGCCTGGGGTTCCAACGTACCGCAAACCCGTACTCCGGACGCCCACTTCTTTACCGAAGTGCGTTACAAAGGCACCAAAACCGTTGCCATTACCCCGGATTACGCAGAAGTTTCCAAGCTGTCTGACGAGTGGCTCAACCCCAAGCAGGGTACAGACGCGGCTCTGGGCATGGCCATGGGTCATGTCATTCTGAAAGAGTTCCACCTCGACAACCCCAGCGAATACTTTACTGACTACGTGCGCCGCTACACCGACATGCCGTATCTGGTGAAGCTGGACAAAACCGAAGATGGCCGTTACGTGCCTGGCCGATTCCTGCGTGCCAGTGATCTGGTGGGCGGTCTGGGTGAAGAGAACAACCCGGAATGGAAAACCATTGCCATTGACGAAGCCAGCAACCAACTGACAGCGCCTAACGGTTCTATCGGCTATCGCTGGGGCGAAAAAGGCAAGTGGAACCTGAAGCAGACCGCGAAAGCAGATGATGTGAGCCTGCAGTTGTCACTGGTTGAAAAGCACGATGAAGTTGTTGACGTGGCTTTCCCTTACTTTGGTGGCATCAAGCACGAACACTTCAAGTCCGTTGAAATCAGCGACACCCTGACCCACAAGCTGGGCAGCCGCAAGATCGAGCTGGCCGATGGCGGCGAAGCCCTTGTGGTCACCGTGTACGACCTGATGATGGCCAACTACGGCATCAGCCGTGGCCTGGGCGACGACGACAGCGCCACCTCCTACGATGAAGTCAAGCCGTACACCCCGGCCTGGCAGGAGAAAATCACTGGCGTACCTGCCGAAAAAGTGATTCGCATTGCCCGTGAATTTGGTGAGAACGCCCACAAAACCAAGGGCCGTTCCATGATCATCGTCGGTGCCGGTATGAACCACTGGTATCACATGGACATGAATTACCGCGCACTGATCAACATGCTGGTTATGTGTGGCTGTATCGGTCAGAGCGGTGGTGGCTGGGCTCACTATGTTGGCCAGGAAAAGTTGCGCCCGCAAACTGGCTGGCAGCCGCTGGCCTTTGGCCTGGACTGGCAGCGCCCACCACGCCAGATGAACGGCACCTCGTTCTTCTACGCCCACTCCGGGCAGTGGCGCTACGAGAAGCTGGATGTCAGCGAAATCCTGTCACCCCTGGCTGACAAGTCCAAATACGGCGGCAGCCTGATTGACTACAACGTGCGCGCCGAGCGCATGGGTTGGTTGCCGTCTGCGCCTCAGCTTAATCGCAACCCGCTGGGTATTGCCGCTGAGGCTGAAAAAGCCGGTATGGACGTACCTGCCTACGTTACCCAGTCCATGAAGGACGGCTCACTGGCCTTTGCGTCGGAAGATCCGGAAGCGGCACAAAACCACCCGCGCAACATGTTCATCTGGCGCTCCAACCTGCTTGGCTCTTCCGGTAAGGGCCACGAGTACATGCTCAAGTATCTGCTGGGTACCACCAGCGGCGTGCAGGGCAAAGACCTTGGCCATAATGGCGGCGTCAAGCCTGTGGAAGTGAAGTGGCACGACGAAGCGCCTGAAGGCAAGCTCGATCTGCTGGTGACTCTGGACTTCCGCATGTCCACAACGTGCCTGTACTCAGACATCGTTCTACCGACCGCAACCTGGTACGAAAAGAACGACCTGAATACCTCGGATATGCATCCGTTCATTCACCCACTCACCGCAGCTACCGACCCTGCGTGGGAATCTCGCAGTGACTGGGAAATCTACAAAGGCATCGCCAAGTCCTTCTCCAAGGCTGCGGAAGGCCACCTGGGTGTCGAAAAAGACGTGGTAACCATGCCGCTGATGCACGATGCCGCAGCGGAACTGGGCCAGCCATTTGATGTGAAAGACTGGAAAAAAGGCGAGTGCGAGCTGATCCCCGGCAAAACAGCGCCGAATTTCATCACAGTAGAGCGTGATTACCCGAATACCTATGCTCGCTTTACGTCGCTTGGGCCATTGATGGACAAGCTGGGTAACGGCGGCAAGGGGATTAACTGGAACACTGAAGACGAAGTGAAGTTCCTGGGTGATCTCAACTACAAGCACATTGAAGGCGCCAACGCAGGCCGGCCGAAAATTGAAAGTGCCATCGATGCAGCAGAAGTGATTCTGTCTCTGGCACCGGAAACCAACGGTCACGTGGCTGTTAAAGCCTGGGCAGCGCTGTCGGAGTTTACCGGTCTTGACCACAGCCACCTGGCGGTGGGCAAGGAGCACGAAGCGATTCGTTTCCGTGACATAGTGGCACAGCCGCGCAAGATCATCTCCAGCCCGACCTGGTCTGGTCTGGAAGACGATCACGTTTCCTACAACGCCGGTTACACCAACGTTCATGAGCTGATTCCCTGGCGCACACTGACCGGTCGCCAGCAGTTTTACATGGACCATGAGTGGATGCGTGCCTTCGGTGAAAGCCTGCTGGTGTATCGCCCGCCCATCAATACCAAAGCGGCTGCACCTCTGCTGAATGCCAAGCCTAACGGCAACCCTGAGAAAGCGTTGAACTTCCTGACGCCGCACCAGAAGTGGGGTATCCACAGTACTTACAGCGACAACCTGTTGATGCTGACCCTGTCTCGCGGCGGCCCCATTGTGTGGCTGAGCGAGGACGACGCCCGCGACGTGGGTGTGGAAGATAACGATTGGGTAGAAGTATTTAACGCCAACGGCGCACTTGCCGCGCGGGCCGTAGTCAGCCAGCGGGTTATGCCGGGCATGATGATGATGTACCACGCTCAGGAACGGATTGTGAACATTCCCGGATCGGAAGTGACCGGAAGCCGCGGTGGTATTCACAACTCGGTTACCCGGGCCTGCCCGAAGCCTACTCATATGATTGGCGGCTACGCGCAGTTCTCTTACGGCTTTAACTACTACGGAACCGTGGGTTCCAACCGCGACGAGTTTGTGGTGGTGCGCAAAATGAAGAACGTTGACTGGCTTGACGGCGAAGGCAACGACACTGTTCAGGAGGCTGTAAAATGAAGATCCGTTCCCAAGTAGGCATGGTGCTGAACCTGGACAAGTGCATTGGTTGCCATACCTGTTCAGTGACATGCAAAAACGTATGGACCAGCCGGGAAGGCATGGAATACGCCTGGTTCAACAACGTTGAGACCAAGCCGGGCATTGGTTACCCCAAAGAATGGGAAAACCAGGATAAGTGGAAAGGCGGCTGGATGCGTGACGCCAGTGGCAAGATTCGCCCCCGCATCGGTGGTCGCTTCCGGGTATTGGCGAATATTTTCGCCAACCCGGACCTTCCGGAAATTGACGACTATTACGAGCCGTTTGATTTCGATTATCAGCACCTGCACACCGCAGGCGACAGCAAGCACCAGCCGGTCGCCCGGCCACGCTCGCTGATCTCCGGCAAGCGCATGCAGAAAATCGAGTGGGGCCCGAACTGGGAAGAAATCCTGGGTACCGAGTTCGCCAAGCGCCGCAAGGACAAGAACTTCGATCAGATTCAGGCTGATATATACGGCCAGTTTGAAAGCACGTTCATGATGTACCTGCCGCGCCTGTGCGAGCATTGTCTGAACCCCACCTGTGTGGCCAGTTGCCCCAGTGGCGCTATCTACAAGCGGGAAGAAGACGGCATCGTGCTGATCGATCAGGACAAGTGCCGCGGCTGGCGGATGTGTGTCTCCGGCTGCCCGTACAAGAAGATCTATTTCAACTGGAAAACCGGCAAGTCTGAAAAGTGCATCTTCTGCTACCCGCGTATTGAAGCCGGTATGCCGACCGTGTGCTCCGAGACCTGCGTAGGCCGTATCCGCTATCTGGGGGTGCTGTTGTACGATGCCGATCGCATCGAAGAAGTGGCCAGCACTCCGGGCGAGCACGAGCTTTACGAAAAGCAGCTGGAAATCTTCCTGGATCCGAACGATCCGAAGGTTATTGAGCAAGCAACCAAAGATGGCATCCCCATGAACGTTATCCAGGCCGCTCAGCGCAGCCCGGTTTACAAAATGGCGGTTGATTGGAAGCTGGCTCTGCCCCTGCACCCGGAATACCGCACTCTGCCCATGGTCTGGTACGTGCCGCCTCTGAGCCCGATCCAGTCTGCGGCCGAAGCTGGCAAGGTTGAGTTTGACGGTGTACTGCCGAAGATCGAGAGCCTGCGCATTCCGGTGAAGTATCTCGCCAACCTGCTGACCGCGGGTGATGAGAAACCAATCGTTCGTGCGCTAAAACGCATCATGGCCATGCGCCTTTACAAGCGCGCAGAAACCGTAGACGGCGTTGAAGACCTGCGGGCACTGGAAGAGGCTGGCCTGACCAAGGCCCAGGCCGACGAAATGTATCGCTATCTGGCCATTGCAGATTACGAGGATCGCTTCGTGATCCCCACCAGTCATCGCGAGTTGGCCAAGGAAGCCTTCCCGGACGCACACGGTGAGCGCGGTGGTTGCGGTTTCAGCTTCGGCGACGGCTGCAGCGGTGGAGACAGTGAATTCAGCATGTTTGGCGGTCGTAAAAATACCTCCACCATGGTGCAGAAGCTGACCACGGTGAAGCAGGTCGACCCGAAACAGCTGCAGGAATAACGAGGCCATTATGAAACTTTTAAAAGTACTGGCACGGATTCTGGAGTATCCCTCAGCGGAACTCCAGGCATCCAAAGATGCCATGGTTGCGGTTGTCCTTGAGGACAGCCGTCTGCCACGGAAAAACAAGGAGCAATTGCTCCAATGTATCGACCGCCTGTGTGATGGGGACCTGCTGGATCTTGAAGAAGCCTACACAGGCACCTTCGACAAGGGTCGGGCAACCTCTTTGCTGTTGTTTGAGCACGTGCACGGTGAATCCCGTGACCGTGGTCAGGCCATGGTTGATCTGATGGAGCAGTATCGCGCCAACGGCCTGCAGATTGATGCCAAAGAACTGCCGGATTACCTCCCGCTGTTCCTCGAGTATCTGTCAACGCGGCCCTGGGAAGAAATCAAAAACTGGCTGGAAGACATTCACCACATTCTTGGCTTGCTGGGTGAAAGGTTGTATCAGCGCGAGAGCTTTTACCACGTAGCCATGGATTCCCTGCTGGAGCTTTCAGGCCGGAAGACGGACCGCCAGGAACTGGCCCAGATCGTCGCCTCGGAAGAGCGCGATGACACGGCAGAAGCTCTGGATAAGGTTTGGGAAGAGGAAATGGTCAAGTTTGTGGATGATCAGGGCAGTTCCTGTAATACAGGTGGCGTTGTTGGCCAGCGCCGCCGTGAGATGGAGCAGACCCAGACCATTCACCTCAGTGATCATCTGATGACGGATGTAACGCCCGCTCAGGCGCGTGCCGCCGCGAGAGACGCCTGACGGCGCAGGAGGAGACCAAGATGATGTCTTATCTTAATACATTGATTTTCGGCATTTATCCGTACATCGCCCTGGTGGTGATGATTGTGGGCACCTGGGCGCGCTACGACCATGGACAGTTCACCTGGAAAGCACACTCCAGCCAGATACTGCGCAAGAAAAACATGGTCCTGGCCAGCGTGCTGTTCCACGTGGGCATTCTGGTGATCTTCTTTGGCCACCTGGTTGGCTTGCTGACACCGCACTTTGTGTATGAGCCTTTCATGACTGCCGGCACCAAGCAGGTGTTGGCGATTGTGGTTGGCGGGATTGCCGGGGTGATGTGCCTGGTGGGTGGCGTCATGCTGGCCCATCGCCGGCTGACAGATCCACGGATCAGCGCCAGCAGCACCTTTGCCGATAATATGATCATTATCATCCTGATGGTTCAGGTAGTGCTCGGGCTGGCAACCATTCTGCCAACCCTCGGCCACCTTGATGGCAGCACCATGCTGCTTCTTGCCGGCTGGGCGCAGAGCATCTTCACCTTCCAGGGTGGGGCGGCTGAGTACATAGAGGGCGTAAGCTGGATCTACAAGACCCATATTTTCCTGGGCCTGACGATCTTTGTGCTCTTTCCGTTCACCCGGCTGGTGCACATGCTGAGTGTGCCGCTGGAGTACTTTGGACGGAAGTACCAGGTGGTACGCAAGCGGGCGTGATTTGAATGAAACAGGGGTCAGGTTGGTTAACCTGACCCCCACTTTATTATAGGTAATAGCCATGCAACTGATCCCCACCGGTGAACCCGAAAAACCCAGAAACCAGTTTCCACCCGTGTATGTGGGTGAAACCCTGATATCCGAAGAGGATATTGCCAGAGAAATGCAGCATCATCCGGCCGAAGAAGTTGCTGAAGCCTGGCATGAAGCGGCCAAAAGTCTTGTTATCCGTGAACTTCTTCTGCAGCAGGCTCAAGTCCTGAAATTGCCAGAAGAGTTTGATGAAGAAGATGCTATTGCCCGGGTACTTGAGCTGGAGCTGAATGTACCGCAGCCAAGCGACGAAGACTGCGAGCGTTTTCATGCTTCGAATCCGGGCCGTTTCCGCAGCCCGACGCTGATGGCTGTCAGCCATATCCTTTTGGCAGCCGCGCCGGATGATGTGCAGGAGCGCATGCGCCAGGAAGAAGTTGGGCAACAGCTGCTTTCTTCTTTGCTCGAAGGTCGTGCCCAGTTTGCACTGCTCGCCAAGCAATATTCTGCCTGCGAGTCGCGTCATCAGGGCGGCAGCCTTGGACAGATCAGCAAAGGGCAAACGGTCGAGGAGTTTGAGCGACCGGTGTTGACGCTCAAAGAAGGGCTGAATCCGGAACTGATCGAAAGCCGCTACGGCTGGCATATTGTGCGCGTGGATCAGCGTATTGATGGCGAGCAGCTACCGTATGAGCATGTAAAACCAAAAATTCGCCAGTATCTCAGCGAGAGCGTGACCCGGCGTGCATTCCGTCAGTATCTGCAGGTGTTGGCGGCTGAGACGGGTGTGAAAGGCGTGGATCTTGAGATACCGGACTCGCCGTTAATGCAGTAAAGGGTTTTGCGTTGATGTGTGTTGACTGGAACATTGGTAGCAATGAAATCTATTGATTTAGATCAATGTTCCGGAAATATGCACTATTCTACCCCCATGGGGGGAGCGATTTTTCGGGCGCATCCTTCTATTATCATAAAACATTATTTTGAATGCATGATATGAAAGAGGATAAGACAATGGTGGCGATGCAATCTGCGGAAACCCGCTACGCCAAACCGGTTCTGGTGGCTATCAATACGCTGAGTGACGATGAAAACGGGCTGCAGCCACTGCGCAACCACGCCCTTTTCAATACGTTCTCGGACGCGGATCTGCAGAGCCTTATTCTGCAATCCCGTCGTCTTCGCCTTGGGCATCATCAGCTGCTTTACCGGCAGGATATGCCCGCCCATCATTTCTTTTTCGTTATATCAGGACGCCTGCGGCTGTACCGCCTGGACTCATCCGGGGTTGACCGTACGCTCGACAGCATCGCCCCGGGCGACTGTTTTGCGGAGGTTATGATCTATGCAGATCCTGCCCGTTACGCCTGTTATGCTGAAGCGTTGAAATCCAGCGAAGTTCTGATGGTTCCTGTTAAAGCGTATCAGGAAATGCTGGAAACCAGGCCGGAATACGCTCATGCAGCGCTCCGGCATTATGCTATGCGTGCGGTATCCAGATTCCATGATCTGGAAATCATGACGGTGCAGAATGCCCGCGACCGGCTGATCCGGTACCTGATAGACCTTCTACCTAACGGCGCGGCCGAAGGTGGGGAAGTAGAGTTGCCGCTGCCGAAATGCCTGGTCGCATCGCGGCTGGCGATGCAGCCGGAAACTTTTTCCCGGATCCTGGCAGATCTCAAGTCCAACGGATTGGTTCGGGTCAACCGAAGCAAACTGTTCATCTCCGACCCCAAACGATTGATAGAAATCAGCCAGTAAGCTGGCTGATTTCTGATTCAGTCAGCATTCAAAAGCCTCCAGGCTCCGCAACGGAGGGATTGTGAAAGCAAGAAAGCAGCGCCCATTGATCTATTCCTGTTCCGGTTGCTCCGACGTGGCGCAACTTGCGAACAACTCGGCGGTAAAGTTGGATCACGCCGGCGAATTTGAAATGTCCTGCATTTCCGGCGTTGGTGGCAAAGTGCCTGCTCTCGTAAAAACTGCACGGTCCGGGCGGGCGATCACGGTGATTGATGGTTGCCCTTTGCATTGTGCCCGAGCATGCCTTGAGAATATCGGCGTGGAGGCGGATGAGCATGTGCGCCTCTACGAGTTCGGCTTTAAAAAACACTACGGTCAGAGTTACAGTGATGAGGTCGTGCAGGAGGTCTGCGACGAAGTTCTCCGACGCAGAGACGCTCAAATATTGATCGCCCGTCAGGCGTAATCATCAGATACCCGTTTTAACCAAGGATATTGCGTTCATGATTAGCAGTTACAGTGATCTGATCAAAGCAACCGAAAGTGAACACGAACCTCAGCGCTTATTATTCGTTTTTTGCCGCGCAGAACTGCCGGATGATGCTTCGGCGCAAGAAAAGGCTGCATTCGATCGTGGTGAGGGCGGTGCTCTTACGCCGGTTATCTGTGTTGATAAAGCACCGCAAGAAGTCTCGGACTTTTCCGCGTTGGTCGAAGAATCCCGAACCACAGGCCAGTCATGGGATGTTGTTTTTATTGCC
Source organism: Marinobacter sp. (assembly GCF_048259445.1). Taxonomy (GTDB): domain Bacteria; phylum Pseudomonadota; class Gammaproteobacteria; order Pseudomonadales; family Oleiphilaceae; genus Marinobacter. Next base: position 102,764 of record NZ_JBLXHQ010000002.1, on the reverse strand, counting down.
GCCATGTCTGGCAGGGGCGGTACCCCGCCGTCCTCAGATGAAGCTCAGCAGCCCATGACCATGATGGTGGAGTCAATCCGCATGGGGCACGTCAGCAACTACCTGCCGCTGGATACAGACGGAAACGCTGTCAACCTCGGCTGAATCTGCCCATCTTTATGGTTTTTCAGGAATATATCCATATAGAGGTATTTGATTTATTTCTGGAATGCCTAGGCTGGTTGACTCAGGTGTAGATGTTTCGCTGTTCTTGTCGGGGGCTGGTTTTGAACTTTATTTTCCGCAGTGTGCTTTGTTTTTTTATCTTGTTGCTGTCAACTGTGCCCCTGGTTCAGGCCGAACCAGTCGGTCAATACGAGCCGACAGCAGGGCGTCAGGTTATCCAGAAAGCCTTTCCGGAAGTTACACGGGTGGAGCCACGCGAAGGCAACCGTGCCATACAAGAGCTGTATGCCGGTGACGAGCTGAAAGGTTATGCCTACCAGTCCCTCGATTTTGTGCAGACACCTGCCTATTCCGGCAAACCTCTGAATGCCATGGTGGTGCTGGATACAGAAGGCACTATCCGCCTCGCCAAAGTGATCCATCACGATGAGCCCATACTTCTGGTGGGCATCCCTGAAAGCAAAATGCACGACTTTACCGACCAGTACGCAGGCCTGAAAGCGGACCAGCGCGTAACCGTGGGCGGTACCTCTTCCGAGCGCAAAGTCGCTGTTGACGGCCTCTCCGGTGCCACTGTGACCGTAATGGTGATCAACGAAGTTATCATGCGCACCGCTCACCGTGTGGGTGTTGAGTTGGAGTTGGTTGAGGGTAGTGGTACCAAGCGCCCGCCGATGGCCGAAGTTGCCGAAGACGGGTTCCAGCCTCGCACCTGGGAAGAGTTAACCGGTGATGGATCCATCCGTCGCATGCTGCTCACTAAAGGCCAGGTAGACGACTCCTTCAAGGGCACTGCAGCGGAGGGTATCGAAACAGCCGCACCTGATGAACGCGATGAGCCACTGATCGATTTGTATGCAGCTTATCTGGATGCACCGTCAATTGGCCGGAATCTACTGGGCGAGAGCCAGTACGACTGGTTGATGTCTGAGTTGAAGGAAGGCGAGCAGGCCATTGCCGTTATGGCCAGCGGTGAGTATTCCTTTAAAGGTTCCGGCTATGTTCGTGGCGGTATTTTCGATCGGGTTCAAATCCGGCAATACGGCGACACCTTCAATTTCCGCGATCTCGATTTTTACCGACTCAGCGATGTCTATGCCGCGGGCATGCCGGATTTCAAAGAAATGGCGATTTTCATTATTCGGCAGCAGCATAACTTTGATCCTGGCGCACCATGGACTTTGGAGCTGACTGTAAAGCGCCAGACCGGCCCTCTGGACAGCGAATTTCAGGTGTTTCCGCTTGAATACCAGTTGCCAGATCAGTATTACACCCGTGCAGAGCCTGTTCTGACGGAAGAAGAGTGGCTTGAAGAGCAGCCTTTGTGGGTGCAGGTGTGGTATCAACGTCAGTTCCAGGTGATTGTGCTGGGCATTGGTATTGGTGTGCTGCTGCTGATTCTGTTCTTCCAGGACTGGCTGGTGAAAAAGCCGAAGATCACCCGCTGGATCCGGCATGCCTTTCTTACCTACACACTGTTCTTTATCGGCTGGTACGCACTCGGGCAGCTATCCATTGTTAACGTTCTGGCTTTCGTGCACAGCCTGGTAAGCGGCTTTACCTGGGAAACATTCCTCATTGACCCGATTGTCTTCGTGCTCTGGGCCGCAGTGGCCGGCATTGTATTGCTTTGGGGGCGGGCTGTTTATTGCGGTTGGCTGTGTCCGTTCGGCGCTTTGCAGGAGCTGATTAACGAAATTGCGCGCAAGTTCAAGGTGCCCCAGTACACTGTGCCCTGGCCCATTCATGAACGCCTGTGGGCTGTTAAGTACATCATTCTGTTGGTGCTGTTCGGGGTATCGCTGGACTCCCTGGCGACCGCCGAGAAGATGGCGGAAATCGAGCCCTTCAAAACCGCGATCACCCTGCATTTTGATCGCAGTTGGCCTTTCGTAACCTACGCGGTGTTGCTGCTTGTTGTGAACATTTTCACTCGCAAGGTGTTCTGCCGCTATATGTGTCCACTCGGTGCGGCTCTGGCTCTGCCGACCAAGCTGCGCGTTTTCGACTGGCTGAAGCGCCGCAAGGAATGTGGTAACCCATGCCGCCTTTGTGACAAAGAGTGCGAAGTTCAGGCGATTCATCCTGATGGCACTATTAACTATCAGGAGTGCCATTACTGTCTGGATTGTCAGATGACGTATTTCGATGACCACAAATGCCCGCCGTTGATCGTCAAGCGCCGGGGTAAGCGTCGTGGTCACAATGCACCGGGCCACCCGGAAGAGATTCCAGTGGTTCAGGTGACTTAGCAAAGCAAAAAACCAAAAAAAACCAGAAAAAAAGAAATAGAACCGCCATTACCAATAACGGAGTTGGATGTTATGAAAAAGACAGATGAGTTTGAAAAGGACCTGCCGGAAAGCGGTGAAAGCGGTGAAAGCGGCCTGAGCCGTCGCCGTTTCCTGGGTGCTACGGCTCTGGCTGGTGCAGTTGGTGCTGCCGGCCTCGGCAGTGCTGTAATGACTCGTGAATCTTTTGCCGCTGCGGCGAAAGAAGCCCAGAACAAGATTCACGTAGGGCCGGGCGAGCTGGACGAGTACTACGGTTTTTGGAGCGGTGGTCATCAGGGCGAAGTGCGCGTTCTTGGCGTCCCGTCTATGCGTGAGCTGATGCGGATACCGGTCTTTAACGTTGATTCAGCCACCGGCTGGGGTATTACCAACGAGAGTAAGGACGTTCTTGGTCACGACAACAAGTTCCTGAACGGCGACTGTCACCACCCCCATGTTTCCATGACCGACGGGCGTTACGATGGCAAATATCTGTTCATCAACGATAAAGCCAACACTCGCGTAGCCCGTATCCGTCTGGATATCATGAAGTGCGACAAGATTACCCACATTCCTAACGTGCAGGCCATTCACGGTTTGCGCCTGCAGAAAGTGCCACACACCAAGTACGTGTTCTGCAACGCCGAATATATGATTCCGCACCCGAACGATGGCAGCGATTTCTCCATGGAGAACAGCTACACCATGTTCAACGCACTGGATGCGGAAACAATGGAAGTAGCCTGGCAGGTGATTGTAGACGGCAACCTGGATAACACAGACGCTGACTACACAGGTAAATACGCAGCCTCTACCTGCTATAACTCGGAAAAAGCAACGGATCTGGCCGGCACCATGCGCAACGACCGCGACTGGGTGGTGGTGTTCAACGTTGAGCGCATCGAGGAAGCGGTTAAAAATGGCGACTTCAAGACCTTGGGCGACTCCAAGGTTCCTGTGGTCGACGGCCGCGGAAAATCCAGGCTTACCCGTTACATTCCTGTGCCAAAGAACCCGCACGGTGTGAACACTTCACCTGACGGTAAGTACTTCATCGCAGCCGGTAAGCTTTCGCCTACCTGTACGGTAATCGCGATCGATAAGTTGGACGATGTGTTTGACGACAAAATCGAACTTCGTGATGTTGTTGTTGCCGAGCCGGAATTGGGTCTTGGGCCTCTGCATACTACCTACGATGGCCGCGGCAACGCTTACACCACGCTGTTTATCGACAGCCAGGTAGCCAAGTGGAACATCGCGGATGCCATCAAGCACTACAACGGTGAAAAGGTTAACTACCTGCGTCAGAAGCTGGATGTGCATTATCAGCCGGGCCACAACCATGCGTCGCTGACGGAATCCCGCGATGCCGATGGCAAGTGGCTTGTTGTGTTGTCCAAGTTCTCGAAGGACCGCTTCCTGCCGGTTGGGCCGCTGCACCCGGAGAACGATCAGTTGATCGATATTTCCGGCGAGGAGATGAAGCTGGTTCACGATGGCCCTGCGTTCGCCGAGCCGCACGACTGTATTATGGTTCGCCGTGATCAGATCAAGACCCAGAAGGTCTATAAGCGTGACGATCCGTACTTCGCCAGTGCCCGTGCGCAGGCAGAGAAGGATGGTATTACTCTGGAAACCGACAACAAGGTGATTCGCGATGGCAACAAGGTTCGCGTTTACATGACGTCGGTTGCGCCTATGTTCGGCTTGACGGAGTTCAAGGTGAAGCAGGGCAATGAAGTGACGGTGTATGTGACCAATCAGGATACCATTGAGGATGTGACTCACGGGTTCTCTATGGTAAACCATGGTGTGAGCATGGAAATCAGCCCACAGCAGACGTCTTCGGTTACATTTATTGCGGATAAGCCGGGCGTTAACTGGTACTACTGCAACTGGTTCTGTCACGCTCTGCACATGGAGATGACGGGTCGGATGTTGGTAGAGAAGGCCTGATTTAGATATGAAATCCGGGGCCCTGTATTGGGCTCCGGTATTTTTGACTTTGGAGTAGCAAGATACTGGAAGAGCGCTTTTCAAAACACGCTGTGGATACGTCCTTGTACGCTTGGCTCCGCCATCCCTGGCTCCGCACAGTTTTGAAAAGCGCTCTTCCAGTCTCTTGCCCGAATTTTGCAGTAGCTCTTAGTTCGAGAACTTATTTGATGCACCACATTTTGCGTTTAGGGGTGGCCCTGACAGTCGCCTTGCTATCGCTGACCGCCCGTGCCGATATTCAGCAGCAGCTGGATGCTATGGAGCCGGGTGCTAACTTTGAACTCCCTTCAGAAAACCTTTCGCCGTTGGTTATCAAGGTGCCAGGGGTGACTGTGGCCTGTCGTCCGGAAACACTGATTGACGGCGGCGGCTCGGGGAATGCGGTTGAAATTCAGGCAGAGGGTGTAACGCTCACCGGCTGTCGTATCCGTAATTGGGGTACGGATCTGAATGAGTTGGATGCGGGGGTGTTTGTCAACCGGGAGGCCCGTGGTGCCACCGTGGAGAATAACGATCTTCAGGGCCAGGCGTTTGGTGTCTGGCTGGATGCTACGCCGAATGTGACGGTTAAGAACAATACCATTCGCGGCGATGTTTCTGTGCGTCCGAATGATCGGGGTAATGGTATTCACCTGTTCAATACAACCGGAGCGTTGATCGAAGGGAATGATATCCGTGAGACGCGGGATGCGATTTATATCGAGACGGCTAACGGGAATGAGATCCGCAATAACACTATGTCGGATCTGCGTTACGGCATTCACTATATGTATTCGATGGATAACCGCCTGGAAGGCAATGTGACCCGTGGCACCCGCACAGGTTATGCGTTGATGCAGAGTAAGCGGCTTACGGTGATCAACAATCGGTCCGAGAATGATGAGAATTACGGCATTCTGATGAACTTCATTACCCAGTCGGTTTTGCAGGGGAATGTGGTTTCGGGGGTTTCGCAAGGCCAGACAGCCGGTGTGTCGGTTTCCGGCGCAGAAGGTAAGGCCGTGTTTATTTACAACTCTTTGTACAATACCTTTGAAAATAATGTGTTCCGGGATAGCGGCGTGGGTATTCACTTGACCGCAGGATCGGAAGACAACGAGGTTTTTGGTAATGCTTTTATCAACAATCAGCGCCAGGTGAAGTACGTGGCGCTGCGTACCCAGGAGTGGTCGAAGGATGGCGAGGGCAACTTCTGGAGTGATTATCTGGGGTGGGATCGCAATCAGGATGGTGTTGGCGATGTGCCCTATGAGCCTAACGACAATGTTGACCGTTTGTTATGGACCTATCCGGAGGCCAAGATCCTGATGTTCAGTCCGGCGGTGGATACTCTGCGCTGGGTTCAGGAGGCGTTTCCAGTAGTTAAAGCCGCGGGCGTTACTGATTCACACCCGTTGATGAGTCCGCCCAGAATGTTACAACCGGAGTCCTGATGAGCTGTTTTCGTCTTGAGAATGTGAGCTACCGGTACGATAAGGCGCTGGTATTGAACGGCGTTGATCTGCGCCTTGAACCCGGGGAAATCCTTGGGCTCTTTGGCCATAACGGCGCCGGCAAAACGACAAGTATTAAGCTGATACTGGGTTTGATGACGCCGTCTCAGGGTAAGGTATCGGTGCTGGATGGCGAAGCGGGCGACCCCAAAATCAGCCAGTACATCGGTTATCTACCGGAAAACGTGATGTTTTATCCGCAGCTGACCGGCCGTGAAATCCTTGCGCACTTTGCCCGGCTGAAGGGCGCAAATCTGCGCCAGGTCCCTGAGTTGCTGAGCCGGGTGGGGCTTGAGGATGCCATGGATGCCCGGGTTAAAACCTACTCCAAAGGTATGCGTCAGCGTCTCGGGCTTGCTCAGGCCCTGCTTGGTAAGCCGCGTTTGTTGATGCTGGACGAGCCGACAGTGGGGCTGGACCCGGTAGCTACAGCCGATCTTTACCGTTTGCTGCGCAAACTGCGGGATGAAGGTACTGGCATTGTTCTTTGCTCCCATGTGCTCCCCGGTGTGGAACCTTACATAGACCGTGCGGCGATTCTGACTGATGGATCTCTAAAGGCCGTTGGAGACCTCAATTCCCTGCGCCGGCAGGCAAACATGCCGATAACTCTTTCCCTGGAGCCGGAGAACAGTGTGGCGGAGCTGGAAGCGGTCATAAATGGTGCACAGGCGTCTGCAGGTCTGATGGTGCGGCGTGATAACGGGCGGTTGCACGTGGATGTCAGGTCGTCGGAAAAAATGGCGCTGGTCAGAACCCTGGTGGCATCGGGCGAACTGCGTGACCTGGGTATTTATCAACCAACACTGGAAGATGTCTACGTGCACTTTATTGGTTCCGGCGGTCTTGCCCATCGCGGAGGTGCCCAATGAACAGTATCTGGACCATCGCCCGCAAGGAACTCAGCGACAGCATGAGAAACCGCTGGCTGGTTGCCATCGCTCTGGTCTTCGCTACCCTTGCTCTGGGCATCGCCTGGTTTGGCGCAGCGGCTTCGGGCCAGGTTGGTTATGCTTCGACACCGGCAACCATTGCCAGCCTCGCCAGCCTGGGCATTTTCCTGATTCCCCTTATCGCTCTTTTGCTGGCTTATGACGCCATAGTGGGTGAAGAGGAGGGCGGTACGTTGTTGCTGTTGATGACTTATCCACTGAGCCGCGGGCAGCTTCTGTTCGGCAAGTTTCTCGGGCATGGGCTCACCCTGGCGTTGGCTACGCTGATTGGCTTTGGCGTTGCCGGTGTGGCTATTGCTTTGCTGGTGGAAGACGTTGGCGTTGGCGCACTCGCTGTTGCCATGCTGCGCTTTATTGTTTCGACCACACTGCTTGGTTGGGGCTTCATTGCACTGGCTTATGTGGTAAGCGTGCGGGTAGGTGAGAAGCCAGTTGCCGCTGGTCTGGCGCTGGCTATCTGGTTCTTTTTCGTGCTGGTTTTCGACCTGATGCTGCTGGGTATACTGGTTGCCAGTCAGGGCGAGTTCAATCCGGACCTGTTGCCCTGGCTCCTGCTTCTTAACCCTACAGACATTTATCGCTTGCTCAATATAGTTGCCTTCAGTGATGGCGCTCAGCTCAGTGGTGTCCTCAGCCTTGGTGCGGACTTGCCCATTGGTCCGTCAGGGCTCTGGCTGGCACTGGTACTCTGGTTTGTTATTCCCTTAACCGGCGCTTGGGCATTGTTCCGCCGCCGTCGTATCTGACGTTTGTCAGTCTGACTCTGGCCACGTGATGGTTGGCCAACCCGATTCTGGAGAGCTTGATGAAATTTTCTGGTTTTAAATGTCTGCCCGCCTTGCTGATGTTTGCGGTGTTCCTGGCCGGTTGCTCTGGTGAGGCGGAAAAGGTCGCCGAAAAGCCCGCCCCGGTGCATATTGAGGATGGCGATGAGTGCCACGTATGCGGCATGGCTATCACCCGTTTTCCGGGGCCCAAAGGCGAAGTCATTACCGAGAAAGAGCAGGCAGTTCGCAAATTCTGCTCCACTCGAGACATGTTCGCCTGGGTACTGCAGCCAGAGAACGTAATGCGAAAGCACACCCTGTACGTTCACGACATGAGCCAAACAGAATGGGCCAGCCCGGACGACACAGCCCTGATCGACGCCCGTGAAGCCTTCTTCGTAGTCGGATCAGAGCGCAAAGGTGCCATGGGCCAGACACTGGCATCCTTCGCCACCGAGTCGGCGGCACATGATTTCATGATGGAGCATGGCGGTAAGGTGTTGCAGTTTGGCGCGATCACCCTTGAGCACTTGAATACAGATATGCCCATGGGTGATATGCATGGAGATATGTCTGGAGAGCAGCATGGAGAGATGCATCCTGACATGAAACATGGCGATGAGCACTAAGGCCTGACTTTTCTCCAGAGTGTGCGGCGAGTGCCGCGCTGCCTCAGCCCCCTGTCATATTCATGAAGCGCAGAATCTGAACGTCGCCATTGCTGGAGAAATGGTGGCGCTCCGGCTTGAGATCCATGGAGTCGATAATGGTTTGCCGGAGTTTGTCGTTGGTTACCGGGTGGCCACGCAGAACTCGGCGCAAGTCAACCGAATGCTCGTTACCCAGGCATAGTAACAACCTGCCCTCAACCGTCACCCTTACGCGGTTGCAGGTGGAGCAGAAATTGTGGGAGTGAGGAGAAATAAACCCCACCTTTATGGGGCTGTCTGACATTCGGTAATAACGGGCCGGCCCACCGGAATCTTCCGGCGTGGGAATGAGGTCGTGATGTTGGCGGACGATGTCGCGCACTTCATCACTTGTACACAGAGCCTGACCACGATCGTGCTCGGAAATTTCCCCCAGGGGCATTTCTTCGATGAAGGTAATATCGACATTTTTCTTGCGGGCAAACTCGATCAGGTCAGGAACCTCATGGTCATTCCCGCCTTTCATTACCACGGTATTCAGTTTAATGCCCTTGAATCCGGCTTCTCTGGCGGCATCGATACCATCGAGAACCCGGGACAGGTTGCCAGTACGGGTAATGCTCGCGAACTTGATCGGATCCAGTGAATCCAGGCTGATGTTCAAACGCTTCAGGCCCGCTTTGCGAAGGGGCTCTGCCATTGTGGGCAGCTGGCTGCCATTGGTGGTCATGGCGAAGTCGTGCAGGCCGTAGGTGCCGATCTCGCGAACCAGCTCGAGGATGTCCTTGCGAACCAGTGGTTCTCCGCCGGTGAGCCGGATTTTTTCCGTGCCCAGGGAAACAAAGGTTCTGGCCACCCGGGCGATTTCCTCAAGCGTCAGAACCTGTTGCCGGGGCAGAAAAGTCATCTCTTCCGCCATGCAATATACGCAACGGAAATCGCAGCGGTCGGTAACGGACAGGCGAACATAATTGACGGTTCTGCCAAAACGGTCTGTCAGCTTGCTCTGGGACATCTGTTTCTTTCCTGTAACTGCTGGTCGCGCTTTTACGAATTGAGTATAGACCAAGTATCGCAGAATCACCCTGAGAATCCGATACCCCTCGCGGGGTAAGGCGGCTGGTATTTTTTAAGTCGTCACGGAAGACCTGTTCGCTGATTAGAGGTATAATAGATGAAGGATTGAACAGTTTAGAGGTGTCCGCTATGGCAGGGCGATCCGGTAAAGCCGGTTTTAGAGTTCTTGCGTACATATCGGTAGGGTTTGCGGCCGTTGGTGTTGTTTTGCCCTTACTGCCTACCACACCGTTTGTGCTGCTTGCGGCATTTTTTGCCAGCAAGGGTTCTCCGGCTTTTGCCAGCTGGATTGAGGAACACCCTTCGTTCGGGCCTGCCATCAGAGACTGGCGCCGGAACCGGGTCATACCTTTAAAAGCGAAGGTGCTGGCATGCAGCATGATGATGCTGAGCTGGGGTTTGCTCGTCGTTATGGGAGCCGCCGGGGCAATATTAGCTGTATCAGGTATTTTTATGGCGGGCGTGGCTAGTTATCTACTGACCCGACCTTCTTACTGACCGCCTTCACCGAACGACCGGAGTGTTGAATGCACATTACCCGCTACACCGACTATTCACTGCGAGTGCTGATATACCTGGCGGCGCAGGGTGATCACCTGACGACAATTCAGGAAATCGCAGACAGCTACGATATATCCAAGAATCACCTGATGAAAGTGGTGCATCAGCTTAACAAGAAAGGTTACATAGAGACCGTCAGAGGCAAAAAGGGCGGTATGAGGCTGCACATGGCGCCGGAAGACATAAACGTGGGCGTGCTGGTGCGTGAAACCGAGCATGACCTCAGCATCGTTGAATGCTACTCGGGAAACAACACCTGCAAAATCACCCCGGTTTGTGGCCTTAAGCCTATGTTCGGCGAGGCCTTGCAGGCGTTTCTTTCAGTGCTCGATAAGTACACTCTTCAAGACATTGTGAAGGATCAGTACAAGCCGCAATTATTAAGGCTGCTGCAGATCGCCTGACCTTTATCGGTGCGGCGAACCGGGAACGGCGGCCCGAGAACCGGGGCGCCGCACACCATGTTCAGGCCTTTCCGCTTTTGTTCACCCGCGCTCTTTTGGGCTTGGGCGGGAGAATCAGTTTTTCCAGATCATCCAGCGCTTCTCCGGTAAACACCGCCAGTTTTTGCATGCTTGGCAATGTGTCACGGCAGCCGGTAAATCCGAAATTCAATGACCCCGCATAGCTCAGGCAGGTAATGTTCAACGCGCCGCCATGGGCAATCAGCGAAACCGGATACATGGCTTCCAGCTTTGCGCCTTCGTAGTACAGGCTTTCCTGCGGGCCAGGAACATTTGAGATGGTCACGTTGAACACAGGGCGCATGCGCCCGCCAAGGCCTGACATTAACTGGAGGATGTACGGCGACATTAACAGCATGGTGTACTGATTCAGAGCGCTTTTCGGAAGCTTCTGCAGGTGTTCTTTTGCCCGACGGCTGGATGATTTGATGCTCTGCAACCGTGTAAGAGGGTCCGCCTCGTCTGTGGCAAGCGAAGCGATCATGAAACTGATCTGGGTGCCCGTGCCCTGATCATCCGCCGGACGGATATTTACCGGAATGCCGGCGGTCAGCGGAGTATCAGGAAGATCATTCTGCTCCAGCAGGAAGCGTCGCAGCGCCGTACCGCAAAGATAAAGCACAATATCATTCAGTGACGAGTCGGATGCGTGGGCAAGCTCTTTAAGGCGATCAAGCTGGTAATGCTGCGTGGCAAATCGACGCTGGCCGGTCACGCGGTGATTGATCTTTGAAACCGGCCCTCTGAATGGTGGCGTCAGGCCGTCTTCGGGGTGGCGCGCCGAGTGCACGAGCCGGGTGCCTGCCTGCCAGAGCGTAGGCGCCATATCGGCTTGTAACTTGATGGCATCCAGAGCCTGTGAGAATGCCGCAGGGATGCTTGCTTCTGAATCGCTTTTATTGCCCCGCCGGCGCTCTGGTCTCATCGACCAGGGCGGTAGCATATCCCGCTCTTTCGGGTCAGTACTGAGAACCCGCTGCAACAGGCGTACGCCACTGATGCCATCGATCATCGAATGGTGCATCTTGGTGTAGAGCGCAAAGCGGTTGTTCTCCAACCCCTCAATAACATGACACTCCCAGAGCGGGCGGGCGAAATCGAGAGGGTTGGAATGCAGGCGTGAGACCAGAATGCCGAGCTCCCGCTCACCACCGGGTTTGGGTAGTGCAGAGTGGCGCACGTGGTAATCCAGATCGATATCTTTATCGACCTTCCAGGAAGGTGCCAGCAGCCTGCCGAGAAAGCCGGACCATGCCAGTTTGTAGCACCAGGGCGGGGCGATATCCCCGGTTTCTTTCATGCTGGTGACCATGTCGCGCAGGAAAGTATCGGTGGCGCCTTCCGGCAATGAAAAGATCTGCATGTTACCCACATGCATCGGCGTGTCTTCAGATTCTACAGCCAGCCAAGAGGCATCGAGCGTTCCCAGACGTTTCATTCCTTGTGCACCTCTGCCCTGTCCGGGCGTGAAAATGGGACTTTATAATTGTTGATTGTAAGTATACGGGTTACTGTCTTTGCAGACGATCTTCGATGTGAAAAAAATGTCAGTTCTGCAGGTAAGGGTGGTTTTATGAGTTGATATTGCCATGCTCCCGAAAGCTGGCCCGTTGTGTTACTTTCAAAATAATGAATTAATAAAAACAACGACATCCGGAGGCACTGTGGAATCCAGCCCACTTATCTCTGCAGGACTGCCGATCGCACTGTTCATCATCATGATTGGTATAGGTATGACACTGACCTTTCGAGATTTTCGGCAGGTAGCGATTTATCCCAAAGGCATAATTGTCGGCACTGTTGCCCAGATTCTGTTGATGCCTCTGGTGGCTTTCGCTCTGGCGTCTGCGCTGGCGGTACCACCGGCTATCGCGGTTGGCCTGGTGATAATAGCGGCCTGTCCTGGCGGAACAACCTCGAACCTTTTTGTTCTGCTTGCGCGGGGTAATATTGCGCTATCCATTGTGCTGACAGTCAGTGCCAGCCTGATCACCATCCTCACGCTGCCATTGTTTGCCAATATCGCGCTTCAGTTCTATATGGGCACCGAAGAGAATATCGTGCTGCCAGTATGGAAAACCATCGGCATGCTTATTGGTATCGTGCTCTTTCCCGTAGCGATCGGCATGCTGGTGCGGGCCCGTAAGCCGGATGTTGCGCGCAAAGCGGAAAGCATCGTCAGCGTGTTTGGCGGTGTTGTGCTGGCCCTGTTGATCGTGGTGCTCGTTTACGGAGTTCGGGATCAGATCTGGGAGCTGCTGAAGCAGGCGGGGCCAGCAACCATTCTGTTGAACGTGGTGGGTATTTTTATCGGCCTGCTCGCCGGTCGTATCACCGGGTTGACCCAGCGAGAGTCCCTGGCGGTGGCCGTGGAACTGGGCGTTAAAAACGGGACCATTGCCCTGATGGTCACACTCACGCTGCTGGAATCCAGCTCCATGTCCATACCTGCTGCGGTATACGGAGTGCTGATGTTTCCGATCGGGTTTCTGCTCGCTATATACGGTCGGCGTATTATTCCTAAAACCATCCCGGGCATTGTTGAGTAATCGGAGGACAGGGCCGTGCAGTTTCTTAATGGTATTACCCTGCTGCTGGTCTATCAGCTGGCAGGAGAAATAATCGTGCGTATGCTCGGCGTGCCTATTCCGGGGCCCGTGCTCGGTATGGTTATGCTATTTGTCACCATGATGGTTCGTGGGCGGGCGCCCGAGTCCGTTGAACAGGCTTCTACCGCGCTACTCAGTCATCTTTCATTACTGTTTGTCCCTGCCGGTGTTGGCATGATCACGCACTTTGGCCGGATTGCGGACGAATGGCTGCCCATTACGCTCGCGTTGCTTCTCAGCACGGTTATTACCATGGTGGCCACAGCGTTGATCATGCAGCACACCAGTCGCTGGTTTACAAAGCCAGCGCAGGTACAAGGGCAGAACGATGAATAATCCCGGGCTGAAGGATATCTGGGTCTATCTGTCAGCGACTCCCTTGCTGGGGCTTACGGTCACTCTGGTGGCCTACGGCCTGGCGTATCGGTTTTATCTGAAAACCAACTCCAGCCCGCTGGCGAATCCGGTGGTTACGTCGGTGGCCATGCTGATTGCTCTGTTGCTGGTTTCTGGCATCTCCTACAACGACTATTTTGCAGGCGGACAGTTTGTGCACTTTCTGTTGGGGCCCGCTACAGTAGCTCTGGCGGTGCCGCTTTATCAGCAGTTTTCGAGGTTGCGACAGCTTTGGTTGCCGGTACTTGTATCGCTGATCTGTGGCGTTGGAATCGCGGCGGGTAGTTCTGTTCTGCTGGCTCGGCTTTTTGGCGGCTCATTGGAAATCCAGATGTCCCTTGCGCCCAAATCCGCGACCGCTCCTGTGGCTATGGGCATATCCGAGAAAATCGGTGGTTTGCCTTCACTGACAGCGGTTCTGGTAGTCATTACTGGTATTACCGGGGCCGTATTAGGTACCAAACTGTTTGAGTGGATTGGCGTAAAAGATGACACTGCGAAAGGCATTGCGATGGGCGTTGCGGCCCACGGTATAGGAACCGCGAGGGCGTTTCAGGTGAGCAACCGGATGGGAGCGTTTTCGGGGCTGGCAATGGCATTGTCTGCCTTCGCAACGGCGCTGGTGGTGCCCTGGATGGTGGACTGGATTCAGGCGCTGTTCTAAAAAAATCAAGGCGTGCTGCCGGGCATGCCGGCAGTCCCTTGCCGGTAACTATGCGGGATTAAGAGCGGTCGTCTCTATCCACCCTTATTGGTTCCATGCTGCCGCTGCGATAATCAATTTCCAGCTCCTGACCGTCAGCGTTATCTCCTTCCACTTCAATATCGCCTTTGGTGTTGATTTTGATTTCCTCAATCCGGCTCATGCCCTGCTGCACGCTGGCATCAATGTAGTCTGCAGCCTGGGTGGCGGATAGGCCCCAGGGGCCGTCGGCCCGCTTGCGGCGCTGTTCTTTACGGATAGAGCCGTCGTTGTTTACATCAATCTCCACGTACCAGTCTTTATCAACCCAGCCTTCGATTTCCATGCTGCCATCGTCATTACGGTCATCTTCCAGTTCAATGCTGTGGAAGTGCGAAATGCCATAGTCTGATCCGATCTGGATGGCTCGCTTGGCGTCATCAATGGTTCCGGATGCGAAAGCCTGAGGTGCTGCAACAAGGCTGGCGGCAAGTGCGGTTGCGATAAGTGTTTTCATGGCATTTCTCCTGACTCGTTGGTCACAATGTATCTGTTAATGGTGCGTTACAGTGTTTGCCTGAATGCGCTCCCGGTAGCGCCTCCTGTGGGAGGTCCTCCTGAACGTTGAGGGTATCTTAGGTAAAGGCTGCTTGCAGGAGAGTGAGTGTTTTGTTCATGGTTCATTCATGTTGACTCTGACAGAATGAAAGCATGAAACATCTACCCTTCTACATGCTGAAACTGATCATTCCCACCACGGCGTTCATTGCTGCGGCGTTTGCCGTTGTCTTATTTCTGGCCGACCCAGCGTCGGCATCCGCGGATGAGGATTGGCGCAAGCTTCATGAAGACGTGCAGGCGGGTAAGATAAAATCCCTTGGTGAAATTCTGGATAGCCTGCTGCGCGACTGGAACGGGCAGGTAATTGATGTGGAGTTTGAGCAGGACGATGGTAAAAAGCTTTATGAAATCGAACTTCTGGGCCCTGACGGCCAGGTGGTTGAGTTCGAAGTGGATGCGGTAACCGGGGAGCTTATCGGCATTGAGGGCACCAACATCAACGGAATGAAGCGCTAATGAAAATTTTGCTGGTAGAGGATGATCAGCCACTGGCCCGGGGGCTTGCAGCTTCGCTTGAGGATGCGGGCCTTCTGGTGGAAATCGCAGGCGATGGCCGCACTGCGGATTTCCTGATTAGTACGGAACGCTACGATGCAGTTATTCTGGATCTCGGGCTGCCCGATGGCAATGGTGTTCAGTGGTTGTCCGGATGGCGCGAGCAGGGTATTGAGCTGCCGGTCCTTATTCTGACCGCGAGAGAACGCTGGTCAGATAAAGCTGCTGGCTTTTCTGCTGGTGCAGATGATTACGTTACCAAGCCTTTCGAGACGGCCGAAATTCTGTTCCGGTTGAGAGCTCTGGTGCGCAGAGCTCACGGCCATGCCCACCCGGTCATTCGGGTCGGGGATATTTCCCTGGACACTCACAGTGCCCAGGTAAGCCGCGCCGGCATGCCGGTACCCCTGACGGCCCAGGAGTTCAGGCTGCTTTCCCACCTTGTTCATGCCGCGCCCCGGGTGGTCAGCCGTACGGAGTTGGCCGAGCACGTATATGACGGCGATACGGAGCCGGACTCCAATGTCATTGATGTTCAGGTGAGCCGCTTACGGCGGAAACTCGGTAGCCAAAGTATTGAAACCCTGCGCGGTCAGGGCTACCGGATGGCTGCGGATAACGAGGCATCATGACTGTGACAGACCGGCTGCGTCGGCTTCCCATTGCTACGCGAATGCTGGTCTCAGCGCTGGTTCTTGTTGTTCTGATATTACCGGCCGCTGGCGCCTTGCTGTCATGGAACTTTCGGGAAGCAGTGAATACGGCCTTCAACGAACGCCTTGAAAGTCTGCTCAATGTGGTGATTGCCGGGGTCAGCTACGATGTCCGGCAAAATGCCCTTGTAACCAACAGGCAACTGGGTGATTCCCGTTTCGATCGTGTGTTTTCAGGCTGGTACTGGCAAGTTCGTGATGAGAATGATCGGGTGCTTACTTCCCGATCATTGTGGGATCAGCGGTTTGCTGTTTCACATGAGCCCGGCATAGCCTACCGCACAGTGACCGGCCCCAGAGACAAACAGCTCCGATTGCTGGAGAGGGACATACGCCTTCCCAACCTTAACGACATTCTGCACGTTCAGGTGGCCGCCAACCTTGATGAGGTAGAAGCGCAGATTGCCCGTTTCCAGACTTTGCTGTGGCTATCGCTGGCGACCCTTGGTGGTCTTCTCATTGTGCTGATTGGTTTGCAGATCCGCTGGGGCCTTGCGCCCCTGCGGCGGATTGAGCGAAGCCTGAAGGCGGTAGAGCAGGGTCGGCAGCCATCCATTGAGACCGACCTGCCCAGGGAGCTGGCACGGCTGGCAGATGCGATCAACACCGTGCTGGAAAGAGACCAGCGCTTGATGGAGCGGGGTAGAACCGCAGCGGGTAATCTGGCCCATGCTTTGAAAACTCCTGTCGCTGTGCTGGGTACCCTGGCTGAACGGTTGCCTGAGCAGCAGAAGATGGCAATGCGTGCGGAGCTCAAACGCCTGGACGAAGCGGTAAGGCACCACCTCACCCGTGCTTCTGCAGCTGGCCCGGTGGCGCTGGGCGCTGAACAGGACATCGGTAGGGTACTTGAGCCCGTTATTGAGGGCGTCCGGCGCCTGGCAGGCAGGCGTGGCCTGGCGTTTCAGAGTAGTTTGCCGCAGGGGCTTAAGGTGCGGATTGATGCTCAGGATTTACAGGAGCTTGTTGGCAACCTTGTTGAAAATGCAATCAATTGGGCCGGAAGCGCCATAAGCCTGACGGGCACTGTTGACGGGGGGTGGCTGGTATTCAGCGTCGCCGACGACGGGCCTGGCATGTCGCCGGAAATGCGTCAGCAGGCACTGAGCCGGGGCGGCAGACTGGATGAGACAAAATCCGGCTCCGGCCTGGGGCTGGCCATTGTTATGGAGCTTGCCGCTTTGCACGGCGGCGAGCTCCGGCTGGAAAACAGCCCTGAGGGTGGCTTGCAGGCAGAGGTGGTTCTGCCTCTGACACATTTGAAATCAGGAGCCTAGCGGAGGCGCGTGCGGGCAGTGGTAATCTTCCATCACAATCCCTTCTTCCACGCTTTCCAGATGCACATCAAAGCCCCAGAGCCTGTGTGCATGACGCAGCACTTCTTCCGTATCTGTACCCAAAGGCACTCTGTCTACGGGCACGTGCCGGAGCATCAGCGAACGGTCGCCGCGTAAATCCACGTTCCACACCTGAATGTTGGGGTCCCGATAACTCAGGTTGTACTGGCGGGCAAGTTTCTCCCGTAGCACGCGATAGCCGGGCTCGTCGTGGATGGCGGTTACCATGTAACTGTCTTCCAGATCATCATCCTCAATCGCAAACAGCTTTAAATCGCGCATCACCCTGGGCGAAAGGAACTGCAGTATGAAACTCTCATCCTTGAAGTTGGCCATGGCAAAATGCAGGGTTTCAAGCCAGTCGGTGCCGGCGATGTCTGGAAACCATTCGCGATCCTCATCGGTGGGCGCTTCACAAATCCGCCGCAGGTCAGTGAAGATGGAGAACCCGAGGGTGTAGGGGTTGATACCGGAATACCAGGGGCTGTTGAACGGAGGTTGATACACTACCGCGGTGTGGCTTTGCAGGAACTCCAGCATGAAGCCATCGGTGACCAGGCCCTTCTCGTACATCCGGTTCAACAGGGTGTAGTGCCAGAACGTAGCCCAGCCTTCGTTCATCACTTGAGTCTGGCGCTGCGGATAGAAATACTGGGCCAGTTTTCGCACAATGCGGATAATCTCCCGCTGCCAGGTTTCCAGCAGCGGCGCGTTTTTCTCGATGAAGTACAACAGGTTTTCCTGAGGCTCTTCCGGATAGCGTTTTTTGCGTTTTACCGGGTCTTCATCCTCCTCCATTTTCGGGATGGTGCGCCACAGATCGTTTACCCGGCGCTGCAGGTAGTCCTCTCGTTCTTCCTGGCGCAGGGCTTCCTCGGCAGCAGATATCGGGGCGGGTCGTTTATAGCGGTCTACGCCGTGGTTCATGAGGGCATGGCAGGAATCGAGTATTTCCTCGACCGCATCCACGCCGTAGCGCTCTTCGCATTCAGACACATAGTTCCGGGCAAACACCAGATAATCAATAATGGCGCTGGCGTCTGTCCATGTGCGAAACAGATAGTTGCCCTTGAAGAACGAGTTGTGGCCATAACAGGCATGGGCAATCACCAGCGCCTGCATAGGCAGGGTGTTCTCCTCCATCAGGTAAGCAATGCAGGGGTTGGAGTTGATCACTATTTCATAGGCCAGACCCATCTGCCCGCGCTGGTAGCCTTTGGATGTACTGAGAAACTGCTTGCCGAACGACCAGTGATTGTAGCCAACCGGCATGCCAACTGAGCTGTAGGCGTCCATCATCTGCTCGGCGCTGATCACTTCAACCTGGTTGGGGTAGGTGTCGAGACCGAACTCGGCGGCGCACTTGGCAATTTCTTCATCGTATTGCCGGATCAGCTCGAAGGTCCATTCCGAACCGGTGGAAACCGGGGTGCGAATTTCCGTGCTTTCATTGCCCGGCATGTTGGGTCGGTCGATTGCATTGCTCATGCCGCTTTCCTCTCAAAAAGCCGGCGGAAGACCGGGTAGATCTCGCCGGGGTCGGCAATTTGCTGCTGGGCGAAACTCTCCGGGAAGCGCTCCTGCACCCGCTCATATTCGTACCAGAGCATCTGGTGGTCCTGGGGCGTAATCTCCACGTAGGCGAAATACTGCACCAGAGGCAGGATGCTTTCGGTCAGCAGCTTGCCGCACACGGGGGAATCGTCGTTCCAGTTGTCGCCATCAGACGCCTGGGCGGCGTAGATGTTCCATTCTGCCGGGGAATAGCGGGATTCGATGATCTTGTGCATCAGCTTCAGCGCACTGGATACAATGGTGCCACCGGTTTCCCGGGAATAGAAAAACTCGTCCTCATCCACTTCCTTGGCACTGGTGTGGTGGCGTATAAACACCACATCAATCTTTTTGTAATTCTTTTTCAGGAACAGGTACAGCAGGATGAAAAACCGCTTGGCGGTGTCCTTGTGCATCTGGGTCATGGAGCCGGATACGTCCATCAGGCAGAACATGACCGCGCTGGTTGCCGGTTTCGGTTGCTTCAGGTGCTGGCGATAACGCAGGTCGATTTCATCAATAAAGGGAATCCGCTTTACATTGGCTTTCAGCCGGGCGATCTCGTCTTCCAGTACCTTGATCTGATCTTCATGGCTGAACGCTGCATCCAGATCGGCAGGAGCAGATTTCAGGTCGGCAAGCTGGGCTTCCAGTTCACGAATCTTCTTTTTGCGGGCGCCGCCAAGGCCCAGGCGACGGGCGTGGGCACCGCGCAGTGATCGAACAACGTCAAGCTTTGCAGGCACACCCTGAGTGCTAAAGCCAGAGCGCACATAATTGAAGGTTTCCGTATCCTTGAGCTTTTTACGGACAAGGTTTGGAAGTTCGAGATCATCAAACAGAAAGTTCAGAAACTCTTCCTGGGTGATCTGGAAGGCGAATTCATCCATGCCTTCGCCGTCAGGGCTGGCCTGACCCTGGCCCTGACCTTGCCCGCCTCCGCCCTCTGGTTTGGGCAGCCGGTCTCCGGCTACAAATTCCCGGTTACCCGGATGCACCATTTCACGATGGCCACCCTGGCCATGATGGAAAACGGGCTCGTCGATATCCCGCGTGGGGATGCTGACACTCTCCCCACGCTCTATGTCCGTGATCGAGCGCCGATGCACCGCATCAGAAACTGCTTTCTTTATGTGATGGCGGTAGCGGCGCAAGAACCGCTCCCGGTTCACCGCGCTCTTGTTTTTGCCGTTCAGCCGTCGGTCGACAATGTGGGTCATACCCATAATTCACACTCCACTTACACGTTCGGGGCAAAGATCGCAGGCTCGCTTTCCGAGCCCGCCATCACTGCTAGTGCGACTTGCGAACTCGCAGGTACCACTCTGCCAGCAGGCGCACCTGCTTCTCCGTATAGCCCCGATCGACCATGCGTTCGACGAACTGTTTGTGCTTGTTCTGATCTTCCTGGCTGGCTTTTGGGTTAAACGAAATAACCGGCAACAGGTCTTCGGTGTTCGAGAACATCTTCTTCTCGATCACGCTGCGCAGTTTCTCGTAGCTGAGCCAGGAGGGGTTCTGGCCCTGGTTATTGGCCCGGGCCCGCAGTACAAAGTTGACCACCTCGTTGCGGAAATCCTTGGGATTGCTGATGCCTGCCGGCTTTTCGATTTTCTCCAGTTCTTCATTGATGGAAGAACGGTCAAGAATCTCGCCGGTTTCCGGATCCCGGAATTCCTGATCCTGAATCCACAGGTCGGCATAGGTTACGTAGCGGTCGAACAGGTTCTGACCGTATTCGCTGTAGCTTTCCAGATAGGCCGTCTGGATCTCCTTGCCGATAAACTGAACGTAGTGCGGAGCCAGGAACTCCTTGATGAAGCGCAGGTAGCGCTCGTGGGTCTCGGGCGCGAACTGCTCCTGTTCAATCTGCTTTTCAATCACGTAGAGCAGATGCACCGGGTTGGCGGCCACTTCGGTGGTGTCGAAGTTGAATACCTTGGAGAGAATCTTGAACGCAAACCGGGTCGAAAGGCCGTCCATGCCCTCGTTAACGCCCGCCGCATCGCGGTACTCCTGAATGGATTTTGCCTTGGGGTCTGTGTCCTTGATGTTCTGGCCGTCGTAGACACGCATCTTAGAAAAAACACTGGAGTTTTCCGGCTCCTTGATGCGTGAGAGCACGGAAAACTGCGCCAGCATGTCCAGCGTATCCGGCGCGCAGGGTGCCCCGGCCAGAGAGCTGTTTTTCAGAAGCTTTTTGTAGATCTCGATCTCTTCCGTCACACGCACACAATAGGGCACCTTGACGATATACACCCGGTCAAGAAAGGCCTCGTTGTGTTTGTTGTTGCGAAAAGTCTGCCATTCCGACTCGTTGGAGTGAGCAAGGATAACCCCGTCAAAAGGTACAGAGCCCATGCCCTCGGTGGTGTTGTAGTTGCCTTCCTGTGTTGCGGTAAGCAACGGATGCAGAACCTTGATGGGCGCCTTGAACATCTCGACAAACTCCATCAGCCCCTGGTTGGCTTTGCACAGGCCGCCACTGAAGCTGTAGGCATCGGGGTCATCCTGGGAGTAATCTTCCAGCATGCGGATGTTCACCTTGCCGACAAGCGCAGAAATATCCTGGTTGTTGTCATCCCCCGGTTCGGTTTTGGAGACACCGATCTGATCCAGCACAGAGGGATACTTTTTCACCACACGGAACTTGCTGATATCGCCGCCGTATTCATGCAGGCGTTTCACGGCCCAGGGCGACATGATGTTCTTCAGGTAACGGGAGGGAATGCCGAACTCTTCTTCCAGAATAGCGGCATCCTCGGCCGGATCGAAAAGCCCCAGGGGCGATTCGTTGAGCGGGGAATCCTTGATGGCATAGAAAGGCACCTTCTGCATCAGGTACTTGAGCTTCTCCGCCAGTGATGATTTACCACCGCCAACCGGCCCCAGCAGGTAAAGGATCTGTTTCTTCTCTTCCAGGCCTTGAGCCGCATGCCTGTAGAAGGACACGATATTCTCCACAGCCTCTTCCATGCCGTAGAATTCGGAAAATTCCGGGTATCGTTTGATGATTTTGTTGGAAAAGATACGTGACAGGCGGGTATCACGGGAAGTATCGACAAATTCGGGTTCGCCGATCGCAATCAATAATCGTTCGGCCGCCGAAGCATAGGCCGTTGGGTCCTTTTTACAGATCTCGAGGTATTCCTCAAGGCTGTACTCTTCTTCCTGGGTGCTCTCATACCGGTTTTTAAACTGCTGCAGTATGCTCATGGGTAGCCCCTCGCTCGCTGTTCTTCAGCTTTCAGTACACGCAATATCCCCGTTGCAGTTACGGTCGCCATGCCGGCGATTCGTTTGGTTGTGGGTGAAAGGAAAGGGTATTTTCAGCCGGTCACGATCTGTGTCGGATTTCGGCCTGTTCAACCTGAGCTTAGTTCACGCTCAGGGGGTTGGACAGGCAGTAATTGGTTAAGGTTCATTAAATTATGTTACCGCAGCAGTTCACAGACTATCGCTTGGTGAGGCGAAATACGCTCTCTGTGGCGCCAATCAGGCCTTTGCGTTTGGTAAACATGTGGTCGCTGGGCAGCGTATTGGTGAGGATGTGCTCGATGTCGTAGTCAGCAGAATAGAGCTCCCGGACTTCGTCGTCGCTCACATTGAATGGTGGCGGGGTAATTCGGGTTTTGTAGTCCAGGGTAATAAGCAGGATTCTGGTGCCGTCGGGAATAATTGCCGTAAGGTGCTCAACGTATTGTTTGCGCATAGACTGAGGAAGGGCAATCAGGGCGGCACGGTCGTACACCAGGCGGGTATGTTTGAGATCATCGGGTGTCATCTGGAAAAAATCACCGCACCATAGCTCAAGGTTTTCATGGCGGAAGGTTATAAAGGGCTTGCCGGGGTGTACCTGAGCTTTCTCGCCGGCCTCTTCAAAGAAGTCCTTGCAGGCGATTTCGCTCAGCTCCACGCCAATAATCGAGTGGCCCCGATCATGCAGCCACCACATATCGTGGGCTTTGCCGCACAGCGGAACAAATACACCTTCAGTACCAGCGCCTGAGAGCTCTGGCCAGTGGTCGTAAAGAAATTGATTGACTGAGCCCTCGTGGAAGCCGATTTCCTTTTTGCTCCAACGCTCGTGCCAGAATTCGTGATCCATGATTTCCAGTCTCTTATTTGGACGTTTGGCTCAGTCTACCTTAATCTCGAGCGGTATTGATGATGGAGAAAAGTATGAAAGCTGTATTTCTTGATGCCAGCACGCTTGGCCATGATGTAGATCTTGCACCCCTCGAAAGGGTTGCCGGCAGTATTGTGAAGCATGCCTCCACGACAATCGCACAGGTAGGGGAACGGATCCGCGGCTTTGATACCGTGCTTGTCAACAAGGTTGTGCTTACGCGGGAGCATTTCGAAAACTGTCCGGAGTTGAAAACCATCGCCGTGGTCGCCACCGGATTGAACAATGTTGACGTGGAAGCCGCCAGAGAGCATGGCATACAGGTGCTGAACGTGACGAACTACGGCCGCTCTACGGTAGCGCAGCACACCATGGCGCTGATGCTGGCATTGGCAACGCGGCTACTGGATTACGATCGCGATGTGCGGGCAGGGCGCTGGGCTGAAAGCGACATGTTCTGCCTGATGGGCCATCCGATCATGGAGCTGGAGGGTCGGACTCTGGGTATCCTCGGCTATGGGGATCTCGGGCAGGGTGTTGCCGAGCGGGCCAGAGCCTTCGGTATGAACATATTGCTGGGTGCGCGACCCGGACAGGCTGCAGGAGAGGTTGACGGGTACCCCAGGATTCCTCTGGATGAGCTCCTCCCGCAAGTGGATGTTCTCTCGATTCACTGCCTGCTCACCGATGAAACCCGGAACCTGATTGGCGCCCGGGAGTTGCAGATGATGAAGCCGGATGCACTGCTGATTAATACCAGCCGTGGCGGACTGGTGGACGAGGACGCCCTGGCCCATGCGCTGCGACACCATGTTATTGGCGGTGCCGGGTTTGATGTGTTGACCGAAGAGCCTCCGCGCAACGGCAATCCTCTGCTTGCAGGTGACATACCAAACCTGATCATTACGCCACATTCAGCCTGGGCCAGCCGTGAAGCGCGGCAGAGGATTGTCGAAATCACGGCGCAAAATCTCGCCTCGATTTCCTGACATATCAATGGGCAAGGCTGGAAGGGGATGATGGTTTGCAAGGAGTGGTAGTTTGAAAAGCACCTGGAGTGTGTTTTTGGCGACGATTTTGGCGACCTTGCTTTCAGGGTGCTCGTCGTTCCAGCATCGTGATCAGCTTGCTTCGTTCAATTCAGCCTATGTTAGCGGTGATTATACGTCTGCACTGAAGGCAATGAGTTTCAGTGAGTCTGATAAGAAACCAGTTGATTCCAGGGAGCACTTGCTCGAATTATTGCACCAGGGCGAAATGTACCGCCTGACAGGCCGTTATGGCGAATCTGTAAAAGCCTATGATCTGGCAGAGGAGGGTATGAAATACCTCGATAGCGAGGGCTTGCTGACGAGCGCTACGGAAGGACTTTTAGCGGTCATGGTCAACGACTCAGCGCGTGACTATGAGGCCTTGATGTCTGAGGCAGTGTTGGTGAATACCTACAAAGGGCTGGCGTTCCTGGCTGCGGGCAATACCGAATACGCCCGGGTCGAATTTAACCGGGCCGACGACCGAACTCGTCGCGCTGTTGATTATTTCCGCAAGGAAATCGCTGAGCAGCAGGCTGTCTTGAAGCGAGAGGCCCAGAGCGGCAACCAGAAAGCTTCGATGGTTCGCAGCAGCCTTGGAGACAGTCGCTTTCAGTCAGCCGTTGATAACCAGTACGGTGCGACGTCGAGCTGGTCCGTTTTTCCCGAATTCATTGTGCCCTCAAGTACGTATCTGCATGGCATTTACTTTCTTGCGAATGCAGCAGACGGCGCTGATTATGAGCGGGCGGTCACTTCGCTTTCCCGTGTTGCGCAAATGAGCCCCGGGAGCAGGGTGCTGCAAAGCGATGCAGACCTGGCCACTGACCTTGCATCTGGCCGGCAGTCACTGAAAGAGTTGCCCCCGCAAGTATGGATTTTGTATGAAAACGGGTTGGGACCAGTTCTGAGAGAGTCCCGCCTGGATGTACCCTTGTTCATTGTGCGCGGCACCCAGCAGGCGCCCGCTTATGTGGGTTTGGCTTTGCCGGAGTATACTGACCGCTCTGCTTTACCCGGTGGTCTCGGTGTGGTCGGTGCGACAGGTCTGGTGGTGCAGACAGAACGAATTGCGGACATGGGCAAGGTTATCCGTACCGAGATGAAAGAGCGGTTCCCGGGCATACTCTCCCGGGCTGTCGCATCCGCGATAAGTAAAGCCGTTCTTCAGAGCGAGGCGGCAGATCAGTTTGGCCCCTGGGGCCAGCTTTTTGCAGCTGCATATTCGGTTGCGACAACTCAGGCCGACCTGCGCAGCTGGCAGGCACTACCTGACCACTGGGAGGCCTTACGTGTCGATCGCCCTGAAAGCGGGAGCATGACTCTACTGGATAACCGGGGAGAGGTGCTGGGCGAGCTGGAAATTCCACACCAGGCATTCACACTGGTGTATGTTAAACGTCCGACATTGAACGCCCCTGCCACGGTCATCACCATGGATTTGCAGGGCAAAACCGAAGCAACATTAAGGCGAATGCCTGAGTGAGATGAGGAATCATGTTATGAAAACACTATTGTTTGCCAGCCTGCTGATTTTCGGGCTGGCAGGTTGTGCCTCGCAGCCGGAAACTCATTCAATGAGCGAGAGGGAAAACCTGAAGGTCGACCCGGAAGTCAGCTACGCCATGACGGTAACCGAGCTCTTTGAGAAGCGCCTGGCTCAACCAAGTGGTGACAGCCTGCTGCAAGTGCAGTTTGCGGTGGAAGCAAGGTCAGACGCCGAGCTTGCATGGACAGTGATCTGGTTTGATGACAATGGCATGGTTGTTAAAAGCGTTGGTGAGGGTTACCGCAAAGCAACCCTGCTGACTGGCCAGGTGCGCTACTTCGATGCCACTGCACCTCATACCAAAGCGACCAGTTACCAGTTGCATCTCCGTGAACCAAGATAAAAGGAATCCCCTATGTTGATACGTGCTCTTGCCATTTCCGTCAGCCTTGCTGTTGTCGCCGGCTGCGCCGCACCTGCTCGCTATATTGACCCGGCTGCTGACGATGGCCCGGTCGCTATGACCATGGACTATCGGGATTTTGAAAAGGCGGCCACAGATGCTGTTGAGGACATGCTTGCCAGTGGTGCCGTAAATAACCCTGATGGTAGTCGTTACATCATGGTGGTCAGCCGTGTGACCAACGATACCATGCAGCGTATTGATACCGACCAGCTCACCAAGAAAATCCGCGTATCCCTGCTGCAATCCGGGAAGGTTGTCACCACTACAGCCGTCGGCCTCAATGGCGCTGAAGATGAAATGAACATGAAAGCCCGTGAGTTGCGCGATTCAGAGGAGTTTGATCAATCCGGCGTGATGCGCAAAGGCCTGCTTCAGGCACCTGATCTGAGCCTGTCCGGAAAAATTCTGCAGCGCAATCACAAGGTCGGCAAAGAACAACAGGTGGAGTACTACATCCAGTTGTCCCTGACAGATCTCGAATCAGGCCTGGCCATCTGGGAAGGAGAAACGCCCATTATCAAGCGTGGCCCTAACAGCTCCGTTTCCTGGTAATCAGAAAAGGAGCTGTCACCATTGCGTTAGCTGATGTGATCAAAAGTTCCAACCCAGGCTGGCCGAGGCGCCAACCTGGTACATTTCCAGGCTGATCGTCTGGTTGGGCGCCAGTGGATTGGGGCCGGAGACTTCTTTTGTGGGCGAGAAAAAGGCCATTCCAGACAGCTCCAGGTTGTCACTGAAATTGTGAGTGAAGCCACCCGTGAAGTGCCACTCCTGCACACCCGGCGCGAGGATGTTGAACAAGACATCTTCGTCAGAGATCGGATTTTCGCCGTAGCTCACGCCAGCGCGCCACGCGTGGCCCGGAGTCTGCTGCCACTGCCATCCCAGCTTTACGATGGTCATGTCGTCCCAGCCGAACCCCGCCCCGTCATCAGTGCCCAAAGACCCGGGTGTGATGGGCATAACAGGGTTGCCGACGCTGTTAATTTCGCTGTATCGAATGTGCTGGATATCCAGCAGGAACCAATGGTTCTGAACGCCTGACCAGGCGATACCTGCATTGAACATTTGTGGAATATCGAAGTCACCCTGCTCGGCAAACAGCCCCCGATACTTGTCGAACTCTCCCATTTTCACGATATTGCGCCAGCTGACACCGCCGCGCAGCGTGTCGGTAATTTCGCCCTGCCAGCCGATCTGGTAGCCGTAGCCCCAGGCGTCGTCGGTACCGTTGTTCGAAAGTGCGTCAGCATCGGACGAAAATGGCGCAAAGCTTTGCAGACCTTCTGCCGCAAAACGCTGGTAGGCAATTATTGGCGAAATACCTATGGCTTGATTGTCGGCAAACTCCCAGGCCACTGTCGGTGCAATAAACAGCTGCTCAAGGTTCACTCCAGTGCGGCCGCCATAGAATGCCCCGCCATTCTCACCGGAATAGTCCGTGTTCATGCCACCGTTGGCAAATACTGAAACACCGAAGGCAGTCGTGTCGGAGAGTTGACGGTTGAAACCGAAATGGGGAATCACGAAACCGTTTTTGCTGCTTTCATAGGTACCCGGCTGAAGAGAAAATGCGGGTGGAGGCGATAACGGGCCTTCAACGGAATATTCTCTACGCGGTGAAAAGACCTCAATGCCACCGTCAATACGATTGCCCACAAACGCCATGCCCGCCGGGTTGGTGGAGGCAGCCATACTGTCCTGTGACAAGGCTGAGCCAGCACCGGCCATGCCCATGCTAATGGCACCGTAACCGTGGCTGAAGTAGCCATTTGTCGCCAGGGCGGCGGTTGGGAAGAGTGTTGAGAGAGCTAAAGTTCCCAGAGCAATTTTGATGCGCATGTAAAAATCCATTCAGTTGAGCGACATATCGTTTGTGACCGCTTTTTTACAGAGTTTTTGTTATAAGCGGAAGTAACAAATATCGATATAGTTATATTGAACAGGGTGTCTCGCAAAAAGCTGTTAATCAGTCATACTTGGTGGGAAT
The DNA here is from genome assembly GCF_048259445.1 of Marinobacter sp. Lineage (GTDB taxonomy): Bacteria > Pseudomonadota > Gammaproteobacteria > Pseudomonadales > Oleiphilaceae > Marinobacter. The sequence goes on along the minus strand of NZ_JBLXHQ010000002.1, from coordinate 74,851 downwards.
CGGATATCTAACTGATAATCTGAATAAAACAGGATCAACAGGACCTAAAGTGGCTTCTTTCCAATTCAAAGAGCGACTCCAGGCTGCGGAAAGCTGGATTCTTGCAAACCCGAACCCGCCGCAGAGCTGGCCCTGGACCTGGCTCTACAAAGTAGGACGTTCGGCTTACGCCCTGATACGAGATGTTATCAGCGGCCAGCTGACCCTCCATGCCATGAGTCTGGTCTACACCACGCTGCTCAGCATTGTGCCTTTGCTGGCTCTGAGTTTTTCGGTGTTGAAAGCATTGGGCGTTCACCAGCGCATGGAGCCTTTCCTGTTCCAGTTTTTCCAGCCCATGGGGCCGGAGGGTGTTGAAATGGCCGAGCGCATACTCGGCTTTGTGGACAACATGAAAGTGGGTGTTCTGGGCTCTGTAGGCCTTGCTTTGCTGGTCTATACCGTGGTTTCGCTGGTGCAGAAAATCGAGCGGTCATTCAACATGATCTGGCGAGTGCCGGAGATGCGTTCGGTAGCCCAGAGGTTCAGCAATTACCTCAGCGTTATTATGGTCGGCCCGCTACTGATGGTTTCTGCCATTGGCGTCAGCGCAACTATTTTCTCTTCAACCATCGTTCAGACTCTGATTGCCATTGAGCCGTTTGGCTCGGTGATACTGTTAGCCAGTCGTTTTACGCCGTTCTTTTTAGTAGTGGGTGCCTTCACGTTCGTTTATGTGTTCATGCCTAACACCCGGGTTAAGCTGCGGTATGCCTTTATTGGTGGCCTTGTCGCCGGGGTTTCCTGGCAGGCAGGTGGAATGCTGTTTGCGTCTTTTGTGGCCGGTTCTGCCAAGTACGCCGCCATTTATTCCAGTTTTGCGATCGGCATTATCATGTTGATCTGGATTTACCTGAACTGGATGATTCTGCTTCTGGGTGCAAGCCTGGCGTTCTACCTGCAAAACCCCGGCGCCGTTGCCAAGCGCACTCATGTTCAGTTAGCACCGGAACTGCAGGAGAAGGTAGCACTGGCTATGATGTGGCTCGTGTCGCGCCCTTTCAGTGAGGGCGCCAAAGCGCCGCAACAAGAAGCTCTGGAGCAAGCATTGAGGGTGCCTGGGGAGGTAACACGCGGTGTTAGCGACAAGCTGATTCGCGCGGGTTTGCTGTCATTGGCAGGCAAGCAGGGCGACCAGCTTGTGCCCGGGCGGGCTCTGGATCTGATTACGGTGGGTGATGTGCTTCAGGTGGTACGCCACGACGAGGACCGGGTTGTTGATCGGTTGCCTACCGTATTTCCTGTCGAGTTACTCAAGGGCGAGCGCAAGAATGAATCCATGACATTCGCAGCTCTGCTGAAAAACGGTGCGAGCCCGGAGCTTAGCCCCGAGCTCCCTCGCTGAGGGCCGCCTTCAGGGCCGCGCGCACACGACCTGTCTGCTCCGGAGTAAGGCGTACGATTTTATCGAGGTCTTCTTCGGGCAGGTTTCTCTGGTGTGCATGGCGCAGCACTTCGCGGCTGCCTATCACCATGCCGTCGCTCAGGGTGGTCTGTTCCTGCTCGGGGGCAGGGCGCTCTGCCGACATCAGGTAAGCGTGGTACTTGGGCGGCAGGTTCCACTCGCTGGCAATCAGTTGGCAGGCAATCCATTGATAACGTGTGAGCGCCTGGCGAATCAGCGCAGCGTCAGGTTCTTCGGCACCGGGCTGTGCCCGGCAAATGCGCTGAAGCTCTCTGCGAATCGTTATATAGGAAAGTGCTGGCAACAAACCGGTGGTAAAAAGTGCGCTCGCATCTTCATTGCGAAGCCTGGCGATAAACTCGGCAGCACGAGCGCAGGTAAGGCCCCAGACCCACGCCCTCTGGGCGAATAATGCTTCCCGGCTGTTACGGGCGGCCATCATCGGGCGCATAACCGCAGCAGCGATCACATTTCGTATGCCGTCCATGCCGAGTACAAATACGGCCTGATCTACAGATTCAATGGTGTGATCCCCGGTACGGAAATAAGGGCTGTTGGCAACCTGCAGGATCTGATCCGTCAAAGCGGGATCGCCAAGAATAATCTGTGTCAGCTTGTGACGGTCGGCCGCTTCATCTGAAAGTGCTTTCATCAGCATCGGCAGCGTCATGGGGCGCCTCGGCACTTCTTCCATCTTGCTGCTTGTAAGGCGGGTGTGAAGTTCCTGAAGTGCAGCGTTCGACCGGCTTGATTCTGAACGCAGGTTTGAAGGCCCCGTGTCCAGAAGCCAGCAGAACAGGTTTTCCTCAAGCTGCAGCGAGAGATCCTGAGTATCTTCCGTTACTTCACCTTGTTCGGTGGTTTTCGCAGGATTAAACAGTCGGGCCTCAGAAACCGGAGGGGGTGACGATTCTGCTGTTTTGAACAAGCCTGCAATCCAGGAAAAGAAGCCTGGCATCCACTGCCTCCGGGTCAATCAGTCGTTAAAGAGTACGTACTCATACCCCCGCAGTATAGAGGTACCCCGCAGGCTTGCAACAGGCCAGATCCGTTGCGGCCAGCAAGCTATTTACATCAATACGCCACCAAATACGAAGACAAGCTGGCATATGCCTGCTGCAAAGCCGAGGGCAGCACCTACCAGAATCAGTTTGATCTCATCTTCCTGAAAACAGGGGCGCAGCAGGTCCTGGAATTCTTCCGATGACAGGGCAATCATTCGCTCTACCATAATAGACTCGACGGCGCGGGCGCGGTCGGTTTCGAATACCGGGTTGTTAAAGGACGTTTTCGATATTTCTATGGCTTTTTCGCCCACCTGGTTTTTGAGTGTGGCAAAGCCTGTAGGGCCAAGCGCCATCTGGGTCAGTGCCTTACCCATGCCCGCGGTTTCATCCACCAGCGGCTTGATGTGTTTTTTGACCATGTTGCGGGCGCGGCCGCCGTTGGGACCTTCCAGAATGGCGTTGATGATATTCCCGACGGTAAGAATTTCGTGCGTCACAATGTGGCAGAACGATTCTGCCACCTCGGGCTGGCGCTTGAGGAACAGACCCTGAATACGGAATGGGCCGATCTTTCTGGCATGCAGGGGCCGGAAGATGACGTTCAATGCAATCCAGTTGGTTGCCCAGCCTACCAATAACCCGAAAACAGGCAGTACCCACCAGTTCTGGTAAAAGTACCAGACGGCCATCTGAATCAGGCCGAACAGGAAGCCGAAGTAAAGGCCGGAGTTTACAATAAAGCGGAACTCGACTTCGCCGCATTCCAGAAAAATGCGGTTCAGCAGTTGTTTGTCGACCGCAAGCCGATCGATAACCATGCCTTTGATATCAAGCAGGTCTTCGACATTGTCGGATATATCGTCTACCAGATTGTCAACGAGCTTCGGAGTGGATTTGCGCACCCGGTCGTAGACCATTTTTCGGGCGGATGCAGGGAGGTTTTCCCAGAACGTGGGGTGCTCTCTGAGCATGATTTCGTCCACGTATTCTTCAATGCGGGGGTCAACAGAATGGACAATATGAGTGGCGAGGACTCTGGGGTCGATCTGCTGGAAAATCTCCCGCACGGTACCGATTTTGGAAATAGTTGCGTCGACGCTGATAGCAGCCATTTTCCGGGCTTTTGATGGAATGATGCCCTGCCAGCCTAACAGCGGCGGCTTGCCAACGAACTCCAGGGGGAAGAAGGTCATTTTGATGGCGAGCCAGTTGGTGGTCCAGCCAATGAGTGCCGCAATAACGGGGATGCTGAGGTATTGCCAGAATTCTGGGTTGCTAAACAGGCTTGTCATCCGGGCTCGCACTCACTTTTTTGATTAGGTCTGCGGGATGGAGCATGTTCGGAAGGCTGGCCTCTGTCAATGACTCGCAAGTCCCTTCCAAACCGGCAATATGGCCTAGTAACCTATGTCTCCCCAGAGCCAGTGACAAAGCGCTATGGCTGCGACTGGCGCGGTTTCTGTCCTGAGAACACGGGGCCCGAGTGCCACAGGCATGAATCCGTCTTTCTCTGCCTGTGCAATTTCATCTGCGGTCAGGCCGCCTTCCGGTCCGATCATCAGGGCTATGTTGTCGGGTTTGGCCATTGATTCCAGTGATTGCTTTGTGCGGTGATGTAGCACCAGGCGCAGGTCGCAGTTGTGGCTGTGTTTCAGCCATTGATTCATGGTCATAACCGGCAGGATTTCAGGCACCCGGGCGCGGCCACATTGTTCTGCAGCGCTCACTGCAATTGATTGCCAATGGCGCAAGCGCTTGTCTTCGCGGTCGCCTTTGAGTTTTACCTCACAGCGCTCGGTGGTGATCGGCACTATGCAGCTGACGCCCATTTCCACCGCTTTCTGCACGGCGTAATCCATGCGATCGCCTTTGGACAGAGCCTGGCCAAGGATGATTTTCAGCGGCGATTCCGTATTGTTGGCCTCGGGCACTCCCACCAGAACTTCCACGCGCTTCTTGCCTGATTCAGTAATGGTGGCCGGGTAGTCCTTGCCGTCGCCGTTAAACAGTCTCAGCTCCTGTCCTGGCTGCATGCGCAATACCCGGCCAACATGCTGGGCGGCGTTTTCGTCCAGCTCAGCCTGAGCTCCTTCGCTCAGTGGCGAATCGGTATAAATTCTTGGGATGCGCATGCGTGTTTACCTTGATCAGTCCCGAACGGCTATGTTGATGCCTTCGGTCGCGACCTGGGCCAGATGGCGAATCTGATCTTCGGTGATGACGTAAGGCGGCATGAAGTAAACCACATTACCCAGGGGTCGAAGCAAGGCCTGACGCGTGAGAGAGTGCTGATAAACGCGAACACCCCGGCGCTCCTGCCAGGGAAAAGGCGTTTTTGAGGCTTTGTTCTTCACCATTTCCACGGCGAGCGTCATGCCATGCTGGCGGATATCCCCGACATTTGGGTGATCGGCAAGGTGACCGACGGATTCAGCCATGCAGGCCGAAAGCCGGAGGTTGTTCTCAATAACATTATCGTCCCGGAAGATGTCTAAAGTCGCCAGCGCCACGGCGCAGCCGATTGGGTTGCCGGTGTAGCTGTGGCTGTGCAGAAAGGCTTTCAGGGTTTCATAATCATCATAGAAGGCGTTGTAGACCTTATCGGTGGTCAGCACCACGGATAACGGCAGGTAGCCGGCGGTCAGCCCCTTGGAAAGACACATGAAATCCGGAGTGATCCCCGACTGCTCGCAGGCAAACAGGGTGCCGGTGCGGCCAAAGCCGACCGCTATTTCATCGGCAATCAGATGCACGCCATAGCGATCACAGGCTTCGCGCAGCTTGGTATGGTAAATAGGGTGGTGCATGCGCATGCCACCGGCGCACTGGATCAGCGGCTCCACAACAACGGCGCAGATTTCTTCATGTTTTTCTGCCAACAGTGTTTCCATGGCCTCGAACTGGCGCAGGGCATAAGCCTCGTCGGTTTCACCTTCTTCTTTGTTGTAGGCGTCCGGCGAGGGTGCGGTTAGCACTTCCATAAGCAATGGTTGATAGGTGTCTTTATATAAAGCGACATCGCCCAATGCCAGCGCACCCAGTGTTTCGCCGTGGTAACTGTTGCTCAGGTTCACGAAGTTCTTTTTGCCGGGTTTGCCCTCGTTCTTCCAGTAATGGAAGCTCATTTTGAGCGCTGCCTCAATTGCAGACGAGCCATTGTCGGCATAGAAGCACTTGTTGAGGCCTTCAGGAGTCACTTCGATGAGCCGCTCGGACAAATTGACCACGGGTTCGTGGGTGAACCCGGCCAGAATGACGTGCTCCAGCTCGCCGATCTGCTTCTGGATCGCAGCGTTGATTCTGGGGTTGGCGTGGCCGAAGAGGTTTACCCACCAGGAGCTGACGGCATCGATAAACCGGTTGTTTTCAAAATCCTCCAGCCATACGCCTTCGCCTCGCCTGATGGGGACCAGAGGGAGAGTTTCGTGGTCTTTCATCTGGGTGCAGGGATGCCACACGGATTTGAGGCCGCGGGCGACCAGGTCGGCATTACGCATAATGGAGCTCCGGTAAGACGTTGGTTCTGTGATGAAAAAGATTGGCTGTTAACCTATTTTGATAATACAGTTAACAGCGGTGACTGGCTACTGTGATGCCGGGCACAGCCAGACCACTGAGGTTTTGCCTGGTTTGGCCTCTGCGCGTCTTCGGTATAAGATGCTTTCTCATACCGACAGAGCCTGGCTGGCTCGAAGATGTGCGGTTTGGTTTCAAGGAAGAACACGACGCAAAGGATGCGACATGAGTAAAGCAGTAGTGCTTCTCGGAGACCTGGGCTCCGATCACGAAGGTTTCCCGCCTACGCCGGTGATTGCCGGCTCCCCCGATGTACTGATTGATGGCAAGCCTGTAGCCCGCGTGGGCGATCCTTTGGCGCCTCACTCCAAACCCAAGCATTCTTCGCACCCACGAGTGATTGCAGCCGGTTCTGGCACCGTGATGATTAATGGCGTACCGGCCGCAGTGACTGGTAGCGCGATTTCCTGTGGGGGTGTGACAATTGGTTCGGGGTCTGTAGTTATTGGTGATACGCATTCGCCGGTGGCGTTTTCGGGAATGTCGCCGATGGCATCACCTGCCAGCAGTGCTTCTGCAGTTGGACAGGCTTCGTCCAGGCAGGAGCAAACATCTGCTGCCGAAACGCAGGAAGCTCTTAGCCAGCCAGCGGCGCTTCAGCAACCACCAGTCTCTCTTGCGAGCTTGAGTTCCGTCGAGGACGCTTCAGGCGAGCCTGTAGAAAAGCTGGATCAGACGTTGAGCGGACCGGGATTCCACGTTGCTCGTCAGCCCCTGAGCAAAAACGAATTACTCACGTTGCTCTATGGCGATGCGTCAGCCAAACCGGATAACTTCGAGCGCCTGAATCCAGGCTTGGGAAGCCGAGCATTGCCCGGCGAAATGATTGTGATCGCAGATCCGAACAGCTTGGAGTGCACCAGTAAAGAAAACGACCTGATGCAGGTAGCCCAACAGGTCAATCAGCAAGTCCGGCAGCTCAGCGAGCATGAAGCGCAGTTCGTTGTCGACCACTACGACCTGCTGGAAATGATGACATCTAATGCCGCAACGGGGCTTGGCGTTGGGGCCACCATGATTGTCCAGCAGATCAAAAGTATTAACGCTACGTTGAAGGAGCTGGAAGCTCTCCATCAGGATACCTTCCGGAAGCATGGAACACTTAGCCACCCGGAGTTTTTTGAGCGACGGCAACGACTGTTTACCAAGCTGGATTTTGCGCTTGGTAAAGTGGCAAGGAAAGGGATGTCGCTGGATGATAATGCGAAACTCAAGCGGGCATTGGGGTTATCTTCCAAGAGCATTGTTCATGAGTGGAAGGCTTCGGGAGTTGGCGGGATTCCGGGTTATGGAACGCATTATGCGAAGCTGGCAAATGCTGCGAAATATGCACAGGGCGCTGGTTATGTGGCTCTTGGGCTTGACTATTGGGCTATGGATCAGAGGCTTGAGCAGGTTTGTACATTTGGAAGCCAAGAGCAATGTGAAGTCGCTAGATATCAAGAGTATGGACGTTTTTCAGGGAGTGCACTCGGGGGCGCGTTAGGGTCCACCGCAGCAATCAGCTGTGGCTTGCTTGGTGTAGCTTCTGCGGGGATAGGAGGTGTCGCCTGCGTGATTATTGTGGGTGGAATTGGCTCGGCGGTTGGTGGACAGTTAGGCGGGACGGCCGGGAGAAACGCCGGTAATTTGATGAGGAAGGTCGTTACTGATGGAGAATAGCGCAGTTACCTTTTGGGAGTATGCATTGATGATATCGCTGCCAATGGGACTGCTCTCCGTGATATTTATTGTAACGATTGCGTTCCCCAAAATTGCCGATGTGGAATTGCGAATTGGAACGGCAGGAAAGCTGATTGATTCTGTAAGAACATCTTTCGGCGGTGGACCTATTGGGCGATGGATGCGGTCGCTTCATGTGTTTGCTTTTTTTGCGTATAGGAGAATCCCGAAATATGGTTCAAAGCTCTCTGCACGCTACGGTGATGAATTCGAGCCACTTCCATTGAGCCTCAAGTTGTGGGCGACTTTGCCGCACATTGTATTCTTGCTTTCCGGCATTGTGTTTTTTTCGGTTGGCCTTTCTGTGAATTTTGAATGACGAAATCCGAGCTTGCCATACCTACAAAGCGGCGGCGAATTTTGTACAGGGGTTTTGATTATTCATCAATGACAGGTCGTCGATTCAGCCATTTCTGACTCAAAAGCTCACATCAAATCGTAACGCCAAGCTTGCCAGTCGTTTGTCAAAGGTCCACAGCCGGGCATCGGGTGTGATCAGTGTGGACGCCAACAGCGCGATATCTATCAAGCCACAGCCGAGGCCGTAGAGTTTTTCCCGCTCAATCAACTCTCTGATTTCGTCCAGGCTTGCCTGCGTCGCCGGCTGAAGCAAACTGATATCACCCAAGGTTTGTTTACGTGGCGCAGGTGGTGTGCCGCAGGCGAGTTCGGCGACCACCATCGGATGGGTTAGTGCTCTGTCAGAAAGCAATAGATTGGTGAGCGCCGTGTTGTGATTGCGGAAATGATCCACCCAAACTGATGTATCAACCAGTACATTCATTGCGCTGGGGCGTCCTCATGGCGGCGGGGGATTGTCTCCATGTCGGGGGTAGAGCCACCCAACGCTGCCAAGCGCTTGGCAGCGCGGACTCTTACAAACGTTTTGATTGCTTCCCGAAAGAGTTCCGCCTTATCCATGGCTGGATCAGCCATGTCCAGTGCTTGTTGGTATAGCTCTTCGTCGATTGTCACGGTGGTGCGCATGCCTTCTCCTGATTTCTATTTTGATGACGAGCTGCATCTTTTATAGCATCAAAAGGCGGTGTGATCAATAAATCGCCAAGTGCCGCGTCCTCGACGTCGCGCTCTGTCTGGCAGGTATAGGGCGTGAAAAACAAAGCCCCTGTGAGCTATATAAGTTCACAGGGGCTCGGTTAAGGCAACGGCATGCAAAGCCCGTTAAGCTGTCAGTGTGCCAGCACCCGCGAGAGAAACGCCTGAGTGCGTTCATTTTGAGGGTTGTCGAACACGTCGTCCGGTTTGCCTTGTTCCACAATCTGGCCTTCGTGGATGTAGATTACCCTGTCGGCCACTTCACGGGCGAAGCCCATTTCGTGGGTGACGACCATCATTGTCATGCCTTCTTTTGCCAGTTCACGCATTACGTCGAGCACTTCACCGATCATTTCCGGATCCAGCGCCGAGGTGGGTTCATCGAACAGCATCAGGCGCGGTTCCATGGCCAATGCACGGGCAATGGCAACGCGTTGCTGTTGGCCGCCGGAGAGATGGCTGGGGTATTTGTCGGCCTGGCTGCCGATACCTACTCGTTCCAGAAGGCGTTCAGCGGTGGCGTTCGCAACCGTTTGCGGTGTGTTTTTGACTTTCTGGGGCGCCAGCATGATGTTCTTTTTCACCGTAAGGTGAGGGAACAGGTTGAACTGCTGGAACACCATGCCCACTTCTTTTCGGATTTCCGAGAGGGCTTGCTGGTTGCCGCCTTTCGGTGCCAGAGCCTGACCTTCTACTTCCAAGTGCCCGGATTCGAATTCCTCCAGGCCATTCACGCAGCGGATCAGGGTCGATTTACCGGAACCACTGGCGCCGATAATAACCACCACTTCGCCCTGTTCTACGGATAAATCGATATCTTTAAGGACATGCAGTTTGCCGAAGTACTTGTTCATGCCCTTCATTTTTACAATATGAGTCATGGGTCAGGTTCCTTCAGACAGAGGCCAGTCCGCGCCGCTCAACAAGGCGGAGAATCAGGGACAGTGAGAGGGTGATGGCCAGGTACATAATCGCGACCACAAAATACACCTCAAAGGCGGTGAAGGTGCTGGCGATGTAAACCTGGCCCTGACGCACGAGTTCGCCGACGCCAATGACCGAGAACAGGGAGGTGTCCTTGATACTGACAATAGCCTGGTTACCAAGTGGCGGAATCATGCGCCGGAAGGCCTGCGGCCAAATGATGGACCAGAATGTCTGATTGCGAGAGAGACCTAATGAAAGCCCGGCTTCTGCCTGGCCCTTGTCGATGGACTGAACGCCGCCACGTACCACTTCGGAGATGTAAGCGCCCGAGTTCAGCGCAATCGCGGCGATACCCGCGGTAAGAGGATCGATAGGGCCGCCAATCAGATCAGGCAGGCCGTAAAAAATAAACAGAACCTGAACGAGAATTGGGGTGCCACGGAAGATTTCGATATAGGCCGTTGCGGGCCATTTCAGAAACCATTGTTTGTTGATGCTCAGCAGACCAAAAATGATGCCCAAAGCGAAACCGATCATCAGGCCGCCAAATGAGATCATCAGGGTGTAGGGAATCCCCTTGATCAGGAAGGGGATAGAGTCGATGGCTGCTTGCCAGTCAAATTGGAACTGGGATTCCACAGTGTGCGTCTCCGCAGGAGTTGGGGTCAGAAGTCGCCGGGGCAAATAGCCCCGGCGCTACAAAAAAGAAAGGACCTGGCGGCCCTCTCAGCCTTTACATGCCATCAGGCATCGGGCCAAACCACTTTTCGTAGATGGTTTTGTAGGTTCCATCTTCTTTCATTGCGGCGAGGGCTTCGTTCACCTCGTCAACCCACTCGCTGCCGTTTTTAAGCGCGATGCCGTACTGCTGGCCTTCGTAAAGTTTGCCAACGGTTTTGACTTTGCCTTCACCCTTGGTGCGGGCGAAGTAGCCAACGTTCGGAGCATCGTAGAACACGGCGTCTACTGCACCGGACATCAGAGCCATATACATATCCGAGCTGCCCGGATACGGGGTTACACCGTCGTTTTCATCAAGGTTTTTCTTGAGGAAATCGTAACTGGTGCTGCCAATCTTGGAACCGATCTTCAGGCCCTCAAGGTTGGATAGTTCGGTAACGTCATCGTTGTTGTTGCGGACCAGAATTCGCAGACCGGAATCATAGTACGGGTCGGAAAAATCAACGATCTTTTCACGCTCTTCGGTAATGGTGATGCCGGCAATGGCAATATCGACGTTGCCAGTTTGCAGGGCCGGTATAATGCCGTTGAAGTCCATGGTGTTAAGCTTGTAATCAAAGCCTGCGCGCTGAGCGACTTCGGCAATGATTTCCATGTCGAACCCGATCATTTCACCGGTTTCCTGGTCCAGCATCTCGAAGGGAACAAAGCTGGGGTCTGTCGCCACCCGCAGAGTTTCAGCGCTGACGGTTCCGGCAGCTACGGTGAGTGCCAGGCCGGTGCCCAGTGTTTTCAGCCATTTCGTGCTCATGCTTTCTCCTTTTCTTTCTTATGAAGCTCCGTTTGCCCGGTAAGGCAAGCCGGGGAATTCACTGCTGATGACCGTGATCCCCGAGGAGCATTAGTGGAACTGCATCACGTACACTTTAGACTATTACTCGGGAGCGCACACAAAATCAAATGCTTGGCTCCCGGAGCGTCGCATTAGAATGCGATTTTTTCACGATCGCTGATACCGAGATTTTTCCAGATACTGATACTAGGCTCAGCTTGGTTCAGGGTATAGAAGTGCAACCCCGGAGCCCCGGCTTTCAACAGCTTTTCACACATATCCGTGACTACTTCTTCGCCGAACTTGCGGATGCTTGCGGTGTCGTCGCCATAAGCTTCAAGCTGCTTGCGAATCCAGCGCGGTATTTCCGCACCGCACATGTCGGAGAACCGCACCAGGCTGGAGAAGTTCACGATGGGCATGATGCCAGGCACCACCGGAATGGTTACTCCAAGCTTTTCCAGCCGGTCGATGAAGTAAAAGTAGCTCTCCGGATTAAAGAAGTACTGGGTAATGGCGCTATTGGCACCAGCCTCCACTTTACGGGCGAAGTTTTTCAGATCTTCTTCAGCGTTGCGGGCCTGCGGGTGAAACTCGGGGTAGGCCGCCACTTCCAGGTTGAAGTGATCGCCACTGTGTTCACGGATGAACGCAACCAGCTCGTTGGCGTAACGCATCTCACCCGATGCGCCCATGCCTGAGGGCATGTCACCCCGAAGGGCGACAATGCGGTTGATGCCATTCTCTTTATACACATCCAGCAGCTCTGCAATCTCCGCCCGCGTACCACCGACGCAGGAGAGGTGTGGTGCTGTGGAAATGCCCTGCTGGTGCAGGTTGAGCACGGTTTCAATAGTGCGATCCCGGGTGGAACCGCCCGCACCGAAGGTGACCGAGAAAAAATCCGGATTTACCTCGGCAAGCTGATCGCGCACCACCTGGAGCTTTTCCTTGCCCTGGTCGGTCTTGGGCGGGAAAAACTCGAAGCTGAAGCGGCGTTTGAACTGTTTCTGGGATTGCATCTTGTTTTTCCGATCAGTACTTGTAGCTTTCTGGCTTGTACGGGCCTTCGACCGGTACTCCAATGTATTGCGCCTGCTCCGGAGTCATCTTGGTGATCACGCCACCAAAACCTTCTACCATGGCACGGGCAACTTCCTCATCCAGGTGCTTCGGCAGAACCTGAACATACACACCCTTGGCGCGTGCATCCTCCGGCAGGTCTGCAAATTTGCGCTCAAACAGATACATCTGTGCCAGAACCTGGTTAGCAAAGGAGCCGTCCATAATCCGTGACGGGTGACCAGTGGCGTTGCCCAGGTTCACCAGACGGCCTTCGGAGAGCAGGATCAGGTGGTCGTTGGTGGCCTTGTCACGATAGATCACGTGAACCTGGGGCTTGACTTCGTCCCATTCCCAGTTCTTGCGCATAAAGGCGGTATCGATTTCGTTGTCGAAGTGGCCGATGTTGCAAACAACAGCACCGTTCTTTAGCGCCTTGAGCATGTGTGCGTCACACACGTTCATGTTGCCGGTGGTGGTGACCAGTATGTCGGTGTTCTGCAGCAGGGCGCGGTCTACACCTGCTTCGGTGCCGGTGTTCACGCCATTGATGTATGGGGAGACCACTTCAAAACCGTCCATGCAGGCCTGCATGGCGCAGATGGGATCAGCTTCAGTGACTTTTACAATCATGCCTTCCTGGCGCAGGGAAGCTGCAGAGCCTTTGCCCACATCGCCGTAGCCAATTACCAGCGCTTTTTTGCCGGACATCAGGTGGTCGGTTCCACGCTTGATGGCATCGTTAAGGCTGTGGCGGCAACCGTATTTGTTGTCGTTCTTTGCCTTGGTTACGGCATCGTTTACGTTGATGGCCGGAACTTTCAACGCGCCATCGCGCAACATTTCCTGCAGACGGTGCACGCCGGTGGTGGTTTCTTCGGTAACGCCGTGGCAGTTGGCCAATACTTCCGGATACTTTTCATGGAGCAGGGCGGTGAGGTCGCCGCCGTCGTCCAGGATCATGTTGGGTTCCCAGCCTTCTACGTCTGCGCCTACGGTGCGTTCGAGGCACCAGTCGTATTCTTCGTCGGTTTCGCCTTTCCAGGCAAATACCGGGATGTTCTTGGCTGCGATAGCGGCGGCAGCCTGATCCTGTGTGGAAAAGATGTTACAGGATGACCAGCGTACGTTGGCGCCCAGTTCGATCAGAGTTTCGATCAGAACGGCGGTCTGAATAGTCATGTGGATGCAGCCCATAATATTGGCGCCTTTCAGCGGCTGCTCTGCTTTGTATTTCTCGCGCAGTGCCATCAGGGCGGGCATTTCGCCTTCGGCGATGTTGATTTCTTTGCGGCCCCAGCCTGCCAGGTCGATATCGCGTACTTTGAAATCTTCGAAGTTGCTCATTCCGGTGTTCTCCGTTCAGTTCTGTTTAAGCGTTTGAAGTCATCAATACGCCCGAAAAATATTTAGATACCAGCAGCGTCTTTAAGCGCGGCTGCACGGTCAGTCTTTTCCCACGGGAACGTGGTGAAAGTGTCGCCGCCAACAGTTATCTCTTGTGGCTCGCGACCAAAGTGGCCGTAGGCCGCCGTTGCCCGGTACATCGGGTGCAGCAGGTCGAGCATGTTGGTGATCGCATAGGGACGCAGGTCGAAGTGCTGACGCACCAGCTCGACGATCTTCTGATCGCTGATCTTGCCGGTGCCGAATGTGTTCACCGAGATGGAGGTAGGCTGTGCTACCCCGATCGCGTAAGAGACCTGAATCTCGCACTTGTCGGCCAGGCCGGCAGCAACAATGTTTTTGGCAACGTAACGGCCAGCGTAGGCAGCCGAGCGGTCAACCTTTGAGGGGTCTTTGCCGGAGAAGGCGCCGCCGCCGTGGCGCGCCATGCCGCCGTATGTGTCGACAATGATTTTGCGGCCAGTAAGGCCGCAGTCGCCAACCGGTCCGCCGATAACGAATTTACCGGTGGGGTTGATGTGGTATTGCGTGCCTTTGTGCAGAAGCTCAGCCGGCAATACGTTTTTCACCACCAGTTCCATGATCGCTTCCTGCAGATCTGCCTGCGAAACGTCTGGATCGTGCTGGGTGGAGAGTACAACAGCGTCGATACCGACAACCTTGCCATCCTCATAGCGGCAGGTTACCTGGCTCTTCGCGTCCGGGCGCAACCACGGCAGAATGCCGTTTTTGCGAGCTTCGGCCTGGCGCTCTACCAGACGGTGGGCAAAGGTAATCGGCGCGGGCATCAGTACTTCGGTTTCGTTGCTGGCGTAACCGAACATCAGGCCCTGGTCACCGGCGCCCTGGTCTTCCGGTTTCTGGCGGTCAACGCCCTGGGCAATATCTACCGACTGTTTACCGATGATGTTGATAATGCCGCAGGTGTCGCCGTCAAAGCCGACATCCGAAGAGGTGTAACCAATATCTTTGATCACGCCGCGTACCAGGTCTTCCAGATCTACCCAGGCGCTGGTTGTTACTTCACCACCTACAATGGCTACACCGGTTTTCACCATGGTTTCGCAGGCTACCCGGGCGTGTGGGTCGCTCGTCAGAATGGAGTCCAGAACGGCGTCGGAGATCTGGTCAGCCAGTTTATCCGGATGGCCTTCGGAAACCGATTCGGAGGTGAAGATGCTGTAGTCAGACATAGGTTTGCTCCTCTGTGAGCGTTTTGAAATCGTGTCGGTTATCGTGTAGGTGTTAATACTTACTTCAATATCAAATATTTTTGATATGCCCTGCAAGGGCCGGCATATCAGGGTTTGGTCATCTCAGCGGCAACTGGGTTTTCCAGAATTCTCTAACCTGAATCTGGAACCCGTTACGTAAACCGATAAACAGTTGCTCTCCTGCCTTCAGGCCGGCTGCCACCGCCCAGGCGGTCAGCTCTTCCGGTTCGAAGCCAAGCCAGAGATCGCCGCAGTTGTCTTTTGCCCAGTTCTGGTCGTGCCTGCACAGGTCGCTGACAACCAGGCAGCCGCCGTTGTTCATCAGCGCCGCAGCATCCAGAAAAATGTCCGCCGGGCTAGGTACGTGGTGCAACACCATATTGGCCACAACAAGGTCAAACGCATCGCCCCGGGCCAGCAATGTGTCGGTTATTCCTTCTATCAGATCAACATTGTTAAGACGCTCGTCAATGCAGGTACGCGTTGCCTTGGCGAGCATGTCCCTGCTGTTATCCAGCGCCACAACGTGTTCGCACAACTCCGACAGCACCGGCAGAAAGCCGCCTTCGCCCGGGCCAATTTCCAGCGCGGTTTGCCATTGGCGTTTGCGGGAGCGCTTACGAATCATGTCTGCCACGGGCGCCGCATACAGATCGAATGCGGCAATCAGTTCCTGCTGCTCCCGGAACTGCTCTGAGTGCCGGGAAAAAAATGCCTGTGACTGGTCCGCGCGCTGGTTGCGGATGGATTCAATTTTTTCCTGCAGTTGTATGGGCAAAGGTGCGCGGTCAACTGCTTCAAAAATCTGGCGAATGGTCAGGTCGGTTGGCTTGTCATTGTCCAGGTGCAGAGGACGACGATAAAAAATCGCATTACCTTCACGCTGCGGCTCTACCAGCCCGGCCTTATGCATCACCTTCAGGTGATGGCTCATGCCGGATTGGCGCATATCGAACAGCTGGCTCAGTTCCAGTACACCGAATGTATCGCGGCGCAGCACACGCAATATTTCCAGGCGCAACGGGTCGCCGCTTGCCTTGAAGATCGGGGCAAGGACATCCACGGAGGATATTTGGTTAGCGTGTGCATTGAAGCTTGTCATGGTTGCGGAGTGTAAGTGGGTTGAGGTGTTCAATCAATAGCCATATCAAAGTTTTTTGATATAGATTTATCATTCTTTGAAATCAATCTCTTTCGGGAATCACCGACAGGATATTCACACAGAAGCTGCATGCCGATTTGCCCCGGCACACCCTAATCGGCGAAAATACGCGCCATATTTTTGATCGGCTTTTTTTGGCCCCGTTGAAAGCGCTGGATTACCTTCCTAATTCCTTGAAAAGACACTGGAGAAACGTCAATGCCCTCTCGTAAAGATCTCGCCAACGCCGTTCGCGCGCTGAGCATGGATGCGGTTCAGAAAGCCAAATCCGGCCACCCGGGTGCGCCCATGGGCATGGCGGACATCGCCGAGGTGCTGTGGAATGAATACCTGAGCCACAACCCGGCCAACCCGCAGTGGGCCAACCGCGACCGTTTTGTGCTTTCCAATGGCCACGGTTCCATGCTGCAGTATTCATTGCTTCACCTGAGCGGTTATGACGTTTCCATTGATGACATCAAGAACTTCCGCCAGCTGCATTCAAAAACCCCGGGCCACCCTGAATACGGTTACACTCCGGGTGTAGAAACCACCACAGGCCCGCTGGGGCAGGGTCTGGCAAACGCCGTTGGTTTTGCACTGGCCGAGAAAACTCTGGCGGCGCAGTTCAATCGTCCCGGGCATAAGGTTGTTGACCACTACACCTATACCTTTGTAGGCGATGGCTGCCTGATGGAAGGTATTTCCCACGAAGTTGCCTCGTTGGCTGGCACCCAGGGCCTGGGCAAGCTGATCTGTATCTACGACGACAATGGCATCTCCATTGATGGCAAGGTAGACGGCTGGTTTACTGATAACACCCCGCAGCGTTTTGCTGCCTATGGTTGGCAGGTGCTTGCCGGTGTTGACGGCCACGATGCCGGCGCCATCAGCTCTGCGCTGGAAGTGGCTCGCACTACCACCGACAGGCCAACGCTGATCTGCTGCAAAACCGTGATTGGTTTTGGCTCACCCAACAAGCAGGGCAGTGAGTCTTCCCACGGCGCACCTCTGGGCGACGATGAAATTGCATTGACCCGCGAAGCGCTGGGTTGGGAACATGGTCCGTTCGAGATTCCGGCCGACATCTACAAGGCCTGGGATGCCAAGGAGAAAGGTGCGCAAGCCGAAAGCGCCTGGAACGAAACCTTTGCCGCCTATGAAAAAGCCGAGCCTGAACTGGCCGCCGAGCTGAAGCGCCGCATGGCCGGTGACCTGCCTGCCGACTTCTCCGAAAAAGCCCAGGCTTACATTCAGGAGTGTCAGGACAAAAGCGAGACCATTGCCAGCCGCAAGGCATCCCAGAACAGCCTGAACAGCTACGGCCCGATGCTGCCGGAATTGCTCGGCGGTTCTGCCGACCTGGCCGGTTCCAACCTGACCGTCTGGGGCGGCTGCAACACCGTCACCAAAGAAGACGCCAGCGGCAATTACATCAATTATGGTGTGCGCGAATTCGGTATGGCCGCCATCATGAACGGCATCGCCCTTCACGGCGGTTTCGTGCCCTATGGCGCGACCTTCCTGATCTTCATGGAATACTGCCGCAACGCCGTGCGCATGGCCGCACTGATGAAGCAGCGCGCCATTTATGTGTTTACTCACGATTCAATTGGCCTTGGCGAAGACGGCCCGACGCACCAGCCGGTCGAACAGCTTGCCAGCTTGCGCACCACGCCGAACATGAGCACCTGGCGCCCGGCCGACGCAGTGGAATCTGCGGTGGCCTGGAAAGCCGCCCTGGAGCGCACAGATGGCCCGAGTGCCTTGATCTTCTCCCGTCAGAATTTGCCGGCTCAGGTGCGTGATGCACAGCAATTGGCCGATGTTGCCAAAGGTGGCTACGTGCTGACCGACAGCGAAGGCACTCCAGACCTTATCCTGATTGCAACCGGCTCTGAAGTTGGCCTGGCTCAGGACACTGCCGCCAAACTGCGGGAGCAGGGCAAGAAAGTGCGCGTTGTTTCTATGCCGTCTACCGACGTATTCGATGCCCAGAGCGCCGAGTACAAGCAGCAGGTGTTGCCGCTGGAAGTCACCAACCGCATTGCTGTCGAAGCGGCGATTGCTGATTACTGGTACAAGTACGTCGGCCTCGACGGTCGCGTTGTGGGCATGACCACCTTCGGTGAATCGGCACCAGCCGGCGAACTGTTCAAAGAGTTTGGCTTTACCGTCGAGAACGTTCTCGAAGTGGCTGCGGAACTGCTGGGCGCCTGATGACAGCCTCCGCGCCTTTTCGTATTGCCATCAACGGGTACGGCCGTATTGGCCAGTGTGTGTTGCGTGCTCTGTACGAAAACGGTTTTCGCGATCACCTGCAGGTGGTCGCGATTAACGAGCTTTCTGATATCGACACGATTGCACATCTGACCCGTTACGACTCCACCCACGGCCGGTTCTCCGGAAGCATTGCGGTGGAGGGGCAGGACCTGATCATCAACGGCGACCCTGTTCGGGTGCTGCGCCATGCAGACCCCGCAGAGCTGCCGTGGAAAGAGCTGGATATTGATCTGGTACTGGAGTGCTCCGGCGCCTACTCAGACAGAGCGACGGCGGAGCTGCATCTTCAGGCCGGAGCCAAAAGGTTGCTGTTTTCCCAGCCAGCGGAATCTGATGTCGACCGCACCGTGGTTTACGGTATTAACGAAGCAGAAATCACAGAAACAGACAGGATAGTGGCGGCAGGTTCCTGCACCACCAATTGCCTGGTGCCTGTGATTTGCGTACTCGATAGAGCTTTTGGCGTAGAGCAGGGCAGTACTACCACTATCCATGCCGCCATGAATGACCAGCCGGTGATTGATGCCTACCACCAACAGGATCTTCGCCTTACTCGCAGTGCACTCCATAACATAGTGCCGGTAGATACCGGGCTGGCGCGGGGCGTTGAAAGGCTGTTACCTCATATGGAGGGTCGCTTCAGTTCTGTGGCTCTGCGGGTGCCCACCATGAACGTGTCCGCTATCGATATGGTGTTCAACGTGCGAAAAGACACGGATGTGCTGGCGGTAAACCGGGTGCTTAAAGAAGCAGCAGGCGGCCCGTTAAAGGGTATCCTCGGTTATACCGACGAATTGCTGGCCAGCTCCGACTTCAATCACGATTCCCATTCCGGCGTAGTAGACGGCGGCCAGACCCGGGTAACCCGGGGCACCATGGTGAAAGTTCTGTGCTGGTTTGATAACGAATGGGGCTTTGCGAACCGGATGCTGGATGTAAGCCAGAGCTGGCTGCGGCAAGTGGGCTAGCTCCGAACCCCGAACTCTTTACCCATAACCCGAAACAACGGAAACCAGATCATGGCCATCAAAAAAATGACTGACCTGAACCTCGCCGGCAAGCGGGTTCTGATTCGCGAAGACCTCAACGTACCGGTAAAGAACGGCGTGATTTCCAGCGATGCGCGCATCCGTGCATCCCTGCCGACTATAAAGGCAGCAAAAGATGCTGGCGCCAAAGTCATGCTGATGTCTCACCTGGGCCGCCCGGAAGAAGGCGTGTACGACGAAGCCTCTTCCATGAAGCCGGTGGCTGAGCACCTCACCAAAGTGCTGGGCCAGGAAGTGCGCCTGATCAAAGACTACCTCGATGGCGTTGAAGTGGCCGACGGCGAAGTGGTGTTGTTCGAGAACGTTCGCTTCAATAAAGGCGAAAAGAAAGACGACGAAACCCTCGCAAAGCAATACGCAGCCCTGTGCGATATCTACGTGATGGACGCCTTCGGAACAGCCCATCGCGCCCAGGCCTCAACTCACGGCGTTGCGCGCTTCGCACCTGAAGCCTGTGCAGGCCCGTTGCTGGCGGCGGAACTGGAAGCCCTGGGCAAAGCCCTGGATAACCCGGCCAAGCCCGTCGTTGCCATTGTTGGTGGCGCCAAAGTTTCCACCAAGCTCGACGTGCTCAATGCCCTCGAGAAAGTGTGTGACCAAATCATTGTAGGCGGCGGCATAGCCAACACCTTCCTGGCCGCAGCCGGCCATCCGGTGGGCAAATCCCTGTGCGAGCACGACCTGCTGGATACCGCCAGAGACATCGCCTCCCGCGTTAACATCCCGCTGCCGGTCGACGTAGTGGTTGCCAGTGAATTTGCGGAAGACGCCACGGCCACCACCCGGAACATTTCCGACGTTACCGAAGACGACATGATTCTTGACGTAGGCCCGGAAACCGCTGGCCAGTTTGCTGAACTGCTCAAGAGTGCCAAAACCATTCTGTGGAACGGCCCTGTGGGCGTGTTCGAGTTTGACCAGTTTGGTAACGGTACCAAAACCCTGGCCGAAGCCATAGCCGAAAGCGATGCCTTCTCACTGGCGGGCGGCGGAGACACAGTGGCTGCCGTTGACAAATACGGCATAGCTGACAAGATCTCGTATATTTCCACCGGCGGTGGCGCCTTCCTGGAGTTTGTGGAAGGCAAAGTGCTGCCAGCCGTAGCCGTACTGGAAGAGCGCGGCGCGTAGGCCTCTGAGCCGGGAAAAGACTCATAGGCAGGTGGGAGCTTCTTTTTGGGACTGTCGGCAGCATGGATGCTGCCGTCAAGCGTACAGGGATGTATTTACAGCGTGTCCCGAAAAGAAGCTCCCGCCTGCCGAGCCAGATTTCAAACTAATGTGTGACTTTTTTAAACCAAGGAGACAACCAAATGGCCCTGATTTCGATGCGGCAAATGCTGGACCACGCCGCCGAGCATGGTTACGGTGTGCCAGCCTTTAACGTAAACAACCTGGAACAGATGCGCGCCATCATGGAAGCCGCCGACAAAACCGACTCCCCGGTGATTGTTCAGGCTTCGGCGGGCGCCCGGAAATACGCCGGCGCCCCTTTCCTGCGTCACCTGATCCTTGCCGCTATTGAAGAATGGCCACACATCCCGGTGGTCATGCATCAGGACCACGGCACCAGCCCTTCAGTGTGCCAGCGTTCCATCCAGCTTGGCTTCAGCTCCGTGATGATGGACGGCTCCCTGGGTGAAGACGGCAAAACGCCCATGGACTACGAGTACAACGTAGACGTAACCCGTCGCACCGTAGAAATGGCCCACGCCTGTGGCGTATCCGTAGAAGGCGAGCTGGGTTGCCTGGGTTCCCTGGAAACCGGCCAGGCCGGTGAGGAAGACGGCATCGGTGCAGAAGGCACCCTGGACATGAGCCAGATGCTGACCGACCCGGAAGAAGCAGCCGACTTCGTGAAGAAAACCCACGTAGATGCATTGGCCATCGCCATTGGCACCAGCCACGGCGCCTACAAGTTCACCCGTCCACCTACGGGCGACATTCTGGCCATCAACCAGATCAAAGCCATCCACGCCCGTATTCCAGACACCCACCTGGTAATGCACGGCTCCAGTTCCGTACCCCAGGAATGGTTGAAAATCATCAACGAATACGGTGGTGAGATTCCCGAAACCTACGGTGTACCGGTTGAAGAAATCGTGGAAGGCATCAAGCACGGTGTGCGTAAAGTAAACATCGACACCGACCTGCGCCTCGCCAGCACAGGTGCAGTACGTCGCTTCCTGGCCCAGAACCCGGCCGAGTTCGATCCGCGCAAATTCCTGAAAGCCACCATGGTTGCCATGACCGAAGTGTGCATCGCACGCTACGAAGCTTTCGGCTGCGCTGGCCAAGCCAGCAAGATCAAGCCAATCAACCTCGAGCGCATGTTTGAGCGTTATGAGGCTGGTGAGCTGGATCCTAAAGTTAAATAAAACCGCAGTAAACAACCCCGGGCGCTTTGCCCGGGGTTGTGAATTCCCCTCTGAATTCCCTTCTCTATAGCTCCACTTACGTTCCGATTACTACATAAACAGACTACAAAACACTTTTATTCACGCGAATGAACAAGCTTTTGCAAAGGGCCACGGCAGATAGCCTCTAAATAGGCTAATGTTGAGAGTAGTAAGCTATGTACGTGGCTCTGGTTGTGGGTGATGCGTTGCCGTTGGAAAGAAATTCGCGCGACTAACGGCTTATGGCAAGGTGCTGAGGATTCGGTGTTATTGCAATAATGAAGATGTCACGCGATTACAGGATGTGAGCGGTTTGATTTTTTAACGTTCTGATTTTTAAGGTAAAAATATATATTTGGAACGTGGAAGGTTGCATAAAATGTGGAAGTCACGTTTTTGCAATAATGAAGGGTTCTATCTAATACGCTGTTAAATAGGTACAAAACTTTCGGATATCGAGAATAAATATGAGCTTGAAGAAAAATCAGCATGAGCTATTCCGGCAGTTTTTTGAAAAACCAACTCGTGCTTTTTTGAGTCAGGTGCTCAAGGAAAATATTGGTGAGACTGATTATTTAGATTTCAAGGCGGAATGGCCTAAATTTGAGCATGTGGCAAAGCATATACTAGCCATGGGTAATACTGGCGGAGGGGCCATTGTCCTCGGTGTCACAGAGGAGCAAAGTGGTGAATTCAATTCTACAGGGTTAGAGAAACTACAAGATAGAGCTGACCTGAACAAAAAGCTAAGGAAATTCGTCCCCGACCAGCTGAATTACGAACTATTCAATTTTACATACGATAAAACAGAACCGTCGTTAGAAGGAAAGAATTTCCAGGTCATCATGGTTGAGTATTCTGAGAAAATTTTGCCTTTGCTGGCTCTCAAAGAAGGCTCCGGCATTCAATCTAACGTTGCGTATGTACGAAGTGGAACTGAATCAATTCCTGCTAACCGCGATCAGCTAGAACAGTTGATTAATACTAGAATTGACACAGAGTACTCGTCCACTCCAACTTTAGAGCTCACGCATCATTTGGAGCAATTAAAAATATTATGTGAGTATGTCGATAAAATGGAATATGAAGAGTTACTCGATAGTGAATCATTTATGAGGGGAATACTGGAGTTTGTTGGGGACAACGACTATCGGGATTTCTTACAAGAGATTATATCTTCTAAAAAACAAGTTATCAGAAAAATCATACACTGAGGATTTAGCAATCGCAGGCACGGCGACGCCTTTTCTATTTCGGCTTCGCCTACACTCCAAAGCCGCGCATGCTGCGGGCGTTAAGCACACACGGATGAGAGTATGGATAACTTAATTCAGGAAACTTCAGAGTTTTTCAATCGACACTGGTACGGAGAGTTGCCAGTTCCGGAGTGGAACTTTGATTGGAATTGGAAGGGGCCAGTACCAAATTACTTGCTCGGTGGTTTGTACGCGCTATTTTCCGATGAATCTCTCGTATATATCGGGCTGGGGCGCAGCAGTGTAGCTCGTGGTATCAGTGCTAGATTAGAGAGCCATGTTCTTGCAATTAGTGGCGAAGGTGGCAGGTACGGTTACGTTCCACAAGAAAAGTGGAAAAAGCTCGGGGTAAACCGGCTCGCAACGATAGGGTTCCCTCCCGAGTTCAGCTACCTTTCACCTGCATTAGAAGACTATCTAATTGGCAGATTGCAACCTAGTGCAAACTCCGTGGGTAAATCAAATGCTTAACTCCAGCGTTAGATAGAAAGAGGAATTCTGTGACTGAATTTAAGGCTCCATTCTCAGCCCGCCATCGCGGAAAGCGTCAGCATATAGACAATGACTTCCCAGAGAGCGCTCGAGTAGGTTTACTCCACCTCCTTTACGATCTGGAAGAGAAAGAATTCGTAGCTGGTTGGCCAGCAATTGCCCGTGAGCTACAACGCATTAGCCGACAGGCGCCTACCTCTTATCAATCTAATTCAGTAACAGATTTGGTAAAAGCTAGGAATGAAGCAGAAGAAACCTTGTCTTCTTTAAATTGGGATAAGCTTTACGATTTTTGTGAGCGGCTATATAGCTATCTTTCACAGGATGTTCTGGAATGGATGGAATTCGATGTATCTAGGGTTTCCACTCCAAAAAGTGAGGTTCAGTTTTTTATTTCGGAAGAACTTGAGCGCCTTTTTTTAGAAGAGAATTTGGTTTTTGAATTCTCAGAAGGCCTCGTCCGCAGGCGCGGACGGCGACATACTGAAGATCAAGCAGCTCGAGCACATCTTGTTCTAGGTGATAATCGGCTGGCTGATTCCAGGAAGCATTACACAAAAGCGCTTCATTTTTTTCGTCATCCAACCAACCCAGACTATGAGAATTGCGTTAAAGAAAGTGTTTGTGCAGTAGAAGCGGCAGGCAAAGCATTGTTTCCCGAAGCAAAGGCAACAACATTGGGAAATCTCGCAAAATGGCTTGTAACTGCGAATGACTATGACATTCCGAAAGCACTGGTAAAAACAATCGAAGGCATCTATGCCTATCGAAGTGGCGGCAATGGAGTAGGGCATGGCGGAGCACAAGGTGGAACCGCTACAGTAGAAGTCGCGGAGTATGTTCTAAGTGTGTGCGCTTCACAGATCATTTATTTGGTGGATATTGAGGAAAAGCACGACGATATACCGTTCTAGGAGCGGGAACTCGTCTAACCATTGGCTGCACAGCGACCTGTTTTTCGCCGCTTGGCGGCTCCGAACCGGCGCATGAGCCAGGCGTTAACTGGGAAGGAGCCCATGAATCAGATTCTTGCGAATGAGCTGGTCACGATGATGACGGAAGACCAGCGGTTGTTGCAGCAACTCTTCAATTCGGGAGAACTGCCATCTGAGTCTTATCATCCCCGAATGAAAGCCCTGCATGAGCAGAATGGATCTCGCCTGAAGGAGATTATTGGTGCTCACAGTTGGCCCGGCATTTCGTTAGTTGGGGAAGAGGCTGCCAAAGCTGCGTGGCTGGTCGTTCAGCATTCTGTTTCAGATCCCGAGTTCATGGGTGAGTGTGTCTCCCTACTAGAAGATGCCGTCGCGAGGAAGGATGTACCGGGCTGGCAGTTTGCATTCCTCCAAGATCGGGTGCGTACGCTATCTGGCAAGACTCAATACTACGGCACCCAGTTTGATGTTGATGAAAACGGTTGGCCAACACCGTTTCCTATTGAGGATTCTGCTACGGTTAATGAACGCCGTGCGCGTCTTGGGCTGAACTCCATCGAGGAGCGCCAGGAGCAAATGACTGAGCAGGAGCGGAAGCGCCGTGCCAATATCGAACAAACTAGTTAACAAAACGCGGCACTTGGACGCCCTTGTCTCCGTTTCGCTGCGTCAAGGTCGCCTGTGCGCTCTGCGTTATGTTTCTGAGAGGGAGACGATGTTGAAAACCATTACCTTTATAGGATTTCTCGCGTTCAGCGTTGCCCTCAATGTGCATGCAGATGACAGCGCAAGGATTGATCGACTGGAGAAGCAAGTCCAAGAACTGAAGGTTCGGCTATCGGATCTAGAATCTCAGCTCAATGATCAAGGTGAAGTCCAGAAATTCGTCGCGAATGGGGATGGTTGGGAATCGCTCGCAAACTGGAGAAAGCTGACAACAGCAATGGGCTACGATGATGTTGAACGGATACTCGGCACGCCTGAGCGAGTGGACGGAGGTAACTTGGCACGTTGGTATTATCCAAATCGGGCAGAAGTTGTCTTCATGCGTGGGAAAGTCGAATCATGGTCAGAACCAAGACAGTAATACGTAACCAGGCCATTAAGGTTGTTCCGGGCCGATGGCCCTCCACCGGACGCCCTGGCCAAGGCGCCTTTTATTGCCGGCGTTAGGTTGAATCACATCAAAAAGTCACCTACTGCTGACTACTTATCCAAAAGGAGTACAACATGAGTAACGAACATAAACATGATCATAGTGACCACAAGCATGACCACTCGGATCACGAAAACTGGCTAGCTGACCATCACAGCTGGCGTATTGAGAACAGTAAGCTGCTCGCCACCCTGCACCGCATTGAGGCCGAAATTCACGAACATGAGGCCCACATGCATGAACATGGACAAGCCATCGCGGCTCACGAGGCCAATATCGCGCGTCACGAAAAGCAAATCAGTGAACATGAGCGCACGGGTGATGGAGCTGGGCACGAGGCCGCTCAGCTGAAGCATGACATGCAACATCAAGCCCACGAGGATTTTGCCCGTAATCATGAGCAACTAAAAAAGCGTCATCAGGCAATCTGTGACAAGTTGAAGGGGTTGAGCCTCGACTAGGTTACTTTGAAAGGATACGAATTTGGATACAACACTACTGACCATTCTGGTTTTTGGGCTCTTGATGAGCCTGATTGCCATAGTCGGTGGGTTATTTATATTTTTGCCCGAGAAAGTTTTGAAACGCTGGTTGAAGCCTATCGTTGCTTTCGCTGCGGGGTCGTTGCTCGGAGGCGCTTTTTTTCACATGCTTCCACATGCGCTAGGTGCTTCAGAATCGCGAATTTTCGTAATGCTATGGGTGGTCATCGGCTTCACAGCTTTCTTTGCACTTGATCAGCTACTCGAGTGGCACCATTGCCATCGTGCGCCTTCCGAGCATGTACAGCCCTTAGGTCCTTTACTGTTGATTGCTGATGGAGTTCACAACCTACTCGGGGGGCTTGCCATTGGCGCTATCTTCCTTGTGGATATTCGGGCTGGAATCGCAGCATGGATCGCCGCAGCTCTACACGAACTCCCTCAGGAAATCGGTGACTTCGGGGCGATGGTTCATGCCGGGTATTCACGCCGCAAAGCTTTACTTTATAACTTTATCTCTGCGCTAACTTTCCCGCTTGGTGGTGTTATTGCTTACGGCGTTGGACAGAGTATGAACGTGTATTTTCTTGTGGCATTGGGGGCCGGGAACTTCCTTTATATTGCAGGCGCAGACCTTATTCCAGAGGTCAAACAGGCAGAGCGACTTCGAGAAACGGGAGTTCGGTTCGTGTTCTTTGTATTGGGCGTTTCTCTCCTTTTTGCGGTGGCTCTTTAATGCGGCCATGGTCACCTAACAAACGGGTCCACCGGACAAATGTTCGCTGCCACAGCTTCCTTCCATATCTTGCGGGTTGAGTAAAAAAGGAATAATTTGTACTCATGGATGAGTTTGAATTCGAC
Source organism: Marinobacter sp. (assembly GCF_048259445.1). Classification (GTDB taxonomy): domain Bacteria; phylum Pseudomonadota; class Gammaproteobacteria; order Pseudomonadales; family Oleiphilaceae; genus Marinobacter. The sequence goes on along the minus strand of NZ_JBLXHQ010000002.1, from coordinate 47,869 downwards.
GACGCCAAAAGCCAGGCGAACTTGGATAAGCACGGTATTGATTTCGTTACTGCCCAAGGGCTGTGGAAAGATCCGTATCTGCTGGAGATCCGCGCAAAATCAGAGGATGAGCAGAGGTTTTTGCTGATAGGCAAGATTGGTGAAACACACTGGTCGGCTGTCGTCACACATAGGGATTCTCGTATTCGCCTGATTTCAGTCAGGCGTTCCCGTAAGAAGGAGGTTGAGCTCTATGAAAGCTAAAGACTTCGATAAAAAGTTTGAGCAAGGTCAGGAAGATATTGTTGATGACCTGGATCTGTCCTCTGCTCGCCGTGTTAATCAGCAACAAAAGCGAATCAACGTCGATTTCCCGGCTTGGGTGGTCGAGTCGTTGGATCGTGAGGCTGCGCGCATTGGCGTTACACGCCAATCGATTATCAAGGTGTGGCTGGTGGAGCGTCTTCAGGCAGAATCTGCTAACAAGCCGCTCAATGGTGACGCCGCAGGCGGCGAACATTAACGGAGCGTATGTGGCAGTTCGAGAAGGGATTTGAATGCCGAAAAATTTGACCGAAGCGAAGGACAAGCTTTTAAGCACGGAGTACCCGCGTTGGCGCAATCTTTTATCGTGTGCGATTCTCGTGTTGATCGCTACGGGTGCCGTATCGGTTTGGTGGTACGCCTATTACACGACCCCCAACACGGAGTGCCATAAAGGCTTTTTGTATTTCTCTGTCATATGGCTGGCAGTGCAGTGGGTAGTTATTGGTTATCTATACCGCTATCAAAATATTCCGGCATTTGCTCGGGATGCGATCAAGCTTCAGATATTGTTAGGTAATGTTTGGTTTGGGCTATTTTTGTTTTCGCTGCAACCTTGTGTTCATTAGCCCAACCACATAACCAGTAGCTGTAGTTCGTGCTGCACTTGCTGCCTCCACCGTGCGCCCTCATCTTCTGAAACGGCTCGGACACTGACAGGCTGCCAGGTTATGGAGATAGAGAGGCTCCCCTCTATCTCAATGTGTTCTCTGGCTAAGGGTTAAAACGCCCGATTGTTGAGAGAAGTTCAGCTGTCCAAGCACACTCATGCCCAGCAGAACCATGTCTGGGTCCATGTCCGGGTTGATGGTGCCGGGTACGTTATTGAATGTGATATCGCCCATGCGGAGTTCTGGAATGGTTGTATCCCACACACGTACGGTACCAGCTGCAGTGCGTGCAAGGCTGGGCTGCATCCGGACAAGGCCTGCTTTTTGGGCGATGTGTTCTGAGACTGCCACGGTTGTCGCGCCGGTATCCAGAATGAAGGTGACGTTTTGATTGTTGATGGTGCCATTTGCCAGATAATGGCCCTGGCGGTTTGCCTGCAGTTTGATTTCGGTGGCGCCGTCGCGGGTGTGACTGACCAGTTGCTGGTTGGGATTGGTTTTGCGGGCGTCCCAGCTACCGAGTAAATAGGTCGCAGCGGAGAGGAACACAATCCAGAAAACAGCGAAGTAAAGAAGGTATCGGGTTTCGGGTCTGATGATGCCAGGTTTACTCATTCTGTTCCTTTTATCGGGGTGTCCGGACGGCTGTTTGAAGTCTAACCCATTCCTGGCACAAGAGCAGGGGCAGGTAGAGTACAGATGTTTGAACGCACAACAGTAAAGGTGCTTTTGGTAATCGCTGTAGCCTATGCAGGGGTCTGGCTTCCCTATGTTCTTTGGCAGGGCAATTTGCCGGCCTGGCTGAGCTCACCCTATGCAGTTTGGGGGTTTATCCAGGTAACCCCGGTTTACATTCTCAATGGTGCAGGAGTGCCCTGGTTGCTCCAGAATAATGGCCACTGTGGATGGGGTTGGTGTAGCCCAACTGTTTTTGGTTACATTGTGCTTGTAATCTTTTGGGTAGTGGTTGCATGGCTGCTTGCCTGGTTCATTTCATACCTTGCAAGGCGCTCCAATCAGTTTTTTCAGAGCAAATAATATCGAGAGGGCCATGGTCAGCATCCATGTAAACGGCCAGGACAAGACCAAGCAGATCAATGATTGGAAAATACGGGATTCTCGCCAAGGCCTGGAGCTGACCTGCTTTTTCCCCTCAGGAAAATCCTACACTCGTCCGCTCAGTGAATGTGAGATCACGCCCACCGAAGTAGTAGAAGACGCGCTCCTTGTGAAGAAAAACGGCAGCGTGTTCGGCCACGTCGACAAAGTGGTGGTTTATGGTAACAAGCAAGCAGTTGTCCAGTATGCGGAGAACGCTAAACCCTACGTTATGAATATGGACAACATTCGGCTGGTTAGAAAAACAAAGCTCAAGGATGGAGAGGTCTTTCGTTACTTTATTTCTGTGGCTGAGGGTCGGCTGGAAAAGGCGAGGGATAATTCTATAAAAGGTGCAGCGATTGCTGACAATGTGCTCCGTCAGCTGAAGGCCCTGCCTTCAAATCCAGAGATGGTATTGAATTCATACTGCACAGGATTCAGTCAGCCAAGGGAACCTCAAGAAAACCTTATTTTCCCCTTTGGTATCAATGAGAGCCAGCTAGAAGCAGTCGCGGGCGCTTTCTCCTCACAGGTCAGTATCATCAAGGGCCCTCCCGGCACAGGAAAGACCCAGACGATATTGAATATCCTCGCCAACATTCTGCTGCGGAACGAAACCGTTGCCCTTCTTTCCAATAACAATACCGCCGTTGAAAACGTCTATGAGAAGCTGGGCAAAGAAGGGTTGGAATTTCTTGTCGCCAAACTCGGCAACAGTGAGAATCGTAAAAATTTCTTTGCCAACACACCGGCGATTCCAACAGCAAAGTTTCCACCTGCGCCGTTATTGCAGGATATCGAGGGAGATGTAGATCATTTGAAGCAGTTTCTACATGCACGGAACGAAGTGGCGAAACTGCAAGCTGAAGTTGATGAACTGAACATCGAACGGAAGTATCTACTTAAATGGCGGCAGGAAAACCTGGAAGCTGCCCCGAACTTGCTCAAAACTGACTCATTGGAAAAATACCGGTTATCCAAGCAAAAGATCACAGATCTGATGGCTTATCTGACTATGCTGGATGGCAAACCCATCAGCCTGAGGAACAGAATAGAGCTGTGGTTGAACTTCCGGATTTTTCGCACCAAGCCTTTTAGCACCTCCGATAAGCGCGACGCCACGATCCATACTTTGCAACTGGGCTACTACGACAAGGCATTGCAGGAAAAAGAAGCTGAGCTGGCTTCCTGTCAGGACACTTTGAGGAAAGGTGATTTCGACGCACTTTTGGCGGGGGTAACCACTTCCTCGATGGCCTACCTGAAAGATCAGCTTCAACAACGAAAACGGTCTGAGGAAGTCTTTACTTCGGAAGGGTACCGAGACCGGATCGATGCGTTTTTGAAGCGCTATCCAATCATCGGCAGCAGCACGCACTCCATCATCAACTCGCTTAAGTCTGGGACGGTTCTCGACTACGCCATCATTGATGAAGCGTCCCAGCAGGATATTATTCCGGGAATATTGGCGCTGGGTTGTGCGCGGAACCTCGTTATCGTTGGTGACGGAAAACAGTTGCCCCCAATTTTCGCGAAGGTTGGCAAAGCAGCGCCTGATGAAAGGTATGACTGCGAAAAACACAGCCTGCTGGACTCTTGCCTCAGTGTTTTTGGCGACGCCGTTCCGGTGACCCTGCTGAAGGAGCATTATCGGTGCCACCCCAGAATCATCCAGTTCTGTAATCAGCAGTTTTACGACAACGAGCTTATTCCGATGACACGGGATGCGGGCGAAGATGCCTTGCGACTTATCGTAACCGCCAAAGGGAATCACACCCGACTCTACAAAAACCAGCGAGAGCTGGATTCGTTGCTTCACGTGCTGGATCGGGGCGAAAGCAGCCAGTGGGATGAGACCTCCAAGCGCGGATTTATTGCGCCATACAATGCACAGGTTGCGCTGTCGCACTCGCACCTGCCCGCCAGTTTCGTCAAGGATACTACCCACAAATTTCAGGGCAGGGAGTGTGATGAAATTGTGTTTTCAACCGTATTGGACAAGAAGGCCAGCAACCAGAAAAATCTGAAGTTTGTGGATGATCCTCATTTGATTAATGTAGCTGTGTCCAGGGCAAAAAATCGGTTTACGCTTGTAACCGGTGATGATGTCTTCAGTGCAGCGAATGGGCCAGTTTCGGCGCTGATTCGCTACATTGAGTATTACGCGAATGAAACGGCACAGGTCCATCGTTCACCCGTTGTGTCGGCTTTCGATCTGCTCTACGCCGAGTATGACCAATCTCTGGAAAAGCTGAGGTCTGCTTTAAGGGCGAGCGATTCACAATTCAGGTCGGAACAGATAGTCGCCCAGATACTGCGCGAACGCCTTTCTCTTTTTTCGAACCAAGCGGTAACCTTCCATACACAGATAGCCCTGAATCAGTTGGTGTCACCAGGAAATGAAGCTCTGACCGCAAGAGAACGCGGGTTTATGAAAGGCCGAAGCTGCTGCGATTTTGTGCTCTACTTCAAGGTGGGTAAGAAGCCAATGGCGATCATTGAGGTAGACGGAGGTGATCACGAAAAGCCCCAACAGAAGCAATGGGATGCCCTGAAGAATAGCATCCTCCATAAAGGGGGCTTGCCTTTGCTTCGCCTGAAAACGGTTGAAAGCCATATTGAAGAAAAGGTCGAAAAGTTTTTGGTTACATTACTTGGCACCACTCGCCTTAAAACAAAGGACGTTAGCGAATGAAATGGGCGTTCATTGATTACGAAAATTAGCAAAGTCTTGGCAAATTCGATCGGCGCCCTGAAGGCTATTCTTCGTTCGCCATTAGGAGCATTTCATGTCAAAAAAAATTGTCATGTTTGAGTACGAGAAGGAAACAAAAAACAGTGTGCGCTATAAGGAAGTCCCTGATGAAGGCACGGCTCCTATAGTGGGCACTTTGTATGTTCAGAAGTGGTTCGCGGGTGACAGCAAATCGATAGAGATAACGATCGACAAAAAAGACTGACTCGCAACGGGCCCAGGCCAGCCAATGTTTATAACAGTCGCATTTAAGGCACTCGTTATCTGGTTAGCAATCGTCGTTCTGGCAATTGCCAATGGATCACTGCGCGAGTTTTTACTTGTACCTGTACTGGGCACTCAGGCGGCTCTCATGTTGAGTGGCCTGCTACTCTCGGTTTTGATAGTTGGTGTGGTGTACTTGTTGTTACCTTGGCTGCACCCCAGCCAACCGTTGCAGGTTTGGGGTATTGGCTTGGCGTGGCTCGCACTCACGCTCATTTTCGAGTTTTCATTTGGGCTGCTGCAAGGCAAGTCGTGGGCTGAGCTTCTTGGGTCCTATACATTCGAAGATGGCAACCTCTGGCTTGTCGTTCTCGCGACGACAGTTCTGGCACCATATATTGCCGCAAAGCTCAGGGGTTGGCATAAGCGCTTTAATGCATCAGAGAGAGGTGATATGAAAGCAATCCGGAGGAAATCAAGATGAACATGGCTCCCGCCTTCTATCCCATCGGTACGCCAGGCATTCCCTGGGGCGACGCGGAGCGCGCCGAGTGGTTGTCACGACAGTCTCATCAGCGCAGTTACGAGTCCGAGGTGTTGAGCGTGATAGAGAACCTGCGTTCGCGCTTTGATGTGGAAGAGTACGGCCATCTGGACTATGGCTCAGAGGGTTATCCGCTGATGGCGATCCGCAGCCGGGACTGGCGTGACGATCTCCCGGTCGTGCTGATAACAGGCGGAGTGCACGGCTATGAAACCAGTGGTGTGCAAGGCGCGTTGCAGTTCGTCGATAGGCATGCCGAGGATTATGCAGGCCGCGTGAACTTGCTGGTCGCGCCCTGTGTCAGCCCCTGGGCTTACGAGCGCATCCATCGCTGGAACCCGCACGCGGTAGACCCGAACCGCTCATTCCGGCCCGACAGTGCGGCTGAGGAGTCGGCGGCATTGATGCGACTGGTGGCGCCCATCAGCGACTGTGTACTGATGCATATGGACCTGCATGAAACCACTGATACGGATGAAAGCGAATTTCGTCCCGCGCTGTCGGCACGCGACGGCAAGCCGTTCGAGCCGTGTGAGATTCCTGATGGCTTCTATCTGGTTGATGACAGTGAAAAACCGCATTCTGAATTTCAGCAGGCGGTGGTTGAGGCGGTGGAGAAGGTCACCCATATCGCTCCTGCAGACAACAATGGGGAGATTCTTGGCTCACCGATGACCGCCCGGGGCGTTATCCGGTATCCGCTTAAACAGCTGGGGCTGTGTGCCAGTATCACCAGCGCCCGTTACAGGACCACCACTGAGGTGTATCCCGACAGCCCCCGTGCAACTCCTGAGCAGTGCAATGCTGCGCAGGTTGCCGCAGTGTGTGCCGGGATCGACTATGCGCTGGCGCACCAGTAACCCGGTCGCGCAGACTACGGTAATCAAAAACCCGATAAGTACGACGCGAGCGATGCGGTAGATGGCGCACGTCATGGCGTAATCTTCACAGCGTGGCTTCTCTGCGTTCGTGGCAGTTGGTCAGATACTCCGCTAAACTTTTGTTTTATGGATCGATAGACTAAAGCTTTCTGCAAGACGGAACAGAAAACCCCAACACAACAATTATAACGGCCGGTCCCGGACCGCCGACTAAGGAAAAAGGAGAGAGCGATGCAATCGGCAGACGCATTCAAGACGGCTCGTCAGCAACTGCTGGACCTGCGCGAAGACTATGACCGCGCCTACGAAACCTTTAACTGGCCCGAGCTGAATGAGTTTAATTGGGCGCTCGATTGGTTCGATGATTACGCCAAAGACAATGAGAAGATCGCGCTCTGGCTGGTAGATGAAGACGGCAGCGAATTCCGTTACAGCTTCGAACAGATGCGACAGAACTCCAACCAGGTAGCAAACTTTCTGCGTGATAAGGGGTTGGGGCGCGGCGACACCCTGCTGATCATGCTCGATAACGTGATCGAACTCTGGGAAACGATGCTGGCGGCGATCAAGCTGGGTGCTGTCGTTATTCCAGCCAGCACGCTGCTATCGAAGAAGGATCTCGGCGACCGGTTGGGGCGTGGCGGCGTCAGTCATGTGCTAACCACCAATGAGCATGTTCCGAAATTTGAGGGCGTTGCAGAAGGGCTGACCCGCATCGTCGCTGGTGAACCTTGCGAACAGTGGGTTAATTACCAGGACGCCTATGGTTACGAGAAGAGTTTCAAGCCGGAAGGCGTAACCAACGCCACCGACCCGATGCTGCTGTATTTCACGTCGGGTACCACCTCGCTGCCGAAGCTTGTGTTACACACGCATCAAAGTTATCCGGTCGGTTCGCTGTCGACCATGTACTGGCTCGGTTTGCAGCCCGATGATATCCATTTCAATATCAGTTCGCCCGGCTGGGCCAAGCACGCCTGGTCCAACCTTTTTGCGCCCTGGGATGCCGGCTGCACGGTGTTCATCTATCGCCAGGAACGCTTCGATCCGGTCGCTACGTTGAAAGTGATCGCCGACAAGGGCGTGACCTCCCTGTGTGCGCCCCCCACTGTATGGCGCATGCTTATCCAGGAAGATCTGGCGGCTTATGATGTGAAGCTAAAGAGCCTGGTCGGCGCGGGTGAACCGCTTAATCCGGAAGTGATCGCACGGGTAGAAAAACTCTGGGGCCTCACCATTCGCGACGGCTATGGCCAGACTGAAACCACCGCCCAGATCGGCAATCCGCCGGCACAGAAAATGAAATCCGGCTCCATGGGCCGGCCCTTGCCTGGTTACAAGATCACATTGCTTGATCCGCAAGACAAAGAAGTCACCGAAGGCGAAATCGCCATTGATGTGCGCAACCAGCGCCCACTCGGGCTGATGAAAGAGTACCGCGACGACCCCGAGCGCATGGCTCAGGCACTGCACAGCGGCTTTTATCGCACCGGTGATGTGGCCAGCCGCGACGACGATGGTTATTACTGGTACGTCGGCCGCGCAGACGACGTGTTCAAGAGTTCGGATTATCGCGTCAGCCCGTTTGAGCTGGAATCTATTCTCATCGAGCACGAATCCGTGGCCGAGGCGGCAGTGGTGCCCGCACCCGACGATGTGCGGCTGAGCGTGCCCAAGGCTTATATCGTGCTGCGCAGGGACTACGAGCCAGGCCCGGATTCGGCAAAGGCTCTGTTTGCGTTCATCCGCGAACGCATGGCGCCGTACATGCGGATTCGACAGATAGAATTTGCCGAGTTGCCCAAAACCATCTCGGGCAAGATTCGTCGTGTTGAGCTACGCACCCATGCTGCGAGCAGCGAGCAGGGCGAGTATGCCTATGCCGAAACGGATTTTCCCGAGTTGAAGGGCTGAAAAAACTGAGAGTTGTTAGCGCCAGTTTCACGAGGAGATAGGATTGCGCTTACGAATACTGTCGGATTTGCACGTTGAGTGTTTTCAGGAGGGGCGCGACCTGCCTGAAGTGGCAGCGGATGTAGTTATCCTTGCCGGAGACATCCATCGTACAGCGGAGGGTCTTGCCTGGGCGGCGGAACGATTTGCCGGGCAGGAGATTATCTACGTTCCCGGCAATCATGAGTTCTACGGAACCAGCATGCCAGAGGCGCGCAAAGCTTTGCTTGCCGAAGCCAGGCACTTCGGTATTCATCTGCTTGATAACGCGACGGTTGATATCGGTGGCGTGCGTTTTCACGGCACCACTCTGTGGACGGATTTCGGTTTGTATCATGGCCAACCAAATTGTGACCCGGTGGAGACGGAGCGGCGCGCACTGGCGTTTATGCCGGATTTTCGCATCATCCAACAACCAGCGGGAGAGGTATTCAGTCCTGCGGAAAGCCAGATGTTGCATGCAGAAGCCATTGCCTGGCTTGAGGTGGCGCTAAGCGAACCCAGCCCAGGTCCGCGAGTGGTGATCAGCCACCATGCGCCGTTACCTGAGTGTATTCCGCCAAAGTATCAGGGAGACGCCTTGTCGCCAGCCTTCGCTTCGAACTTGCGGGCACTGATGGGAAAGATGGATCTATGGGTTCACGGCCACGTTCATGAGCCTGTTGATCTTCAGGTTGAAGGCACTCGCGTATTCGCCAACCCGGGTGCCTATCCGAAAGAATACGACCCACCACTGTTTGTCTCAGACAGAATTATTGAGGTGTAAGCTCATAAACAAGTATAATTAATACCTCAATTAAAAGTCGAGTGAATATCATGTCAACAGATCTGAATAGCCGGCACGGCTTGAATCCTGCACATAGTGAACTGGTAGATGCGTGCAAGGTTATTGAGCCATGCAAAGCCCTCGACATGGGCTGTTCCAACGGTCGTAACGCGTTATACATGAGCCAGCTTGGCTTTGACGTAACCGCCGTTGACAACAACCCTGGCGCTATCAATATGCTGAAGCAAATTGTCAGCAAAGAGGAAATAGAAAATGTTGAGGCGAAGGTGTACGACATCAATAATGCTGCGCTTGATGCAGATTATGGGTTGATCGCCTGCACAGTAACCTTGATGTTTCTCGATCCGGCTCGTGTGGACGCTGTGATTACGGACATGCAAGAGCGCACTCTGCCCGGTGGCTATAATCTGATTGTTTGCGCCATGAACACCCAGGAATACCCATGCCCCGTGCCCTTCCCGTTTACCCTTGAATCGGGGCAGCTGCGAACGGCCTACGAGGGATGGGAACTGGTTAAGTACAACGAGGATTTGGGCACTATGCATAACGGTGCCCAGTTGCAGTTTGCTACGCTGTTGGCACGGAATCCTGTCGCTGTGTAACCATCGATCGCGACGTCGTCGTATGTGACAACGTTGGGACCAACTGAGTCTTTATTCGGGCGAATGAATAGTTCCTGCGTAGCCGTGAGAAAATCGTTAAACTTGGGCGGGTTTTTTCACTGCTCGGGATGTTATGTCAGATCTTTCCCTTATTCAGTATGCCCTGATCGCACTCATTTTTATCTGGAGTGGTTTCGTGCGCTCCGGTCTGGGCTTCGGTGGGGCAGTGCTGTCGTTGCCATTCCTGTTGCTGGTGAAGGACGACCCGCTGGTATTTCTGCCCATCATCGCCGTGCACCTGTTGGTGTTTTCATCGCTGACTATCTGGACGAACAATCGCCGCAGTCCTGACAAAAAAGATAGCAAGAGTCGCCAGAAATTAACCGGGTTCGGGCCTGATGTTGCCGCAACCGCGTCGGAAGGTACGGTTGACTGGCCCTACCTGTGGCGAATGCTGCGCATCATGCTGGTGCCAAAGCTGATTGGTGTGTTCGGTCTGTTTACGCTGCCGCCCAATGTACTGAGTGCGATTATTTTCGTGATTGTGGCCATCTACTCGGTGTCGTACATCATTAACCGGCCGTTTCGCAGTAACAGTAAAGGCGTGGATGTGGCCCTGTTGATGGCTGGTGGCTATATCAGCGGCACCTCGCTGATAGGCGCGCCGCTGATTATTGCCGTTGCGGCGCAGCACCTGGCGCGGGAAAAGCTGCGCGATACGCTGTTTGGCCTTTGGTTCATCCTGGTACTGATCAAGCTGGCGGCGTTCATCTGGGTGGGCCTTGATCTGCAGTTGATTCATCACCTGTGGTTGTTACCCTGCGCCGCCATAGGCCATGTGGTCGGGCTGCGTTTTCACGAGCGCATTCTGAAAGCCGAAACACCGGTATTTTTCCGCCTGCTGGGCGTAGTGCTGTTGGTTGTCAGCAGTGTGGGTATGGTTAGCGTGTTGCTCTAGTGGCCGGGAAAGACATGTTGCGCGTGCCTGAGAGTTAATTTATTTTAATGAGCTTCAACATACAGGAAGCTCAAGATGATGACGGACTATCTCGATCAACTGGATATCAACCAGTACCTTCCCACCGCTCTGGATTGGGCAACCAACATCCTGTTGGCTCTGGTCATTCTCATAATTGGTTTCTGGTTTGCTGGTAAGGCCTACAAATCAGTTGTTCGTATTTCTATGAGTTACGATCAGTTGGACGACACCCTGTTCAAGTTCTTTGGCAGTGTTGTGCGTTATACCATTCTGGCTTTTGTGGGTATCGCCGTACTGAATCGGTTCGGTGTTCAGACGGCCTCCATTATCGCTCTGCTTGGTGCTGCCGGTCTGGCCATAGGGTTGGCATTGCAAGGCACGCTTTCCAATCTTGCTGCTGGCGTAATGCTACTGATATTCCGCCCTTACAAGGTTGGTGACTTTATCGACGCGGCAGGTAAATTCGGAAAGGTCAGGGAAGTGGATATGTTCACCACCATCCTGCAAACGTTCGATAACCAGCAGATCATCATCCCCAACAGTCAGATCTGGGGGCAGCAGATTACCAACCATTCCCACCACCCTGTGAGGGGTGTGGATATGCATTTTGGTATTGCCTACAACGAAAGCATCGATGAGGCCCGCAAGGTAATCGACAGTGTACTGGCGAACCATCCGCACGTCCTCGCCGACCCAGCACCGTTTGTTGAAGTTGAAACCCTGAATAACAGTTCCGTGGACTTTCTGGTCAGGCCTTTTTGCGAGGGTGAGCATTATTTCGCTGTGCTTTACTCAGTACCCGAACAAATCAAGAAAGCTCTCGATGAGGCTGGAATAGAGATTCCGTTCCCGCATCGAAAAGTCATTTTGGTGAATGAAACGCAATAACTGTAGATTGGGCCGGGCGGTAATCGGGGGATGTCGAAGCCCCCGATTACGGCTTTACTGAATCAGAGCTTGCCGAAAGCTGCGTCCAAATCCCTTGCTGCAGTTCAGCCTGCTTCAGGGTTGGCAGACCCAACGGGTGTTCTACCCCTTTCGCCTCAGCCGCTCCAAAGCCATCAGCGTGTCCGTATAGTTCACAAACCGGTTCAGGTAATCCGGCGACAGCTTCTGCATTTCAGCCAGCGCCCGGCTTACCAGGCGGTGGGCGTTTATCGGGCCGGCGTCTTTGGGTGCGTGCTCGATGGCGTGACGGATACGATCCTGCAGCGCTTGCTTGCCATGGTCGGCATATGCTCTGGTCATGGCTTTTAATGGCTGGCGAGTGCCGGTATCTGGCATGCGTTGTATCGGGCTCGAACCTTCTTCGGGTGCTCCGAAAACCAGTTGTTCCAGCGTAGACCGGCTTGCCGTTGTCGTTGCAGCCGTATCCGGGGACTGGTTCAGCCTTGCCAGAAGATCGGACAGCGGTGAGGGGGAGTGTGCTTCAACGGTTTTTGAAGGCTGTGCTGTTGATTCGTAGCTGGCCTGATAATCTGCAATAGCCTGCGCCAGCTTCTGCCAATGCCGGCTTTTCTGCAGGCCTTTCGCACTAAGGCGCAGGGCCAGAGCCTCCAGATAGCGGAAGCGGGCCGGGTTCATCTGATCTGCACCGCAGCTCCGTAGTTCTTCCAGTTGCGGGTGCAAAGGGCCTATTTCCACCGCTGCGGTCATAAATCCCCGGCCTCTTCGCTTGCGAGTGCTTCCGGGGCCAGGGGCACTGTACTGATCTCCACCCGCCGGTTCCGGGCCCGGGATTCTGCATCTGTATTCGGCACGGCCGGGTGGTGTGGGCCGAACGCGGCGGCGAATACCCTGTCGTTGGGCAGGCCCAGCTCCATTAAGGTTCGGGTGACGGTCAGGGCCCGTTGCGCTGATAGCCCCCAGTTGTCCTGGTACCGGTTGCCGCTGTGCATGGGTAGATCGTCGGTAAACCCGCTGATCATCAAGAGTTCTTCGTGCTGAGTCAGATAGGTTTGCAGAGGGGTTATCAGGGCCTCCAGCACATCCAGGCCGTCTGCCTGTAACTGATCCGAGTTCAGCTCGAACAGCACGTTGCCGCTAATGCCAATGCGGCCATTCTGAAAGGTTACCAGGCCTTTGGTCAGTGGATCTTCCAGTGCCTGCTCAAGCGCAATGCGCCGTTGTTCCTCGGCTTCCCGCTTGGCTTTTTCATCCTCCAGAGACTGGCTGAGTTCCACCTGAACACCGATGACCCACACCAGTATCAGCACGAGAATACCCACCAGTGCGGCCATCAGATCGGAGAAAATCGCCCAGATGGGGGTGGATTGTTGTTCGCCGTCTTCCAGGTGTTCCATCAGCTGGCTCCGGCGTTCTCATCATGGCTGGAGATCAAGGCCGCAGCAGCATCAATCACGTCTTTCTGGGACGAAACCGAGAGGTCGATCACTTCACGGGCCTGGGCGACGTAATAGGCCAGTTGCTCATCGTGGCGGCTGCCAGCGCTATCCAATGCTTTCTGAATGTTGGTCAGGCTTTCCTGCAACTGGGAATTGGAAGTGCTGAACAGCTCCACAGCGGCAAGGAACGCTTCGCTGAGGGCGCCCACTTCCTGGCTGCTACCGGTGATATCTTCACCCAGTTTGCCGAGTTGCTGGCTTTGCTCCTGAATCAATGCGTTGAAGCGTTCGCTAATGCCTGTGAGGGTGTCGCCAGCGCCGCTGATCAGGGAATCCACCGCTTGGCGCTGTCTGTCTGCATTGCTGCGTTGGGATTCAAGCAGGCTATCCAGTTCCTGCACCAGGCGCTGGCGCTCTTCCAGCAATTCGTTTTCCCGCTCGCTGTTGCGCGCCATCTCGCCTTGCAGTTGGGAGATCACCTGTGCTGCGGCTTTCGGCGTTTCCGATGCGGTTTCTATCAGGCGGGTCATGGGGGCTTCCAACCCGGAGCCCAGTTCATTCAGGTGTTTGGTGACAGCAGCTTCCAGTTGAGCCAGTCGGTCGTTGGCGGCTTCGCCCCTGGCTGCTTCCTGTTCATGCAGTTTGGTGAGCTGCTCGGTGATGCGGTTGATGAGAGCGTCCAGGCCTTGTTGCTGGTTGGTGGTGAGCTTTGCGTTTTCTTCCCGAAGACTGGATTGGTATTCCTGCAAGTTACTCTGCAGGTTGGTTATCAGCGCTTCCGAGGCTTGTTGTTGAGCCAGAAGGTTTTGCTGCCAGTTTTCGCCCGCATGCCTGGTGGTTTCCTGGAAGCTTTCGGCAAGCTTCTCCAGTTGTTGTCTGGTGGCGGAAGACCAGTTTTCATGGAGCTTTCCGGCATTGGACTGCAGGGTTGTCATGGCTTCGGTCACGATCGGCTCTATACGCTCAGCACTCAGGCGCGAGCTTGATTCCAGCGCTTTCTCAAGGGACTGAGCAACAGAGTCCGCCAGCGTCTGGTAGTGGCTACCAACGGTGTTGTGGAATTCCTGCTGGTTGCGGGTCAGGGATTGCTCAAGTTGCTGGCCCAGCTGTTCCATACGGGCAGTCATGGATTCCATGGCCGTAGCCATTTGGGGCAGGGCGGTGGCCTGTGATTCCAGTGCGAGGAAGGCCCGCTGGCGCTGATAGTCCGCCGACAGGTGGTGCAGCCGCTGGCGCAGGGTTTTGTCCAGCTGGCGGGATACCTGTAAGCGTTCACGCCGGCTCAGGGTAGAGGCCAGCCCCAGCATAGCGGAAGCCGCAACGCCGGCAATGGAGGTACCAAACGCCAGGCTGAGCCCGGCAATGGGGGCGGCAAGCGCACCCCGAATTACACCAAGGTCAGTGCTGCCATCCAGCGCAGACGCCGCACCGCTCAGGGTTACAATCATACCGGCAAAGGTACCCAGCAAACCGAGCATAACCAGCAGGCCGACCAGATAGGGCGTTAACTGCGGGCTGGGCAGCGCGGCAAAATGACCATCAATCCGCTTCTGTACGGCGAACTGAACTTGTTCGGGCAGGCCAGAGAGCCAGCCTTCCAGCTGTTCACGGTTTTGCGGGACATCATCAAGCCGCTCTGCGAGCTGCCGGGTGGTACGGCGAAACCCTGTCAATTCGACAAAGCCCAGGGCGTACACCACTGCAATAATTGCTGTAACGGAGAGAGCCAGAAGGTCCGAGCCGAGAAATCGCTGGCCAATCCAGGCCACCACCGCCAGGCCTATGGCAAAAGCGCAAAAGAAGAAAAATCTGCTCATGGAGAGTTCGCTACCTCGTTGTGGCATGCCTCAAGCAACCCCAGTACTGGCTCCAGCCGAACATCCAGTTCAGCAAGTAAAAGATTCTGCGCTTCTTCGCAGTAACGATGGAGCCAATCTTCGGGTGCAATGCCTGTTTCATCAGAAAGTTCAGAAAGATCCTTTGGTGCCGGCGCCAGTGCCTGGAACCGCTGTTCCAGTACCTTGGGAATATGGGAAAAACACTGGCTGGTGTAACCGGCCATGGCGTGGTCAAACGCTGAATCCAGTTCTGCCAACCGGGCCAGGTTCTGGTTGTACTCTTTCATCACCTTGCGGGTTTTGTCCCGAAGCTGACGGCTGGCTGCGACAACCCTGCGCTGCAGGGTGGTCCATGCATTCAGGTAGGGCTCGAACTCCAGGCTATCGGTGGGTTCAACTTCGCTGCCGTAGCTTCTGATTTTGCGTATCAGGGCCCTGCGAGTGTTGGTTAGCTCCTGAATGACTCGTTCAATAGCAGGCCCCTGGTCCATGCCGGGTTGACGGGTCCGAAACCCGATCGCCGAATCCAGGGCGAGGGTGTCTGAAAGCCCGAACAGGCGCCCCAGCATTTCACCGCAACAGGGTAGTCGCTCGTCAGCAACCGGCGCTCCGGATCGGGCCAGCAGCTGTAGCAGCCTTGGCGGCGAAACACCGGCAGCGTTTGAGGGTGTGTGAGTCATCAAATAATCGCGCACAGGTTAGGTAGCAAAGAGACTTTTGGTCGTCTTTCGGTCTTACAGGGGCGACTATTCTAAAGGGTAAGGGGTGTGAATGATAATGACTGAGTTGTCAGAACACTGCACCTGAACGATCTCTGTTCAGGCGCAGTTCAGTTCAGCTTGGTCAGGCGATCAGCGCAAGGCCATCGCGGCTTCGAGTTCGTCGGCGCCACCAACCAGTTTGCCGTCGATAAATACCTGCGGGGTTGTGCCTTTTCCAGTCACTGCCTGCAATGTGCTGTATGACAGGCCAGCGCCGCCCAGTTTGATCTCTTCATACTTGTAACCCTTGCTCTGTAGCAGCGTTTTGGCGCGGGTACAGTGCGGGCATCCGGGCTTTGTAAAAATGCTTACCCGTGCAGGTAGGGTCACATCCGGCTTCATGTAATGAAGCATTGTGTCGGCATCTGATACTTCAAACGGGTCGCCAGGCTTGTCCGGTTCAATGAACATCTTTTCGATGGTGCCGTTTTTGACGAGCATTGAATAACGCCAGCTGCGATCACCAAATCCTATTTCGCTCTTACTGACCAGCATGCCTATTTCACGGGTAAAGTCGCCGTTGCCGTCTGGAATAAACTCGATGTTGTCAGCGTGCTGATCTTCAGCCCAGGCCTGCATGACGAATGGGTCGTTCACCGACAGGCAGATAACCCGGTCTACACCCAGCTCTTTGAAAACCGGTGCCAGCTCGTTGTATCGCGGCAAATGCGTGCTTGAACAGGTAGGTGTAAACGCGCCCGGCAAAGCGAACAAAACGACCGTTTGATCATTGAATAACTCGTTGGTGGTTACCGATTTCCACTCGTTATCAACGCGAATAGGAAACGTAACCTCGGGGACTTTCTTACCTTCCGATGAACTTAACATTTTTAAACTCCCTGGAGTTCGTGGGTTTCTCTTCCAACATGAAACTGTATCGCAATCAATCCCCTCTGGACACTGTATTCAGTCCGGAGAGACATACCAGGGCAAGCCTAGCCGCTCGCTTCGCTCCAGCTCCGCGATCACCTGAGCGCCAAGCAACAGAATTATAGAGGCAATTTCCAGGCTGATCAGTATCACGATGATTGTGGCCAGGGACCCATAGATTGCGTTTACGAAAGATATATTGAGGAAGTAATACATCAGCAGCAAGCGCGTAGTTTCCCAGAGAATGGCCGCAACCAGGCCGCCCACCAAGGCTCTCCGGGGCGAGATGCGCACAATGGGCAGAACCTTGTAGATAGCGCTGAACAGAACAAACACACCAAGGAAACTGACCAGGTACAGAGTTAGCCCCGGGGCTTCGTACAGTGCGTTGATTACGCTGAACAGCAGGGTGAGGGCGAGCAGACCGGCACCCAGTACAAGGATGAATGCGTAAGGTAGAAAGGCAGACACCCAGAAGCTGCGGTGGGGATTGTCTGGCCGATGGAAGATGATCGCAATGGAGTCTTCCAGCATTCGAAAAGCAAACGAACTGAAGAACAGCATTACTGGCAAACCGACAATACCGATAATGTCTCTTGAATCCATGAACGCGCGGACCGCATCCAGCAGCAAGCTGGCATTCCCCGGGGCAAAGTGTTGTGCCTGCACCGCCATGACTTCCAATAGCTGCTCTTCGTTCACCACGCGGGTAAGCAGGACCGCCAGCAGAGCAAGCATAGGCACTGCCGACAGCAGCACGTTATAGCCAACCCCGCCCGCGAGCAATACGCCGTGATTGCGCAGAAAGTTGCGTAAAACCCGTTGGGAGAATTGCAGAAACTTTTGAGTCTGGCGTGTGGGTGGCTGCTCGCCGTCGGTTTTGCCTGTCATTCGGTGGACCTTGTTGAAACTACTAGCTCCTGGGACCGAACAGATACCAGATGATCAAGCCGACCAGGGGGAAGAATACCAGCAGGATAATCCAGAATACTTTGGCGAAGGTTCCTGCGCCACTTTTGGAAACGCTAATGATGGCGAGAATAACGATGATCAGCCAGATCAGGCTCAGCAGGCCGCCGAAGACATTTCCTAAGCTGCTGAACAAACTATCCATTTAATTCTCCCTGGGAAAATCGGAATCGGGTGATCCCGCTTCGGACAATAGAGCCAATGGCTGAGCCATTCAATTGCCCCGCCACGCTAATACAAGCATAGGGTCGGATGTTGTGCAAATAGTGCTGAGAGAGTTGTATGCCTCAGACGGGGTACTATTCTTATTGTAATGCTCAGCTAACATCCATATCTGTGTTCAGCGACACTCCGGCACCAGGGCCCCCTCTATGCGGCACCCATTCCAGAATGCCTTCAACCTTCATCGACATGAAATCCTGCCTGTCTTTGTGGCAGTGCTGTATTTTTTCTGTGTGCTGACCGCGTTGATGGTGCTTCGGCCCGCCCGTGAAGCACTGGGTATTCAGGGCGGCATCGACACGGTTCGCTGGCTGTTCATTGGCACTGCGGTGGTTACTCTGGCGGTTAATCCGGTGTTTGGCTGGCTGGTCAGCAAATTACCCCGGCGTTTGTTCATCTCTGCAACTTATCTGTTTTTCAGTGCCAGCCTGCTGGTTTTCTACGGCCTGATGACGCTGACGCCAAATGTGATCGGTGTAACCACCGGCCAGGTGTTCTACGTATGGTTCAGCGTGTTCAATCTGTTTGTAACCATGGTGTTCTGGGCGTTGATGGCGGATCGTTTTTCGTTTGAGCAGGGTAAGCGGTTCTTCGGGTTGATTGCGGTTGGAGGCACTCTGGGCGCCATTTTCGGGCCCTGGCTGGCGGGGCGTCTGGCGCAGCCACTGGGCACGCCGGCCCTTCTGTTGGTAGCCACGGGCTTTCTGGTTCTGGCGCTGGTTGCCGCCCTGGTTCTCACCCGCCTGCAACCCCATTCGCCGTCACAACGCCAAAGCCCGGAAGACCCTATTCCTGTGGACGAGCATGCCCGCATCGGCGGCAGTGCCTGGGAAGGTTTGCGGGCGGTATGTCGCTCCCGCTACCTTATGGGTATTGCCGCTTACGTGGTGATTCTTGCCGTGATGGCCACTTTCATCTACTTCACCAGGCTGCACATGGTGGCAGCCATAGGAGAAAGCACCGACCTGCGCACAACCCTGTTTGCCCGGATTGATCTGATAACCCAGGTTGCCACTCTGGTGATGCAAGCGCTGGTGGCGGGCCATCTGATGAAGCGCCTCGGGGTCTCGGTAACCCTGGCGTTGCTTCCGCTGACGGCTGCGCTGGGCTTTGTCGGCGTTGCGATGGTGGGTTCCTTTGCGGCCCTGGTGGTATTCGAGGCTTCCTTCAGGGCTGTGCAGCGCGCACTGATGCGTCCCGCTCGGGAAACCCTCTATACCGTTGCCAGTCGTGAGGAAAAATACAAGGCCAAGGCGTTTATCGATACCTTTGTATATCGCTCTGGTGATGTGGTGGGCGCCCAGACAGAAGGCCTTCTGGCCCGTTTGGGAATGGGCCTTGCGGGCATTGCCGCTGTTGCTGTTCCGCTTGCCCTGATGTGGGCAGTTCTGGCCTTCTGGCTTGGTCGATCCCAGAAACAAAAGGCGCTTGCCTATGAGTCAGCCAGTGCAGAGCAAGAAAGGAGAGTGTCATCATGATATCCCGTCGTACTTATCTCAAACTGGCTATGGCGGCCGGTGCCAGCCTCGCTATGCGGCCTGGCATGTTGTGGGCAGAAGACCGCAAACTGGAACTGATCACCCGCCCCATTCCTTCCACAGGAGAACGCCTGCCGGGTATCGGCCTGGGCAGTTCTGCCAGTTTTTCCAGCACCGCCCGAAACGAGGATTTTGAGGCCTTGAGGGAAGTGCTGTCTGCCCTGGTCAAAGAGGGCGGTTCGGTATTTGACACGGCGCCGAGCTACGGTGCGTCTGAAGAAGTCGCCGGGCAAATCGCCAACGAACTGGGCATTGTCGACAAGTTGTTCTGGGCTACCAAACTGAACGTAGCCGGCTGGGGTGGCCGTACCGCTAACATGGACGACGCCCGGGCCCAGGTGGAAACTTCCTTCGAGCGGGTCGGCAAAAAACCTATTGACCTGATTCAGGTCCATAACATGGCAGACATCCCTAACCAGCTTGGCCTGTTAAAGGAGCTTAGGGCCGACGGTCGGGTACGCTACACCGGCGTGACGACTACCTTCCAGCGCCAATATGAAGGCCTGGAAGCGGTGATGAAGAGCGAGCCCATTGATTTCATCGGTGTTGATTACGCCGTCGACAACCTGACCATGGAAGAGCGCATTTTGCCCCTTGCCAAAGATAAGGGTATCGCGGTGCTTATATACGCGCCGTTTGGCCGATCTCGCCTGTGGGACAAGGTAAGAGGCAAGGAACTACCGGATTGGGCGGCCGAATTTGATGCGTACTCCTGGGCCCAGTTCTTCCTGAAGTTTGTACTCTCGCACCCCGTGGTGACGGCGGCCACGCCTGCTACCAGCAAAGCCCGACATATGATTGATAATATGGGCGGCGCCATGGGCGCTCTGCCCGATGAGGCACTGCGCAAGCGGATGGTTGCACATATCGAAAGCCTGTAAAATCCTCGCTGCTCTTCAGCGCGGCCCCGGCCCCAACTATGAATCGTGGTGTATGAAAATATGAGTAATCCGGGCATACCCGGCTGGTCAGGACCCTGACCAGCCAGCGAGAATCGGCACGTACACGATCAATAGCAATACGCTGATCAAGGTCAGCAAGTAGGGAACGATTGCCCGGGTGATGCGCTCCAGCGGAAGTTGCGTGATAGAAGAGGCGATATAAAGGTTGATCGCCACCGGCGGGGTGATCATGCCTATCGCCAATCCCACTACGATAACTATGCCGAAATGGATCGGGTCGATTCCCAGCTGAAGCACCAGCGGCAGCAAAACCGGTGTCAGAATGATCAAGGCACTGGCGGTTTCGATGAATACTCCGGTCAGCAGGATTACCCCTACCACCAGCAGCATGATTACATAAGGATTAGTGGAGATAGACAGCACGGCCTGAGCAATGGCACCGGGCACCTGCCAGCTGGAGAGCGTCCAGCTCAGCACTGCCGAAGTGGCGATCACCAGCATGATCACTGAAGTGGTAATGGCTGAACGAATCAGAATGCGATACACATCTTTCAGCTGGAGATCGCGGTAGATGAATAGCGAGACCAGCAATGCGTAGTTGACCGCCACCACCGCTGCTTCGCTGGGCGTGAAGATGCCTGAAAATATACCGCCCAGAATGATAACGGGTGTCATCAGCCCCCAGCTTGCGCTTTTCAGCGTACGCCAGATGGTGCGCAGAGAGAGCGGCGTGCCTTTGGGGTACTGGCGCTTGTAGGCCTGGGTAATAGCAATCGCCATCAACCCCAACCCCATGGCCAGCCCCGGCAGAAAGCCGTTCAGGAACAGCTCGGTTACCGATTGCTGGGCAATCACAGCATAGATAATCATGGGCACAGAAGGCGGAATCACCACCCCGAGGGTGCCGCTTGCCGCAATCAGGCTGGCGGCGGATGCAGGGTCATAGCCTTTCTTGCGTAGTTCCGGCACCAGGCTTGATCCTACAGCTGCCGTGGTCGCTGCCCCGGAGCCTGAAATCGCAGCGAAGAACATACCTGCCATTACCGACACTAAAGACAAGCCTCCCCGGAGAAAACCGAAGAGGGAGTCTGCGAAGTTGACCAGCCTCTCGCTCACCTTGCCTTGCGCCATCAGGTCGCCGGCCAGAATAAACATGGGAATAGCCACCAGAGCAAACGAGTTGATGCCCTGAAACATCTGCTGGGTGACCACCATCAGTGGCACCCCTGCCTGGCTCAGCGCGACCATGGTGCTGGCACCTATTGCCAGCGCAATAGGCACGCCCAGAAGCATAAGCCCGAAAAACAGCCCGAACAGAAGCAGTGTCATGGAGCAGAGTCCTCAACACGCTCGCCGTTGATTATTAACTCCAGCAAGTCGATGAAGGTATACCAACTCATCAGGGCGGCGGTAAGCGGGATCACGGCGTAAACGTAGGTCATGGAGAGTCGTAAGGATGCGGATTTCTGAAAACTCTGAACTTGCATGTAGCGATAGCCAATCACCACCAGTGCCACGGTGAAGGCCAGCACTGCCAGTGTGGCAGCGATGCGTGCGGCTTGTCGCAGACGCAAGGGCAGGGCGTCCACAGCAAAGGTCACGGCAATATGCCGGCCACGCTGAAACGCCAGAGTGCCTGCCAGAAAGGTTATCCACACCAGCAGAAAGCGGCTGACCTCTTCTGTCCAGCCCACCGCGCTGAACAGCACACGGGATACAATCTGCAGGGTAATCACCCCGATCAATCCCGCCATGGCCGCAAAGACCACGGGCTGGAGAATCATATCCAGCCCGTGTTCAATCCGTTTCAGCGGTTTCAGCAGCGATTGAAGTGCTGTGGTCACTTACTTGAGCGCCTCCTGAATGCGTGGCAGGTAATCACCAAACTTTTTGCCGTACTGTTCGTAAACCGGCTTTACTGCAGACTGGAAAGCTTTGATGTCTGGTTCGTCGTTGATCTGCATACCAGCTTCCCTGAGTTCTTCCAGTTGCTTCGACGCCATCTCGGCATTTACCTGGCGCTCATGCTCAGCGGCTTCCTGGGCGGCTTGCTCCAGCACTTCCTGGGCTGCTTCAGGCAGCTTGTTCCACGCGGGCATGCCCATCACGAATATGGCCGGGGCATAGGTATGCCGCGAGAGAGTCATATAATTCTGGGTTTCGTTGAGCTTGAAGGAGTGAACCACGTTAACCGGGTTTTCCTGCCCATCAATAGTGCCTTGCTGCATGGCGGTCAAGGCTTCCGTCCATGCCATTGGAATAGCATTGGCGCCCAAAGCGCGGAAGGTGTCCACATACACCGGGTTTTCCATCACGCGAATGCGCAGGCCGTCCATGTCGGCCGGCGTGTTGACCGGGCGCTCGCTGTTGGTCAGGTTGCGAAAGCCACGTTCGGCATAGGCTAGGCCTTTCAGGTTAACCTCAGAAAGCTTGTCCAGCAGTTCCTGGCCAATGGGTCCATCGAGCACTTCATATGCGGCTTGCGGTGAGGGAAACAGAAACGGCAGTTCGAAAACCGCCATCTCTTCAACAAAGTTGGCGACCGGGCCGTTGGTGATCACGCCCATATCAACGGTGCCGATCTGCATGCCTTCGAGCAAGGTGCGCTCGTCACCCAGTGAAGCGTTGGGGTAAAGCTCAATGCTCACCGCACCTTCAGTACGTTCTGCGACCAAATCCTGAAATTTGACGGCGGCAATATGAAAACCGTCCTGCTCGTTGACCACATGGGCCAGGCGTAAAGTGACCGGGTCCATATCGGTAAAGTCGGATGCAAAAGCCGTGCTGGCCAGGGCCAGCGAAACGCTTAGCGTCAGCGTATTCAGACTGAGTTTTTTCATTGTAATTTTCCTTGATTAATCAGGCGATAACGCGTTCGAAAAATGCACCCCCGCTGAAGATGGGGAGAGACGATCGAGCTTAGTTGATTTTATGCAGAAAATCGATTGGCAGGGGGCAACGGGTAGCCGCAACGCTTTGGGTGAACCAGAGCGAAGTCAGTCAGTACAAATATGTTTTGGTGCGTGAGGCGAATGTTTAGCTCACATGACATTTCAAGCGGAGCTGGCGCCTAGCAATCCAAGCGCTTCGTCTCTCCGCTTTCCATATCAAGGTAATCAACTTTTACCGTTTTGAAGTTCAGATCCACAAACAGGTGGCAGTAGTATTCGCCGTGGCGCCAGGCCATGGCCACGCTGGAATCGTTGGAGTAGTTCAACTCGAAGTGACCATCGAAGGCCGGGTAGTTGCTGCGGAACTTCATCAGGGTTAACAGGCGCTGCACAACCGGTTTCTCTATCTCCTGGTCCACTTCCTCCAGGGTGTAGTAATGTCGGTTAATGTCTCGCAATTCGCCGGTCTGCTCCATGAGTTCCTGGTCATTACAGCCGGCAAGCAGCCCCACGTAATACACCTGAGGAATGCCCGGGGTGAAGAACTGGATCGCCCTGGCGGCAATGTAGGCATCGTCGCTCTGCATCAGGGCGTCGTAAAAGGTGCAGGTAAGCTGGTAGATGGCGCCCACACTATGAATATTGGCGGCTGAGCGGCGCAGAATAGGGTCGGCACTGCGCGCGTCGATGTTATCGATCAGCACCTTGATCTTATCGTCCGGCAGCACCCCTTCAACATCGGGTATGCAGATACCATCGTGAGTATCCAACACCGTCACCATGTTGCGCGGGCACATGCGCAGCCAGTTCTTCAGGTAGACACTGTTCGCGTCCAGCAATGAGTAAAGCAGCAAGGGAGGCAGAGCAAACCCATAAGGGTGCATGTTGCGCCGGCCGATGGCGTACTGGTAACTGGTGTGGTCATGCACCTCGGGCAGGCATTCGGCGCCGTGCTTCAGGGCTACCTCGTTGATCCAGTCGAGAATGCGATACACCTCAGGTTCTACCAGGAAACAACTCGTGCCGATGCGTTTGGTGGTGTAACCAAAGGCGTCCAGCCTGAGCAGGTTCACGCCTTTGGACGTGAGGAAGCCGATGTAGCTTTCCATGAGCTTGTAGGCCAGGTCGGCGTCGTAATTCAGATCTACCTGCTGCTCGGTGAAGGTGCACCAGACCCTTGTTTTGGTGCCATCGGCGAAGGTCACTTCCCGAAAGGGCTCTTTTTCCTTGCGGATATGGATCTTGGCCATATCGTCGTGGGAAATCTCACCGAACTTGTCCACATGCACGAACAGGTCCGCGTACTCTGAGTCGAAACCCTTGGCGATGAAATCCAGGAATTCCGGTGACTCATCAGAGATGTGATTCACTGTCAGATCAACGCACAGGTCGTACTTTTGCGTGAAAGCTTCAATGTCGTCCCAGTCTCCGAAAGCGGGGTCAACTTCCTTGTGTGTGAGCGGCGAAAAGCCGCCGTCCGCATTGGACGGAAAAAACGGCAGGATGTGCAACCCGCCGATGGCTTCCGAAAGGTACTTCTCTACCACGGTGTGAAGGTCTTTCAGATCTTTGCCAATCCGATCCGGATAGCAGATCAGTTGAACGGCATTTTTGAGCAGCATGGCGTGGCTCCTGCGTCATCAATCTTCGGTTGAAGTTCCTCAGGCCGCGCTCTGGCCCAGCGATACGACTTTTTTCAGTTTGCTGATGCGTCGCTGTTCAACTGTTTCGATAAATTCGTCGCCCCAGTAGCCTATGTCATAGCGACACACGGTTTCGAAAGCCTCGCTCAAGCGGTTTCTGGCTTCGTCCGGGCTCATGGCCAGCGCGTAATAGCAGGTATCTGCCAGGTCCTGCGGGTGATGGGGGTTGGCCAAGATAGCGCCCCGCAATTCGGCTGCAGCCCCTGCAAACTCGGAAAGCACCAGAACGCCGCAGCCCTTGGTGAGCCCCTGGGTGGCAATGTATTCCTTGGCGACGAGGTTCAGGCCATCCCGCAGGGGCGTAATCCACATCACATCGGCCATGGTGTAATAAGCCACCAGTTCCTCAAAGGGCAGGGCGCGGAAGAAGAACTGCACCGGCGTCCAGCCCACCTGGGCAAACTGGCCATTGATACGACCCACGGTCTGCTCAATCTGCGACAGCAGCTCTTCGTAGATGGTCATGCCTTTTGCGGCGGGAACGCACACCATCATCAGAGTGACTTTGGTCTCCAGTTCCGGATGCTCGGTCAGCATGCGCTCGTATGCCTGTAATTTCTCCAGAATGCCCTTGGTGAAATCGAGACGCTCCACAGAAAGAATCAACCGGATTCCTTGCAGTTCCTCCCGGAGTGTTTCCATGCGCGCAATAACGTCGGTATCTGAAAGGGCGTTGCGAACACGGCTCAGATCCAGACCAACCGGGTGTGCGCCAAGGCCTATCCGGCGGTCGTTGACTTTGATCTCGGTGCTCATCTCGTCCAGACCCACGGCGCAGCCATAAGTCAGGAAGCGCGGAGCGCAGCCGGCTTTTTTGGTGACTTCCAGTGGGGTAACGCCCCGAGCCACATCGACAAAATTCTCGGCTTGTCGGGGAATATGGAACCCGATGTGATCGCACTGCAGCAGGCTGCTGATAATTTCCCGGCGCCAGGGCAGCACGTTGAATACATCGGCAGACGGAAAATAAGTGTGGTGGAAAAAGGCGATGGTCAGATCCGGGCGCAACTCGCGCAGGAATGCGGGCACCATCCATAAATTGTAATCGTGGATCCACACCACGGCATTGTCCGCCGCCTCCGCCGCCGTGCGTTCGGCAAAGAGCTTGTTGACCTTGAGGAACACCTGCCAGTGATCATCCCGGAAAGTGGCACGTTCCCAGAAGGTGTGCAGGGTGGGCCAGAAAGCTTCCTTGGAGAACCGTTTGTAGAAGATGTCGACCTCTTCGGCGGTTAATCCCACCCGCGCGGCTACGAGTTTTTCGTAGCGGCTGGTGTCTACTTCGGTGTGAGTCTGGAAGGGCCCCAACTCCGGATCATCAATTGACCAGGCAACCCAGGAGCCGGCTTTGCCATCGGCAAAAAAGCTCAGCAGGGTCGGAATGATTCCGTTCGGAGACCGGGGCCTGCGCCGGATCAGTTCCCCGTTCTCCACCACTTCTTCATAGGGTAGTCGGTGATAGACGATGACCAGGTCTGACTTGCCCGATCGCATGGTATCGGGGATTTCTGCATCTATGCCGGCGTGGCCCAGAAAGCCGAAATGTTCGAAGGCTTCGAGGATACCGCCACAACCGGTCGCTTCGGCGTGGTAAACCCGCGCCTGTTGCTCGGTTTCCTCCAGCAGGCTGGCCTCCGAGGCGCCTACGCAAACGCCTTTAAAACTTTGCTGATACATCGACAAATCGTTCAGGGTATCGCCTGCCACCAGAACCGCTTCCGGATCGGCACCCAGGTGCTCAACCAGACGGGTCAGAGTGCTGCCCTTGTTAATGCCCCGGGGCAGAATGTCCAGATACTTGCCGGCGGAGAAGAGCACGTCGCAAGATAGCGCCTCCGCTTTGGCTTTCAGTTCCTCACCCACTGCAGTGCTGTGGCAGAAGTAGGACACGCGGCGTTCCTGAGGCACTTCCTGGCGCTGCAAACCTTCAAACGACGTGAGTGCCGCCTCGATGATCTGTTCGCCGGGCCAGATATCGTCGATTTCGCCCTGCAAGGGCTGTATGGCCTGCTGGGAATTCCCGTGCACCACGGTGCAGCCCACGTCGCAGATGATGTAATCGGGCTGTGGGATGGTCGGATCAGATAGTAGTGGCAATACCGATTCCAACCCTCGGCCGGTCACAAACACCAGCTGGATTTCCGGGTGGGCGGAGATCAGCTGGTAGAGTCTCAGGCGGTTTTCGGGATCACCTGCAAGAAAGGTTCCGTCAAGATCGGTGGCAAGTAACATATGGTGCACTCCTGTCTGAGCTGTTCCTTTTAATGCATGGTGCTTGCAGGATTTGTACCGGGTGTTGGCCGAAAGGTCTGGATTTGTCGTGTGGGCTCTATGATTAGTTGCGGAAAAACAAGGTATTGGGAGAGTCGAAGAGCGGTTTTTTGCTTGGGCAAAAACTGGTCAGACTGGTGTCACCTTGGTGCGCTCCGGCGCGCAGTGCTTTATTAAAGGGCTTTGCCCCTTACTCACCTTTTAACCCTGCACTCTTCAGGTGTATGCTTGGTTACAGTCGGCAAAGTGGTCGGCTAACTGGCGCAGAGACTCCGAGCCCATCCAGCGAAGAGGCGAACGTTATGCCAAGGATAAGCTATCCAGACAATATTCCTGCGATAGGTTCACAAGGCGCATACAGACGTATCATCAGTTGTGTTGGCTGGGTGCTCATCATAATCAGTTCCCTGGTTATGCTGTCATGGGGTTTGGATATCGATGTGGGGAAGCGCCTGCACCCCGCTTTTCAATCAATGAAGTTCAATACTGCATTTTGCTTCCTCGTCTGCGGCCTTCTTTTCCAGCGTCAATCACGGCTTGGTGAGAATTCGGCGTGGGACTCCATGGTTGCATGCCTGGGTTTTTTTCTTCTTGTAGTGTCAGGCCTCACGCTGGTGCAGTACTGGCCCGGTTGGCAGTTGGGCATTGATAATCTTGTGGTTCAGGACAGGGATACGCTTCCAGAAGAATGGCCGGGGCGCATGTCGGCCGGCACGGCGCTTTGTTTCAGCCTGGTGGGCGTTGCGTGGCTGGTCAGTGTTACGTCGTTACGCCACTCCATAATCGTACAGCAACTCCTTGCCCTGGCCGTGATCGTAATCAGCGGTGTGGCGCTGATCGGATATATTTTTGGCGTGCAGCGGTTCACGCTGCCTTTATTTTCCACCATGGCTCTGCACACGGCAGCTATGTTCGTGATCTGTGGTGCCGGCGTGCTCCTGCTAAGGCCTCACGCAGGCATGATGAGTTCCGCCGCGAGTGCTTACATTGGTGGACGTTCCCTAAGGCGCCTGCTGCCCTATATCGTGATTACGCCCCTGCTTACTGGCTGGCTGAGTATGAAAGGCGTTGTAGCTGGTTGCTATACAGAGGCATTCGGCTTTGCACTGAACAGCCTCTCCAGCATCCTGGTGCTTGGTTTTGTCGGTTGGCGCGCCGCAGATGCGCTTAACCGCGAGGAGGAACGTTTCCGCTTGACGATTGATTCCTCACCTGTGGCCACAATCATGGTTGACACTAGTGGCATTATCCGAATCGCAAACCAACTCTCGCACTCGTTGTTCCTGTACCCGCAAGGTCAGTTGGTGGGCAGATCGTTAGAACTGTTGATTCCCGAACGGTTTCGCCAGGGCCATGTAGGGTTTCGCCGCGACTTCCAGCGTGGCCCGGAACAGCGAATGATGGGAGCAGGTCGTGATTTATTTGCCGTTCGCCAGGATGGCACAGAGTTTCCGGCGGAAATTGCACTGAACCCTGTGCAGGTAGCCGATGGTCGCTTTGTTATGGCGGCTATTGTGGATATAACGGAGCGTGTGGAGGCTGAGCTTAAATTATTGCGACTCAACCGTATTCATAAAGTTCTGAGTGGTATCAACACCCTGATCGTGCGCGTGCAGACAAGGGATGCGCTGTACGAAGAAGCCACCCGGATTACGGTGGAAGAGGGTGACCTGCCCGCCGCCTGGGTAGTGAAGCGCGACAGGGTATCCGGGGAGTGCCAGGTTCTGTATGCGCATGCCGCCGACGAGCAGCTCCAGGCTCGGGAGCTGTCTGAGTTTGAAGTGAACACAATCTGCGAATGCCTGCAGGATCACCGGGTCGCTATTCGTAGCGATTTGGCGGAGCACTGCAACAACGTCGAATGT
Organism: Marinobacter sp.; assembly: GCF_048259445.1. Lineage (GTDB taxonomy): Bacteria > Pseudomonadota > Gammaproteobacteria > Pseudomonadales > Oleiphilaceae > Marinobacter. The sequence continues at coordinate 18,974 of NZ_JBLXHQ010000002.1, read as the reverse complement.
ATGGGGCTGGCTGGGCTCGGTGTACGTGCGCTTGCCGCTTTTCCGCTGACCGCGCGGGGCAGCGCTCAGGGGGTGGCATTAGTTCTCTATCGGTATGAGCCGTTCTCTTTCGATGAAGTGGAAATGAAGCTGCTCCATGAGGTTGCTGGCGATATCGCATTCGCGATCGATAATCTGGATAAAAACCAACGCCTGGAGTACCTGACTCACTTCGACAGTGTTACAGATCTTCCAAATCGCCTGTTGCTGACCGACCGGCTTCAGCAGGCCATTTTTCAGGCCGACAGCCATCAAGGCATTGTCAGCATTCTGTATGTGGATATCGATCGCTTCAAACAGGTTAACGACAGCCTTGGGCACACCGGCGGTGATGACGTGCTCCGGCAGGTGGCGCAGAGGATAAGCAAATGCGTAGAGAAGGCCGATACGGTATCCCGCTGGGGCGGCGATGAATTCATTGTTCTGCTTCCTGGAAAGAGTGCCGCAGAAGTTTCTGAGATTGCCGCCTGCATAGCCGTCGAATTGCACTCAGTGATTGCGATGAAAGACGGCCGTGAACTGTTTGTCTCATGCAGCATGGGCATCGCGGAGTACCCGCGCAGTGGGCGGGATATGGATGCGATGATCGTCAGCGCGAGAAGCGCTATGGCTTCCATCAAGGAGCGTGGGGGTAATGATTATCAACACTTCAATCCTGTAAATGCTGAAATCCCCGACGACAGATTGGCACTGGAGACCTCACTAAGGCACGCCCTCGGGCGGGACCAGTTCCAGCTGTATTATCAGCAACAGATCGACATAGCCTCGGGGCAGATTGTGGGGCTGGAAGCTCTTTTGCGCTGGCATCATCCTGCACAAGGGATAGTCGCTCCAGATCGCTTTATTCCTTTGGCTGAAAAGACAGGGTTAATCATACCTATCGGCGAATGGGTGCTTCGCGAAGCCTGTCGCCAGGGGGCTGCCGTGCCAGGCGTGAAAATAGCAGTAAACCTGTCTGCCCGGCAGTTCCACCAGAATAATATCGTTGCCATTGTTCGGGAAGTTCTGGTTGAAACCGGTATGCCACCGAATGATTTGGAGCTGGAGATCACAGAAAGCGCCCTGATGTATGACGTTGAAGCCGCCATTGCCACGATGATGGAGTTAATCGGCATAGGCGTGAGTATATCCCTGGACGACTTTGGTACCGGCTATTCCAGCCTGAGCTATCTCAAGCGCTTCCCGATCGATACGCTGAAGATCGATAAATCCTTTATTACAGAAGTCACTACCGACCCGGGCAGCAAAGTGATCGTCAATACCATTATTGCAATGGCTCACAGTCTTGGGCTGAAAGTCATCGCGGAAGGTGTGGAGACTGAAGAGCAGCTGGCGATGCTGCGCGAACGTGGCTGTGACCAGGCCCAGGGTTACCTGTTTGCCCGACCGCAACCTTTCGAGAAAGCGATTGATGCAACAAGGCTTTGAGCGGCCCTACGTTCTCCGACGTATAGACGCCCGTACACCTCGGCAATACCTTTAAACGGTATTCTCAGAGGTAACTGTAATGAAAATTGGTACGATCGAATCGATTTGGCGCTACCCCGTAAAGGGCATGGCTGGTGAAAATCTGGGAACCTGTGCTCTTGATTCGCATGGTTTAGCGGGTGATCGCACCTGGGCCGTGCAGGACGTAAAGCGCCAGGAGATCCAGAGTTGCAAGTTCCGCCCGAACCTCCTTCAGTGCCGTGCCCGCACGCGGAGCGAGCATGTTGAGATCGCCTTTCCTGATGGCCAAACGCTTCGATGCGATCACCCCCAGGCCAGTGCCAGGGTGTCTGCCCTTATTGGCCATGAGAGCCTGTTGCAGTCACTGCGCGCAGATGCAGGTGATGACTTTTATCGCCGTTACAAAGCCGATGATCACACCTGGCTTGATGAGTTGAAAGCCACCTTTGCACGAGAAGAAGGCGAGCCACTGCCTGATCTGGACAACCTGCCGCAGTCCATGCAGGACTTCGTGTCTGTTAGGGGCACGTTCTTTCTGGTGTCGCCGTTTCATATCCTGACCACAGCCAGCCTGGCTTACATGAAGCAGCAGAATCCGGAGGCCGATTGGCATCTGGAGCGCTTTCGCCCCAACCTGATGATTGAAACCTTGCCGGGAATCGAGGGCCTGGCCGAACAGGACTGGATTGGTAAAACCCTGAAAATCGGCGAGCTCAGGATCGAATGCGACGGTCCTGCACCACGTTGCGGTGCGGTTACCCGGCAGCAGAGCGACTTTGGTGCAGATACCGGTTTGCTGCGGAGTATTGTTCGACACGCGGACCAGAACCTTGGGATATACGGAAACGTTATGAACTCGGGCCTGGTAAGTGTTGGCGACGATGTTGTACTGATCTGAGCGCACCATATCGGCGCACTCCGGTTTTGTCCGCACTGATTTGGGGTTCTGCAGCCCGGAATAGATCATCATGACTCGTTCATTTTTTTCATAACTAACTGAAATTAATACTGGTTTTTCTGGTCTGGAACGACTGATGCAAAGTAGGAAGCGTTCATGGTGAACGGCGCAACCCACTTTTAAAAGCATCTCGTGGTATGACAGCTTTCCAACGACTAGAACCTTTCCTCCAGCGTGAGCCTACGTCGGGCCACCGCTTTGATCTGGAGCGGCGCTGGGCCGCCGGTTTGTCACTCGGATTTGAAGCGAGAGACGCAGTAAATGGTGCGCCCGTTACCCGTCTGGTTCGCCGAAAACACCATGGCCCGTTAAGAGTGCAGCGGCCCTTTTATCCGGAAGGGCGTAATGGCTGCTGCCACGTTTACCTGTTGCACCCGCCCGGCGGGCTGGTGAGCGGTGACGAACTCCGCATTGAAGCCACGGTCGGTGAGCGCGCTCATGTACTGCTAACCACACCGGCCGCCGCCAAACTCTACAAAGCCGACAGCCACGGCGTCGCCTGGGGGCAGCACACCCGCCTTCAGGTGGCAAGAAACGGCATTCTTGAATACCTGCCACAAGAAACCATTGCCTTCGACGGCTCCCGCGGTAAACAGAGCACCACCATCGAACTGGAAACCGGCGCCAAATGCATCGGCTGGGAAATCCTTGCCCTTGGGCGCCCGGCTAGCGATTTGCCGTTTGTGTCCGGTCATCTGGAGCAGAGTTTCCGGTTGCAGATGAATGGTCGTCCTCTCTGGCTCGAACGCCAGCCCATGGACCCCACGCACAGCCGCTTCAAAGGCCATTGGGGCCAGGGCGGCGCCACCGTACAGGCCACCCTGTGGGTTGTGGGGCTGGAAGACGAAGCCGCGGCTATCGAAGAACTCAGAGAAAACCTGCCAGCTAACCAACGCTGGGCCGTCACCTGTCGCCGTGGCGTGTTGCTGCTGCGCTATCTGGGGCAGGAAAGAAACGAAGCCTGGGCGCTATGCCAGCAAGCCTGGGAACTGCTCAGACCAAGGCTCACCGGCCAGCCAGCCAGCGTTCCCCGCATCTGGCTGACCTGAACACTAATTGGATAGCGGAGTGAAAGACCATGGAATTGACGCCCAGAGACAAAGACAAATTGATGCTGTTCACCGCCGCGCTGCTGGCCGAACGCCGCAAAGCCCGAGGCCTGAAACTGAATTACCCGGAGGCCATCGCCCTGATCAGCGCTGAAATCATGGAAGGTGCCAGAGCAGGGCATTCCGTTGCGGAACTGATGAGCAGTGGCGCAGAGATTCTGACCCGCGCCGACGTGATGGACGGCATCGCCGACATGATCCCGGAAGTGCAGGTCGAAGCCACCTTCCCGGACGGCACCAAGCTCGTCACCGTTCACAATCCGATTGTATGAGGTGTGCCCCATGATTCCCGGTGAATACCAACTTAAAGACGGCGATATAGAACTCTGCGAAGGCCGCGAACGAATCACCGTTGACGTGGCCAACACCGGCGATCGCCCGGTTCAGATTGGCTCTCACTACCACTTCGCCGAAGCCAACCCGGCGCTGGTTTTCGATCGGTCCAAGGCCAGGGGCTATCGCCTGGACGTCGCCGCCGGCACCGCAATCCGCTTCGAGCCCGGCCAAAGCCGCGAAGTCACCCTTATTCCGTTCAGCGGCAGTCGGGAGATTTATGGCTTCCGAGCCGAAGTGATGGGCAGCTTGGATGCCACCAAATGATGCTGGGGGAGCAAGTGGGAATGACTTTCCAAAACTGTGCGGAGCCATGGATGGCGGAGCCCAAGCGTCACATGGATGTGCCGCAAGGAGCGTGTTTTGGAAAGTCATTCCTACTTGCTCCTGCACCCAAGCCAACGAATGAGGGATAGCATGAAAATCACAAGGCAGGCATACGCCGACATGTACGGCCCCACCGTTGGCGACCGCGTGCGGCTGGGCGATACCGAACTCTGGATTGAAGTCGAGAAAGATCACACCCACTACGGCGACGAAGTAAAATTCGGCGGCGGCAAGGTTATTCGAGATGGCATGGGCCAGAGCCAGCGCGCGGATGCCAGTGTGATGGACACCGTTATCACCAACGCTCTGATTCTTGACTGGTGGGGCATCGTTAAAGCTGACGTTGGCCTGCAAAACGGCCGCATCGCCGCTATTGGCAAAGCCGGCAACCCCGATACCCAGCCAGACGTAACTATCGTGATCGGCCCCGGCACCGAAATCATCGCCGGCGAAGGCAAAATCCTCACTGCAGGAGGTATCGACTCCCACATCCACTTCATCTGCCCGCAACAGGTCGAAGAAGCCCTCATGAGCGGCGTGACTACCATGCTAGGCGGCGGCACCGGCCCGGCTACCGGCACCAACGCCACCACCTGTACACCAGGAGCCTGGCACATGGGTAAAATGCTGCAGGCGGTGGACAGCCTGCCCATGAACATCGGCTTTCTGGGTAAAGGCAACGCCAGCCTGCCCGAGGCCCTGGAACTTCAAATAAAAGCCGGTGCCATCGGCCTGAAACTGCACGAAGACTGGGGCACCACCCCGGCCAGCATCGACAACTGCCTCACCGTGGCCGACAAATACGACGTGCAGGTCGCCATCCACACCGACACCCTGAACGAATCCGGCTTCGTGGAAGACACGCTTGCCGCGTTCAAAGACCGCTGCATCCACACCTACCACACCGAAGGCGCAGGCGGCGGCCACGCGCCGGACATCATCACTGCTTGCTCCAAACCCTACGTACTGCCGTCGTCTACCAATCCCACGCGACCCTACACCGTGAACACCATCGACGAACACCTCGACATGCTGATGGTGTGCCACCACCTGGACCCGAACATCCCTGAAGACGTCGCCTTCGCCGACTCCCGCATTCGCCGCGAGACCATTGCTGCTGAAGATATCCTGCACGACCTGGGCGTGATCTCCATGATCGCCTCCGATTCCCAGGCCATGGGCCGGGTGGGGGAAGTGGTGTGCCGCACCTGGCAAACCGCCCATAAAATGAAACAGCAGCGCGGCCTGCTGCCAGAGGACGAAAGCCTGGGTGCCGACAACTTCCGCGCCAAACGCTACATCGCCAAGTACACCATCAACCCCGCCATTACCCACGGTATTGGCCACGAAGTGGGCTCGATAGAAGTGGGCAAGCTGGCGGACCTGGTGTTGTGGAACCCGGCGTTTTTCGGCGTAAAGCCCGCCCTGATCCTGAAAGGCGGCATGATTGCCGCTGCGCCCATGGGCGATCCCAACGCCTCCATCCCCACGCCACAGCCGGTGCATTACCGGCTGATGTTTGGCGCCTTCGGCAAAGCCGCCAGTGCCACGCGCCTGACGTTCGTAAGCCAGGCCGCGCTGGATGCGGGCATTGGCAAAGAACTGGGCCTGGACAGCCCGCTGGCGGCCTGCAAGAACGTGCGGCAGGTGCGCAAGAGCGACATGAAACTGAACGACGCCTGCCCGCACATCACCGTAGACCCGCAAACCTACGAAGTGCATGCAGACGGCGAACTGCTGACCTGCGAGCCGGCCACTGAACTGCCGCTGGCCCAGCGCTACCACCTGTTCTGAGCCGGAAACCGGAGAACCTTATGTTGGAACTGATTAAACGCATCACAAACGTGGACGTCACTGAAATCCACGACAACCTGACGTTGCCCTACGAACTGCGTATGCGGGGGCGGTTGCGAGCCACTACGGAAACCAGCCAGGACGTTGGCCTGTTCCTGGATCGCGGCCCGGTATTACGCGATGGCGACCTGCTGCAAGCCAGAACCGGCGAGATTATCCGTGTCCGCGCAGCGGATGAGCCCGTAGTGACCGCCCATATCAAAGCCGGCCTGCCGCTGGCGCGTTTGTGCTATCACCTGGGTAACCGCCACGTTGCCCTCGCCATCGGTGAGAATAAACAGGGCGGTTGGGTTCGCTTTCCGCCAGACCACGTGCTGGAAGAGCTGGCCGAGCACCTGGGCGCCGTGCTTAGTCGCCATACAGCGCCTTTTGATCCTGAACCGGGCGCCTACGCGCAGGCCGGGCGGGCTTCCGGCCATCATGGGCATGGCCATGCTCACGCCCATTAACAGCCCCGCTGCCGCATCGAGCGACCTGGCCTTGCTGGGCCTGATGCAACTGGTCAGCCCCGCGCTGCCCATCGGGGCGTTTGCCTGGTCGCAAGGGCTGGAAAGTGCCTTTGAGCTGGGTTGGGTAGAAAACGAAGCCGGCTTACAGAAATGGCTGGAAGGCGTTCTGGAAGATGGCCTGAGCCGGTGCGAGTTGCCTTTGCTGGTGCGCCTGCAAAGTGCCTGGGCTGCCGGAGACGCCGAAGCCATCGCCCAGTGGAACGACTGGCTGCACGCCACCCGGGAAACCGCAGAATTGAGTGACGAAGACACCCGCCTCGGCGCGGCGCTCGTCACCCTGTTGCGCAACCTTGGCCTGCTGCCGGATGCGAGCCTGATTCCAGGCGAGCCCGGTTACATCACCATGTTCGCCTGGGTGGCCCATCACCGGAATGTACCCGAGCGCCAGACCCTGCTCGGTTTTGCCTGGGCCTGGCTGGAAAACCAGCTGTCGGTTGCCTGCAAAGCGCTGCCCCTTGGCCACACCGCCGCCCAGCGCGTCACCGAACACATGCGCCCCTTATTGGTAACTGCTGTAGAAATTGCACTGCAGCGGGATGATGAAGAACTCGGCCCCATTCTGCCCGGCCTGGCTCTCGGCAGCGCCTTACACGAAACCCAGTATTCGCGGCTTTTCAGAAGCTGAAACATAAAGACATTTGCTCTGAACTTAGGAGCGGCGGTCAGTAAGTCCTTCCGGGACTGTCTGCAGCATGGATGCTGCAGTCAAGCGTACAGGGATGTATTTACAGCGTGTCCCGGAAGGACTTAATGATCGACGCAGACGCGGAGTGTTACGAAAGAGGATAAAGCTATGAAACATTGTTTGAGAGTTGGAGTCGGTGGCCCGGTAGGCTCCGGCAAAACCGCCTTGCTGCGCCAGTTGTGCAAGGCCCTGAAAGACCACTACGACATCGCCGTAGTCACCAACGACATCTACACCCGTGAAGACGCCGACTTCCTGCTGAAGCACGACGCCCTGCCAGCCGACCGCATCCTAGGCGTGGAAACCGGCGGTTGCCCGCACACCGCCATCCGCGAAGATGCCTCCATGAACCTGGCAGCCATCGACGACCTGCAAAGCCGCCACCCCAACCTGGAACTGGTGCTGGTGGAATCCGGTGGCGACAACCTTTCGGCCACCTTCAGCCCGGAACTGAGCGACCTCACGCTTTACGTGATCGACGTATCCGCCGGCGACAAGATCCCCCGCAAAGGCGGCCCCGGCATCACCAAATCCGACCTGCTGATCATCAACAAGATCGACATTGCCGAACAGGTGCACGCCTCCCTCGACGTGATGGAGCGGGACAGTAAGAAAATGCGTGGCGAACGCCCCTTCGTGTTCACCAACCTGTACGACGGGGTAGGGCTGGAAACCATCATCAGCTTCATCCTTGAACGCGGAATGCTGCCGGAACGACGCCCTGCAAAGCTTGCTGAAACCGCCTGAAGGTTCAGTAAAAAGACCCAATTGAAAACCTGGAGATACACCATGAAAGCAATCACCCGACTACTCATCACCAGCGGCCTGATGATTACCGCAACAGCCGCCTCTGCCCACCCCGGCCACGACGCAGGCACCGGCTTCGCCAGCGGCCTGTTACATCCCATGCTTGGCCTGGACCACCTGTTGGCCATGGCCGCAATTGGTTTCTGGAGCGTGCGCCAGTCCGCCACCATGAAAAACAGCACACCCCTGTTCGTCATCGGCGGCATGATCCTCGGCGCAGCCATTTCCTGGGGCGGACTGAACCTGCCGGGCGTTGAAACCGGCATTGCCTTCTCTGTGCTGCTGGTGGGGATTTTGATTGCCACCATGGCCAAACTGCCGACCGCTGTGGGTGGTTCACTGGTTGGAGCGTTCATGGTGTTTCATGGATTTGCGCATGGCACTGAAATGCCGGCAGGCGCCGCGCTAGTGGCTTATCTGGCTGGGTTCTCCATCGCCACACTGGCGCTTACGTTTGTGGGCCGGGGGCTTGGTGCTTTGATGCAGAAAACCGATAACCGCTTTGGCCGAGTGCTGGGTGGTGTGGTTGCTGCTACGGGAGCTTTTCTGGCTGCTGCGTAATGGCTTTGATTTAGAAAACAGAGTCAAAAGAGGAAGCTGTGCGGGCTGACCGCACAGCTTTTTTTTGGCATAACAATATGTGTTTCTGTAATAGGGGCAGACAGAATGCGCTGAGATGGTATATCTTCAGTAGTAGAACAACAAAGAAAAAGCTCTGACTGTTATGGATGACGGCCGATGGACACATCAGTACTGACACCGCATTTATTCGATCTCTCATTTTTCATAATGCATACTCTGCTGGCAATCACCTTATACGCGCGCTGCTTCAATGGCGATCCGGAAGGCTTGATCGTTAGGGTTTTTTCGAGCCGGTTTTGCGGGAGAAAATCAGGTGAGTTAAGGGGGGAAGCGATGTCAGTGCTTCGTTATTTCAATAATGAAGACGTCAAATTATTACATGACGTGCAAGGTTTCTTCGTTTCTAGTCGGCTGATTTTAAGTGCTTAATTTAAACTTTTGCACGTTGGGGTATGCGGGTTTCGCGACGGTCAGTTTTTTGGTAATCACGAAGCGCGCTATCTAATCAATGTTACGCAAAAAAACTGAAAAATCGGGGAGGAGCTATGGGGCTAGAAGCAGAGATTAAAAATGCAAGAAAAGAAATTGTATCTGATGGATACGATATGTCTGTGGGGGAGGTGATCAACCTCTACAAAGACAGCGAGCTAAAAATAAATCCCGAGTTTCAGAGACTCTTTCGGTGGGACGATACTAGAAAGACCCGGTTCATTGAGTCTATCTTGCTAGGTATTCCAATTCCTCCGATATTCGTTTTCCAAGGCGAGGATGGAGGTTGGGAGCTGATTGATGGTTTACAGCGATTATCGACGATATTGGAATTCGTCGGAATACTCATCGATCCTGAGGGGAAAAGCGTGGAACCCAGTACGCTGGAGGGCACAAATTTTCTCCCGAGCCTCGCCAACAAACGTTGGCAGGTCTGGGCGGAAGGGGACGAGGCCATAGATAAGCCGATGCAGCTCCAAATTAAGAGGGCGAGATTACGAGTCGAGATACTCCTCAAAGAAAGCGATGAAAACGCTAAGTTCGAGCTCTTCCAACGACTAAACACGGGCGGAGCGCATCTGTCTGAGCAAGAAGTCCGCAATTGTGTGGCAGTAATGGTCAATTTGGAGTTCTATAAGCTTCTTAAAGCGCTTTCTGGATACGAACCTTTCGTTGCAACAACTAATCAGACTAATAACGCTTTGGAAAAGTAGGCTGGACTAGAACTGGTTTTAAGGTTCTTCGCCTTCAGAAACAGCCCCTACGAGAAGGGGTTAGACGTTCACGAATATCTTGACAAAGCTTTGATTGAAATATCCAAAAGCAAGAGTATCGATTGGGGAAAAGAGCAATCCTGCTTTGAAGGGACATTTGACTTGCTTAATGATGCGCTAGGCGAAAATGCTTTTAAAAGGTGGGATGGCAACTCGTTTGGCGGAAAATTTCTAATGTCTTTGTATGAAACTATCGCCTTTGGAGTTTCCCAAAATATTGCAGATTACGAATCCATGGGGACGGATGAAAGGCGAAATACTATTGCAAAGAAAGCACAGGAACTTTGGGAACATCCGATCTTTGAAAAGAACTCTGGAGCGGGTGTAAGAGGTACATCACGATTGTCCAATCTATTGCCGATGGCCGAGGACTTTTTTAGGCCATGACCAAAATAAGAACGATCAACGACCTACAAAACCTATTGGATCAGGAACTGTCTTGGAGGTTCAAAGAAATCGCAAGCCTGAAGTTGCTCGTTAGGCGGTCTGAGAAACTAGCCAGCTCCACAGCCGTAAGGGCTGCAATCCCATTACTGTATGGTCACTGGGAAGGTTTTATAAAAAACTCTGCAACATTCTATTTACGGTTCGTCAACGGGCAATCCCTGAAGTACTCTGAATTGGCAAGTTGTTTCGTAGTTTTTGGTCTTAAGAAGAAGATCAATGATATTGACTCCTCCAAGGCATCAGAAACTTCGATCGCTGCTGTCGAATTCCTTATGAATGAACTGAGCCAGACTGCAAACATGAAAATAGATTCTGCCATCAGAACAGAATTTAATCTTAGCTCAAAAGTTTTCGTGAATATCCTTAGTTCGATCGGGTTCGGTACCGAAGGTTATGAAGCGAGGTTTAACTTGATCGACGAAAGCCTTTTAAAGCGTAGGAATTATATCGCCCACGGCGAGTACCTCGACGTAGAGGCTGATGGTTTCAGGGAGTTAGCAGATGAGATTCTTAATATGTTGAGGTGGTTCAAAACTGATATAGAAAATGCGGCATCACTCGAGCAGTATAGGAAGTCGGCATAGCAAAGAAATTCACACGACGAGCGCGTGATTGCGGCGTTAAGCACTAAGGAGGATCAATTGAGAGAGCCGGAATACACCTGCCCAATTTGCGCTGCTGAGCTCACGTTCTTTTCTCGATATCCGAATTACGTTTGTGATTCCTGCGTTGCCAAGGCGACGGATGAAAGTGGCCGCGCTTTGAAGTTTTTCAACACTGGTATGCATGGTGGTTTCAAGTCTGTCTTTGCAGATACAAATGAGGAGCGTGAAGGCCATATTTGCTTTATCGAGGGTGTCAAGTGTTATGCGGACGAGGCGCGAATGGGAGGTATCGTTGTGGAGCTTCATGCTTAACAAGCCGCTTAAGCATGTTCCCGCCCTATCGGTCGTCCATCGGACGCTCTTGGCAGGGCGTTGAATTATACTGGAGGATCGTGTGTGGGTTGGATATTCCAAGGTAATCCAAAAATCTTTGCCATAGAGGAATATCTGGAATCCTATCCAGAACTAATCTACTGGCGAACGCCGAAATATGCTGATCGAATCGCAGTTGGTGACAGGGCATATGTATGGCGATCTGGAGGAGCCGCTGGTGCAATTGCCGTTGGTACCGTCGTTGAAGCGCCAGCGCCAGTCGACGAGCTAAAGCATCCCGATGCGCTTGGAGATGAACTGTGGCTGTCAGGGAATCCAAACTATACAGATCCGCAGACTGGAATTCATATTGACGAGATCAGATTGTCGGGCTCCGCGGGCATGGTTACGCGTGAAAACGCCAAGACGTCAGAAAAGCTATCTAAGTCACTGATTATGAAAATGCCAAGCGGCACTGTTTTTCCTCTTACAGAGGAGGGCAACCAAGAGCTGGAAAGGCTTTGGGGACTCGATCCTAAAACACGGATTAGCGCTCATGCTACAGAGGGAGAGAAAAAGCTGCGGGCGCATTTCCGGCGTGAACGAAGTCGGTTCTTGACCAAGGCCAAATTTAAGGCCGTCATTGATGAATTTGGCCATGTGAGCTGTGAGCTCTGCGGCACGAAAGGCACACCACCTTATCCCCATGAAATGGCCGAACGAATTTTCGAAGTCCATCATCGAATACCTTTAGCCACTGCGGTTGCTCCAGTGAAGACATTGCTTGAGGACCTAGCGGTTGTTTGTGCCAATTGCCATCGGGCGGTCCATAGTACTTCCGATGTAGAAGGTAATTTTTCTAAACTGAAATCTTTATGCCGTTGAAACATAGGAAAACAGGGACAGATTTATTTTTGAACCGACATAGGAAGTTGAGTAATGAAATGGGCTTTCATCGACTACGAAAATGTAGGAAATCTTGGAAAGGTTAATCTCTCAGAGTATGAGCGGGTCATCGTGTTCCTTGGTGCCAAGCAGCCCAAGCTGGACTTCACGGACACGAAGTACGATGAACCGATCAATATAGTGGTCGTTCAGTTAAAGGCCACTCAGGCGAATAACCTTGATTTCCATCTTGCCTACTACCTCGGAAAATTCGATGCCCAGGCCGATCGGAATGTTGCGTTTGAGGTGATTAGCAATGATTCGGGCTTTTCGCCGCTGATTGCCCACATCAAGGCCAGTGGACGGGTGTGCAAGCAGGTAAAAATTGCTGGGGCGTCTGGTGATACTCAGAAGTTGATCAAAAATCTGTCTTCAACGCCTAAAGAGAAGCGTCCACAAAAAGTTACTGGCCTTCGTAACCATATCGCCGCCCAACTGCGCCTTCAGGGGAATGAAATGGCCATTCAAAAAGCCCTTAACCAACTGGTGCACGCCAAATTTCTCAAGGTGTCTGATACCGGTGTCGAATACTTGGCCTGATTATTCGGCCCTCAACCATGGTTTATTTTGGAGTATGGAATTTTGGACCCGGTGAGTTTCGTGTTTTCCGCTTACCTCAACACCGTGCAATCGACGGTATCGAATCATTTCAATGAAACCAGAAACCTTCAGGTTACTCCCGTGGTTATCGAATACGAGGGGGTATCGGTTTCGTTCCAGCATCAGCTTTGGAAGGTGCGCTCTGAGAGTGTTTGTGCCAACCATCAGCAAAACCTCAGTCAGTTTTCCAGATGCACTACTACGGCTGCCCGGCTGTTCAATGCGCTGTGTTCGCAATTGAGAACGTCGAGGTCAGACGACTGGCAACAAGCGAAAATCCAGAATATGTACTGCAATGCAGCTGTCTCTTTCAAACCAACGGTTGCCAATATAGGTTCCGCGCCAACGCTTGATCCGCTAGATGAAGCGCGGCAGGCGTGTAATGCAGCGACGGTGGGCGCTATGGGCAATAGCGACCCCAGCTTGGCGAGAGAACGCGATAAGGCTTGTGAGAATTATCGCAAGTTGAAGGAGCAATAGGGAAACCGGATCAGATTTGTTTGCCAGCTTGGGCAGAGCTTGTAATCCGTTACAAAAATCCTAAGGCATCGAGCCGAAGACTGGCTTATGTTCCACGCTGGGTTGGTTCAGGATTGCACAACTAGGATGTCTGAGAAATGGATTTGAGCCCGGCTTTCCAGCCCCTTATTGCTCTACTTTATTATCTGTTAGCTTTATTCATCATTGCCGGCCTGCTCAGATCCCCCTGGCTAAAGGGTAAGTTTGGGGAGTTCCTGGTCAACGTCTCTGCGCGGAGGTACCTGGATAAATCCCGCTACCATCTCATCAAGAATGTGACCCTCCCCACCGAAGATGGCACCACGCAGATCGACCATGTTCTGGTTTCGGAGTTTGGCGTATTCGTTGTCGAGACCAAAAACATGAAGGGCTGGATCTTCGGTGGCTCTCATCAACGTTCCTGGACTCAGAAGATTTACCGTTCCAATCACAAATTCCAGAATCCGCTGCATCAGAACTACAAGCATGTGAAAACTCTGCAGACCCTGCTTGGGTTGGGCGATCACCAGATACATTCATTGGTGGTGTTTGTGGGGGGCAGCACATTCAAAACGCCCATGCCGGAAAATGTCACGCAAGGTCTGGGGTATGTCCGTTATATCAAGTCGAAAACGGATCCTGCTCTAACCCAGCAGGAAGTGGAAGAGGTCAGAGAAAAGATCGCGTCCGGCCGACTAAAGGCATCATTCGCCACCGACCAGGCGCATGCCCGCTACGTGAGGGGGTTGGTGGCCGAGCGTAGTGGTAGTGTGCCCCGTAGCCGGGGACCTGGGCTTCTCAGACCTCTGGTTCTTATAGTATTGATGCTGGGCGCCGGTACGATTGTATTGAACGCGTATTCGGATTTTGTATCAAGTGCGGTGGTAACTGGCACTAAAAGCAACGTTGAGCAACGGGGCGAAGGCGTATCGCAGCGCACTCCACGTCAACCAGAAAGCGAACTCAAAATAGATTCGAGTCCGGTTACGCAAGCGTCCCCCTCAGGGATAGTTACTCCGAATATTCACCAACCGCCCTCTGAACTGTTTCTGGCAGGGCAGGAATGCAACGCCCTTATTGCTGCCGCTATCGGAAATAAGGATCAGCGACTTTTGAGGGACAGGGATAAGGCGTGTGACCGGTATAAGGCCCTGCAAGGAGAAGTGAATTGAATCAGAAAGGATTTCTCACTGTTTGGGATGATGCCAAGGGTTTTGGATTTATTACTCCGGAAGATGGTGGTGAGCGGGTTTTTGCTCATATCAGCAGTTATGCAGGCCGGGGGCGGCCTGTTTCTGATCGCAAGGTGACTTACAGCATCTCGAAGGATGATCACGGCCGGATGAGGGCTGGGCGGTTTCAGTATGCGGGAGCAGCAAAGATTGGCGCCAGTATTGCTCCGGGAGTCTGGATGGCGGCTGTTGTTGTGCTTGCGTTTTTCACCACTCTGGCAGGCTTGTTTCATCGAGGTTACATACCTGTTTCTATCCCGGCTGCTTATGGTGGGGTGAGTCTGGTGTTATTTGTGATGTACTGGTTTGATAAGCGGGCGGCTCAACGGGGAGCACAGCGTACGCCCGAGAACAGGCTGCACTTCTTTGAACTCTGCTGTGGCTGGCCCGGTGCACTTATGGCGCAACAGGTGTTTCGGCATAAAACGCGAAAGGTGAGTTATCAGTTCGTTTTCTGGCTGGCGGTTCTCGCTAATCTGGGCGCTCTTGGCTGGCTGCTTGTCGCCCCGGAAGCGGCCAGTTTGCGGCAGCAATTAGACTTTGATTTGTTGAATTCTTTGCGGCCGCTTATCTGGTAGCTGTCCAATGAAAATAGATCTGTCCCGGTTTTCTCATGAAAATAGATCTGTCCCGGTTTTCTCGGGCTGCAGGACCGGTGGTGACTTGATCCTGTAAAGGTGGTTGTTCTGCAAAACCGGTACAGATCTATTATTGCGGCTATTTGGGTAAGTTGACCCGCTTCTCCGGATTCATTCCCTTTTCCCATTCAGCTTCCTCTCCAGGCGCTGGCAAAAACCGGCCAAACTCGATCATCTGGGTGGCCGGAATGTCCTGCAGATAGATCCAGACATCTTCAGCTGTGATGTCCACTATTTGGGCGATTTCTTCAAGCATTTGGCTCATCAGGGCCTGTTTAATCTCAATGCTTCTGCCCTTCCGCACTAGGCCGTGCACATACACCTGAGGCGCAGTGTTCACTCTGCCACCCACAAAGTGGTCGCCCTCATTGGCCGCAGAAAACAGAACCTGGGCAAAGAACCGTGGAGCGCCGGTTTGGGCGTTGTGGGCCGCTGTGATGGCCTCGGCGATCTGTGATTTCTGCTGCGGCGACAGAGACAGGTTCGCGACCGTGACGGTGTAAGTGGGCATGGGAAACTCCTGCCATGGGTTGTACGTTTGCACTGGATATCGCCACTATGGGAATGAGGCGGGTTTGTTTCACTATAGCAACGCTTATCTGCCTGGCCCCGGCGATTTACGCTACGGATCACTGTGGGGCGGTTGCAGGTAAGTGAAGACGGTGTGGTTGGTGAGATTATTGAACTGCGGGTTAGATCTTGAAGCAATGAGCTATCCTGAGACCCTCGACCTTCAAGCATGAGAGCCAAACAATGATCGAAACGCCCAAGGAATTTCAGAGCGATGGTACGACCTGTCGCGGTGTTCTCTATACGCCGGATGCCGACAGTAAAGGTTTACCGTGTGTCGTCATGGCCCATGGTTTTGGGTTGACTCACGCCAGTGGTCTGGCACCGTTTAAAGAAGCCTTCTGTAATGCGGGTTACGCGGTTTTTTCCTTTGACTACCGCCATTTCGGTGACAGTGATGGTCAGCCACGGCAGACGCTGAGTCCTAGGAAGGAGGTGGCAGATTGGCTGGCGGCACTGAATTTTGCGCGGCAACTCGATTGTGTCGATGGTAGCCGAATTTGCCTGTGGGGAACGTCGTTTTCTGGCGGGCTTGTGATTGCGGCCGCGGCAAAGGATGGAAACGTGCAATGCATCATCTCCCAATGCCCGATGATGGATGGTTTGGCGTCTTTGCTGGGGGTTGTCGGTTATGCCGGCATCATGCAGGCGATGCGCCTGACCTGGCACGGAACGGTCGACTGGCTTCGTCGTGGGCTGGGGATGTCTCCCCGGTTTATTGCGTCGGCCGGTCGCCCCGGCGAGTTGGGCATGATGACTGCTGAGGACTGCCAGGAGGGGTATGTTCCTTTGCTGGCCGATAACGCGTCGAATTACGTCGCAGCGGGTGTGAGTTATGCCATTCCTCTTTTCCGGCCTATCCGTTTGGCCAGTAAAGTCGTCTGCCCGGCACTGGTGTTGATTTGCGACCACGATACGGTTGCACCTCCGAGTGCTGCGGTCAAAGCGGCCGGGAGAATGCAGAACGCGGAAGTGAAGCACTATCCGGTCGGCCATTTTGATGTCTATCGGGGCGAAGCTCTCGATCAGTCCATCGAAGATCAGCTGGATTTCCTGTCCCGGTTTTTACGGTGACAGCGAAAACCGGGACAGGTTTATTTTCCTTATAATGGACACAGGCTTTTCTAGAACAACGCCGGTAGACATTAATTGCGAGGCAGATCTTGGATGAATGGATCATTAGCAGGGGTAATCAATCTGGAGCAGTATCCCTTAGATAACGACATTTTTCGTACTGAGTGTAAGCGCACGCTGGACGAAAATGGGGCGCTGGTCATGCGCAACTTTCTAAAGCCGGCGGCAATCGCGTCTATTCAACGCGAAGGTGAAGAAAACCAACATCGCGCATTCTATACGGTCAATAGCCACAATATTTACCTGACAACATCTGATCCGGAATATCCGGCAGACCATCCTCGTAATCGGGAAGTTTCTTCATCAAAAGGTTGTATCACAACGGATCAAATCCCGGCTGGGTCAGCACTACAAGAGCTCTATGATGCACCTGAGTTTCGTGAGTTTTTGTGCGCCGTGCTTGGTGAAGAAGAGCTACACGAATATGCCGATACCTTGTCATCCATTAACCTCCACTATGCGAGCGAGGGGCAGGAGTTAGGTTGGCATTTTGACAACTCTTCCTTCGCCATCACGTTAATGATTCAGAGCCCCGAAAGCGGAGGTTCATTCGAATATGTGAAGGACGTGCGTGATGCCGATAGCGGCGATATGAACTACGAGCTTTCTGGAAAAATTCTCGCTGGTGAGGTGCCAACGAAAACACTGTCAATGGACGCCGGCGCCCTCGTATTGTTTCGAGGACGCAACTCAATGCATCGTGTCACTCCGGTAGTCGGTAACCGTACCCGCATGCTGGTGGTGCTTGCATACAATACCAAGCCTGGTATATCGCTTTCGGAGCCGGCGCGCATGACGTTCTTCGGGCGGTTAGGGTAAGCATGCAACGGAGAATCGGGGAAAATCTATTTTCTCATGCATTCCGGAGGATCTGATTTGAACAATGGCCGACGGTTTTTGGCAATGCTGCTCGTGCTTATTTCGCTAACGGCTTACGGAGTGGAGATGAACAATCTGGGCGACTATCAATGGAAGAACCGCGTGATCCTGGTTCAGGCAGCGTCAGAAACGGAGGGTGCTGTTGATAGCCTTAGAGATGCCCATGCCGAACTCGATGACCGTGACATTATCTGGTTCGTGAACACCGGGTCCGGTCTGGTCTCAAATCAGGCAAGGGTGTCTGATGGTGTTGCGAATGACGTCAACGAACTGCTTGCAAAGGTCCGTTCTGACGAGCGGGTGCTGCTGATCGGAAAAGACGGCGGGATCAAAAGCCGCGAATCCAGCCTAAACCTCGACGCAATTTTCCGCCGGACCGATGCCATGCCAATGCGCGTTCGTGAGATGCGCACCGATTGAGATAACTGCCAGCGCTGGCCTCAGCGAATTTTTAGCAGTGCATCTTCGATGTCGCTGCTGTCTTCCGGGCGGACGACCCGCGCTATTTCTTCACCATCCTTCATAAAAATCAGGGTCGGCCAGAGCTTAACGCCAAACGTCCGCCCCAATCTGCGGCCTTTGCCATCCTCAGCCTTCACATGCGGAACGTCTGGGTGATTGTCCATTGCTGCCTTGATGTTCGCCTGAGCACCCTGACAGATCCCGCACCAGTTGGTGCCGAATTCGATCACCATTGGGCCCGTGCTCTGGTCCAGCTCATCACGGCTCAGGGTTTCGGGTGTATATCGGCTGGTGTACGACATGGTGTCTCCTTGTTGGGTTATTTATTCCTTAAGCCGGACAAGCAACCGGCCATCCTCAACCTGGATATAATCCACACCCGCTGCAAAGGATTGCCAGAATCCCGGGTTGGCGCCGAACTCGTTAACCAGGTCCACATTTTTGAGGTTACCCAGCCAGGCATTCGGAATGGGCACGCCCATGAGACTGACGCCCTTTAACTTAACCAGGGGGCGACCGTTGGCAAAGGACAATTCCACACCGGCATTTACTCGCAGGGTTCTGCCGCCGAGTACAGGGAAGCCCTCTTCAAGAGGCACCAGAAGGAGGGCGCTCAGCAGATTGTCCGAAAGGTCGACGGCGAGTCTCTGAGCCAGGTCGGTGTTATTGGCCAGCATGCCGTTGAGTTCCCGCTCGCTGAAACGTACCTCCCGGCTGGCGCCTTCTTCACTGTAGGGT
>NZ_JBLXHQ010000001.1:0-301761 GCF_048259445.1 Marinobacter sp. | reverse complement strand
TTCTTCAACGCCCAGTTCGACCAGAAAATCCTGCTTTGCCATGATTATGCGTTTCCCTCTGCCTGTTGTTCCTGCTTCGCTTTTTTACCTTTCTTGCCGTTAGCCTTGTTATCGGCCGCCTCGGCTATGGCCAGCACTTCCTGGCGCAGGGCCTCCGGGGCCAGCGGGAAGCCGAGCTTGCGCCGGCTGTCGAAGTAGGCCTGGGCAACGGCTCGGGCCAGAGTACGCACGCGCAGAATAAAGCGCTGACGTTCGGTGACCGAGATGGCGTGGCGGGCATCCAGCAGGTTGAACGTATGAGACGCTTTCAGAACCTGCTCGTAGGCAGGCAGCGCCAGGCCGGCTTCAATCAGCCGGGCACTTTCGCGCTCATGAACGTCAAAGCTCTGGAACAGGAACTCGACGTCTGCGTGTTCAAAGTTGTACGTGGACATTTCCACTTCCTGCTGGTGGAACACGTCGCCGTAAGTGACCACGCCGTCCGGGCCTTCTGTCCAGATCAGGTCGTAAACGCTGTCGACACCCTGCAGGTACATGGCGATGCGCTCAAGACCGTAAGTGAGCTCGCCGGTAACCGGGTAGCATTCAAGGCCACCCACTTGCTGGAAGTAAGTAAACTGGGTGACTTCCATGCCGTTCAGCCAGATTTCCCAGCCCAGACCCCAGGCACCCAGTGTGGGCGATTCCCAGTTGTCTTCTACAAAGCGGATGTCGTGAACCAGCGGATCAAGCCCGAGGGCGCGAAGCGAGTCTAGATACAGTTCCTGAAAGTTGTCAGGGGATGGCTTGAGCACTACCTGAAACTGATAGTAATGCTGCAGGCGGTTGGGGTTCTCGCCATAGCGGCCGTCTGTGGGGCGGCGGCTCGGTTGCACGTAGGCAGCATTCCAGGTTTCCGGCCCGATGGCGCGCAGGAAGGTGGCCGGGTGAAAGGTGCCGGCGCCGACTTCCATATCCAGTGGCTGAAGTACCACGCAGCCATGCTGCGCCCAGAAGTTTTGCAGGGTCAGAATCAAGCCCTGAAAGGTCCTGGTATCCGAATTCTTGCTGTCCATTGCCTTGTCTGTCGCTCTGTCTTTCACTCTTTCTGTCACAACGTTTGCCTGCTGATTCGGTCTGTGTGTATCCACTCTTCGACTCAATATCGAGTGAGTACCGAGCCAATGTTCAATTTGCTCGCAAGAGGGTCAATCGGAAAAAGGCGCATTATACGCGCGCCAAACCGGTATTTCTAAGTAGTCTTCATGCTCTTGATTCTGAACTAGAAGAACGTGAGCCCCACGGAGAAGAGCTTTTCAACTTCCCGCACCCGGGATTTGTCTACCAGAAACAGAATGACATGATCATCCGGCTGCACCCGAAGGTGGTCGTGAGCGATCAGTACTTCGTTATGGCGGACAATTGCACCTATGGTCGCTCCCTGGGGCAGATTGATTTCATCCAGCCGCCTGCCGATTACCTTGGAGGATTTGTGATCTCCATGGGCGATGGCTTCGATAGCCTCGGCAGCGCCCCTGCGAAGGGAGTGCACGTTCACAACATCGCCCCGTCGCACATGGGTGAGCAGGCTGCCGATGGTGGTTTGCTGAGGGGAAATTGCGACATCAATCTCGCCGCCCTGAATCAGATCCACATAGTCGGGGTTGTTGATCAGGGTGAACACCTTGCGGGCGCCCAGGCGCTTGGCCAGCAATGATGCCATGATATTGGCTTCATCATCGTTGGTGACTGCGCAGAACACATCGGTGTTCTCGATGTTTTCTTCCAGCAGTATGTCTTTGTCTGCGGCGTTGCCTTCAAGCACAACCGTTTTGCGCAGGCTTTCCGAAAGCAGCACACAGCGTTCATGGTTGCGCTCAAGCAGTTTGACCTGATAGCGGTTTTCCAGGGTGTGAGCCAGCCGTTGGCCTATGTTGCCGCCGCCGCAGATAAAAATACGTTTGTAGTTTTTGACCAGCGGCTGCAGCTCGCTCATAACCGAGCGGATGTGATCGGCGCCGGCGATAAAAAACACCTCGTCGCCGTCTTCAAGCACCGTGTCGCCCTTGGGCATGATGGCGCGGTCCTTACGGAAAATGGCAGCAACCCGGGTCTCGATCTTGGGCATGTGGGTGCTCAGATAGGACAGCTCGCGCCCTACCAGCGGGCCGCCCTCAGTGGCACGGATGGCCACCAGCCGAACCAGGCCTTTCGAGAACTCCAGCACCTGCAGGGCGCCCGGGTACTCGATCAGCCTGGTAATGTGCCGGGTAACCAGATGCTCGGGGCTGATCATGACATCAATCGGAAAGCCGCCCTCTTTCCCGAACAACTTGTTGTTGGATAGATAGGCACTGGCTCGCACACGGCTGATCTTTGTGGGCGTGTTGTAAAGGATGCTCGCAATCTGGCAGGCGACCATATTGGTTTCGTCGCTGTTGGTAACAGCGATAAGCATGTCGGCGTCTTCCGCGTTGGCCTGGCTCAGCACCGTCGGATAGGAGGCCATGCCTTGAACCGTGCGAATATCGAGACGATCCTGCAGTTCGCGCAGCCGCACCGCGTCGGTGTCGATGACCGTTATATCGTTGGCTTCGCTGGCGAGATTTTCAGCCAGCGTGCCGCCTACCTGGCCGGCACCGAGAATCAGGATCTTCATTGTTCAGGTTTCTCCAGTACGGCATAAAAGAAGCCGTCATGGCTGGTTGGATCGGGGAGAAGCTGCCGCCCCGTGCCCATATCGCGCCCCCACTGAACCTCTGGTTCAATCAGAACGGCGCTGGTTTGCTGTTTGAGGAACCGTTGGATTATACGGTGGTTTTCCTGGGGGAACACGGAACAGGTGGCATAGACCAGACGGCCGCCCGGTTTGAGAACAGACCACATCGCCTCCAGAAGCCCGAGTTGTATTGCCGCCAGGGGCACAACATCGGTTTCCCGGCGGAGAAGTTTGATATCGGGGTGGCGGCGTATAACGCCACTGGCGCTGCAGGGTACGTCGAGCAGGATGCGGTCGAAAGGCTGCCCGTCCCACCACTGTTCGGTATCCGCTGCGTCCGCCTGCAGCAGGCTTGCATGCAAATCCAGCCGGTCGAGGTTTTCCTGAACCCGGGGCAGCCGCGCCGCCGACTCGTCGATGGCGACGACCTCGGCAAGCTCCGCCTGGCTTTCAAGAATGGCGCAGGTTTTGCCGCCTGGCGCTGCGCAGGCGTCCAGTACCCTTTGTCCCGGTGCAAGATCCAGCAGCGTTGTACAGAGCTGCGCGGCTTCATCCTGAACGCTGACCGCGCCGTCGGCAAACCAGGGTAGCTGGTCCACCTGTACCGGTCGGGCAAGCTGAATACCCTGAGGTGCAAAGGCGGTAGCGGCTGCTTCGATACCTGCTTCGGCTAACAGCGCAAGATACTCGTCACGGCTAAAGCGCAGAGCGTTCACCCTCAATGTCATGGGCGCCTGGGCGTTATTGGCCTCAAGAATCTGCTGCCAGTTGTCGGGCCAGTTATGGCGTAGCTTTTCAACCATCCAGGCGGGATGGCTGAAGCGGCTGGCGTCGTTTTCCGGCTCAGGCGCACCTTCACGCTCGGCAGCGCGCAACACACCATTTACCAGGCCGGTGAGATGGGGTTTATCGAGGGCGCGGCAGGCTTCCACGGATTCGTTCAGAATGGCGTAGGTAGCCTGCTGGCTGAAGCGCAACTGGAAGAGAGCTACGAGCATCAAATGATGAACAACGCGATCCTGTTTCTTTACAGGGCTTTTCAGCCGGCTGCTCAGCTCACTGTCGAGGCGGTGAAACCAGCGACAAGTACCGTAGCAGAGTGCCTGAAGTGCCGGGCGCTCATTGGGCGCAAGTTGCTGCAGGGCCGGCGGCAGGCACTGGGATAAAGACTCACCGTATTCCACTGCCAGCAGCACGCTGGCAGCAACGGCGCGCATGGGTTGATCGGGCTGATCATAGCGGTCCATGTCAGCGCAGCTCCTGCCCGGGTAGTAACAGTTGTTTGCCGCCGTTAATCAGGTCATTCACGCTCTGGGCACGAGCCCCGGGCAATTGCAGGCGCGTAATTCGCAGGGTGCCGGTGCCGCAGGCAACATCAATACCTTCGCGCTCTCGCCGTACCACGGTGCCGGCCGCCATTTGGCTGTGCTCGTCTGTGGCCGCGGCCTCGTGGATCCGCAGGCGTTGCTGGTCCAGATCCGTGTAGGTGCCGGGCCAGGGGTTGAAAGCGCGTATCAGGCGTTCAATGGCCGGGGCGTCCTGAGACCAGTCAATGTGGCCTTCTTCTTTCGAGAGTTTGTGGGCGTAACAGGCGTGCTCGTCATTCTGGGCTTCGCCACGAAGCTCGCCCTTCTCCAGCAGGTGCAGTGCGTCGACAATGGCGTCGCCGCCCAGTTCGGCGAGGCGGTCGTGAAGGCTGCCGCCGGTGTCGTTCGCATCGATTTTGGATAGAGATTTCAGCAGCATGTCGCCGGTATCCAGGCCTTTGTCCATCTGCATGATGGTAATTCCGGTTTCTTTATCGCCAGCAGCAATGGCGCGTTGAATAGGCGCCGCGCCGCGCCAGCGAGGTAAAAGAGAGGCGTGAATGTTGAGGCAACCGTGCGCGGGAATCTCCAGTACTGCCTGAGGCAGAATCAGCCCGTAGGCTGCAACGATCATGACATCCGGCTGGAGGTCTGCGAGTTCTTGCTGTGCTTCCGGGGTTTTCAGGCTTTCCGGCTGAAACACCGGGATATCGTTGTCCAGAGCAACCTGTTTGACCGGGCTGGGTTGCAGTTTGCGGCCACGGCCTGCTGGCCGATCTGGCTGGGAATAGACGCCCACAACGGAGTAAGGAGTGTCCAGCAGCGCTCTCAGGGCGGTAGCAGCGAAATCCGGAGTGCCGGCAAAAACGAGTCGCACGGTGTTGGGTCTCTGATTCGTTGAATACGAAAAGACCGGGCCAGGGCCCGGTCCGATACTTTCTATACAAACATCAAGCGCCTTTCAGGCATTGATCACGCACTTTGCTTGTGAAGCTTTTCCAGCTTCTTGCGTATGCGGTTGCGCTTGAGATTGCTGAGGTAGTCGACAAACAGCTTGCCGTTCAGGTGGTCCATTTCGTGCTGGATGCAGACAGCAAGAAGGCCCCGGGCTTCAATTTCAAACGGCTTTCCGTCCCGGTCCAGCGCACGGATCCTGCAGTGCTCGATCCGCTCGACGTCTTCATAAAAGCCGGGTACCGAGAGGCAGCCCTCCTGCATGGCTTCACGCTCGCCATCGAGCACTTCGACCTGCGGATTGACAAAAACCAGGGGTTCACTCTTGTCTTCGGACAGATCCATAACGATGATCTGTTTGTGAACGTCCACCTGTGTGGCTGCCAGACCAATGCCGGGCGCATCGTACATGGTCTCGAACATGTCGTCGATCAGCTTGCGGTCGGCGTCTGTCAGTTCATCAACCGGCTTGGCGATGGTGCGAAGACGGGGATCCGGGTATTCGAGAATATCTAGTATCATAGTGCTCGTACTTTGGCCTGTATGACGAATGCCAGGGTTTCGGGCTGGCACCCTTTTATGACTAATGATTTTACCGGACTTTTAACGTTGTCTTTTGTAACCGTGTGAAAGCGATCTCTGAAATGCGACAGCGTACTGCGCAAATTGTTCCTTTCACATTAATATGGGCGTCGTTACGCCGCTTTCAATACATTATCCAACAATTCGCCGATTGAGTACAAACTGATCAGGTAATAGTTAAAATCTTTTGAAAATGGCATAGAATTTACTGGAAGAACAAAAGATAACATCACAATTTGCGAGACTTCTTCTATAGTAACTTGCATAACAACGTAATAAGCTGCAGACAACTGGCTGCATCCTTACCAGAACTCACAGATTCAAGGCACGCGATCAAGGACTTAGACAATGAGGAAACTGCTGTACGCTCTGGCGGCCACTATGCTGCTATTAACCTCCTGGGCTCACGCTGCACCAGAACTGCGGCCTGATCATCCTGAGCGTTACACTGTTGTGAAGGGTGATACTCTCTGGGACATTTCAGGGCGATTTCTGAGCAACCCGTGGTACTGGCCTGAAATCTGGCACGTTAACCCGCAGGTGGCCAACCCTCATCTGATTTACCCGGGTGATCGTCTTGCTCTCGTTTATATCGACGGCAAACCCCGTCTCACCAAGGTGACTTCCAACAACGGTGTTGTGAAGCTGTCACCACAGATCCGTTCCGAGCAGATTGATACGCCCATTCCTGCAATCCCTCTTGATGCTATCAGCAGCTTCCTGACGGATACTCGCATTGTCAGCCCTGAGCTGATCAACGAGGCGCCTTACGTACTCGAAGGCGTAGACGGGCGTATCGTGAATGGCGCGGGTGACCGGGTGTATGCCCGAGGCCAAAAGCCTGCAGATAAAATAGGCGTATTCCGTCGCAGCACAGAATTTGTTGACCCGGATACCGGTGAGTTTCTCGGCCTGGAAGCGCGCAGCATAGCCCGTGGCGATGTGGCTGCAGAAAACGGTGATGTTCTGACTGTAGACCTGACAAGCTCCAGTGAAGAAGTGCGTGTTGGTGATCGCCTGCTGGTTAATGAAGATCGCCGGCTGACGACCAGTTTTATGCCGAGCTCCCCCAGCCAGAAGATCGAAGGTAAAATGATCTCGGTAGATGGAGGCGTTACTCAAATTGGCCAATACAATGTGGTTGCTATCAACCGGGGTAGTCGCGAAGGGCTTGATGCAGGCAATGTGATGGCCATTCTGAAAAGTGGCAAGCTGGTACGCGACCCGGTTACCAATGAGACCGTCGAGCTGCCCTCCGAACGGGCTGGCTTGCTGATGGTATTCCAGGTCTACGAAAAAATGAGCTACGGCTTGATACTGCAGGCGACGCGGCCATTGGCTGTGGGCGACAAGGTTACCAACCCCTGATCCCGTAGTCGGTTAACCAAAGGCCGGGCCAGGAAGGCCCGGCTTTGTTATTTTCAAGGATGATGCCGTGTTTTCCTCTCCTTCTGCGCAGTGGTTATTTCTTACCTGTTTGCCCAGGTTCGGGCGTGCTCGTCGGCGGGCCATGCTTGCAACAATCCCCGATCTTACTGACCTTCTCACGAGAAACCCGGCAACGCTCAGGGCGCAAGGCCTGCATGCTGAAACGATTGCGGCAATTCTGGCGTGGCAACAACAAAATGAAACCGATAGCTCTGTGAAGACAGTCCGGCAGACTTTGCTGGCCTGTGAGCGGCATGGAATCGGTATCGTGAACTGGCAGCACTCTGATTATCCGGAAGCGCTGAGACATATTCATGATGCGCCACTGGTGTTGTATACCCGGGGTGATACGAGGCTGTTGAGTCATGAGCAGATTGGCATTATTGGCAGTCGCAACGCCACGCCTGCGGGGCTGGATCACGCCCGGCGCTTTGCGGCAGAGCTGAGCAACCGGAATCTGCTGGTAACCAGTGGCCTGGCGTTGGGGGTTGATGGCGCGGCCCACGCTGGGGCCCTGGATGCCGGATACGCGACAATCGCAGTTATCGGTTGTGGCCTCGACCGCATTTATCCGAACCAGCATCGCCGGCTTGGTGAGCGAGTTATAGGGACGGGCCTGATGGTATCCGAGTATCCGCCGGGCACGCCCGCGAGGGCTGCGCACTTTCCCCAGCGTAACCGTATTATCAGCGGCCTGAGCCGCGGTATTCTGGTGGTTGAGGCCGGGCTGAAAAGTGGGTCTCTGATTACAGCGCGAATGGCTTTGGAGCAGGGGCGCGAAGTGTTTGCCATCCCTGGATCGATTCACAGTCCGGTGGCCCGTGGTTGTCACTATCTTATAAAGCAGGGTGCACGGCTGGTCGATACGGTTGACGATATTCTGGAAGAGCTGGGCGCCTCCTGGTCACTTCCTGCCGGTCGCGCTTTGCCAGATCAGTCTGCCACTCAGCCCCGGTCTGAAAGTCTGGCTACTGGCCCGTTGGGTGCACTGGACAGCCGGGAAATCGCGGTGTTTGAGGCATTAGGGTATGATCCCCAATCAACTGATGCACTGTGTTCAGCAACCGGTCTTCCGGCCGATCAGCTCGTTCAGTCTCTCCTGCTACTGGAGCTTGAAGGACTGGTGAGTTCTGCGCCCGGAGGTTTCCAGAAAATCGCCTGAGCCCGGTGTGAAGATTTATCCCGTTTTGGTCTGACGACATCAACATGGCTGCGCACAACCCTTTAAATGATCAGCAGTTACAGCTTGCCCGCAGTACAATCCTGCAAGGCGGCGTTATCGCCTATCCCACTGAGGCTGTCTGGGGCCTGGGGTGCGACCCCTGGAACCAGGAGGCAGTCACACGCATTCTTGAACTCAAGACGCGACCGGTGGAAAAAGGCCTGATTCTCGTAGCGGCGTCTGTGGAACAGATTCGCTTTCTGCTCGACCCATTGCCCGAAGAACTTCAGCAGGCGGCTTTGAGCCATTGGCCCGGCCCGGTGACCTGTTTACTGCCGGATGTGAACAAACAGATTCCCGAGTGGGTGCGAGGCAGTCATAGTTCGATTGCTGTTCGAGTCAGTGGACACCCGGTGGTCAAAGCCTTGTGTGAAAGCGCCGACATGCCTCTCGTGTCCACCTCTTGCAATCCCGCCGGGCAAGAACCTGCCCGTGACGCCCTGCAGGTTCGCCATTACTTTGACGACCGGCTTGACCAGATTGTGCCAGGCGCCCTTGGCGGTAACCGGAAACCCAGCCGTATTATTGATATTGTCAGCGGCAAACAGCTTCGTTAGGAGAATTCATGCCACAGCAACCGGATATTAATGCGGTTAAACAGTATCTGCTTGGCTTGCAGGACAGCATATGCCAGCGCCTTGAGGCGCTGGAGGGCGGCGCAGAATTCGTTCGTGACGCCTGGGATCGCCCCGAAGGCGGCGGTGGTGTAAGCCGTGTGATCAGCGATGGTCGGATCTTCGAAAAAGGCGGGGTCAATTTCTCCCATGTGATGGGCAATACCATGCCGGCCTCCGCCACGGCACACCGCCCGCATCTGGCTGGTGCTCCCTGGCAGGCCATGGGTGTCTCTCTGGTGATACACCCGAACAACCCATATGTGCCGACCTCTCACGCCAATGTGCGATTCTTTATCGCTACTCCGGAGAATAGCGAACCGGTTTACTGGTTCGGTGGTGGCTACGACCTCACACCCTATTACGGTTTTGATGAGGACTGCGTGCATTGGCATAAGACTGCCGAAGCGGCTTGTGCTCCGTTTGGTGAAGATACTTACCGCCGTTACAAAGACTGGTGCGATGATTATTTTTACCTGCGCCACAGAGATGAGCCACGGGGCGTCGGCGGGCTTTTCTTCGACGATCACAACACCGGTGACTTTGAAAAGGATTTCGGGCTGATGACGTCCGTGGGCAATAGTTATATTGAAGCTTACGAGCCCATTGTGCGGCGCCGCATGGACCAGGCATACGGTGAGCGCGAGCGGGATTTCCAGCTTTACCGGCGCGGCCGCTACGTTGAGTTCAATCTGGTTTATGATCGTGGCACTCTGTTCGGTCTGCAGTCTGGCGGGCGCACTGAATCCATTCTGATGTCGCTGCCACCCCTGGTGCGCTGGGATTACAGTCGGGTACCGGAAGCAGGCAGTGAAGAGGCGCGTCTGACGGAGCACTTTCTCACCGGGCGGGACTGGCTTGCAGATAACACGTCGCAAGAGGCATAGGTTATGAGCAATGATCTTTATGCGGTGGTTGGCCACCCGATCGGCCACAGCAAATCACCGAGAATTCACAGTCTGTTTGCCGCCCAAACCGGTGAGCCGGTGGAGTACACTGCGATTCAGGCCCCTCTTGATGACTTCGCGGCAACGGTTTGCCAGTTCTTTGAGGGCGGTGGCAAGGGGCTGAACGTAACGGTCCCCTTCAAGGAACAGGCCTGGGAGCTGGCGGAATGCCGGGCTGAGAGAGCTCAAAAGGCGGGCGCGGCCAATACGTTGTATCAGAACAGTGAAGGGCAACTGGTAGCCGACAACACCGATGGCTACGGGTTGGTTCGGGATCTGGTGAACAACCATGGCGTTAGGCTTGAAGGTGCCCGGATACTGGTTCTGGGAGCTGGTGGCGCCGTACGTGGTGTTCTGAGCCCATTGTTGGCGCAAAAGCCCTTTAGCCTCAGCATCGCTAACCGCACGGTGGCTAAAGCCGAAGCACTGGTCGCTCTGTTTGACGATGAGGCCGGCGCCGCCAATCTGAGTGCTTGTGGATTTGATGAGCCGGATCAGCCGTTCGATGTCATCATTAATGGCACCAGTGCCAGCCTGCAGGGAGACTTGCCACCTCTTTGTGCAAATGTGATCGCGGCCGGCACAGTCGTTTATGACATGATGTATTCTTTGCAAACCACCACGTTTAACCAATGGGCTCTCGATAACAGAGCCGTCCAGGTATTTGATGGCTTGGGTATGCTGGTTGAACAGGCAGCCGAATCGTTCCGGGTCTGGCGGGGCGTGCGCCCGGAAACGGCGCCGGTTATTGATGCGTTGCGGAACGACTGAAAGGGCTATGCATGGATATTCTTACCCTCGTAGGGCTTGTCGCCGGTATTCTGATTGTTATTCTGGCAATGCTGGCAAACGCCTCACTTCTCACCTTTCTCAACCTGCCGGGCCTGGCGATAGTTATTGGCGGCACCTTTGCGGTAACGCTCATAAAATTCCGGTTGTCTTCCGTGATGAGCGCCTTTCGTCTGGCCATGAGCGCAGCATTTACCGACAGGGTCGAACGACCTACGGAACTGATCCGCGAAGCGGGGGCGCTGGCCCTGGTCGTGCGTAAAGAGGGTATTCTGGGCCTGGAAAATCACAAGACCGGTAATGAGTTCCTGCAAAAAGCCATCAATCTGTGTGTGGATGGCCATCCGCCTGAACTGGTCGAGGAAGCACTGGCTCAGGAATCCCAGCAGATGGCCGAGCGCTACGAAGTGGCTGAGCGGGTATTCCGGGGTATTGGCGAGTCTGCGCCGGCTATTGGAATGCTGGGCACCCTGGTGGGCCTGGTACAGATGCTCAATTCGCTGGATGATCCCTCCTCCATCGGCCCGGCTATGGCTGTTGCCTTGCTGACAACACTCTACGGCGCTTTCATTGCCCAGTTAATAGCGCTTCCTCTGGCCGACAAGCTTCAGCTCAAGGCGGAAGATGAAAGCCGTAATCAGGTTCTGATTATCACATCCATGCGCAACATTATGCGTGGGGAAAATCCGAGAGTAATGACTGAGATGCTGTCCTCGTTTGTAACGCCGGATCAGCGCAGAGGGCTGGCGCCGGAGCGGGAGGCCTGAGGTTTTGCAAACGATCCGGAAAGCCGGCAAACCCCGGCAGAAAAACCAGACGCCTGCGTGGATCGTTACCTTTGCTGATCTTGCAACGCTGCTGCTGACGTTTTTTATTCTGTTGTTATCCTTTGCGGAAATGGATATCGAAAAATACAAAGCTATGGCGAACTCCATGTCTGTAGCGTTTGGTTCTGCCAATGTGTTGTCCGACAGCATTGGTGGTTCGCCGATTACCCTGGTGGAATCAGATACCGTATCCCTGCCAGAACCGACCGAAACACCTGCGCGTGAGCCTGAATTCATCGATGAGCGCGCGCCGGAATCTGCTGACACGGTTATTTCCGGTGGAGTCATAGACCTGGCAACCAGAATGATCGGTGAACTGGAAAATGAAGTGGCGGCCGGCGCTTTGAGCGTTAACTACGATAAAAACAAAGTGGTTATCCGGTTCTCGGAGGAAGCTACCTTCCGCTCCGGAGAGGCAGCCATCAAACCTGAGATGATCCCTATCATCGAGCGCGTAGTAGGCGTGCTGGCGGGCTGTACCGGTGATGTTCTGGTTTCGGGCTACACAGACGACCGGCCTATTTCCAGCAGCCGTTACCGCTCCAACTGGGATCTGTCTGCAGCCCGCGCTGTCTCCGTGGTGCATGAACTGGTTATGAGCCAACAGGTGCCGGCTGAACGCGTGGTTGCCGCCGGCCGTGCTGAAACCAATCCCCTTGCTCCGAACGATACGGCTGAAAACCGAGCGCTGAACCGCCGGGTTGAAATTGCCATTCGTGATCCTGAATGTGATCAATCCATCTCGACCGGGGACCTGCCGGTGGAAATACTGCCTTGAGTAAAACTTAACGAATGAGGATAGAGCCAATATGAGCGGACCGGATAAACCCAAAGTCATCGGCGAAGAGTGGAGCGATGAGCGCGTAAAAAGCTTTCTGGTGTCCCCATCCAAAGGTGACGGCTCGGACTACACCACACTGCTTAAAGCTTATCAGGCGATGGTAGCCGGAGATTTTGAACGGTTTGTAGGTTTCTTTGTGGACGCCGGACGGGATCTCAACGCGGTGAATGCAAGCGGCGAAACCATACTGGATAGAGTTGGCGAACACCGGAAAAGCCTGGAGTATGCCCGCGCACTGAAAAACGCGGGTGCCAGAAAAACTGCCTGAGTGCGGTTTCAAAGATTGCCAAAGTGCCGGTGCAGAAAGGGCCGGAACCGGTTCATGGGCGCACCGGCAGTCTGGAGGTCGGGCCTGGTGCCGGGCTTGAATCCTGGCAGCTCGCCGGACAGAAACGGTTCAACCAGCGCGGGATCGCCGCTGATGATGTGAACAATAACATCCCGACTGGCGTTCTCGCCGGTTATCAGCGGGGCTGGTTGATGATCGCCAAGAATAATCATCAGTGTGTTCTCTTCTACATACCGGGTTGCGAAACCACCGGCAACGTTCAGCGCATAGTCTATCGCCTTGCCATAGTGGTTGCGGACGCGGTCCGGATCACGCCAGAGTGACACAGGTGTTTCTCCCGCGCCTTTCCAGCGGTCGAACATCCGCCCGTTGCCAATGCTGCCCCAGTCCTCCACAACGGGCAGGATCGGAACCCAGGGAGCATGACTGCTGATCAATGCCAGCTCGGCGAACAGTGGTTCGGGTGTCTGCTCCCGCAGTGTCTGAAACCAGCGCCAGGTGTACTGATCCGGCATGGTCACCCAGTTAAAGGCCGGCCCTTCATAATCCATATCATCATGATCGTAGATGTGCTCGTACCGGAGTAGCCGGCCTTCCGGCCAGGCTTTGGAAATAGCTGGCATCACCGCCAGAGTTTTGTGGCCGGTGCTGCGAAAGTCGTCGATCAGGGTGGCATAACTGCTACTGAGGAGTGTCTCGTAGGCAAGCTGGTTATGAACCCATTGCCCACTGAGCGCCGAGAGGTGCCCGAGCCAGGATTGCCCGCCCTGGACAGGAGATTGCAGCCTTCCGGTCACAACGGTCAGGCCTGCGGAATCCAGTTCCTGCTCCATTAATGCCAGGCGCTGGTCGATCAGCACGCGATAGCGATCATCCGTCAGGGTAGATATACCATAGGATTCAATAAAGCCCAGGATGACATCTCTGCCGGCCAGCTGTGGGAGTGGTTGGGGGGTTCGGCCCGCCCCCGGCTGATTCCGAAGTTGCTCGACAAAAGCTTCGGTCGTCTGGTGGGTATGAGTCATCAGGGACGCTTGATTGGCCATGAATGCCAGCGCCGGACTCCCGATAAAGGGTGTTATTGCGCCTGCAATGACCAGGCCGCTCACCAACAACAGCGGTTTGCCGAAATTTCCAGATGAGTGATGCTGAAGACGTTTCAGGCATACATGGAACAGCCAGCCCAGACTTGCCAGAAAGCTCAAGAGAAGCAGCAGAGCCATGGCTGCTATCAATGAACCCAGGTTGGTCTCCAGAAGATTCCAGGCAGCGCCCAGCAGCCCTGCTTCCAGATACAGATTCAGCCCCCGGCCCAGGCTCTCGCGAACCAGAGCATCCACCAAAACCAGGAAAGCCAGAGAGCTGTAGATGATCGCCAGGGTTATGGTAAATCGATTCTTTCGGTAGCGGCTCGGCAGAAGGCAAAGCAGCGCCCAAAGAGCGATTGCTTCAATCGATAGCCAGGGCATTGCTCCCGGCAAGGCGAGAGCCGGAATCAGGAGCAGACTGTTGAGAAGCAACAACCAGAACAGCATCACACGCACGTTCTCCAGCAAGGATTACGGACCGAAGATATACGCCGTCGGACTGCTGTTCAGACCACAGTTCGGGTCGTGCACTCAGGCCTCGGCAAGATACTCATCTTTGAGGCGGACATAATTTGCAGCGGTATATGCAAAAAAACTGCGTTCATTATCCGAGAGTGCCCTCGCCTTTTTACAGGGAGAACCCACGTAAAGGTGGCCGGACTCGAGCGTTTTCCCTGGAGGCACCAGGCAACCAGCAGCAACAATCACCTCATCTTCGACGATCGCGCCATCCATAATGATACAACCCATCCCCACCAGCACGCGGCTACCAATCGTGCAGCCGTGCAACAGGGCCTTATGCCCGACGGTTACATCGTCGCCCAACGTGAGCGGATAACCGCCGGGGTTATAATCACTGGCGTGGGTAATATGAAGCACTGAACCGTCCTGAATGCTGCAACGGTCTCCGATGCGAATCCTGTGCATATCTCCGCGCACCACAGTCATCGGCCAGATGGAGCAATCGTCACCGGTTTTAACATCGCCGATAACCACGGCACTGGGATCCACCAGAGTGCGTGCTCCGAAATCTGGCGTGGTACCCTTGTGAGAACGTACATTCGTCATTACATATACTCGATAGATGAAATTATTCCCAGGATCTGGGTCGTCTGGAGCAAAAGGTTTTCCAAAACCGTGCGGAGCCATGGATGGCGGAGCCGAGCCTACATGGACGTATTTACGGCGTGTTTTGGAAAGCCTTTTGCTCCGGACTCCACTTCCGGGAGCCGATAGTCCAGCGTTGACAATGTCACGCTACTTTACCAACTCATTGCTGAGAAGGGGATCCATGAATAACCCGTTACTGACAGACGATTTGCTGCCAAAGTTTGATCATGTCCGCACCGAGCACATGGAAACGGCAATTGACCAGATTCTCAGCGAAAACCGCATGAAAATTGCGAGCCTGGCCCAGAACGAAGATCCTGACTGGGACACGTTGGCACAGCCCATGCAGTCACTCGAAAATAAATTGAGTAACGCCTGGTCTGTCATTTCGCACCTTAACGGTGTTATGAACAACGACGACCTGCGCAAAGTCTACAAAAGCTGCCTGGAAAAGCTCACCGAATACAGCACTGAAATCAGCCAGAACACCGCTCTGTGCGAAGCCTATAAAAAGCTCGCGGCCCGTGAGGACTTCCATGAATTGAGCGAAGCTCAGCGCAAATCCATACACAACACGCTGAGAGATTTTCACCTCGGGGGCGTCGACCTGCCGGAAGATCAGAAAAAGCAGTATGCGGATCTTTCCCGGGAGCTGGCTGAACTGTCCAACAGCTTCAGCGACAACGTTCTGGACGCCACACAGCACTGGTTCAAGCACATCGTCGACGTGGACGAACTCGCTGGCATACCGGAATCTGCCATTGAAGGGGCGAAGCAGGCCGCCAGCCAGAAAGAGCTGGATGGTTACGTGATCACTCTGGATTTCCCCAGCTTTTTCCCGGTCATGACATACTGTGACAACCGCGAACTCCGCCGTGAAGTCTACGAAGCCTTCGTTACCAGAGCCTCGGACATGGGGCCGGATGCGGGAACCTGGGACAACACTCAGGTGATGGCCGAAATCCTCAAGCGCCGCCATGCGCTTGCCAAGCTGCTGGGTTTCAATAATTACGCCGAGCGCTCACTGGCCACCAAAATGGCCCGTGATACCGATGAAGTTCTGGGTTTTCTCAATGAGCTGGCGGCAAAATCCAAACCCGTTGCCGAGAAGGACTTCGCCGAGCTCAAGGCGTTTGCCAAAGACGAACACGGCCTTGACGACCTGAACGCCTGGGACGTGGGCTACTACAGCGAGAAACTTCGGCAGCAACGCTACGACATCTCGCCCGAAACACTCCGCCCCTGGTTCCCGGCAGACAAAGTTGTGCCTGGCCTTTTCCGGGTAGCAGAGAAACTGTTCGATATACAGATTGAAGCCAAACCCGAAGTGGAAACCTGGCACGAAGATGCCACCGCCTACTGCATCAGCCGCAACGGCGAGCCGATTGCCTGGTTCTACCTTGATCTGTTTGCCCGTCAAGGCAAGCGCGGTGGCGCCTGGATGGCAGACTGCCGGGTGCGCTGGCGTAACCTGCGCGGCCAGCTGCAGTTGCCGGTAGCCTTCCTCACCTGCAACTTCACGCCGCCGGTGAATGGCAAACCGTCGCTGCTCACCCACGACGAAGTAACCACCCTGTTCCACGAATTCGGCCACGGGCTGCATCACATGCTGACCCAGGTGGACGTCATGGACGTTTCGGGCATTAATGGCGTGGCCTGGGACGCAGTAGAGCTGCCCAGCCAGTTCCTGGAAAACTGGTGCTGGAACCCCGACTCGCTGGCGCTGATTGCCAGCCACCACGAAACCGGAGAGCCGTTACCGGAAGATCTGCTGCAGAAACTGCTGGCGGCCAAGAACTTCCAGTCCGGCATGGCCATGGTGCGACAGCTGGAGTTCTCCCTGTTCGACTTCCGTCTGCACGCGGAATTCACCGAAGAGGCCCCTACCAATCCGCTGCACATGCATCGCAAAGTACGCGAAACCATCGCGGTGGTGGAGTCGCCGGAGTTCAATCGCTTCCCGAACTCGTTCTCGCACATCTTCGCGGGCGGCTATGCGGCAGGCTATTACAGCTACAAGTGGGCGGAAGTACTGGCCGCAGACGCCTTCTCGCTGTTTGAGGAAAAGGGCATCTTCGACCCGGAAACCGGGCGTGCATTCCTGCAGAACATTCTGGAAAAAGGCGGATCACAGGAGCCCATGGAACTCTTCAAGGCGTTCCGTGGCCGTGAGCCGCAGGTGGATGCTCTGCTGAAGCAGACCGGCATCACAGACGAAGCGGCCTGAACCAATCCTCTCCGGTGGTCGTTATAGCCACCGGAGTCTTTAATCTGGAGTTACGTTATGGCGAGCCCGAAACGTTTTATAGCGGGTGCGGTTTGTCCCCGCTGTGCTGAGATGGACAAGATTATGATGTTCACCGACGATGATGGTGAGCAGATTCGTGAGTGTGTGGCTTGTGGCTTTACCGATGCGGTATCGGATGCGGAGAAGCCTGCGGAGCCTGAGCTGGAGACCCGGGTTAACAAGCGCGACAACGATGACGATCATACTGTTAAGCAGGTTGTATTTTTTAAGGCCGGATCTTCTGAGGACTGAGGATTAAAGACTACGGCCTGTAGCCTACTGGCTTGGCGGGGTGCGAGGCCGCGGCGATATATTTTTCTTCTGGGAAAAAACAACTCGCTTCGCTCAGACATTTTTTTCCCGGCAGAAAAACATCTCCCCACGTCCTCTTGTTCTTACTTCGAAGATAGATCGGTTTAAAAGATAAAGAGGTTCAGGTTCAGTTCGTTCAGTATGGTTTGGTTTCAGGTTTCAGGTTTCAGGTTTCAGGTTTCAGGTTTCAGGTATTGAGAGCTGCCAGCTGTAAAACCGTTGCCAAGAACGCTTCCCTTCCCCATTTTTTCGCTACGATATCTGTACCGTTTAACGAGAGGGTGCGGGGGTACTTTTCTGGCGGAAAAAAAATGTCTGAGCGCAGCGAGTTGCTTTTTTCCAGAAGAAAAGTACCCCCGTAACCTCGTAGCCCCCAAAACCGGCAGGCTACAAAACGAAGGCCAACTCCAAAGCTAAAGAACCATAGCCGCCAACCACCCAAACCCGAGTAACGGCAGATTGTAGTGCAGGAACGTGGGCACTACAGAATCCCAGATGTGGTTGTGCTGGCCGTCTACGTTCAGGCCGGCGGTGGGGCCGAGGGTGGAATCGGAGGCCGGGGAGCCGGCGTCGCCCAACGCACCGGCGGTGCCGACGAGGGCCACTATGGCGAGGGAGCTGAAGCCCATTTCCAGTGCCAGCGGCACGTAGAGGGCAGCGATGATGGGGATGGTCGAGAAAGACGAGCCTATGCCCATGGTGATCATCAGGCCCACCAACAGCATCAGCAGCGCGGCCATGGGTTTGTTGTTGCCGATCACGTCTACCGAGCTTTGTACCAGAGTGGCGATTTCACCGGTTTCACGCATTACTTCCGCAAAACCCGATGCGGCGATCATGATGAAGCCGATCATGGCGAGCATTTTCATGCCTTCGGTAAACAGGTCGTCTGCTTCCTTCCATTTCACTACTCCGGAAAGGTTGAACAGCAGGAAGCCGGCGAGCGCACCCAGGATCATCGAGCCGAGCCAGAGCTGAACCACAAAGGCGACGACAATGGCGGCAAGGGCCATAACCAGTGTGCGCGGGCTGTAAGCAATGTTTACGCGCTCAGTGCGGGTAATGGCTTCCAGATTGTATTCACGTTCGCCGCGGTAGGTGAAGAATACTGCAACCAGAAGACCACAGAGCATGCCAAGTGCAGGCAGTGCCATGGCGTGCATAACGCTCAGGCCCTCTGTTTCGCCGCCGTTGGCGCTGATTTTGGCCATCAGGATTTCATTCAGGTAAATGCCGCCGAAGCCGATGGGCAGGAACATGTAAGGCGTAATCAAACCGAAGGTGAGCGCACAGGCAATGAGCCGGCGGTCCATTTTCAGTTTGGCCATCACATACAGCATGGGCGGAACGACCAGCGGGATGAATGCGATATGGATAGGCAGAATGTTCTGTGACGACAGGGCAATCAGGATCAATACACCGATGATCATGTAGCGTACGCTTTTGGCCGCCGCGCTGTTTTCCTGCTGGCCAACCATGGCCAGGGTTTTATCTGCCAGGGCGTGGGCCAGGCCGGATTTGCCGATCGCGACGGCGAAGGCACCGAGGGTAGCGTATGAAAGAGCGACGGTGGCACCGCCGCCCAGACCGTTGTTAAACGCTTCAATGGTGGCTTCCAGGGACAGTCCGGCGATCAGGCCGCCGGAGACGGCGCCTACGATAAGGGCAACAACAACGTGGATGCGGGCCAGGCTCAGCACGAGCATGATCAGCACCGCGGCAACGACGGCATTCATGGGGAAACTCCGGGTACGCGTAGTGGGTTATCCAGCCTTCTTGTGAAAGCAGGAATCATGAAAACGCGGTAATTTGCAGTAATTGGCAAGCTTAGTCAAAGGGCTTGTGTAACGGTCAGGCTTTATCAATACGCGCAAAACGTGGAACCTGCTCCCCTGCAACGTTTACGGTTTCGCGGAACATGCTGAGAGGACGGACCCAAAGGCTGTAGTCGCCGTAAAGGCAACGATAGACCACCAGTTTTTCTTCGGTTTCGCTGTGGCGGGCAATGTCGATTACTTCGTAATCCTTGCCCTTGTAGTGCCGATAGCGGCCCGGGCGGATCTCGTTCTTTTTTTCAGTCATTCCGGTGTCGTGCCTCGTCATATCGTTCCCGATTCTGGTTGTTTCCGGCTTTCACTCATACCAATTGTCATAGATGGCGAATATCCGGGTAAAGAGGTAACAGCTGCTTGATCAGACGGTTCTGTGCCGCTGTTGGCACCTGGTTATCTTCCATGGCCAGAATAAGATTCTCCGCCAGAGCGTTAAACTGGGTATCTGTAATCCCCATGGCTGCATGCAGTTCGCGCATTTCGCGCCCGGAATACTGACAGGGGCCGCCACTGAGTTCACACAACTGATCGGTAAGGTTGCGATGGAACTGCGCAACATCCATACCTTTGAACTGTTCATTGATGCGTTCGTCATCCACGATGAGGTAAAGCAGGTCTTCCACCACATCAGCGATACCGGCACGCTCACCAAGCTGCAGGTACAGGCTGTTGTCCGGCTCGCTGTGAAGGCTCTGGCAGCCGCTCGCAAGGAGGCCTGCCGTAATCATGAGTGCGGTCACATAAATCTTTGTTTTGCTCAGACGCATTGTCAGAAACTCCCCTGCAGAGACAGATATACACCCTGCTGATCGGTCAGGGTTGCGACATCCCCCAGATTGACGAAGGCCGCAGTCACCGCGAGCCGACGATCCGGTACCCAGGCAACAAACACGTCCCACCAGTCTTCTTCACGGGCAAAACTCAGGTTATCCGGCTTCTGCCGGTACTCTGTGCCCAGCAGCCATTGCCGGTTAATAAACACACCGACACCGGCTTCAGCCATGACTTCGTAGCCGTTATTCAGGTCGCCACCAAAGCCCAGCAGCCCACCCTGATTGGCACGGGTGCCGCGCACGGTGGCGTTCACCAGCAGGTTGCGGCCAAATACAGCGGCAAAAAATACTTTCGATCCAGAAAAATAAACGTCCGTGCCACTGTCGTCCCGCGCGCCGATGGCCTCCGGTACAGTGAAATCCCGTTGCCGTTTGTACTGCGCGCCCAAAGACCATTGTCCCCAGGGGCTATAGAGGGCGTCACCCGCCAACCGCACTTTCACGCCGAAGATGTCCTGATTGAGTTCATCCTGCTCCAGCCCGAAGCCATCTTTGAGAGTGAATACCAGGCTGTCGAGATCCAGAGTCTGGCGCGCGACGGTAACTTCAATCCGGTTTTTCCAGTTCAGGCCGGCGCCCGTGACGGAGAGAGTGTAGTCGTCCACTTCGGCTCTGCTCACGGCAAGGGTGCCGCCCCACTCTTCATCGCTGGCGTAACTTCCAAGCAGAGCCCACGGCACCAGCCCGCCACCTGCACTGCCTTCAATGGTAGTAACGCCGCCGGTTGCCCAGATGCGGCTTCCAACATCCGCCATGGCCAAGGGCGTAGTAAGAAGCCCGAGGGCCAGCAAAGGCGCGAACCTTGCTGCACCCGATTTGGTGGAAAAACGTGTCATGAAGAATGCTCCGGCATAGTGTCGGCCAGCTCCTGCTGACGCTCTGCAATGGCTGCGGCAGTTTGTATCAGGTCATCTTTGGAAACCGGACGGCTCAGATAGAAACCCTGGCCGACGTTGCAGCCCCAGCTCTGCAACAATTTCCAGGTTTCCAGGTTTTCTATACCCTCTGCGACGACCTTGAGGCCAAGACCATGGGCCATATCGATGGTGGATTTTACGATCAGCTGGTCCTGAGGTTCGGCATTCAGCCTGAGCACAAAGGATTTGTCTATTTTAAGTTCCTGAACGGGCAGTTTGCGCAGCTGCGACAGTGATGAATAACCGGTACCAAAGTCGTCAACAGAAAGGGTGACGCCCAGATCCCGCAGACGATTCAGTGTCGCCATTGCCTCTACCGGGTCGTCCATCAGGGCGCTTTCTGTTACTTCCAGAGTGATGCGCTCCATGCTGTGGTGCCAGCCTGCAAAAATGCCTGTTATGCGTTCGGTGAGCGCCGGCCAGGTCAGGTCCATTGCGGAAAGGTTGATCGCAACGCCTACATCCAGGCCTGCGTTGAACCAGGCTCGGGCATCATCGGCCACCCGTTGCAGAATATGATCGGTAAGATCATTGATCTGCCCCGACTGCTCCGCCAGGAAGATGAACTCTTCCGGTGATATAAAGCCAAGCTCGGGGTGGATCCAGCGCACCAGAGCCTCCACCTGGAGTAACTGGCCGGTGCGACTATCCAGTTTGGGCTGATAGTTCATATGCAGGCCACCGTGGCGAACGGCGCTGTGCAGATCGGAGACCAGCTTGAGTTCGCGCAGGTGGTTTTCATCCCGCCCGGGCTCGTATTTTGTGACCGCAGCACCCTGTTGCAGGGCCTGTTCAAAGGTAAGGTTTACCCGCCTTCTCAGTTCATTGGTCTGACTGGCGTCGGCAGGCAGTTGCAGTGTTATGAGGTTAGCGCGCAGAGAAAACGGAGTATTGCCGACGTCCAGGGGCAATTCCACGGCGTTATGTAACGTCAGAGCCCGTTGCGTCAGCGTCTCGGGGTTTTGCTCCGGAACCAGTGCGAGGAACTCCCCGCCACCGGTGCGTGCAATTATGCTGGCATCCGGGAGTTCATCCCGCAGCCGTTGTGAGAGGCCCAGAAGGACTTTGTCGCCGAACTCGATGCCGAGGGTATCGTTGATATTGGAAAGGTCGCTTACGCGCAGGCCAATCAAGCTGCAGGATACTTCCGCATGAAAGCCATCCTTCGCCGCTTGCATCAGGGCGCTACGGTTGCTTAGCCCTGTTACTTCGTCGTGTGTTGCGGCATGGCGGATTTCCGCTTCGCGCCGAGTGAGCCGGGCAAGTGTATCGCGCAGCGCGTTGCGGAGCTCGCGCAGTTCACCGCCGGATCGAATGTCGGGAGCTTGCGGGTTATCTCCTCGCCCGACGGCCCTGGCATA
This sequence comes from Marinobacter sp., assembly GCF_048259445.1. Lineage (GTDB taxonomy): Bacteria > Pseudomonadota > Gammaproteobacteria > Pseudomonadales > Oleiphilaceae > Marinobacter. Next base: position 279,523 of record NZ_JBLXHQ010000001.1, on the reverse strand, counting down.
GTGGGCAAGCTGCAGTACGGGCCGGCCCAGATACCTCGCCGTCAGCAGTGCCAGTATTATGGCAAATACCATGATTACTGTGACCAGCAGGACAATTTCCAGAGCCCGGCTGTAGTAGTTCTGCAGGCTGGCTTCCCGGCTGATCATCAGAACCGTTTCGAAGACACCTTGGCCGGAAGCGCCAAGGTTCAGCGTGCGAGTGAAGTACCGGTTGCTTTCGATGAAGTTCTGGCCGCCTGCAGACCTGATAAGCGCCGGCTCGTCGGCGCTGACGATATCGGAAGAAGCTGCAAAGCTGGTGAACCCGTCTGGATTGTTCGCGTTTGAGCGGAAAATGACAGAACTGCCGCTGAGCCTGGCGATGACATTTGCCAGCTCCTGATCCATCTCGAAGCCGGCGACCAGCCATGCCCGCAATCCGGGCGCTTCCACGGGAACAACGAGTACCTCGTAGCCGCGCTGGTCAATGGTCAGGAGTGAGCGATCTGCCCCGTTTCTGCGGGCATTGGTGAGTTGCGTGAACGCATTACCGGGCAGAGCACGGGGCAGCGTTGATGCCAGAAGCCTTCCCTGATTGTCCAGCAGCATTGCAAAATCGGCCCCGACGCGCCCGCTGTGGTTCTCCAGAGCACTGCTGAGGGTTGCAGGGTCGCCACTGGCGATGGCAGAGCGAAAGCCGAAATCTCGTACAACGACACTCAGGCGGGAGAGCTCAAGATCGGTGCGGCGCTCGATCACCTCGTTAGTCAGACGCTCGGCTATGCTGAGCTGTTCCAGCGCCCGAAGCTTTTCATCTTCGAACAGGTACACCATCAACAACGCGCCGATCAACAGGCTCACCAGAGCAACCAGCGCGACCATGGCCGTAACCAGCCGGCCGCGGAACCCTATGCGGTTCGCCCAGTTGGCCATCAAAGCTCCCGGAAGCGCTTCTGAAGGTGGTCCAGAGGGCCTTCGTGGCGCGGCTCTGGCTTCAGTTCAATGCTGACGGTTTCTGTAGTCGCGTTTGCCAGGCTGGCGCCATCGATTTCCCGAACCACAGACCTGGTGTTATCCGGCAAACGGGGGTGCCAGATGTTCAGGTTCAGGGAACCGGGTGTCTGCGAGGCGCCGAAGTCCAGCGCGAGCGTTACCTCTCCCTGCTCGTTGGTTTGCCCGATAGCGCGGGTATCGGCTACCACAATGAACGCCTGCATGTGGTCGTGAATATTACAGCCAAGCTCAACAATGCCGGGTTGATCAAACACAACGGGAGCTTCGGGCCTGCCAGCGTATAGTTCGAGATTAAAGGTTTTTGCCGGCGAGAAAGAATAAACGTGATGCTGAGTGTTGTCCCGGTTGGGGAAATCCACGCTGGAGCCTACGGGCAGGATCGATATGTGAGGGTGAAACATGCGGTCTTTCTGAATCACTTCTGCCCGCAAGGGAGCTACCCGGCTTGCATCCTTTATATACACCACGGCTCCGGTCACTGGGCCGGCACCATCAGCAAGCTGAACCCTGACAGTCAGCTCATCTGAGAAAGCAGAAGTTGGCAGCAGACAACAAAGCAGCAGCAAGACCGTTTTTTTCTTCATTATTGCTATGAACCTTTCAATGACGCAGAACCTTTCGGGGCAAAGTGGAATCAGGCCAGGCCAGAGCCCAGAGAAAAGCGGATATTATTACGGATCAATAGGTTCTCCCAATAGTGCCGCATCCAATTCCAGGCGTCATTGTTTACCTGTTCAACAAAGGGGTCGAGGTTCAGCTCGTAATAGTCTGGCGTGCCGGCAATCTGCAGCACCGTTACGGTAATTGAATCGTCCAGTTCGTTTGCGAAGGGCTCGCCAATAAGCTCGTGAACCAGCAGGTTAGCACGAGTTGCTTCGATGTCGACAAGTCCTCCGGTTCTGATCGAATGATTATTTTCGTGCATTTCTTCCATCAGACGATGGCAAAGGTATGCCCGGATCAGAAGCCCATCCAGCCCGGCATAGCGCACCAGCAAAGCCGATGGCTCGGTGAAGTAACCGATGGCTGCTTTAACAAACGGATCAAACAGCTGCGCAGTGCCTGCTTCGCGCGCGCAGGCATCCACGCATTCAATGAGCCTCGGGGCCATTTCGATGTATTCGATGGCAAACTGGAAAAGGCAGTTTGCCGGCTTAAACCCCTCAATTGTGACAGCAGACGGCAATGCCGCTGCTTTCTCATGCAGCTGCCGAAGGAAAGTTCCTGAGCGGGCCTCATTGCGCCGCGCATGGTCAATGATCTCTAGGACTGCCTGTGGCGTCATTTGGGGGCATGCCGTTGTCTGAACAAGTTGAGGTCGCAAGGGGCCTCCCGTAACGGGCAATGGATAACCGGGCAAACCAGGTTGCGGCTCTTTACTACCACGAAGCGCCCGTCATTTCTGACAAGTGTAGACGAGATTCAGTGAGCTGCGATTTCCGGACTGTCACATATTGTTAACTGTTGCTCCGCGGCTATCGATTGCTGAACCACCGATCGTTACGGGTGTGAGACCAGCATAGCCAGCCCATACTTGCGGCGCGGGCGAGCATCAGGCAAATGAGAGAAAACCAGAGCCCGTGATTGCCCCAGCCTGTCGTCAGCCACCACACAGGTGCGAAAACGCCCAGCGCCGAGAACAGCATGGTGTTCTGCATGTCGCGGGTGCGGGTAGCGCCAATGAATACGCCATCGAACAGGAACCCCCAGACTGAGGCAAAAGGCAGCAGCCACAGCCATGGCAGATATTGCCAGGCTGTGGTGCGCACTCCTTCAATGCCGGTCAGCAGGGCGATCAGGCCGCGACCACCCACAACGAACACAATGGTCAGCAACAGTGAACCCCAGAGAGACCAGCGCAGCGCGCATCGAAACACCACAAAGAAACGCCGTTTACTGTTCTGGCCAACGGATTCTCCGATCAGGGCTTCGGCGGCATTGGCAAAGCCGTCCAGGGCATTTGAAATCAGAAGCAGAAAAGTGATCAGCACGGCATTTGCTGCGAGTATGGTGTCGCCCTGACGAGCTCCCTGAGCGGTAAAGAATGCCAGCACCAGAAGCAGCGCGATTGTTCGAACCATGATGTAGCGGTTTACCTGAAGAATGGCCAGATAGTCCGCAAGCTGCCCGAACAACTCCCGGGTGAGTCTTTGTCCATCGGGCATACGGCTCAGCACAATGGCAAACCCGATGATCGCCGCACCGTACTCTGCAATCACCGTGGCAATGGCGACACCACGGCTATTCCAGCCCAGTACTGTGACGAACAGCACATCCAGAACAATATTCAGCCCGTTGGCAACAATCAGCATAATCATGGGGCCGCGTGGAAACTGAGTGCCGATCAGCCACCCCACAAGCGTGTATTGGCATAACACCGCCGGGGCACTCCAGATTCTTAAGGCGGCATATTCGGCGGCCAGTTCGGTAACGCCCGGGCTGGGGTTCATCAGTGCCAGGCCGGTTCGGATCAGAGGTTGATGGCACAGAATGAGCAGCAAGCCGATACCTACCGCCAGCATCACTGAGCGCAGCAGCAGGGCAACCTGACTGAAGCTGTCGCGCTTGCCCCAGGCCTGCGCTGCGAGCCCCGTTGTACCCATGCGCATGAAGCCGAAGGTCCAGTACAGGATGCTGAACAGATTGGCGCCAACAGCCACTGCGCCAAGGTATTCGGGGCTTTTCAGGTGTCCCAGTACGGCCGTATCCACCAGCCCCAACAAAGGAACCGTGAGGTTGGTGAGCATAAGAGGCCACGCCAGGGCCCACAAACGCCGGTCTGTCAGTGACAATCTGAACGTCATATTCGATTTACTTATTAAAAATCCACGGTTAGGTTATTTAGATTTAGTCAATTTTTAGTGTTTTTTTGATCTGTGTCTATACTGCTTCACGAGGTATCTATAAGCAGGCTTTCACTCTGACTTATCCGGTGAACGCGAGAGCACCGGTAAAAAAATCAGAGGGATAACGCAAAATCCGACAAGAATAATACTCTGTGGAGACACAGTATGCGCGTGCACGCTCAGCGGGCAGGTGCCCTGTTAGGTGGTCTGTCGTTCCCCGCCCTGTCCCTGGCGGACTGGACGGTAAACATGACCCCCGGGGTGACCGGTACCAGTAACGACATTTTTGACCTTCACATGACCATTTTCTGGATCTGCGTTGCCATTGGTGTCGTAGTTTTCGGAATCATGTTCTGGTCTATCTTCGCCCACCGCAAGTCCCAGGGCGCCAAACCAGCAAACTTTCATGAAAATACGCTCGTCGAGGTTCTCTGGACGACTATACCGCTTGTTATTCTTGTCATCATGGCGATTCCTGCCACGACTACTCTGATAGACATGTATGACACCACTGAGTCGGACATAGACATCAAGGTAACCGGCTACCAGTGGAAGTGGCAGTACGAATATATCAATGAGGATTTCGGCTACTTTTCCAACCTGTCTACACCCTCTGACCAGATCAGAAACAGGCAGGTCAAAGGCGAAAACTATCTGCTCGAAGTGGATAACCCCATGGTTATTCCAGTCGGTAAAAAGGTTCGGTTCCTGTTGACGGCAAACGACGTGATCCACTCCTGGTGGGTTCCGGATTTTGGCGTCAAGAAAGACGCAATCCCCGGGTTTATCAACGAAGCATGGACCCGCGTGGACAAGCCCGGCACCTATCGCGGCCAGTGCACCGAGCTGTGCGGCAAAGATCACGGTTTTATGCCGGTGGTCGTCAAGGCAGTGCCTGAAGAGGAGTACAACTCCTGGGTTGCCGAACAGAAAGCCGCGGCCGAGAAAGAGCGTGAGTTGACCCAGAAAGACTGGACCATGGAAGAGCTGATGGAGCGGGGCGAAAAAGCCTACGCTACCGCCTGTGCCGCCTGTCACCAGGCGGATGGCAGTGGCGTTCCACCCGCATTTCCGGCACTCAAGGGCAGCGCCATTGCTGTGGGGGATATAGCCGCACACATAGATATTGTGGTGAACGGCAAGCCTGGCACAGCAATGCAGGCCTTCGGCGGCCAGTTGAGTGAAGCAGATCTTGCGGCCGTCATTACCTACGAGCGTAACGCCTGGGGTAACAACGTTGGTGACATGGTCACGCCGAAAGAAATCTTCGACTACAAGAACGAACAGTAAACAACGCCAGATAACAGCTATCACCAGCCACAATAATTGGCGGTAACGGGGGTTTTAATGAGTGCGGTTGCAGATACCCACGCCCAGGATCATCATCACGGCCCGGCCAGTGGCATCAGCCGCTGGCTGCTGACCACCAACCACAAGGATATCGGGTCCATGTACCTGATATTCAGTTTTGCCATGTTCCTTCTCGGGGGCACCATGGCAATGGTTATCCGGGCTGAACTGTTTCAGCCGGGCTTGCAGATTGTCCAGCCGGAATTTTTCAACCAGATGACCACCATGCACGGGCTGATCATGGTCTTTGGTGCGGTAATGCCGGCGTTTGTGGGGCTGGCGAACTGGATGGTGCCACTGATGATCGGCGCACCGGATATGGCGCTACCGAGGATGAACAACTGGAGCTTCTGGTTGTTGCCCTGTGCCTTCCTGATTCTTGTATCAACCCTGTTCATGGAGGGCGGTGCACCCAACTTCGGCTGGACGTTCTACGCTCCTCTATCCACCACTTATGGGCCGCCGAGCACAACCTTCTTTATCTTCGCCATCCATATTATGGGCGTATCGTCGATCATGGGCGCTATTAACGTAATCGCCACGATCCTGAACATGCGGGCGCCCGGGATGACCCTGATGAAAATGCCCATGTTCGTATGGACATGGCTTATCACAGCATTCTTGTTGATTGCGGTGATGCCGGTACTGGCGGGCGTGGTGACCATGATGCTGATGGACATCAACTTTGGCACCAGCTTCTTCAATGCAGCCGGTGGCGGTGACCCGGTTCTGTTCCAGCACGTGTTCTGGTTCTTCGGGCATCCGGAGGTGTACATCATGATCCTGCCGGCGTTTGGTGCTATATCGCATATTATTCCGGCGTTTTCGCGCAAGCGGCTGTTTGGTTACGCTTCGATGGTTTACGCCGTGGGAGCGATCGCTTTGCTGTCGTTCCTGGTGTGGGCGCACCATATGTTTACGGTAGGTGTGCCAGTGGCGGGGCAATTGTTCTTCATGTATGCCACCTTGTTGATTGCGGTGCCCACCGGGGTGAAGGTGTTTAACTGGGTGGCCACCATGTTCCGGGGCTCGCTGACATTTGAGGCCCCCATGCTCTTCGCCATTGCCTTCGTGATTCTGTTTACGATCGGCGGCTTCTCCGGCCTGATGCTGGCGATTGCCCCTGCAGACTTCCAGTACCACGACACCTATTTTGTGGTTGCTCACTTCCATTACGTCCTGGTGCCGGGTGCCATATTCGGCATCTTCGCTTCAGCATACTTCTGGTTGCCCAAGTGGACCGGCCATATGTATGACGAAACCCTCGCGAAAACCCATTTCTGGTTGTCGTTTGTCGGCATGAATCTGGCCTTCTTCCCCATGCATTTCCTGGGCCTGGCAGGAATGCCCCGCAGAATTCCGGATTACGCTCTGCAGTTTGCCGATTTCAATATGGTGTCGAGCGTTGGGGCGTTCATGTTCGGCTCAACTCAGCTGTTATTCCTGCTGATTGTTGTCAAGTGTGTGAGAGGCGGTGAAAAAGCAGCTGCCAAGGCCTGGGAAGGCGCCGAGGGGCTTGAGTGGACGGTACCTTCACCAGCGCCTTACCACACATTTTCCACTCCGCCTGAGGTCAAATAGGAGACTGGCGACATGGCTGAGCAACCGGCAAATAACGCGGCCTCCAAACCCAGTAATTCCAGGGTTGTAGGCTGGTGTCTCGCCAGCGTGGTTGGCATGTTCGCCTTTGGTTTTGCCATGGTGCCTTTGTACGACGTTTTCTGTGAAATCACGGGCATTAATGGCAAGACCAGTGGCCGCTACGAGTCTACGGAGCGCACAACAGCTGACATGAACCGCACGATCAAAGTGCAGTTTCTGGCCCAAAACGGGCCGGATATGCCCTGGATATTCCGTCCGGTTGCCCGGAGTGTCGAGGTTCATCCCGGCGAGGCTATCACCGTAAACTTCTATGCCGAGAACCCGACCGACCGGGATATGGTGGGGCAGGCGGTTCCGAGCCTGTCGCCATCGGAAGGGACTTTGTATTTCCATAAAACGGAGTGTTTCTGTTTCAACCAGCAGCCACTGGCGGCTGGCGAAAACACAGAAATGCCTCTGGTTTTTATTGTGGATCGGGATTTGCCCAGCCACATTACCAAACTGACGCTGTCCTATACGCTTTATGACCAGGGCGAATCGCAGGCTGCTGCGTTGAAAACAACAACAATCAATAACGGATAAGCCATCGGAGATTGCTATGGCGGACTTTCAGACCTATTACGTTCCCGAACAAAGCAAATGGCCCATTGTTGCGACGGTGGGCATGGGGGTAATGCTCTTCGGGGCGGCCTCGATTATGGTCAGCAGCAATCAGGGCCAGAGCACGGGCGGCGACTGGATGATATTCGGTGTCGGTACACTGATCATGATCTATATGCTGTTCGGTTGGTTTGGCAGCGTAATCAAAGAGAGCCGCAGTGGGCTTTACAGCGCCCAGATGGACCGTTCTTTCCGTTGGGGTATGAGCTGGTTTATTTTCTCGGAAGTCATGTTTTTTGCGGCCTTTTTCGGCGCTCTTTTTTACGCCCGCGTCTTCGCTGTGCCCTGGCTCGGGGGTGAAGGCGACAGGGGCAGCTCTAACATGCTCTGGGAGGGTTTTCAGGCAACCTGGCCATTAATCAACAACCCGGATCCCGAAGCCTTCCCTGCACCCAAGTCAGTGATTGGTGCCTGGGGTTTGCCGCTGATAAACACCGTTCTTCTTGTCACGTCATCCTTTACTGTGACGGTTGCCCATCATGCACTCAAAGAGGACAACCGGAAGAAACTGAAAATCTGGTTGGTGGCAACAATAGTGTTAGCGTTGGTGTTCCTGTTTCTGCAGGCGGAAGAGTACATGCACGCCTACCAGGATCTGAACCTGACGCTTCAGTCCGGTATATACGGCAGCACCTTCTTCATGCTCACCGGTTTTCATGGTTTTCACGTGATGCTGGGCACCCTGATGCTGATCATCATGCTGGTTCGTATTCAAAAGGGGCATTTCACCTCAGATAACCACTTCGGGTTTGAAGCAACGGCCTGGTACTGGCACTTTGTGGATGTGGTCTGGCTGGGACTGTTCGTGTTTGTATATGTCATCTGACGCAACAAGGGCTTTTCTTCAGGGAGTCGGATGCAGAGTCAGGCTCCCTTGCCATAGCGACAGAAGAATAACAGCTAGCAGCAGTACGCTCAGTCCTACCCGTACCGCGAGAGAATTCACCACCCGATTGGTTTTGCCGCCATCTCTGATGAGGAAAAACAGCCCGCTGAAAAGACTGGCCATGACGGCGAGCATGAGAAAGATAATAAGGGCTTTGAGCATAAACAGGTCTCTGGTTTTTGTTCTGGTGACAGCCGGTTTTACTATAGCAGACCATGACTGAGGCAAAGAAACATCCTCGTCAATGGCACGTGGATTGGCGGTTAATGTTATTCACGGGCGCATTTTTGCCGCTGTTGATTGGCCTGGGCCTCTGGCAATTGAACCGGGCGGAAGAAAAACAGGTCGTGCTTGAGCAGTGGCAACAGGAAGCTCAGAACCTTGATTGGCCTGAGTTGGTGGTCAGCGGGCTGGAGGTCGGCCGGCCGGTTACGGTTACCGGGCTGTTTGGCGAACGCAGCTGGTTACTGGATAACCGGACTCGCGACGGGATTGCCGGTTACGAGGTGCTGACAGCGTTTTACCCGCTTGAGGGTCCACCCGTTATAGTGAACAGAGGTTGGATAGCAGCCCCGAGAACGCGAAACGAATTACCGGATATAACCCCCCCGGAAGGACTATTCAGTCTGGCTGGCAGGATAAGCCAGTACCCGGAGCCGCCGGTTCTGTCCAGCAAGTCAGTGCAGTCAGAAAGCTGGCCCCGGCGGGTACAGATGCTTTCCTGGCCGGTTGCGAGAGTTGAGATTGCGAATCTGCCTGAGGCGATTATCCGCCTGCAGGACAACGAGCAGCCGGGAGCATACCGTGCCGACTGGGAACCGGATCTTATGGGCCCCCAGACTCATTACGGATATGCGGCACAATGGTTTACGCTTGCCCTTGTGCTGGCTATATTGAGTGTAATAGCGAGTTATCGAAAGACAGGAGCCAATAATGACAATGACAATGGCTAACCGGATACCCCAACAGGAAGAATCAGAAGGTCCTACTCCCGAGCAGGTCCGCAGAGGTCGACGCACCGCGATTCTGTTGTTTGCCCTTGGCTTCGGACCAATGATTCTGGCCACAGTGATGTTCTATACCGGCTGGCTGAACCCGGCCGGACACACTAATCAGGGCGTTCTGATCAGCCCGACGGTGTCTGTGTCGGATCTTAATCTTGAGACGCTTTCCGGCGAGCCGCTGGCAAAGCGATTCAGCGCGGGCCAGACTGACCCCCAGTGGTTGCTCGTGGTTGCAGCGGGTGAGTGCGACAGTCGTTGTGAGGAGCTGCTCTATCTGGCCCGGCAAGCCAATATTGCGCTGGGTAAAAACGCCAACCGTGTATCCAGAGCAGCAGTGCTGGGCGGTATTACCGGGGATCTGGCAGCACGCTGGCCTACCGAATACCGGCTGATGGAGCGCCTGAGGCCCGTGCCCGGCACAACACCGGCCTGGCCCGCGGGGATCAGCCCGGAAACCGAGCCGCGCATTATGCTGATTGACCCGTTTGGAAACGTGATGATGCATTATGGTCCGGAAAATTCTGGCAAGGACATGCTCAAGGATCTGAAGCACCTGCTCAAACTGTCACAGGTCGGCTGAGGCTGTCCCGGAGGAGTCGCTTTGAGCATGTTATCTACAGACTGCCCGCCAAAAGCCAGAGCCATGGTGAACTGGGCGACATTTTCAGTGCTTCTTGCCGTCGTGGTGATCATGTTGGGTGCCTGGACCCGTCTGGTTGATGCGGGCCTGGGGTGCCCCGATTGGCCAGGTTGTTACGGCTTCCTGACCGTGCCTCAAAGCGAATCACACATCGCGATTGCCAATGCCCGGTTTCCGGACACGCCAGTCGATGTGGCCAAAGGCTGGCCGGAAATGATCCACCGTTACGCCGCCGGTGCTCTGGGGCTGGTGGTGTTTGGTCTCGCCGCGAGCGCGGTGCGCCAGCGCCGGAGCGGTGTGCCTTTCAAACTACCTCTGTTTATTGCTGCTTTCATCCTTCTGCAAGGGGCCTTCGGGATGTGGACAGTTACTCTGAAGCTCTGGCCCCAGGTTGTTGCTCTCCACCTTCTTGGGGGGTTCACTACTTTGAGCCTGCTCACATTACTGGTGCTTCGCCTGCGCAAGTTCTCAGCCGATCAGGCAGAGGCTCCGGAACCAGTGTGCTCGGCATCGGTGAAGCTACAGGCATCGGCTGGCAGCCTCGCGGGTTTTCGGCCCTGGATCTTTGGCGGCTTGCTACTGATTATTATGCAAATCGCGCTGGGCGCCTGGACGGCTGCAAACTACGCGGCTGTTGCCTGTACAGACTTACCAACCTGTCAGGGCCAGTGGTGGCCAGAAGGCATGGACTTCCAGCACGGCTTTGATATTACCCAACACGTTGGCCCGAATTATCTGGGTGGGCAGTTAACAGCAGACGGACGGGTAGCGATTCACGTAACCCACAGGGTAGGTGCCCTGGTAGTACTGGCTTACTTTGCAGTTTTGCTGGCCTTGATCTGGCGCCGGGACAATGACCGACAATTGCGCGGCCCGGTGGGGCTGGTTGCTGTCGCGCTTGCGACCCAGATTACGCTCGGCCTTGCCAATGTTATGTTCTATATTCCCCTGCCAATTGCAGTTGCTCACAACGCCATGGGCGCCGGGCTTCTGCTGTCGGTGATTTATCTGATCTGGAAGTACTCCCAACTGCCGATGCAGGCGCGGGTTGAAACAGCAACACATACAACAATAATGCACCAGGAGATGACGGCATGAGTGAGCAAGTGGACGTACTGCCGGCCCAGAATATGACTATCCAGCCCGCACGGGCCATTTCCTGGAGGGATTATCTGGAACTGACCAAACCCAACGTTGTGGCTTTGATGATCCTGACATCGGCCATTGGCATGTTACTGGCAACACCCGGGTTACCCGGCCTGAGCGTGCTGATCTGGGGTAACCTTGGTATTGCTTTCCTTGCCGGCGCCGCAGCTGTGGTCAACCACGTAGTCGACCAGAAGATAGACACAGTGATGGCCCGCACCCGCAAGCGCCCTGTGGCCACCGGTAAAATCGCCCCGGTGGAAGCGATCGTGTTTGCAGCCCTGCTGGCCAGTGTTGGCATGGTAGTATTGATGTGGCAGGTGAATCACCTGACCGCTTGGCTAACTCTGGCCTCTCTGGTGGGTTATGCCGGCGTATACACCCTGTTTCTGAAGCGTGCGACGCCCCAGAACATTACGATTGGTGGCCTTGCCGGAGCTATGCCGCCGCTACTGGGCTGGACGGCAGTAACCGGACAGGTGGAAGGCCATGCGCTCTTGTTGGTTTTGATCATCTTTGCCTGGACGCCACCGCATTTCTGGGCCCTGGCGATCCACCGCAAAGAAGAATATGCAAAGGCAGGAATCCCGATGTTGCCAGTGACCCATGGCAACAAATACACCGAACTGCACATTCTGCTTTATACGTTGATGTTGCTGGCTGTCAGTCTGCTACCTTTTGTCACAGGCATGTCTGGCTGGATTTATCTGGCCGGTGCCCTGGCCCTTGGTCTGCGCTTCCTCCACTACGCCATACGCCTGTTAAAAGGCGATGATCGCCGGGTTGCACTCAACACTTTCAAGTACTCCATCACTTACCTGATGGCCCTGTTTGTGGTACTTCTTGTAGATCACTTTGTGTTTTTCTGATTTGGTGCATACGCGCCAGCAGGAGGGGTGCCTTTTCCTCTGGGAAAAACAACTCGCTGCGCTCAGACATTTTTTCCCGGCGGAAAAGGCACCCCTCCTACTGTCGCTGCGTCACAGCGGAGACTGCTGCCTGGAGTAATAATGAGTCGTTCCCTGAAATTTACCTTATTTGCATTACTGCTTATCGTTGTTCTGGTTTTTGGCCTGGTGTTGGGGCGACAGGTGTTTTTGGTAGATACCGGAGAGCCAACTCCGGCTCCGGATCTTGCCGAGATGAACACCTACGTCTACGACCAACCTCGGCCTTTGGCAGAGTTCACACTTACCAATGAAAACGGAGAAACCGTAACCCGGGAGAGCCTACGGGGGCGGTGGACGTTTGCGTTTGTGGGTTATACAAACTGCCCCGATATCTGCCCGGCGGCGATGGCGAACCTGCGCCGTACCGATAAACTACTGTCAAATGAGCTGCCGCAACCAGACTATCTTCTGGTCAGCGCGGATCCTGAGCACGATACGCCAGAGCAGTTGAAAGCCTATACCGGATTCTTTGGTGAGAACTTTCATGGATTGACCGGGGACCTGGAAACACTGCGGGCCCTGGCCACGAGCCTGAGTGCGGTGTTTGTGCATCGGCAGGTGGATGGCGAGCTCCTGGTTGACCACAGCGGGCATTTTGCCCTGATAAACCCGGAAGGCCAGTTGGCAGCTTTGATTCAGCCGCCTCATAACCCTGAGCATCTGGCAGAGGCTTTTGAGCGAATTTACCAGTGGGCCAAAGCCAACCGGGAAAATGCCCGTTCCTGAGTCGGTCTCGAGGCAGCCAAATTAGCGCCTGCGCCATCTTCAAATTTCCGGTATTAACCCAAGCAAGAACAAACAGTGCTCCCGATAGACCATATCCTCCCAGAGCTTGAACAAACCCTCGAGCGGAACACCACTGCCTTGTTGCAGGCACCCCCGGGTGCCGGCAAAACCACCCGGGTGCCCATGGCGCTGCTGAATGCACCCTGGCTATATGGCCGTAAAATTCTGATGCTCGAACCAAGGCGACTGGCGGCCCGCTCTGCGGCCAGATTCATGGCGTCACAACTGGGCGAGAAACCCGGGCAGACAGTCGGCTATCGGACGAGGCTGGACACCAAAGTGTCGGGTACGACGCGCATAGAAGTGGTTACCGAAGGCATTCTTACCCGGCTGATCCAGAGCGACCCCATGCTCGAAGACTACGCCGCTGTGTTATTCGATGAGTTCCATGAGCGCTCCCTGCAAGCAGATCTGGGCCTGGCTCTGGTACGTGAGACTCAGGACGCGCTGCGGGATGATCTGCGTATACTGGTGATGTCAGCAACACTGGATACCGCGCCCATTGCCCGTCTGCTCGGAGATGTACCTGTCTTGAGCAGCGAGGGCCGGGCGTTTCCGGTGGATGTATTCTATCGCCCCGCGCCCACCGCACAGCGCAATCTCCGGCTGGTGGATCAGGTAGTGGCGGTGGTTGCCGAAGCCCTGGCGCAGCAGCCAGGCTCGGTGCTGGTATTCCTGCCGGGCGCCGGAGAAATTCACCGGGTGGCTCAGGCACTGACCGGGCTGGTGGACCCGGGCGTGGTGATTGCGCCCCTGTTTGGCAATCTCAAAGCCTCCGAGCAGGATCAGGCCATTGCACCGGCGGCTGAGGGCATCCGCAAAGTGGTGCTGGCCACCGCCATTGCCGAAACCAGCCTGACCATTGAGGGTGTGCGTGTAGTGGTTGATAGTGGCCAGCAGCGCCGGGCAGTATTTGATCCAAACAGCGGAATGACGAGGCTGATCACTGGCAGGGTCTCCAAAGCCTCGGCGGAACAGCGCAAAGGTCGCGCCGGGCGAGTTGAGCCGGGTGTGTGCTACCGGTTATGGAGTGAGTCGGAACAGTTCGGGCTGGCGGAATTTACGCCGCCAGAAATCCGCGGGGCAGATCTGGCACCGCTGGTGCTCGAGCTAGCCCAGTGGGGCGCCCGAACACCGGATAAGCTGGTGTGGATCGACCCACCGCCGCCTGCTCACTGGCAACAGGCCGTGGAGCTGTTGCAGTGGCTGGATATGCTGGATGATGAGGGCGCGATTACCGAACACGGTAAATTGGCTCGGGGGCTGGGTATCCATCCTCGATTAGCGCACATGGTCGTTCTGGGGCGATCGCTGGGGTTGGGCAGGCTGGCTGCGGAACTGGCAGCGCTGCTGGAAGACCGGGACTTGCTGGGCCCGGGCGCCGGTGCCGATATGCATGAGCGCATTCGCGCTCTTCGTGGCGAACGCGGCTCCCAGCGCATAGACCCGCACCGACTTCAGGCATTGCGCCAGCAGGCCAAGCGCTTGTCTGAACGTGACGCCCTTAGCATAAGCGAGCAGCAAACGGTGCCAACGGCCTCGGAAGTCGGTCGTTTGTTAGCGCTCGCTTATCCTGACCGCATTTGCAAACGGCGGCCCGGAGACACGCCGCGCTATCAGCTCAGTAACGGCAAAGGCGCTTTGCTGCGGGAAGACGATGGGCTGGCCCGACATGAATGGCTGGTGGCTGCAGATCTGGACGGCAAAGCCAGAGAAGCAAGAATCTATCTGGCAGCACCGGTGGATCTGCCAACCCTCGAAAGTGATCTGGCACCTCACATCCGTGAGCAGAACGAAGCGGAATGGGATGATAGGCGCGGAACGGTCGTCGCCCGTAAAACCCGCCGACTGGGCGCACTGCTTATTTCCGAGAAATCGCTGGCGAAACCCTCGCCCGAGTTGATTCAGCAGGGACTGCTCGCGGCCGTGCGGCGCAAGGGGCTGGATAGCCTGCCCTGGACTCCCTCTGCCCGGCAATGGCAGGCGCGAGTTGCTTTGCTTGCCAAGCACTATCCCGGCCAGTGGCCGGATGTCGGTGACAAAGCGTTGGCGGAATCATTGGAACATTGGTTGGCACCTTTTCTGACGGGCATCAGCCGCTGGTCTGACCTGGCGCGGTTGAACCTGCACAACGCCCTGAACAGCCTCCTGGAATACCCGCAACAGCAGACACTGGCGGAGCTTGCGCCAACCAGCCTGACCATTCCCACCGGCAGCTCGGTTGTCCTGGATTATGCGGTTGAGAACGGCCCGGTCCTGGCGGCCAAGTTGCAGGCACTGTTCGGCTGGACAAAAACTCCCGAAGTGGCCGGAGGCAAAGTGCCGGTGTTGATTCATCTGCTTTCACCGGCACAACGTCCACTGGCGGTCACGGCCGATCTGGCCAGTTTCTGGGTTAATGTCTATCCACAGGTGCGAAAAGACACCCGTGGCCGTTATCCCAAACATCCCTGGCCGGAAGATCCTTTAACCGCCATTGCCCAGCAAGGTGTGAAGAGAAAGCAACGTCAGTGACTATTTGATGATTTTGCGGCTGTCGCTGAGGTACTTCTCGCCAGCAGAGCGCACGGTGTGCGGGTCGGCATGTTCGGAAGCCTTGTGAACTTTTTCCAGAGTGTCCTCAAGGACATCGATCTCATCATCCAGTTTCTGCAGGGCATTTTCCAGCGTGTAGGTGAGCTGGTGTACTTCGTTCATGGCCTCCGGAGTCAGATCGCCAGCCAGCATTTTCTCCAGCTTGTTGTTGTATTCGGAAAAGTTGGCAACCGCTTGTTCGAGAGTGTTTGCGGGGTGACCTTTAAAGTGGTCATTGTCGCTGGCAAGGGCCGGCCCGGCGATCAGCAGGGAGGCAGCTACAGCAGTTAAGTTATGAAGAAAGGTCATGGTATTGCTCCAGGTAACGTAAGGAATAATATAATACGAATTATTATCAATGCGTTTAAGATAAACCATGACCGTGATCAAGTTAGCCCATAAAAAAGCTTGCGCGCAGATCAAAACTGCCTAAAAATTGCCCACTTTCTATTTGCGCGACCCCGCCCATGCACTTTGTATCGTTTAATGTTTTTCGCACACTCGGCTTTCCGGATACGACCGTACTCAAACCCGAGCATTTCCTGCGCCATAAAGAATTATTGAGCAACGCAGACTGGGTGCTTTTCCCCGAATACTGGCAACTCAACGCGCTGGTGCATGGCCTGAAATGCCGTGTTTTCCCGAGCGTCGCCAGCTATCGCATTGGCCATGACAAAGTGGAAATGACCCGTGCTTTTGAGGCGGTAGCGCCCGAACATATTCCCTGGACAATCATTGAAGCCAACGGGCCAGAAGAGCGTGACCGTATATGGAACGTTATGGTGCTGCCGTTTGTAGCGAAGCTGCCCAAGGCCAGTATGGGTGAAGGTGTGTGGCTGATTGAAAATCGTGATGACTGGCGCAAGTACTGTGATCGCACGGAGGTACTGTACGTTCAGGAGTATCTGCCGCTGGATCGCGACGCGCGCGTTGTGGTTGTGGGAGACAAGGTCGTAACAGCCTACTGGCGGACACAGGCCGACCAGGGTTTTTATAACAACGTTTCAAAAGGTGGAAAAATCGACACCAGCCCCGTGCCGGCAGTAATGACAGACCTGGCTTTGCGGCTTGCCCGGGATCTGGAAGTTGATCACGCCGGTTTTGATATTGCCCTGGTAGAAGGCTACCCCTACGTTCTGGAGTTTAACCGCTTATTCGGCAACCAGGGCCTGGGCCAGGGCAGTGATCTCAAGGACGCCATCCTGGAATACCTTCAGCAGCAGAGTGAGCCCCGTGACCCCGGCGGGACCAACACCCCCGAGCCACTCCACCCCGTGGCGGTCTGACCCGGGGCTTGATTGGTTAGAGGTTCTCGTAACGATTGATATCAAAAACACCCGCCTGCAGCGGCTGATGCTCTCTTTGCCATGCCGTGATGTCGTGAAGAATTTCCCAGAAGTGTCGATGTGTGCGGCGCACGCCCCATATGCCCACGAGTGCCTCGAAGGCCTTCGGCTCTTCTGTTTTCAGGCCCTTCATCCGGTCTTTGAACAGCTCCAGCTGTGATGCCGGAATATCAAACATGAAGTTCGGATAGCTACCGATGATTCCCGGGTAGATGGTCAGCTTGTCGTTCTCCGGCTGGTAACGTAGATCCTCTCCCAGCAGGAAGGCTACGTTGCTGTGGGCGCGGTCGCGGATAATGGTATAAACCGTGCGTTCGCCTTCCTCGTTGTAAACCCTTAAGAAGGTAACATTGGGCAGGTAGTTGATGGCAGGCAGGAACTCTGCGCGGGTGGCGGCCATTTCTGAAAGTACTTGATCTGCATCGCGAATCCATTCCGGCTCGTTTTTACGACCACAGTTGCTGCCGCCACAACGATTGATGGGATCATCCCGCTCCGCGTTCAGCTCATGGAAATTAAGCAGCAGGCGCGCTCCAAGCTCTTCGTTGAAAGCTGAGGTTGCATAAGGCACCTGAGAAGGCGTGGTGTCGTCCATGCGGGCGTAGCTGTAATCCAGTTTCAGCTCACCTGCGCCCTGATACCAGTTCTGCAGAACGCGGTTGCGTTCGCCCGGCGGAACAAGACGCAGGTAGTCTTGCTCACCTCCGTTGCGAATCAGATCAAAATAGAGTCGTGTCTGGGCCTGATGAGCCACATTGCCGAACACATCAAAATTCACGACCAGCTCGTAATAGGTGCGCTCGAACAGAGGATAATCCATCCACCAACTGGTGAGTGGAACCTGCCCGATCAGGCCGCGCTGCACCGAGGCGTTGTCGTGGTGGCGGAAAACCGTCAGCAGGGCGTTGGGGTTGTCGCCGTCGCCGTCCCAGATATGATCGAATGAGGCGCCTCTGGGATAAGCCTCACGGTAGGCTTTGTTTCGCAGTTCGTGATACTGGTTACGCTTGCCTTTGTACTCGCTCCAGTTCTCACCCAGATCCAGCAGTGCGCTGTCCTGCCCTGGCAGCGCAAGTAACGGCGTCACCTTGTCGCGATACTCTGCGTTGGTTATAAACAGATCGTTATCCGGATCGTGGTAGGCCACCCAGAAGTGGTCACGGATCACGTCGGTGGCAATCTGACCACGGCATACCGGCCCGCGAATGAAAGTGCGGGTAAAGTACTCAGCGTTATCCAGCATGAACTGGTAGCGGGCTTTTGCCGGGATGGCTGCAAAGGTGGCAAAGGGGTTGGCGCGGCTTTCCTGGCTGTAGTCCGGCAGGGCTTCAACCTGCCAGTCGCCGGCTTCAAAAAGCTCTCGGGTGCGTTCGAACGGTTGTTCGCCAAAGGCAAAGGTGATGTGGCGCTTGTGCACAATGCTGCCGGCCACCGGGCGCAGGCGGTAATACACCCGGGATTTCGGGTCATCGTTGGGGCGGCGCGTTGCAATCAGGTCGATGGGGTTGCCCGGCGCTGTGCGGGAGCGTACAACCTCGAAGAAGCGAGTATCTGCACCCTCGTCTTCGAAGTACAAGTGTGCAAGATAAAGGTGTTCATAGACCCAGCGGCTGACCAGTTGCTGCCGCAGGTTGCCTCCGTTGAGCCAGGTTTCCCAGCGCTGGATGTGGTTCTGGTCAGCTTCGCTGACTTGGGTTACCAGTGGGCTGATTGCGCCGCCCTGATTGAGCCAGCCGGTGAGTGTTGCGTATTCGTCGTCGGTGAGGCCTGTCATGGCCAGGGGCATGCCCTCGTAGGGATGATCGCTGGCATAGTCGGAGAAATCTTCGTTGCTGACACACTGGTTCGAACGGGAAAGGCCCAGTTCTATGTCTTCAGGGAGTTTGCTGTTGGGTGCAAATTCATACTCTTTGCCCAGACGAATCATGTTCTCGAACAGACTGCGGGTCTGGTCGCCTCTGGCCAATACTGAGTAAAAACCCATTTCTCGCCACTGTTGTTCGTTTTGTGCGTCGATGCCCAGTCGGGTGGTATTTTGGGTTTCGAAGCGTGCACCGTTGTATACCGGGTCTTTGTGGGCACCGCGAATCAGGCCGTCGGAGTATTCCATTTTGAGCTGGCAAGGTGCGTCAAAGCAGCTGTGGCAGGCAAGGCATTTGGCTTCGACAATGGGGCGCACGTCTTCGTTGAAGCTGACCGGTTGTTGCGTGGCAGTGGGCAGCGCCTGTTTGAAAGTGGGCGGCGTGGTGTTTTCGGCGCAGCCGGCCAGGAACAGCAGGGCCAGGAGAGTTGCTGTGATGAGTCGCGCCATTGGGGGGTCCTGTGGTGATCGATTTGTGTTTGTGAATTATAGAGGGTTTGGAGGGGGTTCGCTAAGGCTCGCACTGGGGGCTGTCATTGGGGGCAGGCCGGGGAGCGGGGTGTCTTTTCCTCTGGGAAAAACAACTCGCTGCGCTCAGACATTTTTTCCCGGCGGAAAAGACACCCCGCTCCCCGGCTTTTCGACCATTGGTGTAGGCTGGCCCCTGTTTGAATTATGGGTAGATATGCTCATATCAGCGGGGTGTAAAAAGCCTGACTATCGCGATTATCGTCGGGGCCAAATCTGATGTTGGCTCCTCTTATTACGCACCGTTCTATTATCCTGAGGTGATACACCATCCATGACCGAGTCAGCCAACGCTAACATCGCCGATTACTACACCGCAGAGACCTTTAGCCGCATCAAGGCCTTTGCCGATGACATAGAAACACCGTTTGTGGTTATTGATACCGCTACCATCGATCGTCAGTACGACGAGCTGGTGGATGGTTTTCCTTATGCCAGCGTGTATTACGCGGTAAAAGCAAACCCGGCTCCGCAGGTTTTGACCTTGCTGCGGGACAAGGGTGCGAACTTTGATATTGCGTCGGTGTATGAGTTGGACAAGGTGATGGGGCTGGGCGTGACTGCTGACCGGATCAGTTACGGCAACACCATCAAAAAGGCGCGGGATATTCGCACTTTTTTTGAGAAGGGTGTGCGTATGTTTGCCACGGATTCCGAGGCTGACCTGCGCAACATTGCCAAGGCGGCGCCTGGCTCGAAGATTTACGTGCGAGTTCTGACTGATGGCACGCAAACTGCGGACTGGCCGCTTTCGCGCAAGTTTGGTTGCGAGAACGATATGGCCATGGATCTGCTGATCCTGGCTCGTGATCTGGGGCTGGTGCCTTATGGTGTGTCTTTCCACGTCGGTTCACAGCAGCGTGAAATCGGCGCGTGGGACTCGGCCTTGAACAAGGTGAAGGTTATCTTCGAGCGTCTGAAAGAAGAAGACGGCATTGAATTGAAGATGATAAACATGGGCGGTGGTTTCCCCGCCAATTACATTAACCGGACGAATGAGCTGGGTGTGTACGCCTCGGAAATCACCCGTTTCCTGAAGGAAGACTTTGGTGATGATCTGCCTGAGATTATTATCGAGCCGGGCCGGTCGCTGATCTCGAACGCAGGCGTTCTGGTGAGCGAGGTGGTGCTGATCGCCCGTAAATCCCGTACCGCGTTGCACCGCTGGGTGTTCACCGATGTCGGCAAGTTCAATGGTTTGATTGAAACTCTGGATGAGTCGATCAAGTTTCCGATCTGGACCGATAAAAAGGGTGAAGGAGAGGACTGTGTGATTGCCGGGCCTACCTGTGATAGTGCAGACATCATGTATGAGCATCACAAGTATCCGTTGCCGTTGAACCTGGCCATCGGCGATCGCATGTACTGGTTGTCTACCGGTGCCTACACCACGACCTACAGCGCAGTGGAATTTAACGGGTTTCCTCCGTTGAAGGATTACTACATCTAAAGCCAGAAGGTTTGCTCTAATTGGGGTGGGCCGCGAAGCGGGGTGTCTTTTCTTCTGGGAAAAACAACTCGCTTCGCTCAGACATTTTTTCCCGGCAGAAAAGACACCCCGCTCCGCGGCTTTTGGCCATTGGTGGGAGCGCTTTACTGCCGTTGCAGGTTCAGTTTTATTGCCAGTGGGGAGACCAATATCCCGTAGGCAATCATTACGGCTATGGCGTGTCTTATGTCGCCGGTCCAGTCTGAAAGCAAGCCGCCCAGCATGGGTACGGTGAACGCTATTGTATAACCCACCAGGAAATTGCCGGCGGATAACCTTCCGGTTTCGCTGGAGGGTACCAGCAGCGGTGGCAAGGCCACCATCATGATTAGTAATACGCCGGCGGTGAAACTCATGAACGTGGCGCTGGCGATTGCCCACCATCCGGTAAATACCAACATTCCCATCGTCCCCAGCAGGCTGAATATCAGCATGATGATCAGCGGGGCTTTTTTGCCTACCCAGTAGCGGGCCATCTTCAGCATCAGCAGTGAAGCGATTACCTGGGCGAAGTTGTACCAGAACAGGGCTTCGGTGAGGTTGTCGAACTCGCCTCTTTGCTCCAGCAAGGCACCGAGGTAGGCGTTCACGCCGAAAAACAGCGAGCCTGACACGCCAAGCAATAAGCCCAGTTTAAGAGTGAGCGGGTTTTTCCAGTCGGGTAGCCAGGCAACTTTGCGGGTGGGCCGGGCCAGGTCGCGTTTGGGCAGGAACAGGGCTGCAGCGACCAGCAGTGCGGGTAATGACCATGCCAGCATGGTTGCGCGCCAGCTGTTTTCGAGCAAGGGCATGATGACCGGGAGGGTGATGCCCGCGCCGATGAATTCGCCCATCAGCATGCCGTTCATGTAAATGGCCGAGCCGAGTGCCAGGTTTTTTGGCTCCAGCCAGCGTGGAAGCAGGGCCGGTAGCGCGGGCTGCATCATGGCCACACCGATGCCCATAACGGCGCTGGTGAGCATCAGGGTGGCGGTATCTGGTGCTAAACCACGGCCTGCGGAGCCGATGACCATAATGAGCATGGCCAGTGCCAGGGTATTGCGCGGGCCTATGCGTGAGATGGACAGTGAGCCGGGCATGGCGCCTATGGCAAGCATCAGGATGGGCAGTGTGGTCAGAGCACCGGTGAGGGTCTGGGAGAGGGCCAGTTCGTTGCCAATAAACGGGGCCAGCGGCGGCGCAACCAGTATCGGGATGCGCAAGTAAACCCCGGCGAGCCAAAGTAATACCGCCACCGGCAGCAGGTTTGCTGTCGATGGCGTTTCTGGTATCGCGGGGTGTTCAGCGGTAGACAAGAATGGTCAGTCTTCGCTGGTATCCGGCAGGTAGGCGCCGTCTTCGTCGTGTACTTCCTGCCCGGTGACGGGAGGGTTGAATGAGCAGATCAGGCGCATGTCTTCTGTTCCGCCGCGCAGGGTGTGCTGATCATGCTTGTCGAGGGCGTACAGTGTGCCGTCGGAGATCTCGTGGGTTTCACCGGTCGCTTTGTCGGTAATGGTGCCGTTGCCGGCTACGCAGTAAACCGCTTCCAGGTGATGCTTGTACCACAGGTTCAGTTCGGCGCCTGCAGGGATAATTGTCTCGTGGAAAGAGAAGCCCATACCGTCTTTTTTCAGCAGCATGCGACGGCTGGTCCAGCCCGGGCCATGTACTTCGCGTTCGGTACCGATGATGTCCTTGACTCGTACAATCTTCATGAGCATTCCTCGTTATTTGATGGAATAGCCGTACAGTATAAACATTCAATTCAGGTTCGGTTCAACCGCCAGTCGTCATAAACTGCCATGCACTGCTCTATGGCAACATGAAATCGGTGCTGCTGGCTTTCATCCAGAGGCTGCTGTTTCCGGCATTTGTCCAGCGTTCTCTGGATCGTCTGGCGGCTCTTTTTATCGAGACGTTCGAGCCAGTGATGATCTGCTGGCTGCAGATCGAGCAGCTCCCTTCCGGCGTGGTTGCGGTGGCTTATGTGCCACCAGTGATCCACTGCCCGTCCCAGCACTACGTAGCCAAACTGGCTGTCTTGCACAGGCCCGAACGTAGCTGTTTTCAGACCGTCCTGGAGCAAACCGATGTTCAGAACCGGCAGGGTGAACCTGCCACCGTAGAAATAGCTCCCGGCCGCACCGAGCAGGCCTCCGACCAGCGCCCCTGTGCCCAGTGACGAGCCCAGCGTTAAAGCGTCCAGCCCGGCACCACTGACTGCGCCCGCACCGAAGCCTGCTGTGGCAAGATAACGCTTGCTGACAGCCCAATGTTTGCGGCTGTCTTCCGAGAACAGATCGTGATCACTGTGCCATTCCAGTTCGGCTTCCTGTCGCCGGATGCTTTGATGTTGGTAAAGGTGCTCGATTTCTACCCTCAGGGACTGTTCCCGCTGACGCTGGTGCTGATACCAACGTTGCCGGAGCTGGTCCGCAAGGGTGCTGTCACTGGTACCGGCGGCCTGGTCCAGAGTCAGGGTTCGTTTTTCCTGAAATGACATCATATCCTTCAGGGCTTTGGCGATGATGCCTGCCGCGTGGAGCCTGCGCTGCTCGCGCTGGGCCAACAAATGATGTGTTGCCTGATCCAGAGAATTTTCCCAGCCCGGCTCAAGCTGGCCAAAGGCTCGTAAAAGACTGAGATGTTGCTCAAATGGGGCTCGAACGGCATCGAATTTGCGCACAACCTGAAAAAACTGCCCCAATGCGGCCTGCCAGGTGTCGCTGTAATCGTCGGATCCGATGCTGTTGATCAGGGCGAGGCTGGGCTGCCCCGTCCAGCGCAAGATCGTCATCTCGGCTTCATGCTGGGCGCTGTAGGGCGCGGAGCCGTCCACTACGTAAATAATACCGGCCCCGTCAATCAGCGGGGTCAGCAATTCGCACTCGTCGGTAAAGCGGCCGTCGCCCTGATGTTGCAGAACAAACGCACGCACCGTTTCGCTGTGATCCGATGCCGATACGCTGTGGGCTTCCAGCCATTCCAGAACCCTCCGGGGCCGCTGAAAGCCGGGTGTATCAACCAATGTGTATAGAACTTTGCCATCCACGCTCAGTGGGTAAGACTGGCGCTTACGCGTGGTGCCTGGTTCCAGTGCAATGGCGATGGCATCGTTCTGCGACAGCGTTGCCACGACGCTGGATTTACCCTTGTTCGGATGACCCACGACAGCAAAAATGGGAGCGCTCTTCATTCGATAATTCCCCCTTCCATATCGGGAACGGTTCCGTAAACCGGCACAAGGCTGACCGTTATAAACTCCTGCCCTGCGCGTTCGGCAAATCTCAGCCATTGCTGAACCTGGTGGGAATCCGGTTCCTGCTCTATGCGGGGAGCCAGCGGCACCAGAGCGACCCTGGTACCTTTTGGCCAAAGATCCCTGGCGCTGGCAAGAAAATCTTCCAGCTCGCCGGTTGGCGGCTCCCAGCTGCGGGTAATCAAAAGAACGGGCAGGCTTGGGCCCTGTGCCAGATGGCCGGCAATTTGTCCCAGTGTCTGCCGGTCTTCTTGCAGAGTCATTCCGCCGCCCGCTTTCGCAATCAGGCTTTTGCCTGTGGTTAACGCATCCGGAAGCTCCGGTTCACCGGCGCCGGCCCAGCACAACACGATGCGGGCATCCGGCAAGGGTTGCAGGCTCAGGTGGGTTTCGGTGTCTGGCAGGTCTGAAGCATCATTGTGTTCGTTACCGGTATCAAGAGCCGGTGTTTCCATGCGGTACATCAATGCGCGTAAAGCCGGGTGGCGGGCCAGAAGCCGACGGGCCTTACGCCGGATCAGCATGTTTGCCAACAAGAACAGAATAAGCCGGGGCAATAGTGCCCAGGTTGTCCAGAGCATGGCGATGAACGGCCACCATTGGCCCCAGCGTGCCGGGTTGACGCCGGTGTCTGCCGTGGTGGCGCGAAAGAACCGGGTGGCTTCCACGAGTGCAAGGTCGGGCGCGGCGGCCGGCCATAGCCAGGCCCAGGGTGCTGCAACCGCAGACATCATTCGGTGATAACTGCTTGCGTCGGTCTCGAGTGTCGTACTCCAGCCAAAAGCAAGATCCTGAAGCACGACCATGGTCAGCAAGGTCACCAGGCCGGCCACAGTAAAGCACAGCCCACCAAGCTGCGCGGCTCGCGCCATCAGAACCGGCTGGAGTCTCATTGAAACTGCGGGTTCGGGTCTGGACCGAAAGCGCCGGAGCAACACGCGCCATGGTTGCCAGCCAGCCAGAGACTGCACAGTGGTAAGCAGTGCCAGTAAGAACTGGAAGGCGACAAAGGCAAGAATAACGATAATGTTGATGCGCTGGCCGCCGTCATAGAACAGCAGGCCGAGCATGGTCAGCAAACCGAATATCACACCCGCGATCATAAAACCGCTGTTGATCCGGCGCCAGAAGCGCAAGGTCTGTTCAGCGGAGGATGTTCCCGCACCCGGGCCGCTGAGATGGTTCATGTGGGCCAGCCAGCGTTCAGGGCCTGGCGTTACGCCTTGTTGTTCGCAGGTCAATGCAAATTTACGGTCCCGCCGGTGCAAAAATGCCGGGGCCTGGCCCTTATCTCTCTGGGCGCAGGCATCAAATTCCAGCAGCAAGTGGAGGGGGTGGTCTGTCATGAACGCTTCCGGTTGTGAATTCGGTCTGTTGATCTTTGATGGTAGGATATCGGTATTACCCTGTCCGATACCAGACAACGAGCCCTCATGCCCCACCACCTGATGAATCTGCGCCACGTGCCTGATGACGAAGCCGAGGAAATACGGGCCCTGTTTGATGCTCACGATGTACGTTTCTATGAGACACCGCCAAGCCGTTGGGGTATCAGCATGGGCGGCTTCTGGGTGCACGACACCGAGGAAGCGGAAAGAGCCAGGGCATTATTACAGGATTATCAGCACCAGCGGCTGGAAAGCCAGCGTGAGGCCTATGAGGCGCGGCGCCTGAGTGGTGAAATCGGTGGGATCTGGCACATGTTCCGGCACAAGCCGGTTCGCACACTGGCGGCCTGTCTTGCCATTCTGGTGATGACAGGCCTGAGCCTGTTGCCTTTTATCCGGATAGGATAAATTTCCCGTTCGTTCTGATTTCAACGCCTGTTGCTGTGCCGCTTTAAAAACCCGCTCGCTTCGCTCACAGCGCTACCAGCAGTGAGAAAGCTGGTGACATGGCCGCGCAGGCGCATTTCATACAATTCGCTTTCAACTCCGGAGGCCAGCAGGGTTTGGTGCAATGTTTTCGCCTGACGGAAAGGTACAAGGCTGTCCATATTGCCGTGAAACAGGAAAAACGGTGGCGCATCGCCGGTAACGTGTGTGATTGGTGAAGCCGTGCGGTATGTGTCGGGAATATCTGGCTGCGCGCCTCCCAGGAACTGCCGTAAGAGCTTGCCGGAACCAAAAGTTGTCAGGTCGGCAGGGGTTCCGCCAGCCACTACAGCTCTGAGCACTGTATCGGAGCCGCCATAGGGTTGATTCAGAGCTTCAGCGTCGCCGGAGCTGGACACAAGCGCTAACAGCGCGATCAGATGCGCTCCGGAGGAAAATCCGAATCCGTATACCCGGGATGCATCCAGTTGGTACTGGTCCGCATGGCGGTTCAGCCAGGTGCGGGCTATCTGCAGGTCATGTAGCTGTGCCGGGAAGGTGTATTCGGGAGCGAATCGGTAATCGACATTGAACACCGCAAAACCGTGACTGGCCAGTTCCTCGGCAATCCAGCTCATATCGCCTCTGGAACGTCGCTCCCAGCCTCCACCATGAACCATCAGCACAACCGGACGAAGTGTTACACCCTTGGGAAGGTAGAGATCCCCATAGAGTGCCTCCGGCCAGTCCTCAGGCGAAAAGCGCACGCTGTAGTCAGTGCTGAACGCCGTGTTCTCCAGGGAGACGTTTTTTGCAGGCGCATTGTGATGGGTCGCGCAGCCTCCGAGTAGCAGGGCGCTCATCAACGTTCCCAAAGCGATAACGCTTTTCAGTGCTCGCTGAGTGTCCAATGATTAATCATCCTTTCTGCAATTTTACACATTGAATTTACGCACAGTGCGTGGGGCTGGATGTATGTCGCTTTTATCGGCTGTCCGCCAATCACGACGGTGTCCTGATTTCAGGACAATGGTATTGCCGCTCCCCTTGTAATGCGGCGTTTCAATCCGGACTTTGGGCTCGATCGGTGTAATCATGTCCGGAAATCTGGACAAGTGGCTTGCCGGGCAAAATAAAAGCTGAAAATGGTCAATAAAATCATACGGATAAAATTATGGCACAGGATGCGCATGAAGGTTGTTTCGGGTCGTGGTCCCGGCCCGTTCTCAACAACAACAAATAAGGAACGACCATGAAACGTATCATGATCTGTACGCTGATCGGCGTTACAGGCCTCGGTCTGAGTGCCTGCAATGACAGCAACAACGATAACCCGCCTGCCGCAAACCAGATTCCCGGATTTATTCAGGGCGATATACAGCAAATCCAATATGATGGCGTTACCGATGATCTGCTGACCGCGGGTCTGGGTGCAACCGGCCTGGGCAGCGCCACTGCACCCGCTTTCTCAGACCCCCTGAGCCCCACTTCTGCCGAGCTACGTCAGCTCGCGATCTACAATAATTACCGGGCGCTGGTGGATACTTCTGCTGGCGGTGGTTATGGGGAGTTCTTTGGCCCCGGTGTGGGCAATGGCAGCGAAGGAATGATTCCGGGGCGTGAATACATTGCCTTCATGACGGTCCCGGGCGGCGACGTACCCATTACAGTCATGGCCCAGATACCAGACAGTTTTGATGCACAGAGCCCCTGCATGATCACCGCGCCCTCTTCAGGATCAAGGGGCATCTACGGTGCGATTGGAACGGCCGGCGAGTGGGGCCTGAAAAAGGGCTGCGCCGTGGTCTACACCGACAAAGGTAGTGGGACTGGTGCACACAATCTGGAAACCAATACAGCCCAGCGGATTGATGGCACTCTGACAGACTCTGACGAAGCCGTTCAGTTCCGCGCCGACCTCAGCGATACAGAACGCAGTGATTTTAATGCTGACTGGCCGGACCGGCTCGCCTGGAAACACGCCCATTCAAAGGTTAACCCGGAAGCGGATTGGGGGCGTCATGTGTTGCAGTCTGTCGTATTCGGTTTCTGGGCGTTGAATGAGCAATTCGGCAGCGACAGCAACGTTGACCCTATCACGCCTGAAAACACGCTGGTTATTGCTTCCAGTGTTTCCAATGGCGGTGGCTCGTCGGTTCGCGCGGCCGAACAGGACACCCAGGGCCTGATTGATGGCGTTGCCGTTTCGGAGCCCAATCTTAACCCGGTTGTGGATACCGGGTTCACCATTAACCAGGGTTCCAGCGCAGCCATCACTGAGCACAGCAGAAGCCTGTTCGAATACACCACGGCGCTGGCGGTTTATCAGGGTTGTGCGAATCAGGCACCAGCGACTCGCGATGATGCACCACTGAATGTTCTCAACACACCAGCGGTGCGCGAGAATATCTGTAATTCCCTGGCAAACAAAGGATTGCTCAACGGTGCAGCCAGCGCAACCCTTGACGACTACGCCACCGAGGCACAACGTATTCTGAACGAAGACTTCGGCATTCAGCCCGAACAGAATCTGCTGGCGCCGGTGCACTTCGCTTCCAACGTTGCCCAGAGTATTTCAATGACCTATGCCAACGCCTATGGCCGCGCTGGCGTTGAAGATCGCGTCTGTGGTCTCAGTATGGCTGCGGTGGATGGTGCGGGCGCAGTCACATCGTTTGCCTCGGCCGCGGAAGCGGCAGCATTTGCAACGAGCAACGGCATTCCACCGACCGCAGGTGTCGTTATCGTTTACGACGATGCTGAAGGTCAGCCGACGGCCATGCCTGCCAGCGTGTCACCCAGCAGTAGCTCGGCCGATTATGGCCTTGATGCCCTGCTTTGCCTGCACAGTCTCGCGTTGGGCTATGATGCCGTTACCGGCGATCCGTTGTCAGGAAATGACGCAGAACTTGCCGCTGCAATTGCCGGGGGAATCGATGAAATTCGTGCCACCGGAGATCTTCGTGGCAAGCCGGCGGTGTTTGTGACGGGCCGCGCGGATGCCATTCTGCCCATCAACCATACCTCCCGGCCCTATTACGGGCTTAACCAACGGGTGGAAGGTGTAAGTAGCGAACTTCGTTACTACGAAGTGCTCAATGCCCACCACCTGGATGTGCTGAACGGTCTGGGAGGTATTGGTGACCGTTACGTGCCTCTGCACCACTACTATTTCCAGGCCCTTGATCTCGTGTGGGATCGCTTGACTAATGGGGCCGAACTGCCGCCCAGTCAGGTCGTTCGGACGGTTCCGCGGGGAGATCTTGCAACCCCGCTGGCCGGGATCAATCTGCCTGAGATAGCGCCTCAACCGGCAGCCGCTGATGTTATCAGTCTGGTTGGTGACGAGTTACGCATCCCGGAATAAGGGTGTTTTGATCCCCGCGCGGGCCCTCTCATTTGCTCACTCTGCAGAGAGGGCCATATACTTCCGACAAATCACCCGGCAATGCCGGGTGCAGGGCTTTCCAATGATTGATATTGAACCCGGCGGTACGCGTTACATGACACAGTTGTTCGGTGAGAAAAATAAAAACGGACTGACCCGGGAGCTTATCGAAGCACTTTTCCCCATGTTCGAGGAAGCCAGTGCAGGCGCCATTGCCGTTGATCGCGAGGCCCGAATTACCTGGATGAACAGTAGCTATGCCCAGCTACTCGGTTTGAAAGAAGCGACCGATGCCATTGGCCGCCCGGTGCGCCAGGTGATTCCGGAAACCCGTATGCCGGAAGTTGTGGAAACCGGCAAACCGCTTTTACTCGATATTATGGAGCATCAGCAACAGCAACTGGTGGTTACCCGATTACCCTTTTATGACGCAGCTGGTGAAATTGAGGGCGCTGTAGCGTTCGTGCTCTATGATGATCTGCAGCCACTCACGCCGTTGGTGAGCAAGTACCGTCGGTTGCACCAGGATCTCGCTGCAGCCCGCAAGGCCCTGGCAAAACGAGCAAGAAGCACACGATACAGCCTCGGAGACTTTGTTGGCGCCAGCCCTGGCGCGCTCGAGGTCAAGCGCCGCGCACGCCTGGCTGCAGGCCGTGAAATGACGGTTTTGTTGCTGGGAGAGACGGGTACCGGTAAGGAAGTGCTGGCCCAGGCAATTCATGCCATCTCAAGCCGGGCAGAAAAGCCGTTCGTGGGTGTGAACGTGGCGGCCATTCCCGATAACTTGCTGGAGGCCGAGTTTTTTGGTGTTGCACCTGGCGCATACACAGGTGCAGACCGGAAGCTGCGGGAAGGAAAGTTCCAGCTTGCCAACGGCGGCACTCTGTTTCTTGATGAAGTCGGCGATATGCCATTGCCGCTGCAGGCCAAGCTGTTACGGGCCCTTCAGGAAAGGGAAGTAGAACCTCTGGGTTCCAACAAGGTGACATCGGTCGATGTCCGGGTCATTGCAGCAACCAGTCGCAACCTCGAAGCCATGATTGCCGATGGCAGTTTCCGCTCGGATCTGTATTACCGGCTCAATGTGCTGGAAATCCCCATACCACCTTTAAGAGACCGACTCGCTGACCTCGGATTGCTGTGTGAAACTCTGCTTTGGGAAATCAGCGAGGGGCCGGATATGCGAGCGGAGGTCACCGATGCCGGGGTGGCGGCCCTTGCGAGTTATGACTGGCCCGGGAACATCCGCGAACTGCGTAATGTTCTGGAGCGCGCACTCACCATGAGTGAGGAGGGTGGCGTGCTGGACGCGGACGCCATGTTCAAGGTGTTGCCCCGGGTCGGGGTGCGCCCGGCATCACATACTGCGCCACGTCCTGTCAGGCCTTTGGCTGAAACTCTGGCAGAGGCAGAAGCTCACGCGGTGGAACAAGCGCTGGTTGCAAGCAGGGGTAATCGTACCAAGGCTGCCCGGTTGCTGGGTATTTCCCGCTCGGTGTTGTATGAAAAACTGGCCAAAATGTCCTGATTTCCGGACAGGTGTCTTGATATCTGTACAATCACCTACGACTATAGCATCATGCTGTCCGGAATTTCGGACGTTTTCGGGGTGGTAGATTTTTTGGTTTTTTTATCTTATTGATTAATATAATAAAAATTATTGGCATAGATTCTGCTCCTCTTTGAGCGCAGGACGTCAGAACAACACAGAAAATAATGCTGACGCTAAACGTAGGACCCCCGGTTTATAACTGTCGGTTTCGTTTTCTGTGTTTTCTGGCTGAATTTCAGACCAGGCCTATCGGGCCAAAGAGCTCCGGGCCGTATACAACAACAAGAAGGATCATCTTCATGTCTATCAAGCAAAAGCTTTCCGGTTTGACTCTGGGCATTAGTGCCGCAACCCTTATGACAGGTGCCATGATCAGCAGCGATGCTCTGGCAGCTGAAAAAATCCGTTGGCAGGTGCCTCTGGCGTTCCCATCGCACCTTGTGGGCCTGACAACGCCGGTCAAACATTTGACCGAGAACCTCAAAACGATTTCAGGTGGCGATGTTCAGCTGCGTTACTACGAGCCCAATGAGCTGGTACCTCCCTTTGAAATCATGGACGCTGTCGGTAGCGGCAAGTATCCGGCGGGTTATACCTGGGTGGGCTACGACCAGGGCACTATTCCAGCCCTGCCACTCTATTCCGGTGCCCCTTTCAACATGGAACCGCCAGCCTATCTGGCCTGGTATTACCAGGGCGATGGCCGGGCTCTGCTGGAAGAAATCTACGCCAAGCGCAACATTCACCCCATGCTGTGCAGCATCATCGGGCCTGAAGGTGCAGGCTGGTTTGCTAATCCGATCAAAGGTGTTGAAGATTTTGACGGTTTGAAGATCCGCTTTGCCGGCATCGGCGGTAAAGTACTGGAAAAACTTGGCGCATCGGTAACCATGGTGCCCGGCGGCGAGATCTATCAGGCGCTGGAGCGTAAGACTATTGATGCAACCGAGTTCTCGCAGCCGGCCATCGACAAAATGCTGGGCCTCGATCAGATCATCAAGAACTACATTATGCCTGGCTGGCATCAGACTCTGACAACCTCACACCTGCTGGTTAACAAGGATGTGTGGGATGGCCTTGAACCCCAAAGCCGCGCGCTTATCGAGATGGGCTGCGAATCTGCCACGCTCAAGGGTTTTGCAGAGAGCGAGTGGGCGCAGCCAACGGCACTTCGTGATTACGAAAAAGAAGGCGTAAACGCCCAGACTCTCCCCGAGCCTGTGCTGCGCGAACTGCAGGAAATTACCAACGAAGTACTGGATGAGATCGCTGCCAGTGACGAGATGTTCAATCGCGTACTGACCAGTCAGCGTGACTTCATGGAACACCACTCCATCTGGCACTCCAATGGCTACCTGCCACGGGATTTCTACAAGTACGATTGATCAACGGATGATGTTAACTGCGGGTAACGGATAACCGTTACCCGCTTCCTACCCCGCATCCGGAAAATCCGAGGTTTTTGTGACTGATACCAATGTCTCCGGGGATAATCAGGCCCCGGCATCCGACACTGATACGCTACCGACCAATGCGTTGTCCTGGCACCTCGACCGAATGGTTGTTGCCGTTGGCCGCCTTGCCTCCTGGTTATGGATCGGAGTGTTGGTTGTTATTCTGGTCAATGTATTCTCCCGCTATGTGATGTCTCAGGGCTCCATCGCTCTTGAAGAATTATCCTGGCATCTGTTTGGAACGGCGACCCTGCTGACGTTAGGTTACGCAGTAGTGCGTGATGATCATGTCCGCGTTGATGTATTGAGAGAGAAATTCAGCCCTAGAACTCAGGCTATTATCGAAGTGTTGGGGATTTTGCTGCTGGCGCTGCCGGTCATCGCATTGATGATTAACTCAATGGTGCCGTACGCCTGGACGGCGTGGACTTACATGGAGCACTCTCAGGCACCCAGTGGTCTGCCTTACCGGTTTATCTTCAAAAGCATGCTGCCACTCGGAATGGTGTTTGTGATGATTGCCCTGGTGTCCCGTGCCTCGCGATGCACCACCTTTCTGTTCCGTTTTCCCAGGGCCATTGCGCCTCCCTACGATGACCGGCGCTCTGTCGGCCATCCTAATCCCTGAACCGTGAGGCTATCGTCATGGGTGTAGAAGCGATTCTTGTTATCGCCATGTTCGCTACCTTTATGGTGCTGTTGCTACTGGGCTTCCCGGTTGCCTGGTCACTGGCGGGTATCGGTCTTGTATTCGCTATTATCGGCCACGTTATGGTCGAGTATCTGGATTCGCCCCTGTGGTTTACCTGGCAGGGCACTATCGGCGTTCTGGACGCCAGAATTTATGGCATCGTTGCCAATGAGTTGATGGTTGCGCTGCCCATGTTTATTTTCATGGGCATCATGCTTGATCGCTCAGGTATCGCCGAAAAGCTGATGCACAGTCTGGTACGGGTGCTCGGTGGGTTGCGCGGTGGCTATGCAATCACTGTTGTTCTGGTTGGCGTGTTGCTTGCGGCTTCCACCGGGATTGTCGGAGCCTCGGTTGTATTGTTGGGTATGCTGTCTCTGGGGCCCATGATGCAGGCCAACTACAACAAGTCGCTGGCGGTGGGAACGGCTTGCTCCGTCGGTACGCTGGGGATTCTGGTGCCGCCAAGCATCATGCTGGTGTTGATGGCCGATCGTCTTGGTACTCCGGACGCCTCTGTGGGCAAATTGTTCATGGGTGCTTTGATTCCCGGTGTCATGCTCGCGATGCTCTACATTCTCTACATCATCATCGCCTCATACATAAAGAAAGATCTGGCGCCTGCACCGCAAAACCGTGAGCGCCTTGACGCCCGTGCCTGGCTCGGCGTGATCCTGGCGGTGTTGCCGCCGATGGCGCTGATTATTTCTGTACTCGGTTCGATCTTTTTCGGTATCGCCACAACCACGGAAGCCTCCGCGGTAGGTGCTGGCGGAGCCCTGCTCATGGCGTTTGTCAGCAAGCGGCTGGATATGGAGACCCTGAAAGAGTCGCTTTATCAGACCAGCCGTACCTCCGCATTTATCTTTGGCATCTTTATTGGTGCTACGGTCTTTGCTTCCGTATTGCGCGGGCTGGGTGGTGATGAAGTTATTGAAGGTGCCATCACTGGTCTGCCGTTCGGCACCACTGGCGTACTGTTGACGGTCCTGTTCATCACCTTTTTGCTCGGGTTTTTCCTGGACTGGGTAGAGATTACTCTTATTGTATTGCCCTTGGTGGCACCGGTGCTGTTCAAACTGGGTGTGGAGCCTGTGTGGTTTGCCATCATGTTTGCCATGTGCCTGCAGACTTCGTTCCTGACACCACCGGTCGGTTTCTCACTTTTCTATATCAAAGGTGTATGCCCGCCGGGTATTACCACCCGGCATATCTACCTAGGTGTATTACCGTTCATTTGCTTGCAGTTGCTGGCCCTGGCTCTGGTGTTCTGGTTTGCTCCGTTGGCAACCTGGCTGCCTAACGAAGTCTATGGCGGTTCCTGACGCGGCGACCTTCCGAAGATTCTTTTAATAACAACTGGGAGATAAACACTATGCGTCTCGAAAATCGAGTTGCACTGATTACCGGTGCGGGGCGTGGCATTGGCCGGGCAATCGCCGAACATTATGGCCGTGAAGGCGCCCGAGTGGCGGTAGCGGATCTCACGCTGGAAAGCGCACAAGAAGCCGTTGATGCCATTGAAAAAGCGGGCGGCACGGCAATGGCACTGGCCATGGACGTTACCGATGAGGCAGCAGTCGATGCCGGTGTTGCCGCCATTGTGGAGGCCTGGGGTGGCCTGGATATCGCCGTGGCCAATGCCGGTATCCAGCACATAGACCCGGTGCACAAACTGGCGTATGCAGATTGGCGCCGGGTGATAAATGTGCATCTGGATGGCGCTTTCCTGGTAACCCGGGCTGCCCTCAAGCAAATGTATGCGAGCGGCGGAGGGACTATGCTATACATGGGGTCCGTGCATTCGCTGGAAGCTTCACCTTTGAAGTCGCCTTATGTGGCTGCAAAACACGGTATGCTGGGGTTGTGCCGTGCGGTAGCGAAAGAGGGTGCTGAACACGGCGTACGCAGCAATATTATTTGCCCGGGCTTTGTAAGAACGCCGCTGGTAGACAAGCAGATTCCTGAACAGGCCAAAGAGCTTGGTATTTCTGAAGAGGAAGTCATCAGCAAAGTCATGTTGAAGAACACAGTGGACGGTAAGTTCACAACGCTGGAAGATGTTTCCGAAACGGCAGTGCACCTTGCAGCCTTTCCTTCGGCCGCCCTCACAGGCCAATCGATTGTTGTCAGCCACGGCTGGCACATGCAGTAAGCAACAGGAGCGACGGATGAGCCTTACAGAACAATCACCCGTTGTCTGGACTCCCTCGGAGGATACGCTGGACAACGCCCGGATGGGCCGATTCAAAACCTGGCTGGAAGGCCAGGGCTATGGCCCCTTTTCCGATTATCACGCGCTGCACAAGTGGTCTGTTGATGACCTGGATACCTTCTGGGCCAAAGTCTGGGACTATTGCGGCCTGATTTGTGAAACACCGGCCCGCGCCGTGCTGGGCAAGCGTGATATGCCGGGTGCCGAGTGGTTCCCGGGCATGAAGCTGAACTTTGCTGCCAACCTGCTTCGGTTGGCAGAAGGCGAACACGCCAGCCAGGAAGCAATCGTTACTTACTGTGAAACAAGACCGGTTCTGCGCCGCACCTACGGTGAACTGAAAGCCGACGTCGGTGCTCTGGAAGCGTTTCTTCGCGGTAAGGGTATCAAGAAAGGCGACCGCGTAGCCGGCGTTGTTACCAACGGCTACGAGGCTCTCGCTGGCATGCTTGCAGCAACCAGTATGGGTGCCATCTGGAGCTCCGCCTCGCCGGACTTTGGTATAGGCGCAATTCTTGACCGGTTTGGCCAGATTGAGCCCTCTGCACTGATCGCAGTAAACGGATATGGCTACGGAGGCAAGACCTTCGCCCGCCAGAACGACTTTGCGGAACTGATTGCCGGTCTGCCAACACTCAAGTGCGTTGTCAGCGTTGAGCAACTCCCGGGAGAAACAGCGATTCCGGGTGAGCTGGTGACCACCTGGGACGAGGCCATCGCTTCCTGCACAGGCCAGACGCCCTCGTATACCCCGGTAGAGCCCGACCACCCGGTCTATATCCTGTATTCCTCCGGCACCACCGGCAAGCCCAAGTGCATCGTGCACGGAACCGCCGGCTTGCTGGTAAACCATGCCAAAGAACTCATGCTGCACGGCGACGTAGGCCCGGAAGATCGCTTCCTCTACTTCACTACCTGTGGCTGGATGATGTGGAACTGGCAGGCCTCCGCCCTGCTCACCGGCGCAGCGGTTATCACCGTAGACGGCTCACCGGGCTACCCCAGCCTGAGCTTCCTGTGGGAAACCGTAGCCGAAGAGCGCGTTACCCACTTCGGCACCAGCGCAAGATTTATAGCGGGCTGTCGCAAGGCTGAAATGGCCCCTGCTGAAACCCTGGATCTCAGTAACCTGAGAGTTGTGTTCTCAACAGGCTCGCCCCTGCTTCCGGAAGACTACGACTGGATGTACAGTCATGGCGCTCCTGACGCACTGCTTGGCTCCATCGCCGGTGGTACAGACATCTGCGGCTGTTTTGTCGGCTCTACTCCGTTGCTACCCGTGCGCCGGGGCGAGATCCAGTGCAGCTTGCTGGGCGTCGATGCTGTCGCATACGGAGACGACGGCAGGCCCGTTGACCAGGGCCGCGGCGAACTCGTCTGCCGTCAGCCTTTACCCTCCATGCCCGTGGCCTTTTGGGACGACGCCGACGGCGAACGCTATCGCGCCGCCTACTTCGACACTTTCCCCGGCGTATGGGCACATGGTGATTTCATTGAATTTACCGAACATGGCGGCGCCATAATCTATGGCCGCTCCGACGCCACACTCAACCCCGGCGGCGTGCGCATAGGCACCGCAGAAATCTACCGTCAGGTAGAAACCGAAGCGGCTATCAAAGACAGTTTGGTAGTCGGGCGCCAGATTGATGGCGACGTAGAAGTTGTGCTGTTTGTAGTACCTGCCGAAGGCCAGGAACTCACCGACGAACTGCTGAACCAGCTAAAAGTCCGAATCCGCAAAGGCGCCAGCCCACGCCACGTTCCCAAACATATCGTGCAGGTGCCAGACATTCCCTACACCCGCAGCGGCAAAAAAGTGGAACTGGCCGTCGCCCGCCTGATCAATGGCTCCAGCAAAGCAGACAACCGCGATGCACTGGGCAACCCGGAAGCACTGGACCAGATTCGGGATCGGCTTGCCGAGGAGAACTTGTTGCCGAAAGGCTAGTTTCAAGTGTGGAGGACTGCTTGGAAACTTGAGAAGCAGCGGGATTAACGCCTCCCAAAACTGTGCGGAGCCATGGATGGCGGAGCCCAAGCGCCACAAGGATGTGCTTGAGCGGGTTTTGGGAGGCGTTAATTTCGACGCTTTACTCCCATGACCGAAGAGCAAAATGTTAGAAAGTTTCGTAAATTCCCGCCACATATCCGCACTCTCACCGAAGATCAGGAGTTTTTACTCCGTTCTTATACTAAGATCGTAACCAGAGATTACAAAAAAATGGTATCTTAGTAGGTCTATAAAAAGTTCCAAAATCAGTCATAGCGCAGGTCAGTCGTCCACAAGACGCCGGAACTCGCCATGACCGTCCTGAATCCACCAAATAGCCTGAGGACGAAAATGACATCATCCAAAGCAAAGATTGTCTACACACTGACCGACGAGGCGCCTGCCCTCGCAACACGGTCTCTTCTTCCGATCCTGGAAACCTACGCCAAGCCGGCTGGCATTGAATTCGAAACCAGCGATATATCCCTGGCGGCGAGAATTCTGGCGACCTTCCCCGAGTACCTGGAAGAGAATCAGCGGGTTCCCGATGCCCTTGCAGAACTGGGTGAATATACCAAAGACCCCGACGCCAACATCATCAAGCTGCCGAATATTTCTGCCTCCATACCGCAGCTGCGCGCAGCCATAACGGAGCTGAATGAACAGGGTTACAAGGTTCCGGAATACAAGGAAAACCCTGAAACCGACGAAGAAAAAGATGTCACGGCCCGCTATGCCAAGGTATTGGGTAGCGCCGTGAACCCGGTTCTGCGTGAAGGCAATTCCGACCGTCGGGCACCCGCGGCCGTTAAAGCCTTCGCACGTAAATACCCCCACACCATGGGTGAATGGAGCCCGGCTTCACGCACTCACGTGGCGCACATGCATGGCGGCGATTTCTACTCCAACGAGCAGTCACTCACCATCGACAAGGCGACCAACGCCCGAATCGTTTTCGAGAACAAAAGCGGCAAACAGACGGTACTGAAATCTGATTTGCCACTGCTGGAAGGCGAAGTGCTCGACGGCATGTTCATGAGCAAGAAAGCGCTCTGCAAATTCTTCGAAGATGCTATCGAAGATTGCGAAAAGACCGGCGTGATGTTCTCCCTGCACGTCAAAGCCACCATGATGAAGATCTCGCACCCGATCGTGTTCGGTCACGCGGTGAAGATTTACTACAAGGAGCTGTTTGACCAGTACGGCGACCTGTTTGAAGAGATCGGGGTAAACCCGAACAACGGCTTGTCTTCGGTACTTGAGAAGATCAAGTTGCTGCCGGAATCCAAGCAGGAAGAAATCCAGGAAGCGCTGCACAAAACCTACGAGCACCGCCCGGAAATCGCCATGGTGGATACAGTCAAAGGTATCACCAACCTGCACATGCCGAGCGACGTAATTGTTGACGCTTCCATGCCTGCGATGATCCGCAACTCCGGTAAAATGTGGGCCCGCGATGGCAAGCTCAAGGACACCAAGGCCGTTATGCCGGAGTCCACTTACGCCACCATCTATCAGGAAGCGATCAACTTCTGTAAGACTCACGGCGCATTTGACCCCACCACTATGGGCACAGTGCCAAACGTGGGCCTGATGGCGCAGAAAGCCGAAGAATATGGCTCCCACGACAAGACCTTCGAAATCAAGGAAGACGGTATTGTGCGTGTTGTAGCCGAAGATGGCACCGTGCTGACCGAGCACAACGTGGAACAGGGCGATATCTGGCGCGCGTGTCAGACCAAAGATCTGCCAATCCGTGACTGGGTCAAGCTGGCCGTCAACCGCGCCCGCGCTACCGGCACGCCGGCAGTGTTCTGGCTGGACGACGAGCGTGCTCACGATGCTGAGCTGATCAAGAAGGTTCGTACCTACCTTGAAGATCATGACACCGAAGGCCTTCATATTCGTATCGAGTCGCCGGTTCGCGCTATTCGGTGGACCATGGAGCGCCTGATTCGTGGCCTGGATACTATCTCTGTAACCGGTAACGTACTGCGTGATTACCTCACCGACCTGTTCCCGATTCTGGAGCTGGGGACCAGCGCCAAGATGTTGTCGATTGTTCCTCTGCTGAACGGTGGTGGCCTCTACGAAACCGGCGCTGGCGGCTCTGCACCCAAGCACGTGCAGCAACTGCTGCAGGAAGACCATCTGCGCTGGGATTCGCTGGGCGAGTTCCTTGCGATTGCCGTGTCGCTGGATGAGCTGGGTGAGAAGCACGATAACAATCGTGCACGTCTGCTGGGTCAGACTCTCGACAAAGCCACCGAGCGCCTGCTGGAAAACAACCAGTCGCCTTCTCGTGTGACCGGTGAGCTGGATAACCGTGGCAGTCACTTCCACCTGGCCCGTTACTGGGCAGAGGAGTTGGCAAATCAGGACAGCGACAAGGAGCTTAAAGAGTTCTTTGCCAAAATGTCGGCACAACTGGAAGAAAACAAGGACAAGATCCTGGAGGAAATGAGCGTTATCCAGGGTCAACCAGCGGATATCGGCGGCTATTACCACCCACCTGCAGACAAGGTGAAGGCGGTTATGCAGCCAAGTGAAACCCTCAACCGGATTATGGAAGATGCCCGCGCATCGGTGAAGTAATCCGCGTTGCAGTCCTGAACAAAAACCCGGAACGCCGCCTGCGGCCTTCCGGGTTTTTTGTGGCCGCTATTCGTCCTCGTCCACCGCTTCTTCATAGCCTTTTCCGGTTTCCCCGGCGCGGCTCAGTTGGTACATGGTGATTGGCGGGCCGAACAGCTCGAACAGCACCGTCGATGCGATAATCAATGGCAGTATGAAGGTGAGTTCCGGGAGACGGTCGGTAGCCACCAATGCCAGGCCCATGGCCACGCCTGCCTGGGGCAACAGACAGGCACCGTTACGCTTTCGCACCAGCGACTCGGAGCCTGCCAGAACTCCGCCCGCATAACCACCCAGAACCCGACCGGCTATCCGGGCAATAACATACACCACGCCCAGAATGCCCAAGGTAGGCAATAGTTCCCAGTCCAGCCCATATCCCGCCAGAAAGAAAAACGTCGCCAGAAAGGGCTCGATAATGCCCTCAATGGAACGGAAGGGGCGGACGTGGTGGCGCGCGCGATTGGCCACTACCACGCCCAGGGTCATGCAGGTCAGCAGGTAGGATACTTCCAGTGCCCCGGCAATCCCGGCAGCCACAAACACGAAACCGGCGGCCTCCAGTAACATCGGCTCGCCCGGCTTCAGGCGACCCGTCAGCCAGGCCATGGGCAGGCCCAGAACGACGCCGAGTACCAGGGCGCCGGCCACCTCATAGAGACCATATCCCAGGGTTTCGATCAGGTTCGCGCCGTTTCCGGCGAGGCGCTCGGCAACTACCAGAAGAATGCTGAAGAGAATGGCGCCCCAGGCATCATCAATGGCGACAACCTGAGCCACGACCCGGGTCAGTGGCCCCCGTGAGCCGGTTTGTCGCATTACGTCCAGCGTAGCGGCCGGGTCGGTAGCGGTAGCAATGGCGGCTAGCAGCAATGAAGCCGGTATGTTTCGGGTGACCAGCCAGACGGCCAGAAAAATCAGTAGTGCCGTAACCAGCGTCACCGTAAGGCTGACGATGAGTGCTTCACGGCCCTGGCGCAGATCGCGGAAGGACATCCGTTCGCCGAGCAAAAAGCCCACCATGGCAAGAGTCAGTTCTGTGACGAGCCGAAAGCCGTCACTGAAATTGGCAGGCATCAGATCCAGAACTTCGGGGCCCGCTAAGGCGCCGACCAGCAGCAGGGTTACTCTCGGCACGTGCAGGCGCTGGCCAAGGGTATGAGCACCCAGGGCCAGCAGCATGATACCGCCGATCAATAGCAGATCCATTGCGTGAGACACGCCTTACTCCTGTCGCAGTGGGGCAAAACGGCCCCCGGTCAGCCGCGCCAGATCTCCGGGTGAAAGTTCAATTTCCAGCCCCCGGCGGCCAGCGCTGACGTAGATAGTATCGAAGTCCTGTGCGGAAACGTCGATCAAGGTCATAAGGCGGTTTTTCTGGCCCAGCGGGCTCACACCCCCAAGCACGTAGCCGGTGCGACGCTGGACTTCCTGTGGATCGGCCATGCTGGCCTTCTTGCCGCCTGCAGCCTTGGCAATCAGCTTCATACTCAGCATGTCGGTGACAGGCACCACGCCCACGGCGAGTGATTTGCCATCAACGGTGACAACCAGGGTTTTAAATACCCGTGCCGGATCAACCCCCATTTTTTCGGCCGCTTCGTTGCCGTAACCCGTACTGGCGGGATCGTGGTGGTACTCGTGGATGGTGTGGGTAATGCCGGCTTTACAGGCCGCATTGATACCGGGCGTCATAGAGTGCTCCTGAAACCATTGGTTTTTTTCATGCTCAACAGTCTATGATAACTTCAGAGTTAACTAACCCGGATACAGAATAAAAACAGCCACCATTACCAAGGCGCACCCGATGAACCCAATAGCCCGCCGTGCACTGCACAGTTGTAAGGTACCTAAAGATCTATCTACCGTTACTCACCGCGATGCCGCCGGTGAAAGACCGGAATCGGTTGGTGTTGATACCCGAACCGTTGATGCTATCTGGAAAAGCGTCGAAGCCCTGTATCGCACCGGTGTCCACCCCGGTATCCAGATATCTGTGCGCCACAAGGGTGAGCAGATCCTGCATCGTGCAATTGGCCATGCGAGCGGTAATGGCCCCCATGACGCCGCAGGTGTGCCCAAAGTACCGATGACCACAGATACGCCCATCTGTTACTTCTCGGCCTCCAAGGCGGTTACCGCTTTGCTGATGCATATGCTGGTTGAACAGGGGCTGGTTAACCTGATGGATCCTGTGTCCTATTACTGCCCCGAGTTTGCGACAAACGGGAAGCGTACCATTACTGTGCACCAGATCCTGTCACACCGGGGCGGAATTCCTGCTATTCCGAACGAAACCCCGATTGATGTTCTGTGGAATCAGGACGAGATCTGGCGACTGCTCTGTGAGGCCAGAGCGGTTGAGGTAAATGGCGCCAAGGTAGCCTACCATGCAATAACCGGTGGTTATGTCCTGCAGCGAGTGCTGGAAAAGGTGACCGGCGACTCCATTGAAAACTATCTCGATAAACACCTGCGAAAGCCCATGGGCATGAAATGGTTTACCTATGGAATTCAGTCGGAGAACCTTCATGAGCTGGCTACCAACTACGCTACCGGTCCTACACCACGCTTCCCTGTGTCCTGGATCGTCAACCGTGCACTTGGCGGTGATATCGCGACCGTGGAGCAGGTAACCAACGATCCCCGTTTTCAGGAAGCCGTGATTCCGGCGGGTAACCTTTGCGGAACAGCTGAGGAAATGGGGCGCTTCTTCCAGATGATGCTGAATGGCGGCATGTGGAAAGGCAAGCGTATCTGCAGTGAGATCACCGTTCGACGCGCAATCCAGCAATTCGGCTCGTTACAGATTGATCGCACTATGATGATCCCCATGCGTTTCAGTGCCGGGATGATGCTGGGCGGCAACCCGGTTGGCTTGTGGGGTCAACAAAGCCGCTATGCATTCGGGCATGTAGGGCTGATTAACAAGCTCTGCTGGGCAGATGCGGCGAGGGATATCTCCGTAAGCCTTCTTAACACCGGGATTCCCATCGTCGGGCACCACATACCTGCACTCGGCAAGTTCGTCTATACCATCGCCCGGCAGTTCCCGCTTCGCCCGGAAAGCGAGCGCCCAGTGGTCGCTGCCTGAGAAGGCAGCGATTTACAGCGTTCTGAGCTGAGCTTCCAGAATGCCGAGCACGGATGACAGAATGTCGCGAAAGTCTGTCAGCGTCTGAGTGCGCTGAACGACTTCCTCGCGGCTCTCGTCTAACCGCTCCAGCTTGGGCACAACACGGCGAATGCCTTCAGTGATCACCTCATAGGGGTAATGGTGGTCCTGAATGCTGAGCTTGTTTATCTCGGATACTTCCTGACTGAAAATACTGATGATGTCGTACAGCATGTCTTTGTGCTGGATGCTGGCGGCTTCCCAGTAGGCATCGTCCAGGAGTTCAAGCAGCGAGAGGTATTCTCTGAGTGTATCGGCAACGGATGTCTGGCTCATAATCAATCCCGGTGGCTGGAAATGAAACAGTAAGTGGCACTATAGCAGCGGATTCACAGGGATTCTCCGGGGGCGGGTTCGTCACGTGATTATAGTGTAAAAATGAAACTCTATTCATTTTGTTGCGCTTTGTCAGACAGTTGTGCAAACTGCATTCTGGTAAAGGAACTGCCGCTACTCAATGGATGAGATACACAATGGATAAGCCCGGATACCCCCATCATGAATACCCATCGACGGTCAGAAACGTCCGGCTCGATCACC
The DNA here is from genome assembly GCF_048259445.1 of Marinobacter sp. GTDB lineage: Bacteria > Pseudomonadota > Gammaproteobacteria > Pseudomonadales > Oleiphilaceae > Marinobacter. Next base: position 236,168 of record NZ_JBLXHQ010000001.1, on the reverse strand, counting down.
ACGACAGTGTCCGAAGCCACATACATCAGCAAGTCAGCACAGAAGTAGAACGGCTGGAGCGCCGTATCGAGATTCTGCGCCTGACCAGAGCCCCCCATGTTGCCGTCATGATTTCAGCCTATGAGCGAATTATCAGTCACAAAAAAGGCTTTTTACAGAACTGGGGTCTGGATGAACGCCGCGGCTACTGACGCACGTATGCACCGGTCGCAATCCAGCTGACAGCTGCGTCGCTGTCTGGCTGGTTGCTGCAATGGGCCTGATTAGCGGTGGTTTTTTCAGGATCTGCCTCGGTTGGTGTACTGAGCACAGCGGGTTCCCCATTGGAATAGAATATTCTCAGTATAGAGTTAGCGTAATTCAGCTCGACTCTCAGACAATCGGGGCTTGAGTCGTTCAGGCTGATGCTGTCATACCGGTCAAGGTTCAGTGTGGTTTTATCTGCATTCTTGATAAACAGTGTGTCGACCTTGTTCTGAATGAAATCCTGCCTCAGCTCGATACTGCCGAAGTTCCTGCTGAGATAATCTGCAGTAGCATACTCCGCGCTGTTATAGCCGAGAGTGACGAAGCTGTTGGCATCAAACCGGCTCCCTGCCAGCAGACTGATCAATTCCGGCTGGGCCTCAGCTGCTTCAGGTTCAACGCTCCGGCTCACGTACTGAACGGTTCTATAGACTTTGGCATCCAGATCGCTGCCTTCAGGGCCGACTGGAAGGTATCTCCAGTCCAGTGTCGGGAAAATCCACAGTTTTTCGTTAAGTGATGTATCGTTCAATACAGCGTTCTGATCTGTAAATCTGATGAGCGCCCCGTTTCCCCTGGTGTTGTAGGTGCCTGCCTGTCCGGCGGCAATGCGTTGGCTGATATACGTTCGGCCTTCCCGGAAGTTGGTAACCTGATTGGATGCAATTACCTGATTGATCAGATCCAGCGGGTTGCGCACTTTTTCATAGCGGTTGCTGTTTTCGGCACGGGTTGCCTGGATGAACCTGTCTATGTGGGTGCGAATCTCGTCTGCTGTTTCACGATTGTCAGCACTGTCGTCGGGACCGCTTGGCTGGATGCCCTGGTAGAAATCCCGGAACCGGGTGTATTCAAGGTTGTCGGGCACTTGCTCTGTATTCTCGAGATCAAATGTCGAAAAGGCCAGATCGACATTGGTTGCCGGGTTAAACGCCGATTCTCCGGTATCCTCCAGCCCGCAACCGCTCAGGTTCAGCAGTGTGAGTGAAATGGCAGCGAAAAAGCAGGAATGTCTCATTTCAGAAGGCCCTGAGGTGCGCAATTGTGCGTAAACGGCTAAAGTGAATCCCCGCGGGGTGCTCCGCCCCGATCCGACTGCTGACAATAAACCATAAGACAGGCATCTACCCTCGCGGAGATCACATTTTGCAGCAACGGTGCAAATCGGCTTCAGGCAAAGTGGCGCAATGGCTGCTTGCCGCGATACTTCTGGTAACGGTTCTGGCGCCCGATCTTGCGAGCGCCCGCGAGCAGTGCCGGGATGGTCAGATCGTTCTGAAAAACGGCACCGAGAGTGTGCGTGATTTTGGCGGCTGCATCTCGTACCTGGAGGATGCCGGTCAACTTTACTTTTTGCCCGATATTCTTGCCATGGAGCCTGAGCGGTTTACCCGGCATGAAAGTGGCGTGCTGAATTTCGGCTATACCGAATCTGCTTACTGGACGCGCTTTGACTTGCGTGCGGATACCGAAGAGGCGGGCTCGGAGTGGATTCTCGAGCTGGCTTTGCCGCTGGTAGACGAAGTGGTGCTGTACCTGGTGCGCGATGGTGAGTTGGTCGACCAGCGCAAGGCAGGTTATCAGGACAACTGGGCAGAACGTGATCTTGCTGTGCCCAACCCCACGTTCCGCCTGCATCTGGAGCCGGGCAGTGTTACCTCGGTTTACTTGCGTATTATCAATACCAACACATTCCGTTTGCCGGTCAGTCTCTGGAGCCCGGATAGCTATATTGAAAAGGTGTCCGTGGATGAAGTTGTCCGGGGGGCGCTTCTGGGCAGCCTGCTCGCTATTCTGGCCTATAACCTGTTTGTGGCAGTTTCGGTTCGCGAACGCAGTAACATCTACTACGTGCTCTATCTCGTATCGGCAGCGGTGTTTATCGCTACTGAACAGGTACACGGCATTCAGTTGCTGGATAGTCGTCCGGCGATCTTTAACAAGGAATACCTGCACTTTCAGATTATCACGACCTGGTTCTGGGGCCTGTTGATGGCCCGGGCGCTGCTTGAAACCCGCGCCCGGTCTGTGGATCTGGACCGGGTAATAAAGATGTGCATCTCTTCAGTGCTTCTTACCTTTGTGTTGTCGCTGTTTCTTCCGTATCACGTTGCCATGGAATGGATTGTCATCGGCTCGGTGCTGCTTTGCCTTATTCTGATCGTGGTGAGCTATCTGTCCTGGCGCTATTACAATCCTGCTGCACGCTCCTACTTTTTTGCCTGGACGCTGGCACTTATAGGTTTTGGTATATACGCACTGACGGTTATGGGCTATCTGCCGCTCAATACGTTTACCAGCTATGCGCCCCAGGTCGGACTCACCGCGCAGATTATCCTGTTTTCCTTTGCTCTGGCTGATCGGATAAAGCAGGTTCAGGGCCAGGCATTGAACTGGAGCCGGAGGGCGTTATCCAACCTGCAGCGATACCAGTCATTGTTTGATAATGCGATTGAAGGCCTTTTCCAGATGTCACCCGGGCGACAGTTTGTTACGGCCAACCCGGCTATGGCGCGTTTGATGGGGTTTGGCAACAGCCAGGAGCTTCTTGAAAGCAACCTGGATGTGCTGGAGGCGTGCATTGCAGATAATCAGCTCCGGGAACTGGTAGTTGAGCAGTTGGAGGCGCGGGGCACGGTAAAAGGAGTGGAAGCCCGTTACCTGACGAATGAAGGGGAAGAACGCTGGGCCATTATTTCTCTCCATACGGCTTACGATGCCGATGGTGAGCCTACGCACCTGGAAGGGACCTGTGTTGATTCCACAGAAAGTCACCGGCGCCAGCGCATCGAGCGCGAGCGGGAGCAGGAGCGGCTGGAAAAAGAACTGGCGCGCAACTCCGCGGAGGCCAAGAGCCAGTTCCTTGCCAATATGAGCCATGAGATACGGACGCCGCTATCGGCCATAATCGGTTACGGCGAAACGCTCATGGATCCTGACCTTGATGAGGAGGAAAAACGCAGTAGCGCGGAGACCGTTGTCCGGAGCGGGCGACATCTCCTTGATCTGGTGAATGATATTCTTGATCACTCTAAAATAGATGCCAACAAACTGGACGTGGATGTAGTTTCGGTGAATCTGCCGGAGCTGCTGGATGAAATCCGCGCGTTTTTTGCCCCTCGGGCCAGGGAAAAGGGTCTGGCCTTCAACATTGACTGTGAATTCCCGCTGCCCGAACAGATCCAGACGGATCCGACGCGTCTGCGCCAGATTATTATTAATCTGTGCGGAAATGCTCTCAAGTTCACCGAAAAAGGATCGATCTCCCTTTCCGTCCGTTGTGATTGCGATCAACAACTGCTGGTTGCCCGGGTGGTCGATACGGGAATCGGTATGAAGCCGGAGCAGATTGGTCGGCTGTTTGATCCCTTTGCCCAGGGCAGTACCGCTATTTCCCGACAGTATGGCGGCACGGGTCTCGGCCTGAGTATCTCGCGGCGGCTGACGGAAATGCTGGGTGGCAGTATCCGGGTCAAAAGCACATACGGTGAAGGCAGTGAGTTTGAACTGTCGATTCACACGGGTGCCCTGAAAGATGTGCACTTTCTGCAGAACGAGTCAGAGCTCAGCCGGCGACGGAGAACCATGCCGGTAGTTGTGGCGCCTCGGCTTTCAGGGCGAATACTCTGTGCTGAAGACAACGATGTGAATCGCCGCCTTGTTTCGTTGCTGGTGGGGCGCACCGGTGCTGAGCTTGTGCACGTGGGTAACGGCGCAGAAGCTCTTGAGATGGCTGTCAGGGAGCCTTTTGATCTGATCCTGATGGACATTCAGATGCCGGTCATGAACGGTCGTGATGCCACCGCCGCACTGCGAGAGGCGGGGGTGAATACGCCAGTAATTGCACTGACAGCCAATGTCATGTCTGAAGACATTGCTGATTATCGGCTTGCAGGCTGCAACGAACACCTTGCAAAGCCCATCGACAAGCACGGATTCTATGAGGTTCTGGCCCGTTATCTGAAGGTTCAGCCCGGCAATGCCGGGGAGCTCCGACAGCAATACCACGGAAGTGTGCTGGTGGCAGAAGACAACGAAGAACACCGGCAGCAGGTAGAACAGATGCTGAAACGTCTGGGCCTGGATGCTGTAGCGGTTGCCTCGGGTGCGGAAGCTGTCCGGAAAGCGCTTTCAGAATCTGTGCAGCTGGTGCTCATGGATCGGCATATGCCCGAAATGAATGGTGTGGAGGCTACACAGCTGCTCAGGCAGGCGGGTTTCCGACACCCGATCATCGCCTTCACCGCCGGTGACCAGCAGGGAATCAATGCATTGCGTGACGCAGGTTGCGACGAGGTGTTGGATAAACCGGTTGATGAGCAACGTCTGCAAGCGCTGTTGGAGCGCTTTCTGACGTCTGTGCCGCAAGTCGAGACGGGTGTTGATAGCGATGAGGATATCGACCGCCTGGCGGCCAGATTCCTGTCCGGGCTGGGTGAGCGCCGGCAGCGCATGAACCAGGCACTGGCAGGCAGTGATCAGGCAGTACTCGAAACGGAAACGCACCAGATTAAAGGCTCTGCGGGTGCTATGGGCTATCCAGCAATGACCCGCCAGGCGGGCATTGTGGAGGCACTCGTAAAAGTCACAAGCCCGCAATGGAACCAGGTGCGCACTGAACTTGCGATACTGGATGAGATGATAGAGCGTGAACAAACACAGAGTAAAACAGGATCGGGCCAATGAGTGAGCGCCAGTTACACCGTGAAAACCAGTCCATGAGCATGATGTACGGCACCTATGCCGATATTCTGTTCGTGCTTTTCCCGTTTCTTGTCATCGGCATGCAACGCCTTTGGGATGGCCGGCTTTACGAGACCCTGATGAATGCAGATTTGAGCATAGCAGCCGCTATTCTTGCCGGTCTTGCAATTGGCAAGTTTGTGCTCGGGCTGGTCACTAACCGGGATCTTGGCCGTTATAAGGAGCGTATTGTATTCTTTATTGCCCTGACACTCTTTGTGGTTCTGGGGCCCGCCATTATCCTGATGCTGAGTATCGCGGGGGGCGCTGAGGTGCCGGGATTTGTGGCGTTTGTACAACCGGTGCTGCTGATCATTGCGATCTCTCTCTATTCAACAGCGGTCAGTATCAGCAATATACTGACCCGTGACAGTGAACGGGAATCCAATACCGCTAATATCGAGGGAGATTCGCCGGATATCGCCCGCGCCTCGAGAGTCGGGCATGCACCACTGGACCTGCCTCGCCATACTGGTGCCGACTCCTGGTAATTCCGGTTTTGCAAGGAGCCCGGGTAGCAATACGTCTGGCGAAAAAAGGAGATGATGGATGGGTAATCTGACCGTACTGGTTGTTGAGGATGAGCCGGTGATGCGAGAACGGCTGGTTGAGATGCTGCACAAGGCAGGAGCTACTGACGTAACAGATTGCGAGAGTGCGGCTTCAGCCCGCAAGGCATTTGATGCCGGCAAATTCCAGATTGTACTGCTGGATCTCGGTTTACCGGATGGTGACGGGCATGAATTAATGAAGGAGTTCAAGGCGGCCCGGGATGGACAGCATATTGTGCTGGTTACAGCGGATGATTCTATCGACAGCATTCAGCGGGCAATCAGCGCTGGAGCCAACGGCTATGTGGTCAAACCCTATTCCCAGGAAAAAATTCACGATGTGGTCAGCAATTATGCGGTGGTGCATGGCGGCGACCCGGCAACAATGCAGGGTCTGAACCGGCACCATTGACCGGTTCAGACGTTTCTATATAGCCTCGCGCATACTAGGCCACCTGGCGCGCGATCCAGGAGTTGTGGCGCGTAGCCAAAGCGCGAACGTAACGGGCTTCCGCAGCCCCGAGCGTGGCCAGCACGCCGTTGAAGATCCAGCCACGCTCATAGACGCCAAGCACCCTTTGTTCGTCATCAAGGTTAACGCGCTGGTTCAGTTTTTTGCAGATAGCATCCAGCAACGGCAATTTTTCCGGGCGACGGATGGGCCCTGGCCGGGTATTCATGGGCTGGTTGGCAGCACGCGCTGTCGTTTGTCTTCTCATGGTGATCTCCTTGTCGTGTTGCGACGGCAAAAACAAAACCCCGGAGCCGAGGGCAACCGGGGTTTTGCGGAGATGCTGACCCGGTTGCTGCGAAGGCTCCCGGGAACTGACCGAAAGCCGTTAGATGTCTTTTACCTGCGCACGCATGCACTGCCCTTCAAGGCAATTTGCTGCGGTGTTCATCATGTGTTGTGAAATCATTCGGGTCATAGTCGGCTTTGATGTTTCAATTGAATGGATAGTGTATCCATTAGCCCAGTGTTTGCAATAGGTCGGGCGCTTCGGCAAACCCGTACAGACGCATGAAGGGAGCATCCTCATAATTCAACAGTCACGTGTTTTTACGTTGTGCAATCCAGGTTACCTGCCAGCCAGATAACCAATGGATCTCTCCTTTATACGCAGCCTATATGGCTGCGTTTTTTTTCGGTAGTGGAAAGTCCGTAGCCACTAACTCGTACAGATATCCGGGGCTGTTCGGGGGATAATTCGCACACTAACCAATCACTCGAACTGATATATACCCAGAGGTTGAAACCTAAGAAAATGTCCGACGAATTCGGATTTGCCCGCAATAAATTCCGCATCCATTTTGCTGTAGAAATCGTTCTGATCGCTGCGCTGGCCGTATACATGCTACTGGCTAAAGGCCAGGTTGTTGGTGATGATCTTGCTTTTACTGTTCTCGGTGCCGGATTGATGGCGCTGGTTACTTACTGGACACTGCATACCCTGAGGAATGGTCTGGAGATCATTGTTCTCAGAACGCGCGTTCTGAAGCACTGATATACTCCCAGGTTCTTTGCAGAATCAGAGCATCATTTGCTGCCCGGTGAACGGGCAGACCCAGGTCAGAAATGACCTGTTGGCGCGCAGATGGCCACTGTGTTACCTGCCGGGAGTCGAGTAGTACGGAGACAGATTCCAGTTGAAATCCGGGCTTCACATCGGCAGCCCGGAAAAGCCTGTACAGCCAGAAACTGTCAAACGTCCAGGCGTCACAGAAAACATGGCCGGACAGCAACCGATTAAGGTGATGGGCTACCTCTGCCACTGCACTGCCTTCCGCCAATAAGCGGGATCTTGGAATGCCATGAATCCGTTCCGCGCTTTCAGACCAGTTCTGCCAGCGTATGTGGGGCGCAATCAGCCAGCTATGCAAAGAGCTGTCGGGCATGCAAACGCCTACCTCGATCGGGTAGCTTTCAATCAGATCAAGGCTTGATGCCTCGAAGTCGATAAATGCCGGGCGCAGTTCGGTAGTCATTGGCGGTCTGTTTAGAAGGTTATTTTAGAGTCAGTTTACCTGCCCTCACACTGTTACAATACCCCTACTCTGTTACCTGGTCTTTACAGACCCCCTATTCCTTAGCCAGGAGCCTGCATGACCGACACCGTGGTTGTAATCTATTCCGGAGGAATGGACTCTTTTACTTTGCTCCATCGTGCGCGTGCCCGAGGGTTGCGGGTCCATGCATTGTCTTTCAATTACGGCCAGCGTCATGTCCGTGAACTCGACGTCGCCCGCTCTGTTTGCACCGACCTTGGCGTACCTCACAAGGTTATAGATATTCGTGCCATGAGCGAGGTCATGTCCGGTTCTGCGCTGACATCCGGTGAAGACATACCCGAAGGCCACTATGAAGAAGAGAACATGAAAGCCACGGTAGTGCCCAATCGCAACATGATCCTGCTTTCTCTGGCCACCGGCTATGCCGTAACCGTGAATGCCGGTGCGGTGTGGTATGGCGCCCACGGCGGCGACCACGCGATTTATCCCGACTGCCGGCCTGAATTCGTAGAAAAAATGGATGCTGCGTGCCGCGTAGCAAACTATGAGCCTGTGGGCATCGAGGCGCCGTTCATGCACATGAGCAAAGGCGAGATTCTCGCGGAGGGCGTGAAGCTTGGCCTCGACTATGCCAACACGTGGACCTGTTACAACGGGCGTGAAAAGGCTTGCGGGCTTTGTGGCTCGTGCGTAGAGCGCCTGGAAGCTTTTGCCGAAAACGGCATTCCGGATCCGCTGGCCTATGAGGCGGGGCGCTGATGTACCGGGTCAAAGAAGCTTTTTACACCTTGCAGGGTGAGGGTGCTCAGGCCGGCCGTGCCGCGGTATTCTGTCGTTTCAGCAAATGCAATCTGTGGACGGGTCGGGAGAAAGACCGGGCAACGGCGGTCTGTAATTTTTGTGACACGGACTTTGTGGGTACGGACGGCCAGAATGGTGGGTCTTTCGAGACCGCAGAAGCTCTGGCGACCCACATTCGCAGCCTTTGGCCGGATGCTCCGGGAGTGCCCTATGTGGTTTGTACTGGCGGAGAGCCCCTGTTGCAGCTGGACACAGCGCTGATTGATGCTTTTCATCAACAGGGTTTTGAGGTCGGGGTTGAAACCAACGGCACTCTGCCCGCGCCCGCCGGCATTGACTGGTTATGCGTGAGTCCGAAAGCCGATGCCCCCGTGGTGATTGAAGCCTGCGATGAGCTGAAGCTGGTGTATCCCCAGCCCAAGGCCATGCCGGAAAGGTTTATGCACATAAGTGCCCGACATTTTTTTCTGTCACCCATGGCCTCCCCGTCAGCCCCTGACAAGGGCACGGACCCGGTCAAACAGAGCAATACCCGCAGGGCCACAGAATATTGCCTGGCACATCCCCGGTGGCGCCTGACTTTGCAGATGCACAAAATCATAGGCATTGACTGATTACGCGGCGGCTACTCTGTAGTAACTCGGGCTGATGCCTGTCCAGCGCTTGAACGCCCGGGTAAAGTTTGCCGCATCTGCGTAGCCTAAAGCGTCCGCAATCTGGTTCAGGTTCATGCCGGTACCGGTTAACAATTCCCTGGCCCGTTCCAGCCTAACCTGATCCACGAGGTTCTGAAAACTGGCATTTTCTTCCTGGAGCCGGCGCTTCAATGTGCGCTCGGATACGAACAGGGTAGCGGCTACTCGCGCCAGCTTTGGCGGGAATGGATAACTGGTTTCAATCACCCGTCGTACCCGGCAGTCGAAGCCCGCGTCTTCGGTCAGTTGTTTCAGCGCGTCCTCGCACTGGGCGCGCGACGATTCCGCAAGCTGTTCATCGCTGAAACGGATAGGTGCTGAGAGTGCTGAGACGGGGATCACCAACGCGTCTGCCTGTGCGTCATAAATGACGGGCATCACGATCGACTGTCGGAAGCGATGGAAACAGGAAGGCTCAGGCCCCTTTCTGAGAATTCTCGACCCCTTTACGGCAGTGCCGGTGAGCTGCTGGCCCATGAAGGCGCAGCCGAACAGCATGGCGTCCATAACAAGTCCCTGCAAGGGGCCCGGGTCGCCATCACTTCGAACGGTGTAATGCATTTCCTCGCCGCACTCGCGACGGCTCACACTCAGATGGGGAGCCCGCAGGGTGAGATAGCGCGTCATCAGATCCAGCGCGTCCTGAAGTGTGCGGCTGCTCATTACTGCAACGCCCAGTGCGCCGTGTAAGGGTAGCTTGAGCTCACTTGCGAGCATGATACCAAGGCCTGACTCGCCGCTTTCGATGATGGCCCGGGTAACAAATTCACTGGCTTGCGCCTGGCATACCCGGACATCCGCAGATTTAAGCCTGACCGGGTCCAGTCCGACCCGAAGCAGCAGATCGCGTTCGTCGATGCCTATAGTATTCAACAGTTCAGCCAGTATGTGCAGGTAGATGGCCGGCATACCCAGATCCTGGGCAATTGAGGCAGAGGTACGCATGGGAATCCTTGTTGAAAGCTGTTCTTGTTATATAACCTGGTGACCATTGCGCTTGATTATGACCTTTGCGACGCCTTGCCCCCATGACTTCAGTGACGCGTCAACGGGCACGAGGGGCCAATTGGCCAGATGAGCTCAAGACTGTAAGAAGGGATTTTCAGGAATCTGAGGACGCGGTCAGAGCCGGATATCCGTGATCACCGGATTGTGATCAGAGGAGCGCCAAGGCGCCGCGGCATTGGGTGACAGGTTGTTTTTATATCCCAGTTGCGGCGGCTCGTCGGCATTGATAGCCCAGGTTCTGGCACCAAGTACCCGTGGCTCGAGCGAGGATGAGGCCAGGGCATAGTCCAGCGAACCTTTTTCGCCCTTGTAGCGGTAAGTGTAATGGGCACATTGTTGTGCCGTGCAGGGATGAAAATGATGCACCATGCTGGTGAACCCCGCCTGTCGTAAAGCTTTTATCGGATCTTCGTGGAAATAGCTGTTGAGGTCGCCTGTGATCAGTGTACCGGCCAGGTCCGGAACCTGCGGCAGTCGGTCAAGCCATTTTGTAAGAGCCTGAGCAGCTTCTGTGCGACGCCCTCCATAGCACCCCTGGCCATCGTTCCTGTTCCGGTTGGGCCCCGTTGCACCCTTGCAGGACTTGGATTTCAGGTGTGGCACCACCACCTGAATAGCGAGGCGCTGGCCTTCCGGCCGGAAAATCTGTGCCAGTGGCGGGCGGCCTGAACTGTTCAGGCGCTCCGGTTTTGTCTCGGCTACGATCCGGTCTTGGCGGTATAGCAGGCCGGTGCGTATCTGGTCGCGACCATCATTACCCGGGGTCATAACAAAAGTCCATTCTGGACCAAGAGCGCCCGCTAACTGTGCTATCGAACTGGTCTCACTATAGCCGTCGTTCTCCAGTTCGGTAATCGCCAGAATATCCGGATCCGGTCGCCGCAGGGCTTCTACTATTCGTCTGAGTTGCGCTGTGTGAGCCAAACCTGTTGGTGCACCGCGCTTTGTCGGAAAGCCGCCACCTTCACCGTCGCCGTTAAAGTAATTCTCCAGGTTCATGGTCATGATTCGGACATGCGGCTCTGCCGGTCGGCCGGGCGCCGGGGGTCTCATGTTCAGAGATTCGAAAACCGGTGGTTCTCCCGGCTGTATCCGCCAGGCCCCGAACCGGTAATCAAGAACGCCTGAAAGATTCTGGACTTTATCGCCGGCGCGGGCCGTATTTTTGCCACTCAGGCCGCCGGGTGGCCAGGGTATCGGGCTGGGGTAGCGAACGCTGCGGGCGTCGTCCAGCAGCAGCCTCTGCTGTCTGTTTCGGTCGGCAATCTGTGTGGCTTGCGGGCCAGGCTCAAGATATTCCGTGGGTACGACCTGATCACCGGCCGCCAGCGTGAGTTCGCCGTAACGTGCAAGGTTCCAGGAATCGATAATCGTCAACGGTTGAGCCACCCGTACCCGCATGTTTTCGAGTGACTCCAGGGCATCTGGCCAGAGCAGCGTCAGAGTCTGTGCTTTCGGGAGAGGCGCCGAACCGCAGGATGTGATGATTCGGATGTCGGTCAGCTCGGTCAGGCCATGGAATTCTTTTACTGTGCCAGTAACGCGCAAACGCTCCCCCGCCGCTCCCGTTTTTTTGCGGGTATGTATAAACAAGGCTTCGGAGGTTTCGGGATTAGCGTCGGTTTCGCCGTCCGCCTGTTGCAGATAGAAACCGTCAAATCCACCCTCAGCGCGGGCGTCGAAAGTGAGGATACCTTCGACCGTAACCCGCTCCCCGGAAAGCGGAGAGGTATCACCCCGGCCCTGAATCTCAGCGACCGGTGTCGCAGGATTTCCGCAGGCGTTTGCTGCCAGACCCTCTGAAGCAGTCAGCAGCAGAACAAGGGAGAGTGCGCCAGAAAATCGTGGTCCAGAGATCACGCTGATCAGTTCAGCTGAGGCCTGCGGAGGCTTTCAGCGCGCGCTCGCGCTTGCTGCCGAACCCGAGCTGATCAGGATTGGTCAGTTCAAGTTGTTGTATCAGCGGGTCAGGATGATGGTTGTCCAGCGCAATTCCGAGCCGTGACAACACGTATGGCGCCAGAGCGGCGCGGGTCTCAACATTCAGACAGCCATTATCCATGCCGTAATCCAGCGCGATGATTTTTTTCTGGGCATCCGTCAGGCGCTGATCAGGCGAGATTGACATGGTGACGGTGCGATTCCAGTCGTCATCCTGCACGCTGGTATGTTTGGCTTTTTGTCGCAGGGCCGTGGGCGCTGCGTGGAAACGGCTGAGGGCAAAATCCCGGAACTCGCGATTGGATTCACTCCAGGCGCGCAAATGCCAGTTATTGCCCGTGCACACCAGAGTGTGTGGTTCCAGGATACCCTCCACTGCTTCTGGGCGGCTCAGGGATGCGTAGCTTGCTTTGAGTTGGCGGCCATGGCGTGTGGCGGCGACGACTGCGCGCATGGTTTCGGGTGCGATAACCCGATTCGGTGCGTATACAACGGTGCTGTCTGGCAGGCCTATATTCAGATCTTCGAAGGTGCCGCTGAGGCTTTGCTGGCGCGCAAGCAGGTCCTGGTATTCGCTTACGTGACCGCGGGTTACAACGGGCCGGTAACGAGCTGCAGGCACGTAACCCTTAAGGTGACGGTCATAGACAAGATTGCCCGGAGCCAGTTCCCGCAGGTAAGTGTTTATATCCTTGGATGCCTGCTGCCGGCCGATACCAAAGCTATGGCAAATGTGGTTGGTGGTCAGGCGACCTTCCCACAGCGCAATGGTTTCAATAAGTCGGTAGCGAAGCAGCAAATCCCATCGGATGGGCCAGTCCGTTTTTTTCATAACCAGACGCTCACGGGTTTATTGAATAATTACCAGTTATGTTACCCCCTATGGTACGACGGGTCTGTTACGGCAGATTAATGTGAAACATTGTGAAACCGCGCCACAGGCGCGTTTGACGCTTCTGGCCTGCGCAAAGAACTTCGGGAAGTGCGTAGTAGTCACGGCTTTAAGGTGCTGTTGTAATGCAGTTCCGGTAGAGACCGGTCCTTGCTGCTACTCTGATTAACAGCCCGGATTTCCAGCCCGATCAATCCGCTTCGCACAGCCCGGAGTTTTTGTAATGACCCGAACGGTCGCCTCCCTGTCTGCTCTTCTTCTGAGCATTGTTCTGCTGGTCAGTGGTAATGCGTTTCTGATGACCCTGTTGGGTATCCGCCTGAGTATCGAGGAAGTTTCGCCGGATGTTATAGGCTGGGTGCTGGTGTGTTATTCCATAGGCTTTGTTCTGGGCACTCTATACGTACATCATATTATTGGCCGGGTCGGCCATATTCGCGCGTTCGCTGTATTTGCTGCGGTCGCTGCCGTGACTGCGCTCATGTATCCCATGGCCATTTCCACTGAATTCTGGGCATTCCTGCGGGTGCTTTCAGGGTTCAGTATTGCCGGCGTTCTGGTTGTCATTGAAAGCTGGTTCTCCAGTCGCGCCAGCAACAGTAACCGGGGCGCACTGTTTGCGGTCTACCAGATTATTTTTTATCTCTCGGCCGCTGGCGGTCAACTTATTATTAACGTGGGCGATCCGGCCAACTTCATGCCGTATTCCCTGGCGGCTATTCTGCTGGCGTTAGCACTTATCCCCCTGTCCCTGACCCGGATGGAGGCACCGGTTATCGAACAGGTTCAGCGCATCTCGTTTTTCACGCTCGCCCGCGAGTCGTTCACCGGCGTTTCCGGCGCGTTGATCTGCGGCGTGCTGATCGGGGGCTTTTATGCACTCGGGCCGGTATACGCAACCCTGGTTGGGCTGGATGTTGCCAAAACTTCTACATTTATGGCGAGTGCCATTATTGCGGCAATGCTTCTTGCCTGGCCATTGGGGCGGCTTTGCGACCGCTTTGATCGCCGCCGTGTCATGTTCTGGGTGGTTTTGTCTGCTGCGTTGGCGGCAGTTGGCGTCAGTTTTACCGGCGTTGGAAATCTCTGGCTGCTCACGCTGCTGGTGGGGCTGTTTACAGGACTCTCGGCAACGATTTACCCGATTTCTGTGGCCATAACCAACGACCGCATGGAAAGCACCCGTATTGTAGCGGCCAGTGCAACCTTGCTGCTCAGTTACGGCATCGGCAGCGTTATCGGTCCCGTTGTGATGGCTGAACTGATTAACCTTATGGGGCCAAAAGGGCTGTTTCTCGGGAATGCCGGTTTCCTGATGGTGCTTGCAGTAATTACATCTTTGCGCATTACCTACACCGACGATGTGGCCGTAGCGGATCAGGAGCATTATGTGCCTGCAATGCCCGAAACCTCTTCTGTACTGGCAGAACTGGATCCGCGGAATACGGAGTTCCAGGAATCTCCCGAAATCGAGGAAATGCACGAGGAGTCCTTGCGTCAAACCGGTTGACGCAGGGGTGTACCCGGCACTTTCGGTTTTTCCCGATTCTGTTTTGTCATAACATCTGTTTTTATTTCAATGGTTAGCTTACTATTGGTAGCTTTCCCGTAATGTAAGCATTTTGGTCGGCACTGTGTGATTTGCGAAACGTGATTCCGGCCCCGGAACGGAGTATTAACCATGAAAGATCAGTTTCCTTTTGCCGTGGCCCGGGTTACCCGTCGCTGGCGCAAGCTGTTAGACGAGCGCCTGAAAGATCTGGGTGTTACTCAGGCCCGGTGGACTACTATGGTCTATCTTCAGCAGGGTGGTGAAGGCCTGACCCAGCGCGAACTGGCCAGCCTGATGGCTATTGAAAACCCGACACTTGTGCGTCTGCTCGACAGCCTGGAAGAACAGAAACTAATAGAGCGCCGTGCCTGCCCCAATGATCGCCGCGCCCGTCGCCTGCACCTCACCGACCCCGGCCGGGAATTCATGGAAGTACTGACAGCCCGTGCTGATGCGCTGCGGGACGAGATGCTTGAGGGTATCAGCATGGACGATATCGAGAGCGCGTTGAAAGTGTTCCACAAAATTCTGGATAACGCTGAAAAGCAGAAGTAATCCTTGAGTGATAATTCTGTTGCGGGTTTAACTGACCGGTACGGCTCCCGGTGGCGTTGGTTTGCGCTCGTTACGGTGATGCTGGGAACCATTGCGACTGTTCTTAGCGCCACAGTGGTGAACGTTGCACTCCACGATATCATGGTGGAGTTCGGTATCCGGCAAGGGCAGGTGCACTGGCTGGCAACAGGTTTTATCGCCGCCATGACCACTACCATGCTGGCTTCTTCCTGGTTGCTTGATCATTTCGGGGTGCGCAAGACTCTGGCTTTCGCTATGGCGGCCTTTACGCTGGTCTCACTGGCAGGAGGGTTTGCGAACTCGCCGGAACAGTTGATTGCGGCCCGTATCGGTCAGGGCACTATGGCTGGCGTGATGCAGCCTATGGGCATGTATCTGGTGTTCCGGATTTTCCCTCGCAATCAGCGTGGTCGTGTCATGGGTATCTATGGCATGGGCATTGTACTTGCACCGGCGCTCGGGCCAGTGCTCGGCGGTTTTCTGGTGGATCAGCTTGACTGGCGTTATGTGATGTTTGCGCCGGCTCCGGTCACATTTCTCGGCGTTTTCATGGCGCTGCGGTTTCTGCCCACGCCCCCTTCCCGCCCTTCACCCTATCGGTTTGATCTGCCGGGGCTGGTTTTACTGGGAACCACCATAGGCCTGACCCTTGACACCCTGAACCGGGTGCAGAGCCTGGCGGGCCAGGAGGGTCGCATTGCGATCGAAGGTCTGGCAGCTCTGGTGTTTCTCGTCATGTTCGTGCGGCGCCAGCAGAGAATAAAGTTCCCCCTGCTCAATCTTGCTCTGATGCGAAAACCTTCTTTTTTGTACGCCAATATGGGGGCAATGGCGCTTGGGCTGGCGCTATTCGGCTCTACCTATCTTATACCGCTGTATGTCCAGACTGCCCTGGGATTTACTGCTACAGAGGCCGGTCTGTTGATGCTGCCTGCGGGCATTGTGCTGGGTATGACCTTCCCGCTGGCAGGCCGCCTGGCAGACAGGGAGAGTGCCAGAAAGCTGGTTATTTTCGGGATTGTGGTTTTTGCGATGTCAGCGGTCCTGTTTGCGCTGTCTGGCCTGGCGCTGGCCTTTGGCTGGCTGGTGCTCTGGACGATGCTTGGCCGCGTGGGTATCGGTTTCATGTTGCCGGCGTTGACCACAGGTGCGCTCAATCCTCTTGAGCCAGAGGAGTTGGGCGCAGGCTCTGGCATTATCAACTTTACCCGCCAGCTTGGTGGCGCGTTTGGTGTGAATATCGTCGCACTGACTATCGAGTTTGGTGAGCATAGTGACGGTGTGCCAACTATCAGCGCTTTCCATTCGGCCTGGTGGCTTGTTGCCGTATTTGTCGCCGTTGCAGCCATTCCGGTTTGGCGAATGCGCGTGTAGAGTGCAGTGTTTCCCGACTTCTTCACCGGATTGATTGATGGATGCCTTTCTTACCTCCACCATAGCGGTCGCCATTGCTGAAATTGGCGACAAGACCCAGTTGCTCTCGCTCTTTCTCGTTGCACGCTACTCGCGACGAACTGCCATTATCATGGGCATTCTGGTTGCGACGATCCTGAATCACGCTTTGTCTGCCTGGCTGGGCGCCTGGGTCGCTGCATGGATTCCCGAAGCCTGGTTGCCCTGGATTCTTGCAGTGAGTTTCGTGTTGATTGCGCTGTGGCTTCTGATTCCGGACAAGGACGATAACGATGAGTCCCGGTTTCTCGGTATGGGCGCCTTTATGGCGACAACCGTCATGTTTTTCCTGGCAGAGATCGGTGACAAAACCCAGGTAGCGACCGTTGTACTGGCTGCCCGATTTACTGAAACGATCTGGGTTATCATCGGTACAACAGTGGGGATGTTGCTGGCCAATATACCGGTTATCATGGCGGGTCAGTGGCTAATGGATCGCATGCCGCTGGCGACAGCGCGGATTTGTGCGAGCATGCTGTTTGCGGTTATGGCCGTGGTTACCCTTTCATCGGTGCTCTGGAACTCTTGAGAGTGACTGCTGTCATTGCACGCTGAGAAGCAGGTTTTTCTGGAACGGGATTTATGGGATTCAAAACGTATTCACTACTGATGCTGCTGGCCGGTGCTTTGGCTTTACAGCCCGTGTGGGCCGCTGAGCAGCGAAGCGCTCCTGAAAAACCGGGTTCTGCAGAGGCTCCTGATCGCAGTCCCAGGGTGCCAACGTTCAAGGTGAGCGGTGATCTGGCCGGTCAGTTGGGCGTGTTCACCACTCGCTACGAAGACACCTTTGCGGAAGTTGGCAGCCAGCTTGCGCTGGGTTATCTGGAGCTCGTCAAAGCGAACCCCGGGGTGGACCCATGGCTTCCGGGAGAGGGCACTACGATTACACTGCCGCGCCAATACATTATTCCGGAGGCACGCCGGGAAGGTATCGTTATCAACCTGGCGGAGTACCGGCTTTACTATTTCACCGAGAGTGGCGTACAGGTTTATCCGGTCGGTGTGGGGTCCGCAGAGAATCCGTCTCCGCTGACAGACGCCAAGGTTACCATGCCGCTGGAATCACCTGCATGGTATCCCCCTGCCAGCATTCGCGCAGAATATGAAGCTTCTGGCGATTATCTGCCCCGAATGATACCGCCCGGCCCCGATAACCCTTTAGGCAGCCATGCTCTTCTGCTGAGTGAAAAGGGCTATCTGATCCACGGCACCAACAAGTTGTTTGGCGTAGGTATGCCGGTCAGTCATGGCTGTTTCCGGATGTACAACGAAGACATATCCCGCTTTGTGTATCAGGTAAATAAGGGCACTTCGGTTCAGATCGTAAATGATCCGGTTAAAATGGGACTGTCTGGTGGTGAGGTGTGGCTTGAGGTTCATCGCCCCCATGAAGATTACAGCAAGCAGGATCGCGATCGTCTGTGGCGGGAAGTTACCCTTGAAGTGGAAGCATTCCGCGAGAAACATCCGGGGGTTGAGGTTCAGCGCAGAGCTATAGAGTTGGCCGTAGACCAGGCTGACGGCATTCCCGCCATGGTCGGTGAACAGGTTGCCCGTCTGGCGGCAGATAAGACGTCAGAAAACAAGCAGCCTGTTGCATCGGAAGAGCCTGAGCAGAAGCTGTATTTCTGATTTTTGGGGGAGGCAGTACGAAAAAAGTTGAAGCAATAAAAAAGGCCGGGATTCCCGGCCTTTTTCGTAGTGCTTAAGCTGAACTCTTACTTCATGCTTGCACGGTCGAGCATACGCTTGGCGCGCTCGTTAGCTTCGTCAGCAGCTTTCTGAGCTGCTTTTGCAGCGGCCAGAGCCTGGTCTGCAGTCTTCTGTGCAGCACGCGCAGAGCTGGCAGCGCTGTTAGCGGTGTTCATTGCCTTGTCTGCAGTCATCTCAGCAGAGCTGGCAGTTGCATTGGCTTCGTCGAGAGCGCCCTGGTCAGTAGTTGCACAACCTGCAGTCAGAGCAGTAGCCAGTGCGATTCCGGCGATCGTCAGTTTACGCATTGTAAATCCCCTTATTGATCGAATTACTTCCTGTTGGTCCGAAAGTCAGTTCAGACGACTTCCTCTCAGTTTCGGCCCGATAGGCATTGACTACCGGAGTCGTAAAACAGTGTAAAACACTCTGAGACGAAATGTTAACTAAGTATACGTAAATTTTCTTAGGTTATGACAACAACTTAATTCTTGTGTCAGCGAAAAGCGGTCAGGGGAGAATGCGAATGGGTGTGCCATCGTTGACCAGTTGCCAGATCTCGTCCATTTCCTGATTATTTACGGCAATGCAGCCGTTGGTCCAGTCCAGGCCGGTATAAGCAAAAGCCATGTCTCCTGCGCCATTGGGCAGGCCGTGAATCATAATGCTGCCACCGGGGTCCAGGCCCCAGTTTTCCGCCATTTCACGGTCTTTTCCACTCGGGTAGGAAATGTGAATGGATTTGTAAAAATCGCTGCCGGAATTTCGCCAGTCCAGCGTGTAATCGCCTTCCGGTGTGCGTTCATCTCCTTCAAAGAGCTTGTGTCCTTCCGGATTATCACCAAGTGATATGCGGTAACTCCGGATGATTTCTTCCCCATTCATCAGAAAAAGACGACGCTGCCCTTTTTTCACCAGCACTCTGTTGACGATCAGAGACTCGCCTGGCGAATCGTTCAGTGTCGGCATACGGGAATCTGCTCTGGCCAGCAGCTCAGAGCCGAAGGCCGGAAGGCTTGCGGCAACAAAAAGAGCCAGCAGACAAGAGACCAATAGACGGAGAATAGCCATAACCTTAACTTACCAATGATTAATCTTTGCTCAGAGCTTTTATAACATAACCAATAGGCCAGCTGTTAAGGGGTTTTGTTAACTTTTATAGCTATCTGGTGCGGCTGTCAGGCATTTTGTGACTTGTCCATTTTGAGGCCAACCTTGGTGACCTGGTCGGCCTCTATGGCTCTGGCCACCAGAGTAACTGGCCCCAGAACCACCGTGTCGCCAACAACCGGGTGGCCCTTGGTGCGCCGCGCAAAGCATTCTGCCAGTGACAGCTCTGGCGGGAGTTCATCAAACTCTATGCCATAGACCTGTTCTACATCCCCAAGCAGCGCATCCCCGTTGAGAACAAAGTCTCCGAAAAATGCTCGCTCCGCGAGATATTTCGGTGTGTGACGGCCGCTCAGCGATTTGCCCAGCTCTTTCAGAACGCTGGGAGTGGCAAACATGGCGACCATGTCGCCACTGGATACTTCCAGATCTGCTTTGGGTTGCAGGCATACCCGGTTGCGGAAAACGCCGGCAACGGCCGTATTTTCCGGAAAGCGGAGCTGGCCCAGCACTCTGGGTGTTTCCCAGTTTTCGCCCCGTAAAGGAAACAACATTAACTCGTGATCGCCTGCTGCAGGGGCGTCCAGAGGCAGGCGGCGGTAGGGCTCCCCGTCTGCTGGAATTTCCAGGCGTAGAGCGCGGGCAAGCGGGGTGAGCGTTGTGCCTTGAACCAGAAGTGACACCAGAACGATAAAGAACGCTGCATGAAAAACCAGCTGAGCCTCGGGCAGATCGGCAATAATCGGGAACAACGCCAGAACAATAGGCACAGCCCCCCGGAGCCCTACCCAACTGATAAAACCAAGCTCCCTGCGGTTAAACCCGAATGGCCAGACGATGAGCATTACGGTTAAGGGGCGGATTATAAAAATCAGCGCCAACGCCAGTATCAGGCCACTTCCAGCCAGAGGCAGCAGGTCCGACGGGTTGACCAGCAGGCCAAGTATCAGGAACAGACAGAGCTGGGCCAGCCACGCCAGACCATCGTGTACCTGAAGGATCATCGGCATCATACGTACCTTGCGATTGCCAATCACAACACCGCACAGGTAGATGGCGAGAAACCCGCTGCCCCCCAGGGCATTGATAACAGAAAACACCAGAATGCCGGCGGCGACCACGAGCAGAGGGTAAAGTGATGGCGTCAGCCGAATGCGATTGGCCAGCTCAGCAATCAGAAAGCCGCCGAGGATCCCGCCAACGCCGCCAATGCTGAACTGCTTGAACAACAGAATCAATGAATCGTGTATGGCGTGCTCACCACCGCTGGTGATCACCGTGACCATCATCAGCGTGAGAAAAATCGCCATGGGGTCGTTGCTGCCCGATTCGATTTCCAGCGTGGCACTGACGCGCTCATTCAGGTGCAGTCCACGACCCTGTAACAGTGAAAAGACGGCGGCCGCGTCGGTTGATGAGATAATGGCGCCAATGAGCAGGGCCGTCATCCAGTGCAGTTCGAAGACCAGCCAGGCAACGAAGGCTGCCCCCAGGGCCGTCATGGCGACGCCAACGGTTGCAAGTACCAGTGCAGGTTTGAGGCCCACACGGAAGGTTTCTGCCCGGGTACGCATGCCGCCATCAAGCAGGATAACGCCAAGCGCCAGATTGGCGACCAGGAAAGAAAGCTGAAAATCGTCGAACTCAATGCCGCCCGGGCCGTCTTTGCCCATCATCATGCCCACCGCCAGAAAAATAAGCAGCACCGGCATACCGACCCGGCTGGAAAGTGGGCTCAGAACAATGCTGATGACGAGCATCAGAGCACCTACCAGGGTGAGCATTGGATCCATCAGAACTCCCAAAGAGAATGCTTGCCGGGAACCGGCGGAAGCGCTTATATTGCGCGGGTAGTCACGCCTTCTGGCGGGTGTAGTTCAATGGTAGAACGGCAGCTTCCCAAGCTGCACACGTGGGTTCGATTCCCATCACCCGCTCCATACCGAATTTCGATGCCTTTCAGTATCAACGCAAAGCAGATTTGTATCAAATGGTTGGCTGCCGTCAGAGCCGATGGCGCGGGTGATATCCTGAACCGGGCCGCAGGCCCCGCCAGTGTCAGTTCCGGGATACCTTGCTGCTGCGGTTTATCTGCAAGGCTGCGATAATAATTCCTAACGAGGCAACACCGATAATGATCGCCGCCAGTGCGTTCACATCCGGGCTGACTCCCAACCGGACTTTCGAGAAGATGACCATCGGAAGGGTCGAGGCACCGGGGCCGGAGACAAAGCTGGCAATCACCAGATCGTCCAGACTGAGGGTGAAGGCCAGTAACCAGCCTGACATCAGCGCCGGGGCAATCACCGGCAGTGTCACGTCGAAGAATACCCGCACAGGGCGCGCGCCAAGATCCAGCGCGGCCTCCTCTATCGACAGATCCATATCCACCAGTCGTGACTGGATAATCACCGCCGCATAGGCCGCACCGAATGTTGAGTGCGCGATGATGATCGTCAAAATACCACGCCCGCCGGGCCAGCCAACAAGGCCTTCCATCGCGACGAACATCAACAGCAACGACAGGCCAATAATCACTTCAGGCATTACCAGTGGCGCCGTAATCATCATGCTCAGCAGTGTCTTGCTACGGAAGCGCTGGAACCGGATTAACACGAAGGATGCCACCGTGCCAATCACAACCGACAGGGTTGCGCTGGCCAGGGCGATACGCACACTGACCCACGCCGCCTCCAGGATTTGTGGATCACGGAACAGCTCGCCGTACCATTTGGTTGAAAACCCACCCCATACCGTCACCAGCTGGCTTTTATTAAAGCTGAAGATGACCAGTGACAGGATCGGTGCGTAAAGGAAGGTGAAGCCCAGAATGCCGACGACCATAAGAAACCGGGATTTAGGTTTCATCGGGTGTCTCCTTCGCTCGCTGATTGGGCCCAGCGCAGCAGCATGATCGGGATCACCAGAACAAACAGCATTACGATGGCAACGGCCGAGGCAATGGGCCAATCGCGGTTCGAGAAGAACTCGTTCCAGAGCACCTGGCCAATCATGAGAGTGTCCGGCCCGCCCAAAAGCGCCGGGATGACAAATTCACCAACAGCGGGAATGAATACCAGCATGCAGCCTGCGATGATCCCGCTCAGAGAAAGCGGCAAGGTAACGGTAAAAAAGGTGGTCATCGGGTGTGCGCCCAGATCGGCAGATGCCTCAAGATAGGCCTCGTCCAGTTTTACCAAATTGGCATAAAGCGGGAGGATCATGAACGGCAGATAGGTGTAAACGATACCGATATAGACTGCGAAATCCGTCTGTAACATCACCAGCGGCTCGTCGATGATTCCGATGCTCATCAGAAAATTATTGATGACCCCGTTGCTCTTGAGAAAACCAATCCACGCATAAACGCGCAGCAGGAATGATGTCCAGAAGGGCAGTACCACCAGCATCAGCAAGAGGTTGCGCCGATCCGGCTCCGAGCGTGCAATCAGGTAAGCCATCGGATACCCGATCAGCAGCGCGAAGAGGGTCGAGATACCGGCAATCTTGACAGAGCCCAGATAGGCCGCGACGTAAAGAGGATCCTCGAGGAGGAACAGATAGTTGCCGAAATTCAGATTGATTCTGAAAAATCCATCGACCCATTCGACGATTGGCAAATAGGGTGGCCGGGCAATAGCAGCCACAGAAAACGAGATTTTTGCCACTACCAGAAACGGAATCAGGAAAAAGAGCAGCAGCCAGACGGTAGGAATAGCAATAACCAGGATGCGCCCCTTGAGTCCCATCCGGCCCAGAAGTGCCGCGATCCTGGACCCCAGTGGCAAGCTGCTCATGACGTCACCACAACCCCGGCACTGCCGTCCCAGCCCAGATTCACCCGGTCACCGTAATTCAGCGTGCTCTCTTCCGAGCGAGTCAGATTTGTCTGATTAACGCGCACGCGCTTACCGTTATCTAGCCGTATCTGATACACAGACGCATCACCCATATAGGCAATCTCATCGATGATGCCCGTGAGCTTGTTGCGCAGATCTCCCAGATCATCTTTGCTGATCACGATTTTTTCCGGGCGCACCGCAACCGCAACTTTCTGGCCAATTATTCCACTGATGCTGTGCGGCACATAGATGTCCAGACCTGCTTCGGGTGATGCGACAATTACGTGGCTCACGCCATCCTCGGCGATACGACCCTCGAAGATATTCACCGAGCCAATGAAATCGGCAACAAACCGGTTTCGCGGGTATTCGTATATCTCGCGCGGAGTGCCAACCTGAACGATCTCACCGGCGGTCATAACACCGATCCGGCTGGACAGCGTCATGGCTTCTTCCTGGTCGTGGGTAACCACCACAAAGGTCACGCCCAGGCTTTCCTGAATCTTGATCAATTCAAACTGGGTCTCTTCGCGCAATTTCTTGTCTAGCGCGCCCAAAGGTTCGTCGAGTAACAGCAACTTGGGTTTCTTCACCAGCGAGCGGGCGAGCGCAACGCGTTGACGTTGGCCGCCGGACAGCTGATGCGGCTTACGTCTGGCGAAGCCGTCCATCTGCACCAACGACAATATATCGGTCACGCGAGTCGCAATCTCTGCCCTGGGCAGGCCGTCGCGTTTCAACCCGTAAGCGATGTTCTTTTCCACAGTCATGTGCGGAAACAGTGCGTAGGATTGAAACATCATGTTGGTGGGCCGGTTGTAAGGCGCGATACCGGCCTGATCCTGACCGTCGATAATGATCTGGCCGGAGGTAAGATCCTCAAACCCCGACAGCATTCGCAGCAGAGTCGATTTGCCACAACCCGACCCGCCCAGAAGGCAAAAGATCTCACCTTTGTAGATATCCAGAGAAACGTCGTAGACCGACGTAAAGTCGCCGAACTTTTTGGTCACATTTTTGATTTGTAAAAACGGCACCGCGTTCGGATCGACCCACGGTTTTGGATCTGGCACTGAAATGACGGCAGGCATGATTGTCCCCCTTCCCCAAAAAAAATCCCGGAAATGGTCGCCGCCCAGGGTAAGCCCGGGCGACAACATGCAGGTTTATTTTCCGGTCTTGATCGTGGTCCAGGTGCGAGTCAGTGTGCGGTCATAGCGTGCTGAGTGCGGCTTGGAAACGAACATCTTCAGCTTGACGTCCTGGGGAGGGTAGATTCCCGGGTCATTCGCAACGTCTTCGTTTACGAATTCCGTGGCAGCCGTGTTCGGGTTGCCGAAATACACATAGTTTGTGATGTCGGCGGCAACTTTTGGTTCGAGGATGTAGTCAATGAACTTCAAGGCGTTTTCAGGGTTTGGTGCATCGTCGGGAATCGCCATCATGTCGAACCCGATCAGTGCGCCTTCTTTCGGGATCGTATAAGCAACATTGGTTCCTTGTCCTGCTTCTGCAGCACGATCGCGTGCCTGCAGTATGTCGCCGGAATAGCCGATAGTCAGACAGATGTCGCCATTGGCCAGATCGTTAATGTATTGCGACGAATGGAAATAGCGAATATGGGGGCGAACACCCAGCATCAACTCGCTGGCTTTCTCCAGATCGCCTTTATCTTCGGAATGCGGATCCAGCCCCAGATAATTCAGCGCCGATGCCATGACTTCAGACGGCGAGTCCATTATCACCACACCGCAATCGGCCAGTTTGGCTACGGTGTCCGGATCAAAAACCATGTCCCAGCTGCCGATCTTGTCGGCATCGATACGTTCTTTGATCATGTCGATGTTATAGCCGATCCCCACTGAGAACATCATGTAGGGCACGCCATAGGTGTTGTCGGGGTCATTTACCGCAATGATTTTGAGAATGTCGGGATCAAGATTGCCGTAGTTCTTCAGCTTGCTCTTGTCGATTTTGGCATAAAGGCCGGCCTGCGCCTGGCGAGCGAGAAATTCGACTGAAGGCACCACCACATCGTAGCCGCTTGCGCCCGTCAGCATCTTGGCTTCCAGCACTTCGTTGCTGTCGAACACGTCGAAATTGACCGTGATGCCGGTTCTTTTTTCAAAGTTGGAAATGGTATCGGAGGCCACGTAATCCGACCAGTGGTACACGTTCAGTTCACCATCGGCCCATGCTGAGCTGGTAGTCAGCGCCAGCGCGCCGAAGATCATTGTTGTTTTTTTCATGGTGTTTTCCTCAATAATTTTTATTGTTTGATCAGATACCCATTTTGTCGCGCAGCCCGTACCACCAGGAGCCCATCACCGAGTAGGGAACGCGGAACATGCGCCCACCGGGGAACGGATACCAGGGTACCTTGGCAAACACATCGAACCGGGTCATGTCGCCGTGGATTGCCTCGGCCAGAATGCGGCCGAAGGTGTGCGATCCAGTCACGCCATGGCCGCTGTAGCCGTGAGCGAAATACGTGTTGCTTCCGATGCGCCCCATCTGCGGCACACGGCTGAATGAAAGGGCAAAATTACCACTCCAGGCGTAGTCGATTTTGACCCCTTTGAGTTGCGGGAATACCTTGTCCATGTTGCGCTGCAACTTGGCTTTGATGTCAACGGGATCGGCACCACCATAAACAGTGCCGCCGCCAAACAGCATGCGGTTGTCACCAGACAATCGGTAATAATCGAGGATGTAGCGAATGTCCTCGACGCAGGCATCCGATGGAATCAGTTCCCGCGCCCGTGCCTCACCCAAGGGTTCGGTTGCCATTACCTGTGTTGATACCGGCATCACCCTTGAGGTGAGTGTCGGCACCACATGGCCCAGGTAGGCGTTGCCGCAAAGAACCAGCGTTTTACACGTCATTGAGCCTTTGGCGGTTTTGACAACGGGTTGCGCCGCTGCGTGATCCACGTCGATTACGGCGGACATCTCATAGATCGTGCCGCCGTTCTGCTCAAACGCCGCGGCTTCGCCCAGGGCCAGATTCAGCGGGTGCATGTGGCCGCCGGAATGGTCAATCATCCCGCCCGCGTAAAGGTCGGAATTGACGTATTTGCGCAGTTGGTCCTTGTCCAGCATCTCCTGGTTTTTCAGGCCGTAACTGGCCCAAAGCTTCATCCGCTCTTCCAGTTCGCTCATGTGGGCGCTGGTCAGCCCCGTAAAAATGTTCTTGTCTTTCAGGTCGCATTGGATGTCGTAGGTGCTGATTCGCTCACGGATGATCTCGCCACCTTCCTGCACCAGGCCGGCTACGAACGTGGCCGTGTCTTGTCCGTAGCGTTTTTTGATGGTTTGCAGGCTGGCGTTCAGGCCGTTTACGATCTGGCCGCCGTTACGGCCCGACGCACCCCATCCAACCCGCGCGCCCTCAATGATGGCGACTTTGTAGCCTTTTTCTGCAAGGTACAGGCCTGTTGAGAGCCCGCTATACCCGGCGCCGACGATGCAGACGTCGATATGATGATCACCGGTCAGTTCCGGCCTTTCCGGGGCAGGATTGGCCGAGGCGGCGTAGTAACTTGTGGTGTGGTTGCCGTCACCCGCATAGGGATGGCTTTGGGAGCTCATCACACGATCTCCAGGTAGCTGTGGTATTCGAAATTGGTCACATGGCGGGCGAACGTGCGTAACTCCTGCATTTTGCATTCGACCAACATCGTTTGCAGTCGCTTGGAGAAGATGTTCGGTACATCGGCACCCTTTTGAAAGGCGTCGATGGCAGTTGCCCAGTCCAGAGGCAGAGTGTCGAGCTTCATTGTGTAGGCGTTCCCGGTGATGGGTGCGGCGGGCTCGAGGTTGTTCTCGATACCCATCAGCGCGCCACCCAGGATGCTGGTTAACACCAGATAGGGGTTGGCATCGGCACCGGCGACACGATGTTCTATGCGTCGCGCGCTTGCGGCGCCGCCAGGGATACGGATGGCAGCGGTCCGGTTCTCGTAGCCCCAGGCAACGTTCGTTGGCGCGTGGGCTCCAGGCAGAAGACGTCGAAAGGAATTCTCGTGTGGCGCAAATGTCAGGGTATTTTGCTGCATTGTGGCCAGCATTCCCGCTACTGCATTCAACATTAGGGGCGAGCCTTCATCGCCGCCATTGTCGAAGACGTTCACGCCGTTTTCATCGATCAGTGAGAAGTGGACGTGAAAGCCGCTGCCAGAAAGCGCACCATACGGCTTCGCCATGAACGTGGCCGCAAACCCGTGCTTGCGGGCAATGCCGCGCACAAGCCGCTTGAACAGCACTGCATCGTCGGCCGCACGCAAAGGATCAGCGACGTGACGCATGTTGATCTCAAACTGGCCGGCGCCGTTTTCCGAGATCGCGGCATCGGCGGGAATACCCTGCAATTCGCAGGCATCGTAGACATCGTTCAGAAATTCATCAAAATGCTGCAGTTCATCCAGCGACAGCGCGCCGTCGGATTCAAGGCGTTTGCCAGTGACCGGGGAGCAGGGTGCTTGCGGATAGTCTTCCGAGGGATCTACCAGATAGAACTCCAGCTCGGTTGCCACGACAGGCGTCAGCCCTCGCGCCTTGTACTGTTCGGCCACGCGCGCCAGCGCTCGACGGGGATCGCCCGGAAACGGTGTGCCATCTTCCTGCCTCATCCAGAGCATTGCCAGTGCAGTGGGGCGGCTGGTCCAGGTAATGGGCATCAGCGGGCGGCCGGTAAAATCGCATAGCCCATCGGAATCACCGGTCTCGAAAACCAGCTCGTTGTTTTCGACATCCTCGCCCCAGATATCCATGCCAACAATCGATAACGGCATCCGCAGCCCGCCGTCTA
Organism: Marinobacter sp.; assembly: GCF_048259445.1. Classification (GTDB taxonomy): domain Bacteria; phylum Pseudomonadota; class Gammaproteobacteria; order Pseudomonadales; family Oleiphilaceae; genus Marinobacter. Next base: position 208,247 of record NZ_JBLXHQ010000001.1, on the reverse strand, counting down.
TCACCTTGGCCAACTGCTCTACCGGAACGCGCTTGCCTCGCATGGTGCCGTTCAGGTCACACACGCACGCAAAAATGGAATCAATCTCAGGATGCTGTGCCAGCCAGGTTTCGGCTTTATTGTCAGACATGGATCACCTTGCGATACCCTTTAAAAATTTGTGATATCATTTGACAAATATTTATATCATTATCTTAAATGTGTCAATGTATTTTGATAATATGACCACCTCCAACAAGCCCGAGGCGGCCTGATGACCAGTAACGGCGAACTCAACATTCCTGATATTCCCGCTATATCCGGGATAACCACGCAGGAATACGTTTACGAGCGTCTGCGTAACGCAATCATGCTGGGCGCGATTGAGCCCGGCACCTCGCTGACTATGCGTGGATTGGCAGATTGCCTGGGGCTCAGCCCGACCCCGGTGCGTGAGGCAGTGCGGCGGCTCAGCTCGGAACATGCGATACAGATCAAAGATAATCGGCGCATGACGGTGCCTTTGATGACACTCGAGCGCTTTGAGGAGCTGGTCGCGCTCCGCGTTGCGATTGAGGTTCATACAGCCAAGCGGGCATTGCCGTATATGTCGGATGTCATCATCGAAAAGCTGACGGAAATGGATGACAGGATGGATGGGTTCGTGTCGGAAAGGGATCTCGACCAGTTGACGCTGTTGAACCAGGATTTTCACCGCACGTTGTACACGGTTAATCCGGCTCAGGCATCAATGCCAATGATTGAAAGTATCTGGCTGCAGCTCGGTCCATTCCAGCGCCAGGTTCTTACAAGAGTAAACGAGTATTACGAGATTGATCGCCACAAAGAAATTCTTGCGGCCCTGACGACCCGTGACGCAATAGCTCTGGAAGACGCCATCACCAACGACATCAGTGACGGTGTGTTGAGATCTGGCCGCAATCTGCTGGCGGTAACAGACGCCGCCTGACGGTTGTCAGGCTTCTTCTGCCAGAGTGTCGAATGTGGTGACCTCGCCGGAACGATCCGGTTCGTACCCTTGCAACTTGTGAATGCGATCAAGCAATGCGGGTGATTTCATGAGCGCTGTCAGGCTTTCGAGCGTCGCAGAGGGCAGGCGATCCTGGCGGTAGATCAGCATGTAGTGCTCGCTGGCCATTTCAATAAAATTCAGGTTGAACTGCTCGGCAGCCGCCTGTACCCCAAAACCAACTTCCGCCATTCCCGAAGCTACAAAGGCTGCAATCGCCGTGTGGGTGAACTCCTGCTGGGAAGTGCGGTTGATACTATCTCTGGCTATACCTTGCTGCTTCAGTAGAAGATCAAAGAGTATCCGGGTGCCCGAATGCCGATCGCGGCTGATAAAGCTGAGGCCAGAAGTGCTCAGATCCTGCAAAGTGCGAATGCTCTCGTGTTCGCCTTTGCGCGTCATCAAGCCTTCGCGCCTGGTAACAAAGCGGATCAGGCGGTGCTCGTGACCGTCCAGGTGCTTTTTGTAGTGGCTGATAATCTGCCGTGCGAGTGACGGGCATGTAGGCAGGTGAAAACTTGCGATATCGCACTCGCCGCTATTCAGAGCCGAAAGTGCCTCTTCGGGGTTCCGATATTGCAGGTTGATGCTTACCTGCTCTGAAAATTCGGGCAGTAAAGCGACCGCATAGCCGTGGCTTGCATGCAGGCGCAGAGTGGGTTTCGCGCCTGCCAGTAACTGCTGAACCTGATCGTTCAGCTCCGCAGCCATGCTGTCGATTTGGGGGCCAAGCCGTGCGGTTACCCGGTGTTCTGCCCACAGCAGTTTCTCACCCAAAGCAGAAAGCCGGCTTCCGTGGCCTTTTCGCATAACCACCAATTGCATGCCCAGAATATCGGCACCCCGATTGAGCAAATTCCAGGCATGCCTGTAGGAAATACCAACGGCTGCTGCGGCAACGGTGAGTTTGCCGGTATCACGAATGCTTGCCAGCAGGCGAAACAGAACGGGCTCGAAGAGTTCGTCCGTGTCGGTGCGAAATACCCAGGCCGGGGATATGGTCAGTTTTTTGTTATGCACTTTTGTTCATATTCCGTACCGGTGTCAGGAGTGCTATTTTGAACAAATCGAGTCTTTTTACTGTATCAGAATAAAAACAAATAGGAATAGTTATGCATATGTCAGAGAGGGCTGACCACAAAGCGCTACCCGTTGCCGGCGACTGGAGCCCTGACATGATCCGCCAGGAAGTCACAGCCCTACAGCACGAACCCGGTGCGCTTCTCCCCATTCTGCATGCCATACAGGACCGCGTCGGCTATGTGCCCGAAGGTGCTGTGCCCATCATTGCTGAAATGCTGCAGCAAACCCGTGCCGATATTCACGGAGTTCTCAGCTTCTATCATCATTTCCGTACCCGCCCGGCGGGCAGCAACGTGTTGGAGGTTTGCCGTGCAGAGGCCTGCCAGGCCCGCGGCAGTCGCGCGCTTGAGCGCCACGTTCAAGAGAAGCTGGACGTGGGCTATCACGAGACCACCGCCGATAACGAATTCACTCTGCTGCCGGTTTACTGCCTGGGCAACTGCGCCTGCGGGCCGTCTATTCGCGTGAACAACGAAATTATCGGCCGAGTGACCCCGCAAAAATTCGATCAGCTGGCGGACAAACTCACCACGTCCGTTCTGCAGCTAGTATAAAGGCAGGAGCAAACCCCATGACAATAACAATCTATGTGCCCTGCGATACCACAGCCCTTTCTCTGGGTGCCGACCGAGTCGCGCAAGATCTGCAGGTCGCAGCGGCAGCGCAGAACCTGGACTTGAATCTGGTGCGCAACGGCTCACGCGGGCTGTTCTGGCTGGAACCTCTGATTGAAGTACAAACGCCTTATGGCCGCGTCGCTTATGGTCCGGTGGAACCAGATCAGGTTGAAGAACTGGTCGCTGCCGGCTTGTTTGAGGGGCATCCCGATCACCCTTTGTATCTGGGCGATATCACGCAACACCCCTACTTGCAGCAACAGCAACGCCTTACGTTCGCCCGCATCGGTATTACCGACCCGATCTGTATTGAAGATTACATCGCCCACGGCGGCTTTGCCGGTCTGAAGAAGGCCGCAGCGCTGACCCCTCAAGGCATTGTGGATGAGGTGAAGGCCTCCGGCCTGCGAGGTCGCGGCGGCGCGGCCTTCCCCGCAGGCATCAAATGGCAGACCGTGCTGGATGAGCCGCACGGCCAGCAAAAATACGTGGTGTGCAATGCCGACGAGGGCGATTCCGGCACTTTTGCCGATCGCCTGGTGATGGAATGCGACCCTTACATGCTGATAGAGGGCATGACCATTGCCGGCCTTGCGGTGGGTGCGACCCTTGGTTTTATCTATGTACGCTCAGAGTACCTGCTGTCCAGGAAAATGCTTGATGAGGCTATCAGCAGGGCAGAGGCTCACGGCTATCTGGGCGACAACGTTTGTGGCAATGGCCGCAAATTCCGTCTGGAAGTACGCCTCGGCGCAGGCGCCTATATTTGTGGTGAGGAAACCTCTCTTCTGGAAAGCCTGGAGGGCAAGCGCGGGCTGGTGCGCTCAAAGCCGCCGCTGCCCGCTATCAAAGGCTTGTTCGGACAGCCTACGGTGGTAAACAACGTACTGTCGCTGGCGGCGGTGCCGTACATCATGGCTCACGGCGGCAAAGCCTACGCCGATTACGGCAAGGGCCGCTCGCTGGGCACCCTGCCCATTCAGCTGGCGGGGAACATCAAACAGGGTGGTTTGATCGAGCTGGCCTTTGGCGTGACCCTGCGCAAAGTGCTGGAGGATTTCGGAGACGGCACCTTTACCGGTCGGCCCATGAAAGCCGTGCAGGTGGGCGGCCCACTGATGGCTTACATGCCTGAAAGCCAGTGGGATACACCGATGGATTACGAAGCCTTCGCCAAACTCGGCGCCGGCATCGGGCACGGTGGTGTGGTGGTGTTTGATGACACTGTGGATATGGGCGAACAAGCGCGTTTCGCTATGGAGTTCTGCGCTGTTGAATCCTGCGGTAAATGCACCCCTTGCCGGATCGGTTCGGTGCGCGGCGTGGAAGTAATTGACCGCATCCGTGCCGGTGAGAACCGGGACAGCAATCTGGAATTACTGGAAGACCTGTGTGAAACCATGGTGGACGGCTCCCTCTGTGCCATGGGCGGCATGACGCCCTTCCCGGTACAAAGCGTGATGAAATATTTCCCGGAAGACCTGATGGCCAGCCCGCGCCCGGTGGAGGCATAACATGTTGCACTATTACGATCCGAACACACAAAGCTACGACGCCGGCACGAGCATCCCGAACCCTGATTTTGATTTCGGCACTCCGGCAAGGGTGTCGGAAACGCTTGTATCTGTCTCCGTCGATGGCCGCGAGATTGCTGTACCGGAGGGCACTTCGGTTTTGCGGGCGGCGGCGCTGGCGGGCATCAATATTCCCAAGCTGTGCGCGTCTGACAACCTGGAGCCTTTCGGTTCGTGCCGCCTATGCGCGGTAGAGATCGAAGGCCGCCGCGGTTACCCGGCCTCCTGCACTACACCTGTGACAGAAGGCATGGCCGTTACCACCCAGACCGGCAAACTGGCGAAGCTGCGCCGCAACATCATGGAACTTTACATCTCCGACCACCCGCTGGACTGCCTCACCTGCCCGGCCAACGGCAACTGCGAGTTACAGGATGTGGCCGGCACCGTCGGCTTGCGGGAAGTAAGGTACGGGTTTGACGGTGAAAACCATCTGGACGCCGAAATTGACGATTCCAACCCATACTTCAGCTTCGACCCCAGCAAGTGCATTGTATGTTCGCGCTGCGTGCGCGCCTGCGACGAAGTACAGGGCACCTTTGCGCTGACCATTGAAGGCCGCGGGTTTGATTCCAAAGTGGTGGCCAGCCAGAACGACCCGTTCATGGATTCCGAGTGCGTATCCTGTGGAGCGTGTGTGCAGGCTTGCCCCACATCCACGCTGATGGAAAAGAGCGTGATCGACGCCGGTCAGCCCGAGCACAGCATAGTCACCACCTGCGCCTACTGCGGTGTTGGTTGCTCGTTCAAAGCTGAAATGAAAGGCGATCAGTTAGTGCGCATGGTTCCTTACAAAGGCGGCGAAGCCAATCATGGTCACTCATGTGTAAAAGGCCGCTTTGCCTTTGGTTACGCCACACACAAAGACCGCATCAAAGAGCCGATGATTCGCGATTCCATCAACGACCCGTGGAAAGTCGTGTCCTGGGATGAAGCGCTCGAATTCGCAGCCAAAAAGCTCAAAGGCATTCAGGCTGAATATGGCCGTGAAAGCATTGGCGGCATCACCTCCTCCCGATGCACCAATGAGGAAACCTATCTGGTGCAGAAGCTGGTACGGGCAGCCTTCGGTAACAACAACACCGACACCTGCGCGCGAGTATGCCATTCCCCCACCGGTTATGGCCTCAAAACTACTCTGGGCGAATCGGCTGGCACCCAGACCTTCGATTCGGTTATGAAAGCCGACACCATCATGGTGATTGGCGCCAACCCGACCGATGCCCACCCGGTATTCGGCTCGCTGATGCGTAAGCGTTTGCGCGAGGGAGCCGAGCTGATCGTGATTGATCCGCGCCGTATTGATCTGATTCACACGCCAAACGCTGAAGAAGGCCTGCACCTGCCACTGCGCCCCGGCACCAACGTGGCCATAGTTAACGCATTGGCACATGTGATTGTCACTGAAGGACTGGAAGATCAGGACTTCATTAATAACCGCTGTGATACCAAGGCTTACAACGCCTGGCGCAGGTTTATTGCGGAGGAGCGCAATTCCCCGGAAGCCATGGAAGCGGTAACCGGTGTAGCGGCGGACAAAGTCCGCGAAGCGGCTCGCATTTATGCACAAGCAAACAACGGCGCCATCTACTATGGCCTGGGCGTGACCGAACACAGCCAGGGTTCCACCATGGTTATGGGCATTGCCAACCTGGCACTGGCCACTGGCAACATCGGCAAAGAGGGCGGTGGGGTAAATCCGCTGCGCGGGCAAAACAACGTGCAGGGCTCCTGCGATATGGGGTCCTTCCCCCATGAACTGCCGGGTTATCAGCACGTGAACGACCCGGCGGTGCGGGAGCGCTTCGAGGCTGTCTGGGGTGTGCCCATCGACAACGAACCGGGCCTGCGCATTCCGAACATGTTTGATGCGGCTATCGCCGGGTCATTTAAAGCGCTGTATGTGCAGGGTGAGGACATTGCGCAGTCAGACCCCAATACCCAGCATGTGGAATCGGCTCTGAGGGCTCTGGATTGCCTGATTGTGCAGGATATCTTCCTGAACGAAACCGCCAAGTTCGCCCATGTGCTGCTGCCAGGCTCCACCTTTCTGGAAAAGAACGGCACCTTCACCAACGCTGAGCGTCGTATTAACCGCGTGCGCAAAGTAATGGAACCGATTGCCGGCAGGGAAGACTGGGAAGTGACCATGGCGCTATCCAACGCTTTGGGTTATCCCATGCACTACAATCATCCCTCTGAAATCATGGATGAAATTGCTTCACTGACGCCCACCTTCACGGGTGTAAATTACGACAAGCTGGAGCAACTGGGCAGTATCCAGTGGCCCTGCAACGATGAGCACCCGGATGGCACGCCCACCATGCACACGGTGGACTTTCCCATCGGCAAAGGTCGCTTTGCTGTGACTGAATACCTGGCCAGTGAGGAGCGAACCAATCGTCGTTTCCCGTTGCTGCTGACTACCGGGCGTATCTTGTCGCAGTACAACGTAGGTGCGCAGACTCGCCGAACCAGCAACAGCGACTGGCACGATGAAGATCTGCTGGAACTGCACCCCAGCGATGCCGAATTGCGCGGTGTGAAAGACGGTGATTGGCTGGGCATCAGTAGCCGCGTAGGCCAAACGGTGCTGCGGGCCAGGCTAAGCACCCGCATGTTGCCGGGTGTGGTTTACACAACGTTTCATCATCCGGGCAGCGGCTCCAACGTAATCACCACGGATAACTCCGACTGGGCAACCAATTGCCCGGAATACAAGGTAACCGCCGTTCAGGTAGAAAAAGTGTCTCAGCCATCAGACTGGCAGCGCAATTTTGTGAACTTCGACGAGCGCCAGCAGGCCTTGCTCAAGCCGGCCATGGAAAGTGGGGAAGACAGCCATGCAAACGCACTCAAATAGTCAGGCATCGGCGGTTTTGCACGATTCAGCCGCCAGCACTTTGCCGCCATCGATGAGCGGAAGCTCGGTGAGCGTGCGCGGCGGTATAGAGGGCGCCCGATCCCACGATCTGATTGCAGAAGAAGTCCCCGTGGCCATGGTCTATAACGGCGTGTCCCATGCGGTGATGATGGCCTCGCCCTGCGATCTTGAAGATTTTGCCCTGGGTTTCAGCTTGAGCGAAGGCATTCTGCAGCGGCCGGATCAACTCTTCAGCATCGAGATAAAGCCGGGCGAAGACGGCATAGAAGTCGATATGCACATTGCCGGCGATTGTTATGCACGCCTGCGGGAGCAGCGCCGCAACATGGCAGGGCGAACCGGCTGCGGGCTTTGCGGTACAGAATCCCTTGCTCATGTGGTGCGGATACTTGAAAAGGTGATGACGAAGCCGCTTCCCGGTGATGAAGCCATACAAGAAGCACTGAAAAACCTGAAAAAGCATCAGCCGCTGCAACTGCAAACCGGCGCTACCCACGGCGCAGTCTGGTGCGATGGCCAGGGCCGGATTGTCCAGGCTCGGGAAGACGTTGGTCGGCACAACGCGCTGGACAAGCTGATCGGCGCGCGGTTACGTGAACATGGCGATCAGGCCTTTCGCGATGGCTTCGCTCTGATCTCCAGCCGCGCCAGTTTTGAAATGGTGCAGAAAAGCGCCAGTGTGGGTATCAGCACTCTTGTGGCGGTATCGGCTCCTACCGCCCTGGCCATTCGAGAAGCCCGGAAAAGCGGCATGAACCTGATCGGCTTTGCCCGCCCGGGGCGCCACGTAATTTATACCTGCAGTGATAATACAGCTCAGGAGAAGGTGTTGTGAGTGACCAGCAATTGAATAACCTGATCAAAATGCTCGACCAGATTATTGCCAACAACCGGCATCACGGCGATGACGATAAGGTGACCGACGTGGCAGCCGACCATTTACATAAGTTTTGGGCCCGCAGCATGAAACAGCAAATAATTGCCTACGCCAAGCAAAATCCGGCTGAGCTTTCTGCACCAGCACGGTCGACCATAGCGAAGCTGGAGGCCGCAGCGGGATAAACTAAAAATGGTTGGTATAGCTGTTCTTCACACCTTCTGAAATGAAACGCTGTCTGTCGATCAGTGATGCTTGGAGCCAAGGTTACTGAAAACATTGAACAAATATTCAGTTCATGAAAAAACAATTTGTTTCAGCAATTATTTTACATATCGGGCACCCTCCACCAGATTAGTGATATGACAATCGCCGATTCGGGTGTTCTAAATGAGAAAAAACTTACCAGTTACTGACACTGAGCACATATTTTCAGAGTCGCAAAAGCTTATTTCATCGACGGATCTGAAAGGCAAAATACGCCACTGCAACCAGGCGTTTGTGGACGTCAGCGGGTTTACCCGGGATGAGCTCATCGGCCAGCCGCACAACATTGTCCGACACCCCGATATGCCTCCGAGCGCATACGAAAACATGTGGACGTACCTGAAGGCTGGTACACCCTGGATGGGCATGGTTAAAAATCGTCGCAAGAACGGCGATTTTTATTGGGTTAGTGCCTACATTACGCCTGTCACCGAAAGTGGAGCCGTTGTTGGTTACGAGTCGGTTCGCTCGTGCCCTTCCAGGGAAGATGTTCAGCGAGCAGAAAAGCAGTACGCAAGGATCCGCCAAGGCCGCTCAGACACCTCTCTTTTGCGAAAGCTCGCACCGGAATCGATGTTTCTGTTAGCGGTTTTGCTTGTTGCGGCGCTCGCGTTTTACATGGACCAGGCTTTGATTGCGCAGACTGCTCTGGTGCTGGGCGTTGCGGCTTATATTTTCTGGATACACAACTCACGGCGCCGGTTAGTAAGCTCGGTGACGCAGTTGCTTGGAAACAGTTTTACGGACGACCTCGCCGCCCAGAGTTACACAGACGACGACCGTGAATCGGGGCGCCTGAAAGTGGCCATAATGGCCCAGAAAGCCCACCTTGATGCCGTACTCACAAGGCTTGAAGATTCTGCCGGGCAAGTGAAATCTGGAGCTGTGCAGGGGCTGGAAGTCACCTACGAATCCCACGAAGCCCTCAGGAAACAACAGGCAGAAATCAGTAATGTCGCGGCCTCTGTGCACCAGGTGTCCCAGACCATTACCGAAGTGTCGTCCAACGTTCAGAATACAGCCCATAAAGCTGAGGAGTCCCGTGAACTGGCAGACCGTGGCGCTGCCGTTATTGGAACAACCCGTGAAGTTATCGAAGACCTGCAAACAACCGTGCACAGCATCAGTGAATCGGTCGGCGAGCTTGCCTCTGAAAGCCAGAAAATCGCGAGTGCAGCCAAGATTATTGAAGAGATCGCCGGGCAGACCAACCTTCTGGCGCTGAACGCGGCAATTGAGGCAGCTCGCGCAGGCGAGCACGGGCGCGGTTTTGCGGTTGTGGCGGATGAAGTGCGGGGCCTGGCCAAACGGACACAGGATTCAACACAGGAAATACACAGCATTATCGAAGCGCTGCTCGCCAGAACATCTGCCTCTGTGGAGGCGACCGACGAGGGCAAAAAATCCGCCGACAGCGGGCTTGCACATATGCTGGAAGCCGAGACCACGCTTGGCCATATAGCAGGGTCGGTTGGCACAATTGCTGAAATGTCGATTCAGATGGCTGCTGCCGTTGAGGAGCAGGCGCAGGTATTTGACCAGATTAACGAGCAGGTTGAACACATCTCCAGCCTGGGTTCCGATAGCCTGCACAAAGGCGAGCTGGCAATAAAACGGGTGCAGCAGATGGAAACCATTGCCGGGGATTTGCACGAGCTTGTGGTGCGATTCAAATAGGCGGGCTCGGCATTATCCCGTGTAGTGGATGAGGTTCCCCGCCCATTAATGCAACTTCATTCTCGGCTGCATAGCCCGGCTTATCTTATCCATAAACCAGATCACACCCGTGCGCAGAAAGCCGTGCAGCGCCACCTGGTGCATGCGGTATAGCGACACATAAAACAGCCGGGCTACTTTTCCCTCAATGTACATGCTGCGCCCGGAAAGGTTGCCCATCAGATTACCCACGGTGGTGTAGCGGCTGAAGTTGATGAGCGATCCGTAGTCGTTATAAACGAAGGGTACAGCGTCTTTGCCTTCTAACCTGTTGCACAGAGTTTTAAACAGAGCGTCTGCTTGCTGGTGCGCGGCCTGGGCGCGGGGTGCTACCGGCCGGTCGGTACCCGGTTGCGGGCAGGCGGCGCAGTCACCGAAAGCGAAAATGTCAGAATCCCGGGTGGTTTGCAGGGTCTGGTGCACAATCAATTGATTTCCACGGTTGGATTCCAGGCCGTCCAGGTCCGCCAGAAAGGCCGGTGCCTTGATGCCGGCGGCCCAGATGGTCATTTCCGAGGGCAGTTCAGTACCGTCTTTGAGTATAACAAGGCCGGGGCGGATTTCGCTGACGGGTTGGCCGTTAAGAACGTTCACATGTTGGTGGTCCAACTCCTTGGTAGCGGCTGCCGAGAGCCGGCCAGGGAGTGCAGGCAGAATCCGGTCTGCCGCTTCAATCACCGTTATGTGTACATCGGATGGCTTCAGGTGGTTCATGCCATACACCGGCAATTCCCGTGACGCCAACCGTAGCTCTGCGGCCAGTTCAACACCTGTGGCACCAGCACCGATAATACTGATGTCCAGAGTGTGCTCGTTGCCTTGCCGGGCTTCGTGATTTTTGCGCAGAAAGGCATTGAGCATCAGGTTGTGGAAGCGTCGGGCCTGTTTCAGGCTATCCAGGAACAGGCAGTGTTCCTGTGCGCCAGGGGTTCCGAAGTCGTTAGCGGTACTGCCGACGGCTATAACCAGGGTGTCGTAATTCAACAGGCGTTCGGGAACAACTTCTTTGCCTTCTTCGTCGAGAAAAGGCGAGATCACCAGCTTTTTGGTTTCGCGGTTCAGGCCGCTCATGCGCCCGAGTTGGAACTCGTAGTGGTGCTTGCGGGCATGGGCGCGGTAATTTATTTCATTAGAGTTTGCGTCGAGGGAGCCAGACGCAACCTCGTGCAGAAGGGGCTTCCACACGTGCGTCAGGCCTGCATCAACGAGGGTAATGCGAGCTTTGCCTTTTTTGCCCAGCTTTCTGCCGAGGCTGGTAACAAGTTCGAGGCCGCCGGCGCCACCTCCGACGACTACAATATGATGAAGATTTTCCATAGCGATCCGACCTGTAAGTAAAGAAAGCCAAACGCTCTTTCTGAAAAGCGCTTGGCTGTCGTCACTGGAGCCTGATTACAAGATAGGATATCAATACTAACGTTCTCCGGACGGCCGGTACAATTGGTCATAAGACCTGAATTTATCGGCTGTTCAACATACAAGAGACAGAAAAGCATGAAAGTAGCAGTTTACTGTGGTTCCCGTTCAGGTAATGAGCCGCTATACGTTGAGAAAGCCAGAGAGCTGGGCGAGTTCTTTGGTCATAACGGTATAGATCTGGTATTTGGCGGTGGGCACGTTGGCCTGATGGGTATTATTGCTGATTCTGTGCTTGCCAGCGGCGGCAAGGTTTATGGTGTTATCCCGCAGCACCTGGTTAACCGCGAGCTTGCGCATCCCGGCCTTACGGAGCTGTTTGTGGTGCGTGACATGCACGAACGCAAGGCGAAGATGGCAGAGCTGTCCGATGGCTTTGTTGCTTTGCCCGGCGGCATTGGAACGCTCGAAGAGATCTTTGAAATGTGGACCTGGGGACAGCTGGGCATGCACCAGAAGCCCTGCGGCTTTTATAACGTCGACGGGTTTTACGATGCACTGTTGGAGATGGTCAGAAGCATGGTAGCGACGGGGTTTGTCAAACAGCAGTACCTCGACATGATTGTATTGACGCAAACACCGGCAGAGCTGATTGATCGCTTCAAGGCCTACGTGCCGCCCCAGGAAAAGTGGACCTGAGCCAGCCTGGGCCAAGGCTGGATTCAAAGCCGGCTGACTCTGCCCATCAATCGGCTCCAGTCGATCGGTAACCGTTTTTCCAGGCTGGCCAGTGCAGGGTCTTTCGGGTGGATGGCCTCGAAGGGCTGTTTGCTGGCGTACACCACGGTGTTGTTGGTTTTGCTTTTGAATATCAGCACCACGGCAAAGTGCTTGCGAAGCTGGCGGAAGTAGGGCCCTTCGGCGTCGGGTGTCCGGTGATAGTTCAGAACCAGCCAGCCACCGGGGCTTAACACCCTGTTGCAGCTTTCCACGAACTGGCGCTGCGCCTGTGCGGGGCTCATGCGGTCTGCACTATAAAGGTCGGCCAGAATCATATCGGTGCTGGCGTCTGGAGCATCGTTCAGGGCATTGCGGGCATCAGCAATGGTAACCAGCAGGCGTTCGCTGTCGGGTAGGTCGAAGTACTCCCGTGCCACATCCAGTACCGCTTGCCTCAGCTCCACTGCGTGTACCTGACATTCCGGATAGAGGTGGTGAAAGGCGCTGGCCATAACCCCACCGCCCAGGCCGAGGATGGTGACGTGGCGAGGTCTGATAAAGGCGCCCGGCAGCAGCATCGCCCGGCTGTATTCGTGCACGGGTACATGCGGGTATCGTCGGTCGATCTTGCTTTGCTCAAACACGGAGTTAAAGGTCAGTACCCGGTGTTTGCGGTAGTCGATCACCAGAATGCTGCCGAGTTTGTCCCGGCTATGATGAATAATCTCGCCTTTGTTGAACATGCGTTGCTCTTTGAGGAAGCCGGAAACCTAGCGATTGAGGTGTTTAATTACGTCCTGTGCGCCTTTGGCGCGGGCAAGACTCAGTGCCGTGTTGCCATCTGCATCCTGAAGCTCCGGGTCGGCGCCTTTTTCCAGCAGAAGCTCTACCGTATCGATATGGCCGTTGCTGGCGGCAAGCATCAGCAGACTTTCGCCTTTGCTGGTGCGTATGTTTACGGGTACGCCGGCTTCGAGCAGAGGGCGGAGCAGCTTTGTGCCGCCATTGCGTGCCAGTTCAAAAATTCCCTGGGCAAAGGCAATCGCGTCTTCATCTGACTGGTTCGCTGGTTGCTGCGGTTGGCCGGTTTTGTGCTCGCTCATCGGGTCTCCGTTTAAAAGGTTGCTGAAAAATCGGTGTAGACATGCATACGATACCGCTGATACAACGTTTTAGCACAAAATGGGTTAGTCTCTGGCACAATCAAGGAGATATAACCCAGCAATAGACAGCAATAACTGACAGGAGAAAACGCGATGAAACTGAACGTTGAGGGTATTGAAGAGGGCAAACCGGTCCCGGAGATATTCGCGTTCGGCGTGTTCAACCGGGAAGATCATATGAGCTTCGGCCCTAACCGGAACCCCGAAATGTATTGGGAAGATGCACCGGAAGGAACGAAAAGCTTCGTCGTGATGATGTTTGATCCGGATGTGCCCAGTGTGGCTGATGATGCAAACCAGGAAGGCAAAACGATTTCCAAAGATATTCCGCGCATTGATTTCTTCCACTGGCTTCTGGTCGATATCCCCGCCAAAACCAGCCGTATTCCGGAAGGCGAAGACAGCGATGGTGTTACGCCCAAAGGCAAAGACGGCGGTTTTGGACCGGTGGGCCTGCGAGGAGTGAACAACTTCACCCAATTCCTGGCTGGAAACCCTGATATGGCAGGCACTTACTTCGGCTATGACGGCCCCTGCCCGCCCTGGAACGATGAATTGCTGCACCACTATCACTACGAAGTGCATGCACTGGATGTGGAATCGCTGGGACTTTCGGAGGAATTTGATGGCGAAGCGGTGCGTAACGCCATGGCTGGCCATGTTCTGGCCAGTGCCAGAGTTACCGGAACCTACACGTTGAATCCGGACCTGCGCTAACGTCAGCGCGCGGCTGAGGCAGATTACAGATCTGCCCAGTTGATGCCTCTGAAATCGAAGTTGTCTTCGAGGGTTGGCTTGATAATCCGGAAGTACGGGGATGCGTCAAAATCTCTCGGTGTGAACAAGGATGTTTGCCGGATTCGATAGTGCTCACGAATACAGTCTGCGCAGTTCGGGTCGTCGGAGGGTATTGTGTCGATGGTCGGAAGTATCGGATAACGCAGGCGCTGAAAACCCGCTGCAATAAATGTGGAACAGATAGCCCGTGTCGGGTCGCCGCTCCCGAACGACAGCAGTTTGTGTCTGTGCCGCGCCGGAACTGGCGGTGTCTGTATAAGATAGCGCGCCAGATCAAACACGTTCTTCATGTCGTACTGGTTGCCCAACCGGCTCAGGGCATAGTCGGTGAGCGTTTTGATGTTTTCGTCATCAAGCCCCACCGGGCGGCAAATGCGGGTGTGGCAGTTGCGGTAAAAAGACAGAGGTAAAGATCGAATGCCGACCTCGACATCAGCCTCAATCAGTGTGTGAGGTTCGCCATCAACGGATGTTCCCAGACCAGCATTCGGCCCCAGGTAGAGGGCCGAGTGTGACCATGTTGATTGGGTCAGATACTTTATCGCTACGCTGATGCGTGTATCGCCGTCGACCAGCAAAACATCGCCGGGCCTGAGTGCTTTTTCCAGAGCCTCATAAGTGGAGGTAGCCACCGAATGCTGTGCCACCTGCTTGGAAAGGTAAGCGGCAAGGTGCTTGGCCAGCCAGTTCAGAAACATTCTTTACTCCGGTTAGGCGCGGGGGAGATTGCAGCCTGATGGCCGTTCCTCAGCTTAACACTAGCCGTCTCTGCCGGATTTTTGAATGCTTGACTTGCCGCTGACTTTTATCTCTGTCTTCAGTTGGCTTGTCTGCGGATTCGTGGAACTTAACTTTTGGTGGCAGGTCGGAGCGTCCGGTCAGCTCTATATAGTTTTCTAAACTATCAAAAGTTACGGTATTCTGTAGCGATCGCTCAAAAAATATTTTCAGGGTCTTGTAACATCTAGTCATTGACCCTGTCTGACGATAACAGCGTATTACCTCACTCATTTTTTACAGGCATACGATATGAGCCGTAGCAAGATTCTCCTTATCATCATAATCGGCGTGGTCGTTGGCCTTTTTCTTGGTTTTGATGGGCATAAACTTCTGACACTGGAGAACCTGCAAACCAATCAGGATGCATTGGCGCAATGGGTTGAACAAAACCTTCTTTTGGCTGTAACCGGCTATGCACTGATTTATGTGGTGGTAACCGCGCTGTCTCTGCCGGGGGCGACCATCATGACTCTGGCAGGTGGTGCTTTTCTGGGCAACTTTTATGGGCTAGTGGCGGTTTCGATTGCATCAACCCTCGGTGCGTCTCTGGCGTTCCTTGTCGCCCGCTTCCTCATGCGTGACACCTTGCGTAAGCGCTACGCTGAAACCGTTGCGAAGATGGACCGGGGTATATCAAAAGACGGAGCCTTTTACCTGGCAACTCTGCGCCTGGTGCCAGTATTTCCCTTTTTCCTGATCAACCTGGCCATGGGCCTGACTTCCATGAAGCTGCGCACATACGCGCTTGTGAGCTGGGTGGCTATGCTGCCGGGCACATTTGTGTTTGTGAACGCAGGAACTCAACTGGGGCAAATCGAGTCCACAGGTGACATTGTGTCTGCAGATTTGCTGCTTTCCTTTGCGTTGCTTGGGGTTTTCCCGCTGATAGCCAAATCTGTCGTCGGTTTCATCCGCCGCCGTAAAGTCTATGCGGGTTGGCAGAAGCCTGAGCACTTTGACTATAACCTGTTGGTGATTGGTGGCGGTTCTGCCGGCCTTGTTTCGGCCTATATCGCTGCAGCTGTGAAAGCAAAAGTCGCCTTGATTGAAAAGCATAAAATGGGTGGTGATTGCCTGAATACCGGTTGCGTGCCCTCCAAGGCCTTGATTCGCAGTGCCAAAGCAGCCGATACGTTGCGCCATGCCAACCGCTACGGGCTTGAATCAGTGCCGGTGAAGGGCTCCTTGAAGAACATCATGAACCGGGTTAAAGAGGTAATCGCCAAGGTGGAGCCCCATGATTCCCCGGAGCGTTACCGTAAGCTGGGTGTTGATTGCATCGCGGGTGAGGCGAGCTTTATATCTCCTTGGGAGTTGGAAGTCCGGCATAACGATGGTCACACTGAGCGCCTGACAGCGCGAAGCATTATTGTTGCCACTGGAGGAAAGCCGGCTATGCCGCCGATTCCCGGGCTAAAGGATATGCAGCCTTTGCACTCTGACAATCTGTGGGAGCTGCAGGATCAGCCGGAGCGTCTGCTGGTCCTGGGTGGCGGTCCGATCGGGTCCGAGCTGGCTCACGCATTTGCCCGCCTGGGTAGCCAGGTGATTCAGGTAGAAATGGGTGATCGGCTGCTGGCGAAAGAAGACAGCGATGTATCAGAGCTGGTGAAAGCGCGGTTTGAAAGCGACGGGATTGACCTTCGCCTGCAACACGCGGCCAGGGAATTCGCCATCGAAGCGGGCGAAAAAGTCGTCTACTGCGAACATAGGGGCGAGCGCGTTCGTATTGCTTTTGATGAGGTGCTGGTTGCCGTGGGCCGCGCTGCCAATACCGAAAATCTGGGGCTCGACAAAATCGGAATCGACGTTCTGCCGAATGGAACTGTGCCCGTTGAAGACGACATGAGCCTTCGCTTCCCCAACGTATTCGCCTGTGGTGACGTGGCAGGCCCCTACCAGTTCACCCATGCGGCAGCGCATCAGGCCTGGTATGCGGCGGTAAATGGCTTGTTTGGGCAGTTCAAGCGTTTCCGGGTGGATTACCGGGTAATGCCCTGGGTTACGTTTACATCGCCCGAGGTAGCACGGGTCGGGCTTAGCGAAGCGGAAGCGAAAGAACAGGGTGTTGCCTATGAAATCACCCGATATGGCCTGGATGATCTGGACCGCGCCATTGCCGAGAGCGAAGACTATGGTTTCATAAAAGTTCTTACGCCACCGGGCAAGGACAAGATTCTCGGCGTGGTTGTAGTAGGTTCCCACGCAGGTGAAATCCTCGCGGAATTCACGCTCGCAATGAAGCATGGGCTGGGGCTGAACAAAATATTGGGCACCATTCACCCCTACCCGACCTGGAATGAATCAGCCAAGTATGCGGCGGGCGAGTGGAAGCGCGCTCATGCACCGGAAGGTATTCTTAGATTGCTGGAGAAGCTTCACGGCTGGCGCCGGGGGAAAGGCCAAACTCGCCAACAGAAACGTAAAGAAATGAATGCGGGCTGAAAAACGTGGGGCGATGGCAGTAATCAAACGGCTTCGCCCATGCCCGAGCACACTTATTCCTGAACCATCTAGGAGCCTCCATGCCCCTGATTGAAACCCGATCTGCCAGACAGCGCATTCCGGCAGTGGAAGTGCTGGAGCCAAGAGCATCAGACAGCTGGACCCACACCCGCAATGGTGACCCCAGAGGTTACATTGACGCTGATAAGTTGAAAGAGCTGTGGATTCACACCGGGACCGCCTGCAACCTGGCCTGCCCCTTCTGCCTGGAAGGCAGTCATCCGGGTGATGGCCGTATTCCCGGCATGAAGTTGAGCGACGTGAAGCCATTTATCCATGAAGCCCTGGATATGGGCGTGGAGCAGTTTTCCTTCACCGGTGGCGAGCCATTCGTGATTCGGGATTTTGTGAATATTCTGGATTACGCCAGCCAGCATCGGCCCTGTTTTGTGCTTACCAATGCCACGGAGCCGTTACTCAAGCGTCGTCATCAGGTGTTGCCGTTGCTGGAAAACCCCTACCCGATCCATTTCCGCGTGAGCCTGGATTTTCCTGACCGTGCCCGCCATGACAAGGATCGCGGTGAGGGAAGCTTTGATCAGGCGCTGGAGGGTATTCACTGGTTGGTTGAGCAGGGTTTCAAGGTGTCTATTGCCCGTCAGACCGATGCAGATGAAGTGGCTTCGGAGGTTGAGTCTGCCTTTCGAGGAATATTTCGTGAATGGCAGATTCCGGAGAATCTTGCGTTTACGGCGTTCCCGGATTTGGGGACGCCGGGGTCTGAGGACGGTAGCCCGGAGATTAC
Source organism: Marinobacter sp. (assembly GCF_048259445.1). Classification (GTDB taxonomy): domain Bacteria; phylum Pseudomonadota; class Gammaproteobacteria; order Pseudomonadales; family Oleiphilaceae; genus Marinobacter. Next base: position 190,153 of record NZ_JBLXHQ010000001.1, on the reverse strand, counting down.
CGAGAACTGTATGGAGAAGTATCCGACGGTGGATAGCCGTGTCCATTTCATGTGTACCTACACGCGGATGTTGGTGAAGAAGGGCGATTCGGTGCGGGTGTATGCGTGCACGCTGGTGGATGATGACCCGCAGTATGATCTGGGTGGGTCGCTGGCGGAGAGCATGGATGAGCGCATTATGTTGCGGCATCATCGGTGTTTTTCCTGTTATCGCTATGGGGCTAGTTGTTCGGCGCCTGTCTGATTTTGGCCTGGTAGCCTGCTGGGATTGGAGTTGGCGGCATGGGGGGTGACGTTTTATTTTCTTGGAAAAAACAACTCGCTGCGCTCAGACATTTTTTTCCGGCGAAAATAAAACGTCACCCCCCATACCGCGGGAACACCTTGCGAGCCTCATGCTTAAAAATGTAAGTGCTCCAGGCGCCTTTTCTGTCGGGGAACGAAAGAATTTGGTTCAGTCAAGGTGCTGGTGGGGTTGGGGTCAAAAAATGTGGAGCGCCAAGGACGGCGCGACCAAGCCCCCCATGGATGGGTTCACGGGCGGTTTTTTGACCCCAACCCCACCAGCGCCGATACCTCCGAAGCTGATATACGAATAGAAATCCCGGAACACAACGAGGAAATAAACAATAGTGAACATCACAGAAGCCTCCCTGTTCTGGGGGTTCTTGCTGGTTTATGGCGTGGTTATGTATGCGCTGTCGCCTAAAAGCAGGAATGCGGACTCTTTTTATAAGGGCGCAGACGATCAGGGTAATCCGGTTAGTCAGTGGTCGCTTACGGCCAGCATTTTTATCAGCTGGATTTTTGCCAAATCGGTAACCAATGCGGCCAACCTGGGTGCCACCTACGGCGTGACTGGGGGGTTGGCTTATGCCAGTTACTGGCTTTCGATTCCGGTGGCCGGGTATATCATCTACCTGATTCGCACGCAGACCGGCGCGCGGAGTCTGCAGGATTTTCTTACGTCGCGGTTTGGGCGTCTTGCCGGGTTGGCGTTTGCGGCGGCTATTCTGATTCGGCTGTATAACGAGGTGTGGAGTAACACGGCGGTTGTGGGTGGTTACTTCGGGTTGCCCGGGGAGTGGAAGTATTACGTTGCGGCAATGGTGTTCACGGCATTTACGCTGGCCTACAGCCTGAAAGGCGGGCTGCGTTCTTCGATTTTTACCGATGTGATTCAGACCTTTGTGTTTGTGTTTTTCCTGGGTGCGGTGCTGTTCATGATTATCCCGGCTAATGATACCTCCGCGTTGCTGCGCGAGGGTGAGTTCCGGTTGAACGCAGGGTTTGATTTGCTGCTGGTGGCACTGTTGCAGATGTTCAGTTATCCGTTTCATGATCCGGTGCTGACTGATCGGGGTTTCGTGAACAAGGAAAAAACCATGCTCAAGAGCTTTGTAGTTGCGGGCTTGTTGGGTTTTGTGGCGGTGTTTTTGTTCAGCCTGGTGGGTGTTCACGCTCGCCTGAATGGTATTGAGGCCATGGGCAATGCACCCGCTGCAGTCGGCCAGTCTCTTGGGTTGGCGGCGCTGTTTTTTATGAGTGTGGTGATGATGACTTCTGCGGGTTCTACGCTGGATTCAACCTTTACCTCTCTCGCCAAATCCCTGGCGGTGGATTTGCCACGGCTGGCGAAGCGGGCGACAGACCGTTTGCCCAGTATGCGGGTGGGTGCGGCGGTGATGATCGTATTTGCAGTAATTGGCAACCTGCCTATGTTTGCCGGTACGGATATTCTCAAGGCCACCACGATTTCCGGCACCATGGTGATGGGGCTGGCGCCGGTGTTTCTTTTCTACGGATTTACCCGTTGGTCGCCCTGGAGCTTTCATCTCAGTTTCTGGACTGGTCTGGGGCTCGGGTTAATGCTGGCAACCGGGTTGATCCCGGCGGGCTGGGCCATTGGTGATGGCGATTACGCCATGCTGCTGGGAGTTAACGCCTACGGGTTTCTAATATGCACTGCAGGTTTCTTCCTGCCCCTGGCGATGCGGCTGCTGGCCGGTAAATCCTTGGCTGCAGGAGAGGCGCGATGAGTGAAGGTCGCAGTTGTCCCCTGGCTTATCGCTATGAACCGGCGTCTTTATGCGCAAACCCCATGCCGGTTACGGAAGACGTTCTGTATGTGATTGGTGGGCTGTATGGGAACCCGTTTGCGCTGGATGAAATTGAGCGCATGGCCCTCGCTGAAGAACGGCAGGGGCGCAGCGTAAAGCTGGTGTTCAATGGTGATTTCAACTGGTTTAACGCAAATGATGACCTGTTCCGTGATATCAATAGCAGAGTGCTGGGCCACACTGCCAGCCTGGGTAACGTGGACTATGAACTGGCTGCTCCGAGCACGGGTGCGGGGTGCGGCTGTGCTTACCCCGAGTTTGTGGATCAGGGTGTTGTTGAGCGTTCCAATCAGATCATGGCGAGGCTTCAGGATGTTGCCGGGGCGCATCCAGATATCCAGAAGCGGCTGTCCTCTCTTCCCAGATATCATTGTCTGTTATTTGGAGGCCTAAAGATTCTGGTGTTGCATGGCGATCCGGAGTCTCTGGCCGGTTGGGGGCTGGCCCATGAATCCTTTGCTGCTGGCAACAGCGAAAAGCTCACGGAGTGGTTTCGGAGTTCCGGTGCGGATGCGATGGTGTCCACTCACACCTGCCTGCCGGTGCTCTGGTCGGGCGAAATTGAGGGGCGTCGTTGCCTTGTGGCCAACAACGGCGCTTCAGGCATGGGCAATCTGAGCTCTGATGCCCGCGGTCTGATTGCTCGCCTCAGCCTCTCGGCTCCGCTGTCCGGGTCAGTTGCAGGCCTCGAGTCAGGCGGGCTGCATGTGGATCTGATGCCTGTCGACTTCGATATCAAGGCCTGGCTTGCGGAGTTTGACCACATCTGGCCTGAGGGTTCACCGGCTGCGATCTCTTACCGCAAGCGTGTTCTTGAGGGCGCCTCGCTAACCCCGGGTGATCTTGTGTTTCCTTCCATTTTTTAATATTTCAGTTACTGGCGAATGCAGTAATCCGGTCTATTATTGAGGCAGGCGCTTATGGTTGCCGTGGCGCCACTGACCGGCCCGACTTGAAATATATTTTGTGGTCTATATAATTTACCCCTTACTTTTAAGGCGAATTAACCACGTTATGACATCAGAAGGATCGAATACCACCGCCATCACCCTGCGTACACCCGTTAAGGATGATGGCTTAAGGCTCCACCAGTTGGTAGCAGAATGCCCCCCTCTGGATGCCAACTCGATTTACTGCAACCTCTTGCAATGCAGTCATTTCGCCGACACCGGCGTTGCTGCGGAGAAAGGCGACGACCTGGTCGGCTTTATCTCCGGATACCTTCCTCCCCAAAAGCCCGAAACTGTATTCGTGTGGCAGGTTGCTGTTCATGAGAAAGGTCGTGGGCAGGGTCTTGCCAAGCGGATGCTTAAAGAAATCGTGGCTCGGGAAGCGTGCAAAAACGTGACTCACATGGAAACCACGATCACCGCAGATAATGAAGCTTCATGGGCGTTGTTCCGCTCGTTCGCGCGAGACATGGGCGCCGAGCTTGAGCATCATGAGCACTTCGAAAAAGACACCCATTTTGGTGGCCAGCACGATTCTGAATTTCTGCTGCGTATTGGGCCGTTTACCAAGAAGCCCTGAGCCCATGAAAGCCCTGAGCATTTTTCAAGGAGGCTCCATGCCTGCTCATGCTCCCAGTCTCAGAGTTACCCTTTAAAGAACCCTATTAAACAGGCCTGATCAGGCCGAGAGGTAAAACTATGGAAATTTTCAAGTCTACCGAATCTGAAGTACGTGTATACAGCCGTGCCTTCCCGGTGATTTTCAATCGCGCCAAAAATGCGCATTTATACACGGAAGACGGCAAGCAATATCTGGATTTTCTGGCCGGTGCAGGTTCACTGAACTATGGCCATAACAACGATGTTCTGAAAAAAGCCCTGCTTGAATATATTGAGGCAGACGGCGTGAGCCAGGGCCTTGATCTGTTTACAACGGCCAAACATGACTTTATCGAGTCGTATAAGAAGTACATCCTGGACCCCCGTGGCCTTAATTACAAAATGCAGTTTACCGGCCCCACCGGAACCAACTGTGTGGAAGCAGCCTTGAAGCTGGCTCGCAAAGTGAAAGGCCGTACCGGCATTATCTCGTTCACCAACGGCTTTCATGGCGTGACCATGGGTGCGGTTGCCGCAACCGGTAACAAGCATCACCGTGGCGGTGCCGGTGTGCCGTTGTCGGGCGTAGACTTCATGTTCTACGACGGCTATCTGGGTGAAGATGTAGACACTCTGGCCATCATGGACAAATTGCTGTCAGACAGCTCCTCCGGTGTAGAGCTGCCGGCGGCGGTTATTGTGGAGGCCGTTCAGGGTGAAGGTGGTCTGAATGCCGCCCGCGCCGAATGGTTGAAGGGCCTGGAAGCCCTCTGCAAGAAGCACGACATTCTGCTGATTCTGGACGATATTCAGGCGGGTAATGGCCGTTCCGGTGATTTCTTCAGCTTTGAATTTGCCGGTATCAAGCCGGATATCGTGACCGTGTCCAAATCCCTGAGTGGCTATGGTCTGCCCATGGCACTGGTGTTGTTCAAGCCGGAACTGGATGTTTGGGATCCGGGCGAGCACAACGGTACTTTCCGTGGCAACAACATGGCGTTCATCACGGCCCGGACTGCGGTAGAGACGTACTGGAAAGACGACAGCTTTGCCAATGAGGTAAAAGAAAAGACCCAGGTACTGGGCGATGCGCTGCAGGCCATTTGCGATAAGTACCCGGGTGAGTTCAAAATGAAAGGGCGCGGTTTGATGCGGGGCATTGAAGCCACCCATGCTGATATTACAGGCCCGATTACCAAGCGTGCTTTTGAGCACGGTCTGATTATCGAGACCAGTGGCCCGAATGATGAAGTCATCAAATGCCTGATGCCGCTTACAACCAGCAAGGACGACCTGAAACTGGGTGCAGAATTGCTGGCAAAGAGTGTGGATGAAATCATGCAGGAAGGAATCAGCGAGGCGTCGTAAGACGCCCCGCCATCCAGAAAATTCAGTCTGCAGGGTAGCCAGGATAGAACTATGACAAGCCAATTACATACCGTCGAGAAAATCGGCGGTACTTCAATGAGTAACTACGAAGCCGTGCGCGATAACATTATCGTTGGGGATCGTAGCAAGGAAGACCTCTATCAGCGAATTTTCGTGGTGTCTGCATACGGAGGCGTAACCAACGAGTTGCTGGAGCACAAGAAGACCGGCGAGCCGGGTGTGTATGCCTTGTTTGCCGATGCGGAATCGGACTGGGCATGGGGCGACGACCTTACAAAGTTGATAAAGTTTATTACCGACATCAACGGCGAACTGTTTGAAGATCCGATGCTCAAGCAGCAGGCAGATCAGTTTATTACTGACCGTATCGAAGGTGTGCGCGGCTGCCTGATTGACCTTCAGCGCCTGTGTTCCTATGGCCAGTTTCAGCTCGAAGAGCATCTGCTGACGGTTCGTGAAATGCTGGCGGGCATTGGTGAGGCTCACAGTGCTTTCAACACTACGCTGAAACTGCAGCAAGAAGGTATCAATGCACGTTTCGTGGATCTTACCGGCTGGCGAGATACGGAGCTGTTGCCGCTGGACGAAAAGCTGAAGCAGACGTTTGACTCCGTTGATTTGAGCCGTGAATTGCCGATCGTTACCGGCTACGCCCAGTGCAAGGAAGGCCTGATGCGTACCTTCGATCGGGGCTATAGCGAGATGACATTCAGCCGCGTAGCCGTCATGACAGATGCCCGGGAAGCGATCATTCACAAGGAATACCACCTGAGTTCTGCCGATCCCAACATTGTAGGAGCAGAAAAAGTGGTTCCTCTGGGGCGGACCAACTACGACGTAGCCGACCAGCTGGCAAATCTGGGTATGGAAGCGATTCACCCCCGTGCTGGTAAGGGTCTGCGTCAGGCGGAGATTCCGCTGCGGGTGATGAATACCTTCGAGCCGGAACATACCGGCACTCTGATCACCGGCGATTATGTGAGTGAAAAACCACAGGTTGAAATTATTGCCGGCGCCAAGGGTGTATTTGCCATCGAGGTATTTGATCAGGATATGCAGGGAGAACCCGGCTCGGACCGTCGCATCCTCGATATACTGAGCCGCTTCAAAGTACGGTTTATGGCAAAAGACACCAACGCCAATAGTATTACTCATTACGTAGACAGCACCCTGAAACACGTAAAACGCGTGGTGAAGGCGCTGAAAGATGAGTTTCCCAACGGTGAGATCAGTACCCGCAAAGTGGCTGTGGTTTCAGCGATTGGCAGTGATATAAAAATGCCTGGCATTCTTGCGCGGTCGGTCAAAGTGCTGGCTGATGAGGAAATCAACGTGCTGGCTTTGCACCTGTGTATGCGCCAGGTTGATATCCAGTTCGTGGTTGATGAGGACAACTATGAAAAAGCTATCATTGCTTTGCATGGTGTTCTTGTTGAGCCCCACAACCATGGGTATGCGATAGTCGCGGCCTGAGGCATGGAGTGATTCAGTCCGGAGCAGATTCATCGTCGGCAGGGCGGCCGGCGATGAATCCGTCCAGGGTATGAGGACGTATTCTCTGTAAATTCCAACGGGTACCGAGCCATGTTAAACACAGACAGGCCGGGGCCGTCTCCTAAAATGCCCAACGATGGTGAAAGGGATTCTCTGGTCGGGCTCTATTTCAGGGATGCGTCCCGGTATGAAATGCTCACAGAGGCGTCTGAACGCCGCCTCTCTCGCAAACTTACGCGGTGTTATCATGTGATCAGCGCAGAGTTGTCTTTGCCTGACGACACACCACAGACCTTCCGTGCTGTTATCGGCAGCCTCGGCGACGCTTGTGCCTTTTCACCCAGGTGCCGTCGTGCCTTCCATCTTGCCAACGCTTGTCGTCGCAAGCTCATTCAGAGCAACTTGCGTCTGGCTGTTCACATTGCCCGCCGTTATAACCAGCATGGCATTTCTATGTCTGATTTGATTCAGGACGCTAATGTGGGCCTGATCAAAGCGGTTGAGCGTTTTGACCCTACCAAAGGCTTCCGTTTTTCTACTTACGCTTACTGGTGGATCAGCGAAGAGGTCAAGCGCTGTTTGCAGCGGGGTGCCCGGCTGGTTCATACGCCGGAAAACGTTGTGAATGAAATTCGCAACCTGCATAAAGTTTCGTTGCAGATGCATCAGAATCTCGGGCGCATGCCATCTCAGACAGAGTTGGCACAGGCGATGGAAGCGACGCCCTCCCGGATCGGAGAACTCAGGGCTCTGGCCTGGCGTGAACTTTCAACGGATGTTCCGTTGATGGACGATGGTACAATCACTCTGGGCGACAGCCTTGAGGCTGACAAGCAGGCGAGCCCGGAGCAGAGGATGTCTGGCCGCGATGATCGCCGGGCTCTGAAATCCATGTTCAGTGAGTTGACCGATCGCGAGCAGGCTATTCTGGCACGCCGTTACGGGTTGAATTTGCCTGAACCGGATACGCTGCAAGTGATCTCGGATGATATGGGCATAAGCCGGGAACGAGTGCGGCAAATAGAGAAGTTGGCTTTGCGCAAGTTGCAAGCCCTGGCAGACGGGCGGGAAGAGTCCTACCGGCTTTAGACCGCCTGGCCGGAATGTATCAGGAAGAACCAGGCGCCAACGGTCAGTTGGCAAACAACTGCGACGAGCGTCAGAACAAGGCGCAGCTTCAGATACCAGCCTGGCCAGTAAACCCGCATCCAGCGTGTATCGGTGATATACAGGCCAAGGTAGGCAACAGTGTAAAGTGCGATCTGTGCCGGAGTACTCAACAGCAGGCCGACGCCTGCTGCAACAAAGAAAACCTGGCTCAGCAGCATGGTTACCAAGGGGGATAGCGGGTAGCAACGGTTATCCAGCTGCATGGCTATTGGCCAGTATACACCCGCCATGAAAGCCAGAATGCCCGCACTGTAAAGATAAAAATAACCCAGCACAGAGACGCTGTACTGCGGCATTGTAAAAAGAGCGGTAACACCGGCAACGAAGGGAATCAGCCCCGCTATTCCTACCAGAATCGCAAGTCTCGCTACTGAAATCACTGTTTTTTCCCCTGAACCTGCTGCCTCTGAACCCTTATTCTCAACGGTTCTATTGCGGCCGGGGCCATGCCAATCATCTCGTGATAAGCAGAGGGATGAACGACCTGAGTCTCTTTAATGGAAAAACTGCCCAGAGTGTCCTGAATCTGCCAGGCACTTCGGAAAAGACGCGTAAGGCCCTTCTTGTCAGACAGCAATAGCTGCTCATCGCCGAGGCTCAGCCTGGCCATGTATTGCTGGCCTTCAATGGATATGATTTCAAGCAGATCAATGACCTGCTTTGGCTGGGTAGCGAGTTGTTCGAGGGTAATTCTCACAGTGAAGCTCCGGGATACCTGATTCTCCAGAACTTACGAGTCCCCGGGCGTTTAAGATCATTGGGCGAGCGAGCGGCATTGCATATGCTGCGGGCAATATACCATGTGGTCGTTAACCATTCCGGTGGCTTGCATGAAAGCATAAACAATGGTCGGGCCGACAAACGTAAATCCCGCTCGTTTCAGCGCCCTCGACATAGCTTCTGATTGCGGTGTGGTAACCGGCACTTCATCAAAGCTCCGCCAGTTGTTCTGCACAGGGTTGTTCTGAACAAATGACCAGAGGAAGTGTGAAAACCCTTTGCCTTGCTCCTGCAGGTCGAGAAACCCTCTGGCGTTTTTGATGATTGACCGGACTTTCAGTTTGTTGCGCACAATGCCCGGATTTGTCAAAAGTTCGGCAACTTTGGCGTCGTTATACCGAACGATTTTTTCCGGATCGAAATGGTCATAAGCGGCCTGATAGCTTTCCTGTTTGCGCAGAATCGTAATCCAGCTCAGACCGGCCTGCTGGCCATCCAGGCACAGCTTTTCGAACAGAGCGAGATCGTCGTATTCAGGCCTGCCCCAGACGGTGTCATGGTAATGCACATAAAGCGGATCGGAACCGCACCAAGGGCAGCGCTCGTTCGGGGCCGGGGTTGCGGGGGCCGGATCATCTTTGAGTACAACAGGCATGTGGCGTTCTCCCGGCGAAGTGATCAGCGTTTCAAGCGGATCCTGCGCTGAAACATTGGCTCCCAGTGTGTGTCCAGGGATTCTGCTGCGCTCAGGCTGTAACCCTCAGAGGGCGGCTCCAGCAGTGTGATGGCTGGCCATGAACCAACCTGATGGCTTTCCGTTTGCCTGAATACCAGTGTGCATAGAAAACCCTCGGTATAAAAGGCGCAGGCTTGCCAGTAATCATCTGGCTGATCGCCGTAGAGCTCGAAATTCCGGCGTACTTCCAGTGTCTGCAGATTGCCTGCAATACCCCGGCCGGTTGCTTTCAGCCAGGCCTCTTTCAATGTCCAGGCCCAGAGAAAAGCGTGGGGATCATCTTCCTGAAACAGCCATTCTTGTTCAACGGGGGAGAACCAGCGCTTAACCACTTTTTGCCATTGTGGGTGACGTTTGCTCGGTTCTATATCCACGCCCAGAGCCGAGCCGTATTGGGTTCCGCAGGCAGACAGACCGTTACTATGGCTGAGTGAGAGATGCCAACCTGGCGGGCTGGCAGACTCAATCGCGCGCCCTTGCACTGGCCAACACTGCCCAGGCTGCACGGCGCTCGCCCTGCTGAGAGCCTGGCGGATCAACCAGCGGCTGGTGAGAAATTCCGCCGCACGGGCCGGGCTTAGCCCCGATAACCGTTCGCGTTCATCAAATGTAAGCCAATCTGGCGCAACCCCGGGAGCTGATCCGGCCTGGTGGCATAGCCAGATGTCCGGCTTCGGTTGATTGCCGCTGGAATCAGGGCTGAAGTCGTTGGATGAGCCAACCATCGCCTTCCCTCACGTATTCAAACCGGTCGTGGAGACGGCTGGGGCGGCCTTGCCAGAATTCAATGCGCTCAGGGACAACGCGATAGCCGCCCCAGAAGCCCGGCAATGGCACTTCACCTTCGCTGAATTTGCGTTTCATTTCCGCCACTTTCTGCTCAAGCAGTCCCCGTGACGTAATGGCTTTGCTCTGCTCCGAGACCCAGGCGCCTATCTGGCTACCACGTGGGCGTGAGGCAAAGTATTTCAGGGATTCAGTCTTGCTGACTTTTTCGACCCGACCCTGAATACGCACTTGCCGGTTCAGGCCAATCCAGGGGAACAACAATGCAGCCTGAGGGTTCTCGTCCATCTCATGGGCCTTGCGGCTTTCATAGTTGGTGTAAAAAACGAACCCGCGCTCGTCAAAGTATTTCAGCAATACCGTGCGCAGATCCGGCATGTTGTTGGCTCCGGTGGTAGCCAGGGACATGGCGTTGGGCTCCAGAATACTGGCTTCCCGGGCGTCGCCGAACCAGGTCTCGAACTGCCGTACCGGGTCGTCGCTCAGCGCCTCGCGATCGAGCCCTTCGCTTTCAAAATCGCGACGCATATCGCCGATGTCCATAAACCTTCCTCTCACTCGCGTTAAAAAAATTGCAGGGGAAACACTACGACGGCTGAGCATATCCGGTTCAGGGCCGCCTGTCAGCGATCCTTGTGTCGTAACCGGTTGCATGCAACCGACAATGAAGTGAGCACCTGACAAACCGGCATCTGGCGGACTATCCTTATAAACAGGAAAGTGGGCAAGATCGCCCCGGTATTCCGCCGTTCATGAGGAGATGTCCGTGGCCCAGAGCCGTCAACAAAGCCGTATGCCCAGAAACCTGTTCATCGGATTCCTGGTTCTTCTGGTTCTGTACAGCCTTGCAGGGTTTCTGCTTTTGCCCTGGTGGCTGAAGCGTGCTTTGCCTGCTCAGATGGAGCAGCATATGGGGTGGCAAGCCGATGTTGGTGACATCCGCAGCAATCCATTTGCGCTTAGTGTGGAAGCCCTGAACCTGTCTGCGCAGGACAGCGATAATCAAAAAGTGGTGGGCTTCGATCGCCTGTTTATTAATCTCGACTTCTTTGAGCTGATTCAGGGTGTTGTCGGGTTTGAGGCTATTGAGCTTGAAGAGCCGTTCATCCGATTGGATCTGCTGGAAGACTACAGCGTTAACTTCGCTCGGGACTTTCAGGCTGCCAGTGCACGGGACGAGGGTAAGCCCGCAGATACGGCTGAGGCTCAGGAAGATCAGGCGCCACCCTCACTGTATTTTCAACAGGTCACTGTAGATGGTGGCGTTTTGCTGTTCCGGGATTTTACCCAGTCTGAAATGGCGGAGTTCCGGATTACGCCGCTGGACCTGACCCTGAGCGATCTGGCTACCTGGCAGCGGGACGACCGCAACAGCGATTATCACCTGCAGGCGGCACTGGGCAGCCAGACCATCGAGTGGCGGGGCAACTTCAGTGTCACACCGCTTTACTCCAATGGAAATCTTGCAATTTCCGGTGCCGATCACGAAACGCTCGGGCATTTCCTCGCACCTTACCTGCCCTACGATTTGCGCGGCGGTAAAGTAACGGTAAGTTCAGACTATGAGCTGCAGTCAGGAGACATTCTGTATTTTTCTACCCACAACGGCCGGTTGTTGCTGGAAGATCTGGCTGTTGCTACCGATGCGCAAAGCGAGCAGCCCGGGTTAACCACGGTATCCATTGCCGTTGACGGTATCGGATTCGACCTCAATGCCCGTGAAGCCGTTGTAGGGCAGATTTCGGTGGAACAGCCCGATGTTGCACTGGCACGGAACAAGGCAGGAGACATTGACTGGGTTGCCAGACTTGCCGCGTTCAATGAGAGCAATCAGCAAAAAGTTTCTGGCGCTGAAGTGTCGGAGCCCGCATCGGCTGAGCAACCGTTCCGGTGGTCACTGGATGGCATCGGCATTTCTGATGGCCGTGTGACCTGGCAGGATCAGCAGCCGGGTTCGCCGGCGGAGCTGACACTGGAGCAGTTATCCTTGTTCACCGGTGACATCAGCAGCGAGATGGAAGACCCGATGTCTTATAAGCTGCAGACAACTCTGGCCAGCGGTGGCACGCTATCCCTGAATGGCCAGCTGACACCTCAGCCCTTTACGCTGGAAGCGGCTATCTCCGGCTCTGGTATCCTTCTGGCGGTGTTTGAGCCTTACTTGCAGGAGTCGGCCAATCTCGCCATTGCAGCTGGCACACTCGGGCTGGATGGTAATCTCGATCTGGATGGCCAGCAGGACCCGCTAACGGGTACGTTCAGCGGCACCGCAGAGGTCAGCGGGCTGAACCTTCAGTTGCCAGACAGCAGCGATCGGTTGATCTCGTGGCAGACGCTTCGTCTGGCGCCCATTGAGTACAACGTCTACCCGTCCAGATTGGAAATCGGCACGATTACCCTCGCTCAGCCGGCCATCAATCTTGTTCGCGATACCGACAGCGTGCACAACGTTGCGAAAATTTCTCTGCCGCCCAGGTCTGCTGATACAGCCTCAGAGCCGCAAGAGGACAGGGCCGACGACGCGTCGTTTATCTTCCGGATCGGCCAGTTAATGATTGAAAAGGGCGCGCTCGATTATACGGACCGTACTCTGAATCCAGCCTTTACAACCTCGCTCGACCAGCTCAATGGTTCGATTACGGGGCTCAGTAATGTATCGCCGCAACAAGGCAAGGTGTCTCTGAAAGGTCGAGTGGGTGGCAGTGCCAGCATGGAAGCTGACGGCACCATCGGCACCTTGGGTACGGAAGATACCAGCGATCTGAAACTGACCATGAAAGACCTCTCATTGCCCGCACTTTCGCCCTACCTGAGCCGTTATTTGGGCTACGGCATTGATAGCGGCAAGTTAGAGCTGGATCTTGATTATGAAGTTACCGGTAGCCGGATAGATGCATCGAACAGGGTGATTATGGACCGCCTGACTCTGGGGCAGGCCGTTGCCAGCGAAGAGGCCGTTAACGCACCGGTGAAGCTTGGGTTGGTGCTGCTCAGGGACGGCAATGGTGTTATTGATGTGAACCTGCCAGTCAGCGGTGATCTGGACAGCCCGGATTTCAGAGTCGGCCAGGTCGTTATGCGAACGTTTGTGAACTTGCTTGCAAAGGCCGCTACGTCGCCGTTCAGTGTGCTTGGGTCGATTGCCGAACTGGCTGGCCTCAGCGGCGAGGAATTGGGCAAAATGCGCTTTGAGCCCGGCACGACCAGGCTGGTGCCGGGCGAGGCTGAGAAGCTGGCCGCCCTGTCGGAAGCTCTGCTTGATCGCCCGGATCTGTTACTGAATATACGCGGTGGTGTTTCACCCGATGCTGACGGGCTGGCGCTTCTGCGTGATGAGCTGGCGGCGAGTCAGGAAGGAGAGTTGTCGGAGCAGGCCTGGGAAGAAGCGCGTGAGGCCTATCTGGCGGGAGAGCGGACGCTGGTGCCCGAAGCGCTGAGTAATCTTGCCAGCGCACGGGGGAGCGCGTTACAGGAAATACTGCGAGATACTCATGGTGTTCCGGCGAACCAGTTATTCATGCTCGACCCGTCACGGAATGCCGAGATGTCTGAGGATGGCAATGTCATTGTCGGGTTTACGTTGGATGCCCGCTGAGTCGGCTATGAATTTCACAACGATGTTTTAAAGGGATAAAGCGCGTGTCACAGGCTGGTAGTCATTTTTTTGCTTATGTTTCCCGGTTACGCTGGATCAAGCGTTGGGGGTTGATGCGTAACGCAATCGAAGAGAACGTAGCAACCCACTCATGGGAAGTGGCCACCCTGGCACACGCATTGGCACTGATCCGCAACCGGCACTTTGGCGGGCGGGTGAATGCCGATAAAATCGCTGCTGCCGCGTTGTACCATGATGCTACTGAAGTGATCACCGGCGATATGCCCACGCCTGTGAAGTACCACTCCAAGGTTATGCGGGAGGCCTTCGGCGACATTGAGCACAAGGCGGAGGCGGAGTTACTGGCGCTGCTACCGGAAGACCTGCGCGAAGATTTTGCGCCCTATCTTCGGGAATCCCGATTGCCGGCCGAGGATCGCGAACTGATCAAGGCGGCAGACCGTTTGTCGGCCTGGCTGAAGTGTCAGGCCGAAGTGCGTGCGGGCAACCGAGAGTTTGAGCCAGCTGAGAAACAGATCCGGCAGAGGCTTGAGCAGGAGGGGTTGCCGGAAGTCGCTTACTTTATGGAAGTATTCGCTCCCGGCTATGAAAAGCCGTTGGACAACCTGCTGGGCTGATGCTCTTCAAGTTGTCCGCACGCTCGCAAGGTCAGGCGTTACTGGCCCCGCCTACCAGGCCGCCGCGCAGGCCGTCCCGTTGCAGGGATTGGCGAACCACATCGTCCGGGCTGCCTGCCAGTTCCCGGAACATGCCCATGGAGCCCAGAAGAGCAGAGGACTCGTAGGGCACAAACACCCGCTCGCCGTCTTTTGCCATGTTCGGCAATACCTTGATGTAGCTTTGCCCCAGCAGATAGCCGATAACCGTCTGCTTGTTTTGCTCGGAGTCGCCCATTGCACTGAGTACCAGACGAATGGACTCCTGTTCACCCTGGGCACGCAGAATCGCGGATTCCTTGTCGCCCTGAGCATTCAGAATGGCAGACTCTCGCTGGCCCTGAGCCTTGGCAATCGCTGCAGTCTTTTCACCTTCGGCCTCGGTAACTGTGGCTCGACGCTTTCGCTCTGCAGACATTTGCAGGCGCATGGCATCTTCCACTTCTTCCGGCATGCTGATGTCCTGAACTTCTACCCGGGTAAGCTTGACACCCCATTTGGAGGCTGGCTCTTCCATTTCGGCCTGAATGGCGTTGTTCACCTCGGCGCGGGATTCAAACAGCTTGTCCAGCTCCATCTTGCCCACTACCGAGCGTAGTGTGGTTTTGGCCAACACTTCAACCGCCTGGCTCATATTGGCCACTTCGTATACAGCACGGCGAGGGTCAATAATCTGGTAATAAAGAGCCCCGTTGATTTTCACGGTTACGTTATCGGTGGTCACTACGGGTTGCCCGGGGAAGTCCATCACTGTTTCACGGCGGTCGATGCGGGTTTCATCGGTGGTCATCGGGTGGTATTCCTCACCCATGCGCATGTAGCGGATCATGGTGATGGGCCGGGGCCGCTCTACGAAAGGGATGATAATGTTCACGCCGCTTTCCAGAACCCGATTAAACGAGCCCAGACGCTCAATAACCATGACTTCAGACTGACGTACAATCACCAGGCCCTTGGCAATGATGAAAATACCGATAGCGACAACAATCAGGCTGATAATCAGCCCCGGTGAAATGTAGGGTTCCATAACTTACTGCTCCTTGGAGGGGACGGTTTGAACAACGGCGGTGGTGCCGTCGAATTGTCTGAATATAACGTTGGTTCCTTCAGGGAAGTCGGTAGCCCCGGTGGTTTCGTCTCGCAGGCGATAAAAATCGCCGTTGATTTTTACACCCGCGGCACCGTCGAAATCCCTTTTCTGGGTGCGATATTGCTTCCCCTGTTCGACACCCGTGCCGGTAGTGCCATAGGCCACGCCCTTAGGCGAAAAGCGCGGGCGTATCCAGCGGATAGCAATGGGTACCAGCAGGCCAGAGAACAGGCCCATACCAACAAGCTGCCACTCGAACGACATGCCAGCGTAGGCAAGCACAGCGGTCAGGCCGGCGGCAATCGCCAGTGCCAGCAGTAAAAGCACGCCCGATGTCAGCTCGGCGAGGCCCAGCACGAGTGCCAGAATCAGCCAGAAATGTGTAAGGCTCCATTCCATACAGAAAATCCGCAGGTTCAGGGTTTAAGAAATCCGCGAGACTGAACTCCCGGATGGTGGATTGTACTCAAAAGCCGGGGCTGCGTCCGAGTGGCCCTGGCGTCGCTCAACACAGAAATTTGATGCCATATGCTGATCAGGGGCGGTTGTTAGAGTATCTTCTTTAGTTAGTACAACACACAACAAGAGTTCAATGCCCATGAAAGACCTGAAAAACAAAGTGGTGGTGGTAACCGGAGCGGGTTCCGGTATCGGACGAGCGCTCGCCAAAGCGCTGGCAGTGCGGGGTTGCAGGCTGGCCTTATCGGATGTTAACGAGCAAGGCCTGGCTGAAACGGCTGCGTCTATTGAGGGTTCGGAAGTCAGAACTTACCGGTTGGACGTAAGCGACAGAGACGCTGTATACGCCCATGCGGCGGAAGTGGTAAAGGACTTTGGCCAGGTGAACGTGATTATCAATAATGCCGGTGTTGCACTCTCTGCAACGGTGCGAGAGATGTCTGATACAGACTTTGCGTGGATCATGGATATCAACTTCTGGGGTGTGGCTCATGGATCCCGTGCTTTCCTGCCACACCTGATCGCCTCGGGTGATGGCCATGTGGTGAACATTTCCAGTGTGTTTGGCATGATCGGCGTACCTACACAAAGTGCTTATAACGCAGCAAAATTTGCGGTTCGCGGGTTTACCGAGTCCCTGCGCCAGGAAATGAAATTGGAAAAGCAGCCGGTTGCGGTCAGTTGTGTGCACCCCGGAGGTATAAAAACCAACATTGCCAATTCGGCACGCACAAGCAGGCCTAAAAGTGCTGAAAATCTGCGAAAAGGCTTTGACAGGCTGGCCATGACCACGCCGGAAAAAGCCGCTGAAACGATTGTAAAAGGCATTCTCAAAAACGAGTCCCGCATCCTTGTGGGAACCGATGCCTGGGGTATTGATGCTATTAACCGCCTGCTGGGCTCGGCCTATCAGCCCCTGGTTGAGCGCTTTGCCGGCAAGAGCCTGTATCGCTGACGGCTATTGAGACAAGGAATCACGTCGTTTTATGTGTGAACTGCTGGCCATGAGCGCCAATACACCTACTGACCTCTGCTTCAGCTTTACCGGGCTGACCCGCAGAGGCGGCGACACTGGCCCCCATAAGGATGGCTGGGGTGTAGCTTTTTATGAGGGCAAAGGCGTGCGGGCCTTCCACGATGTGGATGCCAGCGCTAACTCACGGCTTGCAGAAGTGGTTCAGACTCATCCGATCAAAAGCGAAGTAGCAATCTGCCATATCCGCCAGGCCAATGTGGGTGAAATCTGCCTGGCCAATACCCATCCGTTTATGCGTGAGCTCTGGGGCCGTTACTGGGTGTTTGCCCATAACGGCCAGCTTTCTGAGTTCGCGCCATCAGCAGGGTTTTACGAGCCTGTTGGCGGTACAGACAGTGAGGCGCTGTTCTGCGATATTCTCAACCACCTGCGTAGCCAATGTGACCGTAATGATCCGGTCGGGGTTATTACCGAGCGCCTGGTTCAGCTCTCAAAAGCTTATGCCGCTCAGGGTGTGTTCAATCTGTTGCTGAGCAACGGCGACTGGCTGTTTACCTACTGCAGCACCAAAATGGCCAGCATCACCCGCCGCGCGCCTTTTCGCCCGGCGAGATTGAAAGATGCCGACGTTATTGTGGATTTCGAGTCTGAAACCACGCCGAACGATATCGTCAGCGTTATCGTAACCGAGCCGCTGACCAGTGATGAGAAATGGGATATTTACGAGCCGGGCGAGTGGCGGTTGTGGCGTAAGGGGGTTGTTGAATCACGGGGCTAGCCCCATATAGGTAAAATAAATTGTTATCGGAGTAGTTATGATTCATCGACCCAATACGCACAGCAAGTTGTTTGGATACCTGCTCTGGATCTTCGGGTTTTTGGGAGCCCATCGTTTCTATTACGGCAAACCGATCACCGGAACCATCTGGTTCTTTACATTCGGGCTGTTTTTTATCGGCTGGATTATCGATCTTTTCCTGATTCCATCCATGGACGAGCAGGCTGACAGCCGGTTCCGTGAAGGTGAGGTCAACTACAACATTGGCTGGTTGCTGCTGACCTTCACCGGTGTGTTCGGGTTACACCGGCTGTACATGGGCAAGTGGATCAGCGGCATTATCTATTTGCTGACCGGCGGCCTGTTTTTGCTTGGCGTGCTTTACGATTTCTGGACGTTGAACGACCAGATCTCGGAGCGTAACCGGCAGGTAAAGTTTAACTGACAGCAGCCTGTTCCAGCTCCACGAGGCCATCCTCCAGGTAATCAAGCATCCTCTGGAGGCTTGGCAGCGTGCGGCGGCAGCCAATCAGCCCGAACTCCACCTGATCGTTGTAGCTGGTCAGAGTCATATTCAGGGCGAGGCGATCCATAGCGATGGAGACGGGGTACATACCCTCCAGTTTGGCGCCGTTCCAGTAACTGGTCTCTTTCGGCCCGGGTACGTTGGATATTACCACGTTGAACGTCTGCCACTTCGGGGCCACGCCGGTCAGCAGATGAAACGCCGCTGGCGATAGGGTAAGCGCCGTGTAGTTGACGATTTCTTCAGGTGACATGTTCGCGTAGCGGTCTTTTCCCTCCTGCATACTTTGATGAATCTTGCGCAGTCGCGTGCCGGCATGGCTCTCGTCGGTATACAGATTCGCCAGGATAACACCGACCTGATTGCCCTCGGATTGCTTGCTTTCAGATGTCCCGTCGCCAGGTTTGTCATACTTGCGCAGTGACACCGGAACCATAGCGATCAATGGCTTCTCTGGCAGCGCATCCAGGTTCATGAGGTAGGTGCGCAAAGCACTGGCGCACATTGCCGTGACTACATCATTTACAGTGGTGCCATAAGCCTTGCACACCGCTTTTATCCGCTTCAGACAGTACGATTGGGCCGCAAAGCGCCGTGAGCCGGTAATTTTCTGGTTCAGAATGCTGCGTGGCGCGTGGAATATGGATTTATAAACAGGGTCTTTGCGAGCGGTGTTGACGGTGCGCAACAGCTCTCGCGCGACCGTCGGCATCGTACCCAGTTGCTTTCCCGATTCCCCCAACAAATGACTGATACTGCCCCATAGCGACGGGCCGCTTCGATCCTCATTCCTCCGTGGTCGTGCCGATAGATCCCAGATAGGCGGCATATTGCGCTTTGCAGGATCCGTGGACAGCATTCTCTGAAACATACGCATGGCAGAAACACCGTCCACCAGGGAGTGGTGGATCTTGATGTAAACCGCAAACTGCCTGTCGCCGAGCCCCTCGATGAGATGAAACTCCCACAGCGGCCGCTCACGGTCCATAAGGTGCGAGTGTTCTGCCGAGACAAAACCAAGCAGCTCCCGGATACGGCCGGGAGTAGGCAGAGCCTCAAACCGGAAGTGATGCTCCAGATCCAGATGCTTGTCGTGCACCCAAACCGGCTGTGCAAACCGACTGTCGAGGCGACGATCAAAGGGCGCCGTCACTTCGGTATCATTGCGCAGCTGCTCGGCAAGCCGGGAAACATAATCGTCCGGCGCATCCTCCGGAAACGAAAAAATCTGCAGCCCGCCTACATGCATGGGTTGCTGGCGCTTTTCCAGCCAGAGGAAAAGCTGGTCGGTGGGGCTCAGAGGCTTCACGGGCGGCATCCTTTTTATTGATGTTTCCCTGATCTTACCTCAGGTTGCCCGTGAGTGGTTGACCTCAGGTGCATGCCGGCCCGTTAACATCGCTTGATACTGCCCCTTGCCCGGTCAGGCAGCCACGGCTTGCCGTTGTATATCGGCGGTTTCCAGCAGGATCCGGTTACCATCCAGGAGAACAGGGTAGGTTCTGACCGACACCGAATCATCTTCCAGACAAGCCCCGGTTTTCAGGTTGAAGTGCTGTTTGTATAGCGGCGAGGCTACAACAGCATCTCCTTTCAGGTCCCCCGTGATACCACGGGCCAGAACATTGGCGCCGCTGAACGGATCGGTGTGACTGATGGCAAAAAGCGCCGGCAGCCGGTGCGGCAGATAAAACACCGCCACCGGCCCCTCTTCCGTCCATACCGCAATGCCGGATTCCGGCACCAGATCGTCAACAGTACAAACCGCATTCCAACAAGTATGAGTTTTCATCTTCGTTCTCCTTGAATCTTCGTTTTTCGATATTCGCGAGTTCGGTGAGTGTGGTGGTATGGGGTGCTTTTCCGCCGGGAAAAAGATGTCTGAGCGCAGCGAGTTATTTTTCCCGGCGGAAAAGCACCCCGTGCCGCCGCGCACTCGCACCCAAATAAACAGGCTACGCAGACTCCAGAACAGGCCGTCTCTGCCCCCGCTCTGAAGTCCACTGCTGCTCCGGGTCCTTCTGCTCTGGCAGGTTCACAAACTCCCTGAATCGCTTACGCTTCTCGGGATCTTCCACCGCCGTTTTCCACTCACACTGGTAAGTGTCGACAATACCGGCCATGTGTTCCTCCAGCTCGGCACAGATCCCCAGGCTGTCTTCCAGCACCACCTGCTTCAGGTACTCCAGGCCACCCTCCAGATTTTCCATCCAGACACTGGTGCGCTGCAGCCGGTCGGCGGTGCGCACGTAAAACATCACCACCCGGTCAATGGTGCGGATCAGCTCCTCATCAGACAGATCGGTCGCAAACAGATCGGCGTGGCGCGGGCGCATACCTCCGTTACCACAGACATAGAGGTTCCAGCCATTCTCGGTAGCGATCACCCCGAAATCCTTACTCTGAGCCTCGGCACACTCCCGTGTGCAGCCAGACACCGCCATCTTCACTTTGTGCGGCGCCCGTAAGCCCTTGTAGCGGTCCTCCAGGCGGATTGCCATACCCACGCTGTCCTGCACGCCGTAGCGACACCAGGTGTTGCCAACGCAGGACTTCACGGTCCGCAGTGATTTGCCGTACGCGTGACCGGTTTCAAATCCGGCAGCGATCAGCTTTTCCCAGATCTCCGGCAGCTGGCTCAGAGTGGCACCGAACAGATCCACCCGCTGGCCGCCGGTGATCTTGGTGTAAAGATCGTATTCCCTGGCCACCTCACCCAGCACGATCAACTTGTCTGGCGTGATCTCACCTCCCGGAATACGCGGCACGATGGAATAGGTACCATTCTTCTGCATGTTGGCCATGAAGGTGTCGTTAGTGTCCTGCAGTGGCACATGATCGGTGGTCAGGATGTGCTCGTTCCAGCAGGAGGCCAGGATGGAGCCAACCGCAGGCTTGCAGATGTCACAGCCCTGGCCCATACCATGCTGTCTGATAAGCGTGCGGAAGGTGCGAATGCCGTTTACCCTGATCAGGTGGAACAGTTCCTGACGGCTGTAAGGGAAGTGTTCGCAAATGTCTTTGCTGACTTCCACGCCGCGCTTTTCAAGCTCGCAGTCCACCACAGTCTTGAGCAGTGCGGTGCAGCCCCCGCAGCCGGTGCTGGCTTTGGTCTTGGCTTTGACGCTGCCAAAATCGGCACAACCCGCATCAATGGCGTTGCAGATGTCGCTTTTGGTCACGTTGTGGCAGGAACAGATCGAGGCGGTTTCAGGCAGGGCATCCGGCCCCAGCACGGGCGCGCCGCCCTGGCTTTCGGGCAGTATCAGGGTTTCCGGATTCTCTGGCAGCGGGATGCCGTTAAGAGCGTATTGCAACAAAGAGTCATAATGACTGTTGTCGCCTACCAGAATAGCGCCGAGCAGCGTCTTGCCGTCTTCGCTGATTACCATTCGGCGGTAATGGCCTGCCTGTTCATCGTTGAAGCGGATGTTGCGGGCACCCGGCGTCTGGGCATGGGCGTCGCCGATAGAGCCCACATCCACCCCCAGCAGCTTCAGCTTGGTGCTCATGTCAGCTCCGGTAAAGGCTGCATTGTTGTCGCCGTTCAGAACCGAAGCCAGGGTGCGGGCCATGGTATAGCCTGGGGCGACCAGCCCGAAAATTCTCTGCTCCCAGAGCGCACACTCACCAATGGCATGGATATGCGGGTCTGAGGTAGAGCACTGGTCATTGACGACAATGCCGCCCCGTTCGCCCACATCCAGGCCACTGGCTCGTGCCAGGGCATCCTGCGGACGAATACCGGCAGAGAATACAATCAGATCGGTTTCCAGGTGGCTGTCATCGCTGAAGTTCATGCGTAGCCGAGCGTTCTCGCCTTCAAAGATAGCGGTAGTGGCTTTTTCGGTGTGCACCTGAACACCCAGTTCTTCGATCTTGTGGCGCAATAATGCCCCGCCATCGTTATCCAGCTGCACAGGCATCAGGCGGGGCGCGAATTCAACCACGTGCGCCTGCAGACCAAGGCTCTTCAGTGCGTTAGCGGCTTCCAGACCGAGCAGTCCGCCCCCAACCACTACCCCGGATTTGGCCTCATGTGCACTGGCCCGGATAGCATCGAGGTCTTCCAGGGTCCGGTATACGAAGCAATGTGGGTGCTCCCGGCCCTCAATCGGCGGCACAAACGGAAAGGATCCGGTGGCCAGCACAAGTTCGTCGTAGCCATACTCGCCTTTTGGCGTGGTAACTGTGCGTTGATCACGGTTAAGGGCGGTAACGGGCTCATTCAGCCGCAACTGAATACCCTGCCCGGAGTACCAGTCTGCGGTGCCCATAGCGAGATCGGCGTGGGTGGAGCCGATGAAATATTCCGATAGATGTACCCGGTCATAGGCCAGCTGTTTTTCCTCCCCGAAGACGAGGATCTCGTACTCAGCGGCTCCTGAACTCGTGACGAATTGCTCCAGGAAGTGGTGACCTACCATGCCATTGCCAATCACGATCAGGGTTTTCTTGCTCATGGTGGTGTCCTTTTAAATAAAAAAGCCGGAGCATCTCATCCCCTGTGGGAGTCGATGGTCCGGCGCCAATGCCAACAATAGTGTTCTGGGAGCTCGGCCAGGTCCTTGGCCGGGATAAACATCCTTGATTTATACATAGCGATGTTCGTGCCAATTTTGAAAAGTCTTTTAAGTCAATCGGTTAGATTTTTCATGATGGGTCTGGAGCTTAGATGCGCGGGTTTTCTGCACTTTGCCGGAGCAGGTTGCACGACTTTGATGCCTTTTTGCTGGCGCAGTAATTGCTCCAGTTCCCGGTAACGCAACAGTGTGGCCTTGCCCGGAGCTTTGAAATGGACACCCCTGAATGTCAGCACAAATCTGCAAAGCCCTCAGCTGAGGAGTATCTGGTCGCCTCCAGGCGGTGCGAACTTATGAACCTCCAGTATTTTTTGCAGATGGGGAAGCTGATGCAGAGCATCGGTAACCTTGTGCATGGTCTGCAGCGGGAGCGTGGCGCGTCCACCATTTTTCTGGGGTCGGGTGGTGCAAAGTTTGGCCACGAGCGAAAGACAATGGTCGCGGAATCGGTATGTTTGTACACCGTTTTCGAGCGAGCTCTGGATGAGATCCACGAAGACCTGACAACTCACCCCGTAAGCAGTCCCTTGCTGGCCCATATTGCCAGTGCTCTTCACGGATTGGGGAGCCTGCCGGCGCTGCGTCAGGGCGTAAAGGCCCAAACATTGTCGGTGTCGGAGGCAACCGAATCCTACAGCATGCTAATCCATCGTCTGATTACGGTGGTCTTCGAAGCGGCGGATACCGCGGTAGATCCTTCACTTGCGCGGTTGCTGGTGGCCATGGTGCACCTGATGAACGGCAAAGAGTTCTGCGGTCAGGAGCGAGCAACAGGCTCCGCCGGCTTCGCCAAGGGGAGCTTTGATAGTGCACTGACTCGGCGCATGGCGCACCTTGTTGAAGCGCAGGAACGGTGTTTTGAGGTGTTTCTCGGGTTTGCGGACGAGCAAAGCTGCAGGCTGTTACAGGATCTTCGGGCCCATGAACGGGAAAAGGAAATTGAGCGCCTGCGCAAACTCGGGTGCTCTGTTGGTCGTTACAAAGCTTTGGATCCGGAGCTTTCCGATCATTGGTTTGCGTTGATGAGCGAGCGCATGGACGAATTCAAAAAAGTGGAAGAGTCGGTGGAGGGTTGCTTTCATGGGCGCTGCGTAGAGCGATTCTCCGAGGCGCGAAGTTCATTGGCACACCATGAGACACTGATTGCATCACTCGATCAGCCAGAGCCTTCCGCCCGGCCTCTGTTGGTTCTATGTGAGCCATATAACAGTGGGGAGGCCCAGCCAGGCGAAGTCTGGAACAGTGAGGGTGTCGGCCAGCAATCAGGGCGGTCGATTTTTCACCTGGTTCAGGAGCAATCACGCCGGCTTCAACAGATGAGTGAGGATTTGCGGGGTGCCAAGGAAGCACTGGAAGAGCGGAAAATCCAGGAAAAAGCGGTCTCATTGCTGATGGGGCACCGCAAGATCAGTAATGATGAGGCCCACAGGGTTCTAAGAAAGCTGGCCATGGACCAGGGTAAAAAGTTGCCCGAGGTTGCGCGGGCACTGGTGTCTATGGCCGATGTTTTGAAGTAGGCAGCCTGCGTAGCATCGATAGGGGAACGCGGTAACGCTGACCCCGGAAACTTCCCGTCCCGTCGACCGTGCAGGTTTTCCGGTTGACCCGGACAATCTCTCCCTGAAACTCCCGATTACCGGTGCTGAAAGCCACGGCATCCTCTACGCGCCAGGGCGACGGCTGGAGTGCCAGCTCAGGAAGCTGGAAAGTTTCACTGGATAAAGGAATCTGGTGTTCACTGGCCTGCCTGGCCAGTGTCTCCCGCGTCGTTTCTGCACCACCACTTTCGTGCAGCTCATCAAGAATGGTATAGAAGTGCCGGTTGTGAACGGAGCCACGATATCTCTTGCCGGCGCTGTGCTGTAACAGGTGTGCAAACTCGTGACAGCAGGTGTGTGCCAGCAGGTTAAGCGTGCTGAGCTCGCCGCCGAAATAGCCCCGCTTCTGGATTTCCCGTGCAGAAAGCCAGCCACTGGCCGTATCCGGCTGATGCTTGGCCTGAATCATGCGAAGGCCGTAGGTGATCTGATGTTGTTTTCGCTGCGGCTCAAAGCGATGATAAGTCGCCTGCCCAGAGCCCACCCGGCACACAAGAGAGCTGCCAGATGCCCGTTGCTGAACCCGGCCTGCGGCAGGTTGCCAGAGAATCTGTTCGGTAACAGTGCACATCAGTTCGCCGAGCTTGCGGGCTTGAAATTTCGGGTCGGTCATATCAATTGAAAGGCTACACGCCTCATCATCTGGATAAAATATATCAACAAGAATAACGATCGAATTGCGTGTTTGCTATGGCCCACCCGGTGAATGTTGTCTCCGGAAAACTCTCCGTGGAAAATCTGGATATCCAGCTCCCGCCTTCCATGCAGAGTGACAAACCGGAAAGCGCCAACGAAACTGTCGCTTGAATCTTTACGAGCAAGCAGACAAACTGTCACCAGATACAAATAAGTGGTGACAGTTTGTCTGAGTATGGCGTCGCCCGATCTTTCCGGGCGCAGCTTCAATCCCTGTTCCGCCAGCATGGCGGCCAGCTCCGCCTGAGCGAGGCGCTGGCCCAGGGCATCAATCGGTACCAGTTCTATCAGCTGCGGGATGAGGGGCTGATAGAACCAGTCAGCCGTGGCCTATACCGGCTGACGGATATGCCCCCTATTGAAAACCCGGATCTGGTCGCCGCCGTTACCCGTTTTCCCCATGCGGTGCTGTGCCTGGTTTCTGCCCTGGACTGGCATGGTATCACCACGCAGATTCCTCACCAGGTGCACCTGGCTGTCGAGCGCGATGCTCGCCTGCCGGTTCTGGATTATCCCCCGGTGGCCGGATACCGGTTCTCCGGGCGGGCATTCAGTGAAGGCATTGAGCAGGTGACAGTGGATGGCGTCACACTGCAAGTCTACTGCCCGGAGAAAACCCTGGCGGATTGCTTCAAGTTCCGCAATCGCATCGGCATGGATGTGGTGCTGGAAGCGCTGGAGCTCTACCGCACCCGCAAAACCTTCCGGCCGGGCATACTGATGGAATACGCAAGAATCTGCAGGGTTGCTAATGTGATGGCACCCTATGTGGAAGCCAAGCTGTGAATGGAACCAGACTCTTAATGGAATAAACAAACGTGAAAGGAGATCACTGTGGCCAAAGATATCGCCGCGTCTGTTCGTCAGAAACTGCTGAATAAATCCCGGGAAGAGAAGCGCCCCTTTCAAGAGCTGCTGCAGTACTACGCGATGGAGCGGTTTCTATACCGGCTGAGCCAGTCGCCTCATAACGGTTGTTTCACTCTCAAGGGCGCGCTGATGCTTTGGGCTATGCAGGGGCCGAATAGCCGCCCGACCCGGGATATCGATATGCTGGGCCAGACCAGCAATGAGCCAGATGCCATTCTGGCGCAAGTTCGTGATGTCATTGCCGCGGAAGTCGTCGATGACGGTCTGCGCTTTGATCCGGACACTCTGAAAGTGGATAGCATTACGGAGGATGCCGATTATCAGGGGCTGAGAGTGACGTTTACCGGTTTTCTCGATCAGGCCAGAATCCCGATGCAACTGGATATCGGGTTTGGCGACCCGGTTTTTCCCTTTCCTTCCTGGCTGGAGTTCCCGGCTCTGCTGGATTTTCCTTCAGCCAGAATTCAGTGCTATACACCAGAGTCTTCCATCGCTGAGAAGTTCCAGGCCATGGTGAACCTTGGCGAACTGAACAGTCGGATGAAAGACTTTTATGATATCTGGCTGCTCTCGCGCCAGCATGAGTTCAGATTGGAAAATCTGATGGGTGCGGTTGAACGCACGTTCCAGGCACGCGGAACGGAAATCCCTGAAACCAGTCCTTTTTCTGCCGCTTTTGTGGACAGCAAACAACCGCAATGGCAGGCTTTCCGTAAACGCCTTGGTCAGCCCCATGTGCCACAAGCGTTCATGGAGGTTGTAGCGGTGGTGATTGAGTTTCTTGCGCCAGTGATGGCGGGTAAGGCTGCAGACACCTCTGAGGAAATTTGGCACCCACCATGGTCCATGGAGTCGGTAGACCGATGGCTCCCACCGGGCCGACAAGCGTGATGTAATCTTCCCGCTCGAGTTGAAAAAAAGCCTGTCTCGAACTGGCCCCCGGTATCCCTGAAAACAAAATTGATGAAGCTATTGAACGGGTGATGAACCGGCGCTCACTTCCTCGCCTTCATTTGATAGGTGGAAAAAAAGAGGGGCCTTGGCCCCTCTTTTTGACATCAAAGCGCGAATTACGCTTCGATCGGCGAACGCCAGTCGTCTGAACCGGAAGTGCCGGCCACAGCGTGCTCCCAGGTTACTTTGCGGTAGGACAGGGAAACGGTAACCAGTTGTGTGAAATCCGCGCTGGCGGCGTCCTGGCAGTGTGGCATGTTGCAGTTGACGTCGATGATGGTCGCATCTTCCAGAATGGTGGAGAAGAAGTGCTCCTGTTTGCCTTCAACGGACGTGCGGTACCACTTCAGTTCAACCTTTGGCAGCATTTCGCCGGAAGCCAGAGCGTTGTACATCAGCGGTGTGGACTTGTTCAGTGCGGATGTAAACTTGAATGGCTTGTGTACTCGTTGGCCGGAAGGCTGGCCGGACTGTGGGTCGGTCGGTACGGTAACAACGTGGCTGAATTCCTGAACCAGCACTTCGTCTTCGTGACCTTCAACGTAGATGTTACCGACGGAATCGGATGTGAATGCACCCGCGGTGATGTTGCCTTGGGTTTTACCTTCGATAGCGATATAACAAGGGGTTGGCATTGTCTGCTCCATGACGTTTAAGTGAGTCTTCGTCCCCGGGGTGTTCCCTGGACACGCAGACTTTTACAAGGCGCGTGCCAACCTGCTAAAAGCTTTTAAAAACAGCAGGATGAATCTTCTCTCTAGTCATGATCGAGAGCTCTGAGCAAACCCTTGCCTGGAAGCTGGGCGAGCTTTTGCTGGCAGGGCAATAAATGGCCCGGATCATGGCCGATAGGCGAACGACAACATCAGAGCGAGCAGCAACAGGGCCGACAGCCCCTGCCAGAAGCCTACCGGGTGGCGTTCAATCAGGGGTTTACGGTGTTGTTGGTGCCAGTGACGATTGGGTTGGCGCAGATCAAACAGGAATTCAGAGAGTGCCGGGTAGCGTTTGTGGGGTTCCGGGCTCACGGCGCGGGCGATAGCATCATCAATCCACGCTGGCAGGTCATCCCGGTGCAGGCGGGCGGGATGGTAGCTGAGGCGCCGCAACTGGTTCCGGTTACGGATGCCGGGGACTCGGGTGCCGTAAGGCAGCTGGCCGGTCAGTAATTGATAGGTAATCACGCCAAGAGAAAACTGGTCGGCCTGCCAGCTTGCGGCCTCACCCAGAAAGGCTTCCGGCGCACTGTAGAGCGCAGCGCCCCGAGGCCAAGAGGGTTCGTCATGCTCATTCAGCTCCTGCAATCCGGCAATCCGGGTGGCACCGAAGTCAATCAGTACAAGGGTGCCCTGGCTGTCGATCCGAATGTTTTCCGGCTTCAGATCCTGATGCACCATTTCCAGCCGGTGAAAGGCCCGCAATCCCCGGGCTATCTGCTCTACCAGCTGGCGTACGGTTTCCAGGTCCGGGTCGGGATTGTCCTGTAACCACTGTTTAAGGCTGATTCCCTGGATGTATTCGGTGGCCAGGTACAGGCAGCTGTGTTGTCGCTCAGGCGCAAAAGCCCGCACTACATGGGGGCTATTGATGCGCTGAGCCACCCATTGCTCGGTGGTGAAATGTTCCAGCGCTGCGGGGTCCTGTTGCATCTCCATGGCCGGTACTTTCAAAGCAATCTGCCGGTTGCTGGCCTGGTCTACGGCCAGATAGACATGGCTGCGACTGCTGGCGTGAATCGGCCGTTGAATTCGGTAACCGTCCACCACTTGCCCCGCGTGAAGCTCCGGAGCAAAGGGTAGCTGGTGGGCATTCCGGGTGATCTCGTCATTGCTTTTGCTGGCGGGTATCGAGTCTACCCGCACGATTTGCACACTCAGGTTATCGTCGCTGCCATTGCCGAGGGCAGTTGCAACAATCTGTCTGGCTGCAGAGTCCAGGTCATCACAGGATTCGTGGATGATTCCAGCCATTTCATGCTCGCAGAGGTGCTCGTAAACCCCATCGGTTGCCAGCACAAAGGTATCTCCGGGCCCGACCGGAACGGTCAGGTAATCAATGTCCAGTTGCGAACTCAGGCCCATGGCCCGGTTCAGGCAGCTGTCATCCCGGGACAGCCAGACCCGGTGGTCGCTAGTCAGTTGTTCCAGGGAGTCACCCTGTAATCGGTAAATACGTGCGTCGCCTACATGAAAGAGATGGGCGGTGGCGGATTTCAGAACCAGCACGCTCAGGGTGCACACATAGCCGCGATCCTGGTCATACCGGTAGCGGCTTTGCCGGGTCTGGGCATGCAGCCAGGCGTTGCTTGCCTGCAGAACGCGCTGGGCGGACTGCTTGACCGTCCAGCTGTCCGGTGTCGAGTAATAGTCACTCAAAAACCCTGCTACCGCTGACTCACTGGCGATCTGGCTGACATTGCTGGAGCTGATGCCATCGGCGATGGCCACCGCGACGCCCTTGGAACGGAGTTGGTGATTATCTGGCATCACCAGGCCATGAAAATCCTGGTTAACCGGCTTCTGGCCTTTGTCCGAGTGCTGGCCAGTGGTAACTGAAAGCTGGGTAGTCATGAATTACTCTGCCTCAAACAACGGCACAAAGCCCGGAGGGTGCGGCCCCCGGGCATTGTGCCTACTGCAGTTGTTCAGTTTGAACGAGCCAGTTCGCCAGTGAAGTTGCCCGGAACAGTGCGCTTGGGCGCCGTACGAATGTGCGTGGTGTACAGGGTGAGGCCGGTAAAGGACAGACCGCCTACCAGGTTGCCCAGTACGGTCGGGATTTCGTTCCAGATGAAGTAGTCCATGATCGAAAACTCGCCACCCATCATCAGGGCGAACGGGAACAGGAACATGTTGACGATGGAATGCTCAAAGCCCATGTAGAAAAACAGCATGATCGGCATCCACATGGCCAGCACCTTGCCTGGAACCGTGGTTGAAATCATGGCGCCAACCACGCCCATGGAGACCATCCAGTTGCACAACATGCCGCGCAGGAAAATCGTCATCCAACCGGCAATTCCGTATTCGGCATAACCCAGTGTCCGCGCCTTACCCACGCTGGCAATCTTGTCGCCAACGGCGCCGGGGTCAGTGTTGAAGCCGTAAGTAAAGACAAAGGCCATGATCAGCGCTACCGTCAGCGCGCCACCAAAGTTACCCAGGAACACCCAGCCCCAGTTCCGCAGAATACCTTTGGTATCAACACCGGGGCGTTTGTCCAGCAGCGCCAGTGGCGTCAACATGAATACTCCGGTGAGCAGATCAAAGCCCATCAGGTAAAGCATGCAGAAGCCGACCGGGAACAGCATGGCTCCCGCCAGTGGGCTGCCGGTCTGAACGGCTACAGTAATGGCAAATACTGCTGCCAGAGCCAGAATGGCGCCGGCCATGAACGCCCGGATCAGCACGTCCCTGGTGGCCATGTAGATTTTCGATTCACCGGCGTCCACCATTTTGGTGACGAACTCTGAAGGCATGATGTAAGACATAAGGTAATCCCCTGTGCTTTCCTGGCCGTCTTTTCGACAGGCGAAAAAAAACGGCGTCGCTCACAGGCTACCGTTGGTTGGTAGTTATGAGCAGACGCCGTCGTCTGAAACAAACTTGTGTGTGGGCAGATAATCACGATCTGCTGAAAGAGTTTGAGCAGGTGCCGTGCCAGTCTCGAAAACTTTCGATAAAAGCCCGTTTATTCAATAAGTAATACGAGAGGGGTGGTCAGTATTGATTCAAGCTTAACGTGTTAGTTCGCACAGCGCCGGTGCGATTCGCGCAGCATTGGTGCGGAAGTCAGCGCAGGCGGAATCTGACTGGTAGAGCGTAGGTGAACGTAAGACCAGACATGTCATCCGGTACAGGAGGCAGCGGAACAGCTTGTTCGAGCATGGCCAGGGCGGCTTCATCCAACAGGGCATGACCGGATTCTGTCTGCAGGCTGTGGCCGACGAGTGAGCCGTCCCTGCGAAACTCGAAGGTGATAACCGGGGCGCCTTCCTGCCCCAACCTGCGAGCCCGGTGGGGGTATTCGTAAAACCGGGACAGGTGCCGGCTGAGTTTTGTCAGGTAGTCGTCGACGGCATCCGGGTTGCCAGCATTCTGCAATGGCACCGATGATTGTGACTGAGTCTCGCCATTTTCGGGCGCCGGCTCGGCGGGTTCACTCTCTGTTGCCTCTCCAGATGGGCTGTCCGTTGGCATTTCAGGGGTTGCAGAGGTTTCAGGCTCCGCTACCATTTCTCGCTCTCGCTCTCGCTCTCGCTCTCGCTCTCGCTCTCGCTCTCGCTCTCGCTCTCGCTCTCGCTCTGGCTCTGGAGTGGGTGTTGGTTCTGGTTCCGGCTTTTTTTCCTGCACAGGCGCTGCGTCAGCTTTTTCTGCAGGTGCGGTTTTTCCCGCAAGCGAGATCTTGATAGCGGGCGCTGTGTTGATGGCCGCGTTGCCTAGCTGATTAATCTCCAGGGGTCTATCCGGTATGGCGGCCAAAAGAATACCAGCACTCAGAACGATGGCGATTGCTAATAGGCCCAGGCGCGCAGCTCGTCCGGTATCCTTCACGTCTCTGGCTCCGTGAGCAACATTATTTCCTCGAAACCGCCCTGCTCCAGCGTGCGTAAAAGGGCCTCGAGATCGGCCATGGCAATGGTGCTGGCTGCAGCAATCTTCAATGGGTTCTGTGCATCTGGTTCTGGCAGGTGTTGCAGCAGCGTTTGCGCATCCAGTGTTTCACCGCCTAGTTGCCAACGGCCCTCAGCGTCCACGAACAGGTCGGCGTGGGGCGATTGCTGCTCGGCACTCGGGGGTGTAGCCGGCAGGTCGGGCAAAGGATCGTCTGCAAGCTGGCCGGCAACGATGAAAAACATCAGCAACAGGAAGACCAGATTGATGAGCGGCAGGAGGGCATCCTCCACTCGTTCCATCAAAGACTTGCGGGAAGTGGAAGGCGGTGGAACCAGTTCGATCATGGTGTTTCTTCGGTCGCCCGTTTCCAGTGGGTTTGAATGCCATTGCGGGACAGCTCACCCAGAGTTGATGTGAACAGGCTCAGCTGAGTGCCGGGTGCGGTGGTGAGGTTTACCTCGGAAATGCCGGCACTGCGAAGTTGAGGCAGTATCTGGCTGATTGGAAGCGTGAACTCCTGCCACTCTATTGCCCCACCCTCGGTGACGATTAATAGAGGTAATGGCTCGCCTGTTACGGTGCTTCGACCATCTGTGTTGTTGGCAAGTTCCAGGTGATCCACGGGCAACAGCCGGCTGGTCAGCATAAAAAACACCAGCAGGATGAACACCACATCAATCAGCGGTGTTATGCGAATGGGTATTGGCCTGTTGGGCCGAGGTTCAACCAGTTGCATGGGCAAAACGTTGACTGCTGCGGGTTTCAAAGGCTCGCTGATCTTGTGACTCTGGCTGTAGTCGGTTAGCTGTTGCCTGAGAGGGAGCGCCGGTTGCTGTTTCACTGAGAGGTTCTTGCTGGCCCGAAAACGCTTCCGGTGTCGCGCTTAGTACCGAAACCAGAGTGCTGTTGACGAGTTTGTGAATGCGCCGTAAACGGAATTCTATCCAGGCCGCCAGAGCAGCGAATGGAATGGCAACAACAAGACCGGCCGCGGTAGTGGTAAGGGCTTCGTAGATACCACCACTCAATTGGGATGCGTTTGCACGACCTTCTGTGGCGGCCATGGCGCTAAAGGCTTCGATCATGCCCATAACGGTTCCCAGCAGGCCAAGCAAGGGAGCAAGGGCAGCAATCACTTCAATGATTTTCAATGGAGCTTCAAAGGGCTCAAGCCCTTGTTGGGCATCCCGCGCAGAAGTTTCACGAACCTGCCGGTCGTCCTGGTTGTTCTGTCGCGCCTCAATCGTATTGGTTACGAGGTGATGAAGCGGGTTCAGCCTTGCCCAACGGCTGGCTTGCTGACGAACCACTTGCGGATTCACTTCAACAGGGTTCTGTTGCCAAAGCGTAATGATATTTTTAAGGTTTTTTGACAACCGGGGCGCACAGAGGGCGCCCAAAAGTACCACGTAAACAAATGTGACAAGACCCAGAGCTGCCATGGCAATCAGCACCATCATTACCGGGCCACCCATGGCTAACAGTTGGTTGAGAGGGCCATCAGTCACCGTGGAGCCGAAGGGCGCCAGAATATCGCTCATGACAGGTATCGCTCTTGCTGAAAGTTGATATTAATAATAACGATTATCATTTAGTTTGCAAGTGCGTAATTATTCTTGCCGCAGGCTTCTGGTAAGGTTAAGTGCTGTATCAAACGTATTCTCAAGCGCGCGTTGCGAAAGAATCCGATCTGGAAGCGGAGATCTGACCATTTACACGTTTTCCCTACAAAACGGAGCAACCCCCTGTGCTGATTAACCGTTGGCTTGGCAGCCTGGTTAACCGGGCCGTGCTGCTCGTTGTGGGTGTTGTTGTTCTGACAGCATTGCTGGTTGCACTTGCGGGCTCGCTTCTCAGCAGGTCGGAGCTTGAGCAGCAGGCAGCAAATCAGGTAACCACCATCGCTCAATTGGTTGCTGTAGCGTTGGACGACAAACTGTCGCAGCGACTTGAAGCGCTCAATCATGTGGCCGAGGGGTTCACCATGAGCGAGACGGTTTTCGAGACTCGAGCAAAAATATTGGTGCGTCGCCAGATGGCGCTGCAGCATCTGTTCGATGGTGTTTATCTGATCGACGCACGGGGAAAAGTGCTCGCGGAGTACCCTGAGGCTTTTAACCTTGTCGGAACGGATGTCAGTAGCCGTCCATACTTCCTCAAGGCTTCCCGACAGCTTACCCCGATTATCAGCGAGCCATACCGTTCTCACTATCAAGGGAAGCCAGCCGTGATGGTGGCTGCCCCTGTATTCGATCACAACCAGCGCTTTATCGGAATGCTCGGGGGAGCCATTGCTCTCGCTGGTGAGCACCTTATTGAGGAGTTTTCTGACGTTCGCATCGGGAAAACCGGTTATCTGGCGATCGTGACTCGTAAGGGAACGGTTCTTGCCAACGGGCGCACTGGTGAAGTGATGCAACCGGTAAGAAGCACCAACCCGATGCTTCAGGATGCTTTGGATGGCTTCGAGGGCACGGGCCAAACACGCGACAGTGACGGGGAAAGTATCATTCTGTCAGTCCGTCAGATGGAAGAAGTGCCCTGGTTTGTAGCTGCGGTCTGGCCGGCCCGAGAAGCCTATGCACCTGCGACTCGCATCAAGGATGCATTTCTCTGGATTTTGCTGGCGGTTATTTTGCTCATTGTCCCTGTTGCAATGTGGCGCTTTCGCCGTTTGCTGGCACCGCTTCAGGAGCTCGGCCAGCAGGTGCACGAGCGGCATCTGGGTATAAGAAGCAATCCCGTGGGTGGCTCCGGAGGCTCAGAAATCCGCCAGGTAGCTGACATATTCAATATGGTAATGGATGAGCGCGAGGATGTTTTGAGCTCTCTGGCCGAGCGAGAGGCATTTTTCCGTTCGCTCACCCGTGGCGCACCTATTGGTATTGTGCAGGCGGATGTTCTGGGGCGCATTGAGTTTGTGAATCCTGTTTTCGAAAGTATTCTCGGGCTGACAATGGCCGAACTGAGTGGAACTCATCTGTTTGACTGTGTCTCAGATGTAGATCGTGAGGCTGTTATTACAGGCTGGCAGCACTCACTCGAGCATCAGGAGGTATTTCGTGACCGTTTCAGACTGCAGGGGCCGAATAGCCAGCGGCCGGTGTGGTGTCAGGTAATGACGGCGGCACTTGAAACGCCGGAAAAAGTCATGGGTACCATCACGATTGTTCGGGATATTTCCCACGAGCTGGAAGTTGAAGAAGCGCTTCGTGACGAGCAACAGAGAGCGGAGAACATCCTGGGTGTGATGCAGGATGGTGTGTTGATGGCCGATACTGGCGGTGTTATTCGTTATGCCAACCACGCAGCGAGCCGTTTTCTCGGTTCTGACGGGGAATACCTGGGAAAAAACGTGTTCGAGCTGGTAGGTATTGACCATGAGGAGCAGGCGCTCACTCATGAGTGGTTTCTTGAATGTGATGATCTCGACAGCCTTTACATTACTCTTCTTAACCGGAGTGGAGAGGCGTTTGATGTGGATCTCAGTATGATTCACATTCGTCAGGGGCGGCAAAATGAGCGGCTGGTGTTTGTACTCCGGGACGACACCGAACGCCGGCGAGAAGAAGAACGGCTTTCCTGGGAAGCAACCCATGACAGCCTGACGCAGCTATTGAATCGTCGGGCTTTTAACGCTTCGCTCAATAAGTGCCTTA
This sequence comes from Marinobacter sp., assembly GCF_048259445.1. Lineage (GTDB taxonomy): Bacteria > Pseudomonadota > Gammaproteobacteria > Pseudomonadales > Oleiphilaceae > Marinobacter. The sequence goes on along the minus strand of NZ_JBLXHQ010000001.1, from coordinate 155,111 downwards.
ACGAAGCGGCGCATCAGGACGTAAGTTCTGTGTTGATGCTCATTGATCTCGACCACTTCAAACCGGTTAATGATGAGGGCGGCCATCTGCTTGGTGATGAGTTGCTGCGGCGCCTTGCTGATCTGTTCAAGGAGCCAGTGCGCCAGTCTGATACTGTTGCCCGGCTGGGTGGTGACGAGTTTGGTATTATCCTTCCTGCCTGTGGTCTGGCCCGGGCAAAAACGCTTGCGGAACGTATCCGCGCCGGTGTTGAAGCTCTCAAAATAGAGCAGGATGGCCGTATGTTCGGCGTTACGGCCAGTATTGGTATGACGGAACTTCTTGCCACAGATCGCGAACCCAAAAGCGTTGTTGCCCGGGCCGATGAGGCTGCCTATCTTGCGAAATCAAATGGCCGGAATCGTGTTGAAGTGGTGCTTGCGGCAGCGCAAACGTAGCGTAGAGAACTCAGATCCACCCGGTTGCCGCATAAATGCCGCCACTGACGCGCTCGGGCTCTCCGGGCGCAGAGCTACTTCCACGCGCAGAATTCCGCGGGCTTGAGCTGTGGCGTTCGGCACAAGGCTTCGGTTGCCAGTTGCACATCGGCCACGTAGTAAAGTGAGGCCAGGCCCAGTCTGTCCCGGCCCAGATTGTGGAACACCATGCCAAACGCTATATCGCCCGCGGTAAAGCGCTCGTGATTGGCGGCAAAGTACTCTGCTGGTTTCGCCAGAATCTCGTCATCAAGAAGCGCCTGAACCCGGCCTGCGCCGCCGTGATAGGCCTGTACCAGCAACAGCACAAACAGCTCATCGCGTTTGCTTTCCGGCAGATGGCCAAAACGTTCGTTAAAAGCCGGCTTCAGGTTTCGGGCATTCTGATGCATCAGGCGCAGCGCACAGTCAATCTGCGCCAGCCGATGCCAGTAGTTCTGGGGTTTTATCTGGCAGTCTTTCAGTGCGGAAGGTGAAAGCTGGAGAATGCCCTTTGCGTTTGCTTGAGAGTGCGCTCTTGCCTGCCCGCCGCTTTCAATCAGGATTTGTCCCGCCAGATACCTGGGCAAAACCGCTGGTAGATCGAAGCGGTTTTGCTCGCTCCGGCGCTGGACAATATACATCAGCGCATCGTGGAGTGAGCCGGGCTGTTCGCGAGTTGCGAAAGAAAGGTCGTCCCAGGCGCCCCATACAAGATCCCTGCCCCGGGCGCCCAGATAGCGGCCAACGGCAAGGTCCAGATTTACGTGGGGCTGGTCACAGGCCAGGGCAAACGGATAGCCCTTCGTATCAGCGTCGCCGGCAATCCATTCCTCAGTGCGTCCCTGTTCGTGCAGTGACTGGCGGGTATCGTTCAGGCGTTTCTGGGTGGTTGCGCGATCGGCGCCGTCACTGATCCAGCCGAGGAACTGCCCACGCATGTCGAACAGAATATGGCGTTCAGGGCTGGAGCAATAACCCGATTCTTTAAGAACCCAGCGTCGTATGGTGAGAATGTTCTGGTAAACGCCCTGGCTTACCCAGTAAGGCGAGCCCCGCACTATGGCGGTCCAGCCTGCGATGTCAGCACTTTCATCCCCGGCCTGATCCTCTTCGGACAGCGCAGGTGCTTGCGCCACGACAGTCAGGATGAAAGTCAGGGCAAGCTGTCGTAAGCTTGCGAATCTTGAGCTCATAAACAATGTGTCCGTGGTATTCCGGGCATCACAATAACAAATGGACGCTACCATGAAGCAATCTGAATATCTTCGTTACGACGCTACTGCATTGGCTGATCTCATACGTCGTGGCGAAGTTACCTCAAGAGAAGTATGCGAGGCTGCGGTGGAACGGGCAACCTCTGTAAACGGTTCCCTTAATGCAATCTGCTTCCCGCAGTTCTCCGAAGCTTTGGCGCAGGGTTTTCCTGAGCAAGGCGCATTCGCCGGTGTTCCTCTGCTGCTTAAGGACCTGGCGCAAGAACAGTCTGGTCAACCCTGTACCTTTGGTAGCCGTAGCTTTAAAAACAACATTGCGGCCCAGGACTCCGAATTTGTGAGCCGTGCCCGTGAAGGTGGGCTGGTGTTTCTGGGGCGGACAGCGACACCGGAGTTCGGCCTCAAGGCCATTACCGAATCAGAGCTTTGGGGGCCGTCGCGGAACCCGTGGAACACGGATCTTACCCCTGGAGGATCGAGTGGCGGTTCCGGTGCCGCAGTCGCTGCCGGTATTGTGCCTATGGCCGGCGCTAACGATGGCGGGGGCTCCATCCGAATACCGGCCGCTTACAATGGGCTGTTTGGGCTCAAGCCATCTCGCGGTCGTATCTCGAGTGGCCCCTTGATGGGTGAATCCTGGACCGGTGCTTCTGCGGATCATGTGGTCACCCGAACAGTACGTGACAGCGCCGGGATGCTGGATGTGCTCAGCGGTAACGCTTGCGGCGATCCGTTCGTTATCCCCGAGCCCGGCTCCGCGTTCGCTGACCTGATGCAGCAATCGCCAGGTAGCCTTAAAATCGGTGTCTTCACATCGTCTCCATTTGATACCGAGGTGGCGCCCGAGTGCGTTGCCGCGGTTGAGGAAACGGCGAGGATTCTGGAAAACCTGGGACACAAGGTTGAGTATGCGCGGCCGGAATTCGACGGCATGGCATTGGCTCGCTGCTACCTCGGTCTCTATTTTGGTGAAGTGTCGGCCATGATGGCGAAGGCCAAAGCGCAGTTTGGTGCCGCTGACAGCGATTTCGAGCTGGATACCCGCCTTATTGGTATGTTGGGCAATACCATGCCCCTGTCAGATTATGTACTTCGCCGCCAGCAGTGGAATGAGTTCGCACGGTCGCTGGGAGCATTCTTCAGAGGATACGATCTCTACCTTTGCCCGACTACCGGCCAGATGCCAGCCCGCATCGGTGAGCTGGAAACACCGGCTCACCTGAAGCTGGCAGCAAAGCTGATGCTTGGCCTCAAGGCCGGAAAAATGCTTCACCGCAGTGGTCAGGTGGATCAGATGGTTATGGAGAACCTGGCCCGGACGCCCTTTACCCAGCTAGCCAACCTCACCGGAACACCCGCCATGTCGGTGCCCTTGCACTGGACTGCCGGGGGGCTTCCAGTCGGCGTGCAGCTGGGAGCTCCACACGGTGGTGAGGGCGTGTTATTGCAACTGGCGGCTCAGCTTGAGGAAGCAGCGCCCTGGTTTGGCTATTTCGAGCGACTTGATAATGCCTTTCCGGCGGAGAATGGATAGCGGGCTTTTATCTGGTGGTGATCCGTTGACTCCAGACCCACGTTTATCTTTATATGCTTAACAGGCTATGCTGTGTATCAGGAAGACCTACTTCCTGATACACCCTGATGGCATCGAGGAGGCGAGCGTATTATGAACCAACCGATGGCAATCGATGAACTGGTATCAGTAGCACAGGCAGAAGCCATGGGAGAGCTTGATGCTCCTATGATGGCGATTGTTCTGGCCAGCGAACAAAGCTACGACTTGCCCATCAACTCACTTGAAACCGATGCCGACAAGGCGCGCTGGGGGTTGATTCTCCGTGCTGCCCGCGAGCATGTAGCGGCGGACGCTGTGGCGGTTCTCTATCCCGCCTGGACGACTATCCGTCATAAAAAGAAGGAGGCTGCTGAAGATGGCGGCTCTGAAGCCTCTGAAGACAGCCTTGAAGCGTCGTCAGACAGTACCGAAGACGAGCCCAATGAACCGATAGACACCCTGTTTGTGCAGCTTCATACCCGGGATCATGTTTACTGGCGTGGATTTGAACAGATCCGGGATCCGAAGCACCAGCGCATCATAGGTTTTCGTCGCATTAAAGCCCTGTCTACGGACTACAGGCGCGATGAAGAACCTTCAATTGCATCCTGGCTCAGCACATTGTTTGAGCCGCTACCGGAGCACGGTGAAGAAAGCGATACTGACCTTGAGCTGGCCGATCTTCTGGAAGAGCCGGAGGTAAGTGCTGCGCTGTATCCACGGCAACTGCGGGCGCTGCACTGAGGGCATTGTGCGCGTCGCAAACCAGCATGGCAGGGCGCTGGGTGTAGGGAAAACCCGGATTCGGGTTTGGCATGCGAATAGTCTATAATCGCCCGCCTTAATCCTGCACCCACAAGGCTCTGACCGTGATTGTATTTAACCAGGTACAGAAGTCGTATCAGGTAGGCGGCCGGGCGATCCCCGCGCTTCACCCAACTGATATGACCATCGAAACCGGCGAGGTGTTCGGTATTGTCGGGCACTCCGGGGCGGGAAAATCCACCCTGGTGCGCCTGATCAACCTTCTGGAGCCCCCCACCGGCGGCGACATTCTGATTGACGACGAGAATATCACCCGATACAGCGCCGCTGAACTTCGAGCGTTTCGCCGAAAAGTCGGGATGATCTTCCAGCACTTCAATCTGCTATCTTCGAAAACCGTGTCGGATAACATTGCCTTCCCGATGAAGCTGGCGGGCATCTATTCCAAAGCGGAAATCCGGGATCGTGTGCAGGAACTGCTGGCTCGAGTCAGTCTGATAGACCAGGCTGATAAATATCCTTCCCAGTTATCCGGTGGCCAGAAACAACGCGTAGGTATTGCCCGTGCGCTCGCCTGCAGGCCAACAATTCTATTGTGCGACGAAGCCACCAGCGCTCTGGACCCACAAACGACCCAGTCGGTGCTCCGGTTGTTGGCTGAGATCAATAAGGAACTCGGCCTCACGATTGTACTCATTACCCATGAAATGGACGTGGTGCGGCGAGTGTGTGACCGGGTTGCGGTGATGGATGGCGGCCGTGTGGTGGAAATGGGGGCTGTGAGTGATGTTTTCCTGCACCCGAAGCACCCCACGACCCGGGATTTTGTGTTTGAGAGCGAAAGCGTCGACAGCCAGGATCGGCAGGAAGATCTGCAAAAGGCCAAAGGTCGTATCCTGCGTCTGACATTCAAGGGTGAATCGACCTACCAGCCTTTGCTGGGCAGCGTTGCACGCGCCTCAGGAGTGGATTTCAGTATTCTTTCGGGCCGTATTGATCACATCAAAGATACGCCATACGGGCAGTTGACCCTGTCTTTGGTAGGCGGTGACCTTGATGCTGCCATGGGCGCTCTGAAAGCGGCTGATGTTCATGTGGAGGTGGTGCGCTGATGGAAGCTCTACTGAGTAACGTGGACTGGCCGGAAATTGGCATAGCAAGCTGGGACACCCTGGTGATGGTGGGCATGTCTCTGCTGTTCAGTGTCCTGGCCGGCCTGCCGATTGGTGTATTGCTATTCCTGACAGGCAAACGCCAGTTGCTGGAACAGCCGGTAGCTTACGCCGTGCTGTCATTTGTCGTGAACGTGCTGCGTTCTGTGCCCTTTATCATCCTTTTGATTGTGATGATACCGTTCACCGTGATGTTGATCGGCACGTCTCTTGGCGTTGCGGGTGCCATTCCTCCGCTGGTGGCTGGCGGTGCACCCTTCTTTGCCCGGCTGGTAGAGACATCCCTGCGGGAAGTTGACCGGGGCATTATTGAAGCCACTCAGGCCATGGGTGCCAACGTGCGCCAGATCATTTTCGGTGCCTTGCTGCCGGAAGCGCTTCCGGGCATCATCGCCGGCATCACCGTCACAGCAATTACGCTGGTTTCCTATGCGGCTATGTCGGGCGTTATTGGCGGCGGCGGTCTGGGTGACCTGGCAATCCGTTTTGGTTATCAGAGGTTTCAGACTGATGTGATGGTCATCACTGTGGCCCTTTTGGTGATCTTCGTACAAGTGTTGCAGATGGTGGGTGACCGTCTGGTGCTGTATTTCAGCCGTAAGTAGTTTTTGAAATGTTGAATGAGTCTGCGATGGCATAACCCTCAGAAGACACGCCAGAAATGAGCTCGGGCGATGGGGTGCTCCCCGAAAACGTGGAGCGCCAAGGATGGCGCGACCGAGCCCTACATGGACGTATTCACGGGCGCTTTTCGGGGAGCACCCCATCGCCCGCGCGGGACGTCCAGAACAATTCTGCTTTTATCAATCAAAAGACCACGAACAGGAGAGTATTAAATGAACTTCAAAAAAGCCCTGGTAGCACTGGCTGCTGCATCCGTTTTTTCTGCAGCGGTCTCCGCTGAGAAGCTGTCCGTAGCCGCAACGCCGGTACCCCACGCAGAACTGCTGGAATTCGTGAAGCCGAAGCTGGCGGAACAGGGTGTAGAGCTGGATGTGAAGGTGTTCACCGACTATATCCAGCCCAACGTTCAGGTGGATCAGAAGCGTATGGACGCCAACTTCTTCCAGCACCAGCCATACCTCGACGAATTCAATGACGGCCGGGGAACCAGCCTGGTGACCGTTACCGGTGTTCACGTTGAGCCGTTTGGCGCTTACTCCAACAAAATCGACTCTCTGGACGATCTGAAAGAAGGCGCAGTCGTAGCCATTCCGAACGATCCCACTAACGGTGGACGCGCTTTGTTGCTGCTTCAGAAAGCCGGAGTAATCACCCTGAAAGAAGGCAGTAAAATCACGGCAACTCCTCGTGATATCGCTGACAATCCGAAAGATCTCGATTTCAAAGAACTGGAAGCTGCAACCTTGCCACGAATTCTTGGTCAGGTTGACGTTGCCCTCATCAATACCAACTACGCGCTGGAAGCAGGTTTGAACCCGTCGGAAGACGCGCTGGTGATTGAGGGTTCCGAATCTCCGTATGTGAACATTCTGGTAGCTCGCCCTGATAACAAAGACAGCGAGGCTATGCAGAAGCTGGCGGCGGCGCTGAAGTCTGATGAGGTTCGTGACTTCATCAAGGAGAAGTATAAAGGTGCAGTGGTTCCGGCTTTCTGATCGGAACGCTAGAACGCTAGCCATAAAAAAACCGGGCAGCGTAAGCTGCCCGGTTTTTTTGCTTCAGAAGTTGACGCTGATAATCAGTCGCCGCTCCAGTTGGCTGTCGGGTCTGGTGTCATCCGCAGGTAAGACTTCACCTTCTTGTAGCCTTTCGGGAAGCGCTTCTTGATTTCCTCCTCATCCTGAAGAGACGGCACAATTACGACGTCTCCGCCCCGCTCCCAGTTGCCCGGTGTGGCGACTTTGTGGTCGTCGGTCAGCTGCAGGGAATCGATTACCCGCAGAACTTCGTTAAAGTTACGACCGGTGCTGGCTGGGTATGTGATGATCAGGCGAACTTTTTTATTCGGATCAATCACAAACAGAGAGCGCACGGTAAGCGTGCTGTCGGCATTGGGGTGAATCATGTCGTACAGTTCGGCAACTTTACCGTCATGGTCTGCAATAATCGGGAAGTTCACCGCGCAGCCCTGAGTTTCATTGATGTCTTTGATCCACTCGTGGTGGGAATCAACCGGATCAACGCTCAGTGCGATGGCCTTTACGTTACGCTGTGCAAACTCGTCTTTAAGCTTGGCTGTCAGGCCAAGCTCAGTGGTGCAAACCGGCGTAAAGTCCGCCGGGTGAGAGAACAGCACACCCCAGCCATTGCCTAACCATTCGTGGAACGAAATCTTGCCCTCGCTGGAATCCTGTTCGAAATCCGGTGCGGTATCGCCTAGACGTAAGCTCATGCTCGCTCTCCTTTGATGCTGCTTATGATAGCGTGGTTCGAGATCCCGGCAGCCAGGCCGCCGGATCCATTTGTTAAGTGTATACGAGAATCATCGGGGCCGGATGACGGTATTGCAAGGGGCAGTTGATTCATCTCATCCGGCACCGGCTTGTTGGCCACCATTTTATAATGATGGCTGTTTCAACGCCGTTACAGCCCCAGGGCCTTCTCTCGCTCAAAGTGCTCTTTGGTCAATTTGAACACCACCGGGCTGAGCAACAGAAGGGCGATCAGGTTGGGCAGTGCCATCATGGCGTTCAGGGTGTCGGCGACCAGCCAGACCAGGCCCAGATTTACCGTTGCGCCAACAGGGATGGCAAGGATCCATGCAACCCGATAAGGCACTATGGCTTTTACACCGAACAGGAATTCCACACTGCGCTCACCGTAAAACGACCAGCCAAGCAAGGTGGTAAAGGCGAAAATCGCCAGAGCGATGGCCACCACGTAGTCCCCGATTCCTGGCAGTGCCAGAGAGAAGGCCATGGAGGTAAGTGCCGCACCGGATTCCCCGGTAGTCCAGGCGCCAGAGGTAATGATGACAAGACCGGTGATGGTGCAAATGATGATGGTGTCTATAAAGGTGCCCAGCATGGCTACCATGCCCTGATTGATCGGGTTCCTGGTTTGTGCCGCAGCATGGGCTATGGGGGCAGAGCCCAGGCCGGCCTCGTTGGAAAAGACGCCTCGGGCAACACCAAAGCGTATGGCCGCCCAGACCGCCGCGCCTGCAAAACCACCCTCGGCCGCTATCGGGCTGAAGGCATGTTTGAAGATCAGTGCAAACGCTGCAGGGATATCGGCGAAATTGATCGCCAGAACAACCAGGCCTGCGAGCAGATACGACAGCGCCATGAGCGGCACTAGCGCGCTGGCTACCTGCCCGATACGGCGAATGCCGCCAATCAGTACCATGCCCACCAGAATCATAAGAATGAGGCCGGTGAGCCAGTGTGGCAGACCGAATGTCGTTTCCATTACATCCGCGACCGAGTTGGCCTGCACAGTGTTGCCGATGCCAAAACCGGCGATGGCTGCAAAAATGGCAAAGAGTACGCCCAGCCAGGCCCATTTTTTGCCAAGCCCGTTCCGAATGTAATACATCGGCCCGCCGACATAGGATCCGCGCTCATCCACCTCGCGAAAGCGCACAGCAAGGACTGCTTCGGAGTACTTGGTGGCCATACCCACAAGGGCCGTCAGCCACATCCAGAACAGGGCGCCTGGCCCGCCGAGGAAAACAGCAGTTGCTACGCCGGCAATATTGCCGGTTCCTACGGTTGCAGACAGAGCGGTCATTAGCGCCTGAAACGGAGGGATGTCGCCATCAGACTCCGCATCTGCCGCGCTACGGCCTTTCCACATCTGGCGGAAGCCAGCGCCTAGCTTGAGTATCGGCATAAGCTTCAGGCCGAGACTCAAAAACAGCCCTACACCGAGGATAAGTACCAGCATGGGCGGTCCCCAGACCAGCCCGTTGATAGCTCCAATAATGTTTTCAATGGCTTCCATGGGGATCCCCTTGTGTATGCCATGGTTTAAAGTTGTGATTTTACCCGCAAGGGTTATAACCGATTGAGTTTAGTCAGATATTGTCATGTGTAAACTGTCAGGTGATGAAAATTGAGGATTAGGCGCCTATTGCCTATGTTTACAGTACAGTAGAGGGTGTGGCCCAGTTTGGTGCTGCCGGATCAACCAGAAAGGTGAGGTATTACCCATGTGTGCACTCAGAGTCTCCAATATCATGTCCAATCACATTGAGCCTATCCGGTGTGGAACGCCGCTGACTGAAGTGGTCAGGGTTCTGCTGGAGAATCATGTCTCCGGGCTGCCGGTGGTCGATGCGAACAGGCATTTGCTGGGTTTTGTTTCGGAACAGGATTGTATTCACTCACTGCTGGTGAGCAACTATCACTGTGAAGGTGATCCGGTTGTGGACGATGTCATGTTTCGCGAGCCTTTGTCGATTTCGCCTGGCACCGCAATTGTCGATCTTGCCCAGAAACTCGGCTCTGGCAAGCCGAAAGTCTATCCGGTGGTTGAACATGGCAAACTCATCGGCATTGTTACGCGCACGGCTGTGCTTGCCGAGCTTGCCCGCATCGGTTGTGGGCTCGAGCTTTCGAGACATACAAACGCTGACGACTGATCAGGCCCTGCTCTTGAGAGCACACCTAACCCTGATCCCAGCCGTGCCCTGAAGCCGTATTCTGAAGAGGACATTATGGAACTGCTATCTACCAACGTCTGCTTTGACGGAGAGCATCGCCGCTACCGACATACATCTGCCACGCTTGAGTGCGCGATGGAGTTCGCCGTGTACCTGCCTCCGGCTGCGGTTGGGCCGAATCCACAGAAAGTGCCAGCGCTCTGGTGGCTATCCGGTCTGACATGCACGGATCAGAATTTCATGGAGAAGGCCGGTGCCCAGAGAAAGGCTGCGGAGCTGGGCATGGCAATTATCTGCCCGGATACCAGCCCACGCGGTGTTAATCTGCCGGGAGAAGACGACAGCTATGACTTTGGCAGCGGGGCCGGGTTCTATATCAACGCCACTCAGCAGCCCTGGGCGCCTCACTACCACATGTACGACTATGTGTTAAAGGAGCTGCCCCAGCTGGTTGAAAGCGAACTGCCGTTGACCGAAAGGCGCAGCATCAGCGGTCACTCCATGGGTGGCCACGGTGCATTGATATGCGCACTGCGCAATCCCGGGCGTTTTGCATCCGTATCCGCATTTGCGCCCATTGCCCATCCCACGGTTTGCCCCTGGGGACAAAAGGCGTTCAAGGGCTACCTTGGTGAGGATACGGCGAGCTGGGAAGAATGGGATGCTACCTTGCTGATTCCGAAGGCTAGTGAACGCTTGCCTCTGCTGATCGATCAAGGCACTGCAGACGGTTTCCTGGAAAGCCAGCTCAACCCGGAAGCCTTGGTGGAGGCGTGTGAGCAGCACAACCACCCTGTTAATTTGCGGATGCGGAATGGCTACGACCACAGCTATTTCTTTATTGCCTCATTTATTGATGACCATCTGCTCCACCACGCCAGGGCGCTGGGCCTTGGCTGAGCGATTCACCGGATCAAGTGGGCGAGCCCGGATCAGTCCGGGAAGCCCCAGATTCGGCTGAAGTTCATGGACGGCATGATATCTGGCTCTTCCAGAGCCTTGATATTGAACTCCGGCACACTGGTATCACGCTCCTGACGGGTGTCGCAGCTGTTTCCCGAAGAATCCAGGACAACCTGCGCAAAAGGCCCCAACGTGCGCACCGGCCTGCCGGTTATCACGCAGACTTCGTTGTTTTCCAGTCGCACCAGGGTTCCGGGCGGGTATTCTCCCAGAATATGAAGGAGAGCTTTGGGCAGGGCTGGCCGGAAACTGCCATCAGCCAGGTTGGCGATCAGCTTGCGCGCGGCGGTAACGTTCATTCGCTTGCGGTAAGCGCGTTTCGTTATCATGGCTACGTAGCGTTCCGCCAGTGCGAGGATCTCAGCCTCGGGCCGGATATCTGCACCACTCAGGCCTTCCGGATACCCACTGCCATCGGCCTGCTCATGGTGCTGGGCAATGATAGTAAACAATAGTTCGTTCTCGATACCTACCGCTTTCAGCGCGCGGATGCTCCGCTGTGGGTGCTTGCGAATAACGCCTCTCTGTTCTTTGTTGAGCACTTTATTGAAGGCGTTGAGTTTGTCGGCAACGGGCACCAGAGCGAGATTTGCGCTCAGGGCAGCTTCTGTCAATAACGGGATACGTTGTTCATCGAGCCCGAATTGCCGGGCTATCAGCTGGCAGAGAATGGCGTAAAAAATGATCTGCTCATGGATGGTGGGGCCGACAGAGTACAGGTGTATCAGAGCCAAGCATGAATCTGGCGCAATTTTACAGGCCTGCTCCAGAGTATGTGCAAGATCCTGTATGTGTTTACGCGCTTCGGGCTCGCCATTGGCGATAGTCGCCAGGGTTTTCTCCAGCGCGTGAAGATAACCCGGGTAGCTGGTAAACGGGTTGCATTCTGCTTCGCCTCCGGGCGCCTCGTTGTCTTCCTCAGGTAACTCGATAGTCCGCGGTTTGAAAAGGCCACGCTCAAAAAGCTGTTCGAGCTGTGAGTCGGTCTGAACCACATAACCCTGACACAGCAGCACGTTGCCGTCGGCGTCGTACACATCCCATGGCAATGGACGGCCTATGGTTAGTGCGCCGGGGGCTATTCGAACGAGGTCAGTCAAAATCGGGTGTCCTGCATGGGAAATATGTACAGTTTTATTGCACTTTAAGGGTGTGTTGTTAAAAATGGTAGCCTGCGGCGATTATGGCACCGCTTTGTACTAAACTCGTGTTTTATACGCTGCGCTGTCGGACAATTGCACACATGTTGAGCCGTTTGAAAACTGATTTCCAGTTGTCAATCATCACACTGCTTGGTATCACGGCTTTTCTTGGTATCACGCCGTTTGTGGTGCTGCGATTTGCTCAGGGAAACATTGTCGCAGGCATTGTAGACATTCTTATCCTCACCTGTATTGCCGGCGGTATGTTTTACGCGTGGATATCCGGGGATACCCGGCGCGTGGGTTTCGTAATGGCCTGGGTTGTCTGTTTCGGAGCAGTTGCCGCAGGCGCAGTTGGTAATGCAGATTTTTTCTGGATTTATCCCTGCCTGATGGTGTCGTTTTTCCTTGTTGGCCCCCGCGCTGCTGTTTTAGTGAGCCTGTCAGCAATTTTGACTGCAATGACTATCCGGAGCGATGGTTTTCAGTCTCTTGATCATCTGTGGTCGTTTTTCACAACAACGGTCATGACCTGTTTCTGCGCCTATGTGTTTGCGTTTCGCAACGAATATCATCGGAAAAATCTTGAGCTGTTAGCGACGGTTGATCCATTGACGGGTGTGAAGAATCGACGCGCTATGAACGAAGGGCTGCAAATGGCTCTGGCCGACGCGCTGCGTACAAAAAGATTTTATGGGTTGATCATGATGGATCTTGATCACTTTAAAAGAGTAAATGATGATTACGGGCACGGCGTTGGCGATGAGGTACTTCTTGACCTGGTATCTCTTGTTCAGAAACGAATACGCAATACCGACCAGCTCTATCGTTACGGCGGAGAAGAGTTCGTTGTGTTGCTTTCTGGAGTGGACGCAAACGGCCTCGAACTTATCGCGCAGAACCTGCATCAAATCGTTCGCCAGCAGCTAAGGTGTCGCGGGAACAAGGTAACGGCTTCTTTTGGAGCTGCTCTGCTCAGGTTCAACGAAAGCCCCGAAGCCTGGTTGGAGCGGGCCGATGCTGCACTTTATAAAGCCAAGAACTCCGGTCGAGACCGGATTGTGTTTGCGGATACTATGCCAGAATCCGGCACGCGCTCACCTGCAGCCAGCCCCGTGTTAGCCGACTAGCTCGCTACGATTGTGCGCGGGCGATAACGAAACAGCCTCCACCCCAGTAACACACTGGCCGACGCCAGCCCCCCGGTAAGCCCTATCCAGAATCCCGCAGCTCCCATAGCCCGAGCAATAATATCGGTAAACGTCAGAACATAGCCGAGCGGCAGGCCCACGCCCCAGAATGAGAACAGCATGATCAACAAAGGGATAAATGTGTCCTTATAGCCTCTCAGAGCACTGATGCAGGTCACCTGAATAACATCGGCAACCTGGAAAAACGCCGCGAACATCAACAATCGAATGGTCACTGCCTGAACACTTGTATCGCTGGTGTAGAGGGCCGCAATGCCCTGTGAGAAAACGAACAGGAGAGTGGCAAACACCAGGGCCGTAGCGGAGGCCAGAATCAAAGAGCTACGGGAAATCAGGCGTGCGGTGTCGGGTGCGCCCGCACCGATAAGAAAGCTGACCCTCAAAGTAAGCGCCATGCCGATACTCAGCGGCAGCATGAACAGCAAAGACACCACGTTCAGCGCGATCTGGTGCCCTGCAACGACAACAGGGCCCAGTGGCGCGAGAAACAACGCGATCACAGAGAACACGCTGGCTTCCACAAAAATCGTAACGCCAATGGGAATGCCAATGCTCAGAATGTGGCGAATCAGGGCTGAACTGGGCTTTGCCCAGTCTGCAATCAGGTGGAATTTTTTATAGAGCTGGCTTCGGCTGAGGTAGGTAAGCAGCGCTAACGCGGCAACTCCGTTGGAGATTGAAGTTGCCCAGCCACAGCCAATACCTCCCATGGCAGGCAGCCCGAGTTTGCCGTAAATGAAGATATAGTTCATCGGCAGGTTAATCAGCGTGCTCAGTACCGAGAACGCCATAATGACACGGGTGTGCCCCAGCCCATCCGTAAGCCCGCGAAGCGCCGTCATTAACAGCAGGGCTGGAATACCCCATGCAAAAGCGTTCAGATAGCCCTGGGTAATGCGCGCGGTATTGGCTTCCAGTTTCAGCCCTTCCAGAACCGGGTGTACGTTGGTAAGCAGCAGAATCATGATCATTGCGCCTACAGCGGCAATGTATAAGCCCTGCCAGGTAGCGGGCATTATTTTTTCTGGCGTGCGTGCTCCGTTGTAACCGGAAATAATCGGCTGCAGTGCCCCGAGCATGCCCATAAAAAACAGAAACAACGGCATCCAGAGGCTGCTGCCAATACCCACACCCGCCAGGTCTTCAGCGCTGGCGTGGCCAGCCATTACCGTGTCGATAACGCCGTTGGCCATCTGGGCTATCTGGGCTATCAAAATTGGCCCGCCCAGTATCGCCAGCGTCTTCCATTCGGTCAGTGTCCGCGAGACGAGAGACTTGCGTACTTCCGGCAGTGGCTGGTGGGTTTCGTCCATAGAGCGTTGATCCGAAGGGCTGGAGCCAATAGATATTCAAGGGTGATTTGCAGGCTCAGCATTCTACCTGAACGTGAAAGGCTGCGTCATAGGGGGTTGTCGCGCAAAGACGCTGAAACTCCCTTTAAAACCCGTTAAAGTACACGCCCGATTCATACAGATGGCAGTCAATATGGGACTCCTGGTTTTCGTAACAGTACTCTGGGCTTTTTCCTTCAGCCTGATTGGCGAGTTTCTTGCCGGCCAGGTCGACAGCGATTTCGCTGTGCTCAGCCGGGTGTTGTTGGCAACATTGATATTCTTGCCCTTTACCCGCTGGCGTGGCGTGCCCGGAGGGCTGAAACTGGGCGTGCTGATAACAGGCATGTTGCAGTTCGGTATTACGTATCTGTGCCTGTATCGCTCGTTCAGCTATCTGACGGTACCGGAAGTCTTGCTGTTCACCATATTCACACCCCTCTACGTGACTCTGCTTGACGATGCCCTGTCGCGCCGGTTCTCTCCTGTCGCTCTGGTTGCGGCTGCAATCGCGACGTTCGGAGCCGGTATCATTCGCTATGACGGGCTCAGCGAGGATTTCATTACCGGCTTCCTGTTGCTGCAGGTTGCGAATTTTACGTTTGCTGCGGGCCAGGTGGGTTATAAGCATGTCATGCAGCGCTTCCCGGTTGATATTCCCGCATATCGCACCTTCGGTTACTTCTTCATAGGTGCGCTGATTATTGCTCTGCCTTCCTTCATGGTGTTTGGAAACGCTGAGCGCCTGCCTACGACCGCTTTGCAATGGGGCATTCTGACGTGGCTGGGGCTGGCAGCTTCCGGGCTTGGACTGTTCCTCTGGAATCGTGGAGCCTGCCGTGTGGATGCAGGTACACTTGCGATTATGAACAACGCTCTGGTGCCCGCCGGATTGCTGGTAAACCTGCTCATCTGGAACCGCGATGCGGACTTGTTCAGGCTTGCGGTCGGCGGAGGGATTATCGCCCTGTCGCTGTGGATCAATGCACGCCTGCACCCTCGGGCCCGACTCAGGAGAACGATATGACTCAGCTCAACCCGGCTACGGGTAACGATACCGGAGCCTCTCGCGGCCTCTGGTCTTCCCGTTTTGCCTTTATTCTTGCAGCAACCGGTTCTGCCGTTGGACTCGGCAACATATGGAAATTTCCTTATGTTACGGGCGAAAACGGAGGTGGAGCATTCGTGCTAGTCTACCTTCTGTGTATCGCGATTATCGGTATTCCCATCATGATGGCGGAAATATTCGTGGGTCGCAGCGGCCGTCACAACCCGATTGGCAGTATGCGCCTGGTCGCCGAGCGCAACCTCAGTTCGCCGGCCTGGCGCATTTCTGCCGTTATCGGGATGATCGCGGCCTTTGCAATACTCTCCTTCTATTCCGTTATTGGTGGTTGGGCCGCCTCTTACATCGGCCATGCGGCCATGGGCGATTTCACCGGCGGTACTGCGGACTCCATCGGCGAATTGTTCAGTGGTTTGCTGGCCAGCCCCAAGCAGCTGCTGGCCTGGCACACTGTGTTCATGGCGTTAGTAATACTGGTTGTCTCCCGGGGCCTCAAAGGTGGTCTGGAACGCGCAGTTACGATTCTGATGCCGGCGCTTTTTGTGCTGCTGCTTATTGCAGTGGGCTACGCCACCACCACAGGCCACTTCGGTGAAGCTGTAAGCTTTCTGTTTACGCCAAACTTCGGGGCACTGACCATCAACGGTGTGTTGATTGCCCTGGGCCATGCGTTTTTCACGCTCAGCCTGGGCATGGCTATTATGATGGCCTATGGCTCCTATCTTGGGCGTGATGTGCCCGTAGGGAAAACGGCGGTAAGTATTGCATTGATGGATACCGTGGTTGCATTGTTGGCAGGCCTGGCAATTTTCCCGGTGGTGTTTGCCAATGGCCTTGAAGCCAGTGCCGGGCCCGGTCTGATTTTCCAGACCTTGCCACTGGCGTTCGGTAACATGCCCATGGGCAGTCTGTTCGGTACGCTGTTCTTTGTATTATTGCTGTTTGCCGCCTGGACTTCGGGTATCTCGCTGCTTGAGCCTGTGGTCGAGTGGGTTGAGGAAAACACCAATTTCGAGCGCTCGGGCAGTGCCATTGTTGTTGGCGTGCTCTGCTGGTTGCTGGGTATTGCCTCTATTCTGTCGCTGAATCTGTGGTCAGGTTTTGCGCCACTCGACATGTTCGCACGTTTTGAAGGCAAGACGATTTTCGACCTGCTGGACTTTTTTACGGCCAACATTCTGTTGCCTTTGTCCGGTTTGCTGACAGCGATCTTTGTTGGCTGGTTTGTTGCCAAAGAATCCCTGAAAGCTGACGTGAAACTGAGTAATGGTGCGTTCACACTGTGGTTGAACCTGCTGCGTTTCGTCACTCCCGTAGCGGTTGTAATTGTGTTTGTTTATAACTTGCTGGCGTAAAAGCAGCGGGAAAAAGAAAGCCCGGAAGGCAGCAATGCTTTCCGGGCTTTTAGTGCGGGAAGTGCGCGCAGAAATCAGTCTTCGTCGTCTTCTGCGATAGCCCGTAGAGCCTCCAGGTGAGGCTTCACGGCTTCAATATCGGCCGAGGGAGCCGCGCTGGCCTGCTTGGTCATTCCAAGGGCAGCTTCCATTGAAGCGCGCATCTGGGCTTTTTGCTGAGCGCTCATGTGAGGGCTGTTCTCGATCTCAGCCATCGCGCTTTCCATTTCTTTTCTGAGTTCAGGGCTCTGGTCCGTCATTTCGATCGCGATCCAGGCGCCGTAAATGCGATCACCTGTGGCCGCCCATTCGTTGAGGTTCTTGAAGCCGTTTTCCTGAACCAGGTCTTCCAGGCGATCGTAAGCTTCTTCGCCTTTTAATTCCTCGATGGAGGAAGAGAAAATTCTCGAAAAGTCAGGTGCTTCATTGCCCTGAAATGTTTCGTCGTCCTCTCTGTCATCCAGTTCTTCAAATTCCGGCTCCATGGCCTGGGCTTTTTCCAGGGTCGTTATGAAGGATCGGATTTTGTTATCGGTCAGCTTCTCCGCGTAAGCGTTGAACGATAGCAGAGACAGCATGAACGCCAGCAGGACAATAAGCTGGCGGCAGTATACGTTGGAATATTGAGGGTTCACAGAGCTCTCCTTGGTGATGTGTTTCCGGTTCCGTCCACCCGGAATATTTCATAGCCTAGGTCCAAATGCACAGACTGCCAAGCCCTGAGCCCCGGCTTTTTTTTGGCAACCGCCCTGTGTGACAGATTCGTGAAGTTTTCGCGTTAGACTGCGGGAAGTAACCGCAGCATGATGGGTGGGCCGAGTAGCCCGGACAAGCGAGCCAAAGCACCATGACACGAACGGTATTGATTATTGAGGACAACCCCGGGATCGGAGAGTTGGTCAGCATGCAGGTCGAAGATCTGGGTATGCAACCGGTTCTGGTAGATCGGGGAGATGATGGCCTTGAGCGGTTCAAAAAAGGCGGCATTGACCTGGTTGTTCTCGACCTGATGCTGCCCGGGCTGGATGGCCTCTCTGTGTGCCGGGAAATTCGCGCGACTCCGGGCTATGTTCCGGTGCTCATGCTGACAGCTAAAAGCACAGAGCTGGACCGGGTGCTTGGCCTGGAAATGGGTGCAGATGACTACCTGACCAAACCCTTCAGTGTTGCAGAGCTTGCGGCCCGTATCAAAGCCCTGTTTCGGCGAGTCGATGCGCTTTCCTCTCGCGTTACTGAGCAAGCGAAAGCAGAAGAAGTGGAGGTGGACGGGCTTCGAATAGATCCTGGTCGCCGCCGGGTGTTTATTCATGGTAGCGAAGCGGAGCTCACTGCCCGTGAATTCGATTTACTCTGGCATTTTGCCTGCCACCGGGGGCGTGTATTCAGCCGCGCACAGTTGCTGGATGCCGTATGGGGCTACAATCACGAGGGCTATGAGCACACAGTGAACACCCACATCAATCGTTTACGCAACAAGATTGAAACCAACCCGGCCGAGCCCCGTTATGTGCAGACGGTATGGGGCGTCGGTTACCGGTTTCTGGACTGAGCTATGGGCCGATCTCTGTTTCAAACCCTGTATGCACGGCTGGCCCTCGGCCTGTTTCTGTTGCTCGTGATTGTTGGCGGATTGTTTACCGCGCTGAGCCTTTACTCCGTGCGTGAATACAGTGCGGCGGTGAGCCAGGAGCTCAACCGTGACCTGGCCAGAAACCTGGTGTCGGATCGCAACCTGGTTACTGATGGCACGATCAACCGCAGTGAGCTGGAACGTCTGTTTGATCTTTACATGAGCATCAACCCCAGCATCGAAATTTATCTGCTGGATCAGGAGGGACGCATTCTTTCCTATTCCGCCAACCCGGCGAGGATCAAGCGCAAGCACGTATCTCTGGAACCGATTCACCGGCTGCTGGAAAATCCAGATGCTTACCCTTTGCAAGGCGACGACCCGCGCAGCCATGATCGCCGCAAAGTTTTCTCGGTAACGCCGGTTCCCGATGCGGAGAATCCCACGGGCTATCTGTATGTTGTGCTTCGGGGTGAGGAATACGATTTTGCCGAAAGCATGGTCCACAGCGATAGTCTTTTGCAGATGGGCGGCGGCGCTCTGGCCATCAGCCTTTTCGTGGGATTGCTGGCAGGACTGGTGTTCTTCCGGCTGCTGACACGACGCCTGTCCCGACTGACTGCTCGGGTGGAGGCGTTTGAAGCGGAAGCAAAAGGTGCCATGAACACTGGCGACGCAGATGAAACCGGTGTCCCCGGAGACGACGTAGACTATCTGGCTGCCCGGTTTGATCAGATGGCTGCCCGCATTGCCGGCCAACTGGAGCTGCTGAAAGACAAAGACCACCAGCGCCGCCAACTGGTTGCTCAGGTGTCTCACGATTTACGCACACCCTTGGCGTCCATTCAGGGCTACCTGGAAACGCTGGGCATGAAACAGCAGGAGCTGAGCCCTGATGAGCGTCGGCGTTTTCTGAATGTGGCACTGGCTGAGACTCTCCGACTGAGCAGGCTTGTGGACGAACTGTTTGAGCTGGCGGCCCTGGATGCTCGTGAGCGGCAGCCCTATGCGGAGCCGTTCATGCCGGCAGAACTGTTGCACGATGTGGTGCAAAAGCACAGGCCTAAAGCCGAACAGGCAGGCGTTAACCTGAGCATTACCAGCGCGCAACCAGCGATGGTACTGGCGGATATCGCCATGACCGAGCGGGTTCTGGACAATCTGATAGGGAACGCAATTGATCACTCACCGAAGGATGCCGAGGTCGAACTGAGCGTGTCGGCGGATAGCGATGGTGTCGAAATCTGTGTGCGCGACGCTGGTGAAGGAATAGCCTTGGCGGACATTGACCATGTGTTTGATCCGTTTTATCAGGCGCCGGGTGCCATCCGCAGCGGACACGCCGGGTTGGGCCTTGCCATTGCGCGCCGTATGGCGGAATTGCAACAGGGAAGGGTTTCCGTAGACAGCCAGCCCGGAGCTGGAGCCAGGTTCAGTTTCTGGCTGCCGCTGGCGGATTCAGCGGCAAAAGAATCCACGGCGTTATAGATTCGTAAGAATTAAGGAACATTCTGGTGAAGTCACGGCGATAGGATGGCTTACGTTATTACTCGCAGGAGAGTTGTTATGAATCGAAAAATACTCGCAATGGTCGCCGCGATGCTTATTGCGGCCACCGGAGCCTTCTATGCCGCCGTTGCCACGGCCGAAAAAGCAACGGCCAGCGCCAACGAATACGCGCCGTCAGACCCGGGACTTGAGGTTGCCACCTTTGCCGGCGGCTGTTTCTGGTGTGTGGAAGCCGGTTACGAGAAGATCCCGGGCGTGGTTGAGGCCGTTTCCGGATATTCGGGCGGGGACGAAACTAATCCGACCTATCAGCAGGTGGCTGGTGGCCGTACCGGGCATACCGAAGCTGTACAGGTTTACTACGATCCGAAAGAAATCACCTACGAAGGTTTGCTGCAAGGCCTCTGGAGAATGATGAACCCTACGGATGTTAACGGCCAGTTTGTTGACCGTGGCAAGCAATACCGCCCGGCAATTTTCTACCATAACAACGAACAGAAGCGTTTGGCTGAAGCGGCTAAAAAGGAGCTTCAGGCATCCGGTGTTTATGACAACCCGGTGCTGATAGAAATAACACCGTTGAAGACTTTCTATGCAGCTGAAGAGTACCATCAGGATTACTACAAGAAGAATCCTGTGCGCTACAACATCTATACCTTCAACTCCGGCCGGTATCAGTTTATCGAAGGCGTGTATGGAGAAGATTATGAGTTAGACTTCAGCCAGTTCAAGCCAGGAGCAAAGGCTGAAACCAGTGCTTCTGCTGTAAACAGTACCAATGGCAAAACAGGCTTTGATCCGCAGACATTCGTCAAACCGGATTCAGAAACCCTGAAACAGCGCCTTACCAGTACTCAGTACGAAATAACCCAGAATGACGGCACCGAGCGGGCCTTCAGCAATCCATACTGGGATAACAAACGTCCGGGCATCTATGTGGATATTGTATCGGGCGAACCGCTGTTTTCTTCCCGCGACAAGTACAAGTCCGGAACCGGCTGGCCGAGCTTTACCCGCCCGCTGAGTTCAGACATGGTTGTGGAAAAGGAAGACACCAAGTTCTTCATGACGCGTACCGAGATACGCAGTCGCTTTGCCGATTCGCACCTCGGACATGTGTTCAATGATGGCCCGGCGCCTACCGGCCTGCGCTACTGCATGAATTCAGCCGCAATGAAATTCATCCCTCTGGAAGAAATGGCTGAGGCTGGCTACGGTGAATGGATTGCCCAGGTGGAGGCGTCGCAATAAGCCTGACAGAGTCAGGAGCCCTCAGAGCCACAAATCGCCAATAGGCGTTTGCGGGCTGAAGTGATGAAGTATCTGGGCCTGCAGCAGTTCCGCTGTTGCAATGGCATCGATCAGAGCGTTATGGGCCGCGTAATGAGGCAGTCCATAGCGCGTTCTGCTGTCTGCCAGGCGAATTGAGATCGGTTTTTCCCCCACCAGGCGTTTGAAGAAAGAAGGCTGACGGTCCGGGTGCAGCTGCGCTTCAATGGCCATGGTGTCCACGACCGGAAAACGAATACCTTCGTTCAGACGATATTGCAGAGCCACATTCAGGAACGGCCGTTCAATATGGCGGAAATGTACCACCGGAATGCGGCCATTCAGGCTGGCAAAAACCTCATCAAGTATTTCTGATAGATCCGGTGCTTCTTCGATGTCGGCGTGGGTGATGCCGTGGAAGGTAACCGACATCTTGTGCAGTGGCAATCTGGGGCAAACAACCCAGTGCTTTGCCTTGCCAAGCTCAATGGCATCCAGCGTAAAGGGTACCTGCCCGATACTGACAATCGAGTGCCCTTCCGCCTCTAGGCCAGTGGTTTCAAAGTCCAGAGCCACCAGAGGGACCTCAGACACGGGAGTGTCAGGAGAAACGCAGCCGGCTTGGTAAAAAGCCTTCAGTACGGGCGCTTTGGCACTGTTTGCCAGTGCCTGGTATTGCTCGGGCCAAGGCAGGCGCTTGATCTCATCGGGCACGGTTGGTACTTCAGACATGCCGGGTAGCCTGTGTGTTGTAGCGGAACCTTAAAAACTTCTGGGCATTGCTGACAACCTGGAAAGCGTCCTTGAGATGGCTGCGCTCAAACGGCGACAGGTCTTCTGGCCGCACGTTATTATCTGGCTCTCCCCCCGCCTCTAGCGTCAACGCCTGGTGGCGGATACGCACGATAGAAATGAATTCGAGTGCGTCTCTCAGGTTGCTCAGATCATCTTCAAGGATGAGTTTGGTTTTACCGATGCTTTTCAAGCGCTCGAAGGAGTTCTGTGCCTTGGAACCACAGGCGAGTGCGTGAATCCGGATCAGATCCGACAGCGGTGCTGTGCCCCGGCGTTTCAGGTTGAAGGTTTTTTGATGTTTGCCGTCCTCCTCAAGTACAAAGGTACGGAAGAAACCGAGGGGGGGCGTGCGGTTGAGCGCGTTGCGCGCCATCAAGGTCAGGAAAAGCTGGCTGTTACTGGCTTTGTCTGCAACCAGAGACTTGAGCTCTTCTGCAAACTCGGTACGGCCGTGAATACCGTCCAGATCAAAGAAAATGTTGCTGTTGAGGAGGCTTTCCGCTTTCGGGTTTTCAATCCAGTCGGTGAAGTAGCTTCGCCAAACTTTCAATGGCTGGCGCCATTTCGGGTTGGTGGCCATGATATCCCCGGTACAGTACGTGTAACCGCACTCTGCCAGCCCATCAGACACAAACTTCGCCAGTGCCAGAAAGTACTCATCATGCTCTTCCGGCACAAAGCTGTTGTCCAGAATCATGGCGTTGTCCTGGTCTGTTACCACCAGTTGCTCGTCCCGCGCCATGGAGCCCAGTGCCATGAAGCAGTAGGGCACGGGCGGCGGGCCCAGCTTTTCCTCCCCAAGTTCCAGCAGGCGCTGGGTAAAGCTGCGGCCAATGCCGGCCATGGCACTGCCAATCATGTGTGAGTTGGCGTCTTCATTGACCATGCGCACAAAACTGTCGCGCACATCCCGGCTGATCTTCTTCAGGCCTTTCACATGTTGCTGGTGGTAGATGTTGCTCACCAGATACAGGCTGCTCTGGCTTTCATACCTCACGATATCGGCCAGTGCGATGACGCCCCGAACTTCATGGCCGTCCATCACCGGAAGGTGGTGCACGTTGTTATGCAACATGGTGAGCATGGCTTCGAAGATGTAACTGCTGACGCGAATGGTGATGAGCCCTTCGGTCATGATTTCACTGACAGGCGTTTCTGAGGGCAGTGCCTCGGTGACCGCCCGTGTGCGCAGATCACGGTCGGTGATAATACCCGCAAGGCGCTCATTGTCGCCTTCACCGTCCATCAACAATAAAGCGGACACGCCATTGTCTGTCATGATGCGTGCAGCTTCCTGCAACCTCACGGTTGTGGGCGCCGAGACTGTTTTCCGGGAAATCAGGCGGCTGACCCGGGATGTCATCAGTGTGTTGGATTTTTCCCGGCGCGAGACGGCAGAGCGCAAACGGCTGCGATCCTCTATTTCCACAAAGTCTGCGAAGTTCTCGTCGTTTTCAAACAGATGGTGAAAGGTATCGGCCTGAACACGGTAAAGCAGGCTGTCTTCCAGTGCCCGGGCCGGAAAGCGGACCTGCCCCCGCATCAACAGGCCAAACTGGCCGAAAATTTCGCCTTCACCTATGCGGTTGTAGAGTTCTCCCGACCGGCGGAAAATTTCCACTGCGCCGCTGCGCACATAATACATATGGGTGCTGGTTTGCCCGGTTTCCGTTATCTGGGTGCCCGCCCGCACATAGCTGATTTCAATGCTGGCAGTGAGTTGATTGACTAGCTCCTCCGGCATGTCATCAAACGGCGCATGCTGAATAAGGTGGTTACGGATGTCGATCAATTCAGCCTGCATGCTGTCTCCCGGGTGGAATGGATAACGTCTGACAAAACTATAGCAGAAACCAGCAGTTGGGCGGTGGAGCGCACGAAATCCTGCTGATGGATTGTCTATGCTTCTATAGCTTTGAGAGCACCGTGGGCGACAAGGCTCTGAAACCGCCCGTAGTCGGAGGTGTCTACCTGAATTCTGCTGCGGCACGCATAGGGGGTAGTCAGCCCCGAAAAAGCGTGTTTCAGCGGGATGTTCATAGCATTAGCTACGATCATTCTTATGACACCGCCGTGGCAAACGATCAAAACCTTCTGGCCTGCAAGTTCTTGTTGCCAGTGGTGCCAACTCTCAACAACGCGGTGGCTGAAGTCCGTGACCTGCTCACCCCCCGGAGGGGTATTGGCAACCGGATCGGCCCAGAACTGGCTGAGCTTTTCGCCATCGCTGGCCATTACCTCATCAGCGGTACGCCCTTCCCACTCGCCGAAGTTGATCTCCCGCAGGCGGTCATCGCGGTGCAGGGGAATTCGGTAACGATCCGCCATTTCCCGGGCAAAGTGAATACAGCGCAGCATGGGCGAGGTAACGATTGTGTCCCAGCGATCGGTTTCGGAAATTGCATCGCGCATCTGCTGCCAGCCGGCCATACTCAGCGGGTCGTCTTTGCTGCCACGGTACATGGGACCGCCTTCGGGCTCGCCGTGGCGGATGAGATCAAACACTGTTGTGCTATCAGCCATTATGCTCCCTTCTTTATTGCTGCTCTTTATTGCTGACACCAGCGTCCGAAAAACTGGCCATGTTGTTGTGCAGCTCACAGGCTATTCGCAGCAGAGGTATAGCAACGGCTGCACCGCTACCTTCGCCGAGCCGCATTCCGAGATCAAGCAGTGGTTCCGCATTCAAGGCGTCCAGAACGGCCTGGTGGCCTGGTTCGGCGGAACGGTGGGCGAACAACAGCCAAGGGTGGATGCCGGGTTGCTGGCTGACTGCAACCAGTGCGGCGACCGAGGCAATGTAGCCATCAATCAACACCGGAATGGATCTGGCCGCGCAACCGGCAATCGCACCCGCCAAAGCTGCAATCTCGAAACCACCAAAGGCTTTGAGTACTGCGATCGCATCCTGGCCATCATCATCGTTATCGTGACGTTGAATGGCGAGGATGATCACTTCGGCTTTGTGTCGCACACCGGCTAAATCCAGACCTGTGCCGGGCCCGGTCAGTTTCATGGGGTTTTTTTCCATCAGAGCGCAGGCAACGGCGGTTGCAGACGTTGTGTTACCTATGCCCATTTCACCGCCGATAAACAGCTGGCAGCCCTTATCCGCGGCCCTCTGAGCCGTCGCGTCGCCGTGGTTCAGGGCAGCGCTTGCCTGCTCAGCTGTCATGGCATCGATTACCGAAAAGTTGCGGGTACAAGGGGCAATGCGAGCATCTATAACGCCGGGCAAACCGTGTGGGACGTCTGATACAGTGCCAAGGTTTACAACTTCCAGCTCCGCACCCAGCGATTTGGCCAGAACACTGATCGCCGCGCCGCCATTGGCAAAGTTGGCAATCATTTGGGCCGTAACCGCCTGGGGATACGCTGAAACGCCCTCTTCGCAGATCCCGTGATCACCTACAAATACGCTGATCTGGATACGATCAAGCGCTGGGAAGTCCGTGCCCTGAAGTCCGGCAAGCTGAATAGCAATGCTTTCAAGCTTGCCCAGAGAGCCGGCAGGTTTGGTAAGCATGCTTTGCCGCTGCGCGGCCTGTTCAAAGAAACGCGCTCCGGGTTGCGGCGGAGGGGTAGTCCAACTGCTGGGAAACGACATTACACATACCTTCAGACAATAAAACGCCGCGAAGCCGGGGCTTACAACGGTGAGGAGAACGCGGATTCATACGATATGAGGCGGGATCATACTCCGACTGGGTGCGTTGAGGTAGACCGATAGTTTGCGGGCAATTAGTCTTGAACGAGTTCTGCAGGCCTGACACAGCTCTGGATACCGTACCAGGCCTGCAAGAGCGTTTTTATTCGGTCACAAATGCAATGTTGTTGGGCAGCAGGCCCCGGAGTGAATCAACAAAGGTGATCACCGAGTCGTCTGACGTATTGACGATATGGATACCCGGTGTTTGCAAGTTTGCGTCGGCAATCCACAGGTTGCCTTTCGGGCTCAGCTCGATATCACGGAAGTCGCCACCGCTGAAGCTACCGATGGTTGCGAGGTCGGTTCTGCCAGTTGCCGGGTTGAAAGACTGCACGGACGTGTTCTGATAGCCCGCCAGATTGACAATATAGCCAAGATTACTGTTGACGATGACAACGTCCAGAAGCTGACCGTCGGCATCTGTTGTTGTGGGCGGAATCATCGAGCTGGTGGTGTAGTCCGCAGGGTTAATGACATCCAGGCTGGTGCCATTACCGTAGGTTGGAAAGTTTGTTCCGAGATTTCGCACAACCAGACCAATGCCTGAGTGGTACTGAATGTCGTCCGGGTTGGTGCCGAGCAAAGGGATGCCCTTGAGGTTGTCGGCAGTGCCCTTTCCTGTGTTTATCTCCGTGTCATTGCTTACGTCGAAAACAGCAACATAGCTGGTATTGACCGGCTGGTAGTTGGTGTCGAGTCTTTGCACGGTTATAAACAGCCTGTTTCCGGCAAGAGCGGCGGCAGATACGCGAGGCAGGCCATCGGTATTGTTGGCGGGCGCGTAGTCAGACAGATCGAGGCTGCCCGTGATGAAGTCGGCTTCAACGGTTGCTGAAGGGTTCACAATCAGGACGTCAGCGCTGTTATAGCGAACCAGGTAGCCTTTTTGATCGTTGACCTTGATCAGGTCATAGGGATTGCCAGCGTCCTGCTCGCCCTGGCGCAAGACAGAGAACTCATCCCAGGTCTTCTGGGCAAGGTTTGAAATCTCGACTTTGGAGATATTGTCCATGTTGAACCTACCCATTAGATAGTAGTGGCCTTTGCCACCAACGACCGCAATATCTGACTGGGTTTCATGGTAAGGGCCGAACGCATCGTAGTTGGCTGAGTCCAGGTCGATAACGTTTACAGCGCCCGAGCTGAAATCCGAGCTGACAGACGCCACTACGCCAGCATTGTTCAAGCCGGTTACTGGCGTCAAAGAGCTGCTGTCTGAATCGCCTCCGCAGCCACTTAACAAGAATGCCGCGGCCAGACCAGTCAGGGCGGCCAGCCGGGTAGATGAGAAAAATCTATTGTTGGGTTGCATTGTGTTCTCCTGAATAAGCTTGGGGTTAGCTAGAAAGTGTGTGCGAGATTAATGAACCAGCCTCGACCTGGGCCGGGGAAACGATTGAAGTCTTGATACAGCTCATCGGTAATGTTGCGAACCTCCAGTGAAAGCTCGCTTTCACTGCGGTTTGACCAGATTTTTGTCCAGCTTGCTGACAGATTGAAAATGGTTCGGGGGTCTGCTTCGAGAAGATTTGCGGAATCGTAGTAAAGCTCATCGTCAACGTGATAAGACAGGTCAATCAGGAACGGGCGGAAGATCCAGCGACTGCCAAGGGTGTAGGATTCATGATAAATGCCGGGTAAACGCTGCCTGTAGCGATCCTTTACAGCGTTGTCGGTGTTTTCGGACTCTTGAAAGGTTGCACTGCCATACAATTCCCACCACTGCAGCAGGCGAAACAGGGCATCTATTTCGACCCCGTAAATGTTCGCAGCCAGATTGCTGTAGCGCCCTATACCCTGAGCGTTGAACGTGGCCACGATGGCGGGATTGAGCTTGCGATAATAGCCGGTGGTTTCAATGTGCCCCCAGCCTTGATCCGTGCGTAAGGAGGCTTCGACATTCAGGGATTCTTCGGCTTTCAGGTCGCTATTCCCGACGAATAAACCTTGCTGCCCATAGAGTTCCTGCAACGTCGGGATTCGAACCTGTCGGGCTAATCCGCCAGAGATTTCCCAGTTGTCTGCAAAATAATGGCTTAACCCCAGCTGCCAGCTGTTGTAGAGCTCGGTACTTGTTACGTTGTTGATGGTGCCATTGCCCAGGGCTTCATCGGAATCGTCGTGAATCCGGTACTGTCGCAGTGAAGCTTGCGAGCGCCAGCGGCTGTCGGCGCTGAGCCACTGATGCGAGAGCGCGCTGGCGATTTGCAGGCGTTCCCTTTCATCCGCAAGGTCCGAATCGAGTTTGTCGTCTTGTCGGTAGTCGTAATCTGCGATATCGATAGTCGCTGAAAGTGTATGGTTGCCCAGAAGCCAGGTAATCGTGTTGGCCAGCCCCAGCTGGTCCGTATCGGTATAGACGTCGGATGTTCCCAAGCCCACCAGCCCGGTTGTGTTGTTGTAGCGCTCGCTGGTGTCCGTCCATATCAGCCGATGGCTGGAATGGATCTGACCATTTATCCAACCACGGTTCTGATAGTGCAACTGACTGCGCAGGGTTTCGTTAGTTAGAAAGGCTTTGTTGTCGCGCCAGTTCTGAATGCTGGGAATGTTCTGGTCGTTGTCGTTGTATTGAATCAGGGCGTCGAGCTTGCTGGTGTCGTTGATTTCCCAGCCCAGCTTGGTGCTGGCAGCATCCTGCTCGTACTCCGCGTTCCGTCGTTTTGTGGTTGCGCCGTCGTTCGGATTGAACCATTCGCGGCTGTTGGGATACTCAAAATCGTTGTCGCTGCTTTGTCGGTCTAACGACACCCAGTAATAAAAATCCTTATGGCTGCCGCTGTTGAAGAGGCCCATCTTGTAGGTATCAAAAGAACCCGCACCTGCGTTTATCCGGGTGGTGTCTTCAATGTCCTTTCCCAGGGTCTCCATGACCACTACGCCGCCGATGCCTGCTTGGGCAAATTGCGCCGGTGCGCCGCCGGGGTATACCTGTATCCGGCTGATATCGTGAAGCCCGAGCTTGCCCATATCGACACCACCGGTCACCGGATCATTCAGCAGCATGCCATCAACAACAATCTGAACCTGGCGGGCAGTGGAGCCACGGAGAGAAACAGACGAATAGCTGCCAAGACCGCCGCTTTGGCGAATCTGTACTCCCGTCTGATCACTGAGCACGTCGGCAAGATTGGCTGAGCGATTTTCAAATTGTGAGCGTGGAATAACTCTTACGGGACCGATTGCCTTGGCGGGATCTATGGCTGTAGCTGCGTTAACGGGGGAGCTTTCTACAATA
Organism: Marinobacter sp.; assembly: GCF_048259445.1. GTDB lineage: Bacteria > Pseudomonadota > Gammaproteobacteria > Pseudomonadales > Oleiphilaceae > Marinobacter. The sequence continues at coordinate 126,180 of NZ_JBLXHQ010000001.1, read as the reverse complement.
ATGAAAGGCGCCGTGTCATCGGCATTTGCGACGGCAAAGGGCAAGAGACAAAACAGGCAGACAATCCATCGCATTGAAGCAGTAACCCTGGCCAAATGAGCTATAAACTACAGCCAAAGAAAAATGCTTCAGCTGCGAGAACAGCTATCATCAGGAGGTTCAGCGCCAATACGAGCCGGCAAAAACTCCGCGGTACCGGCCCTCCGCCAGTACACACTGATAGCCGGTAGCAGGCCGGTCTCCGGGCTTGCGGCTGGCGTGATCGCCAGAGTAGGATGCTGTGCGTCAGTCTGTGTTACAAAGCTGACGCGGAACTGTTCCTACTCATTACCGCTTACCGTTGCGGGGGCAGCGTCGGAATTTCACCGACTTCCCAGTTTCACCTTTGGCTCAAATATACATTTACGTATGTTGAGCGGTAGGCACCTGCTACGGGTAGAACTTGTTGAACAGTCTAAGATGCGGTTCCATGTCCGTCAATTAATGTTGACGGTTCAGTCATGGTTGGGCTTGCAACTAGCGAATGCAGATTGGGTTTTAAATGATTTTTCTCACTTTTATCCTGTTTTTTGCTGTTATTTCAAGCGCTTTTGCAGATGTTTGTGCAACTGATGATGCGGGTGAAATGCTTTGTCTCGCCGCGTCGGCGGAGCGCGTCGTCGCCCTCTCCCCGGGAGCAACCGAGCTGATGTTTGCGGCCGGAGCTGGTGAAAAGGTTGTCGCCGTCGTGGCCTACAGCGATTATCCTCCGGCTGCTCTGAAACTGCCGTCCGTGGGAAACAACACCCGGATAGATATGGAGGCTCTGCTGGCACTCGAACCGGACCTTGTAGTTACCTGGGTAACGGGGAATCCGTCGGCGCAGGTCGAGTTGTTGCAGGAGCTTGGTATAGCCACGTTTGCGATTGAGCCTCGCACGTTCGACGGGGTTTCCAGCGTTATTGAGCGGCTTTCGATACTGGCAGGAACCGAGCCGGCAGGCGTTGCCGAAGCACAGCGTTTTCGCGAGGGTATTGCCAGGCTCTCAGAGCAATACCGCAGTGCGGATCCTGTGTCAGTTTTCTACCAGGTATGGGATCAGCCTTTGATGACCATTAACAACGATCATCTGATAGGTAAGGTTATTCAGCTGTGTGCTGGAGTCAATGTGTTCGGCGACATGCCCGGCCTTGTGCCAAGAATCAGTGCGGAGGCGGTGCTGCAGGCCGACCCGCAGGCGATACTGACGGGGAGCGATGAGGGCATCAGCGATGATCAGCTTGATCGATGGAAAAGCTATTCCGGGCTGAAGGCAGTTGCCAGAAATAATCTGTTTTTTGTGCCGTCTTCCTTGATTTCACGCCCAACGCCCAGGTTGCTTGAAGCTGCCCGGCTAGTCTGCGAAAAGCTGGATGTTGCCCGTGAGCGCAGTTAACACCAATAACAATCTCCAGGTCAGCTGCCGATGATCCGCCCTCTGTTCAGTCTCAGCGCGCTTGCCGTTGTTGCCGTGTTGCTGGCTCTGGCTTTGGGCAGTGTTAATGTTTCAATAGCTGAGCTTTGGCAGGTAGTTCTGGGTGAAGGCAGTGGTCTGAATCGCACTCTGATACTGGATTTGCGCCTGCCGCGCACCCTCGCGGCCTTTGCCACTGGCGGTCTGCTGGCCGTAGCGGGCGCCCTGATGCAGGTGTTGCTGCGCAATCCTCTGGCAGATCCCTACATACTGGGATTATCCGGCGGTGCTGCAGTGGGTGCGCTGCTGGCAATGCTGGCTGGCCTGGGCACCTTGCTGGTGTCGGGCTCTGCGTTTGCGGGTGCCATGATGGCCACGCTGCTGGTCTTCGGGATTGCTCACGGTACCGGCAGCTGGACACCTTCTCGCCTGCTGCTGACCGGTGTAGTGATTGCTTCGGGTTGGGGAGCTGTGATTACCCTCATGCTGGCAGTCACCCCTTCGTACAAGCTTCCTGGCATGCTGTATTGGCTGATGGGCGATGTTTCCTATGCCCGCACGCCCTGGCCTGCGCTGGTGGTGTTGGCCCTCTCCATAGTATTGATCATGCCCCTTGCCCGAAATCTGAATGTGCTGGCACGCGGGCCTCTGCAGGCAGCGGCACTGGGTGTTTCTGTACGGCCCCTGGAATGGGTAATCTATCTTCTGGCCAGCCTGCTCACGGCAACCGCGGTTACTACCGCTGGCAGCATCGGGTTTGTTGGTCTGATTGTTCCTCACATGCTGCGACTGATTCTAGGTAACGATCAGCGCATTATTTTGCCTGCAAGCGCCCTCGCCGGCGGCACCTTGCTGGTGCTGGCGGATACGCTGGCGCGCACGGTGATTGCTCCAGAGCAATTGCCGGTGGGGGTGATCACTGCCTTGCTGGGCGTGCCAATGTTCCTGTACCTGTTGCACCGGAGCCGTTGATGAGTACGTTGAGCACCCGCGATCTGATCATTAACATTCCTGGCCGGCCCGACGGTTCTGCCCTGAATCTGAACATTGAACCCGGTCAGGTCTGGGGTGTGCTCGGCCCCAACGGCGCGGGTAAAACCACCCTGCTGCATACACTCGCGGGCTTGCTTCCCGCCCGAGGCGGCCAGGTTGTTCTGAACCAGTCACCGTTAACAGAATTGACACGCCGTGACATTGCCCGACAACTTGGCCTGGTGTTTCAGGAACGCCAGGACAGCTTCCCGGCGACGGTAATGGAAACAGCGCTGATCGGCCGCCATCCCTGGCTGTCGCCCTGGGAAAGCGAGCAAGGTTGCGATCAGGCTCTTGCTGAACAGGCGCTGACCGCGCTGGATGTCGATGACTTATCGGGTCGTATGCTGAACACACTGTCGGGTGGTGAGCGCCAGCGTGTTGCCATTGCCACTTTGATGACGCAAAACCCGGATATCTGGCTGCTGGACGAGCCCACCAATCATCTGGATCTGCACCATCAGGTCAAGGTGATGGGCCTGTTGCGCGAACAGGCCGATGCAGGCAAAGCGGTTTTTCTGTGTCTGCACGACCTGAATATGGCCGCACGCTGGTGCACTCACGTACTGCTTCTCTACACCAATGGCGACGCATGCTGGGGGCCGGTGGAAAGCATGTTGGTGCCGGATGCGTTGGAGCGGCTCTATAATCAACGACTGATCACCCTTCAATCCGGCGGGGTATCAGTGTTTGTGCCGGCACCATGAGCAAGGTTCGGGCGGAATATAGCTTCTGTGTTGGCAGCCCTGCGCCCGTGGGCAGGAAGCCACAGGCTGACACAGAGCCCGGTCTGCCCGTCAGCTCGGGCATTCAGAGTGAGCTGACCGCCGTGCAGTTCCGCAATTCGCCGGGCGATGGCCAGCCCCAGACCGGCACCACCACCTAGCCGCTGGTCGAGCCTTACAAAACGGCTGAGTGCCCGTTCCCGGGCCTCTGCGGGAATGCCAGGCCCCTGGTCGCACACGGTAATGTGATAGCCATCTTTGGAGGGCGCCAGGCGGGTTTCCACCATGGTGTTTTGCGGGCTGTATTGTATGGCATTCGCCAGCAGGGATCGCATCAGCGTGTTGATCAGTGCGTCGTGGCAGCACACAAGTGCCTGTCCGGCGTCGTCTTGCAAAACCGGTTCGATGTTCTTTTTCAAGGCCAGCGGTACGACATCCGCAATGCTCTGCTCGAGTATCGCGGACAGATCGTGATATTGCTGTGAGAAGCCGGCCCCTGAGTCGACCCGGTTCAGTAGCAGCATTTGTTCCACCAGATGCGTCATGCGGTCAACCGACTGGATAAGGGGCTGGAACTGCTGTGGATTGCCTTCACAGGCTTTTTCAAGATTCAGCCGCAAGGCCGCCAGCGGTGTTCGCAGTTCATGGGCCGCATCGGCAGAAAAGCGCCGCTCCCGCTCCAGAGCCTGATCCAGCCGTTTGAGCAAGCTGTTTACCGCCTGTACCAAGCCTGCGACTTCCTTGGGCGCCTGCCGGTCATCAAGCGGATGGATACGCTCCGGGGCCATGTTGCGGATGGGGTGCTCCAGTCGGCGCAGCGGGCGGAATCCCATCTGAATGGCGGCGCTGGCAGCCAGTAGCAGTAATGGAAGAGCAAGGAGCAGGGGCAGTACGTTACCCAGGGCCAGTTCCTGGCTTAGCTCTTTGCGAATTTCCTCGCGCTGGGCAGTGCGAATCCAGAAGCCTGTGGTTGGATCCTGAAGTGTGAATACACGCCAGCGATACCCCTGTGATTCGGCCCACGAATAGCCGGGTGCCAGACCTTCCGCGTCATCATCTTTCAGGGTATCCAGCAAGGGTGTACGGTCGGGGGTCCAGACTTCAAAGGCCAGTTTTTTTTCGTATTTGTGGCCGGCGCCATCGGGGAGGATTTCGCCATTATCCGATTCCGGAGCTGTATCCTCAGCAAGAGGCAGTGTCAGCGTCTCGCGGAGGGTTTGCTGTAGCTGCGCCAATGACTGCGTATCGGCCAGATGGCGAACCAGCCCCTGCACAATCCGTGTGCTCTGCGCCAGCTCGGCGTCGAACAGTTCCTCCAGCTCGTGATTGCTCTCAATGTAACTCCAGGCAGCGGCGATCAGTGCAATCAGCAGCACCGTTGAGGTAACCAGCAGCGTCAGGGTGCGGGTCAGAGACATTCCGGCGCCCCTTCAGCTGCCTGGCTGTCCAGTAAATACCCAACGCCGCGTATGGTGCGGATTGTGGTTTTGCCCACCCGGCGCCGCAGATGGTGAATGTGTACTTCCAGGGCATTGCTTTCTGCGCCTGGCTCCCAGCCGTAGAGCTGTTCTTCCAGACGCCTGCGGGTGGCAACCTGGTCCGGGTGGCGCATCATATACTGGAGAATCTGGAATTCACTGCGGGCCAGGGTGACGGATTCTGTGCCTACCGTAAGCTGGCCGGAAGCCGGGTCCAGTATTAACCGGCCTACAACCAGTTCATCGCGGTTTGTGGCTGCTCCGCGTCGGGTGACAGCCCTGATCCGGGCCTTGAGTTCGGCCATTGCGAACGGTTTGGTCAGGTAATCGTCAGCACCCGCATCCAGACCCTGCAGTTTTTCCTCCAGTTCCGCCCTCGCGGTCAGAATGATAACAGGAAGTTGATTGCCCTGTTTCCGGGTATGCCGAACAATATCAAGGCCGTCGACTCTTGGCAGAGTCAAATCCAGGATAGCCAGATCAAAGTGCTCATCTACCAGCGCATTCAATGCCTGCTGGCCATCATCAAGCCAGTCTACGGTGTGCTGGTCTGCCCGCAGCATGTCCAGCATGGTGCTGCCCAGCAGCTGGTCGTCTTCTACCAGTAATATGCGCATCAAGCCGGGTCCGCATCCGGGAAGGTCTTCAACACCGCAGGCTTCAATGCTTCAAAACCAATAATCACATCCATCAACTCGTTGGTGATCTCCGTTTGTCGCACCGATCTCAGTTCTCCTGTTACTGCCTCTATACGCTCGTCCACCGATTGCTCCGCCTGCTGCATAAGGGCCAGCCGCGCGGAGTTTTCGGTCACCATGGCTTCTGCGGAGGCGCGGAAAACACTGGCGAAGATGTGGCTGCGAATCAGGGACGACAGCAGGGCGTCTCCTTCCATGGTGTAATCCGGAAGCGAGCGGGAATTCCAGTGTTTTTTGCGCTGCAGCAGCGAAGGTGCCAATGGCAGAAGGCTCTGTATTGTCGGCTCCCGCGTACCATGCTCGCCGCGCCGGGTAAACGCCAGAGTAACAGCGAGTTGGTGCAGTGGTTGGCCCCGGCTGAAGCGGTCTATACGGGTAACAATATCGCCGGCCAGCCGACCAATGCCGTCAGCAGAAGCCGGTGGTAGCAAAACAGCTTCTGGCAGCAGGCCCTGATCATCCAGGGCATCGTTCATCTGCGCACCGATGCAGAGCAGGCGTTGTTTGCCGGCGGTCTGGCTTGCGCAATGCTGATGTACGACTTCTGCGAGAACTTCATTGTAATTGCCGCAAAGTCCGTGATCGGAGCCAAACACGATGACCAGGTGTTCCAGTGGGTCATCCTGGCGCAGGTTGATACCACCGGTTCGGTAAGCAAAGGCGGCGAAGCCCTGCAGTATGGTCCGGTGATAGGCTTCGATTGAGCGGGCCGCGTGCTCATAGGGTGTCGCGTTAATCGCAGACAGGGTTTTCATGGTGTGAACGATGCCGCGAATACTGGTCAGGGTATCGCTGTGCCGGGTAAGCGCTTCAAGCGTCTGGGCCATGGCTGACCTCGTTGGCGTGTGCTGTCTGGTCTGTTCTGTCCCCAGCCAGTGCATTGCGCGCTGTTGTAATGATCCGTTCGCGATCTTCCTCGGTCAACCCTTTGTTTTCATTGATGCGCTCGTCGATAAATTGGAAGTGTTTCCGGGCGGCGGCCCGGATGCGAGCCATGGCATCGCTCAATTTCTGTTCTGGTAAATCATCGAACAGCCCTTCCATCGCCGCAATCAGAACCGCCAGCTGTTCGGCGGCAGGCATGGGGTCACGCTCGGCCTGGCGCAGCGCGGTGCGAACGGCGGCACCACGGGTGAGGCGGGCGCGGGTGGTGTCGTCCAGTCTTGTGCCAAAGCGGGCGAAGTCTTCCAGTTCTTCGAACTGCGACAGGGTAACCCGCAAGTTGCCAGCCACTTCCCGCAGGGTGCGGCTTTGAGCTTTACCGCCCACGCGGGAAACCGACAGGCCCAGATCCACGGCCGGAAACTGGTTTCGGCGTACCAGCCGTGGTGACAGGTAGATTTGCCCGTCGGTTATAGAAATCAGGTTGGTGGGAATATAGGCCGAGAGGTTCTCCGCCTGGGTTTCCACCACTGGCAAGGCGGTAATCGAGCCGCCACCGGCTTCCCGGGTAAACTGGCCCGCCCGTTCCAGCAGGCGTGCATGTACGTAGAAGATATCCCCGGGGAAAGCTTCGCGCCCCGGTGGCCGGCGCAACAGCAGTGATAACTCCCGATAGGAGCGGGCGTGGTGGGTAAGGTCATCAAAAATGATCAATACATCCCGGCCCTGATCGGAAAAGTATTCTGCCATGGCCATAGCGGAATAGGGCGCGATGTAAGCCAGCCCCGGTGTTTCTTCGTCGCCCGCCGACATGACGATGCTGCGCGCCAGCATATTGCCTTTTTTCAGGGCCGCGATAACCCGGGATACGGCATCACCGCGCTGGCCAACGGCGCAATAGATACAGGTAACGTCTGATCGCGCCTGGTTGAGCATGGTGTCTATGGCAATGGAGGTTTTACCGGTCTGGCGATCACCGATGATCAGCTCGCGCTGGCCTAACCCCACAGGTACGGCAGCATCAATGGCTTTCAGGCCGGTTGCCAGCGGCCTGAAAATCGCCGAGCGGCTGAGGATGCCCGGTGCTTCCGCTTCAATGGGGGTTTCTGCCACCGCGGCGACAGGCCCCAGACCATCTCTCGGGCGGCCCATTGCATCGACCACGCGTCCGAGCAAGGCGGGGCCAACCGGCACGCTCACCACCTTGCGGGTGCGCCGCACATCTTCACCGAGAGTAATGAGCTCCGAGGGCCCCAGCAGAATCACGCCGAGCCGGTCGGGTTCCAGATCCAGCACTATGCCGCGCACACCGCACTCAAATATCAGCAACTCGTCGGCCAGCGCACGAGCCAGGCCGGTTACAACCGCTACACCATCGCCCACTTCCGTTACCCTGCCAACCTCAGTCATTACCGGGGCGGGCGTAGGCGTGGCCAACAGGGATTCCCGCCAGCTCTCGAACTGCTCCGGGGAGTGCAGCTCAGAGTAAGCTTGAGAGCGCGCTTGAAGCAGCTGCGACTGAGATTGGTTTTCCGAAGCCCTGTGATCGGTGTCTGTCATAGTGGTCTATCGATCCTTTTTTACACCGCCGGGTTTAAGCATCACCTGGCTGAACACGCCCGGAAGTACCGGCAGCCATGCGTTCACTTAACAGCGCCTCAAACTCTTCGGTGTAACTGTCTACAGTCCAGGCAACCTGGGCGCCGCCAATACGCAAAACCAGACCGGGTGCCTGTTCCGGGTCGTTTTCAAAGCGCAGACTCATGCCTGGCAGAAGGCTTTTGATATCCGCCTGCAGCAGTGCCTGTGCTGCTTCGGGTAAGGGGTCGCACGTGGTTGCAACGGCCTCCTTGCTGTCGCCCGCGGCGTCGGAAAGCTCGCCGGCAATGGGCTGCAAGCGCGCGCTGACATGGCGAACGATGGCTTCTTCCAGGGATTCATCCGCCAGATCCCGCAACGCTTTACGGGTGAGCTCCAGCAGGGTTTCTTCTCCGGCACGCTGCAGTTGCGCGGTGAACTTATGGCGCTCGCGCTCCAGGTGCTTGTGCCAGTCTTGCTGCTCGTGCTCAAGCCTGGCACGGGCTTCTGCCAGCAGGCTGTCGCGCTGATCTTCCGATTCCCTTAGCGCTTGCTTCACCACGGCATCCTGATCCGACAACAGCTGTTTTTGCTGCTGGCGAAATTCCGCTTCGGCGGCCAGGGCTTTTTTCTCGGCCTCTCCTGCTTCCGCCATGCGGCGTGTTATTTCAGCCTCGCGGGCATCAATGCCGTCCAGAATCGGGCGGTAGAGAAAGCGCTTCAGCAGCCACACCAGCACCAGAAAGTTGGCGATTTGCGCGATAACGGTAATCCAGTCAATGGACATGGTTGGCTCTAGCCTCCTGCGGCAACCTGCATGGCGTCCCAGAACGGGTTGGCAAAAATCAGAATCATGGCCACTACAAAGCAGTAGATGGCGGTTGATTCAATCATCGCCAGGCTCACAAACAGGGTTCGTGACAGAGTTGGAGCTGCGTCCGGCTGCTGCGCGATGGCTGCAATCGCCGCGGCGGCTGCGCGCCCTTCGCCCAACGCCGGGCCAATGGCACCGATGGCGATGGTCAGGCCGGCGGTAAATATCGAAATGGCCGCAATAATGGCAAGATCCGTCATGACTTGTCCTCTTTTTTGAGCGCAGGGTGGTCTGGGTCTGCCGTGGCAGATGAGATGTAGACAGTGGCGAGAATGGCAAAAATGTAGGCCTGGATCATGCCGGTCAGTAACCCGAGCATGTCCATGACCACAGGGAAGAAAAACGGCGCGACGGTCAACAGAATGGCCGCAATGACCGCGCCGCTCATCACGTTGCCGTAAAGACGAATGGCCAGCGAGATGCCTTTGGAAAATTCACCGATAATATTGAACGGCAGCATGATAACCGAGGGCTCGATAAAGGTTTTGAGGTAGCTCCCCACGCCGCCACTGGCGATGCCAAACACCGGTACCGCGACCAACACAGATATGGCCAGTGCCGCAGTGGTGGAAAGCGACGATGTGGGCGGTGAAAACCCGGGTATCACCAGCATCAAATTTGATAAAGCGATGAACAGGAACAAAGTGCCGGCAAAGTACATTACATGGCGCGCAGAGTTCCGGGTAACTTCTTCAATCTGGCCCTGAATCAGCTTTACGATCACTTCCAGCGCAGTGCGCCAGCGATTGGGCGGCACGTCCGGGCGCAGGTTGCGGGTAATCAGCATGGAAATACCCACCAGCAGTGCCATCACGATCCAGGTGTTGACGATGGTGGCGTTGACCTCCCAGCCTGCCAGCGTGAACACAACAATGTCATCGGGGGTAAGCTGCATTATGCGTCCTTGTATTTGGAGATGGAGAGTTTGGAGGTGGAGGGATTGGCAGTGGTGGGTGCCTTGCTGATTCTGGCCCAGAGCACGGCAACAAGCCGCGCCAGGAAAAACGCCAGTGCGTAGCCGGCTATGGCCCAGTTACTGCCGGCGGAAGCCGTTACCAGAAAACCAACGCCAAGCAGCACCGCAATCCGGCAGAACGAGCTGGCCATCAGCCAGAGCCCGGGTCGATCAGAGCGCAAGGCGCATCGCATGCCCCAGGCCAGCCCTATGAAAAACAATGCGCTTACGGGTAAGCCAAAAGAAAACCCCAGCAGCACTGCATGCCAGTCTACCGTTATCACCGTTTGTCTCCTTTCTGATCCGGCCCTTCTCGTTCAATCCAGCCCCAGGCAATGATGCCGCCCACGACAACGCCGCCGAGAATCAGCGCTATGGGCCAGGAAAAATTCTGCGGTGCCACATCGTTCAGCCATAACCCCAGGAAAGCGCCACCCACCGTGGGCACTGCGATTGACCAGCCAATGATGCCGAAAGCACCCAGTCCGCGCAGGGGGCTGACCCCTGGCTCGTCCCGTGCGCGCTTCATGCGCTCGGCACTGCGCCGGATATCTTCTGCGGAGCGATCGTCTTCTGTACTCATACCGTGGGCTTCCGCAAGTCACCAAAGCGCCGCACTATGCCTGCTTCCAGCCGGGACAGGGCTGAACGTGCCACTCGCTCTTCTTCATCCACTTCGATAAACGCAGCCTGTATGGTCTCGTTCAGGGACTCGAGATCCTTGCCCTGAACGCCGCGACGTATGGCGATGTCTACCTGATGGCCTTTTTTCACCAGCACGCCTTCATCAATGCCAAAAAACGCTTCGGTGCCATCGGCCGAGGTGAGAATCAAAACCGAGGGCACCAGTGCCGTAACGAAATCTGTATGATTCGGGAGCATACCGAAAGCGCCGTTTTGCGCGGTGGTAAACAGCTTTTGCACGCTGCCTTCGAACAGTGTTCGGGTGGGCAGCCGCAGCGTTACCTGCATGGACTCGGCAAGGCTCATGATTTTTTCTCCAGATCTTTCAGGGAGCCAATCATGTAATAGTCGGTTTCGTTATCGTGAAACTCGGTCTGGTTCAATATGGTTTCGCAGCCGTCCAGGGTGTCCTTGATGGACACGCGTCTGCCGCTATCGCCGGTCAATGCACCAACGGTGAAAAACGGTTGCGTGAGAAAGCGTTCAAGCCGTCGTGCCCGGGCCACGGTTGCGCGGTCTGCGGCAGATAGTTCCTCCATGCCCAGCATGGCAATAATGTCGCGCAGGTCTTCGTATTCGGCCAGGGTGCGCCTTACCGCCCGGGCTATGTCGTAATGGCGCTGGCCAACAATGGCGGGCGTCAGCATCACGGAGGCGGAGCCAAGAGGATCAACGGCCGGGTACAGGCCTTCACTGGCGCGCTTGCGTGATAGCACCACTGAGGCGGAAAGGTGCGAGAAAATATGCGCTGCCGCCGGGTCGGTAAAGTCGTCCGCGGGCACGTAAACAGCCTGAATGGAGGTGATCGCACCATTGCGGGTAGAGGTGATGCGCTCCTGCAACGTGGCCAACTCGGTGGCTAGCGTGGGCTGGTAACCAACCCGCGAAGGCATGCGTCCCATCAGGCCGGAAACCTCGGACCCTGCCTGCACAAAGCGGAAAATATTGTCGATGAGCAGCAGCACATCCTGCTTCTGGTCGTCGCGGAAATACTCCGCCATGGTGAGGGCGGTTTTGCCCACCAGAAAACGCACGCCCGGGGCTTCGTTCATCTGCCCGAACAGCATCACGGTTTTGTCCCGCACGCCGGCGTCGCCCATCTCGCGGTAGAGCTCTTCTGCTTCACGGGAGCGTTCGCCAATGCCACAGAACAGGCTCACGCCCTGATAGTGCTGAACCGTGTTGTTGATCAGTTCGGTGATCAGAACGGTTTTACCCACACCAGCACCGCCGAACAGACCGGTTTTGCCGCCGCGCTCAATGGGTGACAGCAGGTCGATGGCCTTGATGCCGGTTTCCAGAATGTCGCTGTGGATTACGCGATTTTCCAGCGCCGGGGGTGGCTGATGGATGGAGCGCCGCACTTTGGCGGCAGGGGCAGGCTTGTCGTCAATAGGCTCACCAAACACATTGAGCATACGCCCGAGAACCGTATCGCCCACCGGAACCTGAATGGGCGCACCGGTGGCCTGCACCGGCATTCCAAGCCCCAACCCGCGCACCGGTGCCAGCGCCATGCAGCGTACGGCGCCATTCTCAAGGAGTGAGGTGACTTCCAGAGCCAGGCCGCCAGCGTAAACCAGATCCTGAATGCGGGGCGAGGTTGCGGGAAATCGTACGTCGACAACGCCGCCGCGAATTCCTACGATCTGTCCGATATCATTATTTTCTGCATTCGGGATCAGATCAGGATTATCAGCACTGGAACCGTAAGCGATCTGACTGGACATAAGCATGTGCCTGAACAGATTAGATTGTTAAAGGATAGTCGAGATACCGTAAATCGGAATTGAGGTAGGTCACTATTAATATTAGATCGATATTAATTTATCAGTTCCCACCAACACTTCAAATGGCGAGATGGTAATAATATGCGCTTTTCAGATATCCATGAGCGTGCGATTGCGCGTAAGGGCGGCCTTGCAAATTTGAACGCGCTGCTGCCAAACATGCCGCCGCTCTCTGAGTTGGAGGCGAGAACAGATGATCGCTACCTTTCAGAGATTACCCGTTGCGTCTTCAAAGCCGGATTTGTCTGGCGTGTTATTGATAACAAATGGCGGGGTTTCGAGGCAGCGTTCCATGGTTTTGTGCCGGCATACTGGCAACAAGTATCGCCAGACGTTCTGGAGGAGCTCGCTAGTGATGAGCGTATTGTGCGCAATATGCAAAAGATCCGTACGGTGCCCGAGAACGCCCGCATGATTATGGATGCGGTTCATCAGTACGGCAGTTTTGGTGCCTTCCTGAAGCAATGGCCGTCAGACGACCAGATCGGCCTGTTACTGTGGCTCAAGCGCCATGGTTCTCGTCTCGGAGGCAACAGCGCGCAGTATTTCCTGCGCCGAGTGGGCTGGGACGGGTTTATTCTGTCGGGCGAGGTGATGGCGGTTTTGCGCCATGCAGAGTTGCTGGACGCATCGCCCAGTAGCAAAAAAGGCCTGCAGCAGGCGCAGGCCGCATTCAACAATTGGCATCAGGAAACGGGCATGCCTTACAGTCACTTATCGCGGATAGCGTCCTGCTCTGTGGAAAGCTGAACGGTCAGCCAACCCTCATGCCTGTTCATAGTCCAAGCAGAAGAACCAACTCACAAAACACTACGCTGGCTCCCAAGGTGTCGCCAGTGTAGCCACCCAGTTGCTGCTTCAGGTACCAGCCCCACACCATGGCAACGGTAATGATGGCAGTAACGGCGGCCAGCCACAGCACTGGTAACCACAGGCTGAACATGAGTGCGATCAGGGCGGTAAACAGGCAACTGATCAGCAAACGCTTGCGCGAGAAGCCTTCCGCCACCGGCTTGCTTTTGCTTTTATCCGGGTCAGTCACATAAGGCAGGTAGGCCATCAGAAGAAGCGGTGTCAGACGGCTGATCGCGGGAGCGACCAGCAGCGTTAGCCAGATACTCTGGGCATTCACCAACAGCGCCGCCTTCAGGCCCAGCGCCATAACCAGAGCCACGGTACCGTAGGTACCGATGCGGCTGTCTTTCATGATCTCCAGGCGCTTCTCAACGGTGTAACCGCCGCCCAATGCATCCACGCTATCAGCAAGGCCATCTTCGTGGAAAGCGCCGGTAATAAACAGATGGAAGCATAAAACCAGCAACACGCAGACCAGCGGGCTCCAAGCCAGACTTAGAAGAGTGAATAATCCGGCATACAAGGCACCCAGCAGCAAGCCTACCAGCGGGAAATACACGCTGCACTGGTTCATGAGCTTCTGGGAATAATCGATGCGCACCAACATGGGAATGCGGGTGAGAAATCCGACGGCTAACCAGAAGGCCTGCCATTCATTGGATATCGGTTTTGATTCGGTGGACATGTGCGACTCCGTTCGGCAGAGGGCTCACCCTCAGGCTGTAAAATGCCGGCTATCGAAAGAGTCGGGAAGGTACCATGAGTTCCAATATTTTTCCTGATTCAATAGCCCTCCCCGACCAGTTGCAGGCCAGGGAGGGCAACTCCATTGCTATCGAAGCTTAGAGCTCTTTAGTGCAGTAGTAGAAGTCTACACAGTCATACTCGCCAGAGCTCACACGCTTATCTGCTTCTGCTGCAGTGGCTGCGGGTGGCACAATAACGCGTTCACCTGGCTGCCAGCCTTCAGGTGTGGCAACTCCGTGCTCATCGCTGGTCTGCAAGGCATCCAACAGGCGCAGGAACTCTGGAATAGAGCGGCCGTTGCTCATCGGGTAGTACACCATTGCCCGCAGTACGCCGTTCGGGTCAATCATGAAAGTTGCACGTACTGCCGATGTATCGGCTGCACCCGGGTGAATCATGCCATAGGCGCGGGCAACATCCATTTTCAGGTCGGCAATAATCGGGAAAGGAATCTCGACGCCGAACTTTTCCTTGATGTTGCGCATCCAGGCAATGTGCGAGTGGTGGCTGTCGATGGACAAGCCCAGCAGTTCGCAGTTGCGCTTGTTGAATTCCGGAGCCATCTTGGCGAAGGCCATGAATTCAGTGGTACAGACCGGTGTAAAGTCGGCCGGATGTGAGAAAAGAACCAGCCACTTTCCTTTATAGCTGTCCAGGTTCTTCATGCCATCTGTGGTCGGGGCATTAAAATCCGGAGCGCGTTCGTTCAGGCGTGGTAAACCAAATACGGGGTTGTCAGATTGTTCCATGGTAAAGCTCCTTGGCTGTTGATGACGAAACCACTATACGGCGATGAATAATTTAATGGAATAACGATATTCCAATGAGTGCTATAGCCGGTTTCAATCGATAACCCTGGCGTCGGATCCCGGTTTTCAAATAGCTGCGTATGGCACTTTGGACTATTCTTTTCAGGAGCATCCTGATTCACGCCTGAAGGGCGAGTAGTTCATGGCAGAACAGTCCGGCCAGGGGCCGAGTTACACCGACTCTGATTATTTGTTCCGAAAGCTGGCTCTGGGTATTCCCGGTGTTCTCTTCACCTATTGGCTGAGTGCCGATAGAGAGTCCCATCGCTACCTGTTTGTCAGCGATCAGGTTTACAGCATTCTTGGGCTTGATCCCGCTGTTTTGCGCAGAAATGCCGACACGGTGTTTTCTGCGGTTCATCCGGAGGATGTCGAGGGTGTTAACGCCAGCATTGAGGCTTCACTTGAAGCGCTTTCGCTCTGGCGGTGCCAGGCTCGCCTGAGAGTGAACGCCGGACACTACGAATGGTTTGAAGCCCATGCTGCACCGGAGCGCCAAATGGATGGGAGCACGGTCTGGTATGGTCAGTTTCATAACATCCAGCATTACAAAGCGCTTGAACACACGCTCAGAGAGCGTGAGGCGGAGTCAGCTTTTCAGGCTGATTTTCAGAAGCTGATAGCGAGGCTTTCGGCCCAGTTTATCAATCTGGGCTTTGGCACCATTGACCAATGTATTTTCGAACTGCTCAAGACGATCGGCGTCTTTTTTGAGGTAGATCGTGCCTATCTATATGAGTTTTCGCCGGACTATCGGGTTATGGATAACACTCACGAATGGTGTTCGCCCGGCGTGCCGTCTCTCATTGACAGCCAGCGCAATTTGCCGACAGACGATTTCGGATGGTGGCATGGCAAGATCAATGAAATGGTCAACGGCAACCGGGTGGTTTTTGTTGAAGGAATCGAGCAGTTACCGGTAGGCCCGGAGCGCACCATGCTGGAGCAACAGGGTGTCTGTTCCATGTTTTGTGTACCGGTTCGTGTCCGGGGCCTGGTTATCGGTTTTTTTGGAGTGGACTCCCTGCGTAAGCGTGCCTGGCGCCAGGATCAGGCAGACCTTCTGATGATCGTATCGGGATTACTCTCCGGAGCGCTTGAGCGCCACCGGCTTGAAAGTGAGCTTCTTAATCAGTCCATTCGTGACCCGTTAACCACCTTGCATAACCGCCGGTATCTGATGCCGAGGCTGAATGAAATGCTTGGCCGCTCCAGTCGCCACGGTGAGCATTTTACTCTGGCAATGTTTGATCTGGACCGCTTCAAGAATATCAACGATTCCAACGGGCACCTGGGAGGGGACTTCTGTCTGCGTAAGTTTGCCGATATTCTCCTTGAGCAAACCCGGGAGACAGACGTAGTGGCACGTTTTGGCGGCGAAGAGTTTGTTGTTGCCTTCAGTGGCGTCAGCCAGGCAGATGTGCGGGATACGGTAAGCCGCATTATCCATGCAGTGCGCAGCCACGATTTCGTTTTTGAAAATAGCGTCCTACCGCTGACGGTCAGTGCGGGTATTGCTGCTATCGGGGAGCTGGATACTGTTCCTGCTTCGCCAGACCCGCTCATACGGCTGGCGGACGAGCGGCTCTATCGGGCAAAGCAGGCAGGGCGGGACTGCCTTGTTGATGCATCAGGGGTATCGCGCATATAAAAAAAGAGAACTTCACCTAATATTCCGTTTTGGTATATGCTTAGAATCAAAGTCTAAGGCTCAACCCAACGGAGGTGAATGCCGTGAGTAACCCGATCGTTCAGTATTTTTTTGACGAGCCCACCAATACGTTCAGCTATGTGGTTCGTGATCCAGCCAGTCAAGTCTGCGCCATTCTCGATTCGGTACTCGATTTTGACTATGCCGCAGGCACGACGGATGTGCGCTCAGCGGATGAGATCATTGAGTACGTTCAGTCAAACGATCTGAAAGTTGAGTGGATTCTGGAGACTCATGTTCATGCGGATCATTTGTCTGCGGCACCCTACCTCCACGAAAAACTCGGTGGTAAAACCGGCATTGGTGCGCATATTCGGGATGTCCAGGAGATTTTTGGCAAGGCGTTTAACGCAGGTACGGAGTTCGCCCGCGATGGAAGCCAGTTTGATCGTCTGTTCCAGGATGGTGATACCTTCGCTATCGGCGGGCTCGAGTGCAGGGTAATGCACACGCCGGGGCATACCCCGGCATGCCTGACCTATGTGATCGGTGACGCAGCATTTGTAGGCGACACTTTGTTCATGCCGGATTTTGGAACCGCACGCTGCGATTTCCCGGGCGGTGATGCCCGTGTACTTTTTCAGTCCATCAGCAAGGTCCTTTCGCTGCCCCCGGAGACCCGCATTTTCCTGTGCCACGACTACAAGGCGCCGGGGCGTGATGAATATGCCCATCAGACAACCGTTGCGGAACAGCGCGAGGCCAACATCCACGTACACGCTGGCATCAGCGAAGACGAGTTTGTAAAGATGCGCACAGAGCGCGACGCCACGCTTGATATGCCCCGGCTGATTCTGCCCTCGGTGCAGGTCAATATGCGAGCAGGAGAGATGCCGCCGGCAGAGGATAATGGTCAGGTTTACCTGAAAATACCGGTCAACCTGTTCTGAGCGCCTGATGAACTTTAAACGATACCTGCCTTTTCTCCAGTGGGCACCGAAATACGGTAAGAGCAAGGCCACCAGTGATCTGGTGGCTGCTGCTATTGTAACCGTTATGCTGATTCCCCAGTCGCTGGCCTACGCCTTGCTGGCAGGTTTGCCGGCGCAGGTCGGGCTGTATGCCAGTATTCTTCCGCTGGTGGTTTACGCGATCTTTGGCACAAGCCGGACCCTGTCGGTTGGACCGGTGGCGGTAGTGTCTCTCATGACCGCTGCCGCGCTGGCGCCGCTGGCAGAGGCCGGAAGTCCTGAATATGTTGCTGGTGCAATACTGCTGGCGATTATGTCGGGGTTAATGCTCACGATGATGGGTGTTCTGCGTCTCGGATTTCTCGCCAATTTTCTCAGTCATCCCGTGATATCAGGTTTTATTACCGCTTCGGGCATTGTGATCGCAGCCAGCCAGCTCAAGCATATCTTCGGGGTACAGACCTCAGGCCAGAATCTTCTGACGATTGGCCAGTCGCTGGCTTCATCGTTAGGCGAAACTAACCTGCCAACCCTCGCAATTGGTGTCGGAGCCTTGTTGTTTCTGCTCTTCGCCCGCAAGCAGTTAAAGCCTCTCCTGATCCGCTCAGGCGTGGGTTCACGTTCGGCAGATATTCTCACTAAAACGGCACCGATTCTCGCGGTATTAGTGACCACACTGGTCGCGTGGCAGCTCCAGCTGGACACCCGGGGCGTTCGTCTGGTTGGTGTTGTGCCCTCTGGACTACCTGAACTGACGATGCCACCGATGGACTGGGGCCTCTGGCAGCAATTGGCGGTCAGTGCTCTGCTGATAAGTGTGGTGGGTTTTGTGGAGTCCGTATCTGTGGGGCAGACCCTTGCGGCAAAACGGCGCCAACGGATTGATCCTGATCAGGAACTGATCGGCCTGGGAACTGCCAATTTAAGCGCGGGCTTTTCAGGCGGCATGCCGGTAACAGGCGGTTTCTCCCGCTCCGTCGTCAACTTTGATGCCGGCGCGGAAACGCCAGCAGCCGGCGCATATGCAGCAGTCGGGATTGCCCTGGCGACCTTGTTCCTGACGCCTGCTATAGCTTTTTTGCCCCAGGCAACGCTCGCCGCCACTATTATTGTTGCCGTGGCAACGCTGATTGACCTGCCTGCGCTAGGTCGCACGTGGCGCTATTCCCGTACCGATTTCGGAGCCATGCTGGCAACCATTCTGCTGACCCTTGTGCACAGTGTTGAAGCCGGCATCATTGCGGGTGTGGCGCTTTCCATTGGCTTGTTTCTCTATCGCACCAGTCGGCCACATTGCGCTGTTGTTGGCCGCGTTCCGGGCACAGAGCACTTTCGTAATGTGCTTCGCCACGATGTAGAACTGTGCCCGAAGGTCACTTTTTTGCGTGTGGATGAAAGTCTGTATTTTGCCAATGCACGCTTTCTCGAAGAGACGGTGATGGATCTGGTGATTTGTGAGCCGGAGTTGAAAGATCTGGTGCTGGTGTGCCCCGCAGTCAATCTGGTAGATGCCTCGGCGCTGGAAAGCCTGGAAGCAATAAACGTGCGCCTCAAGGATGCGGGGGTGCGGCTGCACCTCTCTGAGGTGAAGGGGCCGGTTATGGATCGCCTCAAGGGTACTGAGCTGCTGTCTCATCTTGGTGGGCAGGTATTTCTGAGTACTTATGGAGCCTGGCAGACCCTGACCGGTCATCGCAAACCCATGAAAAAAATAGCCTGATTTTGTCCTGATTGTTGGTAGAAGGGCTGTTGTGGTCGCTATCATTGAATTGTTTTTCAGGTTTAAGAGAGCGGTCACTTTATCATGGGCATGACGGACAATTTGCTATCAACCGGGCAGTGGTTCCTGACGCTGGCCTTGTTCCTGATCATTCTGGTGCAGGCAGCCCGGTCGGTGCGCTGGCGTGCCCTGCGCGCAGACAACGTGTTGCAGCATTCCTTTTTCGGTGCCGCCGTAGTTCTGGGCTTTATCTGGCAACTGCGGGCAGGTATTTATCCCGGGCTTGCGATTCATATCTTTGGCATTACCGTGGTCACACTGATGCTGGGCTGGGGGCTTGCGGTATTTGCCGGGCTTCTGGCTCTGATTATTACCGTGATAACGGGTCGTGAGCCGGTCATGATGTTCGCCGCCAACGGCTTTGTGACCGTTATGATCCCTGCTCTGGTTACCCAGGGCATCATGCTTTGGGAAAGGCACCGGGACTTCAGTAATTTTTTTGCTTACATCTTTTTTTGCGGCTTTTTCGGTGCTGGTATTTCTGTAGCAGCCGCCGGCCTTATTATGTGCCTGATGCTCTGGGCCAGCGGCGTTTATGACTTTTCAGAGTTGGTTCACGATTACCTGCGATACCTTCCACTGTTCATGATCCCTGAGGGCTTTGTTAACGGTGCGATTGTTACCGGTATGATGGTGTTCCATCCGGACCGTCTGACAACTCTGGATCAGCGCCGTTATCGCTAGCTATCCTTCATTTTTCTGATGCGGCTTTAAACGCCCGTCTCGCCGGCTCGCGGCAGTTCCAGAATACCGGAATCGTCGTTTCGGGCTGTTTTCTTTTGCCATTGTTGCAACCATTCCGGTATCTCGCTGGCCGGCATCGGTCGGGCAATGCCGTAGCCCTGGATATAATCGCAGCCCAGCTGGCGAAGCGCGCGGGCATGTTCCAGGGTTTCAACGCCCTCCGCGACAATGGGGTGGGCAAACCTCTGGCCGAGAAAGATCACGCTTTCTACAATAGCCCGATCACTGGCGTCATCAAGCATGTTGATCACAAAGCTCTTGTCGATCTTCACCTGATCGACGGGTAAGGTGCGCATGTAGGTGAGCGAGGCAAACCCCGTTCCGAAATCGTCCAGGGCAATACGGAAACCAAGTTCCTGACATCGGGCGAGCACGTTGCCGGCGAGTCGGATGTCGTCGAGCGCTGTGGATTCCAGCACTTCCAGAGTGATCTGGCTGGGCTGAACGGCAGGGTGGCTGTGCAGATAGCTCTCGAGGAAGCCTGTAAAGCTTCTGTCCATCAGGTGCTGGGCACTGATATTAATGCTGACGGATAGATCTTCACCGGCGTCGTGCCAGAGGTTCATCTGATGAATGGCTTCTTTGAGAACCCATTGGCCCAGTGGCACCTCCAGGTGGCTGTTTTCCAGTGTGGGCAGGAAAGCGTCCGGGTAGAGCAAACCCCTTTTGGGATGATTCCAGCGAATAAGAGCCTCAAAACCTGCAACCTTGCAGCCCGCTATGCGTACCTGGGGCTGAAAATAAAGTTCGAACTCCTGATTTTCGAGTGCTCTGGTGATTTCGGTAAGCTGCTCACGCCTTTGTTGCCTGTGTTCGTTCAGTTCGGGGTCAAAAAAATGCAGCAGGTTGCGCCCCTTTTCCTTGGCAGAATACATGGCCTGATCTGCATGGCGGATGAGGCCTTCAGCATCTGCATTGTCTGCGGGGTAGCGGGTGATCCCAAGGCTTGCTGTGAGGGTGATCGGGCCCGTGCCGGTGCCAGGGTCAAGGGGCTCGTTAATAATGGATAATATCCGGCCATAGACGGCGTTATTATCGTCGCCCTGAAGAATCAGGCCGAACTCATCGCCGCCAATCCGGGCAACGGTATCGCCACTGCGAAGAGCCTGTGCGAGGCGCCCTGCCAGAGCGCGAAGCATCTGGTTACCTGCGGTATGTCCGAAACTGTCGTTGATCGCCTTGAAGCCGTCGAGATCCAGGTAACAGACAGCCAGGCTTTTTTGATGGCGGTCCGCGTGTGCTCGCGCTCTGCGCAGTCGGTCTTCCAGTTGCTGTCGGTTGGGCAAGCCTGTCAGTTCATCGTAGTTGGCGGCCCGGTCCAGTTCTTTCGCATGGTTTTTGAGGGCGGTAATGTCTGAGAAAGAGGCAACGTGGTAGTAACGACCCGGCTCATCAAGATGAATACGGCTGACTGACAGCAGCTCAATAAACTCTTCACCGCTTTTACGACGATTCCAGATTTCGCCACGCCAGTGGTCTGTCTGCTCAATACTTTGCCACATGGAGCGGTAATAGGCCGATGAGTGGCGACCAGAACTGAGAATGGACGGGTTAAGGCCCAGGACATCGCTGCGACTGTAACCGGTAATGCGGGAGAAAGCCGGGTTTACGTCGAGTATGCAGTTATTGTGGTCTGAAATAATGATGGCTTCGTGGCTGCGGTCAAATACGCTGGCGGCAATTCGCAAACCGCGCTCGCCCTGCTTGCGATCCGAAATGTTGTTCATGATGACGATGAAACCCGGCTTCACACCCTGCGCTGCGCCGGTAGGCAAGCAATAGACATGAACCCAGAATGGCGCACCGGAGCGTGTGAAGAGCAGAATATCTTCTTCAAACTGCTCTGCCTGGTGAAGCTTGCGGCTGATCCGCCTTATTGTTTCCGGGTCTGTAGTCGGGCCGTAAAGAAGTGCCCGGGGGCGAGCGCCGGCAACATCTTTCAGCAGGTAGCCGGTGTGTTCCTCGAAGCTCGGGTTAACCCATTGGATAAACCCTGATGCGTCAAGAATGAGCACCATGTTGCGAGTGGCAATGGCAACCAGTGAGAGGCGTTCCGGGTCAATCCGGGGGGTAGGATTATGGTCTTCCGGGCTCTGCGTATCTGACATGAATGCTTCCGGGCTCCGGCTGGAAAATGTGCGACTTTCTCCCTGTCCTGATAGATGAATTGTAGCAGTGATACCTTCGCTGAGTGTCCGTAGTTATCCAGCGGGCTTTATGAAAAACAGCGGGCGAGAATACGCGGGAAGCGGAGAATCTTCTTG
The DNA here is from genome assembly GCF_048259445.1 of Marinobacter sp. Taxonomy (GTDB): domain Bacteria; phylum Pseudomonadota; class Gammaproteobacteria; order Pseudomonadales; family Oleiphilaceae; genus Marinobacter. Next base: position 104,231 of record NZ_JBLXHQ010000001.1, on the reverse strand, counting down.
ATATGTGTCAACTTTACGATCAGTGCTTTTTTAAGGCTGGTACTTTAGCCGCGCCAACGGGAATGCTTCTGCAGCTTTCGCTGCAGGGTTCTCCTGTGCATATGCAGAGCTCTGGCTGTGGCCGATACATTGCCTTCGTTCTCATTAAGCACGCGCTGAATGTGTTCCCACTCCATTTCTTCCACGGATGGCGGCTCCTGACGCAACTCCGGTGTTGCTGCCAGTGGCTCGAAACCACTGAGGAGCTGTTGAACGTTAACCGGCTTGCATAAGTAGTTTATGGCCCCGCGGCGCATGGCTTCAACCGCCGTGGCAATGCTGCCATAGCCCGTCAGCACCAGAACCTCCAGGCCAGGCTGTTTGGCAAGGAGTTCCGGCAATAGCTGCAGGCCACTCTCGCCTGCCAGGTTAAGGTCCAGAACACAGTTCTGGAAGGGCTGCGTGTCCAGGGCGTGGAGTGCTTCGGCATGGCAATGGGAGCAGGTGGCGTCGATACCATGACGTTTGAGGGCGCGCTGGAGTATCTGCAGGAAAGCGTCATCGTCGTCAACAAGTAGCCAGCTGTTGCTTGTCGTCATCCTTTACCTCCTGTGTCTGCGTTTTCCGATCTGGCCTGGGGCAAATCAATGATCATGGTGGTGCCATGCTGATCAACGCGCGCCTTCAGTGTGCCGCCCAGGCGCTGGATTGTTGCATTCGAAAGAAAAAGACCCACGCCCAGACCGTTCTCCGAGCCAACGATCTGTTCTCCCGGAGTGTCCTGAAACGCGTCTTCCAGGCCGTCCCCGTGATCCTCTACTACCATCTCGATTCTGTTGCCTTCAGCGTTGCGTGCACTGACCGCTACCCACGTCGGGCTTGCGGTAAGAGCGTTAGCCAGAAGGTTAAGAATGGCCTGGTCGAGAGTGGCATCTACCGCAACCCGGCAATCCGGAACTGCCGCCGGCCACTCAATGGGTGCAGCGGGCCACAGGAGTGTCGCCGATTCTCTCAGGCGTGCTACCCAATCCCGAACCTGGACGCTTTCCAGCTGCGCAGTTTTGGCCTGTATTGCCGCACTGGAAAGTTGCTGCAGGTGTTTGCTGCAAAGAACAAGTTGCTGTTCCATCATGTTCAGATCTTCCTCAAGATCCGGATCCGGGAATGCTGACCGGATCTCATCAACCAGCAAGGTCATGGTGTTCAGCGGCGTACCCAGGCGATGGGCAACGGCGGCGGAAGAAAGCCCCAGCGCGATAATCTGTTCGTCGCGCAGACGCGTTTCCCGGATTGTTGATAATTGCTCTTGCTGCTGGCGTAATCGCCGTGCCAGAGCACCCACAACCAATAACAGGATTGCAGCCGTCATGGCAAAGGTGACCCACATGCCGGCCAGGTGCAGCTGTGCCAGGTTGGCGTGGTTATGGTCATGGGTAAGCGGAACCTGCCATATAACCAGAGCCGTATAGACCGCAATTCCGGAAAAGGTGAGGGCGATACTCTGGCTCAGGGGCACAAGAATAATTGCCACTGCTATGGGTAGAAGCAACAAGGAAACCAGCGGATTAGTGTAGCCGCCGGTCAGGAATAACCAGCTACCTATGAGTGCCAGGTCAAGAGCGAGACCCGCACTTACGCTTATTGGGGAGCGCGGTGGACGGCGGGTGAACCAGAGCCAGCCCAGCGTTGCGAGAACGCCATACAGCAGACACAACACGAGCGCTTCAGCACGGTGTGCGAGGGTAACAACCGTTTCTGCTACCGCAAGTGCGGTGAGTTGAAGGCCAACAACCGCCAAGCGCATGCCCAGCAGGTAGCGTGCGGATTGTTGGAAACCTGTTTGAGAGTGAGTTAGCCATTCCATGATGTGGATATTAGCAGGGTGGTGCGCGCAGTGGTGCAGTAAGTAAATGCTTTTACCGGTTTTTCTGAAATAGTTGTCGGGTATCAATCCGGAAAATAGCACGCCAGGTTCTGGCTGACGACGTCTGCGGTCAGTTGCAGCGGAGTTGCCCGTAGATCAAAGCTCTGTATTGCCCGCTCGGGAGAAACATCCCGACTGTGAGTGTCTATGCCTGGTAACCGTTCGGGCTGGTAAACGCAACTCCGGCCACTGGGGAAAAGGGCGACATAGGCGATGCCCGTTTCGACCAGATCCTGGAAAAAATGTGAGCCATAGGAAAGATCGGGAACCATATCACCGTCCATTTCCGCCACTTCTACCAGCACAGAAACCCGGGCTATATCAGCAAAACGGACGGGCACGCCCAGTTCCGGGCTGCTCGTGCCCCAGCGCCCCGGGCCAATAAGCATTGTTTTATCATCGCCGGTGCGCACCTGTTGGCCAACAAGGCGGGCAACCTCGTACCGCTGGCTGACGGTCAGGCGGCTGTAAATTGATGCGTCCACCCGGATAACGCGCTGAATACACAGGTTTATATTGCCGCCCATGAAGTGCCCGCGGGTTCGGAACAGAAGCTGTCGGTCGGAGATTTCTGCGGGTATGGTCGCTGCTTTGGTTTCACCTACGGTCGCCAGTGGCCGACACTGCACGAGGTTAAAAGCCGGCTCACCGGCATCATCAAGGTGCAGAGTGAATTCCACATCCACAGGGTGCTGGTAGCCGGCTTCCAGGGTTTTCAGCAGGCTGGAAAGGCGGGCAACAAACTGGCCTTTGCTCACCAGTGGCTGGAATGTGAGGCGCCATACCGGTGCAGGCAGGCCCAGCTCCTCCGCTCGCCTGCTTGCGGGCTGGTCCACTTCACCAAGATGCTGCAGCGGCAGATCGGAAAGTTCCTTTGAGAGTAGGCTCAAAGGGCGGGTGGTCAGCTTTCCTTCCTTCAGGTCCAGTGCATCCAGAAGATGCTGTGAGAACCTGTAATTCTCGTCTTGATTGCGGAAGGGGCGACGGCCCGGGTAGTCCAGCGCCATAACGCAGGCGTGGTCGTCTTCAATCCGGTCAACGGCTCGAGTGCCCAGCCCCATAACCAGGCGAACCATGCCGGCAGCCGGGTCCATATCGGTGTCCCAGGCAAAGGTGTTGCGGGACACGCCAACACCGGCGGCATCCGGCAGGTAGTATCGACCGTGAAAGCGGCCATTGACCCGCTGGATCAGCAGGGCCATAGGCTCTTCTCGCTGGTCCAGCCCGCGCTGCTGGCGATAAATCAGCGCATCCTCATTCATGGTAGAGGCGTAAACCTGCCGGATAGCATCTTCCAGCGCCGCAAGCCGAAGTTCCGGAGCGCCCTGGTTGATCAGGAAAACGCTGTCGTATTTGCCGGCAAACGCATTTCCGAATCCGTCTTCCTGAAGGCTGCTTGAGCGCACCATGATCGGGTATTGGCCATAGTGATCCAGCAGTCGCTCCAGTTCTGCCCGGATTTCCGGGGGGAAGCTTCCCGCCAGAATGTTCTGACGAAGCTGCTCCGCTTCACTGAGATAACCATCGGCAGAGCGCTGGCGCATAATCGCCGGCCACAGGCCGTTGTGAACCAGGAATGCGTAATAGGCATCTGAACCCAGATAGCTTGAGTCGTGTGGTTCGAGGTTATCCTGCCAGATATCGGGCTGATTCGTGAGCAGGATGCTGCGCGCGATCAGCATACCGGTTGCCTTGCCGCCGATATAGCCACTGCCGATCATTCTTGCCCGTATCCCGAGCAGGCTTTCAAGACTGAGGTAACGTTTTGCCAGCTCCAGCATTCTTGGGTCCCGGCTGATCAGAACATTCAGGACACGGTCAAGAATGTCGGCGGACTGTGCTTCATCACCGGCCTCAATCGCGCTTGCTACCTGGATGAAGAGTCTGTCCCAATAGTCCAGGAGCGGTTGGCGATTAAGCTGCGCCAGTTCCAACCCTGCCTGAAGCCGGGTTGCATCACTGCTGTGAGTGACGGGAATAAAACGCCCGTTGTATTCTCGATGGGGCAGAAACATGGTGGGCGATTGCCGGCACCAGGCTTTGATGGGCTGGATCTGAACGTCTTCCCCTAACCGATGGATGTCCACCATTACCTGCGTTGTTTGCCGGATACGATCCAAAGTGGTGCGGGAGTGGCGGTCGGGATAGAGCGCAAACCAGGCGACAGTCTCCAGTTCAAAAAGGAAGGGGCAGACCACCCGGAAAAAGTTGCCCACCATGGCGTCCGTCGCCCAGGCATTAAGCAGATCGCTCAAACAGTCGCAGACGTAGAAGGCGCCCTGCCCGTGCTCTTCAATCAGGCGCCAGACCCGGCCGGTGAAGGCTTCAAAGCCGCTCAGGGCATCAATGTTTTCGATTCGGATATTGTTGGTGGTGTCAGATACCAGCGGAGGGTGCTGGCCAAAGCGGAGGTAGATAATACGGCGCCCTGCAGACGCCGCAGATTCAATAAACGGAGTAACGAACCGGCGATAGTCTTCCAGATCGTTCACTCGCCAGACAACGTTATCGCCGATTCGCAAACCGTCGAGAACGTCGTCAAGTCCCGGGAGGCCGGAAGAAACCCTTGTATTATCTTTCGAGTTTCCGCCGTTCCCGGACATGAGGTGTTACTCCGTTATCAGACCGTTATCAGGCCGTTATCAGATAACGCCCATGGCTTCCATCGCGCGCGCTACTTTGATGAAGCCAGTGATGTTGGCGCCCATCACATAGTTGCCCTCTTCGCCGAATTCCGCCGAGGTCTCGTAACAGCTCTTGTGGATATCGATCATGATGTCCTCAAGGCGTTTTTGAGTATAGTCGAAAGACCAGGAGTCACGGCTGGCATTCTGTTGCATTTCCAGCGCAGACGTTGCAACACCGCCGGCGTTGGCGGCTTTGCCCGGGCCATACATCAGTTTGGCTTGCTGGAAAATGGCGATGCCTTCGGGAGTGGTAGGCATGTTGGCGCCTTCAGCCACCGCGATGCAGCCGTTTTCAACCAGTGTCTTGGCGTCGTTGGCGTTAAGCTCGTTCTGGGTGGCGCAGGGCAAGGCGATGTCGCAGGGGATTGACCAGATGCTGCCGCCTTTGACGTATTTTGCGTCCTTGTGGAACTCGGTGTAGGCGCTGAGTCGGCGACGCTCAACTTCTTTAATCTGCCTGAGAGCTGCCAGATCAATGCCTTTCTCGTCTACGATAATGCCGCCTGAGTCGGAGCAGGCAATAACTTTGGCGCCCAGTTCATGGGCTTTGGCAATGGCATAGATTGCGACGTTACCGGAGCCGGAAACAACCACTTTCTTGCCTTCCATGGAGTCGCCACGTGCCTTCAGCATTTCATGGGTGAAGAAAACGGTGCCGTAGCCGGTTGCTTCCGTGCGCGCCCGGCTTCCGCCCCAGTCCAGGCCCTTGCCGGTCAGTACAGAAGATTCGTAGCGGTTGGTTATGCGCTTGTACTGGCCAAACATATAGCCGATTTCACGCTTGCCCACGCCAATATCACCGGCGGGAACGTCTGTGTATTCACCAATGTGGCGATACAGTTCGGTCATCAGGCTCTGGCAGAAACGCATGATTTCGTCATCGGAGCGGCCTTTGGGATCAAAGTCGCTGCCGCCTTTACCGCCGCCGATGGGCAGGCCGGTCAGGGCGTTCTTGAAAATCTGCTCAAAGCCCAGGAATTTGATGATGCCGAGGTATACAGACGGGTGGAAGCGCATGCCGCCTTTGTAGGGCCCCAATGCACTATTGAATTCAACACGGAACGCACGGTTGATATGAATTTCACCGTTATCATCCTGCCAGGGCACCCGGAAAATAATCTGGCGCTCTGGTTCGCAGATACGCTGAATGATCTTCTTCTCGGCAAATTCCGGGTACTTGACCAGGACGGGCCCCAGTGTTTCCAGAACTTCGTGTACGGCCTGGTGGAACTCATTTTCACCCGGATTGCGGTGCAGAACATCTTCGTAAATCAGTTCCAGTTTTTCATCAAGTCGGGCGGTCATAACGTTTTCCTCGTTTCGGTTCTTGCTTATTGCAGGAAAGTGGAAAGGCTGGTTGAAAATTGGGGCGGTGATTTCATCACATTGCAGGGCGCTTAGCAAGAGACGCTCGTCTTTGGTGCGCTTGGGAATATACCCCAAGAGAGATGCGGCATTGTGTCTCAGGCGCACAGGCGCTGGCGCGTTTATTATTCCCACCTACCTTTTGATTCAGACAGGCCCGCCCTCAGGGAAGCAGTAGTATGAAGGAACGAGCACTTGCCAGATTTGTACGGATTGCCGTTATTGGTTTCGCAGGCTTACCGGCGCTGGTGCCGGCACAAACTGTTGAGGAAAACCTGGTCATTCGTGTAACGGAAGGGCAGTCAAGTGACAATGCTGATGCGGTTCTGGCTAGCGAGCCAGTAAGCCGTCTGGCTTCTGATCCCTCGGTATCGCTTTCCCGGATGGGCGGTCGCGGCCTGGAACCGGTAGTGCGGGGCCAGAGTCAGGAGCGTGTGGATGTGCTGCTGGATGGTATCCGTGTAGAGGGTGCCTGTCCTAACCGGATGGATCCACCAACCAGCCGGCTGAGCAGCGCGTTGGCGCCGGTTCTGGAGGTTCGGACAAATAACCGCACCTTGCGCTGGGGCCCCATCGCTGGTGGGCAGATAATTGCAACGACTGCGAACCCGCAATTCAAGGGCAATGCGACCACAGGCCAGGTAACCATCGGCGGATCGGACAATGGCAATGGCAAGCTCATAAACGCTGCAGCGGCTGTTGGCAGTGAGGAAGCATGGCTGCGGCTTGCCGGCGGGTATGACGAAGCAGATGATTACGAAGACGGTGATGGTAACGAGGTGCGCAGCGCCTACAAAAACGCTGAGGGCCGTGTTGATGGTGCCTGGACTGCTGAAAATGGTTTCTACATCAAGGGTATGGTCAGCCGCCAGGAAGAGAGCGATGTGAAATATGCAGGCTCCGGCATGGATGCTCCGAAGACGGATACAGATATGTACCGCATGGAGCTGGGCTCTCCGGTTGCCGACGGCGAATGGAATTTACTGGCCTGGCAGGCAGATGTTGATCACACGATGGACAACTTCAGCCTGCGCCCTGTGGGCATGATGAAAATGCAGACGGATTCCACGACCGAGACTCGCGGAATGCGGTTTACCCTGGATCAAAGCCCCGACAGTTCAACCGACTGGGCAGTAGGTGCAGATCTGGAGACCAATGACTGGGACGCGACGCTGTCTAATGTGACCAATCCCATGCCTATGACGGTCTCGTTTATGTGGCCTGGTGTGGAACGTGAGCGTGTCGGGCTTTTCGCTGAGGGTTTCCGGCGTGTGGCCACTGACGTGAAGGTCGGAGCCGGCCTTCGGTATGACCGTGTGGAAATGGATGCAACCAAGGCCAACGATGTTGCGAGTATGGGCATGACCCCGGCCATGCTTTACCAGAGCGCTTACGGCACAACCGATGTAAAGCCTGAAGATAACAACATCAGCGGGTTTGTATCCGGTGAATGGCGCTTGCCGCAAAACCAGGCGTTGACACTGACTGCCAGCCGAAGTGTACGGAGCCCCGGTGTTACAGAGCGCTATCTGGCCCGGAACACCATGACCGATAGCTGGATTGGTAACCCTGGCCTGGATACTGAAAAACATAACAAATTAGAGCTGGCTCTGAGTGGAAGCAAAAACCAGTGGAGCTGGAAGCCGGTTGTCTGGGTTGATCAGGTGGACGACTTTGTAAGGCGTTACAAAGAAACGGCAGCTCAGTGTGGTAAGGCGAATGGCTGCACCCGTTATGAAAACATTGATGCCCGCCTGCTTGGCGCTGAGGTGATGGTCGGCTGGACGGACGGAACCTGGAGCAGTAGCAGCACACTGGCTTCCGTTCGCGGAGAGAATCGTGACGATAACTCGGCTCTGGCACAGATTCCTCCGGTGCAGTTTGTGCAGACACTGGGCTGGCAGAGCATGGGACACAGCGTTGAAGCCGAGTGGCTATTGGCCCGTCGCCAGGATCGCATCGACCTGGAATCCGGGCTGGATGTAGGAACATCACCCGGATACGGCGTGTTTAATCTTTCTGGCAGCCACCCGTTGATGGAGCACCTCACCTTCAACTGGGCTCTGGATAACCTGTTTGATAATACCTGGGCGCCTCATGTGAGCCGCGCAAACACAGATCCGTTCAACCCTGATTCGGTGCGTGTGAACGAGCCAGGGCGCACGCTACGCGCGGCACTGACGGCCAAATGGTAAACCTTGCAATGGCGGTTGCCCGCTGCTGATAGCCGGCGGGTAACACTTCGCCCCGTGCAGGACTAACTCCCCCTGCACGGGGTTTTTTTATAGCGCGGTTGGTGGTTGTCTTTGGCAATGCCTGATGTTGGTTTTACCGCACCTAAGCCCTGATTTGGAGTAAGTTAGTGTGTCTTCGTTCTGAGTATATTGATAACCTGTGGTTATTAATTAATAACTGTTTTCGGAGTGACTGGTGATGAAGCATATTGCCGTACTGGGCACGATCGTTCTTGGTTTGGCTTTCACCGGACCCGCGTTGGTTGATGCTGCATCAGCCAGGCCGGAAACAGTTCCTGTTGAGCGTGGTGAACTGCACGAAACACTCGTCCTTGATGGCGTGATCGAAGCTGTTCAGCAGAGTACCGTGTCGGCGCAAGCGAGCGGTACTGTGCAGTTACTGCCCTTTGATGTGGACGATTCAGTGGTTGCCGGCGACCTGATTGTGCAGCTTGATGGCAGCGAGCAGCGCGCCCGGGTCAACCAGGCGCAGGGTGGTCGGGATGAAGCAAAAGCTGCTCTTGACGATGCCACGCAGCAGTTCAGCCGGATTGAAAGCGTGCACGAGCGGGGGCTTGTTTCGCGGCAGGAGTTTGATCAGGCCCGGAACAATCTGGCTGGCGCCAGAGCGCGGCTTGAGCGCGCAGAGGCGGCGTTAGCCGAAGCCCGGGAGCAGTTGAGTTATACCCGGATAACTGCGCCCTATGGCGGCATACTGACTGAACGCCATGTGGAAATCGGCGAATCCGTAAGCCCGGGGCAGCCGCTGCTCAGTGGCCTGTCGCTGGAGCAGCTGCGAGTCGTTGTAGATCTGCCCCAGCGGTACGCAGACCTTGCCCGGCGAGACCGGCAAGCGAAAGTCACGCTTGCGGACGGGCGGGTGCTGGAAACCGGGGACATGACCTTTTACCCCTACGCTAATCCTGCCACTCATACCTTCCGTTTACGTATGCGCCTTAGTGAGCCTAATGGGTCCCTGTTTCCCGGTATGCTGGTTAAAGTCGGTGTTCCGGTCGCAACGCGGGATGCACTCTGGATTCCCGCCAGCAGTCTTGTGCGTCGCAGTGAGCTGAGGGCAGTTTTTGTGCTGGATGATGAGGACCGCCCGCGGTTACGGCAGGTTCGTATCGGCGCAGAACAGGACGGTCGTCTGGAAATTCTGGCTGGCCTGAGCGCGGGGGAACGGGTTGTTATCCATCCTGGTGAGCTGATTGGTACAGATCGTCTGAACATTTCGACAGGCCCGGCCTCTGGCGCAAGTGTGGATAAGGAGGCAGGGAATTGAGTCGCGAACTGCCCCCGGTCGGTCCCTCCGGAGCGATTGCCCGGGTTTTCCAGAATAATCATCTGACGCCTCTGCTGGCGTTGCTTTCGATCATCCTGGGTGTGCTTGCGGTTGTCGTGACTCCGAAGGAAGAGGAGCCGCAGATAGACGTCACCATGGCGGACATCATGGTGGCTTTTCCCGGTGCCAGCACTCAGGAAGTAGAAAGCGCTATCGCAACCCCGGCCGAACAGGTGATGAGCGAAATTGCCGGCGTTGAGCACGTATATTCTGTGTCCCGCCAGGGTCAGGCGATTATTACCGTGCAGTTTGAAGTCGGCATTCCGCGAAAAGAAGCGCTTGTGCGGCTTTATAATCAGGTTTACTCGAACCAGGATTGGCTGCCGCCGGATCTGGGTGCCACACAGCCGGTCATCAAGCCCAAGGGTATTGATGATGTGCCGGTCATGACACTGACTCTCTATGATCCGGCCAATGGGCATACGGGCGAAGAGCTCACTCGTCTCGCCCACATGCTGGAAGTCGCGCTCAAGCGGGTGCCCGGAACCCGTGATGTCTACACAGTAGGTGGCGTGCCCGACCGGGTGGATATTCATTTTGATCCGGCCCTGCTTGCCGGATTCAACCTCACCCTCAACGATATTCGCGATGCCCTGAGAGCGGCCAACAGCAGCAGCCAGGAAGCCCGTATTACCCGGGATAACCTCTCCATCCCTGTTCAGGCCGGTACCCTGCTTGAGAACGTGGATGATGTGCGCAGCCTTGTTGTCGGCATGCACAACGGCGCGGCGGTGCATCTGGACGACGTGGCAAATGTGAGTCGCGGCGGCACGGTTGCGGACCAGAGCGTGATAACCGGTTTCGGGCCGGCAGTTAATGCGAACAGTGTCGGGCAGCCCGGTGACGTATACCCGGCCGTCACACTGGCCATTGCCAAGAAGCCAGGGCAAAACGCGGTGGATATCACCACCGCCATTGAGCAGCGACTGGAGCAGATCCGCAACCGCGCCCTGCCTGAGGGCGTGGAAGTTATTGTTACCCGGGATTATGGCGAAACCGCCTCGGCTAAGGCCCGAAAGCTCATTTCTGACTTGATTTCCGCTACTTTGTGCGTGGTGTTGCTCGTGCTGGTGGCCATGGGCTGGCGCCAGGCGCTGATTGTGGGTGTGGCGGTACTGATCACGTTGTTGCTGACGCTGGTATTCTCCTGGGCCTGGGGCTTTACACTGAACCGGGTCTCTCTGTTCGCCCTGATTTTCTCCATCGGTATTCTGGTGGATGACGGCATCGTGATAACCGAAAACATCAACCGCCGGATTCGCAACTCCAACCACCCGTTGAAGGACATTATCCCGGTGGCGGTAGACGAAGTGGGCACGCCTACCATTATGGCCAGCCTGACCATTATGGCGGCCCTGCTGCCCATGGCTTTCGTGACGGGGCTGATGGGTCCATACATGAGCCCTATCCCCATCAACGCATCCGCCGGTATGGTGCTGTCGCAGATTGTTGCCTTTGTGGTTGCGCCCTGGCTGGCGTTCAGGTTGCTGAAACGGAAAGAAGGCGAAACTGTGACGGAAGCGGAAGGCGCCGGCAGTTCAGCCGATGGCGTCAGCCCCATGTCCATGAAAATATTCGGTGGTGTCCTTACGCCGTTCCTTGGCGATCACCGCTGGCGTCGTCGCTTGCTCGCGCTTGGAGTGATCCTGCTGACACTGGCGGCTGCCTCCTTGCCAGCGTTTCAGGCGGTGATCATGAAAATGCTGCCCTTCGACAACAAATCCGAGCTTCAGGTTGTGATTGATATGCCCGAAAGTGCGCCGGTGGAGCAAACCCAGCGGGCGCTTATGGAAATGGGCCATTATCTGGAGAGCGTTGACGAAGTGACCAGCTGGCAGAGCTATGCCGGCACGGCCGCGCCCATTAACTTCAATGGCCTGGTACGCCAGTATTACCTGCGCAGCGACCCCTATCAGGGCGATATTCAGGTGAATCTCAGCGATGAAGATGTGCGATCCCGTCAGTCCCATGATATTGCCCAGGCTTTGCGGGCGCCGCTGACTGCCATTGGCAAGCGCTACGATGCCAGCGTCAAGATTGTTGAAGTTCCGCCCGGGCCACCCGTGCTGTCACCCGTGGTGGCAGAAATCTATGGTGTCGATGCCGGCCAGCGGGCTCATCTGGCTCGTTCGGTAGCAGCGGGTATGGCTGAGGTGGACGGGCTGGTTGATATCGATACCACGCTGGAAGCGCCTACCCGGCAATGGGAAATTGAAGTGGATCGCGCCCGGGCTGCTCGTCTGGGCGTATCCCAGGCTCAGGTTGTTGAGGCATTGCAGATGGGACTGGGCGGTGTGAACGTCAGTTTTTTGCACGATGATCATGCAAAGTACCCGGTGCCGATTCGTGTAACCCTTGAGGAGGCTGATAAAGCCCAGCCATCGGTGCTTATGTCCCTGCAGGTGCGCAGCCGCGATGGCAATCTGGTACCTCTGGCGAGCATTGCACAGGTGCGTGAAGCCGACTGGATGGGCGCCATCTACCACAAGAATCTGCTGCCGGTGACCTACGTAACTGCGGATATGGCGGGAGCAATAGATTCACCTCTATATGGCATGTTTGCCATGGTTTCGCGCCTTAATCAGCAAGAGGGCGCACCCGAACAGTTCTTTATCGACCAGCCACCGCTGCCGGAAAAAGGCACGCTCAAATGGGACGGTGAGTGGCAGATTACCTACGAAACCTTCCGCGATATGGGTGCCGCCTACAGCGTGGGCGTATTTATGATCTTTGTCCTGCTGGTGGCCCAGTTCCGCTCTTATATCCTGCCACTTGTTATCATGGCGCCCATACCGCTGACCCTGATCGGAATCATGCCCGGACACGCATTGCTGGGCCGGGAATTTACCGCCACGAGTATGATTGGCATGATCGCTCTGGCTGGCATTATCGTACGTAACTCCATATTGCTGGTGGTGTTTATTCAGCAGCTTCTGGAAGAAGGCATTGAGTTGGATCGGGCCGTGGTCCTGGCCGGTGCGGTGCGCATCAAGCCAATTGCCCTGACGGCCATCTCGGCGATGGTGGGCGCTTACTTCATACTCAATGATCCGATTTTCAACGGGCTGGCAATCTCTCTGGTGTTCGGGCTTGCGCTCTCCACACTTCTGACGGTGCTTGTGGTGCCACTGCTCTACTACACTCTTGCCAGACGCGGTTGGGTTCAGTAATTCTGGCCGCCGGTCCAGTAACGTTGCATTTTCACAAACAGGAAAGATGCGCTCCAGGTGATCAGTACCAGGCCCGTGAGCCCTTCGATTCCGGTGAGAAAACGCAGCGCACCGACGGGTTCGATGTCACCGTAGCCAACGGTAGTAAAGGTACTGAACGAAAAGTAAACGCAATCCAGGAAGCTGCCGTTGAAGTTGCCCGTTAACGAGCCCCACGTGTCTGCGTGGTGCATGAAAAAGTAGGCTGCGGCAAAAACCCAGACCTGTGCGGTGTGAGCGAGCAGCACGCCAAGGACGGCAACGACAAGGCGGAAATGATGGCGGGAGTGCATTTTTGCCAGCAGGCCGCTCAGGCGAACAAGCACCTCGTGGTGCATAAGCACAACCAGCACCACAATAAGGGAATTGATGGCGGTTGCGCTGAGCATACTGGCATGATCTTCTGCGAACAAACGTATAGTACTCCAAACCGTGCTTTTGAGGCCTTACTGTTGGACAGTAATCCGGAGGCGTCCCTCAAAGACACTATGATGATAGCACCCGTCCTGCGACGGGGCTTTATTTACCTTAGCTGGCCAATACTCGATGTCCAAACGACTTATACCTGTAATCATTCTGGCAGCCGGTGTTCTGGGTTTCCTGTTTCTGAAAATGACTCGCCCCGAGCCGGCTCAGGTCGACGCAACCGAACGCAGCTGGCGCGTGCAGGTTCAGGCGATTTCCCCCGGAGCACACACGCCGGCGCTACCTCTGTATGGAGAGGTGGTGGCACCTGAACAGGTGTCGGTGGTGGCTACTCTGGCCGGCCGCATTGGTGAACGGCCGGTTTCCGAAGGGCAACGGGTGAGCGCCGGAGACTTGCTGGTTGCTCTGGATGCCGGGGATGTTGAGCCGGTGCTGGCCCAGGCGAAAGCCCAGGTGGCCGATCTTGAGGCACAGATTCGATCTGAGCAGGTACGCTACCGTAATGATCAGGCGGCCCTCAAAAGCGAGCAGGCGATTCTGGCCAACGCTCGCCGGCAGCTGGAACGTACACGTTCCCTGGTAGATCGCAATCTTGCTTCCCGTGAGAATCTGGAGAGCACGACGGACGGCGCGGCCAGAGCCGAGCTCGTCGTCAGTATTCGCCAACGCGCCATTGACGAACACCCAGCACGGCTGCAAAGCCTCGAAGCGAGGCTCTCCCAGGCCGAGGCAACACTCGCGACAACGCAGCGGGATGCAGAGCGCTCCCGGGTTGTCGCCCCGTTTGACGGTGTTGTGACAGATGTTCAGGTCGCGGTCGGCGATCAGGTATCCCGAAACCAGAAATTGTTCTCTGTCTACGCCATCAAAGGTCTTGAGCTTCGTGCCAGGGTACCCGATATGTATCGGGCCGAGCTGCTAGGCGCACTGGCTGAAGGCAAAGACCTTTATGCCTTCAGTGACAAGCGGGAGGTTCGCTTTCGATTTGAGCGTTTCGCCGGTACCAGTGACCCCGCCGGAACCGAGGCAATACTTGCTCTGGAAGGAGACGCCGCAGGCCTGCGCCCGGGTGCTCTGCTGCCGGTCAGCCTCGAACGACCAGAGCGCAGCGCAACGGTAGCCGCTCCGTTCAGCGCCCTTTACGGCGCCGACAGCGTGTACCTGATGACAGACGATAGCCGTATGCGGCGAGTTCCTGTAGAGCGTGTGGGCGAAGTTCTCTCGGCAAATGGCGAGCGCCGACTGCTGATTGCTGGCAATGCACTTGAACCCGGCGCCCGCTTGATTGTTACGCATCTGCCCAACGCCCTCACCGGGCTGAAAGTGGATGTGACCGGCGACGAGAGCCCGGCACAATGAGGCGCAATAAAGGCGTCATCGGTTTCTTTGTGCATCACAAGGTTGCGGGTAACCTGGTGATGCTCATGATGTTGCTTGCCGGTGCGTTGGCGCTTACCCGCATGAACGTTCAGTTCTTTCCTACCTTTGCGCTGGACGTGGTCAGTGTGCGTGTGGTCTGGAGTGGTGCCTCTGCCGAAGATGTGGAGCAGGGAATTACCAATCCTCTGGAGCAGCGCCTGCGCAGCGTGGACGGGCTCAAAAAGATGACATCCACTTCGGCTCAGAGTGTGGCGTCCATCACTCTTGAGTTTCAGGAAGGTACTAATCCGATTACCGCGCTGGACGATGTGCGCCAGCAGGTCGATGAGTTCAACAATTTCCCCGCAGACGCCGAGGAGCCACGCGTTGCCCGGATTGAACGCTACGAGCCTGTCGCCCGGTTGCTGGTGTTCGGGGATGTTGACCGCAGTGAACTGCGGGCTCTGGCGTACCGCTATGAAGATGAGCTCCTGCAGCAGGGTATAGACCGGGTATCTTTCCAGGGCTTGCCGGAACGGCAAATCAGTATTGATGTTCCGGTGGAAAGGCTGGAAACGCTGGGGCTTACACTGGGACAGATTGCTGACCGGGTGGCTTCGGTTTCACGGGATTTGCCGGCCGGCATCATGGCCCAGCAGGATGCGGCCCGGGAGCTGCGGTCGGTTGAGCAGCGGCGCAGCCCCCAGGCGTTCGAATCTGTGCCTGTTCTCAGTGGTGAACGCACGCAGTTGCGGCTTGGAGATATCGCTACGGTCCGCGAGGAGGATCGGGACAGCCAGGTTACTCTCACCCGCAACGGGTTTCCGGCCATTGAACTGCAGCTCCAGCGCTCGGAAAACGGTAATTCCCTGGCTGCAGCAAAGGTACTGCAGCAATGGCTCGATGAGACGCGGGCCACACTGCCGCCTTCGATAGAGCTGGAGGTTTACGATGAGACCTGGCAGCTTCTGAACGACCGCATTTCCCTTTTGACCAGTAACGGCCTCAGCGGTCTGATACTGGTTGTTTGCCTGCTCTATCTGTTTCTTCCGGGGCGCGTCGCTTTCTGGGTGGCAGTGGGGATCCCAACGGCATTTCTTGCAGCTCTCGGCGTGCTCTGGCTCATTGGTGGTTCCATTAACATGATCTCCCTGTTTGCGCTGATCATGGCGCTCGGGGTGATTGTAGACGATGCCATCGTAGTGGGTGAAGATGCCGACGCTCATGCCCGTATGGGTGAAGCCTCGATTTATGCTTCAGAGGGCGCAGCCAAGCGCATGGTCTGGCCTGTGCTGGCCTCGTCTCTGACCACAGTTGCCGCTTTTATGCCGCTATTGGTTGTGGGTGGTGTCATTGGCAACATTCTCGGCGACATACCGGTCGTCATGATCTGCGTGCTGATCGCATCGCTTCTGGAGTGTTTTATTGTGCTGCCGGCGCATTTACGGCACGCCTTTACCCCCCGGCATACAAGTAAAAAAGAGGCGGCAGAGCCAGCGGCCCCCAGCCGGAATCCGGTTGCGCGTTTCCGTACTGGTTTCGAGCGCAGGTTTGACCGCTTTCGTGAAGGTCCTTTTCGTCGGTTTTCCCAGCGCAGCCTGGAAAGCCGGGCAATTACCATGGCCTGTGTTCTGGCGTTAGCACTGTTTACCGTGGGGCTACTCGCAGGTGGCCGGCTCGGCTTTAACTTTTTCCCGACACCGGAGCCCTCGGTGCTCTACGCCAATGCAAGCTTTGTTGCAGGCACTGACCGCAAGACCGTTGACCGGTTTATGGCCGATATGCAGAAGGCACTGAATGAGACTGAATCGGCGCTGGGTGGCAGCCTGGTATTGCATGCAGTTGCTACGGAAGGCGCCACGCTGGGCGCAGGCGGGAGCTCTCGTGCCGGTGATGAGTTGGGCTCCATCATGATCGAGCTGGTGCCTTCGGATCAGCGCCCTGTGCGCAATCCCAAATTCATCAACGAATGGCGCAGCCGTCTCACTCTGCCCGCCGGGCTGGATAACCTGGCCATTTCCGAGCGCCAGGCCGGGCCCCCGGGCCGTGATGTGAATGTGCGGCTGACCGGTGACAACTCGGAGAACCTGAAGTTTGCCGCGGAAGAACTGGCGCAGGCGTTATCGACACTGCCCGGTGTACTGGATGTGGAAGATGATATGCCCTGGGGCCGGGAACAGCTGATCTACCAGACCAGTGCCTATGGCGAGGCGCTGGGCCTCACTACTACTGATCTGGGCAGCCAGCTTCGGGCAGCGTTTGATGGGCGGGTTGCCCAGATCTATCAGGACGGACGTGATGAAATGGAAGTGCGGGTGCAGCTGCCCCGGGATCAACGTGAGCGTTTGTCTACGCTGTCTCGCGTTACCGTACGCATTCCCGATGGACGTTTTGTACCTCTCGGACAAGTTATGAACCTGGATCACCGCCAGGGATTCGAAGCTCTGCGCCATGCCGATGGCAAGCTGGCCGTAGAAGTAACCTCCGCGCTCAATACCCGGGTAAGCACTTCGGCCCAGATCATCGAAAGCCTGCAGGCCGATGCTTTGCCGGATATAGCCAGCCGCTACGGTGTTCGTTACAGTTTTGAAGGCCGCTCGGCGGATCAGCGGGAAACCATTGCTGATATGAAAACCGGTTTGTTGATCGGCGTGGCGTTGATGTACGTGATATTGGCTTGGGTATTTTCTTCCTGGAGCCTGCCACTGATCGTGATGGCGATAATTCCCTTTGCCCTGGTCGGTGCCTTGTTGGGCCACTGGTTAATGGGACTGCAGCTTACGGTTTTATCGCTGTTCGGCTTTTTTGGTCTTGCCGGCATTGTGGTGAATAACGCGATCATTCTGGTGTCGTTTTACAATCAGCAACGCCAGAAGGGACTGGGCATCAACGAGGCGCTGAACGAAGCGTCTGTTCAGCGGGTGCGTGCCGTGTTGCTGACGTCGCTGACGACTATTGGTGGTTTGTTGCCGCTGCTGTTTGAAACTTCGTTGCAGGCGCAGTTCCTGATTCCCATGGCCACCTCCATCGCCTTTGGCTTGGGGCTGTCTACCGTGTTGGTCCTGTTGGTGATTCCGGCCCTGTTGTCCTGGCTGGAACAGTTTCGGGAATGGCGCGCCAGTCGTCAGGGTGAGGAGGCAGAGCCACTGGGGGCAGCAGAATCATAATCGGCGGTAAGGAGCGGTACCTTTATGACTGAATCTCTGCTGGCTGTTCGTGGGCTGAGCAAACATTTCGTCAGTGGCAACGAAACTGTCCCGGTTATTGAAAAGCTGTCGTTCACTCTCGGGCAGGGCCAGTCGTTGGCGCTGACAGGGCGCTCAGGTTCCGGTAAAAGCACGCTGCTGAATCTGCTATGTGGTCTGGAGGTGGCAGACGCCGGCACCATCGTCATGCAGAGTCAGGTTTTTGAGGCTGGCGGTTCTCTGGCGCGTCGAACCGCAACAGCATGGTCTGCGTTGCGCAGACAGTCTATTGGCGTGGTGTTTCAGGAAGCAAACCTGATGCCGGCGTTGTCGTTACTGGAGAATGTGCAGTTCCGGGCTCAGCTTGCTGGCCGCGATCCAGCCAACAGTGAAGACTGGCTCACCCGCCTGGATATTGGTGAGTTGGCCCAACGCTACCCGGATCAGGTATCCGGTGGTCAGCGCCAGCGAGCGGCTCTGGCTATGGTGTTTGCCATGGAGCCGGCGCTGATTCTGGCGGATGAGCCAACGGGCAGTCTTGATCGCCATACTGCCGACGAGGTTACTCAGGTGTTGTTTGATCTTCAGGCCCGCTACGGCTGCGGTCTGATACTGGCTACCCACGACGCCGAACTTGCGGCCGGTTGCCAGCAGCATCTGGATCTTGGCCATCTGAGTGGCGTATGAAGAGCTCCCTGTCTCTTTCCCCCTATTTCTCTCTGCCCCTTGCCCTTCTCAGCCATTATCGCCGCCACCCACTGCAGCTTGTTGCTTTGGGTGTCCTGATTGTACTTGCCACCATGTTATGGACGGGTGTCAGCCACCTCACCAGCCAGGCGAGAGCGAGCCTGGACCAGAGTGAGCAAGCCGTGGCGGAGCGCCAGCAAGTGTTGCGGGGTGATGGTCGTGCTCTGACCACCGACGATTTTGTAACTCTGCGCCTTGCCGGTGTGTGCGTCATGCCCTGGCTGGAGGTAACCCCTGAGACCGGAAACCGCCTTGTGGGGATTGATCCCCTGGCTGCCCACTGCTTCGGGGCCGGAACCGGCGCATCTCAGACGCTGGACCAGCCTCTGAATGGCCAACCGTTTATGGATATGCGCGCTGCAGCCGGTGTCAGCGCCCGCGAAAGCCGTTTGTACCTGCTGACACCTGAAACCACCCGGGCTGCTGATCTGCCGGCGGGCTACTCTCTGAAAACCTTCGCAGCCAGCCCGGACACCGGAGAGCTCGGAGACAGCTTTTTGCTCAATCTCGAAGCTTTGGGTGTGTTGGTGTTGCTGATTACCGCGCTGTTGTTGCGCAGCGTGTATCTGCTGGGGCTGGCACAGCGCCGTGACAGTTTTGCTCTGCTAAACCGGTTTGGCGTGTCGTCGGGGCAGGTTCAGCGTTGGCTGGTGCTGGAAATTATTGTGCTGGCGCTGGTGTGTGTCGTGCCGGGCGTGTGGTTGGGCCGCTGGCTGGCGGCAGGGCTTGGAGGCGGTTTTGGTCAGGCTCTTGACGGGCTGTTTGATATTCCCCTTTATGCCGGTCAGGGGCAGGGGTGGATAACGCCGGTGCTGATTATGCTGACAGTGGTGGTGATTGCTTGCCTGGGGGACCTGCTTGTACTCAGGTTCCGTGATCGCCTGTCCCTGCCAGTGTCCGTTCGTGCAGGGTTGGCGACGGCCCTGCTGGCAGCAGGCCTGGTCCTGGCCTGGCTGGCGCCGTCGCTGGCATGGGTGTTTGTGGCCGTGGCTCTGGTTTTCGCCGGTGCCGGCTGGCTGACACCTGCAGCCATTGCCCATCTCGCCCACAGGTGCGCAGGTATCTCGCAAGCCCCTCTCGCCCGGTGGCGCTATCGGGAGCTGGCAGTACTGGCACGCCAACTCACATTGCCACTGGTTGCCTTGCAGTTTGCCCTCGCCATGGTGCTTGCAGTGCAGGCGCTGGTCACCACCTTCGAGGATACCTTTGATCACTGGCTGGCCCAGCGACTGGAGGCAGCTTATTACATTGAAGTGTCAGCCGGAGCCGACGGGCGCCAAGCGGCAGAATGGCTGACCAGCCAGCAAGTGAACGAGCCCGGTTTGCAGTGGCACAGAGTGGTTCGGGGGCAGGCCCAGCTGACAGGTGTGGGTAATGCGGGCAGCCCTCAGGTGGATGTGTTTGCGGTTTCCCCCGTGGGCTCCCTGATACGCGCATGGGCGTTACTGGAAGCGGCAGATCAGCCCTGGGAAATGTTGGCCTCAGGCGAGGGTGTGATGATTAACGAGCAGCTGGCGCGCCGGCAGCGGCTTCAAGTTGGTGACCGCCTGCAACTGATTCTTGGTGATCAGCCTCAGGCGCTTTCGGTGTTGGGCGTTTACCCGGACTACGGTCGGCCTGTGGGGGAGGTGCTGCTGAATGCTGAAACCTTGCCTGAAAATTTCAACGTCCGCTTCGAGAGCTTGTCCGTAACGCCCGGCGAGCCCGGAATCGCGCCGATTACCGATGCACTGCAGCGGATCTGGGGCGTAAATGCGCTAACGGTGAGAGACAACGGCACTATCCGTGAGCTGGCCACCGGTGTGTTTGATCAGACCTTTGCGCTCACTCGCGCCATGACACTTCT
The DNA here is from genome assembly GCF_048259445.1 of Marinobacter sp. Classification (GTDB taxonomy): domain Bacteria; phylum Pseudomonadota; class Gammaproteobacteria; order Pseudomonadales; family Oleiphilaceae; genus Marinobacter. The sequence continues at coordinate 83,925 of NZ_JBLXHQ010000001.1, read as the reverse complement.
GACTCTGATTCTGGCTGCTTCCGCGTTGCTGATGATGGGTTGGGTATTTTTCTCGACCCGGGCCTGGTACTTCCGGTTATTGGTGGTCTGGGGCATGTCGCAGCGTGAGGTTGCAGGTCAGTTGCAGCGGTTGGCGCTTCTATTAACCGGAGGTATCGCCATATTGGCGTTGCCTCTTGGCATATGGCTGACCTGGGTGCTGGTGCATCGGATTAACCCTTTGGCGTTTGGCTGGTCGTTGCCCATGGCTGTGTATCCCGCGTTCTGGCTGGAGCTTTGTATTCTCAGCCTCGCCATCGGCCTGAGCATCGCGGTTCTGATGCGTCGACAGCTTGGCAGGCCTGCGGTTGTGCCTGCACCTGCCAGCGCTATGAACGGAGGTGAGCGATGAACCGGTGCACGGGTTTGCTATTGGGGATGTTACTGTTTGCCGGTTGCTCGGGCGATAACGGAGATGACAGTTTTGCCGGTCTCGCGGGGCTTGAGCAAGGCGCTGCATCCGATACGCCATATTTGCAGCCGGGTCCGGGAGACCGGCTTATTTTTCCTGCCGATTTCGGGCCGCATCCGCAGCACCGCAGTGAATGGTGGTATCTCACCGCAAATCTTGAAACGGCAGCGGGTGAGCCTCTGGGGCTGCAATGGACACAGTTCCGGCAGGCAATTCAGCCCAGAGCTGCGACAGAAGCGGCGCCCGCCGCAAAAGACTGGCCGCTGCAAGCCGCCTGGATGGCCCATGGTGCTGTTAGCTGGAAGGGCCAGCACTATTTTGCCGAAAAACTTGCGCGCGGCGACATGGGGAATGCAGGCGCAACCGCCGTTCCGTTTCGGGTATGGCTGGATAACTGGCAGCTGACAGGTAACGCGGATAGCAATCAATGGCACCTGCAAGCTGCTGGTGATGGCTGGAGCTATGACCTGACCCTGAGCATTGAGGGCGCGCCTGTGGCTCACGGTGAGCAAGGGTTCAGCGCCAAATCTGCCAACGGGGAAGGCTCGATGTATTTCAGTTTGGTAGACATCGCCATTACCGGTGAAGTGACGCTGGATGGCGAGGTGCTGGCGGTCAGGGGCAAGGGCTGGTTTGACAGGGAATGGAGCAGCCAGCTTCTTAAAACCGGGCAAAAAGGCTGGGACTGGTTTGCGCTGCACCTCGATAGCGGCGACAAGCTGATGGCCTTTCGCTTGCGGGATGACAGCGGCAGTTTTCTATCAGGCACCTGGCTTCCCGCAGAGGATGATCCCGTGCCACTGAGCTCCGAGCAGCTGAGCCTGAAAGAACTGGAGCGACGCGACAGTGTGCCCGTACGCTGGCAGCTCAGCATTCCGGCCTACCAGGTAGAACTGCAGTTGAATGCACCACCCGGCGATTATCTTAACCGGGGGCTTTACCCTTATTGGGAAAGCCCGGTAACCGTGACTGGAAGCCACACTGGAGAGGGTTACATGGAGCTGACGGGTTACGCTGACTGAGAGTTTTTTACCAGGTAATCGTGCCCGACTCTGAATCTGAATCCGAATCCGAATCCGGACTCACAGGGCGGATATCGATGATGGCTTCGCGTTCGCTGGCATCTTTTTCAATCAGCTCACGCAACTTCACACCTTGCTCCTCCAGGGGTTCGGACAGATCAATAATAATCTCCACGCGGCGGTTCTTTGCGCGGTTTTCTGCAGAGATATTTTCTACCCGGGGCTCTGTATCAGCCAGCCCTTTCACTGCCAGGCGAGTGGGCTCAACATCGCCGGTAGCCAGCAAAACGTTTGCGACCGCGGCGGAGCGGGCTGCGGAAAGATCCCAGTTGCTGTAGAAGCGGGAGGTCCGTATCGGTATATCGTCGGTGTGCCCTTCTACCATAAGCTTGCCAGGCATTTCTGCCAGCACTTTCGCCATTTCCAGAAGCAGGCCCTCAAACTCATAGGTCAGTTCTGCCGAGCCAGAAGGGAACGAGCCTTTCTCCTCTACTCGTATAACGATACGATGCTGGTCCTGATCTGTTTCCACGGTAATCCGGCCATCATCAATGGCTTCCTCAAGAACTTCCCGGATGCTTGACGTGCTGGCCTCAAGGGATTCTTGCGCAGCGGCTTCCAGGGCCTCTTCTGTCGTGCTTTTCAGGGTCTGAAGTTCTGGCTGCTGATCGGTTGTCGTCTGCTTTATTTCATTGACCAGTGTTGGCTCGGGAGGCGCTGGGGAAAACTTGTCGAAAATCGGGCTGGTGCCTTGGGGAATCTCAAGCGCGGGTATATCGCGCTGAACGCCGAACGCCTTTGAGAGCTCACCGGCTATCTGCTTGAACTTCATCGCGTCGATTTCAGAAAACGACAACAGAAGCACAAAGAAACACATCAACAACGACATCAGATCGGCGAAGGTGACAACCCAGGCCGGGATACCCGGTTTTTCTTCTTCTGGCAGCTCATCCATGGGGCTTATCCGCTGGCGGCCTCCGCCTCAGGCGCTTTGGCGCGCTCCTTCGGAGTCAGGTAGCTGGAGAGCATCTGTTCGATAATACGGGGGTTTGTGCCATGCTGAATGGCCACCAGCGCATCTGTATAAAGCATCTGCAGGCGGGCTTCTTCGGTCATTCGCAGGGATAGCTTGTCGGCAATAGGTGTGGCAATCATGGTCGCGATCATTGCGCCGTAAAGCGTGGTCAGCAGCGCGACGGCCATGGCCGGCCCGATGGATTTCGGGTCTTCCATGTTGGAGAGCATCTGCACCAGGCCAATCAGGGTGCCGATCATGCCCATTGCCGGCGCCACATCCGCCATTGCCATAAAGACTTTCGAGCCAGAGCGGTTGTGGTCCAGCGTCATCAGTCGTTCTTTATCAAGGAGCTGCTTTATCGTCTCGCCGGTCTGGCCATCGACCAGCATCTGGATGCCGCTGCTCAGAAACGGTGACGTGACATCTCGTCCCTCGAGCCCGAGTGCACCCTCTTTGCGAGCAACATTGGCAACGTCTACCAGTTCTTCAATGCTGGCCTGGGTTTCCGGGAGCTTGAACTTGAATGCCCGGGCAGCCGCTTTGAAGGCCCCAAGAAACTGAGGGATGCTGAACTTGGCAAGCACAACCAGCAGGGTTCCACCAACAACGATCAGCAATGACGAGGAGTTGAGAAAGACATCGGGAGCTGCGCCAAGAACAACGGCGGTCACGATAAGTAAAAGGGCACCGAGAAGACCGATCAGTGTGGCTAAATCCACATGCTCTCCAGAGGATTTGACGATTTAAAGTAGGGTGATGAGATTACCTGTAGTTCATTATTCAATCAATCCGCTTGTGTCGATTGCGTGACCTCATCGTTTAATTCTTTCCAGGCGGCGTACTTGTGCAGATCAGACTCAACCAGCTTCAAACACAGTGCAACGACACCAACATCGTCCACAAAACCGATGCCGACAATCAGGTCGGGAATAAAATCCAGCGGGTTCATAACATACAATAGCGCTCCGGCTACCGCAGCAATGGTTTTCCAGGGGATGTCCCGGTAACTGCCGTTCCAGTAATCCCGTAGCATGGAAAACATCAGCTTGATATCGGCGCTGAACCGCTTCAGTTTGCCGCTGCCTTTGACCTTTGCTTCAATAGCCTGCTGACGATCCAGCAGAGTTTCCAGATCCGCACGATTCACCTTCCCTGCTTCTTCATCCAACTGCTTACGTGCATTTTTCTGGCTGAACAGAGCCATGAACAAGTGTCCTCTATTGATTAAATTCGATATCCAGACGCAATAATGTCATGAAATCGGCCAATCTGCCGCATCCACCGTGTGTAATCCCACGGGTTGTTCGGCCTGGCCCCGCCACTTGCTGACAAAGGTGCCGGCAGGATCATACTGTTGCGCCTGCTTCTCAAGGTTGAATCGGCGGAGGCCTCGTGGGTCGGCGCCTACACCCGCCAGGTACTGCCAGTTACCATAATTGCTTGCGACATCATAATCGATCAACTGCTCCTCGAACCATGCGGCGCCGTAACGCCAGTCCAGTTCCAGCTCGTTCACGAAACAGCTGGCTGCCAGTTGCCGGCCCCGATTGCTCATGTAGCCGGTTTCCCGGAGCTGGTTCATGGCGGCGTTTACCAGCGGGTATCGGGTATTACCCTCGCACCAGGCTTTGAAGCGGTGCCCGTAAAAAGTGACAGGCCGGCGTTTGCGCTGCACTCCATCGCGCCGGAACAGATCAGCACCATGTTTAACGGCGTACCAGTAAAAATACTCCCGCCAAAGAAGCTCGAACCACAGCCAGTAAGTGGATTCGTTGCAGGTTTCAGTGCGCTCGTATTCAGCAATGGTTTCTGCAACTTCCCGCGCGGAGAGCGAACCATCCGCCAGCCAGGGTGAGAACTTTGAGGAGGCATCCCAGGTGTCCAGGGCATTTCGCGTTTGTTTGTAGTCGTTGATGGCGTGATTGATAAACAGAAATTCCCGCAGCCGCGCCAGGCCGGCCTTTTCTCCGCCAGTGAATGGAATAGAGTGCTTTGGCTCTTTCACTGCAGGACATTCTCCCCGGTTATCTTCGGGAAATCCTGGCGCCGGTGGCAACGCCGTAAGAGTGCGGATTCGTAGTGGTGAAGGAGTGGTTTCACCGGAGTTTTCGATCAGTTTGCGAAACTTTGAAAAGGTATCCGGTAAATCCTCAAGACTCATGGGGAGCGAGCCTTCGGTGTACAGGCTGAGCGTTTCGAATTCCTGCAACACTTTTCCCGGCAGCTTGTCACGAATGGCTTGCCACTGGCCTGCTTCCCGAGTTCCCGGTTGGCGTGAACGGATTACGCTGTTTATTTTATGGTCGTGCACAAGTGCCGGAATTATTTCTTCGGGCTTGCCATAGGCAATGTGCAGCCGCTGGCCGAGAGCCCGGAGGCTGCGTTCCAGCCCCATCAGGCTTTGCCATAAGAAACGCCAGCGGTGAGCGCCCATGGCTTTGGACTGCATAGGGCCGGATGTGAACCAGCGAGGATCAACCACATAAACACATAGCAGCATGTCAGTTCTGGAGGCTGCCAGCAGGGCTGCATTGTCGTGCAGGCGGAGATCCCGGGTAAACCAGTAAAGTGTGCGCAAAGTGACGATCCCGTATTTCAGACGTTTCATGAATGCCAGTAACAGATTTACGTGGCTGGCTGCCATAGGGATTGCCGGGCAGCAGACGAGCCGGAGGTGTTTTTCAATGTTACAGTAGCGGGCATGAGGCCGGTGACGGCTTTGCCAAATAGGATATGAGGAGATTCAAGATGATTAAATCCCGTGCCGCAGTGGCCTTTGAAGCCAACAAGCCGCTGGAAATTGTAGAAGTTGACGTCGCACCACCCCAGAAGGGCGAGGTCCTGATTCGTATTGTTGCGACCGGGGTTTGCCATACGGATGCCTATACCCTCTCAGGCGCGGATCCAGAAGGTCTGTTTCCCACCATTCTGGGCCATGAGGGCGGCGGTATCGTTGAAGCTCTTGGTGAAGGCGTAACCGGTCTTGAAGTTGGCGATCACGTTATTCCGCTTTACACCGCCGAGTGCGGTAAGTGCAAATTCTGCACCTCTGGCAAGACCAACCTGTGCGGTGCTGTTCGCGCCACCCAGGGTAAGGGTGTGATGCCCGATGGTACGTCCCGTTTCTCATACAAAGGCGAGCCACTGTATCACTACATGGGCTGTTCAACTTTCTCGGAATACACCGTGCTGCCGGAGGTTTCTCTGGCGAAAATTCCTAAAGAAGCGCCGCTGGACAAAGTGTGCCTGTTGGGCTGTGGTGTAACCACCGGCATTGGTGCGGTGCTCAATACTGCCAAGGTTGAAGAAGGTGCAACGGTGGCGATATTTGGCCTGGGTGGCATCGGTCTGGCGGCAATAATCGGGGCCAAAATGGCGAAGGCCGGGCGTATTATTGCAGTCGACATCAACCCGGGGAAATTCGATATTGCGCAGCAGCTTGGTGCCACTGATGTGGTTAACCCGAAAGATTACGACAAACCGATTCAGGAAGTCATCGTCGACATGACCGACGGCGGCGTGGATTACTCGTTCGAGTGCGTTGGCAATGTGCAGCTGATGCGCTCAGCCCTGGAGTGCTGCCACAAGGGATGGGGTGAATCGATTATCATCGGCGTTGCCGGTGCCGGTGAAGAAATCAGCACTCGTCCGTTCCAGCTGGTCACCGGCCGGGTCTGGAAAGGCTCAGCGTTCGGTGGCGTGAAAGGCCGCAGCGAGCTGCCGGGCTACGTGGAGAAAGCCGAAAAGGGCGAGATTCCGCTGGATGTGTTCATTACCCACGAAATGCCGCTGGAGGACATCAACAAGGCGTTTGACCTGATGCATGAGGGTAAGAGCATCCGGACGGTGATTAATTTTTAAACCATGTGTTTGGTAGCTCCCGGCTGCGGCCGAAAATAACCAGCAAGAGGCCTTCTTTCATGCTCAGCATTCTCATGATCGGCGCAGGTGGTATTGGCGGCTATTACGGCGCGAGACTGTTTGAGGCCGGTCACCGGGTTGTGCTTACGGCCCGGGGTGCACACCTCGCTGCCCTGCAGAAAAAAGGCCTGGTGGTCCACTATGAAAACCGGCGCATAGAGTGTCGTGCTCCGGCTGTTGATCACGCCGCGCTTATACAGAACTATCAGCCTGGTGATTTTGATGTCATCGTCATTGCGCTCAAATCGAACGCAACACAAGCCGTTCTGAAAGAGCTTGCCCCGTGGCTGGCGCAAAGTGACGTGCCGGTCCTGTCGTTACAGAACGGTGTGGACAACGAGCCCATGATTGCCCGGGTACTTGGCGAAAGCCGTGTTCTGGGCGGATTGGCAGTGCGTATCGGTGGCCATATTGTTGAGCCGGGCGTTGTTGAGGCGGAGGGTGTTGCCCAGATTGTTATGGGCGAATGGCCGGCTGTTCCGGACGAACAGGATGCCCGTCGCCCGCTTCTGGAAATATTGCAGAGCGCTTTCGAACAGGCCGGTATCCCTACTGCGATTTCAGATGACATTCGCTACGAGCTCTGGCGTAAGTTGTTGATCAACAATGGCGTCAATCCGATCTCGGCCCTCACCGGGCTGGACACGCAAAGCCTCACCCGACACCCGCATTTCAGCGGTATTGTGTATGGCATGATGGCGGAAACAGCGGCAGCGGCAAAGGCCGACGGTCTGGACCTTGGAAAAAAGGATGTCGATGAGATGTTCAGCCTGATCAGCAGCTTTAACGCGATCAAAACGTCGATGCTGGTTGATAAGGAAAAAGGCCGCCCCCTGGAACTGGACAGTATAGCGGGGGCGGTGCTTCGTCGTTCCAGGACGCTCGGTATCGATGCCCCTTATACCGCTACCGTTAATGCTCTTCTGGAGCATGGCCTGGGCTAGCTAGCGATCCGTAAGTTTGATCTCGATGCGCCGGTTCTTCTGCAACGCCCCGGCTGTCGTACCATCCGCCACCGGGAAAAACTCACCAAAACCTGCGGCGACCATGCGGTTTTGCGGCACGCTCTGGTTCGCAAGATAGCGGACTACCGCCACCGCACGAGCGGTCGATAGTTCCCAATTGGAGGGGAACTGTGGTGTATTGATCGGGATCAGATCGGTGTGACCGTCAATGCGCAGGATCCAGTCCAGGTCGTCTGGAATCGTTTTAACCACATCAAGCAACACACCGGCCAGCTTGTCGAGCTCGCGCTTGCCCGCCTCGCCCAGTTGGGCCGAGCCGGAAGCGAACAGCAGTTCGGATGGCAGCAGGAACCGGTCGCCGACAATGCGGATGTTTTCATTGGCGGCCAGAATGTTCCGCAACCGTGAGAAAAACTCGGACTGGTACTGTTCCAGCTGGTTGATACGCTCCGCCAGCAGTGTATTCAGGCGCCGACTGACATTTTCCAGTTCGCCTTCCTTGTCTGCAGTCATTTCTTTTTGCAGTTTCAGTGCAGCGGTTATCTGCCGCAGTTGGTTCTGCAGGGATGCAATCTGATTGGACAGCCGCAGGATCATGTTCTGCTGGCTGGCAGAAAGTTCGTCTTTGTCGTCCAGCTCCTGATTCATGTTCGCCAGCCTTTCAGCCCGTGCCTCAGCATCGGCGGTTTGCTGCATCAGCTGGTTGCGAGAGGCATCCAGCCGGTCCTGCAGATCCTCGTTCCGGGCCAGACTGTCGCTGAAGTTGCTCTGAACGGTGAGCATCTGCTGCTCCAGGGCTTCCGTTTTGCTCTGTTCCAACCCCAGAAGTTGTGATATTTCGCTCAGCCGCTGGTTCAGCCGTGCCAGCTCGGAGTTTCGGTCAGACAGTGTCTGGGACAGGAAAAGCTGGCTGACCACATAAATCAGCAGCATGAAGATCACCAACATCAGCAGGGCCGAGAGCGCATCCACATACCCCGGCCAAACGTTAGTGGTGCTTCGGCTTCTACGTCTGGATCCAATCATGGCTGGCGTTCATCGCTGGTGAACGGGTCCAGCAGGTTGGTCACGCCGGTCAGCCACTCTTCCAGCCCGTCATAGAAACGGTTCTGGGCATGGCCGGCCTGAATGTCGAGAAAGCCCAGTATCAGCGAGCCACCAAGGCCGAGCAGGGATGAGCTGAATGCTGTCCCCATACCCTGCAAGGGCGTTAACAATCCCGTCTGAAGATCCGCAAAGACTTTGCCGAAATCGCCCTGGCCCATATCCAGGTTGGTAATGACCTCGCCAACCGCATTGATGGTGCCCAGCAAGCCCCAGAAGGTTCCGAGAAGACCAAGAAAAACCAGCAGGTTGATGAAGTAGCGTGTGATTTCGCGCTGTTCGTCCATTCTGGAATGAATGCCATCCAGAACCGTTCGGAGTGACATGGTTGAGAGGGTGAAGCGATCACGCTTGGAATCTTCGCCCAGCTGCCGTGCCAACGGCTTGAGCAAGCGAGGTTCTTCAAGAACCGAAAGGCCGGAATGGCCGGTGCGAAACTGGGCGATCCAGCGCAGTTCGGGGAATAACACGAATACCTGACGATAGGTCAGGCCAATTCCCACAATCAGAACGCCAACAATTAACAGGTTGAAGACCCAGTTCGCCATAAATGCAGTGATTAACGGTTTATGGACCAGCACGCCGACGACCGCAACAATCGCCAGAAAAAAGGTCATCCAGAAAAGGGTATGTTTTGGATTACTCATGAAAAAAGCCAGCCTTTTGAGATGTTCTTCAAAACGTTAGCACAGACTGACGGATCTTGATGCTTAATTGGCGGGAGATTATGTGAGTGAGGGTTCCCCGGCAAGGCAAACTGCCCGGCCGGGGATAAGGGAGTTCAGCCTTCCTGCAAGGCCTGAACCACAGCCTTGGCAGCACCCTCGGAAGAAGCAGGGTTCTGGCCGGTGATCAGTTTGCCATCCACAACAATGTGCGGTGCCCAGTCGTCACCTTTGGAGTAGGTGGCGGTGTTTTCCTTGAGCATGTCTTCAAGCAAAAACGGAACGATGGTTGCGAGACCAACTGCTTCCTCTTCGCTGTTACTGAAGCCGGTTACCTGGCGACCGCCAACCAGATTCTGGCCAGGCTTGATTTCGACGTTTTTGAACACTGCAGGCGCATGACATACAGCGCCAATGACCTTGTCCTGCTCGTAGGCAGCTTTGAGCAGAGCAACAGATTTTTCGTCGTTAACCAAGTCCCACAGAGGGCCGTGACCACCCGGGTAGAAAACAGCATCAAACCCGTTCATATCAACATCGCCGAGTTTTTTCGTGCTGGCGAGTGCTTCTTTGGCGTGAGCATCCGCCTGAAAACGCCGGGTCGTTTCCGTCAGGGCCTCGTCGGCTTCGCTGTTAGGGTCGACCGGCGGCTTACCGCCTTTTGGAGATGCAATGGTGATATCTGCACCCGCGTCGCGGAATACATAATAGGGTGCGGTGAATTCTTCCAGCCAGAAGCCGGTTTTATGGCCAGTATCGCCCATCTGGTCGTGGGAAGTCAGAACCATGAGGATCTTCATAGTGCCTGTCCTTTTCGTTGAAGAGTGAGAATCACCTGTTTTACCAGATCTGCTACCAGTCCTTGTGCTGCAAGCGGTGTAATTCAACCGTTGTAAAGCAAGTCTTTTTACGCAGCCCGGGCGATTGCAGATCTGAGAGCGTCTATACTATGTACAGATCACTGTTCGTGATCGGTTTTTTCGGTGTGGAGAGACGACAGACAATGCGAGTACTTATTGCCGTTATATTTTCGGTGATGGCTCTTTCTGCGGATGCCCAGCAGGGAACCGAGACCGTTCGTGCCCTGACGGTTACGGTGGGTGCTAATCATGCGCCACCTTACCGGATTATCGAGGGTGCGCGGCCCACAGGTCTTTATGTCGAGATTTTTCAGGAAATCACGGATCGCCTTGGCTGGAAAACTCATTATCGGGAAGCCCCATTCCGGCGGGTCCTGAAGATGATTAGTCTGGGCGAGGTGGATGTCATGCTTGGAGCCCTCGATACGTCCGGGAGAGATGAGCAGATGGTATTCGTTGCACCTGCCTTTCCGCCGGAACGCAAGCTGTTCCTGTATATCGATGATTCCAGCCGCATTGAGCGATACGCGGATCTCTATGATAAAACGATTGGCGTACTGGAAGGCTCCAGTTATTTCACACGGTTTGATAACGATGAGCGGTTGCATAAAGAAGCCGCCCCCCGGTATGAGAACCTGATGCTGATGATGGAAAAAGGCCGCGTGGATGTTGTTGTTGTTCCCGAGCTTGTAGGGTTGTATACGGTTCGCGAGCTCGGCCTGTCGGTGAAGGTATCTCCGTTTTTTGTACCCGGAGAGCGCTCGTGGATTGCCGTTGCACGAAACTCACCGGTATTGGAATATTCTGACGACATACGTGCCGCACTCAAGCTGATAGAGGCAGAAGGCATATACGAAGATCTGGTATTGAAGTATATGGATCAGTACGCTCTGTGATCCGTTAAGGCAAAACAGGATGGTCGCTCACTTGTCAGGCTCCCGAAAAAAGATAACGATCACCGCCAGCAGGCTGTTTCCCGTGCTGTTAGCCCTGATGGTTTTTTGTAATGCATTAGCGGCAGAGCCGGCCTGCAAAACCTTGACTGTTAGCGGCAACCCGGAGTACCCGCCTCTTCTCTGGGAAGATCCCCGAACCCCGGAATATCTGACGGGCGCGGCAACGGCTCTGCTGAGAGAAATTCTAGAACCACTTGGCGTGAACCTGGAGGTTCAGAGTCTTGGGTCCTGGGCGCGAGTTCAGCGCCTTGCCAGAGTGGGGGAGCTCGATATGATTGCCGGTGCTTTTATTAACTCCGAGCGGATCCAGTATATGGATTATCTGTTGCCGCCTTTCACTTATCTTTCGACGGCTGTCTGGGTGCCCAAAGAAGGGGTGTTTGATTATCGTCACTGGCCCGACCTGAAAGGAAAGCAGGGGAGTACGCTGATCAATAACAGTTTCGGGCAGAGCTTTGACCGCTATGCTGAACGAAATCTACAAATTGTCGGTGTCAGAACCATAGAGCAATCCTTTGAAATGGCATTGGCAGGGCGAGTTGATTACGTTTTGTACGAACGTTTGCAGGGGCAGGTAAAGCTTCAACGTCTTGGTCTTGCAGACGAGTTTGTTTCTCTGGAAGTGCCCATCAGCAACGAAGGGCTTTTTTTTACGTTTTCCAAGAACTCGCAATGCAACACGTTTGAACTCCGTGAACGTATTGCAGATAACCTGTATAAACTGGTCAATTCAGGTCGTCTGGCCGAGATTGTCAGTGAGTACACGGCCCGTTATATGTCTCTGAAGCCATAGCGGCAGCGAGACACTTCATTTTAACCTGTCAGAGAGTTTTATCAGTATGGCAATCTGGACCCTGAAACCGGACCTTGAGCATCTGGCTAAAGCCAGCGCTAACACAGCTGTAAGCCATATGGGCATTGAGTACACCGAAATCGGTGACGATTATGTAACAGGCCGGATGCCGGTTGATCAGCGCACGGTCCAGCCTTTCGGGATTCTCCACGGAGGATCGTCGGTGGTCCTGGCAGAAACCCTGGGCAGTATGGCTGCCAACTGCTGCCTGAAAGATCCTGATACCGTCGCAGTCGGGCTTGAAATCAATGCCAACCATATTCGCCCGGTTACCAAAGGCTGGGTTTATGGGACGGCCAGGCCCATTCACATTGGCAGCGCGACCCAGGTATGGGAGATCCGTCTGGAAAATGAAGCGGGTAAAACGACCTGTATCTCTCGCCTGACCATGGCGGTTACACGGCGGCCTTAGGCTAGTCGGGTTGCTCTCGAATCAATCTCGGATCTGTGAAAAAAGATGTACCCTGTCCCGGCCTTTTGTCTTGGACAGGTACATGGCTTCATCTGCTCGCGAGAGCAATGCCTCAAGCCGATCGTCGTCTATTGACAGCATGGCCACGCCAAAACTGGCCTTTTGGCGGAGTTCTGTTTGTCGGTAGCGAATCCGCAGGTCCTGCAACAGAAAGCGTAATCGTTCAGCCAGCTCCATAGCCTGGGCCAGAGACGTGTCTGGCAAGAGTACGGCAAACTCTTCGCCGCCAATGCGCGCGGCAACGTCGGATTCCCGTACTTTGGCCATCAGCAAACTGCCTACCTCTCTGAGAACCGCATCCCCCGCCTCATGGCCATAACCATCGTTGATCTGTTTGAAGTGGTCTAGATCGAACATTATTACGGCCAGTGGCGCCTTGTGTCGGCGCGCCTGTTTGAGGAGTTGATCGCCAAACTGGAAGAATGCCCTGCGGTTGTTCAGGAGGGTGAGTTCGTCCTGCAGAGAAGCTGCCTCGGCTTGCTGCCGGGCGCTTTGCAGGGCCAGTTCCATGTTCTTGCGATCGGTGATGTCGGTGGCAATTTCCAGGCGAACCAGACGCCCGTCGGTCCACTCAATTGCCTGGTCCCGGCATTGATACCATTGTCTGGACACCTCGTTCTGGAATTCCCATACATGTATGCCGGATGCTTCCCCATGGTTTTTGACCAACAGGCTGTTTGTGCAGAAACTGCAGGGGCCATCGTTATTCTGAAGAACTTTCCAGCACTTCTGGCCTTTCTGGAACTGGCCCCATACCCTCCGCCCGTAAGCATTTATGTATAGCAGCTCATAAGTGTCAAAATCAGCGACATACACCAAGGCATCGAGATTGTCGAGAATTGTCTGGAGCCCTGCCACAGGCAATTGCCCTGAGAAATCGGGGTCAACGCTCCGGGAAGGAATGGTGTGCTTGGCGTCATGAGTAGTCATTGGCGTCAGTTCTTCGAGATAATCGGCGCAGTATAGCAACGATCAGTCGAATAATGGCAGTTCCGGTTTGGCTATCGGCTTACCGGCTTCCTGCCAGGCGTCAAAGCCACCCTCAATCGACTGTACGTGCAGGTATCCCATGTCTTGCAGAGCCCTGGCACTCATCGCTGCACGGCCTGAGTTTTTGCAGTAAACCACAATCTTCATATCCCGGTTCGCCAGCGCCGGATCATTGCTGAATTTGAACTCCAGCAGGCCCCGGGAAATGTTCGTAGCGTGGGGGATGTGGCTTTGTCGGTATTCGTCGCCGTCACGAACGTCTACCAACAGGTCTGCTGCCTGAATCGCTTCGTCAGCTTCTTTAAGGGATATTTCCTGAATGTGCTGCCTGGCTTCGGCGACAAAATCCTGGGCTGTTTTCATAACCGATTTTCCGTACTTTGAATGTACTCTCAGGTTAAGCCATATTGCCCGAGCGCGTCACCCGTCAGGTATGTTAAATTTAACGTCAAAATATAATGAGGAAGCTATTGAAATGGCAGCGCAGGAAGCTCGCAAAGGCGTTTTTTACGGCTTGTTTGCCTACACTATGTGGGGTTGTTTTCCGCTTTATTTCGCGCTGTTTGACGGCGTGCCCGCCTGGGAAGTGGTAACACACCGGGTAATCTGGTCCTGCTTGTTTCTGGCGGTTATTGTCACCTTTCTGAAGCGCTGGCAACCCGTATGGGCGGCGCTTGTGCAGCCGGCAAAGCTTGGGTTTGTTCTCGGGTGTGCCGTGCTGATTGCCGTGAACTGGGGAGTCTATATTTATGCTGTGGAAACCCGGCAGGTGCTTCAGGCTAGTCTTGGCTACTTCCTGACGCCATTGGTGAACGTCGGGCTGGGCATGCTGGTGCTTAAAGAGAGTATTTCCCGGTTACAGATTCTGGCTGTGGCACTGGCCACTCTTGCGATTCTGTATCAGCTTTTCCTGTTGGGTGTTGTGCCCTGGATAACGCTGGCGCTGGCATTCAGCTTTGGAACTTATGGGCTGCTACGCAAGCAGGTAGCTCTGGATGGGCTCTCGGGTCTGTTTGTGGAAACCCTGCTTTTGCTGCCGGTGGCTATTATGGCGCTCACTGCTGTCAGCTACGCCGGGACTTCACACTTTTCGGAGGATACATCGACCACGCTCCTGTTGATTTCCAGTGGTGCGATAACGGCAATCCCCTTGTTGGCGTTTGCCGGCGCTGCTCGACGATTGCGCCTGTCGACGGTTGGTTTTCTTATGTATATCAACCCGACTATCCAGTTTCTGATTGCGCTGATGGTTTTCAGTGAGCCCCTCAGCATCGAAAAGTTGACGAGTTTTATTATGATATGGGTTGCTCTGGCGATTTATTCCTGGTCCGCCTGGGCCGGGCGTTCCAGGTCTTTACCATGAAACAACCGATAATCGGATACCACAAGGATGAAGAGGATCACTGGGTCGCCCGACTGGCCTGTGGGCATAACCAGCATGTGCGACATACGCCACCCTGGGTTAACAGGCCCTGGGTGACAACCGAAGAGGGGAGACGCTCTATGCTTGGCTTTGAGCTTGACTGCCGGAAGTGTGACGAGGGTGCGGTTCGTGATTTTGTGCAGGGCAAGGCATAGTTTTTATTCAAGATATTCCGGATTTTGTCGATAGCAGTTCGAGACATTGCTTTTCTGAGGATCTGCCGTAATGAATTTTCTGAACAACCTGCATATTCGCACCCGCCTGCTGCTTGCCGTATTGATTCCGGTCCTGGTTACAGCAGCGACGGTCGCCTGGATTTCCGTCAGCCAGATCCAGGCCAACGGGGAGGCAGAGTTAAAGCGCCTTGAGTCAAGCCTTCTGGAAGCCCGAAAGGCAGGACTTAAGAATCTGATCGATGCCGCGAAAGCGGTGGTGCTGGAGGCAAAAAACGACCCTGCACTGTCTGAGGACGAGGCAAAAATTCAGGCTGCATCCCGCTTGCGCTCTATCCGGTTTGAGAAGGCGAATTACGTTTTCGCATACAACAGGGCCGCGCAGGCAGTTGCATACTCTCCTGACCCTTCCCGAGAGGGGCAGGATAATAGTCCGGTCGTCAAAAAGCTCGTAGGCAGCTTGTTTGGAGCGGCAGAATCCACGGGCTATCTCGGATATGACTGGCCTAATCCGGCTTCCGGTAACGAAGAGCCCAAAGTGTCCTACTCCGCAATTATTCCGGGGTGGGACTGGATGATTGGGGCGGGTGTCTACGTTACCGATATCGATCGACAGGTTGACGCTGCGCGTCTGGAAATCGAGGACAACATAGTTGCAACGCTTGGCTTTATTCTACTGGTCACAGCCGTTGCCGTGGTGATCTCGTTGGTAATTGGCGTGTTCGTCGGTCGCACAGTGACCTTGCCTTTGAAAAGAGTCAGCGACATGATGCAGGAGATCGCTGATGGTGATGGTGATTTGCGTCAGCGTTTGCCCGAAGAGGGCCGTGATGAGCTTTCTGAGCTGGGCCGTCGCTTTAACGCCTTTGTCATCAAAATACAGACGACTATCCGGGAAGTCGGGGCCACAACCGAGCAGGTGGCGTCTGCTGCGGAAGAGCTGAGTCGCGTTGCCAATGAAACCCGGGCGTCAGTGCAGGAACAGGGGTCCGAAACCGATCAGATTGCTTCTGCAATCAATGAAATGGCAGCAACCATCCAGCAGATTTCCGGGAACGCCAGCGAAGTTGAAAGTGCTGCGTCAGATGCTGATCGCATGGCTCGAGACGGTGGTGAAACCATTGCCAATGCGCAAGGTTCGGTAAACAAACTCTCTGAGGAGATTCAGGAAAGCGCTCTCAGTATCAACGCTCTGGCTGAGAAATCAGATGACATCCAGAGAGTTCTGGATGTTATTCAGTCCGTAACCGAACAGACCAATTTGCTCGCACTGAACGCTGCCATCGAGGCTGCCAGAGCAGGTGACCATGGTCGCGGTTTCTCTGTGGTCGCAGATGAAGTGCGTCAACTGGCTCGGCGCAGCGCCGAATCCGCGGATCAGATCCGTGAAATGATTGATGGCTTCGTCAGTGAAACCCGCTCGGCCGTTGAGCGGATGAATCGGTCGCGGGATCGTTCGTCTGAGACGGTGGAGCGGATTAACCACGCCACAGGTGCTCTGGTGACGATTGAGAAATCGGTTGGGCAGATTCATGATCAGGTGACCCAGATTGCCACCGCGGCCGAGCAGCAAAGCCAGGTTGCGGAAGAGATCAATCAGAACGTGGTACGCATTGTGGATGCGGCGCAACGAAGTGATACCGGCGTTACCCAGACCAATGAAGCCAGCCATGAACTCGCTCGCCTGGGAGAAAGCCTGCGAGACCTGGTAAGTCGATTTAAAGTCTGAAGTACGAGCCGGGGTCTTTTTCAGAGTCTCACTTGGCGTGAGGTGTTATCCCGGGCTAGTATTGCTATCGTTTGAACGATAACAACGCAATAAAATAAAACGATAAATGGTGCTAACAATGATGACTCGTCTGATCAGAATGGCAGCGGTGACGCTGTTGTTTTCTGTTAGTTCGCTCGGCGTAGCTGCAGAAAGCTATACTTTGCGGCTTGCGCAAACCTGGGGCCCTAACTCCCCTATTCTCGGTGAAACCACTGAGCACATGGCCGCGATGGCCGAAGAGATGTCTGGCGGCCGCTTGAAGATCCGCGTCGACAGCTCCAACAAGCATAAAGCGCCTTTCGGTATTTTTGATCTGGTGCGCAATGGTCAGTACGACATGGGGCACACGGCTTCTTATTATTATAAGGGCACGATTCCCAATGCGATGTACTTCACCACCATACCCTTCGGCCTGATTGCGCCGGAAATGTATGCCTGGTTTTATCATGGCGAAGGCATGGAGCTGATGCAGAAGGTTTACGAGCCATACGGCTTGCTCTCCTTCCCGGGTGGTAATACCGGTAACCAGATGGGCGGTTGGTTCAACAAAGAGATCAACACCGTAGCGGATCTCAAAGGCCTGAAAATGCGCACTCCCGGGTTTGCGGGTGAAGTGATGGCAGAGCTTGGCGTGGCAGTAACCAACCTGCCGCCCGGCGAGCTTTACACGGCACTTGAGCGTGGCACGGTTGATGCCGTTGAGTGGGTAGGTCCGGCTCTTGACTTCCCCATGGGCTTCCATCAGATAGCGAAGTACTACTACTCAGGCTGGCAGGAGCCAGGTGCAGAAGTACAGTTTCTGATCAACCAGAAGAGCTGGGACAAGCTGCCCAAAGATCTGCAGGCAATTCTGCGGATCGCCATGCGCACTGCCGCTTATGACATGTACATTCAGACTACCCACGAAAGCGGCGTGGCCTGGGATCGCATGAAAGAAGACTATCCGAATGTGACGCACAAGACGTTCCCGCCGGAAGTTATTGAAGCAATGCGTGAGGCAACTGAAAAATTGCTGGCAGAAGCCGCTGAAAAAGACGAGCTGGCCAAGGAGATAATCAACTCCCACTTTGATTACCTCAAGCAGGTTCGTCAGTGGACCAACATTTCAGATAAAGCCTACCTGGACAGCGTTGCTGGCCAATAAAGCCTTCTAACATGCCCTGGCCGCTTTGGCAGCCGGGGCATGTTCATGAAAAACAACCCCGCAGAGGCATCGCTTTGCCAGTGTTGGGCCCTTCGATTAAACCACCGGATAAAAATTGTCGTGTAAAAAAACGACACTAAGCTTTTTATGCTGCGCTCTTTCTGAAAAAATACGCCGCTTATTATTTGGGCAGGGCTGATGACTAAAACACTCCTATCGCTGAGCGGTATCTCCAAACAGTTTGACGGCAAGACCGTACTGGATGAACTCAGTCTCACGATTGACGATGGTGAGTTCATTACCCTTCTGGGGCCCTCCGGCTGTGGTAAAACAACCCTTTTACGCATGATGGCGGGTTTTGAGCTCCCGGACCGGGGTAGCGTTACGCTTTCGGGCGCTGATATCACACAAACCCCACCAGAACACCGCCCACTGAATACGGTTTTCCAGAATTACGCGTTGTTTCCACATATGTCGGTTTTCGACAATGTGGCCTATGGCCTGAAAATGGAGAAACGGCCGAAAGCCGAGATACGGGAGCGTGTTGAAGAAGCGCTTGCCATGGTTCAGCTGGACGATTTTGCGCGGCGCAAGCCGCATCAGTTATCCGGTGGTCAGCAGCAACGGGTTGCGATTGCTCGGGCGGTGGTCAAACGGCCCAAAATGCTGTTACTGGATGAACCTCTCTCGGCGCTGGACTACAAACTGCGCCGCACCATGCAGGTAGAACTCAAGCGGCTGCAGCGTGAGTTGGGCATTACCTTCGTGTTCGTCACTCATGATCAGGAAGAAGCGCTGTCTATGTCTGATCGCATTGTGGTGCTCAAAGACGGCCATATCCAGCAGCTTGGCACACCCAGGGAAGTCTATGAACGCCCGGCGAACGTTTTCACTGCGCGCTTTGTGGGCCAGACCAACTTCTTCCCCGGCCGGGTTACGAAAATAGAGGGTGAGCGAATCAGTGTGGATGTGTTTGGTCTGAACCGGGAGTTAAGTAAACCGTCGTTCCGTGTTGCGATGAATCAGCCACTGCACGTTCTGCTGCGCCCGGAAGATATCCGGGTACTTGCGCCGGGTGATGTCGATGGTGTTGCAGGCAAGATCGTAGAGCGCAATTACAAAGGCAGTACACTGGACTCGGTTATTGAGCTGGAGGACGGCAGCCATGTGATGGCCAGCGAGTTCTTTGACGAGGACGATCCAGCGTTTGACTACAGTATTGGCGAGCCGGTGCGCGTAAGTTGGGTAGACGGCTGGGAATGGTTGCTGGCAGAAGAGGGCGATGAGCCGCTGACCGATGAAGAGGAGTTGGCAGCTGATGATGCAGAGCATTAAGCAACAGCCGTTCAGAGCGGCTGTTCTGGTGCTGGTGTGGGGTTGGTTGCTGTTCCTCGTGCTTGCGCCAAATATGCTGGTAGTGGGTGCCAGCGTGATGACGCGGGCCCCCTCTACCTTCATTTCCCTGCCATTGAACCTGGATGCCTATCGGCAACTGTTCAACCCGCTGTATCTGGAGGTGTTTCTTCACTCCCTCTACATGGCGGCCATGACCACGCTGATTTGCCTGTTGATTGGTTATCCGTTTGCCTGGGCCTTGTCGCGGGTAGAAAAACGTCGTCAGATGCTGCTGATCTTTCTGTTAATCGTGCCATTCTGGACCAACTCCCTGGTGCGTACCTACGCACTGAAGCTGATTCTGGCCACCAATGGCCTGCTGAACAGTGCGCTCATGTCTATGGGGGTTATCG
Organism: Marinobacter sp.; assembly: GCF_048259445.1. GTDB lineage: Bacteria > Pseudomonadota > Gammaproteobacteria > Pseudomonadales > Oleiphilaceae > Marinobacter. The sequence goes on along the minus strand of NZ_JBLXHQ010000001.1, from coordinate 64,389 downwards.
ACGAACCCGCACAGCTTCTTTACACCGAAGGCGCCGTGATTGTGGGCCTGGTGTATCTGCTGCTGCCGTTCATGATTCTGCCCCTGTATTCGGTATTTGAAGATTTGCGACAGGATGTCCTGCTCGCTTCTCACGACCTGGGCGCAGGGCGTTTTGCTACATTCAAGAACGTCATTGTACCGCTGACACTGCCGGGCGTGCTGGCCGGAGTCATGCTGGTATTGTTGCCTGCTATGGGGTTGTTCTTCGTGCCGGACATTCTGGGTGGTTCGCGCAATCTGCTGGTGGGCAACGTGATCAAAAACCAGTTTCTGGATGCCCGTAACTGGCCGTTTGGCGCTGCTGCCAGCATTGTGCTGACCCTCACTATGGCGCTGCTGATGTTTGCGCATCGGTTGAGTAAGCGCCGCCTGGGCGAGGAGGGTGCGTGATGCGCTGGCTTTCCCGTAGTTATCTTGCTCTGGTTTATTTGCTGCTGTACGTACCGATTATTGTGTTGGTAGTGTTCTCTTTTAACGACTCCCGCACCGGCTACAGTTGGGGCGGCCTGAGCCTTCGCTGGTACGAATCGCTGTTCAATAATCACGCTATGGTGCAGGCAATGTGGAACTCGCTGTGGCTGGCGCTCACGGCGGCCACTGTATCTACTTTGATCGGAGCGCTGACCGCTCTCGCTTTGCACCGCTATCGCTTTCGTGGCAAGAGAGTGCTGAACGGAATGCTGTTTGTGGTCATGATGTCACCGGAAATTGTGCTGGCGATTTCATTGCTTGGGCTGTTTCTGTTGCTGGGACTGCAGCTTGGGTATGTATCGCTGCTGCTGGCACACGTAACCTTCTGCCTGCCGTTTGTGGTGATTACCGTTATGGCCAGGCTTGCCGGGTTTGATGAGCGGTTGCCGGAAGCGGCGAGGGACCTGGGTGCCAGCGACTTTACGATGACCCGCACAGTGCTGATCCCGGTTATCATGCCGGCGTTGATGGCGGGTTGGCTGCTGGGTTTCACGCTCTCCATGGACGATGTTGTGGTGAGCACCTTTGTGAGCGGCCCGAGCTACGAAATTCTACCTCTGCGCATCTATTCCATGGTGCGTGTGGGGCTAAAACCCGAAGTAAACGCACTGGGCACTTTGCTGCTGGTGTTCTCACTGGTGATGCTGATGGTGTCGCAATGGATTCTTTCAAGGAGCAAACAATGAAGAAACTCGCACTGGCCGGCATGCTGGCACTGGGCCTGACGGGCTGTAGTTCTGACGATCCCCAGGTACTGAATCTGTATAACTGGTCCGAGTACATGCCGCAGGAGGTGTTGACCCGCTTCCAGGACGAGACCGGAATCAAAGTTGTCTACACCACTTATGACAGTAACGAAGCCATGTATGCGCGGCTCAAACTGCTGGATGAGAGCGCCGCTTATGATCTTGCAGTACCGTCGACCTACTATGTGAGTAAAATGCGCAACGAAGGGCTGTTGCTGCCCATCGATAGAAGCAAGATCAGCGGCTTTGATCAGCTTGATTCCGAACTCACGGGCCTGGATATCGACCCGGGCAACCAGTACAGCGTGCCCTATCTCTGGGGCACTACAGGAATTGGTGTTGATACCGCTGATATCGAAGGCGAGCCCGTGACCGCCTGGGAAGATCTCTGGGATGAGCGCTTCAAAGGCCGGGTTAACCTGACCAACGATATGCGTGAAGTCTTCCACATGGGCCTGCGGGTGCTGGGTTATTCCGGTAACAGTACCGATCCGCAACAGATTGAAGAAGCCTATGAAAAGCTGACCGAGCTGATGCCCTCCGTGCGTACCTTCAACTCGGACGCCCCCCGCATGCCGTTCCTTGAAGGCGAGGCGGATGTGGGCATGATCTGGAACGGTGAAGCCGTTATGGGCAAGGACAGCATGGAAGCCCTGGAGTATGTGTACCCGAAGGAGGGCGTTATCGCCTGGCTGGATAGCTTCGTAATTCCGAAGAATGCCAAAAACCCGGAAGCGGCTCACAAATTCATCAGTTTTGTGCTGCAGCCGGAAATTGCGGCACTGATCAGTGAAGACATCGGTTATGCCACGCCAGTGCTGTCCGCACGGGATTTGTTGGGAGACGAGGTTGCCGGGAATCGCGCCAGCTATCCGACGCCGGAAGACATGGTTAATGCCGAGTTTCAGAGCGATATCGGTGATGAAGCTTTGCAGGTGTACGCCAGGTACTGGGAAAAACTTAAATCCGGCCTGTAAAGCCTGATCACCATGCCCGGGATTACAGGGTCACCTGCAGGCCCTGTAATCCAGCCCTTTTAAAGGCTTACTGTCTTTGATTTGTACACGTGTAGCGCTGTTGCTCTATACTTGCCCGTAACGCCCCTACTGGCAGGTTTCCAAGGTTAATGCCCGCACCCTTAATGAAAATCCTGATTATCGTGTTTGGTGCTCTATGGGGGGCCTTGCCTTTAACCTCTATGGCTGCGTCTCAGCCCTTAGCTGAGGGCTGGGAATACCGTTGGGGTGATATACCTTTCAATGCCGAAGGCGTCCCGGATCTGGCTCTTGCACAGCAGCCTGGGCAGTGGCATTCCATTGACTTCCCTTCCAATCCCCCGGGGCGCAATGGCCGGGATCAGGTCTGGTATCGGGTAACGCTTCCCGCCGGTGAATGGCAGAGCCCGGTTCTTTACATTTTCAGCGTTGATCTGATTGTCCAGGTCTGGCTGGATGGCCAAAACATCTATCAGTACGGCACCTTCGACAAGGATGGCCGTGGCAGATTTGAGGGCTGGCCCTGGCACGAGATCGCGCTTCCTGAAGGTTATCAGAACAAGCAGCTTTACTTCCGTGTGTTTTCTGACTACACGGATATAGGTCTCTGGGGCGAGGTGAGCATCATGGATCACTCAGAGCTCCTTCTCTATATTCTCGAAAACTCTCTCGAAGCTCTGCTTGTTGCCGGATTCTCTCTGCTGGTGGCTGTGCTCGCGCTGATATTCTCGCTGCTGCAGGGTGGAAGAAAGACTTTTTCCAGTATAGGCCTGTTTGCATTGGCCTCATCCATAATGCTGGTAGCCGAGAGTCAGGCCAGCCTGCTTATCATTTCCAACGCCCTGCTTTGGGATTATCTGGCAGCCGGAAGTTACTACCTGTTGCCTGTGGCTCTGGGGCTTATGCTGGATCAATGGCTGGAAGATCGTCCGTCACGAACGATCAGCCTGATCTGGAAGCTGCATCTGGCTTACCTGGTTTGCGCATTGGGCCTGGCTTTGACTGGAGTCGTGGATCTTTCGTCCACGTTCCCACCGTTTGATGCATTGTTGCTGTTTTCTCTGTTCGTGATCGGCGTATTGACGTTGCCCCGAATGCGTTCGTTGAACGGTGAGCAGCAGATTCTGGTGTTTGCGTGTGGAGTCTTTGGCGCCCTGCTCGTCGCTGACATGGCCGTGGCTCACGGTTTTCTGCCCTGGGGGCAGGTGCCGGTCAGTCTGGGTTTGCTTTTTTTCTCCCTGGCCGTAGTCATCATTTCGTTCCGACATTATGCCGTTACCCAGAAGTCCTTGCAGGACCTGACGGTAACCCTGGAGCAACAGGTTGCTGATCGCACGGAAAGGGCAGAAACCCTTTTGCAACGGGAGCAGGCAAGGGCAAGCTTGCTGGCGTTCGAGAACGAAAAAAGCCAGATCTTCGCGGATGTGATTGCGGAACTGCAGGCATGTGTAAGCCTTAGCCAGGCGTTTCAGTTGCTCGTTGAAGCCATGCCGAGGCTCTGCAGCCCGCTCAAGGGAATGATTTATCGACAAACAGCCAGCGGCACCTACGAACGCCTTGTGCACTGGGGGTATGGAGATGCGCACCCGGTCCTGGCACCGATTGTTGCCGATGCAAAGAACCTGCCGGATCCGGTTCGCCTTACCGCGGGGTCGGTTGAGGACGCTGAGGCCGCTGGCAGGGGCTGGAAGGGGTTGGTGTGTTTCCCTATCAACATTGAGTTCGCAAGCCATGGCACAGCGCTTGAGGGCTTGTTGCTACTTGATGGCGATAGCATCAGCAGCTCCGGATACACCGAATATGGCGCTGGGCGGCTTATGTCATCCATCAATCTGGTTGCTGAACGTATCGGAGTTACGCTCTCCGGTATTTCACTCAGGGAGGATCTGCAGCGGTACTCCTACGAAGACGCACTAACCGGCCTCAAAAATCGCCGGTATTTCGATCAGTTACTTGCGCATGAAACGGCTGTTGCTTTGCGCAATGCCACTCCCCTATCGCTCCTGCTGCTGGACATCGATCATTTCAAACGCTTTAACGATACCCTTGGACATGAGGCGGGGGACATGGCTTTGCAGGCATTTGCATCGATACTGAAATCCCGTTTTCGCGGCAGTGATATCGTTTGCCGCCACGGTGGTGAGGAGTTTGTTGTGATCTTGCCCGGTTCAGATGTCGCCGGCGCCAGAGTGCGTGCAGAGGAACTGCGAGAGGCGGTACGGAGAGAGCCGGTGATGTTTGAAGGCAGCACCCTTGGTCATCTGACCATTTCCATTGGTGTGGCTAACTGGCCGGAGAGTACGGGCGAGCCCGAACAGTTGTTGAAGCTTGCAGATGAAGCGCTGTACCGGGCCAAAGCTGGTGGCCGTGACAACGTTGAGGTTTTTTCAGAGGTTTAGCCGGCTGGCAGAGTGTCTGGCCGGCGCAGTTGTATGCTACTCAGGCTACCAGCACAGGGCATTTGGCGTGTGCTGCCACACGGTGTGAAACACTGCCAAGAAACATCCCGTCCTTGTCACTGTGAGTTCCACGGGTGCCTACCACAATCAGATCCGCTTCCTTGTCCTGGGCAAATTTTATAATAACCTTGGAGGGACGCCCTGCTTTTACAAAGCCGCGAACCTTGGTTGCCCCGTGCTCTTTGGCTATATCTTTGGCGTGATTTACCACCTCTTTGGCGTATTCCGAAAGCACCTTGTCCGGAATGTCCATGTCGGAGGGCCTTCCGATGGAAAGTGACGCCTCGAACAGACTGTGGTGCTTATAAACGCAGAGAATGAAGATCTCTGCGTCCGGCAGGAGTTTTTGCAGCCCGATGGCCTTGTCCAGCGCCGCAAGAGAGGTTTTAGAGCCGTCTACCGCCACCAGTATCCGTTTGAACATGGTTTTCTCCTTAAAAATCCAGACCCGGTTGCACGTCAGCCTGCAAAGGCAAGATCACGCAGGAACAGAGCAATCTGCGGAAACGCAATAATCAGACCGGCGGCTGAAATCAGCATGAAAATAAACGGCGGCGTACCGCGGATAACTTCCAGATAAGGGCGCTTGAATATCGCAATCGCGGTGAAAATATCGCAGCCGAAAGGCGGCGTTGCCGAGCCTATTGCAACCTGGAGGGTGATGAGCACGCCGACCAGCACCGGGTCCAACCCTGTTGCCTGGATGGCGGGCGCAAAGATAGGGGTCAGTACCAGAATGACAACAATAGGATCCACAAACATACAGGCGATAAAGAACGCCACGCAGATTGCGATGAGCACACCCACCGGGCCGGCTTCGTTGACGCCCACAGATTCCAGAATTGCCTGCGGGATCTGGGCAAAGGAAATGATCCAGGAAAATCCGTTACCCACAGCGACCAGTATGAACACGACAGCGGTGATCAGGCCGGTGGACTTGGCGATCTTGTAAATTTCACCGAGTTTGAGTGAGCGGAATACGATGAATTCCAGCAGGAACGCATAAAGTACGCAAACGGCTGCCGCTTCGGTCGGGCTGAAAATACCTCCGTAAATACCACCAACGATAATAACCGGGAAAAACAGCGGCCAGATGGCATCACGCACTGAAAAAGCACGTTCGCGCCAGGTCGCCTTTGGCTCCGTGGGTACGTTGTTTTTGTAGGCGTAGAACAGGCAGTAAAGCGAAAACATGAACAATATCAGGAGGCCCGGGCCAACACCTGCGATGAACAGCTCCGCAATGGATGTCTGTGAGATAACCCCATAAATGATCATGCCGATACTCGGGGGTATCAGAAAGGCAATGTCACTGGCGTTGATGATCAGCGCAAGAGTAAACGAATCGGAATAGCCGGCCTTGAGCATTTTCGGCCGCAGAGGTGAGCCAACCGCAACAACCGTCGCTTGGGTAGAGCCGGAAACCGCGCCGAAGAGCGTGCAGGACGTTGCGGTACTGATTGCCAGCCCGCCCTTTATATGACCGATGAAAGCCATGACCATATTGATCAGCCTGTCCGCAGACTGGCCACGTGTCATGATGTCTGCGGCGAGAATGAACATGGGCACTGCAATGAGTGAAGCAGGCCGGATACCCCCCATCATTTGCTGAATGAAGGTGCCCATCTGGCCGAAGCCGTCGAACATCATCACGAAACCGACGACGGCGGCGGTCGTCAGCGGTATCATCATCGGGAAGCCGAGAAGCAGCAGCCCGATCATGATGATCATTAAAATTGTCGCCATAGGTGTGCCCTTTTTTATCGTGTCCGGTTTAAAACCGGATCAGACTTCCGATTCTGTATCAGCGTAACCGTCAATCACACCGGTGGAGAGATAAACGTCTTCAGTAGTGAAGTTCTTGATAGCCGTCAGGAAATACTGAATGCCGGTAACCGCAAAACCCACGGGCACCCAGATGTAAATCCACCAGATTTCAAAACCCAGCGCCGGTAAAATTCGACCACGACTGTAAAGCGTTTCGATATATCCGTAGGAGTGATAGCAAAGAAAAAACATCACCATGGAGGTGAACAGGGCGATAAAGATCATCAGCACCTTGCGACCTTTGGTTGGCAGTGCGTCGTAAACCGCGGACATTCGTATGTGTCTGCCGTAACGTGCCGCGTAGCCGATGCCGGCAAAGGTAACCAGAATAATCAGGATGCGGTTTATTTCGCCGGAGAAGAAAAAGCCCTCTCCGAATACAAATCGCGCAACAACGTTAACGCAGGTGTTGATAGCCATGAGGATTATACCGGCGGCCAGAATGACGGCCTCTGCTCTGGCTATCCAACCGTCTAAGGTTCCCAGAAACCCGGGCAGGCCGGACTCGAAAGTACCGGTATCGTCATCTATCTCCGGGGAATTCTCGGACATGGGGTCTGCTCCAGATCATGTCGCTCCCTGCCGGATACTGGTTCTTGGCGGGGCGTGGTTGGTTCAGTAAAGCGGCCGCCGGCGGGCGCCGGCGGCGGACAAGAACGATTCAGGATCAGTCGTTCTGTACTTTTTCCAGGTCTTTCTTGAACTGGTTCAACAGGTCCTGGCCACCCTGGCCAGCCATTTCGATGAACTTCTTCTCAACCTGAGGAGCTCTGTCCTTGAAGGCTTTGATCTGCTCTTCATTCAGGCGGGTGACAGTAACCTCGTCACTGCTCTTCTGGATCTTTGCGAGCGCTTCATCTGCCAGGCCGTCGATGTGAGTGATGATCTCTTCAAAGGCATAATCTGCTGCGTCCTGAACAAGCTTCTTGTCTGCATCGGACAGGCCATCGTAAAAGTTCTTGTTGGCCATCGCGGCGGTAGTGAACCAGCCGTGACCGGTGAAGACGAGGTTGGGTGACACCTCATACAACCCGCCGGACTCGATCCAGAAAATCGGGTTTTCCTGGCCATTAATCATGTTGGTCTGCAGAGCGCCGTATACTTCACCCCAGGGCAGTGGCGTTGGTGTTGCGCCAAATGCAGAGTAGGTTTCCGACAGAAGCGGGTTGGTCATAACCCGGATCTTTTTGTTCTGCAGCTCCGCGGGCGTGGTGATTGGCTCATCCAGCGTGATCACGAACTCGCCTTCCGGATACATTTGCAGAAGCTCCAGGCCCTTTTCAGCGTAGAGTTTCGGGAAGTCTTCGTTGATTGCCTTACTTTCACGGAAGAACTCGATGACCGTGTCCATGTCGGTAGGCATCAGGTAAGGAATGAAAAAGATCTGCGCTTCAGGAATCAGGGCGCCTGTAAAACCGGGTGACTGGTTTACAAAGTTCAGAATGCCCGCCTGAGTCTGTTCCATGATGTCATCGGATTCACCGAGCTCACCAAAACGATACACCTGCAGAGTGTGATCGGAGTTATCTTCGATGTATTCCTTGAATTTGTATGCGTATACGTCTTGTACGTCGCCTTCGTATTCTTCGTGGGCATAGCGCCAGTTGGCCGCGTTCACGGAGTTTGCTGCGGTCATTGCCGCGAATGCGAACGCTGAAATTCCGGCCAGTTTCTTGAATTTGCTCATGCTGCTCATCGGGTTTTCTCCGTTCGTTTTTCTTCAGACATTTATTGTTACATTATTAAAGACTGGCAAAACTTGGCGACTTTCGCAAGAAATTGGCCCTTTTGGTTTGTTTCTGTCCAGTCTTTGCTCAATGGATTCCTGCCCTTGAAAGAAACATCCGGAACTCTTCAACGATTCGGTCGAGGCTGTTTTCCAGGCGGTGGCCATCGGCCAGCATCAGCGCCGGAAGCGACTGTTGACGGGCAAGCTCGACCACTGGCATGACAGGCACAATGTCATCATCCCAGCCGTGAATGATCTGTACGTGGCTTGCCTGGATGTGCGGGCTGGATTGCGGGTAGTTCGGAAGCGCCAGTGCCGGAGCCAGCAAAAAGCACCCGAGAACCGGCACCTGGGCGCTGAACTGGGCGCACACCCAGCCCCCCATGCTGGAACCGGCCAGAATGATATTTTCCGGTGCTGCGCCGCTGCCGGCAATGGCATCCTGCATCTGGGTGAGACGAACCGCGGGGTCTTTACTGCTCCTGTGGTCTACGGCGTATGCCCGAACCCTGTCGGAAGTCTCTGCCAGGGTTTTCAATGCCTGGATTTTGGTTCCGCCGGGGCCGCTCTCCATTCCGTGGGAAAGGAAAATATGAATTGTGCTCTGTTCTGCCATGGGTCAGTCGTTCCAGGGTTGGTCTGTCAATCTCATGGCATGATGGGCAGGCCTTTTCCGCCTGTCCAGTTTCGTGCCTGAGCCACTGTGCTGTTTTGTGCGTAATATTGGTCGGATTAGGCGAATCAATAACCGGCTAAAAATAACTGGCTAAAAAGAGTACCTGGAGTATGAGATCACCCAAGCGAAATACCCGTCATGCGCCCCTGATGTTCGGCGCTCTGCTGATCAGTGCGTTGGCAACCGGCAATGCAGGGGCGGCAGAGTGTCCTGCTTTTCTTGATCATGACCAGCGAAAACTCCATTCCAGTACTTCGGTTAACCTGTGTGACATTGCGGCAGGCAAGCCCATACTGGTCGTCAATACCGCAAGCCATTGCGGCTATACGGGGCAGTTCGCCGGGCTGGAAGCGCTGCATAAAAAATACCAGACGGAAGGGCTGGTTGTTGTAGGTTTTGCCAGCGACGATTTCAGGCAGGAGGCGGCTACAGAATCCGAGGCCGCGACTGTGTGCTTCAAGAATTTCGGGGTTACTTTCACCATGATTGCCCCGGGCCCGGTGACCGGCGCGGATGCTAACCCCGTCTTTCAGGAGATCATTGCGCAAAGTTCTGCACCGCGTTGGAACTTCACAAAGTACCTGATTGATCAGGACGGCAGAGTGGTGAAGTCTTTCCCGAGTCGCACACGCCCGGATGACCCCGAGCTCGTCAGGGCAGTAGAGTCGCTGCTCTGATTCGGTTCCGGACCAGCACCGGCTCAGTGTCGCGTTTTCTCGAGGATGCTCAGGGCATGACGGCGCTTTTCCGGGTCATGGATATCCACGGTAAACATCACCTCATCCACCGTTACGCTCGCCAGCAATTCATCAAGCTGGTTCCGGATGGCCGCGGCATCGCCGAGTAGCTGAAGCGCCAGGAAATCTTTCACTCCGGCCCGTTCACCGGCATTCCACAGACCATCCATTGACTCAACGGGCGCCTTCATCCACAGAGGTTGGCCTCTGAAGAGTGCGAGAATGCGCTGGTAGCTTGTGGTTGCCAGATGCTTTGCCTCTTCCATGGTATCGGCAGGTACGGCGGGAACCGCAAGAATGGTGTAGGGCCGCTGAAGCTGTTCGGAAGGCTGGAAATTATCCCGGTAAATCTTCAATGCTTCCCGGTAAAGACGCGGGGCAAAGTGCCCGGCAAAGGCATAGGGCAAGCCCCGCATGGCCGCCAGCTGCGCGCTGTAGAGACTGGAGCCCAGAAGCCAAATGGGCACGTTGGTTCCGGCGCCGGGAATGGCCTTTACCGCCTGGCCGGGTTGCAGAGGGCCCAGCAGCGACTGCAGCCGTGCAACGTCTTCCGGGAACTGTTCTGCACCCAGGCCATCCCGGCGTAAGGCGCGAGCTGTTATCGGATCTGTACCTGGTGCCCGGCCCAGGCCGAGGTCAATTCGCCCCGGGTAGAGGCTTTCCAGCGTGCCAAACTGCTCGGCTATTACCAGGGGCGGGTGGTTGGGCAGCATTACGCCCCCGGAGCCAACCCGGATAGTTCGGGTTTTACCGGCTATGTGACCGATCAGTACCGATGTGGCGGAGCTGCTGATGCCCTCCATATTGTGGTGTTCTGCCAGCCAGAAACGCTTGAAGCCGAGAGTTTCGGCATGCTGGGCATAGGCCACGCTGTTGGCCAGGGTGGCGCCCACGGAATCGCCCTCGCAAACCGACGCGAGTTCCAGCAATGAATAGTCAGGATAGTGGCTCATGAAGCTCCAAAGGTTCTAATTGGCTATTGCAGGTGCCGGCATTGATGCACCGGCAGTCGCCGGCTTGAATGGCATGATGCTAGGATAACATCTGAAGCGCTCTCTGCCCCGGGCCGTTTCAGAATGGCAGAGACCCCGTAACGCCAATTACTGTGAAGGATATCATTGTGCAGCAAAGCGCCTACTACGAAGATGACACCACCCTGGCCCAGTATCTGGAGTTCCATTTTGGCGAACAGTGGCACGGAGAAGCGAACTTTCCCCGCGGGCTTGCAAAGGTAGCCATTGATGCAATGGACGGTCGAACGCCCGGGCGTGCTCTGGATATAGGCTGTGCCTGTGGTCGCACCAGTTTTGAGCTGGCCCGGATTTTTGCCCATGTGGATGGCATCGACTTTTCCACCAAATTCGTGGAGCAGTGCCAGCTGATGGCCCGCGACAAGATCGTTCGCTACGCCCGCCCTGAAGAAGGGGCGCTGGTAAGCTATCAGGAGCGATCTCTGGCGTCGCTCGACCTTGAGGATACCGCAGAGCGGGTGGCCTTTCATCAGGGCGACGCCTGCGATCTGAAGCCGGAATTCACAGGGTATGATCTGGTGCTGGCAGGTAACCTCATTGATCGGCTCTACGATCCTTCCCTGTTTCTGACACGCATTCACGAACGGCTGAACGACGGCGGGCTGCTGCTGATTGCTTCGCCTTACACCTGGCTGGAAGAACACACTCCGAAAGAGAAGTGGGTGGGTGGCTTCCAGAAGGACGGGGAGGATTACACCACCCTTGACGGCCTCAAAGACATGCTGGCGCCACATTTCACCCTGTTGCTTGAATCCCGAAGCCTGCCGTTTGTTATCCGCGAAACGCGAAACAAGTTCCAGCACAGCTTCTCGGAATTAACAGTCTGGCAGAAAATCAGCGCCTGATAGCGCTGTTTACTGCATTTTAAAGCCCTTTTGCTGCAGGAAGCCTTTCATGTGCGGCCGCAGTTTGCTGGTAAACAGGGGCTTGAGCTGCTCCGACCAATTTGTGTCCTTGTTGCCGCCGGTGCGCTCCAGGTAGTACTTGTTCATGGTCTTGTCGAAGTCTGCTATCCGGGCCTCGTCCTGCTCATCCTGGTAATAATCTTCCTTGAGAATGGTTTCTGTTGAGAGTCGGGGTTTGACCTCAGGGTTCTGGTCAGGGTAGCCGAGGCACATCCCGAACACCGGATATACGTGCTCAGGAAGGCGGAGAATCTCGCTGATCTCGGCCGGGTTATTCCGGATGCCACCAATGTAGCAGAGGCCCAGGCCTTCAGACTCAGCGGCAATCGCGACATTCTGGGCCATGAGCGCAGTGTCAACGCTGGCAACCAGCAGCTGCTCTGTTGTGCCGCGAACCACGTCTGCTCCTGCTCTTTGTGCTGCGCCTGTGGAGCGTTTCATATCAGCGCAGAACACCAGAAAATCCGAACATTCCGCAATGTATATCTGCCCACCGGCGAGTTCTGCAATCTTCTGACGGTTTTCCGGATTGATCACGTGGATCACGGAGTAAGCCTGGATGTGGCTCGATGTGGCCGCACTTTGTCCGGCTTGGACCAGCTCCATGAGTAGCTCAGGGGAAATCTTCCGGTCTGTGAACTTACGGATAGAGCGATGGGATTTCAGTAGTTCAATAGTCGGGTTCATGGTCACTCGCCTGTTTCGTAGTTTGCGGCAATGAATGTTGAAGGCTTACGGGCGGATGAGCAAGGTGGATCCGGTTTTTCGGGTTCGCGCAGTTACTGGCCTGAAAAAGCAGCTGGCCGCTTGGCGAGGAATGCCGATACACCCTCTGCGAAGTCTGCTGTTTCGGCAATTTTCAGAAACGCCTGCCGCTCGGCTTCCAGATGAATGTCCAGAGGGGTTCCATTGGCACCATCAATCAATCGGCGGAACGCCCCAAAAGCCTGTGTCGGCCCATTGGCAATTCGATTGATGGTATCCGCCAAAAGCCCATCAAACGTGCTTTCCGGTGATGTTTCGGTCACCAGGCCAAACTGCTTTGCTTCGATTGCGCTCAGGGTTCGCCCGAGCAGCATCATTTCTGCAGCGCGTGCAGATCCGATTTTGTTGGCCATAAACCAGGTTCCGCCGCAGTCTGGTACGGCACCTATACCGTTGTAACCTATCAGAAAACGAGCGTTTTCCTCCGCTACGATGATGTCTGCCATGAGGGCGATACTCAGCCCTGCGCCTGCGGCCGCACCTCTTACAGCGGAAATTATTGGTGCATCCATACTCCGTAGCAGAAGAATCGCTTCATTAAGTGGCACGAGCAAGCCATTGATGACATCTCTGGTCTGTTCCCGTGTGCCGGCCATGCTGGCGACATCGCCACCCGCCATGAACGCCCTCCCGGCACCTGTCAACGCAATGCAGCGTAATCCCGGTTGCTCGCTTAGTGCTTTCACCGCATCAAGGAATGCGTCCGCCATGTTGATGTTGATGGCATTGAGAACGGTGGGGCGATTGAATGTCAGGGTGGCTACGCCGGTTTGTTCATCAAACGCGGAGATTAAGGGGCTTTCGGTCATGGTTGTGAAGTCCGTCGCTGAGAGTCTTTAGTTAATTGTTCGGTAACTATAGAACAGAGTCTCTTGGTTTTTATGGCGGGAATAGGCTATTTTAAATCGGGTCAGCGAAATCAGCCTGACGTTTACGTAAACAATAACAACCATAATCTGCCGATGTGCGGGGAATAATGTCCAGTATCCTCGAAGTCAATAATCTTTCGCTCTCGTTTGGTGGTGTGAAGGCATTGCAGGATGTCAGCTTCCGCGTGCCGGAAAATACCGTTACCACGGTGATCGGCCCGAACGGCGCCGGTAAGACCTCACTTTTTAACTGTATCTCCGGCTTTTACAAACCTCAGCAGGGCACCATCCGCTATCAGGGTAAGGAGCTTGGAGGTACGAAGCCTCCTGTCCGGGCCGCCCTGGGGTTGGCGCGTACCTTCCAGAACATTGCCCTGTTCCGCGGCATGACGGTGCTCGACAATATAAAGCTTGGTGCCCACGTGCACATGAAAAGCGGCCTGTTGGGATCACTGGCGTATTTCGGTGCGGCGCGCCGTGAAGAAATGGCCGTGCGCCAGGAAGTAGAGCGCCACATCATCGATTTTCTGGAGATCGACCACATACGGCGCCAGCCGGTAGCAAGCCTGTCTTATGGGCTCCAGAAACGGGTGGAACTGGCCCGTGCGCTGGCAATGCGGCCAAAGGTACTGATGCTGGATGAACCTGTGGCCGGCATGAACCGTGAAGAAAAAGAGGATATGGCCCGGTTTATTCTGGACATCCGGGAAGAGTGGGGCGTTACGGTGCTGATGGTTGAGCATGACATGGGCATGGTCATGGATATTTCCGATCACATCGCCGTGCTTAACTTCGGGCAGGTGATTGCTGAGGGGGTACCCTCGGAGGTGCAGAACAATCCACAGGTAATAGAAGCGTATCTGGGCACCAGTGATATGGACAGCCTGCGCAAGAAGCTTAACCCCGACCGCGAGGTGGCCTGAATGGACTGGTTGTTTTTCGGGGAAATCAGTCTTGCGGGTCTGGCCATGGGTGGTCTTTATGCCCTGATCGCGCTGGGTTTCGTGATCATTTACAAGGCTACCCGGGTTATCAACTTCGCTATCGGCGAAATTATGATGTTCGCGGCCTATCTGTTTCTGGCTTTTGCCGGAGGCATGGAAATGTCGCCCTGGGTAGCTCTGCCGCTGGCGGTGCTTGGTGGAAGCGTGCTGGGTGGCGTGATCGAAAAAGTCATGATCCGCCCGATGCTGGGCGAATCGTCTATTTCGGTGGTTATGGTCACTATCGGTATCGCCAGTATTCTGGTGGGAGTGGTAGAGATGATATGGGGCGCCGACCCTCAGCTTTTGCCGAGTTTCTTGCCCCGCAAACCGGTGTTCATTGGTGAGATGTATCTGGCGCCCAAGATTGCCTACGGCTTCCTTATTGGTGCTGCGGTGCTCATCATTTATCTCCTGTATTTCCGCTTTTCCCGTGGCGGCGTCGCACTGCGGGCAACAGCTTCCGATCAGGCCGCGGCCTACTCCATGGGCATTAACGTGCGCCGGGTATTCAATCTGGCATGGGTGTTTGGCTCGCTTGCGGCGTCGCTTGCGGGCGTTCTGGTGGCGGCAACCGGTGGTCTCAGCCCGCAGTTCGGCGCTATCGGCCTTAGTGTACTGGTGGTGGTGATCGTTGGTGGGTTGGACAGTATTGTCGGTGCATTGATTGCCGGTGTCTTTATTGGCTGGCTGGAAACGGTGGCAGGCGCATATCTGGGCGGCGAGTATCGTATGCCGGCTACCTTCGCGGTGCTGGCCGTCATTCTTGTTTTCCGCCCCTACGGCCTTTTTGGCACCCACGAAATAGAGCGAGTGTAAGATGCGCATCGGTGACGCCAAACAGAGTTATGAGGCCGACGAGGCTATCCTGACCAGTTCCACACAGAAAATCTGGTTCGCGCTTTTCCTGCTTGCGCTTCTGTTGTTCCCCTTTATGGCAGACGCCTATCTGTTGTACCTGGGTTGTCTGGTAGGTATTGCGGTTATCAGCACCACGGGCCTGAACATTCTCACCGGTTTTACCGGCCTGATTTCTCTTGGGCAGGCGGGCTTTATGGGGGTGGGTGGTTACACAGTGGCCTGGTTGTCCGCGAACACGGGGTTACCTTTTCCGGTCACGTTGTTGCTGGCCGGGCTGCTTGCGGCTGCGGTCGGTATTCTTGTCGGGCTTCCGTCTCTCCGGGTAAAAGGCCTGTATCTGGCGATTGCCACTTTGGCTGCCAGTGTGTTCCTGCACTTTATCTTCGCTGAGTGGGAGTCTGTAACCGGTGGTATGGGCGGGATGAGCCTGGAGCCGGCGCACCTGTTCGGGCTGACGTTTCAGAGCGATTTCGGGATGTACTTCATCATTGTGCCCCTGGCGGTACTTATGGTGCTTGCCGCCAGGAATGTGTTCCGTACCCGCATCGGCCGGGCGTTTATCGCGATCCGGGACAGGGATATTTCGGCGGAGATTCTTGGCATTAATCTACTGCATTACAAGTTGATGTCCTTCGCGCTCAGTTCATTTTATGCCGGCGTTGCCGGTGGTCTGTTTGCTTATTTTTTCCGGGTTGTTACACCGGAAAGCTTCCCGCTCTCCATGTCCATTTTCTACCTGGCAGCCGTTATTGTTGGCGGCATGGGCAACCTGCTGGGCGGCATACTCGGTGCGGCTTTCATGACGCTGATTCCGGAAATTCTCAAACTGCTCACTACCGCTCTGACACCGTTTTATCCGAATGCACCGATATTCATGTCACCGATGCTCGAAATTATTTTCGGTGCACTGATTGTCGGTTTCCTTATTTTTGAACCGCATGGGCTGGCGGAGATCTGGCACCGCATACGGCGCTTTTTCAGTTTATGGCCCTTCAAGAACTAGTGGATTTAACAACAAGAAGCCGCAAGGAGAAGAAACATGTTCAAAAGCATTCTCAACAAGGGCCGCAGGCTCGCAGGTATCGGCAGTGTTGCTGCTGCTCTGGTGGCAGCGGCGCCCGTGATGGCACAGGATAAAGAACCCATTGTATTCGGTGGCTCTATCCCGCTGTCTGGTGTATTCGCCTTTGCCGGCGTGCACCTGCACGCTGGCCTGACGGACTACACAAGCTGGATCAACAGCGAGGGCGGCATTAATGGTCATCCGGTGAAGTATGTGATGGAAGATACCGGCTATGAAGTAGACCGCTCTGTAGCCGCCTTCAAGAAAATTACCGGCAGCAATACGGTCCCGGTTTACTACGGTGACAGCACCGGGTTCATGAAAACAATTGCCTCAGAACTGAACAGCAGGGGCTCCACGCTGATGAGTGGCGCGTCTTTTGCGACCGCGCTGACGGACAATGAACAATACCCGTACCAGTTCATTCCCGGCCCGAACTATAGCCAGATGTTCGGCATCATCCTTGAGTACATTGCGACCCAGGGCAAAGATGGCGATATGCCTACTGTTGCTTTTGTATACAGCGATACCGAATTCGGTAAGGACCCCATCGAAAACGGCAAGGCCAGAGCCGCCGAGATGGGTATCGAAGTGGTAGAGGAAATTGTTACCAAGCCCGGCAGTGTGGATGTGTCTGCAGAAATACTGAAGCTGCGCCGGGTGCGCCCTGATTTCGTTGTGTTCCACGGTTATGTGTTGTCGCCGATCAACGAGTTCATGGTGCAGATGCGGCAGATGGGCCTGGATACCCAGTTTATGGGTACCTTCTGGTCCAGCGACAAGCTGATCATAGACAAGATGGGTGCGGACGCTGATGGTTATATGGGTGTTATGCCGTACAACTATTATGACAGTGCTGAAGGCGGCCCCGTGCTGGACGCACTGCGCGCCACAGCTGAAAAGAGCGATCCGGATGCCGGCTACCGTCCGACCGGTTACATGCAGGGCTGGTTTAACGCGATGGTCTGGACCGAGGTGATCAAGCGCACCATGGATGCGGGCAAGGAACTGACCGGTGAAAACATGGCTGAGTCTCTGGCTTCTATCAAGGACTGGGATACCGGCGGCATTATCGGTATTCCGGTCACGGTGCAGGACATGTCGTTCCCGGTGGGTAGAATCTGGCGTGTAAACGCGAAAGAAGCCCGCTATGAGCCGGTATCCGACTGGATTCACCTCGACTGAGACGCTGTATGGAAGCCTTGCTGGAAATCGATAACATAGAAGTGGTTTACAACAAGGCGGTGCAGGTTCTCCGGGGCCTGTCACTGCGTGTTCCCCGTGGCGCCATTGTGGCGCTGCTGGGTTCCAACGGCGCTGGCAAGTCCACGACACTGAAAAGCGTGTCCGGGCTGCTGGCCCTGGAGGACGGCGAGGTGACCGCCGGCGAGATCCGCTTCAAGGGCCGCCCCCTAAAAGGGATAGCCCCTGAAAGACTGGTTCGCGACGGCCTCTTTCATGTCATGGAAGGGCGGCGCGTATTTGAAGACCTGACCGTTGAGGAAAATCTCGTTGCGGCAACCTACGCACTCAGCGGGCGCAAGACGTCACTGAGTGATTCCTACGAGCTGGTCTATGACTATTTCCCACGCCTCAGAGAGCGCCGTAAGCAGCTTGCGGGCTATTTGTCCGGCGGCGAACAACAGATGCTTGCACTTGGCCGTGCGCTGATTGCCCAGCCGGAACTGATCATGCTGGATGAGCCCTCTCTGGGCCTGGCCCCGCAGCTGGTTGAGGAAATATTCACTATTATTGCGCGGATAAACCGGGAGCAAGGTACGGCAATACTGCTGGTGGAGCAGAATGCGGCCGTGTCTCTGGCCATCGCTTCATACGGCTACATTATGGAAAACGGCAAAATCGTGATCGATGGCCCGGCAGAAAAACTTTCATCCAATGAGGATGTTCAGGAGTTTTATCTGGGCGTTGGTGGCAAAGAAGGTGAAGCCCGCAGTTACCGGGACATCAAACACTATAAGCGTCGTAAGCGGTGGCTGTCATGACAACACCGCAAATCCGTGATTTGACACTTACTCAGATGCTCAGGGCGCATGCGAAAGAGCGCCCCGGGATGCTGGCGCTCAGGCAGAAAGATTTTGGTATCTGGCAGGCCTGTTCCTGGCAGGACTATTACCAACGTGCGCGGCACTTTGGCCTGGGCCTGCGTGCGCTGGGTCTTTCCGAGGGTGGCCATGTCGCCATTCTTTCGGAGAACCGGGTGGAGTGGGTTATCGCCCAGATGGGCATAGGCCTGGTAAAAGGAATCTGTGTGGGAGTTTATCCCACCAGCCCCTGGAATGAAGTGGCCTACGTGCTTGAACACAGCGACGCAGAAATGGTGGTGTGTGAAGATCAGGAACAGACCGACAAGGTTCTGGAAGCCTGGCCCCAGCTGCCGCAGCTCAAACACAATATTGTTATTGACCCGAAAGGTTTGCGGTCTTATTCCGAGCCACCATCGTCGTTCGAAGACATCGAGAACACGGGGCGGGAATTCGAGAAAAGCCATCCTGAGCTGATTGACGAACTGCTCGACAGCCAGGAGATGGACGATATTGCCCTGATGATTTACACCTCGGGCTCTACCGGCCGACCCAAAGGTGCGATGATCAGCTGGGGCAATCTGCACGCTGGTGCGCCCGGGCTTGTTGAGCTCCTGGGCGTGGATGAGCACAGCACCAGCTTGTCCTACCTGCCGTTATGCCATGTGGCAGAACAGGCCCTGACCAATATTGCGCCTGTCTATGTGGGCAGTGCAGTAAGCTTTGGTGAAAGCCTGCGCACGATCCAGGAAGACCTTCGCGAAATTGCACCGACGTTTTTTCTGGGCGTTCCGCGGATCTGGGAAAAGCTCCATTCCTCCATCTACATCAAAATGCAGGAGACCGGGCGTTTTCGGCAGATGCTTTTTGATCGTGCCATGAAAGCCTGTGAGCCGATGGCGACAAAGCCCAAAGCACAGTGGAGCCTTGGTGAGCGGCTTACCTACAGCGTCTACTACTGGCTGGTATTCCGCGCTTTGCAGAACTTTATCGGACTGCGCCGTTGCACCATCGCGCTGACCGGTGCGGCTCCTATCTCAACGGGCATTCTCAAGTTTTTCCGAACCCTGGGTGTGCCCCTTGTTGAGGTTTTTGGCCAGACCGAGAGTACGGGTGTGGCAACAGCTCAGCGTCCGGACAATGTTTGCCTTGGTACTGTGGGAACGGCTGTTTCCGGGCTTGAGGTGGCGCTTGGAGAACATAACGAAATCATCATGCGAGGGGGCATGGTGTTCAAAGGCTACTACAAGAATGATGAGGCCACAGAAGCTACCCTCAGGGACGGCTGGTTACACACTGGCGATGTTGGCGAGTGGCAAGAGGGACAGCTGAGAATTGTTGACCGGCTCAAAGACATCATGATCACTGCCGGAGGCAAGAATCTTTCGCCCACGGAGATTGAAAATACGATCAAGGCGAGCCCTTACATCAAGGAGTGTATTGTTATCGGTGAGGCCCGTAAGTATGTCTCGGCGCTGATTCAGGTAGATTTTGAAACTGCCGCGAAATGGGCGGAGCAGGAGCGGATTGCCTACACTACGTTCCGCAGCTTGACGGAGCACGAAAAGGTTCAGGAATTGATTCAGGCGGAGGTAACCAGGGGCAATGACAGCTTGCCACAAGTGGCGCAGATCAAGCGTTTTCATCTGCTGAACAAGGAACTGGACCACGATGATGACGAGGTAACTGCCACCATGAAAGTGCGCCGGAGTAAAATCTATGAGAAATATGCGGATGTGATCGAAACGCTGTATAGCTGACAAGCATCGAGTCAGCGCTCAGTGGTAAAAGATACGATAAATATCAAACCTGATCGTTTGCGAACGACCTGGGTCAAGTCGACTTGATAGAAGCCATGGTTTGCTGGGCTCACTATGATTGATAATGTCCGCCCCAAACTTTTGAGCCAGCTATCATGACTGAAAATCACAGCTCCGAAAAATTACCGGCCCGGCCGGGCCTCCTGAGTTGCTATGCCAGCCCTGGCATCTTCAAAACAGTGGTACTGATCATGTCTACTGTTTTTACTCTGGCATTCAGCACGTTTGCAAGCGCAGCTGAATCCGGCGCCCAGAGCCTTACCCATCATCCGGTGGGTTATCTTGCCATTATTATCTTCGTCATTGCCTATGCGTTCGTGATGCTTGAGGAAAAGCTGCACCTGCGCAAATCCAAACCGGTGCTACTGGCTGCTGGTCTTATCTGGTTCCTGGTTGCCGGTGTGGCAGCCATGAATGGCGATACCGAAAGCGCCAACGAAGCCTTGAAGCACAACCTGCTGGAATACTCTGAACTTTTGCTGTTCCTGCTTGTGGCGATGACCTACATAAACGCCATGGAAGAGCGTCAGCTTTTCGATGCGCTTCGTGGCTGGCTGGTAAGCAAAGGTTTCAGCTATCTCAGCCTGTTCTGGATTACCGGGCTGTTGGCATTCTTCATCTCACCTATCGCTGATAATCTGACTACTGCCTTGCTGATGTGTGCGGTACTGATGAAAGTGGGCGAAGACAGCCCGCGCTTTATAGGTATTGGCTGTATTAATATTGTGATCGCTGCAAACGCCGGCGGTGCGTTTTCTCCGTTTGGTGACATCACAACGTTGATGGTCTGGCAGAAGGGCGTGGTCGAATTCACCGAGTTCTTCAGGCTGTTCATACCTGCCGCGGTCAACTTCCTGGTGCCAGCCATCATCATGAGTTTTGCTGTTCCCAGTGAGCCGCCAAAGGATGCGTCGGAGCCGGTGATCATGAAGCGAGGCGCCCGTCGTACCGTTGTGTTGTTTCTGTTGACAATCACAACTGCGGTGCTGGGACACAACTTCCTGCATCTGCCAGCCGTAGTCGGCATGATGATGGGGCTCGCTTATTTGCAGTTTCTCGGTTACTACCTGCAGCGCAGTTTCAAGCGTGGGGTCGCCCGTGAACGCGTCTGGGCTGAAAACCACCAGAATACCCGCCTGCTGGAACGGCTCGATAAAGCAGTACCTTTCGATATCTTTAACCCGATGGCCCGCACGGAGTGGGATACGCTGCTGTTTTTCTACGGGGTTGTGCTGTGTGTTGGCGGGCTTGGTTATATTGGTTATCTGTCTGAAGTTTCCCAGATCCTGTATCAAGACTGGAACGCGACCGGTGCCAACATTGCCGTCGGTGTTATATCAGCGATTGTTGATAACATTCCGGTTATGTTCGCCGTACTCTCAATGGAGCCCGACATGTCCCACGGGCAGTGGCTGCTGGTTACGCTCACTGCGGGTGTTGGTGGTTCCATGCTGTCAATCGGTTCAGCAGCCGGCGTTGCCCTGATGGGACAAGCCCGGGGCTACTACACCATCATGTCACACTTGCGCTGGACGCCGGTCATCATGCTCGGTTACGTAGCCTCCATTGCAACGCATATGTGGATTAACGCAAGCCTTTTCTGACGCTCTTTATACGGAGCCCGCTCAGGGCTCCGTAGTTTATCGGGCTCTGCCTGGCCCGGTTTTCAGCGCATGGCTTTGAGTGCCGTAGCCCACTTCTCCATCTCTTCCAGCATCGCTTTGCCTTCGAAAAGCCTGATCAAAAGCTCTAAAACAGATCATTTCACGAATCCGTCAGTGCTGTTTTCTATGCTCTGAACGCCCTGTGGCACAGTGCTTTAAAGAAATTGCACAAAGGTTCTGTATTTCTGGCTAACGCTTATTCTCGCTTTGCCTGGTTCCCGGGAATAGTGTTTTCGGCGTGCGCCGAACCTTTCACCGGTAAGGCGCCTGCAAAAACAAACAATAAGCAAGCAGGTAATACCATGCGTCAGAAAGCAAAATTCTCGAAGATTTTCACAATTTCAGCGATCGCCAGCGGATTGCTGCTGGCCGGTTGTGGCGACGACGGCGAAGACGGAAAAGATGGCAAGGACGGTGTTGCCGGAGATGCCGGACAGAGTGTCGTTGTCTCAACCACCTCTGGATTTGCGATTCCTGAAACTGCCATCTTTGTGGCGCCGGATGCAGAAAGTGGCGATGACATTACCGAGGCGCTTTCCCTCGCCTTGTTTGATATTCAAGAAGATGCATTGGTCGTGCTCCCGAAAGGGCGCTTCATGGTGACGGAAGGCATTGTCGTTAACAGCGCGCGCGGGCTTACGATTACCGGCCATGGTATCAACGAAACCATCCTGGATTTCAGCACATCCAATGGTGATGACGCGTTTCGTTTCCAGGGTGGAAATGGCATTACCGTACGCGACCTGGGAGTCTATGAGGCGCCCAAAAACGGTATCAAAACGACCAACGTAAACGGTATCCACATCACCTACACCGCCACCGTATGGGAAGGCGAGCTGGAAGCAAACAACGGCGCTTACGGCTTGTATCCGCTCAAGAGCCAGAACGTGCTGATGGAGAACAATTACTCCTATGGCTCGGCTGATGCGGGAATATATGTGGGGCAGTCAGAAAATATTGTAGTGCGCAACAATACCGCCAAGAACAACGTAGCCGGGATTGAAATCGAAAATTCCAGCATGGCCGATGTTTACAACAACCTTGCGGTTGGAAACTCGGGCGGTATTCTGGCGTTCGACCTGCCGGGGCTGGAAAAGGCCTATGGTGGCAACGTGCGCATCTTCAATAACCAGATTTACGCGAACAACGCGGACAACGTGGGTGCCGGTGTGGTTGGTGCTGTACCACCGGGTACCGGCGTGATTGTGCTTGCCGCCAGTGATGTAGAAATTTACAACAACCAGATTACCGACAACGACACCACCGCCGTTGCGATCACCAGCTACTTTCTCATCGATGACAAGGTGGCGGATTATCCGGCCGGTTATGGTGCAACTATGGCGGACGGCTGGAGCCCGACGCTGAAAAACGTCTACCTGCACGACAACACCATTGCCCGAAATGGCAGCAACCCGCGAGGTGATCTGCTGGCACCGATTATCGGTGGTTATACGTCCGGCATGAACAGTTCCCAAATGGCGCAGACCTTCCCGGCCATTTTGTACGACGGTATTGGTGAGCTGTTATCAAATCTCGGCGCCCAGGGCATTGGGGGTTTCAATGGGATTGTCGGATCAGAAGCCGCCGCTGATGGGGTTAATTACGATCCGTATGGTCCCGATGACCTGATTTGTGCGAACAGTAATATCAATGGTAATCCGGCGCCAGAGTATGAAGAGGTCAACACGGGCGTGGTTTATCCGGTCAATCCAGCGGATGCCACGTTCGACGGCGGCGGCACCCCTGAACCACAACTGCTGATCGATCAGATGGTCAACAACACCTACCTTAACTGTGTCCAGCCGCGCCTTGCGCCAGCGAAAGTAAACTTCAAGAACAACATATACGGCTGCACCGGGGATGATCTTGCGGAAGCGGCTTGCGCTCTGTAATCAGGCTCTCTGAGCTGTTGGCCACATTGAAATAATCAATAACGGCGTGTCGCCGGGCAAGCTTGCCCAGGCGACACGCCGCTGCACGAGAGCATTACCTATGAGAAATAACAACAAAGCGACAGCGGCGATTCTTACTACGTCTCTTCTTCTGGCAGCGTGTGGTGGGGGCGGCGGAGATGATGGTGGAGATGATGTTGGTGGTACACCCCCGCCAGTGGGCAGTGCCCTGAATGCAGGGGCCGGTTCGCCGACGGGTACAGAGGGCAGTTGCAGCGCGACGACCGCCGGAGTTAACTGGGATGCGTTGATGACAGAGATATGCCCCAAACTCTCGGACTACAATCTGTTTGTCGATGCTACTGATCCAACGGCCGGGCCAACCCGGGGTGGCGTTCCCTATGATCTGTCTACCGCCTTGTTCTCTGATTACACCAGCAAATACCGTTTTATATTCGTGCCCGAAGGCGAAACGGTCAGCTATAACGCGTCCGAAGTGCTGGATTTTCCGGTAGGAACCGTCATCACCAAAACCTTTGCGCTGCCCGTCAATACGGCCATGCGTGATGGTGAAGAACTGGTTATTGAAACCAGGCTGTTGATCCACCGCACGGATGGGTGGTTTGCGCTGCCCTATTACTGGTCGTCAGATTCCGATGCGACTCTGGCCATTGCAGGCAAACGTTTGACGGGTCTCACCACGATTAACAATCAGGGTCAGCAGATTGCGTTTGACTATGCGGTACCGAAGGCTGCGGATTGCTCATCCTGTCACTCGATCGTGCCAGACCTGGCGGGTTCGGGAGACGAGCGTGAGCAGATCTTCCTGCCTATTGGTCCCAAGGCGCGTTATCTTAATAATGACCATTCCTATGCAGACGGTACAGTATACAACCAGCTTCAGTACTGGTCTGAGGGCGAACTGCTGACCGGCCTGCCGCTCAATCTGCAGGGTGTCGAACAGGCGCCGGTATTCAATGATCAGGTGCCTGTCGATGCGCTCAGCGCCAACGAATTGAATGACGCAGCGCGGGCCTACCTCGACATTAATTGCGCCCACTGCCATCGTGCAAACCTGACGTTGCCGGCTGATTACGCAGGGCCTGCCGGGAGCAGCGGTGTGCAGCTGGAATACAACCGGATTTATGCGGACTCTCCCGGCAAGTTTGGCGTGTGTAAGGAGCCGATTGCGGGGGGCAAGGATGGCTATCCATACGACGTGATCCCGGGCAATCCGGATGACTCCTACTTGTTGTTCCGTATGACAACCCTTGATAGCCGCCACAAGATGCCGGAACTGGCTCGCAATACTGCGCACCTGGAAGGAACGAGGCTGATTCGTAGCTGGATTGATCAGTTGCCTTCCGCCAGCTGCTCACCCGCTCCATAACGAGCTGTGCCATGCCCGGATGGTTCCGGGCATGGCCATTGGCAAAGCGTGAAAGTGCAGAGAGCTGAACGTGCGGTCAGTGGGCCGCATGTTCCTGGCGAAACTCGGTTGGCGTTGATTGTTTGATTTCCCGGAACGCCCGGTTGAATGAACTCAGGGATCGGTACCCGACATCGAGGGCAATATTAAGAACAGGAGTGTCCGGGTCCGTAATCAGTCGCTTCGAGGCCTCAGCAATCCGGAGCTGGTTGATGTAGTCGTTGAAGTTACGATAACCCAGATGCTTGTTGATCATAGCACGAGTACGATATTCCGGCAGGTCGAGTTCTCCGGCCAGCATTTTAAGAGTCAGATGCTCCGTGCGGTGATAGCCTTTCGCCATCAGGTTGGCAAGGCGATTTGCATGTTCGTCCTGGAAGTCGGTCTGGTTGGTAGCTTCGTCAAGTTGCGGGTTCTGTTCAGCCTTGGTGTGTGGGGTCAGTCGACTCTGGAACGACAGTTCACTGAACCGGCCCTGTAACAGGAAGGTAGCTACTGCAATGCCAGCAATGGAGACCACCAGAGCCCGGTTAATAGCGTGAGCAATGCCCAGGTTAAATGCCAGTGCAACCCAGAGCACGGCGATGCCCGCAATAAACAGAACGAGAGCACGGAGTTTTCGACGCGGTTCTACAAGGTCGGCCGGCCAATCCGCAAGAACAACCCAGAAGCCGTTAGCGATAATAATGAATTCAAACAGTTCACCCAGTTCCCAGCCAAAAAAGAGCAGCCAGCCTTCAGCGTTCTGATGGCTGGAAAAAATCCTGGCAATTCCGGGGGCAACCACGGTGTAGAGCGCCATCGCGCTCCATATCGAAAACGGGTTCAGGCGCTGACGAAATGTGACCTGGCATAGCAGCCAGAACAAGGCGGGAAGCATGCCCTGCAGGTTCAGGGTAAGCCAGTGCCAGTGAACCGGTGCGAGCGGGTGGAGCAAAAAACCGAAACTGGCAATGAGAAAAACCGCGAACACCCTTGCTGCGGATGAGCGGTGTAACTCACGGGTTGTTGTAATCAGGAGAATGACCAGGCAAGCCAGGCCAAAACCGGTCAGAATCAACATGCTTGGAAAACTCAGCGCTATTATTGTTGTTTGCTTTAAACGGTTGCAAACATGTCACTCCGACGTGTCCCTGTCAATTGCGACAGGCGGTGCGCAGCAGCCAGAGGGGCTAGGCGTTGAGGGTTCGTGTCAGCCTCTTCAACAGTTCGATATTCTCAATCCGAGACCTTCAGCACTACCGCATGACCTTCTTCGTTGCTCAATCCCAGCTTGACCACGCTGCCCGGCTTGGTGCCCAGCAGTGCAAGGCCGAACGGTGAACCTATGCAGACATCGTCTTTGTCTGCTTCGGGGCAGGAACTGGAGTCTGTTAACCGGAATGTAAGTTCCGAAGAGTCCAGGCAGTTAATCAGCGTGACGGTACTGCCAATCAATGCTGTGTTTTTCGGCGCAACAAAGGGGTTTCTGTAAATTTGCCCCAGTTTCATATTCAGCGTTTTGATATCACGTGAACCCAGGTTAAAACCTACATTCATCATCATGTCAGTATCTCTGCCTGCTAAAAATATTCGTTTTGTTACTGGTGCCACAAACGTTTAGTCGATTGTGTTCTTGAAAAGATATCAGGAAGCTCGCGAGCACCGTATGGCGGGGCTCGCCGACTAATGGAAAGTAATCGAAAGGGGAAATAAAGAAACCATAGAGAGCTCCTTCACTGAGGCTGCCGGCACCATAGCACCTTTGGATTTAAAGGCAAGGATGCGGCGGATTATGGCATTAAAGTTCAGGAAAGGGCTGGGGTGAGGGATTAAGGGTGTATGAAGCGTCTGCTGATTCACCATCGATTTGGCTTTGCATACGCAGGCTGTTGAGCAGAACGCAGAGGCTGCTGAGTGACATGGCTATGGCGGCAATAACCGGCTGGACCCAGCCCATAACCGCCAGTGGAATGACCAGAGCATTATAGCCCACGGCCCAGAACAGGTTCTGGTACATGAGCCTGCGTGCTCGCTGCGCTAACTGCAGAGTGGCGGGCACCCTGGCGATGCTTTCCGTGAGATACACCGCCGCAGCTGCACCGGTGGCAGATGCGGCATTGCCCACGGCAATACCCAGCCTGGCGCCTGCCAGTGCCAGGCCGTCGTTGAGGCCGTCGCCTACAAAGACGGCGGGGGTCTGCCTTTCAAGATTGTCGATAAAGCTGTGTTTCTGTTCGGGGGAGTACCCCGAGAGCACGTGCTCAGGTGCAATACCAAGGCGCCTGGCCAGATCGAGACAGGCATTGCGCGTATCGCCGCTGAGCAGATAGATGGTATAGCCCTGGCGGATCAGCTGGCGGATCGTGGTTGCCGATTCCGTCCTGAGGGTTTCCTGAAATCCGATTTTACCCGCATAAAGACCGTTGCAGGCAAGGTAAACACTCATTCCGGTATCTTCCGTGGATGGTACCTCGACGCCTTGCTCCCGTAGCCATCTGGCGCGCCCGGCAAGAGCAATATTTCCATCGTTTACCCAGCGTGTTCCGGCACCGGCAAAGCTTTCCCGTGTTCCTTCGGGGGCGGGCGCAAGCGGCGAAGTCATCTTTGCCATCAGGCCCCTGGCAACCGGGTGCGCCGATTCCCGGAGTGTATCCTGCGCCAGTTGCAGCAATTCGCTTTCTGTCCACTGGCCGACCGGCGTAATACTGTTTACGCCGGGCTCGCCCGTGGTTAATGTGCCGGTTTTGTCGAAAACAATTGCGCCCACTTCGGCGGCGGCCTCAAGGGCGGCCGGATCCTGCAAGACAATGCCGTGACTGACCATATTGGCGTGGCCCATGGTGATGACCAACGGAATGGCAAGGCTGAGCGCGCAGGGGCAGCTGATGATCATAACCGCCAGTCCACGGGCTGCAGCCTCCGGCGCGGGAACATCTTGAACAAGCGCAAGCCCCACGGCCAGAAAGGCTGCGATCACAATAACGGGTAAAAGAATGCGGGCAATACGGTCAGTCAGGCGTTGCAGGGTGGTTTTGCGGCTGAGCAGGGCGCTGATGGAGCGGGATAACCGGTCAATGCGGCGTTGGCCGGTGCTGGCGGTGATGATCAGTTCAAGCTCGCCTTCAATCAACTCGCAGCCTGCAAGCAACTCTGACCCTGGCCCAAGCGCCTGAGGCATGTGCTCGCCGGTCAGCATGGACAGATCCGCGTGGCCATGTCCGTGGATTATCTTGCCATCCAGAGCGAGTTGTTCTCCGGCCTGAAGAATTATGTGCTGGCCGGTTTCAACATCCGTTGCAAGTCGGGCTTCGATTTGGCCGTCAGGGGTTTTGAGGTTGACCTCCTCAGGTACATCCTGAAGATAGCGGCGAATGATTTCCGAGGCGCGTCGGCGAACGCTGGTATCCAGCAAACGTGCGATCAACTGGAAGGTGATCAGCATAACGGCGGCGTCAAAGTACACATGGTAGCTACCGGAGACGAGCTGCCATGTGGATATGATGCAGGCTGCAAAAACCGCCAGAAAGATCAGACTGTCGAGGCCCGGCGCACCGGCCAGGAGCGTGCGCCAGCCTACGCGATAGAAGTGTGAGCCGGAATAGAGCACCACCGGTGCGGCGAACAGGCCGCTGGCCAGGGCTAAGGGCCATAGGGCTTCCGGCTCTACGGCACCGAAGGATGCCAGATAAACCAGCACCGCCGGCATCATGCTCCACATGCCGAAGACGACGGCAACCGCTAACCGCCTTTGCAAATGCTTGCGTACCGACTCCGCCTGGAGTTTGCTACGGTCAGGATCAACTGATCTGTGCAACCGGTAACCCAGGCGGGCGACGGCTTGTTGAAGGCTGGCTAACGAGGGTTTCTCTGTGTCCCAACTAATCATCGCCACGTCTGCCGCGAAATTAACGGCAGCGTCACTGACCCCTGGTTGTTTCTTCAGCAGGGCTTCAACGGCAATCGCACAGCTGCCACAGCGCATCCCTTCAATCATCAGGATGTCTTGATTCTGTTGCTCCTGCGTTGTGCTTCCGTTGTTGGCGGTCATCTCAGGGCTCCCCGAAAACCTCCTTGAGGTCCTCGGCAGACCAGTCCTTGCGATCGCCGAAGCGTTCTTTGTGTTCGGTCACTGTCGCCGGGTCAATCTCGCCTGCGCTGTTGCCCCACTCGCTGCGGGCATAACTCAAGACAGCGGCCAGTTCGGCGTCAGAAAGGGTGCCACCAAATTTGGGCATAACGCCCTGGAAGCTATTGCCTGCCACCTCGATCTTGCCTTGCAGTCCATCGTGCACGATGGCCACCGGAATGGCCGCATTCGAAAGCAGCCATTCGCTCCCTGCCAACGGCGGAAAGGCACCCGGTACACCCTGCCCGTTTGCCTGATGACAGGCACTGCACTGGGCGCTGTAAATGGCCTTGCCGTCGGGCTTTGTGGCCGCTGTGTTGCCAGCAGGCTCTGAACCCCCTGAACTCCCAGTACCGCTGCTGGCGGCAGAGTTGTCCGCAGGTTGTGATTCTTGCTGCAGTGTGGCTACCGCTGAGCGGCTGTCACCACCCAGCATCGGCTTGCCAATCTGCCAGGCGTAATAGCCAACGCCCCAGACAATCAGTATGGCAATCCAGGCCAGTACAACCTTCGGGATTGCGCGTGTGCCTTCCTCTGGTTCAGGCGATTCACGGAATTGAGCGCGATGATCATGCGGGTTCATGGCGCGCGGTTCTCCTTTGGCTCATCGGATTTTGGCAGTTTTTTCGGCAAAGTCGGTGCCGGGTAGGTGTGGTCAAGGGCGAGCATGTACTCCGCCAGCGCCAGTGCGTCGTCGGTGGCGACAATGGTCCCGGATTCCGGACCGTAGGGCGGTGGTATGTTCACCACCTTGTCGCCTTCTGCCGGCTCGTCCACATGCCGGAACAGGAAGGGGTACGACGGCATGATGCTGCCTTTGATGATTGCTCTCGGGTTGTACAGGTGCATCAACTGCCAGTCGATACTCGGCTGGCGAGCGCCTATGTTGAACAGGTCCGGGCCGGTGCGCATGGTACCCAGCAGGTGCGGATCATCGTAGGCGTAGTCCCCCGGCACCGACGGGCGGCCCCAGCCCCTTTCTTTGTCCCCGGGCGCAAAGCCCGGGTCCCGGGGTTGCTGGCTGTGGCAGTAAACGCAGCCATTGGCAATGTACACCTGCCGGCCACGCTGTTGCTGTTCCGTGTAAGGCTTGAGGTCCGGCGGAACCTGTTCTGCGGACATTTGCAGGTAGGGCATAACCACCAGCGTAAGCGTGGCCAGCAACAGAATAAGCGCTGCGCCGACCATAATGGCGAGAGCACGTTTCATTGAGTGGTCTCCTTGATAACTTGGCGGAAGAGGGTCGGCTGCTCAGTGGCAGCGCCACGATGCATTAACATGGCGATGAAATGGAACGCGAACACCAGGTGCCCAAGGGTCATCAGCGCACCACCGAACGTACGGGCCTGAAGTGCGGGCAGTGTCATGCGCACTATGTCCATGAAGGGCATTTTGGCATCGAGCAAAGCCAGGCCCTGTTTCCAGCCGCCAACGGTGAGGGACACCACGTAGATCAGGATGCCTGCGCTCACCAGCCAGAAGTGCAGGCTGATCAGCCTGCGCCAGGGCCATTCCCAGTTGGTGAGGCGAGGCATAATGAAATACACGGCGCCAAACAGGATAAAGCTTAAGAAGGCGTACATGCCGAGGTGGGCATGGGCCACGGTGTAATGGGTAAAGTGGGTAATCACATTAATGCTGCGCAGAGCTTCCATGGAGCCCTGAAGCGAAGCCACGGTGTACATGAGCGCACCGATCCATACAAAACGCAGGGTTGGCGAGTCTTTCAGGCGGCCGAAGTTGCCCATCATGGTGCCGTGATGGTTGATGGCCACGGTAATCACCGGAATCGACATCATCACGCTGTGAACAATCGAGAGTGTGACCAGCCAGGTGGGTATGGGGCCGCCAATCAGATGATGAATGCCTACCTGGCTGTAGAACAGTGCCAGCGACCAGAAGCCGATGAGCGATAGCTGATAGGAAATAATCGGTCTACCGAGAATTTTCGGGATCATGTAGTAGGCAATGCCAATGCCGATGGGCGTTACCCATAGCCCGAGCACGTTATGGGCGAACCACCAGTTAACCGTAGCGCCGGATGCGCCGGGAAAGGCAAAGGGCAGGTTGGCAATCAGGAACAGAATGGGAAACCACACCAGTGCCGCCATCAGGTACCAGCTGGTCACGTACAAATGTTCCACCTTGCGGTTGGCGGCGGTCAGCAGCAGGGGAATGGCGCACAGTGCCCCGCCTACGACAAACAGAAGATCGATTTGCCAGGGAAACTCCAACCATTCCTCACCATCAGACAGGCCTAGCGTGATGGCGCTCAAACCCATCACCAGGCCGATATTCCAGATAAAACCACCAATAACAGCGTATTTACCGCCCGCCAGTGAGGTTTTGAACAACCTTGGAATCAGGAAAAGCGCCACACCAATGCCTGCCATGGACGCCCAGCCATAGGTAACGGCGTTCAGGTGTACGGGTCGAATCCGACCAAAGGTAAGAAACTCACTGGCCGCCAAGAACTCTGGCAGATGCATTTTGATGGAAGAGGCCAGGCCGAAAAACGAACCCAGAAGCAGCCAGAAAACGGAAGAGCTCAGCCAGGTCAACACGGCGGTTCTGGAGGACTGATCAGCTGTCCAGCGGGCCTCTATAGCTGCTGTCTGTTCGCTGGTATCGCCGGTGAAAGTCTGGTCGGCGGGCCGTGCAGGATCCTCGCTGTGGCCTTCCTCACCCGGAGAGAAGATAGTGCGTGCCGCAGCCTGACCATGGCTGAACTGATTGTTGGCGATAGACCAGATCAGTAGCAGTAAACCAACCGTGGAGAGCACGAAGGTGATGATCAGGAGAACGGCGATGGTAGGCGTCATAGTCTGTCCTGTTGATTCATTACAAATGCATCTTAATTAGAACTAAATATCAAATTCAATTTATAGCGGGATTTAAAAGAAGTATTTGTATTCGTTTATAAGGTAACGATGAGTCTCGATACAATAGCGCGACTGACGGGAATGAACGATGGTTGAAGTTGTTCTAAATCAAGTCCGGGCAGATGTAGGGCACAATGCCCGGCCAATCAGCCGCAGCATGATCGCGTTGAATGGCCCGGTTCAACATCCTGTACCAAAGGGTCAGGCTGGTCTAAGCTGAAATAAAACAACAATACGGGCCGCCTGGCCTATCTGTCAGATAGCCTTGCAATGCTGGGCAGTCCTCGGTCAACTGCCGGGATTGGTCATGCCAGGAAAAGCCTACCTGTATGAAAACGTCAGCCAGCGCCTCAGGCACCACATCCATGAGGGAAGTTACCGTGCAGGAGAGAAACTGCCCTCTGTGCGGGTGCTCAGCCGGTTGTTTCAGGTCAGCGTAAACACCATTCTTCAATGCTTTCGACAGCTTGAGGCCGATGGCCTGATTCATCGTATCCCGCGCTCCGGCGTATTCGTCGCCCCAACCCGTTCTGAACAAAAGCCGACGACGGATGTGGCACCGAAGCCTGTCCCGCTATTACCCGTGGAAGTTTCACTCAGTGAAGAAATTCTGCGCTATATGGAGCCTTATACCAGCCGCCCGATGCTGCGCTTCGGAATCGCCTTGCCAGACTCTGAAATCATGCCGGTTGAGAGGGTGTTGCAGACGTTCAGGGATGTTAGCCGGTCAGATGGGCTTGCTTCATGGCATTACGCTCATCCACGCGGTGAGGAGGCGTTTGCCCATCAGCTTGCCCGCCGAAGCCTGAACTACCCGGTGCCGGTAACCGAGCAGGATTTGCTGGTTACCAATGGCTGTATGGAAGCCATTGAGTTGGCTTTGCGGGTAGTGACAAAGCCCGGAGATGCCGTTGCGATAGAAACCCCCACCTATTACGGCGCCCTGTTGGTTCTGGAGGTTTTGGGGCGTAAAGCTCTGCCAATTCCCACACACCCTCGGCAAGGTATCCGCCTGGCGGCGCTTGAACAGGTTTTGCGCCAGGGCCAGGTGTCAGCCTGCATGATTTCAGCCAATGCCCAGAACCCATTAGGTTTCAGTATGCCGACAGAGCAGCGCGAAAAGCTGGCGCGGCTGGCCGGGCGTTACAGGATTCCTGTCATCGAAAATGATATCTGGGGCGACACAGTTTTCGGGGAGGCGCAGTTGCCGGTGAAGGCGTTTGACCAAGAGGGTGAGGTGATCTACTGCAGCTCTTTTTCCAAATCACTGATGCCGGGTATGCGGCTTGGATGGATCGCTCCGGGGCGTTTTCTGCACCGGGTGCTGGAGTTGAAGCAGGTGAGCAACATTACTACGGCTTCGGCGCCGCAGCTGGTTATGGCAAGGCTGATGGAAAGTGGCTTCTATCATCATCACCTGCAACAGTTGCGTGTGCATCTCCAGCGTCAGACCCGTGAGTTGATGGCGCTGTCGAGGCAGTATTTTCCGGTAGGTACTCGAATCAATGAGCCCTCCGGGGGGTGCGTACTTTGGCTGGAGTTACCAAAACCGATCGATTCCGGGCAGCTTTTCGATCTTGCTCTGGCGCAGCAAATTCACATTTTTCCTGGTCGGGTATTTTCCCCGGCCGGGCGTCATTCTCATTGTTTGCGTCTGAATGCGGGCAGTCCGGTGACGTCTGCCATTGCAGCGGCTGTGCGCAAACTTGGCGTGCTGGCGCACCAGCAACTGACCTGATCTTTCGAGTAACTGCGTCTGTTTGAGTGTTTTGCCCGAATCTGTATCTGTTGCGATGCAATACCCGCTCCTATGCTCGTTGATACGCCCGACAATAAGACAACGAAGAGGGATTTGTTTATGCGTATCAACTCAACAGCGCAGCTTGGCCTGCTTGCAGGCTTGACGGCCTTCTTGCTCAGCGGCTGCTTCGATGGTTCCAGCAGCTCGTCCCGTCAGCCAGATCTTGATCTCACCACCTTGTCCAGTGCGCCGGATCAGGTCAGTGGTGACGATGTTCTGATTGGCCTTGAGGGCGACGCCGCCACGATAGCAGCGGAAAAAGACAATCTGGAATTCTGGCTCAATGATGTCAAAGTCAGCCCGGTAATCAGAGAAGGGCGAAATGGCATGGAAGTTCTTGTCAAAGGGCTTTCAGAAGGTGCAAACCGGCTGGAACTGCACCATGTTGAATACGGCCCGCTGAGCGACCTCACCCTGAATGTTCACCCGGTAACCGGTCCGATTTTCTCCGGGCCGCAGCAGTACCCATTCGTGTGTACCGTCACAACAGAGCTGGGCAAGCAGCCTCTGGTGGATACTGAAGGCAATACTGGGTTCCCGGTTATGGATGGCGGTGGTACCCAGATTGGTTTGAGTAAAGACTGCTCGATCGACTCTTATGTAACCTTTGTCTATCGCACAACCGGAGGAAGCTGGGCACCCCTGCCGAGTGATGGTACACGGCCCGCTGATATGGCCACGACAGAACTGACAGATGGTCGCACCGTCGATTTCATCGTGCGCCAGGAGCGGGGCACCATTAACCGGTTTATCTACAGCTTTGCTACCCTCGCCGAGCTGGGAGATGAGCCTGACGAGACATCTGCTGCTAACTGGAATGGTCGCCTGTTGTTTCATTTTCAGGGAGGCGTTGCCATTGGGCACTCACAGGGAAGTGTTAGCGAAAGTCGAATGTTACAACCTGATACCCTTGCGAAGGGTTACGCCGTTATTTATTCCACCGGTACCAAGGCAGGCACCCATTATAACCTTGAGGTAGGTGGTGAGACGGCGCTGATGGTGAAAGAGCACTTCATCAAGCGCTTTGGTGTGCCTGAGTATACCGTCGCCATTGGCGGCTCCGGGGGCGCTATCCAGCAGTACGTCTACTCCCAGAATCATCCTGACCTTCTGGACGCAGGCGTGCCCCAGTACTCCTACCCGGACATGGTGACCCAGACCATTCACATTGGTGATTGTGAATTGCTTGAGTACTACATGGACGCCACTGATAAAGACAACGCCAAATGGCAGACAACCACGAATCGCAGCTGGCTGGTAGGCCTGAATGCTACCGATGCCTATGCCGATCCGTTTGCGGGTGCAAAACAAATGCTTGGATACAGCACCGCGCCCGGAATGACCGAGTGCATTCCGGCCTGGCGTGGTCTGACCCCCCTGGTTATGAACCCGTTATTCGGGAATGCCCGAAACCAGGAGTTGATGCAGCCTGGTGGCGTCATGGATAGCGTCCAGTGGACTCACTATGACGATTTGAGGAATATCTACGGTCTTGATGAAAACGGTGACCCTCGCACCCTGTTTGACAATGTGGGTGTGCAGTATGGTCTCGGAGCCTTGCGCGACGGCAACATATCCAAAGCCGAGTTCCTGAAACTGAACGCTCAGATTGGCGGCTGGAAACACCCTTCGGAGATGGTGCAGGAGGGCTTTCCGTTCATTGGCGAGATTGCAGATGTTATGGCCGATCCTACAAAATTCGATCCCTGGAGTTCCCGCAACATGAACCTGAGCCCGGATGGCACTCAGCCGGCGCCACGCACAGAGGGAGATCTGATTGCTATTCAGGCCGCCTATGAATCCGGTATGGTTTTCGATGGCCAGCTCAATATACCGGTCATCGACTGGCGGCATTATCTGGAGGAAGTGCTGGATATGCACAACAGCCATCAGTCTTTCTCTGTTCGCCAGCGCATCATCAACAGAATGGGAAATGCCGGCAATCAGGTAATCTGGTTTACCGATACCCGGCCGACCGATACCACAGATCCGGATGAGCCGGAGCCGCGGGAGGAATCAAATCCGACCTGGGCGGCACTGGACGTATTGCATGACTGGCTGATGAACATGCGCGCGAATCCTGAGCAGAGTATTGCCGACAACAGGCCTGCCGCTGCAGTGGATACCTGCTATGAAACCGATGGATCGGTTATAGCGGCAGGAGATGATGTCTGGAATGGTATTCTTGATGCCGAAGCCGAAGGTGCCTGTACCTCAAGGTTCGAGACTTACACTACGTCAAGAATAGTGGCGGGCGGGCCGATTGAAGGCAGTGTATTCAAGTGCAGTCTCAAGCCGGTTGCAACCGCTTTGAATGACGACACCTATGGCACTGTTCTATTCACTGAAGATGAAATTACCCGGCTGGGCGAGATCTTCCCTGACGGTGTCTGCGATTACAGCCAGCCGGATCAGGGACGCCCTGCGGGTTGAGTGCAGAGTTTAAAGCGGAGGAGTCAGGCAGACTCCTCCGCACCTGCAGCAACATTACTGACCGCGTTCTCTTCAACAAGGCCGCCGAACCGACGATAAAAGCCTGGTGTCGGCCCGGGCAGTGGGCCTGATGCATTTTCCAGCAGGCTCGCCAGATGCTCATCAGAGCGGCTGTATATCGCCCGGTAGAGGTTACGACACAGCTGCTTGGCGCTGCGTCCTTCCCAGTCACCTGGCAATAGCTCGTCTGGCAGCAAAGGGTCCCGAAGCAGTATTTTGCGATACTCGTGAATCAGGAGAATGCGTGCGATAACACAGTCTTCCGGGCTTAGATTGTCGTTGGTGCTGAGTTCTCGCCAGAGTGGTCGGAACTTTTCCAGAAAGCGCTTATAGCGAAAGCCCAATTCGTCCAGGTTCCAGCTTTCTTTGACCTGCCGGCGCAAAGCTCTCGGGCTTCGCTGCTCCAATGGCTGGGTCTGCATCACGATGGTGTCTTCCAGTGCGCCCCACTCCTGCAACAAAGGCACGAGTTCATGGCGAGTGAAGCGAGGATGCTCCATTACACCGGCTGCCATGCTGCCGAAGCTCAGCCACTTCAGCTCTTCACGCACTTTGGCCCGGGTTTCCGGCTCCAGCTGGTTGAGAAATACCAGGCACCAACTTCCATTCCAATCGTCGGTACCGAGAGTGTAGACGTGTTCAAATGCCTGCTGGAATCGCCTCAGGCCGGCGCCGGTAACACTATAATAGCTACACCTTCCGACTTTCTCTGTTTGCAGCCAGCCATCCTGAACAAGCCTGTAGACGGATGTACGAACAAGTCGTTCGCTTACTCCCATAGGCGTCAGCAGTTTCATCAGGCTGCCCAGCCAGACGTTGCCGCCGCGCGGGTGAATGATGTCGCCATAGGTTGTTATGATCAACGACCCGGCGCGCAAAGGACGCTTTTTCTGGAAGTCCCGGATCAGGCTTTCGAGTTGTTGTTTTGCAGACATGATTGTTTCATTCCTTCAAGGCGTTCCGGCGCCCATTATCCTCGATATCGCCCTCGCGTAAAGCTGCCTGCAGTCAGAGCGGGCAATAACGGCCCGGATCTAAAAACCGGCGGCCGGAGGAAGTGGGCCGGGTGCTTCCCGGGAATGTCATAAAGGCACTTATGTGCTAATACATTGGTATTAGTTGGCGAAAAAGTTGTGTGCCTGAACGCAGTCCTCAGTTGACACCGGTTTAGTGATACAATATTTTCCATTGATATCCGTCAACGGTATCGTATTATTGGAGTGACGGATAGCCAATAATGGCTGTGTTCGACGAATGTCGGCCGTGCCAAACTGAAAACAGGGCGCTGAGAAGATGCACGTGATACGAAAAGTGTAACTTTTGCAGAAAAAACGTTCTGTTTTCGGAAATTCAGGGGCTTATAAAATCAAAACGCCCTGACCACACTTGGGAGAACAACAAAAATGTTCAAAAATATTACGCGTCGTGCAGGCAAGTTTGCAGCTATTGCTGCGGCCGGTTTGCTGGCAATGAACGTTCAGGCAGCTGAGCCCATTCGCATTGGATCCTTTCTTGCAGTTACCGGACCGGCCTCTTTTCTGGGTGATCCGGAGCTGAAAACCCTGGAAATGTACGTTGAAAAAATCAACGAAGAGGGTGGCGTACTGGGGCGTCAACTCGAGCTTATTCACTACGATGATGCTGGCAACGCTTCCAAGGCCCTGAACTTCGCAAGCCGGCTTATCCGGTCAGACCGTGTCGATATTATTGTTGGCGGTAGCACCACTGGCGCCACGATGGCGGCTGTGCCACTGGTCGAACAGGCTGGAGTTCCCTTCATTTCCCTGGCGGGCGCAATCGTTATTACCGATCCGGTTAAAAAGTGGGTCTTCAAGACGCCGCAAACTGACCGCATGGCGGCAGAGCGTGTGCTGAACGATATGAAATCACGCGGCCTGACCAAAGTTGGCCTGATCTCGGGCACGGGTGGTTTTGGTAGCTCCGGGCGTGAGCAAACTCTCGCAGCAGCCAAGGCAATGGGCGGAATCGAGATTGTTGCTGACGAAACCTACGGCGGTTCCGACACTGACATGACGGCGCAGCTTACCAACATTCGCGGCACCGAAGGCGTTCAGACCATTCTTAACTTCGGCTTTGGCCAGGGCCCGGCCATCGTTACCCGTAACTACGCCCAGCTGGGCATTGAGCTTCCGTTCTATCAGTCCCACGGTGTTGCCTCTGACGGTTTCCTGGAGCTGGCCGGTAGCAGTGCTGAAGGCCTGAGGTTGCCTGCGTCACCTTTGCTGGTGCCAGAGTCTCTTCCGGAGTCCGATCCGCAAAAGCCGGTAGTTGAAGCTTACAAGGCCGAGTACGAAGCGCGCTGGAACTCCAAGGTTTCGACCTTTGGTGCCTATGCCTATGACGGCCTGATGCTGGCGGTTGAAGCCATCGAGAAAGCTGGCAGCACAGACAAAGCAGCCGTGCGCGATGCGCTCGAAAACATTCAGAACCACGTGGGTGTGACCGGTACTTTCAATATGTCACCGGAAGATCACAACGGTCTGAGCGCTGACTCCTTCCGCATTCTGGAAGTTAAGGACGGCGGCTGGAAGCTGATTAACTAAGCCTATTTTCATCCGTACCACAGGCTGGCGGCTGCCCTTTCAGGGTAGCTGCCAGCCGCTGCGCGAGCGGACCCGATTATGTTCTCTGAATTCCTGCAATACCTGTTTACCGGTATCACCATTGGTGCCACCTACGCCCTGATCGCATTGGGCTTTACACTGATCTACAACGCCAGCCACGTCATCAATTTTGCTCAGGGTGAATTCCTGATGATTGGCGGTATGGCTACCGTATCTTTGACAGCCATGGGTGTGCCCATGCTGCTCGCGATTGTACTTGCTGTGGTTCTGGCAGGTGTGCTGGGTATAGCGCTTCAGCGCCTGGCCATCGCACCCGCAAAGAATGCGGACGTTGTTACGCTGATTATTATTACGATCGGCGCGTCTATTTTTATTCGCGGTCTGGCGCAACTGGTGTGGGGCAAAGAATACAATGTAATGCCTAACTTCAGCAGCGACGAACCGATTCAGATTTTTGGAGCTGTGCTGAACAGCCAGAGCCTTTGGGTGCTGGGTGTTGGTGCGGTTCTCGTGGCGGTGCTGGTGTACTTCTTTACCCGCACTCTGACCGGCAAGGCGATTCTCGCTACTTCAATGAACAAGGATGCCGCGCGTCTGGTGGGTATCAAAACCCAGGTTGTGCTGATGCTGGCGTTCATGGTGTCTGCGTTGCTGGGCTCCATAGCCGGTATCGTAGTGGCGCCGATCACCTTTACCTCTTATGACATTGGCATCATCCTCGGGCTGAAAGGCTTTGTGGCAGCGGCCATTGGCGGCCTGGGCAGTGGCCTGGGTGCCGTTGTGGGTGGCCTGGCTCTTGGCGTGGTTGAAGCCATGGCTGCGGGTTATCTGTCGTCTGACTACAAAGACGCGGTGGCGTTCTCGATGATTCTGGTGGTGCTGTTCTTCATGCCCCGGGGCCTCTTTGGCGCCAAAGTTGTGGAGCGGGTGTGATGATGGCTCAATTTTCGCAATTCCGTCTCAAGGGCCTGGTATTACTGGCTATCGTAGTGTTTGCCCTGCCACTGTTCATTTCCAACCCGTTCCATTACGGCCTGGCCACGCAAATCGCACTGATTGCCGGTGCGGTAGTTGGTCTTAACCTGCTTGTGGGTTTTGCTGGCCAGATCAGCCTGGGCCATGCGGGATTTTTCGGGATAGGCGCTTACTTCAGCGCCATCATGACCAGCAATTATGGCTGGTCTGCCATCCCTGCATTGGTCGTCGGTGCCATTGGTGTGGCGATTATCGCGTGGGCTGTTGGGCGCCCGATACTGCGCCTCAAAGGCCACTACCTCTCCATGGCAACCCTCGCAGTGGGTTTCATTATCGCGATTATCCTGAACAACGAGCGTCAGCTTACGGGCGGGCCAGACGGCATGCCGGTGCCTGTGTTTGATGTGTTCGGTTGGGAGCTCAGCGTCTTTGGCCAGTATTCCCTGTTCGGCATGGACATCAGCGGTGATCTGGCCTGGTATCTGTTTGCCGGTGTGGTGCTTCTGGCTGCGGTCTGGCTGGCCCAGAATCTTATCGATTCGCCTATTGGCCGAGCCTTGCGCTCCGTTCATGGCTCGGAAGTCGCAGCCAGTGTGGTGGGCGTGAACACCGCAAAGTATAAAAGCCTGGTGTTTGTTATCTCAGCCGTATACGCCAGTGTTATGGGTGCGCTTTACGGGCA
The DNA here is from genome assembly GCF_048259445.1 of Marinobacter sp. GTDB lineage: Bacteria > Pseudomonadota > Gammaproteobacteria > Pseudomonadales > Oleiphilaceae > Marinobacter. The sequence continues at coordinate 23,858 of NZ_JBLXHQ010000001.1, read as the reverse complement.
CTTCCAGGGCTTTATTACACCCTCTGTGGCAAGTTTCGACTTTTCCATTCTGCTGATCACCATGGTGGTTCTGGGCGGCATGGGCTCGACCATCGGGGTGATCATCGGGGCTGTGGTGCTCGAACTCCTGCCGCAGCTGCTGGCTGATTTTCAGGAGGCAGAAATGGTGTTGTTTGGTCTGATCCTGATGCTGACCATGATTTTCATGCCCAAAGGTCTGCTGCCAACCGCCGCGAACCTGCTGGCAAAACGACGTGCAAAGTCTGCCGGAGGTGACGCATGACCGCTCTGGTAGAAGTCAATAATCTGTCCAAGGCATTTGGCGGCGTACACGCCGTTGAAGGCGTCAGCTTCTCGGTGGATGCCGGCCAGGTATATTCGGTTATCGGCCCCAACGGTGCTGGTAAAACCACGTTGTTCAACCTGATCACCGGTCTGTACACGCCCACCAGTGGTGAAGTGAAGCTGAACGGCGAGAGCATCGCGAAGCTTCAGCCTAATCAGCTGGCAGAGCGCGGCATGTGCCGAACGTTCCAGCAGATGCAGATCTGTATGAACATGACGGCCATTGAAAACGTGATGCTGGGCCGGCACCTGACCCTGAAAAGCAATTTGCTGACCACTCTGTTTCGTCTGCCTGCCCTCACTCGGGGCGAGAAGGCGGCCAGGGAAAAGGCCGCCGAGCTGATGGAGTTTGTGGGTTGTGGCGAATACCTCGATACCGAAGCCTCCGCTATGTCCTACGGTGCGCTTAAACGCCTGGAGATTGCCCGGGCGCTGGCCGCAGAGCCTAAGGTTGTCCTGCTGGATGAGCCGGCGGCGGGCCTGAATGCTGTGGAGACAGCAGCACTGGAGGATCTGATCCGCAAGATCGCCGAGCAGGGCATTACGGTGATGTTGGTGGAGCACGATATGAAGCTGGTGATGGGTATTTCGGACCGTTTGCTGGTGCTTAACTACGGGCGCGTACTGGCGGAAGGCACGCCGGAACAGATTCGTTCAAACCCGGATGTGATCGCAGCCTATCTGGGCGGCTAAACGGAGCGAGGGATAACTATAATGGCACAAACACCGACCAACGTTGCGCCTGAAGACAGCTACAGCCAGCAAGCCATAAGCACCATCGTTCAGGAGCATCAGGCGCTCTGGCGCATACTGGATCTGCTGGATCAGCTTCAGCACGATATGAACATCAATGAGCAGCGTCCCGATGAAACGCTGATAAGCACAATTTTTGATTACGTTCAGCACTTTGCCCGGCGCGTGCACAGTTCGCCCGAAGAAATCGTGCTGTATCGCGTGTTAGGAGAAAAGTCACCTGAAACCAAGCCGTTGCTGGACAAGCTTGCGCACGGGTATGTGATTGGTGACCAGAAAATCAATGAGTTGCGCCATCTGTTAATGGTGTGCATGGAGCAATGGCCGGATGGCCGGGAAGACTTCAGCCATGCGCTTGCGCGGTTTACCGAGGCCTTGCGCAAGCACATCAAGAAAGAAGAGGGTGTAGTCATTCCACGCGCCCGCAAACTGCTGAGCGAGGAAGATTGGCACCTGATCACTGAATCCCGGGATCAGTCCAACGATCCGCTGTTTGGTGAGCGGGTGCGGGACGAATTTCGGGAGTTACGCCACCGGATTGTGAGCTACACGCCGGAACGCCTGGGCGGCCTCGGGCTGCACCATGCGCCGCGAAGGACCGCACAGCATGCCACTGAGGAAATGCTTTCCATCAAGGGCCTGAAGACTTCCTATGGGCAGATTGAAGCACTGCATGGCATTGATATCCGTATCAACAGTGGCGAAATTGTGTCTCTGGTCGGTGCCAACGGTGCCGGCAAGTCGACACTGCTGATGACGATCTCTGGCCTGCAACCGACCGATAGCGGCAGTATCAACTTTGAAGGCAAGGATCTGTTGAAAATAAGTGCGGATCAGCGGGTCGCCAACGGGATTGTGCAGGTACCTGAGGGCCGGCAGGTGTTCAAGGATCTGAGCGTTGAAGACAACTTGCTGCTGGGCGCATACACCCGTGGGCGCAGCCCGGAAGTGGAAGACGACCTTGAGCGCATGTATGAGAAATTTCCCATACTGCGCCAGAAGCGTCGTAACCTTGCAGGTGAACTGTCCGGCGGCCAGCAACAGATGCTGGCCATGGGCCGTGCGCTTATGGCCAAACCCAGGCTGTTGCTGCTGGACGAGCCCAGCATGGGGCTGGCGCCGCTGATCATTGAAGAGATCTTCAACATCGTTAAAGAGCTCAAAAACGAAGGCATTACCATCTTTCTGGTGGAACAGAACGCTTCTCAGGCGCTTGCGCTTGCTGACAGGGGATACGTGCTGGAAACTGGCCGGGTGGTCATAGAAGGCTCTGGGCGCGAATTGTTGAGCAACGAGAAAGTACGCGAGGCGTATCTGGGTATGTGATGTAACTGGTACAAAAAAACCGCCAGAGCTTTAAGCTGCTGGCGGTTTTTTTATGGCCGGAGGAATTACTCCGGCACTTTTGAGCCTTCTTTAATTGGCACCGCCTTTTTTAGCCACCAGGGTCAGAATGTCGTAGCTGGCAACCAGCTCGTCGTTCTGGTTGGTGACCTGAACATCCCATACAACCACGCCTTGCGGGTGGCCATCCGGAGACGTGCGGCCCTGATCAATTTTGCGCTTGCAGGTCAGGCGGGCGCGAATGGTATCGCCCGGCGCGACTGGCTCGATAAAGCGCAGCGTGTCCAGACCGTAGTTCGCCAGAACCGGACCTTCGCCAGGATCCACGAACATGCCCGCAGCTGCAGACAGCACAAAGTATCCGTGCGCAATCCGCTTGCCAAACTGGCTGTTTTTTGCAGCAATTTCATCAAAGTGCATGTAGAAATGATCGCCCGACAGACAACCAAAATTCACCAGATCTGCTTCCGTTACCGTGCGACGGTGGGTCAGCAGTGACTGGCTGATCTGCAGGTCCTCGAAGTGATAGCGGAACGGATGTACCTGGTTCTCGATAACCTTCGCCCCACGAATGTACTCGCCGGTAACGGCCGCGAGCATGGTGGGCGAGCCCTGGATAGCCGTGCGCTGCAAGTAGTGATACACCGCGCGGATACCGCCAAGCTCTTCACCGCCACCAGCGCGCCCCGGGCCGCCATGCTTCAGCATGGGCAGGGGAGATCCGTGGCCGGTAGATTCTTTCGCGGCTTCCGCATCCAGCAGGTGCAAACGGCCGTGATAGGCAGCCAGCGCCGGTGCCAGTTTGGCAATAGTAACGGGATCGCGAGTGGTCACCGTGGTTACCAGCGAGCCACGGCCTTTGGCAACGAGGTCAATCGCATCGTCCAGGGTGTTGTAGGGGATAATCGTGGCAACGGGGCCAAAGGCCTCGATATCATGAGCGCCACAGCCATTTTCCGGATTACGGCAAACCAACAGGTGCGGTTCTATGAACGCGCCTTTCTCCGTACCTTCGCCGACAGGTTTGAAACTGCCGTCGCCGCCCACAACCAGTTCGCTGGTTTTCAGCAGTTCCTGGATATTGGCTTTGACGTCTTCCAGTTGGTCGATAGAGGCCAGGGCACCCATGCGCACGCCTTCCACTGAAGGGTCGCCTGTGGTGATTTTCGATAGCCGTTCTTTGAGCTTGTCGCATACGGCCTGTACCTGGTCCTGAGGCACCATCACCCGGCGGATTGCAGTACATTTCTGACCGGCTTTGGCGACCATCTCGCGGCCGACTTCCCTTACAAACAGATCAAACTCTTCGTGTTCCGGTGTTACATCCGGAGCCAGGAGTGCACTGTTCAGTGAGTCAGCTTCGGCATTGAACGGAATGGATCGGTTGATGATGTTCGGGTGGTTACGCAGCATGCGGGCGGTTTTCGCCGAGCCGGTAAAGGTCACCACATCCTGCTCTTCCAGATGTTCGAACAGATCGCCGGTGCTACCGATGATCAGCTGCAGGCTGCCTTCCGGGAGGGCACCGGATTCTTGCATCAGACGCACAGCCAGTTCGGTCACGTAGCAGGTAGACGTCGCCGGCTTCACAATAGACGGCATGCCCGCCAGGAATGTGGGTGCAAACTTCTCTAACATGCCCCACACCGGGAAGTTATAGGCGTCGATATGAACGGCGACACCACCACGGGGCACCAGAATATGGGTGCCGGCGAAGTGGTTGTTTTTGCCCAGCGGTGTTACCGGACCTTCGTGTACTACGTTGCCTGACGGCAGCTCGCGGCGGCCCATACTGGCATAGGAAAACAGAGTGCCAAACCCGCCGTCGATATCAATGCCGTTATCCGCTTTGCTGGAACCGGTGTGCATCGAGAGAGCATACAGCTCTTTTTTGTGCTCCTGCAGGTGCAGCGCCATGGCTTTGAGGGCCAGAGCGCGTTCCTGAAAATCCATGGCCAGCAGGTTTTTCCCGCCAACTTTGCGGCCGTATTCAACGGCTTTTTTGAAATCCAGAGTATCGTCGTGGGTGTGTGCAACGATCTCACCGTTAATGGCGCTGGGCAGCGCTTTTGCTTGCTGCCCGCCAATCCATTCTCCGGCAATAAAACTCTTGAGAACTGACATGTACAAAAACTCCAGGATTACTATTCGTCGTAGTCGAGAACAACCTTGTCGCTGACCGGGTAGCACTGGCACGACAACACGTAGCCTGCTTCCACTTCGTAGTCTTCGAGGGCAAAGTTCTGGTCCATCTCCACTTCGCCTTCCACCACCTTGGCGCGGCAGGTGGAACACACGCCGGCTTTACAGGAATAAGGCAGATCGGCACCCTCGGCGTTACCGGCATCAAGGATGCTCTTGGTGTCGCGTACAAGATCAAAGGTCAGTGAGCGGCCATCTGCTTTTACCGTCACAACGCTGACCGCTTGCGGATCGACTTTGGTTTCCGCCCGATCTTTACGTGCCTGGGGTACACCGCCGGCAGGCGTAAAGAGTTCATAGTGAACTTTCGACTTATCGAGGCCGTGGCGCTCGAGTGATTCCCGGACCACTTCAGTCATCATCTGAGGGCCGCACAGGAATGCGCCGGTCAGATTTTTGGCGTCAATCCAGTGGTCGAACAGCTTGTCGCATTTGTCGCCGTCAATGCGCCCGTTGTACAGGTCGATGTCCTGCTCTTCCCGGGTGAATATGTACACCAGGTTGAAGCGGGTCATGTATTCGTTTTTAAGATCCTGCAGCTGGTCGCGGAACATGGTGCTGCTGGTGCCCTTGTTACCGTAGAACAAAGTGAACTGACTCTTCGGCTCGGTTTCCAGCGTCGTTTTCACGATAGACAGGATCGGGGTGATGCCACTACCAGCGGCGACGGCCAGGTAATTACCTTCGCGCTCCGGGTCGAGTTCAATAGAAAAGTGACCTTGTGGCGGCATGACGTCGAGAGTAGAGCCAGGTTTCAGTTGCTCGTTGGCAAAACTGGAGAACACGCCACCGGGCACGCGCTTGATGGCAATGCGCAGTTCCTGATCGTTGACACTCGAGCAAATTGAGTAGGTGCGGCGCACTTCTTCGCCGTCTACTTTGGTCCGCACGACCAGGTGCTGACCTTGCTTGTACTTGAATTTTTCTGCCACATCCTCGGGCAGATCAAAGCTAAGAGATACGGCGTTTCTTGTTTCCGGCCTGACCTCTTTGAGGGCCAGTGAGTAGAATTTATTCATGATCGTATCGGCTCTATATGCATTTGAAGTAGTCGAAGGGCTCGCGGCAATCAAGGCAGCGATAAAGCGCCTTGCAGGCAGTAGAGCCAAATTCGCTGATGCGCTCGGTGTGCTCGCTGCCGCACAGGGGGCAGGCAATCACCTCTTCGGCGCCCAGCAGGCTCATTTTGCTGGCACTGCCCTTGGGCGGTGCTATGCCGAATGCCCGGAGTTTTTCCCGGCCTTCCTCGGTTATCCAGTCTGTGGTCCAGGCTGGCGTTAACACGCGATTGATGTGCGGGTCGCGAATGCCTGCTGCGCGCATGGCTTCGGCGATCAGCTCTTCGATCAGCTCGGTTGCCGGACAACCCGAGTAGGTTGGCGTTACATCTATGGTCAGGTGTGTGCCGTCCCAACTCAGGTCACGAACGATGCCCAGCTCTACAACGCTGACGGCAGGCACTTCCGGGTCCAGAACTTTATCCAGCAGTGCCCAGATTGCATCTTCTGTCAACAGTTCCGGACGGGCGTTAGCCGGCACCCGGTCGCTGGCAATCAGTACGTCTACAGATGATGGTTCGTGTTCGTTCACCGGAGGTGCTCCCCTTAATAAACAGACTTACCAGGTGGTTGCATCCGGATAGGCGCGAGGCAGAAACTGCATCACAGCCAGGATGTGACCCAGGTGCTCAGTATGCTCACCACGCTTGCCGCCCATATACATCCAGGCATCTTCTTCACCGACTGTCAGGGTGGCCTGTGCGGCTACTTCGCGCACCATGCCAAACCAGTCCTGCCTCAGTTGCTCTGGGTCGGGGCCAATACCCGCCTCGAACATGGCGTGGTCGATGTCATCCGGCGTAACCAGTTCACCGGTAAAACGCCACAGCAGGTTGAACGCGTCCTGAATGCGACGGTGGCTTTCTTCGGTACCGTCGCCCATGCGCTTTACCCACTCGGAAGAGCGGCGCAGGTGGTAAGTCGCCTCTTTCACGGCTTTGGCGGCGATAGTGGCCACACGCTGATCGCTGGAATCCACCAGACTTTTCAATGTGAAGTAGTGCCACACATCGAAGAAAAACTGGCGCGCCATGGTGACGGCGTAGTCATCGTTGGGCTGCTCCACCATCAGCAGATTGCGATAGTCGTGGGCATCCCGCAGATAGACCAGTTTGTCGGCGTCGCGGCCATCATCAATCAGTTCTGCAGCGTACTCGTACCAGTTGCGGGCCTGGCCCACCAGGTCGAGCGCCACGTTCATCACTGCCAGTTCTTCTTCAACGGCCGGGGCCTTGCCCGTTAACTCACTGAGGCGCTGGCCCAGAATTATGTCGGAGTCGGCCAGGCGAAGCAGATATTCCTGTAAAGCATTTTGCTGTGTCATAGGGTTGCTCCTTACATGTGCCCGACTTCGTCAGGCAGCTTATAAAAAGAAGCGTGCCGGTAAACTTTGTCTTCAGAAGGATCGAAGAGAACTTCTTTCTCGTCTGAAGCAGAGGCTGTGATGGTCTCGGATGGAACAACCCAGATGCTCACCCCTTCGCTACGACGGGTATAGAGATCACGGGCATTTTCCATAGCCATTTCGTTGTCGGCAGCGTGCACGCTTCCGACATGCTTGTGGTTGAGGCCGTGCTTGCTGCGTACGAATACTTCGTAAAGGCGCCATTCAGACATTGTTATCTCTCCTGTTTACGCGGCTTTGGCTGCGCGCTGTTTTTGTTTTGCTGCATAGGCGACGGCGGCTTCCCGTACCCAGGCACCCTCATCAATTGCTTTGCGGCGAGTGGAAATCCGCTCGTGGTTGCAAGGGCCATCGCCCTTGAGCACGTCGTAGAATTCTTTCCAGTTGATTTCGCCGAAATCATAGTGGCCACGCTCTTCGTTCCACTTCAGATCCGGATCAGGCACGGTGCAGCCGAGGAATTCGAGCTGTGGAATAGTCTGATCAATAAACATCTGGCGCAGCTCATCGTTACTCTTGCGCTTGATCTTCCACACCATGGACTGCTGGGAGTTGGGGGACTCGTCATCGTGTGGGCCAAACATCATCAGCGCCGGCCACCACAGGCGGTTAATGGCGTCCTGCACCATGTCCTTCTGCTCCTGGGTACCTTCACGCATCATGTCCAGCAGGATCTGGTAACCCTGACGCTGGTGGAAGCTCTCTTCCTTACAAATGCGGACCATGGCGCGGGAGTAAGGGCCATAAGAGGTACGCTGCAGAACCACCTGATTCACGATGGCTGCACCATCAACCAGCCAGCCCACTGCACCCATGTCGGCCCAGTTCAGCGTCGGGTAGTTGAAGATGCTCGAGTACTTGGCTTTGCCATCGTGCAACTTCTGGATTTCTTCGTCGCGATCGGCGCCCAGAGTTTCCATGGCGCTGTACAGGTACAGGCCGTGGCCCGCTTCGTCCTGAATCTTGGCCATCAGCTGCAGCTTGCGCTTGAGTGTCGGTGCGCGAGTTACCCAGTTGCCTTCCGGAAGCATGCCGACAATTTCCGAGTGGGCGTGCTGGGAAATCTGACGGATCAGCGTTTTGCGATAGCCGTCTGGCATCCAGTTCTTGGCTTCAATTTTGGTTTCTGCATCTACTTTCTCCTGGAAGTCCCTTTCTTCGGGAGACATCTCTTCCAGGGTCTTGAGACGCTTTGTACCGGTATCAACCATTTGTGCGTACATAAATTCTCTCCGAATTCGACTTGTTTGGTCTCTTGTCTTTAAACAGAAGCGCACCGTGACGGGTCACGGGCTATGACTTCATACTATATGATACTGAATAAATATCAAGGAATCGCATTCTGTATCATGTCCGGCGCAGGCGACTTTTGTTGTGCCTCTAACTATCTAAAAATCAACAACTAACGACTTTCTATTAATGATTGCTTTGAGTTTCTGGAAACAGGAAGAAAAAATAAATGACCGGGGCGTTGTGACTGGTCGCCCCGGCTAAAGGTATCAATCCTTGCGGCGATCAAATACCCGCTTGGCTTTGCCCTCAGAGCGACTCATGGTTCCTGCATCCTGTACCTGTATTTTGGTGCTGATGCCGATGTAGGACTTGATATGATGTGCCAGCTCTTTGGCGGTGTTCTCTTTGATATCTTCGCCTTCTGCTCCCGCTTTCAGCTCGACCCGGACATCCACGCAATCCAGGTTGCCCTTCTTGTACACCTCGATTTCGTAGTAAGGCGCCAGAGCGCGACATTTGAGCACCTGCTCTTCGACCTGGGTGGGGAATACGTTTACCCCACGGATAATCAGCATGTCGTCACTGCGGCCGGTGATTTTGTCGATGCGGCGCATTGGGCGAGCTGTGCCCGGCAGCAGGCGAGTCAGATCACGCGTGCGGTAACGCAGCACTGGCATGGCGACTTTGGTAAGTGAGGTGAACACAAGTTCGCCGTACTCGCCGTCGGCTAGCACTTCACCGGTATCCGGGTTAATGATTTCCGGATAGAAGTGATCTTCCCAGATGGTCGGGCCATCTTTGGTTTCAAGACACTCCATGCCCACGCCCGGCCCCATCACTTCGGATAGGCCGTAGATGTCAAGAGCCTGGATGCCGAGGCGATCCTCCAGCTCTGTGCGCATTTCGTTGGTCCAGGGCTCAGCGCCAAAAATGCCAAGGCGCAGCGGCAGCTTCTTGGGATCAATGCCCTGACGGTCAATTTCATCCGCAATGTTCAGCATGTAGGAGGGCGTGACCATGATGATGTCGGGCTCGAAATCCTTGATCAGCTGAACCTGTTTCTCGGTCTGGCCGCCCGACATGGGAATAACCGTGCAGCCCAGACGCTCGGCACCATAGTGGGCGCCCAGGCCACCAGTGAACAGGCCGTAGCCGTAGGCAACATGAATCTTGTCGCCGGCGCTGCCGCCACCGGCGCGAATGGAACGTGCCACTATGTCGGCCCAGGTTTCAATATCGCTCTGGGTGTAGCCCACAACAGTGGGTTTGCCAGTGGTGCCGCTGGATGCGTGTACCCGGACAACCTTTTTCATGGGTACTGCAAACATCTTGAACGGGTAGTTTTCCCGCAGGTCGTCTTTGCCGGTAAACGGAATTTTGGCGATGTCTTCCAGGCTGTTGATGTCCATCGGCTTCAGGCCAATGGCGTCAAACGCATTGCGATAGTGCGGAACGTTGGTATAGGCATGCCAAACGCTCCAGCGAAGACGTTGCAACTGCTCGTGGCGCAGTTCGTCCACGCTGGCCGTTTCCATTCGGTCCAGTTTTCCAAGTTTATGCATGGGTAGATTCATGGTTGCTTCCTGTCTTGTTCTTGTCGCCCCGGTTTGCGGCCGGGCAAGTTTCTGTTCGTGTAACCGGCCCGGTTTGTGCGGGCCGCTTCAATTACTCTTCAATCACTATTCAATTATTCTGCGCTGTCGACGCGCTCGATAATCAGCGCAATGCCCTGGCCGACACCGATGCACATGGTGCACAGGGCATAACGGGCGCTCTGGCCATTCTGGTGACGGCGCTCCAGCTCGTTCAGCGCGGTGGTGACAAGGCGTGCCCCACTCATGCCCAGAGGGTGGCCCAGAGCAATGGCGCCACCGTTCGGGTTTACGTGTTCGGCATCGTCCGGCAAACCCAGATCGCGCAGTACGGCCAGTGCCTGGGCGGCGAAGGCTTCATTCAGCTCAATCACGTCCATATCGGCCAGTTCCAGGCCTGCGGTCTTCAGCACCTTGCGGGTGGCAGGCGCCGGGCCCATGCCCATAATGCGTGGCTCAACGCCGGCAGTGGCCATGGCAACAACCCGGGCACGGGGCTTGAGGTTGTGCAGTTTCAGGGCTTCACCGCTTGCCAGCAGCAGGGCGCAGGCGCCGTCGTTTACGCCGGAGGCGTTGCCAGCAGTGACGCTGCCATTCTCACGGAAGGGTGTTCCCAGGCTTGCAAGCTTGTCGAGGCTGGTTTCCCGGGGGTGCTCGTCGGTATCAATAATGAGCGGATCCTGCTTACGGCGAGGCACGCTCACCGGCACGATTTCACTGTCAAAACGGCCGGCTTTCTGGGCTGCAGCGGTACGCTGCTGGCTGCGCAGGGCGAAGGCATCCTGATCTTCACGGGAAATGTTGTAGTCCGCGGCAACGTTCTCTGCGGTTTCTGGCATGGAGTCAATGCCGTACTGCTTCTTCAGCAACGGGTTTACGAAGCGCCAGCCGATGGTGGTATCGAACATTTCTGCTTTGCGGCTAAAGGCGGAATCGGCTTTGCCCATCACGAAAGGTGCGCGGGACATGGATTCCACGCCGCCTGCCAGCATCAGGCCAGCTTCGCCGGTGCGCAATGCACGCGCTGCGCTGCCGATGGCATCCATGCCGGAACCACACAGGCGGTTGATGGTCGCGCCCGGCACATCGATCGGCAAACCTGCTAGCAGCAACGACATACGAGCTACGTCGCGGTTGTCTTCGCCGGCCTGGTTGGCGCAACCGTAAAGCACATCATCAATGGCCGACCAGTCCAGTTTGCTGTGGCGCTCCTGCAGTGCCTTCATGGGAATGGCGCCCAGGTCATCGGCGCGCACGTTTGCCAGAGAACCGCCGTAGCGGCCAATGGGTGTGCGTACCGCATCAACTATGTAGGCATCTTGCAGGCGTTTTTCGTTGCTCATTGATCGTTCTCCGACTGGATGACTTCGCCGCGTACCTGATAGGACTTGCCGCGAAACAGGGCAATAACGTGGCCGTTCTGGTTAGTGATGGTTATGTCGTATACGCCGGTGCGGTTACCGCGTGACTGCTCAACAGCATTGGCGGTAAGCACGTCGCCTTCACGGGCGCCGAGCATGTAATCGATGGAGCAGCCTGATGCAACGGTCGCTTTGTTGTAGCTGTTGCAGGCAAAGGCAAACGCCGAGTCGGCAAGGGTGAACAGGTAACCGCCATGGCAGGCGCCGTGGCCCTGAATCATGATGGCGGTGACCGGCATGGTCAGCGTGGCTTTGCCGGGAGACACGTGGGTAATTTTCATCCCCAGATTACGGCTGGCCTGATCCCGATCGAACATGGATTCGGCGCAGTCCTGGGCCAGCTTTTGTGCATCGGGTGCGTGATGTTCGGTGCTCATGAGTAGAATCCCTTTTCGGCAAACCGGTTTTTCCGCAGCAGTAATGCGGGTCGATAGCGGTCTTCACCGTAGCTTTGCTGAAGATGCGTAAGCACGGTATGCAGCATGCTGAAGCCGAGGTTATCGCTCCAGCGCAGCGGGCCTTCCGGATAATTCAGGCCGGCTTTCATGGCAAGATCGATATCGCTGACCGATGCTACGCCGTGCAGAGCCGCATCGGCGGCTTCATTGGCCAGAGTTGCGACGGTGCGCATAACCACCAGGCCCGGTCGGTCTGCGATCAGGCTTACGGCAATGCCCGCTTTTTGCAGAAGGGCACAGGCGTCGTTTGTGGCCGTTGAGGGTGCCTGATCGGCCGTGGCGATAGCTAGGCGACCGGCTTTGGTATAGTCAAACGCCAGATCCAGCAGAACCAGGTTGTTGCAGGCTTCCGCAGAGGCGCGCTCAGTTGCCATGCGGCCATCGGTCAATGCCAATACGGCGTCGCCGAAATACAGACGTCCCGGGCCGTCCCGCTCGATGATTCTAATGCCGTTTTCGCTCAGGCGCGTGACCAGTGCCGCCAATGGTCCCGGGTTACCTTCCACGATCAGAGTATCTGCGTCGCAGCTGGCAGAAGCGGCTGTTACCGGCTCGGGTTTTTGTGAGCCTTCGGCATAGCTGTAAAAGCCCTGGCCGCTCTTGCGGCCCAGCCGGCCGGCTTCAACCAGCTCCTTCTGGACCAGAGAGGGCAGAAAGCGGGTGTCCTGATAGTAGGAGTTGAAAACCGAGGAGGTCACCGCGTAGTTTACATCGTGGCCAATGAGGTCGGTCAGTTCGAAGGGCCCCATACGAAAGCCCCCGGCTTCACGCACAATGGCGTCCAGTGTTGCGCTGTCCGCTGCCTGCTCCTGCAGAAGGCGCAGGCTCTCAGCATAAAACGGCCGTGCCACCCGGTTAACAATGAATCCTGGCGTAGAGGTTGCTGTTACAGGCTTTTTGCCCCATTGCGCTGCTGTTGCGTAAACGCGCTGTGCAATCTCGTTACTGGTGGCCAGGCCTTTGATGACTTCTACCAGGGCCATCAACGGTGCCGGGTTAAAAAAGTGCATACCGACCAGGCGCTCGGGGAGCTTCATTTTGGCACCGAGAGCCGTCACGGATATTGACGAAGTATTGGTGGCCAGAATGGTGCCGTCACTGCAAACGTCCTCAAGGCTGGCCAGCAGGCCGCGCTTGATTTCAAGATCTTCAACGATGGCTTCGATGACCAGACCGGCCTCAGCGAGTTCGCTGAGTTCACTGATTGGCTTGATGCGCTCAAGAAGGGCATCCAGCGCAGTCTGCTCCATCTTTCCTTTATCGACCCGGCGTTGCAGCTGTTTGGCGATGCCCTGGCGGCCCGCCTCAGCGGCACCCTCGCGCTGGTCGAGCAGAAAAACCTCGTGGCCTGCCTGGGCGGCAACCTGAGCAATGCCGGAACCCATGGCTCCGGCGCCGATGACGGCAACGGGGACGTTAGTGGCAAGTGGCTGCATGGCTTACTTTCCCTTGAATTCGGGTGCGCGTTTTTCCATGAAGGCGGCAACACCTTCGCGGTAATCGTCGGTGCGGCCAGCCAGACGCTGAAGATCCCGCTCTACCAGCACCTGCTCCTCAAAGCTGTTGTCGGCGCTTGCGTGCAGGGCGCGTTTGATCATCGCCAGGCCTTTGGTGGGCTGGGTCGCGAAATGCCGGGCCAGCTTCATGGCTTCATCCTGCAGGGCGTCATCGTCTACGCACTGCCAGATCATGCCCCACTGTTCCGCCTTCTCGGCGCTCAGCTTGTCACCCAATAAGGCCAGGCCTTTTGCTCGGGCCATTCCCACTGCACGCGGCAGGGTCCAGGTGCCGCCTGAGTCAGGAATAAGACCAATTTTGCAAAAAGCCTGAACAAAGTTTGCAGAACGCGCCGCAAGCGTAATATCACAGGCCAGGGCAATGTTTGCGCCCGCTCCGGCAGCAACACCATTAACGGCGCAGATCACTGGCATGGGCAGATCCCGAATGGTCTGCAACAGCGGGTTGTAATAAGTCTCGATGGAGTATCCCAGGTCCGGAGCCTCTGCGCCGGGGTTTACATTGCGATCCGAGAGATCCTGGCCGGCACAGAAACCACGGCCATTGCCGGTAAGAAGCATGACCCGCACACTGTGATCGTTGCGGATGGCTTTCAGCGCAGCGCGCATCTGCTCATGCATTTCAACGTTAAAGCTGTTCAGGCTTTTGGGGCGGTTCAGGGTTACTTTCGCAATCCCCTGATCAATGTCTAGAAGCACACTCTGCTCTGTCATGGAAGAATCCTTGTTATAGCAGTGAAACCCGGCCTGGTCGCTTCGGGCAGGTGTTTTTAATCAGACAAAAAACCGCCTCGATACGATCCTTCCAGGCGTAGTGTCTGTGGTACGTCGGTTACGGCATTACGTTGTTTTTTGGTTTGCCGATAAGGCCTGATGATATTCAAGTCGACTTCCGTGTGGCGGTATTCCGCCTTGTTCGATATCAGGAAAGAGTATAGGTTTGAATTGATACCGGTCAAGAATCTGAAACCAAATTTTTGTATCACGTTATCCGGGGCTCGTTTATTGCTCTTGTATATTTCTGATTTTAATCGTTATTTTATTTATTAGCCTTTAGTCTTAGGTAGAGTGCAAAGCGGCAGTGTCGGGCCTCTTTGGCTTGTGAGCCGTGTATTATCTGTTCCGATACAGAAAAAGTAGCTTAAAATACAAAAAAACAAACACGTTCTGAGGAGCTTTTTATGCCTTGTTACCGGATTGATGGCGTGACACCCGTTGTGCACCCTTCGGCATACGTGCATCCCACGGCGGTACTTATCGGCGATGTGCATGTGGGACCGGATTGTTACGTTGGGCCCTGCGCGTCCTTGCGTGGTGATTTCGGCCGCATTGTGATGGAGCAGGGTGCAAACCTGCAGGACACTTGTGTGGTTCATGCTTTCCCCGGGCGTGATGCGATTATCCAGCGCAATGGTCACATCGGGCATGGTGCGGTTCTGCATGGCTGCGTTATAGAAGAAGATGCCATGGTGGGGATGAACGCGGTCGTAATGGATGAAGCTGTCATTGCCGCGCGGTCTATTGTGGGGGCTGCCGCGTTTGTGAAAAGCGGTTTCAGTTGTGAGCCGGCATCATTGATCGTGGGCTCGCCGGCCAAGGTGCTGCGTCAGTTAAGCGATAAAGAAGTCAGCTGGAAACAGCGCGGCACTCAGGAATACCAGAGACTGACACGCAGGTGTCTGGAAAACATGAGAGAGTGCTCGCCACTGATCGAAGTGGATGCGGATCGGCCCAGGTTGCAGATTGGCGAACATGATCTGAAGGATCGGTAGTCGCTCAGAATCATGGAGACCCTGTGCCGGACGAAACCGGCGCAGGGTTGTGCCAAATCCTTCTGATACCCTTTCTCTATTCTGGCGGGATATGACTGTCCGGCGGCTCCAGAAAAACCTCGATAGGTTGTGGAACCCCGAAAAAGTAACCTTGCAGGTACACGTGAGGGTGTCGTGCGGCCAGAAAGTCTGCATGGGCACGGGTTTCCACTCCCTCAGCAACTACGCGAGCCCCCATGGTGTCGCCAATGCGCACAACCATCTCGACGATATTGGCATTCATAGGCTCATCTGGCGCTGACAGCACAAAGCTCCGGTCTATCTTTACCTCCGATATGGGCAAACGCTGCAATCGTGACAAAGAAGAATAGCCCGTTCCAAAATCATCCAGTGAGAAAACGCAGCCAAGGTTGCGGATGGCCTGCATTTTTTCCACGACGGTGTCCAGGTTGTCAGCGGAGACGCTTTCTGTCAGCTCAAGCGTCAGTAGTTCTGCCGGGAATCCGGCATGGGTGACCGCGTCTTTCACCGCCGCCACAAAGTCGTCTTCTGCAAAGTGCTTCGCGGAGATGTTCACGGCGCATCTGAGTGTCGGGTTTGTGCTGTGCAACTCACGCATCTTCTCCAGCGTTTTACGCAGCACCCAGCGTTCAATTTTGACAATTTGCCGGGAACGCTCTGCATGCGGTATGAACTCACCCGGGCCCAGAAGGCCGCGCTCTGGGTGATTCCATCGGATCAGAATTTCCAGCCCGCAGAGAACGCGGTCTGGTGAGAGCTGTGGCTGTGCGTAGAGCACCAGCTGATCCTGTTCAAGAGCCTTGTTGAGCTCCGATTCAATCTGTAGCTGCTGGCGAATTTTATCGCTCATCGAATCCTCAAAGATTGCGATTGGCCGGTTAGCTGCCTTGGCACTGCGGTGAGCGGTTTCTGCGTGTTGAAGAGCAGAAGACGGAGAGTCGGAGCTTTCCGTGGGGTATAGGGCCGCGCCTACGGTTACCTGAAGATGCAGGTCGGGACTGCCTTCATACTGGATAGGCTCGGTCAGGCTGCTCTGGATGCGGTCATACAGCGCGAGAATGACCCGGTATGCGTCATCAATCGTCCACCGGTTAGGAGCCAGAACAATGCCAAACTCGTCACCGGAGAGTCTGGCTATCGAGTCGTCAGAGAAAACAGCCCTGCGCAGGCGCCTGGCGAATTCCCTTATTACCTGATCACCACACTTGAAACCGTAGGTTTCATTGATGTAGCTGAAATTGTTGATATCAACAACAAGAACGGCGGTAGATACATTTCCGTGACTGCAGAATTTCAGAACGGTACTCAGCTCATTCAGGAACAGTGCGCGGTTCGACAGGCCCGTAACCGGATCGCGCCATTTGAGTTCTTCTAAACGTTGCTCTGTCTCTTTTACACTGGATATATCATTGAAAACAATAACGTAGTGCGTGATTTCATTGTTTTCTGAACGAATGGTGCTGATGGTACGGAGCTCAGGATAGAGCTCGCCGGTTTTTCTGCGACTGTGAAACTCTCCTGACCAATGGTCATGCTCAATCAGGTGGGCACGGATGCTATCCAGGTTCAGCTGAGTGTGAATGTCTCTGCACAGCTTTACATAACTGTTGTTGAGCACTTCTTTTTCGGAGTAGCCTGTAATGCGGGAAAATGCTCTGTTGACCGCTATTATTTTTTCGCTGACATCCAGAAGGATGATGCCTTCCGAGGTCGCCATGAAGACTCTCTCGAACAGATTGCTGTCGGACTGACTGAAGTTGTCGAGTTGCTCAAGTTGTCGTTTGAGCTCCTGATTGAGAGCCGTGATGTGATCAAGCATGCCACTAAGAGAGATGTGGGTGCGCACCCGGGCCCGGACTGCAGACAAGCGGATCGGCTTGTGAATATAGTCTACGGCACCGGCTTCAAATCCCTTCTCTTCTGATTTCGAGTCGCTCAGGGCAGTGATAAAAATAACCGGTATACGTTGCAGATCACGCCGGGCTTTCAGATTTCTGCACATCTCAAGGCCGTCCACCTCTGGCATCATTATATCCAGCAGGATGAGGTGGGGCTTGTTGTCCTGCTCGAGAATATCCATGGCCTCGGCGGCACTTGTTGCGATAATCAGGTCATAGTCCTGACCGAGCGCACCGGTCAGAACCCGGATGTTGGTGGGCTCATCGTCAACAACCAGAATTTTCGGGTTGTAACCCGGCCTGAAAGCAACCGGTTCGTCCAGTCTGGATAAGTCAAAGTAAGGGTCTGACACAATCGCGCCCTCCGTCTTCCTTGGCCTCGTAAAGGTGTTTGTCTGCCGTTTTAATCAGTTCAGCCGCGCCGGATGACGATGAAGGTTGATCTGCCGAACAGCCCACAGAAATGGTGAAAGCGGGGCAGTTCTTTTTGTAACGCTCGCAGCCCTGGCACTGGGTTTTCATGGCTTGAGCCAGATGATTGGCTGCGGCTACCGTGCTATGCAGGTCGGCACCCGGGATAATCGCTGTAAATTCGTCCCCGCCCAGGCGCGCCACGATTTCTCCGGCTCTGGCAAAGCTTGAACTCATGGCTTTCGCGAGATTCTGGAGGCACAGGTCGCCCTGGGCATGACCGTACTGGTCGTTAATCTGCTTGAAATTATCAAGGTCGATAAGTACCAGGCCAATCGGGCTGTTCTGGCGCCTGGCGCGTCTCCACTCCAGGTCAAGTTGCTGGTCAAAGAGGCGGCGATTGCCAATGCCGGTGAGGGGGTCAGTCAATGCGGCAGCTGCCAGCAGGTCGGTCTTTCGCTTCAGATCAATGAAGGTTGATACCTTGGCGCTCAGTATGGTTTTGTTGAATGGCTTGAGAACATAGTCTGTTGCGCCATGCTGGAAAGCTTTCTCAATATCCCCGGTCTGGTCTGATGCTGAAATACAGATGACAGGAACCGATCCATACGCTTCTGCAGATTTCAATTCGCACAGAAAATCAAGCCCGGAACCATCGGGGAGGTACAGATCAAGCAGTATGAGGTCCACCTCTGAAGATAAAAGCCGCCGGGCCTCGGCTAGACTCTGGCTGATGACCAATTCACAAGCATCCCCCAGAATACCGTCCAGGCTGGCGATACCTACGGGGTCATCTTCAACAATCAGTACAGTCGGTGCGCTATTTATGTCCATCTGGCTGCCTTCCCGGGCTGTCAGGGTCGATCTTCATCAGCAGATCGACTGCCTGTTCGAATTTGTAAGTCTCAATTGCCTGGCACAGTTGTGACGCAAGAGCTGTTTCATTGGTCGCGTGCAAAAACTCCAGTACCTGTGCGACGTCACTGTCGCGCGCGATGCGGTTGGCGCCCAGCCGTTGCATCATTCGAGCAATAATGCGATCGATCGGCTCTCTTTGAATATTATCGGCCAGTGTCGGGTGGGTTGCAGCACCGGCTGTTGCCAAGAGCTTCTGGATATGCTCTGTCAGCATTGTCAGAAGCCTTTCCAGGCCGCGCACAGCCGGCTCTGAGTCCGTGGCCGATTCAACCTCTTCCGCAAGTTGCATCAACTCCTTGTCGGCAATGTTGGCGGCAGCACCCCGGATTTTATGGGCAATGGCTTTCGTTGATTTCTGATCTTCAAGCTGCAGGCAGTTTTCAACATCAGTCATCATTTGCCGGGAACTGGCCAGAAAACTGCGCACACATCGTTTAAAAAGGTCGGGGTCGGCTCCGAACATCTCCTGGTACAGGGAGGGAGAAATGAAACCCGGTAGTTCGGGGTTGCGGGTATACTCTGGCCGGTTGGCATCATCGCCAGAGCCGGGTAAGGGCTTCGCCATCGCATGGGCTTTGAAAAAAGCTTGCAGCAGCCTCTGGATATCTCCGGGAAGAACGGGCTTGGTGAGATAATCATCCATACCTGCGGCATATGAGCTGCTGCGGTCATGCTCGGATATCGATGCCGAAAGTGCAGCTATGATCGGCTGCTGGATGTTCTCCAGGCTACGAATCTGCGTGACAATATCTTGCCCGGTCTCACCGTCCAGATGCAGATCCATAAGAACAAGATCAAATGACCCGGTTTCAAGCTGCTGCATTGCCTGAGCTCCACTTTGGACGGACGTTGAGTCCACCCCAAATGATCTTAGATAGCTTGCAACGATTTCGCAATTCAGGTGCACGTCATCAACAATTAAAGCTTTAAGGTTTTGAAATACCGGGCGGGGAGCGGATACAACCGTGTGCTCCTCCAGTTGCTGTGGCGCCAGGTGCTCAAAAAGCTTGGAAGGTGTCAAGGGCTCGAATGCCAGGCGCCCACCGGCGTTCTGAAATTCGATCATCCAGTCGCGCTTGAAACCCGCAGGAACAATGATCAGCAGCCTCTCCAGAAGGTATACCTCGGGTGCTGCCATTAATTCCTGTACAAAATTTTTGACCACACCCGCTTCGATATTTTCCATATCGATGATTGCCAGCGAAGGTTTGTTGCTTCCTTTAACCGGCGTTTCTGCCAAGACGGATTTGACGTCTTGAAGAGTAGCGGCCGGTATTATTTCCAGTGACCAGTGCTCGCGATAGGTTTCCAGCAGAGAGAGGTTATGATTCAGGCCATGGTGATAGACCTTGATGGGGCTGGAGACATGGCGGGGGCCAATATTTTGTTCGTTCTCCGCCAAATCCACAGGAATCAACAACGTGAATTTTGAACCCTGGCCTTCAGCACTTTCAAGTGTGAGCGCCCCGTTCATCAATTTTGCAAGATGACTGCTGATTGCGAGACCAAGACCTGACCCGCCAAAAACGCGGCTTGTGGATTCGTCAGCCTGGCGGAAGTTTTCAAAGACCCGTTGCTGGTCCTCTTCCCGGATCCCGATGCCGGTATCCTTTACCGTAATTTTCAGGATTCCGTGCGCGTCTCCATCTTCTTCGAAGCTGAGGCTGACGGTAACGCTGCCGTCGTGGGTAAACTTGATAGCATTGCCGACGAGGTTGCTGCATATCTGGGAAATTCTCAGAAGGTCGCCGGTAACGTGTCTGGGTGTTGAGGGTGCAACGTTGACGCGCAGCTTCAGCCCTTTCTCTTCAGCAACGATGGCAAACAGCTCAACACTGCGCTCAATAAGAGCCTCTATTTCAAATGGTTGATAATCAAGCTCTATATGGTCTGCTTCGATTCTCGACAGGTCCAGAATGTCGTTCAGCAGTTGTAGCAACACTTCTGATGCAGAAAAAGCCTTGCTCACCAGGCGCCGTGAGTAGTCGTTGAGTGGTGCTTCCTTTAATAGAACCAGCATGCCGAGAATGGCGTTCATGGGCGTGCGGATTTCGTGGCTCATATTTGCGAGAAATGCCGTTTTTACCTTAACGGCTGATTCGGCAGCCTGTTTTTGCATGTTGAGTTCAGCAGTTTTCTCTATGACTTCCTGTTCGACCCGTCGTTTTGCGTTGGACAGCAGCATGAACGCGGCCAGTATCAGCCCGTTGATAATCAGGCCGCTTACGAGAATGGCTGCGGGCTGTCTGCTCACATTGTACTGCTTGAAAAGCCGCGTTGACTGCACATCAAATGTCCATTCCCGGCCATATATACTCAACGAGTAGGAGGTCTGGAACATGGGCGAAGTGTCGTAGTTGTTCTCCGTAGTCTCGTTGAATTCGCTGTATAGCGGGTGCTCACCATCACGGATACGGAAATGCAGCAGTCTGTTGGTGTTTGCGAGGGTACCTTCCATTAGCCGGGAAACTATAAAAGGAGCGTACACAAGACCAAGGAAATCGGCTTCTCTGTTTTCTTGTTGCGTGACTTCCGAAGTGCGATAGAACGGATGGTAAAACAGGAAACCGGGCTTTTGCTCGTCGTCCTGCACCAGTGCAATGGGGCCCGTAATCTGGGTCTGGCCCGTGCGCATGGCCTTCAGCGCTGCTGTGTAGCGGTTTGACTCGTGAGCCATGTCGAGGCCGATGGCGGCTTCGTTTCCGGCCAGTGGCTCAAGGTAGGTGATAGGCCAGAAATCCGATCCTTCATGAGGCGGGTGAACACGAAAGTCTGGCCGCTCTTCCCGTTGCTCAGCAAGATATGACGCTAGTTGGCTCTCTGGAACCCGTTTGATAACACCGATGCCAACAATGCCGGGCAATCTATCCTGTATCGCAAGAACGTCTGCAAAACGTTTCCATTGAGTGAGTGAGGTGTCGCCGTCGTTGACCCGGATGGTGCCGACCCCGGAAAGCAAAGCAAACTCGTACTTCTGCATCCGGTCCAGCAGCAGTGCATTAAGTTGCTCAACGCGCTGATCAAACTGATCTTCAGCCCGGGCGCCGGCTATCTGTGCAGAAATCTGCCAGGCTATAACAGTCAGCAATACGGAAAGACCAACGACAACCCAATGCAGTTTTGTGATTCGAGCCACGGAGCCGCGGATTTTTGCCATATACTGGGCTGGCCTCAATGAGGGAATGGCGAATGTTGGATCAGGTTAACTTAACCAATGTAAAGGTTCTATCATTACAATATGTTACAGAGGGACGATTATGAGCCCTGAAGAATGGCAAAGCGTCCTGGACGTTATTCCGGATGTGCGTGACGGCCTGACGCGCACCGAGCGGCTTATTCTGTACCTGATACATGAGACACAAAAGGAGCGGAACGGGCGGAATGTGCCTACCGTTATGCTCTATGGCCGGGTGTTGGAGTATGTGGATATGAGTGAAGCCGAGCTGCATGTCTATCTGGACCGGCTGGGTGTCAGGGGGGATGGCACGCAATAGTCAGTATTTGTTCCCTGTTCAGTAGTTCACACGCATCGTCTGCGGCCGCCCCTGTATATGCCTTTAAAGTTGACCCACGCCCCCGGGAGCTGACGTGCTTGGTGACTTTGTCACTGTGCCTTGTGAATCTCAGGCGTAGTCTCGTGCTATCCATGCTTAATCTCACATATCGCGAGGCAGACATGAAGCAACTGCATTTTCAGGAAAAGTATCCGATCACCGTCTTTGATATCAAGAAGACAGAGACACAGTTTGGTTCTGCCGAGCAGATAGCGGACTACTTTGAACGTTGCATTGAAGAGACTCCGAGGGTGTCCTATATCGCAACGTTTGATCACCTGGCCCACTCCCGCGAGATTAAAGGTGAGGTTTCTCCCGACATCCAGGCAGCCATTAACGTGGTGTTCTGTTTCGGGCATATGCTCCCGAATCCCCAGGTGTTAGCGGTAAGGCCTCGTTCAATTGGCATTGCGGATATGGGTGACCATTTTGTTGTAAGTTTTATGGATGCGCCGCAAAAACCGGCAAACGATGCCATGCGTGAATGGGCACTCGCGCTTCGTAATCGTTAACTTTCTGGCTGAGGGAAAGGTTTATGTGGCCATTACTGTTCTGGATGCAGAAAAATCTGGTGTGGAGTATCCCTCTGGCCATGATTGCCGGTTTCGTTGCCGGGCAGGTGGCCGAGCCCGGCCCGTTGCGCTGGGCAATACTTCCGCTGACCTTCCTGATGGTTTACCCCATGATGGTCACCATGAACCTGCGCCAATTGTTGCAGCCCGGGGGCGGCAAATTGATGTGGGTAACCCAGTTACTCAACTTTATTCTGATACCTGCGATCGGGTATGGCGCTGGCCTGCTCTTTTTCCCGGATGAGCCGTTTGCAAGATTGGCGCTACTACTAACGTCGCTGCTTCCAACTTCCGGCATGACCATTTCCTGGACCGGCTTTGCAAAAGGCAACGTGCCAGCAGCGGTGCGGATGACGGTAGTCGGTTTGATTGCAGGTTCGCTGCTTGCGCCGCTTTATCTCAAAGGGCTGCTGGGTGCGGTGATCGAGATTCCGGTTTCCCAGGTATTCATGCAGATCGCGCTTATCGTTTTTCTGCCTTTGGCGCTGGGTTATCTGACTCAGCGGGCGCTTATATCGAAGCATGGTCAGGAGAGCTTTCAGAAGAATATAAAGCCCAAGTTCCCACCGTTTTCGACCCTTGGTGTTCTGGGAGTGGTGTTTGTTTCCATGGCGCTGAAATCGCAGGATATTCTGAACAATCCTGAGTCACTGCTTGCCTATCTGGTGCCCTTGGTGCTGATTTATGCACTGAATTTTGTCATCAGCACGCTCGTTGGCAAGGCGCTGTTTCCTCGGGGCGATGCGATCGCGTTGGTGTATGGCACGGTAATGCGGAATCTGTCGATAGCCCTGGCTATTGCCATGGGGGTCTTTGGCACGGAGGGTGCTGATGCAGCCCTGCTGATTGCTCTGGCTTACGTTGTTCAGGTGCAGGCGGCAGCATGGTATGTGAAATTTACGGATCGGCTTTTCGGAGCACCTGAGAAGTGAGGATGGGCGTGTCAGGTGCCACAGCCACAACCGCTCTCTGCGCTGATTTTCTGTAGGCGTTCGAACTCCTCAACCGGGCTCAACTGCTGCTCAAAAGCCTTTCGGTGATAGTCCGGGTCTGAGGAAATGATCCATGAGCAGCCATCATTCGCTGCGAGGGTCCTGAGCTCAGAGAGCCATTGTTCAAAGGTGTCTGCCTGCTCTGTATTGCGCATGATTGTATCAACCTGTTTTGGTTGTCGGGTAACGGTGCTATGCCGTAAGTAAAGCGCACAAGCCGCAAAAAAACCCCCAAAAGAGGGGGTGAAGTGGGTACAACAACGCAAAAAAAACCAGAACAACTTACGACACAATCTTCAACTTACTCTTCAACACACTTTCTTCAGCTCTTCTTCAAATTGCGGTACTGCTTCAAACAGATCCGCCACCAGGCCGTAATCGGCAACCTGGAA